>JBKGVF010000025.1:0-38820 GCA_046462535.1 Ignatzschineriaceae bacterium | reverse complement strand
CTTGATTCAATGTGAGTCAAGGGGGTTTTTCTTGGGCAACGATAATGGGGGAAGCGGAGACCCATCCCACCCCACATTCCACCCAAGAAAAAAGAGCCCAATTCGGGCTCTCTACTCATCTATGTTTAAGGGTTCTATATTCCTATCATGGGTTCTTTCTGTGCTGTTTAGTTGATGCGATGCCCCAAATAATCATGTTTAGTTGTGGTAATCGAGAGCTCCATTGCATCATCATAGTGTAATAGATATTCAATTTTGAAAAGATGGCTTTTGCCTTCATCTGAAGAGCCATCAGTGATTTTATATTCACTAATTAAGCTGCATAATCTCTGATTTCGTTTCGGGTCATAGAGTAATTCCTCTTGAGTGTGGCTATTAAGATAAGCGATTGATTTAATATCCCTATTATTTTGCTGAATAAGCTCAGGTAGGGCCTCACTTACCAGTTTTTGGTAGAGAGGAAGAGCAGGGTTTTCTTCTGCGATGATACATTTTGGGAGAGGATTCTCTATATAAGTATTTGTAGACTCTCTCTGCTGTTGCGCTTTAAGTAGGTATTGCTCCCTTTCAAGTTCTAACTCTTTAATCTGTTCATTTTTATCAAGATAGAGGTAGAGTGCAGCGCCACCGGTAAGAAACAGTGCAGCAGCCAACGTAGCAATAATGGCTACTTCATTTCTAGAAGAGGTTTTTGGCTCTACTCTTTCATCCCCTTGAGTCTCTTTAATATCATTCTGCTCTGTCGGACTCTCTGAGGGTTCTTCTGACTCTGATTTTATGTGAGTAGGAGTAGGAATCTCGACTAACTCCACATCTATCCCTATCTTAT
The DNA here is from genome assembly GCA_046462535.1 of Ignatzschineriaceae bacterium. Taxonomy (GTDB): domain Bacteria; phylum Pseudomonadota; class Gammaproteobacteria; order Cardiobacteriales; family Wohlfahrtiimonadaceae; genus JAAZCI01. The sequence continues at coordinate 37,991 of JBKGVF010000025.1, read as the reverse complement.
CTGCCAATTGACGTTGATATGATTGTGCTGCTTGATAGGTAAGAGCATGTGAGAGCTGATGGGACTTACCGTTAAAAAGATTGCTAATCTGGCTCGGCTCTTTTTTTAATAGAAGAGCGAGTCTTTTGATTGCCTGCTCCTTTTTAATATGGGGAAGTACGTTCCCTTTGAATATTATATTGTAATGTTTGTCACTCATATATTGATATAAAACCTCGCAAGAAGATTAGTCATCGGCTGGCGTAATATGAAAGAATGTCTCATCTTGTTGAATCAGACCAAGATGTTTACGTGCAAGCTCTTCACGAGCATCATAATTGAATTTAATGCTCTCAATCTCTGCTTGAATCTCACTATTGCGGAGCTTTAACTCCTGATTACGCTCTTTTGTTAATTCTAGACGAGCTTCCAATGCTTCTGTTTTTTGTATACCACTTTCTGGGTTAAACCACTGATTTTTCACTAGTAGTCCTAGTGTAAAGATAAGAATTATCGTTAATAGATTCATAAAATCCATGCATTAAGCTCCTATCAAATAAAATTTCAGGGGGGAGTGATATACGGAACCCTCTTAATTTGCGATAATAGATCGATAAAGAGGAATAATTAAACAGATATATTAACACGTTACAAACTATGAAAGACAGTATAATAATTAAATTAGAAGAGCTCGCAGAGCGTCATCATGAGATAACCTATCTACTCTCTGATCCTGAGGTGATTAATGACAATGATCGATTTCGAGAACTCTCTCAAGAGTACGCCCATCTCTCTCCTGTTGTGGAGAAGTTAGCAGAGTGGAAAGAGAATGAGGCTGCATTAGCAGACTTAACAGAGATGTTAGAGAGTTCAGATGCTGAAATGGTTGAGTTAGCAGAGGAAGAGGAGGAGGTTCTTAATCAGCGACGGGAAGAGCTAAAACATGATCTGAATATCTTACTTCTTCCGACAGACCCTAATGATGATAATAATATCTTCTTAGAAGTTCGAGCAGGAACTGGAGGAGATGAGGCTGCTATTTTTGCAGGAGACTTACTCCGAATGTATATGCGCTATGCTGAAAATCAGGGTTGGGGTGTTGAATTGTTAAGTGAGCATCATGGAGAGCATGGTGGTTATCGAGAGGTTATTGCTCGAATTGCAGGACAAGGGGCCTATTCCCGCTTGAAGTTTGAGTCAGGAGTACATCGTGTTCAGAGAGTGCCGGAGACAGAATCACAAGGGCGAGTACATACATCGGCAGCTACGGTAGCTATTCTGCCCGAAGTTCCCGAGACGGAGATGATCGACATTAATCCTGCTGATCTTAAAATAGATACTTTCCGCTCATCTGGAGCGGGAGGGCAGCATGTTAACGTTACGGATTCAGCAATTCGAATTACCCATATTCCTACCGGCGTTGTGGTGGAGTGTCAAGATGAGCGTTCACAGCATAAAAATAGAGCAAAAGCGATGAGCCTTTTAGGGGCTCGGTTACTTGAGGCTGAGCGAGAGCGCGAGGAGCGCGAGATGAGTGAATCTCGTCGTAGCTTAGTAGGATCGGGTGATCGTTCTGAGCGTATCCGTACCTATAATTATCCACAAGGACGAATTACTGATCACCGTATCAATTTAACCCTCTATAAACTAGAAGAGATTATGGATGGTGAGATTGATCAAGTTATTGAGCCATTAATTCAAGAAAATCAAGCTGAGTTATTAGCTGCATTAGGGGAAGATGAATAGAGCAAGTAAGAGAGAGGAGATTCAGATTCGAATTTTAGCAACGACTGATCTTCATGCCCACTTTATGAACTTTGATTACTATCGTGATGAAGTGGTGGATCAATTTGGGCTTGTCGCTTTAGCTAATCTTATAGAGCAGGCCCGAGGAGAGGTGGAGAATACGTTGCTTTTTGATAATGGAGACCTAATTCAAGGGTGTCCACTTGGGGATTATATGCGGGAGTATGCTCTAGAACGGAGACACCCAGCATATATTTTAATGAATGAGTTAGGGTATGATGCAGCAACTTTAGGGAATCATGAGTTTAATTTTGGGCTCCCTTTTCTAGAGACGATCTTAGCTCAAGCTGATTTTCCCTATCTTTGTGCTAATTTAACCACTCCTGAGGGGATCCCTTGGATTAGGCCCTACACTATATTAGAGCGGCAATTTCGTTCTAATCGAGGAGCGCTCCATCAAATTAATATCGGGGTAATTGGGGTATTGCCACCGCAAGTGACGACATGGGATAAAAATCACTTTGATCAGTATGCTGCCGAGGGGATGCCATTAACTACTCATGATATTCAAGAGAGTGTCGCTCACTACCTTCCTAAGCTACAGGCTGAGGGGGCTGATCTTATTGTAGTGCTTGCTCATACGGGATACTCAGTTGAGCCTTATGAGCAGGGGGCTGAAAATGCTGCTTATTACTTAACGAAGTTAGAGGGGGTTGATGTAGTGATTGCGGGACATCAACATAAACGTTTTCCCTCCAATGATTTTGCACACTTAAGTGATTATGGTTTTGATGTGGAGCGAGGGCTTATTAATGGCATACCGTCAGTGATGGCAGGCTCATGGAGCCGTTACTTAGGTGAGATTAATTTAACCCTGTGCCTAGAGCAACATCAATGGGTGGTAGGGAGGGGAGAGTCCCGTTTGCGCAGTTTAGCAAAGGAGGGTGCTTCTGATAACAGTATCAATCTTCGTTATCTTGAGCGATTGAATGAGGCCCATGAAGTAGCGCGCAAAGCAATGAATGTTCCTATCGGAGTGAGTAATAGCGAGTTTTATAGCTATCTCTCATTGGTGCAGGATGATCGTTCAGTTCAAATTGTGGCGGATGCTCAATCTTATGTGGCTAAGCAGTATATTGAACAATTAGCACCCGATCAGATGAGGATTCCACTGCTCTCTGCTGTGCCTCTTTTTAAAGTAGGGAGCCGTAAAGATGATCCTACCTACTACACTGAAATTCCAAAGGGCGCTTTAAGCTTTAAAGATGTTGCCGATCTTTATGTCTATCCTAACCAGCTGGTGGTATTAACCATTAGTGGTAACGATCTACGGGAGTGGTTAGAGTGTTGTGTAAGTATCTATCATCAGATTGATGTAGAGAATAATAAATTACAGCCATTAATTAATTGGGATGAGTATCGCTCCTATAATGTGGATATTATTAAAGGGGTGGAATACTCCATCGATCTAAGAGAGCCTCCTCGTTATGATGGTGATCTCCATCTTATCGATCCGAATGCCCATCGAATTAATCTCTTAACATATCAAGGTAAAGCGGTAGCTCCAGATGATACTTTTCTATTAGCAACGAATAGCTATCGAGCATTAGTGGATCGTTTTCCAGGAGCAGGGCGAGGTAATGCGCTCATTATCACTATGGATGAGATTCCTGATGTATTAAAGCAGTATGTGGAGCACTTTAATCAACAGGGAAGAGCGGTAGAGGTGGAGCCAGATTATAATTGGACATTCGATTATGAGTTACTAAAGGGATGTCAACTCTATTTTGAGAGCTCCAATAATCCAGATGCGGAGACATATATTTTAGAGAACTCCTTAAAACCCGCTCAGTATCTCTTTACAGATGAGGAGGGCTTTCACTGTTATCGATTACTTCTTTAGGCTCATTTTAAATGGGGGGAAGTATCGCCACAATCTCTTTTAACTTACCTGTAATCTCTTCTAGGGCGCTATCTCGCTCTTTAGAGGGGCGGTATCGTTCGCCAAATTGTGCATAGTGATCATAGGCTCGATATCGTCGAGTTTCTTGAATAAGTTGGGCAATAGAGTGCTGTTTAGGATCGGCTTTACTGGGCGACTCTAAGAGGATTGGTTGAACATCGGCATGTGAGCGGCCATTTAAGAGTTCTACTAAAGTGAGCATACGGGTTGTGAGCAGGTGTAGCGCTTCATCATTTATTGAGTAGAGCTCAATATCATTGAGCTTATCCCATAGTTTGCTTCCGTAGTGGCGCATACTGCTGGTTACTCCCCCGATTAATGCTCCTGTAGCAGTTGCTGCTCCTAATGTTGTAAAACCAGCTAATAGATCAGCGCCAGCAAAAAGGCCGGCCCCTATCGTCGCGCCTTTCCCAAATTGCATTGAGAAATCAATTAAGCGTTCAGAGGTGAAGAGCTGATTATCTGCTCTCATGGTCTCAATATTGAGTGAGAGAAGGGCTACATCCTCCCGATTAAAGCGATAGAGGGTAAGGAGAGCTTGAAGCGTAGCCTCTTCTGTTGTAGAAACGACTTTCTGCAAGGTGGTTAAGATCACCTCATCGGAGGAGGATTTAGGTAATCGTACTTGGGTAGAGAGGAGGTTAAGGTAGAAGTTTGCCAATTGAGTGAGCGCCTCCTCATGCAGTTGCTGTTGGGCTCTCTCATGCTGCTGAATAAAGTTTTGAATCGCTTCATAGTAGTTGGGGAACATAATGGCAATCTGCTCATAAAATCTCCGTTTTCGTGGCGGAACAATGGTGTCGAACTCTAAAATATGGTGGATACCAAAGACTTTAAAAGCCTCCTGCCACTCTTGAAGGTAGCGCCCCTGGGTGAGGAAGTTAAAGAGGGGAAGAAGAGGCTTATGCGCTTGCAATATAAGATGAATCTCATCGGAGAATTTAGGAAGATATGGGAGACGAATATCCACAACATAGAGAATAAGATCTGCTTGTAATACTGCACGTAGAACTTTAATCTCTTGCTCATATAGGGTTTGATTTGCAGGGTTATCTACAAAAGCTTGTAGACGATTAGGTGCGTGTTTAGGGTCGCTAAGGGGGCTCTCCTCTAGCTGATCGATGATTCCCATCGCATCTTCAATGCCTGGTGTATCATAAAAATGGAAGGTCATTGTGCCATTTGAGAGGGTTAATCGTTCTACATTAGTGGTGGTGGAGGGTGCGTCTGCAACAGCTCCAAAGTTGCGATCATTGCTTAGGCTTCGTATTAAAGAGGTTTTTCCAGTATTAGTATGTCCTACAATAGCGATATTTAGATCTGGCATCATAATCTACTCCTTATTACTCCTATTATCATCTGTACGCCCCAGATTTATAATGGCTGATAGATCATCAGTATAGAAGGTGAGGTGCTCCCCTCTCTGTAGTAGTGGGGTTATAAGATCTCGCCATTGTTGATCTCGTTCGGGTGTTGATGATTCGTTACGAGGAAGTGTCACAGCAATATAGCACCGCTCTGCATGGTCCATTAATGTTGCAAGTCGACGCAGTAGACTACGATCAGGGGTCTGAGTTCGGTCTATAAAGAGGTGAAGTATCGCCGCTGGTCGCCGCGCTATCTGCAGCTGAAATGATTTAAAGGATTGGCGATCATTAAGGTATTGAAGTGGAAACTGATGGAGAGGGAAGCGTTCAGGTAGAAAGTCGAGTGCAACATAATACTGCTGCGCCCCATTTTTGATGCTCTTCCCCTTTTGACGTACCACTGAAGGGCGTTGAGCATCGCTGATAATACGCGATTCCATATGGATTTTGGGAGTATACTCTCTCTGTAGTCTCTTAAGTTGATAGAGACTATACAGCACCATTATGCTGCGGGGAAGCCAGCCATACAGAGTGATTGAAGAGAGGAGCCAACGGGCCCATTCTGCCCGCTCAGCATCATTGAGAAGTAGATTAGGGCTGTTATTGAGTGTCTTCTCTAAAAGTTCTGGCGTGATAGTAGGAAGATGAAGGAGTTTTGGCAGTGTATCGATGAGGGAAAAGAGTAGAGGGTAGAGTTCTGCTCCTTGCGCAAAGAGGGTGCTGCTTAGATAGAATTGGTAGTGCTGAAGTGAAAACTTGATAAAGAGAGTTCCGAGAAGGATGGTAAAGATCACAAGCCATGAGAGATGCCCCACAAGATTAGCAACGGTGAGAAGGGGGCGCTTACTACCAATTTTGTAAGGAGTGTGTTGTAAGGGGGTGTGACCGATGTTTTGGGTAAGGGTGAGGAGTAGAGATCCTAGAAGAGAAGTGCCTCCAAGCAGCATAAATAGTAGTAAGAGCAGAGGGAGAAATGTGCTACTAAGTAATAGATAAAGGGGGTGGATCGGATCATTTAAGAGTGTACCAGCACCGAATGCTGTCATTAGAGCAATTAGTAACAACCATCCGATCAGTAGAAGGCGAAATTGCTCAGAAGTGATGCCTAGTTGAGAAGGAAAAAACGCTTGGTTTTGGGCCAAGCGTTCAACAGTGTGTTGATTATTACCCATCAATAGCTCCTCTCTTAGTGCTGCTCTTCTTTTGGAAGCGATTCTATCCTGTAGCGTAACGCGTTACCAGTTACTGCAATAATAGTAATGGTAGTGCCTGCAGGGCAGTTTTCACCGATAATGCCCCAGCTACTATCGCCCAAAGGAATGCGTCCTGTCCCATTGGTGATTGGTTCTTGAAGTGTTAAGGTATGACCAATATATTCAGTTCCTCGCACCTGATTTAACTCACCTGAGTCGATATTTGCTCGGCCTTTTCGATAGACACGAATACCTACTAGCACAGAGCCAATCGAATAGAGGGCAAAAAGAGCGATTTGAAACTCAAAGGCTAGTGGAATAAGCCAGAGGGTGATACTGAGCAAAAGTGCGGCAATACCAAACCAAATGATATAGACCCCAGGGATGAGCATCTCCAAAGCCATTAAAATGATACCTAAGGCACTCCAAGAGAGTACCGGATAATTGATAAGGTCTGTACTAATCATAGATATGTTGGTTTATTTAGTCACTCTTTGTCTGCTTCATTAACTCCGAGATGCCAGCAAGCGAACCGATAATACCACTTGTTTCCATCGGCATCATGATCAGCTTCTCATTACCACTTTCAGTAATTTTGCTAAACGCTTCGACATACTGCTGGGCAACAAAGTAGTTAATAGCTTGAATATCACCCTCCCGAATAGCATCAGAGACCATAGCGGTGGCTCGTGCTTCTGCTTCAGCAAGTCGCTCACGGGCCTCAGCCTCTAAGAGTGCGGCTTGTTTCTCCCCTTCAGCTTCTAAAATGGCAGCCTGTTTTTTACCTTCAGCCTGTAGAATCTCTGCTTCACGAACGCCTTGAGCTTCCAAGACTAAAGCGCGCTTTTCACGCTCTGCTTTCATCTGTTTTGCCATGGAGTCTACCAGATCACGAGGAGGTTCAATATCTTTAATTTCGATACGGGTGATCTTTACTCCCCATGGGGCGGTGGCATGATCCACTACCGAGAGGAGATTAGCATTAATCTCATCCCGTTTTGAGAGCAGCTCATCGAGATCCATCGATCCCATCACAGTACGAATGTTGGTCATGGTAAGATTTAGAACCGAGAGAGTTAGATCGGAGACAGCGTAAGCCGCACGTGCGGCATCAGTTATTTGGAAAAAGACGACTCCGTCGACTCGCACCATCGCATTGTCACGGGTAATTACCCCTTGCGAGGGAACATCCATCACCTGCTCCATCATATTAATCTTTTTCCCAATCCGATCAAAGAAGGGGATAATAAAAGAGATCCCTGGTGTTAAGGTAGCTTTATAGCGGCCAAAACGTTCGACAGTATACTCTTCACCTTGAGGGACCATCTTAACGCCCATAAAGATAAGTAGAATAACAGCCCCTAAGATAAGTAGAAAAAAACTCCCGATAATACTTGATAACATAGTTTAATCCTTAGTCGGCATAGTAACTTTATTACTGTGAGATAGGTAAGAGGTAGGCGCATAACGCTGTGGTATAAAGCACTCTATCCTCTTCAAAAATCTATCTTATCACCAATAAATTAAAGGCAATAGCGATATATTGTTGGCTTATTAGATAGAAAAAGAAAATCCTTTAGAGATTGAGCATCATCTAAAGGATTTTATACTGACTTATCTGCTCTACATGCTCTCTTTTATGCGCTAAATGAGTTTCCACAACCACAGGTTGTTGTGGCATTAGGGTTGCGGATCACAAACTGCTCTCCTTGAAGATCGTTAACATAGTCGATCTCTGCTCCCATTAAGTATTGATAGCTAAGGGGATCAATAAGCAGAGTGACTCCTTGATTTTCAACGGAGACATCACCCTCTTCAATGCTTTCGGCAAAGCTAAATCCGTATTGGAATCCAGAGCAGCCGCCCCCTTGGATATAGACACGAAGTTTAAGATCACTATTCTCTTCCCCTTCAATGAGGCCCTTAACTTTAAGTGCTGCAGAGTCGGTAAAATTGATTCCTACTTCTTCCATTGTTGCCATAACCACATCTCCTTCTGTTTGATCGTTTTTTGATCCATCTCAACTGATAACTCTTCTCATTATAGCAAAGGGAGATTCTTTTCGGCAATTAACCTAATTAACCTCATGCGCGTGGGCGAATCAGATATTGGCGCTCATGCCGTTTTACCTCAAAGTCACGCTGAAGGGAGGAGAGAAGGCGACTTAGCTGATTAAAGCCATATTGACTTGGGCTGAAGTTGGGTTCTATTTTAGAGAGTGCAGAGCCAACTCGGGAGATATTAATCCAGGCACCTTGCTTCTCGCCTAGACTCTCAATAGCACAGTTGATAATCTCCACTAGACGGGCGTGACTGGCTTTAACGCGACGAATCATGTAACCATTACCTTTTCCTCGCTTGATCTCAACACTATCAGGGTAGTTACCAATTAACTTATTTAGTTGACGGAAACCATAATTTCGAGGATCGAAGTCAGGCTGAATTTGAGAAAGTAGCGAACCAAAGAGACCAAGATTTATCCACTCTTCATTGTTATCTAAAGAGTCGAATGCTTTCTCGAAGAGGAGTAGAAGCTCATGCTCACGATCGGTGTTATCCTCTTCAGCGACAGATGACTCACTTGCATCGTCAAGGATCTCAACATAGGTGAAGCGATCACACGAGCGGATAAAGGGGCGAGGGGTCTTCTGCTCTCCAAAGCCATAGACTAAGAGCCCCTCTTCACGGATGCGAGCAGCCAGTCGAGTAAAGTCGCTATCACTAGAGACAATACAGAAGCCATCAAAGTTGCGGGTGTAGAGCAGATCCATGGCATCGATGATCATCGCGCTATCAGTAGCATTTTTGCCGGTGGTATAACCAAATTGCTGAATCGGTTGAAGAGAGTGATCGAGCAAGAGCCCTTTCCAGCTGTTAGCTTGAGGTTGAGTCCAATCGGCGTAGATTCGCTTAACGGAGGCGACTCCATATTTAGCTATCTCATCAAGAATGTTTGATATGCGACTTGCTTGAGCATTATCAGCATCAATTAAGACAGCTAAGCGCAGGCGTTGTTGGGGGGATATATTCATAATAATTTTATCTACCTTACTTAAAAAAGAGCCTATCTCACAGTGAGATAGGCTCTTCCAATCATAACTTAATTTATATCGGGGTGCGATCTACTCTTGCGCCTCTTTCTCATTAGGTAGGATTGCAAGATGAAGTTCGGTTAGCTGCTCCTCTGTAATGGCTGCAGGAGCATCGGTCATCAAGCAGGATGCTGTCTGAGTCTTAGGGAAGGCCATCACATCGCGAATCGAGTTGGCACCGGCCATTAACATTATTAAGCGATCGAGCCCAAAGGCGATTCCCCCATGGGGAGGTGCACCATACTTGAGGGCATCGAGTAGGAAACCAAATTTCTCTTCTGCCTCCTCTTCATTGATACCTAAGAGCTTAAAGACCTCTTTTTGCATCTCATAGTTGTAGATTCGGATTGAGCCTCCTCCAAGCTCAGTTCCATTGAGAACCAGATCATAAGCATTGGCAATAGCAGTTGCAGGCTCTTTTAAGGACTCAATTCCCTCCTTTGGTGAGGTGAAGGGGTGATGAACAGATACGTATCGCTTCTCATCCTCGTCATACTCAAACATGGGGAAATCCACAACCCACATTGGCGCCCACTGTGTGGTGTAGAGATTGAGATCTTTTCCAAGCTGAACGCGCAGTGCACCAATGGCATCATTAACAATCTTTTCACTATCGGCACCAAAGAAGAGTAGGTCATTATCCTTCGCCTCTGTCGCCTCTAAAAGGGCAGTTAATGTGGCATCATCAAGAAACTTAACAATAGGGGATTGCAAGCCTTCACGCCCTTTCGCTATCTCATTAACGCGGATATAGGCTAAGCCCTTTGCGCCATAACGGCTAACATATTTTGTATAGTCATCGATGTTGCGGCGGGTGAGTTTATCTGAGCTATCAGGAACATTGAGTGCGACTACTCGGCCATTTTCCATATTAGCAGCGGAACTGAAGACCTTAAACTCTGCTGATTTCATGATCTCGGTGACATCGGTAAACTCTAATGGAATACGCAGATCAGGACGGTCAGAGCCAAAGCGCGCCATCGCCTCAGCGTAGCTCATTCGAGGAATTTCACCCTCAAATTCAACCCCGATCCCCTCTTTGAAGATATGACGAAACATCTTTTCTGCGATATCCATAATCTCATCGGCTGAGAGGAAGGAGGTCTCAATATCTAACTGTGTGAATTCGGGCTGACGATCAGCGCGTAGATCCTCATCTCGGAAGCAGCGAACGATCTGGTAGTAGCGATCAAAACCACTCATCATTAAGAGCTGCTTAAAGAGTTGTGGACTTTGTGGGAGAGCAAAGAATTCACCATGATGGATTCGTGAAGGAACTAGATAATCACGTGCCCCTTCTGGAGTTGCTTTAGTTAAGAAAGGGGTCTCAATATCTAAAAAGCCTTGCTCATCCATAATTTGGCGAATAAGGCGTGTTACTTTTGAGCGTAACAGGATATTTTTCTGCATTTTATTGTCACGAAGGTCGAGGTAGCGATACTTAAGGCGCACCTCTTCTGACGTCTTCTCATCCCCTAGCTGAAAGGGGAGCGCTGCAGCACTATTGATGATGGTAAACTCTTTAGCTACCACCTCAATTTTTCCGGAGACGATATTAGGATTCTCCATCCCCTCGGGGCGATGACGAACCAATCCTTTGATTTGGATAACAAACTCATTACGAATTCGCTCTGCTTGAGCAAAGTCCGAAGTGGTCTCCTCTGGGTCGATAACAACCTGTACCATCCCTTCACGGTCACGAAGATCGACAAAGATAACTCCGCCATGATCTCGACGGCGATGAACCCAGCCCGCTAATGTTACGGTTTGGTCGAGCAGTTCTTCATTCACTAATCCACAGTAGTGTGATCGCATATTTTTATCCTTCTTATGTCAGTTAAAGCAGCCAAAGGGCCTGCAACGCTAAATTTAAATTTAAGGGGTTAATTATAGAGGAATTGATGAACAATTTCAGCTTAGATTCATAGATCATCCCTTCGCCTGACCTAGGGATTAAGAATTTTAATTGATGAGATAAAAGAGATTGTTAGGGGCTAAGGGAGTGCTCTGATACCATATATATGAAATTTTGAATATGTTAGTGGGGTAGCTTCGATATCAACTAAGGGGGGAAAGTAATGGAACATGATGGGATGATTACGGTGGGTTCAGGCATTGCTTCTCGCGCGATTGCCTATCGCAATGATCCCGCAACTGGGACTAATGCGTGGAGTATACTTTGGCTGAATGGATATCGCTCTTCTATGTTTGGTGAGAAGGCGACCGCCATCGCGAAAGAAGCACAGAGAGCGGGCGATCAGTTTCTCCGCTTTGATTACTCTGGTACGGGAGCAAGTGATGGTGATTTTGCTCAAGGAGGAATTGAGCGCTGGCTAGAGGAGGCGATCGCACTCTTACCATTGGTGACAGAGTCGAGGCTACTTCTGATAGGCTCCTCCTTAGGGGGGTGGCTCGCCCTACTTTTAGCTAAGTACCTAGAGCAGAAGAGTTATCCCTTTCAGCTATCAGGAGGGATTTTAATCGCCCCTGCTGTTGATTATACAGAGAGGCTTATTCGTCCGAGTTTGACTCAAGAAGAGCAGAGAGAGCTGGAGAAGAGTGGAGTCATCTATCGAGCCTCAGAGTATGAGCAATCGGGAATGCCTTACTATCGTGCATTTCTTGAAGAGGCGATGGGGTATCAGCTTTTGCAGTCACCCTTTACTTTAGATGCGCCCTTTAAAGTGATCTACGGGCGGAAAGATGAGGTCATTCCATTGGACTTAATTCTTAAGCTTACAGCACAATGTAATAGTATTTATGAGGTGGGCCTACGGCCAAATGGGGATCATCGTCTCTCAACGGAAGATGATCTAAGTTATTTAATTGAGAGTATAAAGCAGGTAAAACGATGGGTATCGAACTATTAGTCTTTTTGGTATTAGGGAGTATTATTGGAGTTGTTTCAGGTTTGCTCGGTGTGGGAGGGGGGACTGTTGTTGTTCCAACAGTCTACTTCTTCCTTAAAATTATTGGAGCAAGCGATGATATTATCATGAAGGTAGCATTGGGGACCTCCTTTTCGGTAGTGGCGATTACCAGCCTGTCATCGGTTATTGCTCACCAAAAGCGTAAAACAGTGATGTGGCCTATTGTTGCCCTGTTAGGAATTGGCTCGGTTATAGGAGTCTCATTTGGTGGAACCTTAGTGAGCCAGATTAATGATTCTATATTGCAACTTCTGTTTGCGCTTTTCCTTCTTTATACCATCTATAATATGTTACGGACCGCATCTCGTAAGGAGGCTGACTCTGTTACGCCAATTTCAAAAATAGCTTATACAGGTGTAGGGGGGGTTATTGGTTTTCTCTCTAGCTTTGTGGGAATTGGGGGAGGAGTGATGATTGTGCCAGTGCTTAGTAAAATAGGGCATAAAATGCAAAATGCTATTGCGACCTCATCGGCGGTGGGTGCATTATTAGCCTTAGCGGGCGCGTTAACTTCACTCTTTACAGGCTGGGGGAATCCCTCAACACCAGATCATACTTTGGGTTTTATCTATCTGCCGGCGCTAGTTGGATTAACATTAACGAGTATTTTCTTTGCTCCTTTGGGAGCAAAACTCGTCTACATTCTGCCTGTTAAGCGGATTAGGCAGATTTTTGCGGGCTTTTTAAGTATCGTTTTAATTCTCTTTCTCTATAACAATTATCTAGCATAGCCTTAATTTTTATCGCGGCATGTAGTAGATTGAGAGAAGTATGTAAGCATTCTAGATAAGCAAGATAATCACCTCACCTCTTTGTGAGGTGATTCTATTTTAAGGGTATATATCTCCTATGAGTAACACATTTTTAGTGATTGATGGATCTAATTTTCTCTTTCGAGCCTTCCATGCGTTGCCTCCACTTAAATCGCCAGATGGACGACCAACAGGAGCAATTCGTGGGGTGATCAATATGTTTGGACGCCTGCTAAAGGAGTTTGATCCCAAGTATATGGCTGTCGTCTTTGATGCAAGTGGGAAAACATTTCGCAATGAGCTCTATCCAGATTATAAAGCACATCGCCCACCGATGCCGGAGGATCTGAGAGTTCAGATTGAACCCCTTTATGAGATAATCGATTATCTTGGCTACCCACGCCTCATCATCCCCGGTGTTGAAGCAGATGATGTTATTGCAACGTTAGCGTTAGACGCTAAGCAGAAAGGGTTGCGGACTATTATTGCCTCGAGCGACAAAGATTTAACCCAGCTAATTGACGATGGTGTCATCAATATGTATGACGGAATGAAAAATGAGATGCTCGATCGTGAGGGGGTTTTTGAGAAATATGGTGTCTACCCTGAATCGATTCGCGACTATTTGAGCTTAATGGGGGATAGTTCTGATAATATTCCCGGCATTCCGGGAGTGGGTCCTAAGACTGCGGCAAAGTGGTTGGCGAAGTGGGGTGATATTGATGCCATTATTGAGAATGCTGATCAGTTTGGTGGCAAGATTGGGGAGCGTTTGCGAGAGAATATAGAGCAGCTTAAATTATCACGCACATTAACAACATTAAAAATTGATGCAGACTTAGAGATCACTCTTGAGGATTTAACACCAAATGATCGTGATGAAGAGAAATTACGCTTAATCTATCAAGAATTTGGTTTTCGTCAGCTCTTAATTGAGCTAGATGGTGAAGAGGCGCCAACTTTCGCACCGCCAGTAGATAAAGGGGGTGAAAAGAAGGGGGAGGGGTGGATTCCACCGGCAGAGCCGACTCTTCTTAGTTATCGCCGAATCACAACGGCAATTGAGCTTCACCAATATTTAGAAGGGGCTCAAAAGGCAGCGTATCTTGCATTAGATACTGAGACAGATGGGCTCAATTTTATGCAAGCGAATTTAGTAGGCATTTCACTCTCTTATGCAGTAGGGGAGGCAGTCTATATCCCCTTTAAGCATGAGGGGCTTACTGAGCATCTCACAATTGAGGGGGCGATTGAGCTGCTCTCCCCTATTTTGGCGGATGAGACGATCCCAAAGGTGGGGCAAAATATTAAATTTGATTGGCATATCTTAAAGCGTTATGGCGCTAATATTAAGGGTATTGTTGATGATACGATGTTAGCTAGTTATCTTCTAAACCCGACAGAGCGGCGTCATAATATGGATGATTTAGCTAAGGATTTTTTGGGTGTAACGACAACTCCATTTGAAAAAATTGCTGGTAAGGGGCGCAATCAAAAGAGTTTTGATGAGATTGAGATCGATATTGCAGAGCATTATGCCTGTGAAGATGCTGATATTACTCTACGATTGCGGCATGCTATCTTACCGCAACTACAGAAGCATCCCGAAAGCTATCGTCTCTATCAAGAGGTGGAGATACCCTTAGTCTCTATTCTTGCAGAGATGGAGCACACTGGCATCTTGGTGGATTCAGATCACTTGACTGCTCTACAAGCTGAGTTTCAGGCACGTCTTTCTGTATTAGAAGAGGAGGCTTTTGCGCTAGCAGGGGAGGAGTTTAATCTTGCCTCATCTAAACAGGTGGGTGAGATCCTCTTTGAGAAGCTGGGGTTGCCTGTTTTACGCAAAACACCAGGAGGTCGTCCCTCTACCAATGAGGCTGTATTGAATCAGCTAGCGCTCGATTACCCGTTACCGAAGCTTATCCTGGAGCATCGTGAGTTTGCTAAGTTGAGTTCCACCTACACAGACTCGTTAATTGAGCAGATCAATCCGAAAACAGGACGAATTCACACCTCCTTTAATCAGGCATTAACGAGCACGGGACGTCTTTCATCATCGGAGCCTAATTTACAGAATATCCCTACACGTACTAAAGAGGGGCGACGCATTCGAGAGGCATTTATTGCAAAAGAGGGGTGCCAATTAGTTTCAGCGGACTACTCACAGGTAGAGTTGCGGTTAATGGCGCACTTTTCACAGGATAAGGGTTTGATTGAGGCCTTTAATAATAATTTAGATATTCACGCCGCTACCGCATCAGAAGTTTTTGGTTTACCGATTGATGATGTGACCCCTATTGATCGTAATTCAGCTAAGGCGATTAACTTTGGACTCATTTATGGAATGGGAGCTTTTGGCTTAGCGCGTCAGATCGATGTAACTCGGAGCCAAGCACAGGAGTATATTAGTCTCTACTTTAGCCGTTATCCTGGAGTATTAGCCTATATGGAGAGAGCAAAAGAGCAGGGGCGAGAGCAGGGGTATGTAGAGACACTCTTTGGACGCCGCCTCTATCTGCCCGATATTAAAGGGCGTGTTCCCGCATTACGTGCAGCGGCAGAGCGTATTGCTATCAATGCTCCTCTACAGGGCACAGCGGCGGATCTTATTAAAATGGCTATGATTCGTGTTGATGCAGCACTAAAGAGGAAAAAATTGCGTAGTCGCTTAATTCTTCAGGTGCATGATGAGTTGATCTTAGAGGTGCCTGATGAAGAGTTAGAGCTCCTTAAGCCACTGCTTAAGGAGTGTATGAGTGGTATTACTGAGTTGAGCATCCCGCTCCCTATTGAGATTGGAGTAGGGGCAAACTGGGATGCAGCCCACTAATACCGCTAAATGAGCTATCGATTGATCGACGGTGATCAATGAGGTGTAGCGCTCAACCGTTCAGTCAAAAAAAGAGAGCCCTAGGAGTTGCGTTACTCCTAGGGCTCTCAGATTATTATGAAGATTAAAGATCTTTCAGAGTTGTAATCATATCGGCAACCACCTTTTTCGCATCCCCATAGATCATATTTGTATTATCGAGGTAGAAGAGATGGTTCTCAATGCCTGAGAAACCACGGCCTTCACCACGTTTAACGACAAAGACCTGCTTGGCTTGATCGGCATTTAAGATGGGCATCCCAAAGATTGGGCTTGACTCATCGGTTCGAGCAGCTGGGTTGACAACGTCATTTGCCCCAATAACCACTACTGCATCGGCCTCTTTAAATTCATCATTGATCTCATCTAGATCAAAGATTAAATCATAAGGAATGCCCGCTTCAGCGATTAAGACGTTCATATGACCAGGCATTCGCCCAGCAACCGGATGAATTGCAAACTTGACCTCTATTCCACGGGTCTGAAGGAGCTTGGTAAACTCCGCAACTTGGTGTTGAGCTTGTGCTGCTGCTAATCCATATCCAGGCACAATAATCACTTTGTTCGCAAAGTTCATAGTTGTAGCGGCATCACCTGCACTAACGGGTTTCATACTACCTTCGATCTCTTGAGCTTCACCACCGCCAGCACCAAAGTTGGAGAAGAGGACATTGCTTAAGGAGCGATTCATCCCTTTAGCCATTAATTGGGTCAACAGCGTTCCTGCCGCACCCACTACGGTTCCTGCGATAATTAATCCTCCATTTTGGAGTGCAATCCCTTCAAAGGCTACCGCAATACCAGTTAACGCATTAAAGAGTGAGATGATGACAGGCATATCTGCACCCCCAATAGGAATGGCAATTAAGACACCTAATAGAAGAGTAATCAGGAAAAAGAGGGTGATTAATCCATAGTGTGGCTCTGGGAGGCTAGCTATAATGAGTGCAAAGAGTAGAGCAGTGCCAAATAGTACTAGATTAATGAAGTTACGCCCTTTGATACGGATCTCTTTACGCATTCGTCCATCAAGCTTCGCCCATGCAACAATCGAACCAGTTAGGGAGACAGCCCCAATTAAGCCACCAATTGCCGCTAATAAAATAAGGGGTTTTGAGGGAGTAGCGCTGGTTAAGATACTCTTTGCTAATGTAGGTTCATTAAGAAGCTCCGCCTGCTCCGATAGAAGTGCCAGATTAGCAGAAACGTCAGCAGATGGTTGTGTTACCTGAAGTAGGGCGATAGCACCAATCAATGCTGCTGAGCCACCACCGGCACCATTATAGATTGCAATCATCTGCGGCATATCGGTCATCTCTACCTTTAGTGCAGAGCGATAGGCCCAGCCACCCCCAATAGCGATGGCTAAAATGATTAGGAAGTAATTTTTAGAAACCTCTGGGTGGAAAAGAGAGATTACTGTTGCAAATACCATTGCCCAGCCAGCGGCTAAAACGCCCCCTTGTGCTGTGGAGGGGTGGCTCATTCGTTTAAGGGCAATAATAAAGATTATGGCTGTAATAAAGTAGCCGATTTCAACGAAAAATTGCATTGTTTATTGCTCCTTTTGACTTGGTTTAAACATCTCAAGCATACGCTCAGTGACAATATAGCCACCAACCGCATTGGCAGCCCCAAGGGCGACGGCCAAAAAGGCAAAGAGTGTTTGCCAGAAACCCTCTGCATGTCCAAGGGCGATAATACCCCCAATAAGGACAATTCCATGAATAAAGTTTGAGCCTGACATCAGTGGGGTATGTAGAATTGAGGGTACTCGTGAGATAACTTCAAATCCTACGATACCAGATATAACAATAAGATAGAGTGCGGCAAAACCGGTAATCATCTAGTTTTCCTCCATAAGAGTACGGATACGGGAAGAACGAATTTCACCTGCATGGGTGATAATACATTCACGAATAATCTCCTCATCAAGATCGAGCTTAAGCTCACCCTCTTCGATAAAGGGGGAGAGAAGATTGTAGATATTGCGGGCATACATCTCTGTTGCATGGATCGCAGCTTGAGATGGAAGATTGGTTGGGCCGTAGATGGTTACTCCATTATGTTCGATCACCTCATTGGCAACGGTGAGCTCACAGTTACCACCTGTTTCTGCTGCTAGATCAATAATAACGGCTCCCTTAGGCATACGTTCGACCATCTCTTTAGTAATGATAAGGGGTGCTCTACGGCCAGGAATTGCTGCGGTAGAGATGACAGCGTGTGCTAACGCAAGGTGGTTAGAGAGCGCCTGTGCTTGCAGAGCTTGCTCCTCTTCGGTTAATTCACGTGCATAACCACCTTCACCACTTGCATCTACGCCAGTGTCGATAAGCTTAGCGCCGAGTGATTCAACATCTCCTTTTGCAGCAGAGCGAATATCATACGCTTCTACTTCAGCGCCGATTCTGCGGGCGGTGGCAATAGCCTGTAGACCGGCAACACCTGCACCAATCACTACGACCCGAGCAGGCCGGATTGTTCCTGCGGCAGTTGTTAACATTGGGAAGAATCGCGGTGCTTTTTCAGCAGCAAGCAGTGCCCCTTGATAGCCTGAGATTGCTGCTTGTGATGAGAGGGCATCCATACTTTGAGCCCGCGTGATACGTGGAACGAGCTCAAGCGCTATAGCACTAACTTCTGCCTCTTTCAGAGCGTTAACAATCTCAAGGTTTTGGTATGGATTAAGTAGACCCACCACAATTGATCCAGGCTTAAATTGAGCAATCTCATCGAGGGTAGGAGGCTGCACTACAAGGATAATATCACGCTCTTGATAGGTTGGATCAGCAACGGAGACCCCATGCTTTTGATACTCTTCATCATCAAAGTAGGCTAGCTCGCCTGCTGAGGGTGTTACAGTTACGGATAAACCTAAATCGATAAATCGTTTAGCCGTTACAGGATCAAGCGCTACACGATGCTCCCGCTCGGCACGCTCTTTAAGTACAACAATATTGTTTGCCATATAGGTCAGACCTCCTCTTACGATTATAAGAGCTCCATTTTAACATGAATCATTATGGTAGAAAGGGCATAGCTCAAGAAGCAAAGCCCTAGAAGCTCAATGTTATTATAATTATTATTTCACCCCCCTTTTATAACTCATAAGGGAATCAAATAGAAGAGATAGCGGGAATCTATTTCGGTTTTTGTTTTCATGTTTGTTAAGATTCCAGTATACTGACAGATTCTCAAGTGTTAGCAGATCAAGGGATGTAAGGGCTGTTTAACCAATAGATATAATAGGCATATAACTTAGGGTTAGGACGAATTTCAATGGCAAGAGAAAGAAAGAGAAAGCAATCGATCTTTGTTGGTTTTTATCGTTTACTGAGTTATAAATTTTTTGTGCCTTTCTCAAAACGGGTCACTCCATCACTCTTTCGTATCAGTTTGTTACTGGCCGTTCTTGGCCTTATTATGGGGCTACTTTATGCGCCCGCCGATTATCAGCAAGGTAACAGTTTTCGCATCATCTATATCCATGTGCCTGCGGCCATTTTCTCCACCTTAGTCTACCTCTTTATGGCAGTTATGAGTGCTATTTATCTTATTTGGCGCATTAAAATTGCTGTGATATTAGCGCGAGCATCGGCAATACTAGGGGCTTATTACACTTTGGTGACTCTAGTAACGGGAGCGATTTGGGGCCAGCCAACATGGGGTACGTGGTGGGAGTGGGATATACGACTAACATCACAGTTGATACTCTTCTTCCTCTATTTAGGCTATATCGCTCTAGATGCCGCATTTGATGAGCGTGAGAAGGCCGATCAGATGATCTCTCTTCTCTCATTAATTGGGGTTGTGATGGTGCCTATTATTAAGTTTTCTGTCTACTACTTTGAATCTATTCATCAAACAAGTACGCTCTTTGCCAAGGGTGGTCCAAGTATGCCAGCAGTGATGCTTATTCCCCTTTTAACAATGATTGCAGCAACTTTTGTCTTCTCTTTTGCCTATGTTGGGAAAAAGAGTGTTACATTAATCTATAAAGAGCGCCTACAGCGGCACTATATGAATAATTAAGGAGTCGTTATGTCATTATTTGATTTAATGGCGTTTGAGAGCTTTTCTGAATTTATTCAGATGGGCAAACATGGCATTCATGTTTGGTTGAGTTATGGATTTTTCTTCATAACAACAGCTATTTTATTAATATCTCTTGCTTTAGAGACAAAAAAATTAGAGCGGGAGTTAACTAGAGAGGGATTAGATAAATGACACCAAAACAGAAGAGTAGAGCATTAGCAGTACTCAGTATTACGTTTGTCGCATTTATTTCTATCGGTTTTATTGTGTATGCCTCAAAACAGCAGTTGAGTTTCTACTACTCGCCTGATGAAGTTTATGCTGGCGAAGCCCCGTACGAGAAGAATATCCGTGTGGGAGGATTAGTAGAGCATGGCTCATTAGTGATGGGGGAAGATTCTTTAGAGGTGGTATTTGATATCGTTGATGGAACAGCACAGCCGATAACCATCACTTATGATGGTATCTTGCCCGATCTTTTTCGCGAGGGGCAGGGGATCATTGCTGAAGGGATGCTCCAGCCCGATAATACATTCGTTGCTACTGAGATTTTAGCGAAGCATGATGAAGAGTATATGCCACCTGAGGTTGCTGATGCTCTCAAGCGAACAGGTCATGTTGCGCCTGAGCAGTAGTAATACTTTATGGAGGGAGGCGGGGTCTGTTGGTATCTTGCTCCCTCTCTTTCTTAATAGGACCACTACAATCAGCCACTAAGATAAGGAAAAGATCCATTATGCTTCCCGTAGGACAGCTTGCCCTCTATTTTGCATTAGGTGTATCGATCATACTTGCGATTCTCCCTCTGATAGGAGTGAAGTATCGCAATCCGCAGCTAATGTATAGCGCTCGACCTTTAGCGGTTTGGCTCTTTATACTGATTCTTTTTTCGTTTATAGCATTAGGTTATGCTTTTTGGGTGAATGATTTTACCTTTCAGTATGTGCTGAATCACTCCAATACTCGTCTGCCTTGGTATTATAAGTTAACAGCGATATGGGGGGGGCATGAAGGGTCGATGCTCCTTTGGGTTTTAACTCTTGCTTTTTGGATGCTCTTGGTTGTTGTTTTCACCAAAAAGATGCCTCTAGAGCTCTCTGGGGCTACGTTAGCTATACTCGGATTTATTGCGGCAGGCTTTATCGCCTTTTTGGTATTTACATCAGATCCTTTTGCCCGAAACTTAAGTGTGATGGTTTATGATGGGCAAGATCTTAACCCCCTGCTACAAGATTTCGGCCTAATTATTCATCCCCCACTACTCTATTTAGGTTATGTGGGGTATGCGGTGCCATATGCCTTTGTATTAGCACTCTTAATGACGGGGCACGTTGATCGAATCTCTATCCGTTGGATTCGCCCTTGGTCTTTAGCTGCTTGGGCATTTTTGACTCTCGGAATGACAATTGGAAGTTGGTGGGCATATTACGAGCTTGGCTGGGGTGGATGGTGGTTTTGGGATCCGGTTGAGAATGCATCACTTATACCATGGATTTTGGGAACAGCCCTCCTTCACTCATTAGCAGCCACTGAAAAACGAAATGCCTTTACACTTTGGAGTGTGATCATGGCGATCGCCACCTTCTCACTAAGTGTATTAGGTACTTTCCTTGTCCGCTCAGGAGTCTTAACCTCGGTCCATTCATTCGCTTCCGATCCATCACGAGGCCTCTTTATTTTAGTTCTACTTGCGATCGTAACTATTATCGCATTGATTCTGCTGCTATTGCGCTCAGGGAAGATCCGCCAAGAGAGTAGCTATGCGCTGGTTTCTAAAGAGTCCGGCATTTTGGTGAATAATATTTTATTAGCGATCGCATGCTTTGTTGTTTTGTTAGGGACTCTCTACCCTCTTATTATCGATATTTTAGAGGTGGGTAAAATCTCAGTGGGGGAGGGATATTTTAATCAGTATACTGTCCCGATTGCTATAGTCTTAATGGTATTAATGGGTGTAGCTCCCCTGATTCGTTTCCGAAAAGATCACCTAGGGCGAATCAATAAACCACTTCTTTATATGACTATTGGTGCCCTCCTCCTTGGTATCGGAAGCAGCTATCTCTATGCGGGACGCTTAGATCTACTAGTGGTTATAGGGTTAACCGTAAGCTACTGGGTAGTTCTAGGTATAATCTTCGAGATAGACGCACATAAGCGCCCTAATGAGTCCTTTATTAAAGGGATTATCGGTCAGAGTTTCTCCCGTTGGGGAATGAATTTAGGGCATCTTGGAATGGTTGTAGTGGTTGTAGGAATTAGTTTGACGACCCACTATAGTGTTGAGCGGGATATTTTAATTAAGGTGGGTGAAACAGTCTCAATCCGGCAATATGACTTTACGTTAGAGCGTTTAGAGCAGGCAGATGGTTCTAACTATATTGCAACACGAGGCACGTTTCAGGTACATAAAAATGGGAAGCATATTAAAACAATGTATCCAGAAAAACGTTTTTATACTGTGAGTGGCTCACCTATTAGTGAAGTAGCGCTCCGTGCATCATTAATTGATGATCTCTATATTGCATTGGCAGAGGAGCGTGCAGAGAATGCATGGGCGATTCGTCTATATGTTAAGCCCTTTGTTCGCTGGATTTGGCTTGGGGGGATACTCCTCTCCATTGCCGCATTTCTCTCTATTTTAGATCCCCGTTATCGATTAACATATAAAAAAGAGGAGGAATTAGCATGAGACAAGCCATTATTGGAGCCATAATTCTTGGGCTTGTTGGATTTATCTTCTTTCTATTTCAAAGTCTAGGGAATAATCCAGAAGTTCTCCCTTCAGAGTTGAAAGGTCGCCCTTTACCCCAGTTTACAGCATATAAACTTGAGCGTAATGAGGCGGTAGCTGAAATTCTTTCTGAAGAAGATATCAAAGGGCCTGCACTTCTCAATGTATGGGCGACTTGGTGTGAAAATTGTGAGGCTGAGCATGATACGCTAAATGCATTAGGTGATCGGGGCGTCAATATCTATGGTCTTAACTATAAAGATGATAATCGATTAGCAACAGAGTGGCTGCAGCGACTGGGAAACCCCTATCTCTTCTCTTACTCTGATATGAGCGGTCGCATTGGTATTGAGCTTGGTGTTTATGGTGCTCCTGAGACCTTCTTTATTGATGAGAAGAATCATGTGATCTATCGTCACGTGGGAGAGATTACCCCAGAAAATTGGGAGTGTGAGCTAAAGCAATACTACTTAGGAGATTTTGATGAGTTAACACCTGAAGAGAGACAGGAGATGGGGCTACTATGTGCAAGGTAATGGAGCGGAGCGGAGGTGTGCTCTCCTTAATAGTGGTTGCTGTACTACTGCTTTTTAGCAGTGAACTTAGTTATGGCTCAGTGAATGTCTACCAATTCAATAATGAGGTAGATGAGTTGCGCTTTAATAGTCTGATTAGGGAGATGCGTTGTCCTACGTGCCAAAATCAGAATATTGCGGATTCTGATGCACCTCTTGCGCAGGATATGAAAGATATCATTTATGACATGATCAATGATGGTCGTGCTGATAGTGAAATCTTTGGTTTTATGATTGATCGCTATGGTGATTTTGTAACTTATAATCCTCCGGTAAAGCCACTTACTTGGGGATTATGGTTTGGCCCGGCAGCATTGCTAATATTCGTACTTGGGGTAGTAGGGGTGATGCGATTGATGCGCAAAGAGGAGCGAGAGGAGAGTAGTCTACTCTCTGCTGAAGAGCAGAATAAGCTCGATAAAATTTTAGGAAAGAGAGAAGAGTAAATCATGATTGTTGTCTCGATAGTATTCATCCTAGTAACTATTATCCTCCTCTATTATGCTCTTTTTCGGCGTAATACTGCCACTTATACACGTCTTGAGGATGTCTATAAAACGAAGTATCACCGAGATTTAGAGGCGCTTGAGCGGCAGTTACGTCTCGATGAGATCGATCAAGAGAGCTTTGAGGCTGAAAAGGCTCAGCTTGGGCGAGATCTTCTAGCGGTTGCAAAGCAAGATCGGCCAGTTCGGTTTGGGCTAGGAGCAATATTGATCCTCTTAATGGGGGCGATTGCTGCTGGTGGTATCGTTTATTACTGGAATATGGGGTATGAGGAGCATATTCAAGAGATTGATGAGGAGCGGGTAACTTACGCACCGGAGTTAAAGCAGTGGGTGGAGGGAATTTCACTTCAAGATTTACGTCAGGGCGCAACCCTCGACGAGCTTAATCCTCCAGCGGTGATGATGGAGAATGGTCGAGCAGCTTTTTATGCCTTAAATATGATCAGCGCAAAGCAGAATCATAATGATCTTCGCTACCTCTATATTTTAGGAGATGCCTACCTTGGCTTAGGGGCGCTTGAAATTGCCAACGATATCTATATTCGCATCTATCAGATGGAGGTGCCCCAATATCGTTACTTTGCCAATAGTATGTTTCTCTATATTCAGTTGGAGATGAATAACTTTGTTCTATCGGAGCGCTTAGAGCATCTCTACGACCTAATGTTGCAGGAGAACCCTGGAAATGATCGACTAATTGTACAGTATGGAATGATTCTGCATGAGAATAAACGGTATGATAAGGCGATACGGCTCTTTGAGTATCTAGCCGATACTTATACTAATGAAGCGGAGATGCGGAATCTCTTTGTTGGGATCATCTCTGAAATTAAGCAGCAGCAGTTAGAGGAGCTAAGCAATATTGTACGAACGGAGTTTCATTTTGATAGTGGAGAGCATCCGCTTCCTGAAACAGCCCATCTCTATATCTATCTTCGTGATGGCAGCCGTGATGGTGGGCCCCCATTAGCTGCGAAGAAGATCCCTGTAGGCAATGCCTATTGGCCGATTATTGCTCAAATCTCGGAGGATGATTTTATTATGCCCTCTGATAAACGGATCAGCCAGTATGAGGAGCTTATAGTTACAGGTCGTATTAGCTTAGATGGTGATCCCATAGCAAAGCCGGAGGATTATGAGTTTGGCTTACAGGTGGTTAAACCGCAGGAGACTAATATCTTCCATTTCGATGGCCAGTAGAGAGTATGGTTATGGATGGCATTGAATTGAGTGTTACAGAGCTGACGGTAGAGCGTAATTATCGCCGAGTCTTTAACCCAATTACATTTCAGCTATCAAGTGGAGATTCCCTCTATCTTAAAGGGGCTAATGGTGTGGGTAAAACTACTACATTGCGTCTCTTGTCAGGGGTAGGGCAGCGCTATCAGGGTACGATAATGCTCAATGGGCTTGATCGACGGGAATGGGCTCATCTTTACAGCACTCATCTTCACTATCTTGGTCATCGACTCGGTTTAAAAGAGGAGTTATCAGGATTAGATAATCTACGATTACTGCTTAAATTACGGGGCGTTAACGAGGTGAGTGAGGCGGCAATCTTAGAGGTGTTTGATACCTTAAAGATCCCGCGCCAACCACGAGCGATTCGCTACCTATCGGCCGGGCAGCGGCGGCGGGTTATGTTAGCACGTCTCTGGCTCGATCCCCGTCCTCTCTGGATTTTAGATGAGCCTTATACTTCATTAGATGTTGATTCAATTGCTCAGTTAGAGCAGAAGATTATCGAGCATTGTCAGGAGGGAGGAGCGGTTATTTTCACCTCACATCAAGCTCCTACAGAGGCGACCTATACGAAAATAATTGAGTTAGAGGGGTATCGGCATGGGTAATATAAAGCGCTTTTTTGCTATTATTCAACGAGATTTAGCAATCGGATTTCAGAAACGCTCTGAGCTACTTACCCCCCTTATCTTCTTTCTTATTGTGGTGAGCCTCTTTCCCTTAGGGTTAGGGCTTGAAAATCGAGATGCGCTTCAGGAGGCTGCTCCAGCAATAATTTGGGTGGCGGCACTCCTTTCGACAATGTTAATTATGGAGCGTCTTTTTAAAGAGGATTTTATCGATGGCTCTTTAGAGCAGCTGATGATTAGTGGACAATCACTCTACCTAATTGTGTTAGGGAAAATCATTGCTCATTGGCTCTTAACAGCTCTTCCCTTAATACTCTTTACCCCAATCTTAAGTTTAATGATGCTCTTCACCTTTAAAGAGGCTTTGGCAATTGGGGCGATATTGGCGATTGGAACCCCTCTTTTAAGTCTGATTGGTGCAATGTGTGTTGCTATTATCATTGGGGCCCGTAATTCAGGGCTACTCTTAAGCATACTGCTTTTACCCCTCTATATTCCTATTCTAATCTTTGGCACTCAGATGATCATACGCGTTGTAGAGCAGCATGAGGTGATTGGTTACTATGCTCTCTTTGCTGGGGCTAATAGTATTGCGTTCGCTCTCTGTCCATTGGTCGCCTCATTTGCACTTCGTCTCTCACTTGAGTAATCGTATCTCATAGAATTACCCAAATAGTAAACTATTCTCATTACACAATTTGACAACAAGGTTGTCATAGTTGTACGATGCTCTCTTCTTTATGTTTTTTAGTAAAAGTGAATAGCATCAGTGAAGAGTGAAAAAAGTGCACAACTCAAACAGGTTGTTAGCGGTATTTTTGAAGCATCAACTAAACTAAACAAGATTAGTGAAGAGTTGCTCAATCAAAGTCCTTATCAGATTAGCAATACCGGTCTGGCAATTGCAGTAACATTGATGCGTGAAGGGAAGGAGTTAACAGTTCCCCAAATTGCGGAACGCTTCTTTATATCGCGGCAAGCGGTACAGCGACAGATTCAATGTCTGCTTGATAAAGAGATTGTTGCTAAGAGTGCTAACCCAAATCATAAGCGCTCTCCCTGCTACCAATTAACAGAGGAGGGGGAGGAGCAGATACGCATAGTGTTAAGTGAGGTGTTTGATCCTTGGATTAATGAGTTAACTGAGCAGTATGGTGATCTTGATTTAGGGGATGCGCTTACTGTATTAGAGAAGATTGCCAATTTGTTGTGAGTGTCATACTTAAGCATAGAACCATAAATTAGAGTCAGCAAAATGATCAGAGGCGGTTTTGATCACTGCAAAGAGAGAGTAGATGTATGAAACGAGTAGAGAGAAGTAAGTTTTGGAATAAGTTACTCCTATTACCTATAGCCGGCGTCCTCTTGTCCGCCTGTTTAGGGGGGGATGATGCTGAGCAGAGTGGGATGGAGCTTCCACCTGTAGATGTTACGGTTCAAGCACCGCTCATTCAGGATATTATCATTACATCAGAGTTGCCGGGGCGAACGATTGCATCAGTGGTGGCTGAGGTTCGACCTCAGGTGGGTGGAATTATTTTAGAGCAGAACTTCACAGAGGGGAGTGTTGTAGAGAAGGGTGAGACCCTCTATCAGATTGATCCCGCTCTTTTTGAGGCGAATTTAATGCAGGCGCAGGCGACTTTAGAGCGTGCAAAAGCAAATCAATATGCTGCAGAGATGCGAGCAGAGCGTATCAATGCTTTGAAAAATTCAAAGGCGGTGAGCCGACAGGATATTGATGATGCGAATGCAGCGCTACAGCAGGCGAATGCAGAGGTGATTGGTGCAGAAGCACAGGTTAAGACGGCCCAAATTAATCTTAACTACACACGGATGCTTGCCCCGATTACAGGGCAGATTGGTCGCTCTAATTTTACACAAGGAGCGCTCGTAGCGCCAGGTCAAGCAAAAGAGATGGCGGTTATTCAACAGCTTGATCCTATGCGGGTGGATATCACCTTCTCATCGGCGGAGTTTCTTGAGATTCAGCGTCGTCACTCTGAGGGAACACTTGAGAGTATTGCTGATCGAGAAGAGAATAATAATGTCCAGCTGATCTTAGATAATGGCTCAGTATATCAACATAAGGGGCATGTTCGTTTCTCTGACCGGACGGTTGACCCTACAACAGGATCGATTCTTATTCAGGCGGAGTTTCCTAACCCCGATATGATTCTTCTTCCGGGTATGTTTGTCCGCTCATTAGTGGAGCAAGGATTGCATCGAGATGCCATTTTAGTGCCCCAAAAGGCGGTACAACGCGATCTGCAGGGGAATGCGACTGTTATGGTTGTCGGTGAGGGCAATACCCTTAGGATTGTACCAGTGGTTACGGAGTATTCTTACGATAACCACTGGGTAATTACTTCAGGATTGACCGGAGAAGAGCAGGTAATTATTGCTGGTTTTGGCAATGTTCAAGGGGCATTACGTATGTTGCAGATGGATGCAACAAAATTACGTCTCAATCCTCTAACTGAGGAGGAGATGGCCGCAAAACAGGCGGAACAGACTGCTGCAATTTCCACCAATAAGTAGTTGTGATTGAGCAGGAGAGTTAAGGAGCTAATTTATGGCTAGATTTTTTATTGATCGTCCGGTTTTTTCTTGGGTGATTGCGATTATGACTATGTTTATTGGGCTGCTGGCGGTAGCAACTCTACCGGTGGCTCAATATCCAGAGATTGCGCCGCCGAAGATTAATATCTCGGCATTCTATCCTGGTGCAGATGCGCAAACGATTGAGGATACCGTTACCCAGGTAATTGAGCAGAATATCAATGGTCTTGATGGTTACCGATATATGGAGTCCTCTAGTACAAGTGAGGGAAGTGTCTCTATTAATGTAACTTTCAATCAAGGAGTCGATCCTGATATTGCGCAAGTTCAATTGCAAAATAAGATTCAGCAGGCATTAAATACTTTGCCTGCAGAAGTGCAGCAGCAAGGAGTACGGGTTCAGAAGACATCAGGTTCATTCTTCTTAATTGCCTCTTTCTACTCAACAGATCGCTCATTAAGTGAAGCAGATATTGCTGACTTTATGGTCTCTACAGTGCAAGATCCCCTCAGTCGTGTCGATGGGGTTGGTGAGATTATGGTCTTCGGCTCAAGCTATGCGATGCGCGTATGGCTCGATCCACTGAAATTGCATAAATATAATATGACACCAACCGATGTGGTGAGGGCGATTCAGGAGGAGAATGTTCAGGTTGCTTTTGGACAGATTGGAGCACCACCTGTCACCGATGGGCAGGAGATCAACTTTACAGTAACGTCACAAACAAAGTTGGAGAGTGTTGAGGAGTTTAACCAGATCCAATTGCGGGTTAATCCCGATGGGAGTCAGGTATTTCTCTCAGATGTTGCACGAATGGAGCTAGGTGCGGAATCGAGTGCTTTTAGCTCTCACTTTAATGGATTACCCGCATCAGCAGTTGCGCTCAATTTAGCAAGTGGTGCTAATGCACTCGATACTGCTAAATTAGTTCGCGAAGAGTTAAAGAAGATAGAGCCTCTACTGCCACCTGGGGTTGAGTATGCCTTCCCTTACGATACAACACCTTTCGTTGAGATCTCGGTTAAAAACGTTGTTAAGACCCTCTTTGAGGCTATTATTCTGGTCTTTGCGGTGATGTATCTCTTCCTGCGCAACTTTAGGGCTACCATTATTCCAACATTGGCAATTCCGGTGGTTCTATTAGGAACGATGGCTGTCCTCTCAGCATTTGGTTTTATTATCAACACCCTAACGCTCTTTGCGATGGTACTCTCAATCGGATTACTGGTGGATGATGCGATTGTTGTTGTGGAGAATGTTGAGCGGATTATGGAGGAGGAGGGGTTATCCCCCTTAGAGGCCACCCGGAAATCGATGGATCAGATCACTGGTGCGTTGATTGGAATTGGGGTTGTTCTCTCTGCGGTCTTTGTGCCGATGGCTTTCTTAGGAGGAGCATCGGGTATTATCTACCGCCAATTCTCGGTAACAATTATTACGGCATTACTGCTTTCGGTAGTTGTTGCGATTATCTTCACTCCTCCCTTATGTGCCACGATGTTACTTCCCCATGGCGAGAAGAAGGAGCATAAGGGGATCGTAAAGTTTATTCTGACCCTCTTAAGTCCATTAACAAATATTATTAATCGGTTTGTCGATCGCTTTAATCAGTGGTTTGATCGCACGAATAAGCGGTATGAGAAGGGGGTGCGTCGAGTGGTTCGTAAGCCTAAACGTTACCTTGTTCTCTTTGCGGTTATTTTTGTCACCATCATGTATGGGATGAATCGTCTGCCTACTAGCTTTCTGCCTGATGAAGATCAGGGGATGTTAATTGGTATGGCGATCGGTACCGATAATATGTCACTTGACCGTATGAATCGAGTGCTCGATGAGGTGACCGATTATGTTGTGAATGAGGAGCAGGAGAGTATTGAGGCTATCACGACAGTTGGTGGTTTCAGCTTTAGTGGACGTGGAGGGAAGCATGGTATCTTTTTCACCCCACTTAGAGATTGGGATGAGCGTACGGCACCCCATCAACAGATTGACGCAATAGCGGCACGTCTGCAGGCGTTTGGCTCTACGGTTCAAGGTGCTGATATCTATATTATCCAACCCCCACCCATTATTGAATTAGGGGCAGCCACAGGTATTGAGTTTAATCTACAAAATGCGGTGGGATTAAGTCATGAGGAGTTCATGGGGGTAATATTCCAGTTTATGGGTGCATTAGGGCAAGGTTCAAAAACCATTGATATGGGTAACTTAATCCCTGGCGGTTCGTTTGATGCACCTCAGTATCAAATCGATATCGATCGGGAGAAGGCGCGTGCCTTACAGGTCTCCATTCAGGATATTAACAATACATTAGCGATCGGCTGGGGTAGTCTCTATGTGAATGACTTTATTGATCGTGGACGTGTTAAAAAGGTTATTATGCAAGGGGATAGTGAGTATCGGATGCAACCAGAAGATTTCAATCAATGGTATGTGCGTAACCGTCTCGGAGAGATGGTTCCCTTTAGTGCCTTTGCAAGTGGACGTTGGTCATCAGGTCCTCCACAATTAGACCGTTTTAATGGCTATCCTTCATTTAAGTTTACAGCGTCAACGCTACCGGGTTACAGTACCGGAGAAGCAATGGCAGAGGTGGAGGCTATTGTTGATAAGTATCTTCCACCCGGGATTCGTGTTGAGTGGGTTGGAATGTCTTATGAGGAGATTCAGACGGGTAATATTCAGATGGCGCTCTTTGCTGTCTCAATTTTAGTAATCTTCTTAAGCTTAGCGGCACTATATGAGTCTTGGTCGATTCCGCTTGCGGTTCTCTTAACAATTCCAGTGGGTGTAATTGGTGCGATTATTGCCGGACTATTGTTAGGGCTCTCTAATGATGTCTACTTCCAGGTTGGAATGTTGACTACAATAGGATTAACTGGAAAGAACGCGATTTTGATTGTAGAGTTCGCCCGTGATCTTATGCGACAAGGCATGAGTGTGGTGGATGCCACAGTAGAAGCAGCCCATCTGCGCTTACGCCCAATTTTGATGACGTCGCTAGCATTTGGATTGGGTGTACTACCCCTTGCGCTTAGTAGCGGTGCTGGTTCAGGAGCACAAAATGTTGTAGGGATCACCGTTGTCGGCGGGATGATTGGAGGAACCTTTTTGGTTATCTTCTTTGCCCCGATCTTCTTCCGCCTAATTGTGGGAAAGCGCACAAAGATTTAGCTTTCAGCTGAATCATTGCTTAAAAGAAAAGAGCCTATCTTTATGGAGATAGGCTCTTTTTTATCTCTACTTTCAGTAGAAAAATTATTCTTTGATATAGGCAATTGCTTCGACCTCGACTAAGACTCCGCGAGGTAAGGCCGCAACTTCAAAGCAGGAGCGTGCAGGAGCGCGCTCAAGCCCAATAATCTCACCATAAACCTCATTGAAGGCATTAAAGTCATTGATATCATCAAGATAGCAGGTGGCTTTTAAAATTGTATCAACACCCCCACCGGCTGCTTCTAATACTGCTTTTAGATTAGCCAATACTTGACGGGCCTGAGTGACAATATCATCACCCACTACCTCTGCGGTTTCGGGACAGAGGGGAATCTGTCCTGAAGTAAAGATTAAACCGTTATAAACATTGGCTTGTGAGTAGGGGCCAAGTGCCTTTGGTGCATTATCGGTATGAATAATTTTTTTCATGGTTACGATCTCCTTTTAAGTTAAATCGATTCGGGGATGGGGATTATACACCCATACAGACACCCATATCGAGCATTGTAGTAATCATTGGATGGTCGGTGGGAAGTAGTCGCGGATCCCCAGCTAGCTTCTCTAATGGTACAGGAACCAAAACGCCTGCTTGTTGGGCCACCATAACTCCATACCGCTCCTCTTTAATGTAGCGGATCGCTTCTGTACCACATTGTGTAGCAAAGATACGATCTGTGGCGGTAGGGGTACCCCCACGGCTAACATAACCTAGTGTTGTTAGTCGAGACTCTATACCGGTCAGCTCAGGAATATTATCCACAAGACGAATGGCTTCAGAGTGTTTTTTAGGTTTCAGCCCTAGATCGAACTTAGTTCGGGAGATTGCCCCTTCTGCGACCACTATTAGTGCAGAACGCTTACCATAAACATTTTTGCGAATAAACTCGGTAATTGCTGCCATTGAGTAGGGGATCTCAGGAATTAGACAGATATCTGCAGAGCCCGCTAAAGCTGCACCAGCGGCTAACCAGCCTGCATCACGACCCATCACCTCAAGGATCATAACACGATGATGTGAGTCTGCCGTGGTTCTCAGCCGATCAAGCGCCATAACGGAGACATGAATGGCAGTATCGTAACCAAAAGTGATATCAGTATGGGCGATATCATTGTCGATGGTTTTTGGTAATCCAACAATATTGAGTCCTGCTTTATGTAGATGTGAGGCAAAGCGTTGTGTGCCATCACCACCAAGACAGATAAGAGCATCTAGCCCCATCTTTTCATAGCTTTCGACACATTCACGGACACGATCCTCTGTTTTAGCATCATCTTTTCCGCCACGGCCAGTCCCGAGGATTGTTCCGCCTAGATTACCGATGTTATAGACATCTTTTTTAGTTACAGGATCATAGCTCATTGCAGCTAGGCCAATAAATCCATCATGGATTCCGATCACTTCCCACCCTTCTCGTAATGCGGAAAGCGTTAATCCTCGCAATGCGGCATTGAGCCCTTGGCAATCGCCTCCTGCGGTTAAAACCCCAATTCTTCGACTCATTCCTCCTCCTCTAATTGGTTCCAGATAGTATTAACGGTGATGGGATGCTCAATCATTAGGGGGGCTTGAGCAGCATCAAGATAGAGCACTGCTAAAGCCTCATCCTCTTTTGCTAATAGGACTTCACCCCCTCTCTCTCCTTCATCAGTGGTGATGGTAGCGCCTGCAACCAACTCGCTGGGAAACTCACTCCTAATATGAGCTAACCGCCGTTTATGAGTGCCTAAAAAATGCATACGCGCGATAATCTCTTGCCCTGTGTAGCAACCTTTTGTAAAGCTAATCCCCTTAAGGGAGTCGAGACTGACCATTTGGGGAATATACTTTTCGCTCTGTGCTTCGGTAAGCCAGGGAATAATTAATCTCTTTGGGAGGGAGTTGCGCTCCTCTTCGGTAGCTAATCGCGCTTCGATTGTTACTTTTGAGCGGAAGATATAGCGGGTCAGGTGGGCTTCAACTTTTGTTGCTAGATCACTAGGAAGAATCATACGCACCTGCTCGTCGCTATCACGAATCAGCCATAGTGTAGCAATTAAGCGCCCTTTGTTATTACAGATGCCTGCTAAACCTTCATTAGCGGGATGTGGCTCAATAAACGCTAGCGCCTCTAAATCTGCGGTAAGCTGCCCCTGTAGAAAGGGGATAACATCACTGCCAGAAAATATTAATGTGGAAAACTCGATACTCATTATCTGATCGTGCTCCTTTTTATTTATGTTTATCGTATCAGCTTAATCTTCTCCTATGATAGACTATTTACAAGACTCACACCTAAATAGCGAGAAGAATTAATTTCCATTGGTGTGGATAATGATAGAAGGAGTTAATGATGGCGTATCAAGTGGTTGGGTATCCTTTATGCCCCTTTGTTCAACGAGTATTAATTACATTGAATCTAAAAGGGATCGACTATGAGTTAAAGTGGCTCAATCCCCATGCAGAATTGCCTGATTGGTTTAAAGAGTGGTCACCAACGGGGCGTGTACCTGTTATGAAGGAGCCTAGTGGGACAATTCTTTTTGAGTCGATGGCGATTGTTGAATTTATCGAAGAGAGCCATCCGACCCCCTCAATTTATCAGAAGGAGAGTGCGATGCGTGCGCTTAATCGAGCGTGGGCTGGTATTGCTGGAGAGCTTTATGGGCCACAATATTTGTCGATGCGAGCAGAGAGTAGCGAAGCTGCACATCCTTATTATGAGCAGCTTGCCACCACTTTAGCACTACTAGAAGAGCAGGCAGTTAAAGGGCAGTTCTTCCATGGTGCTGCATTAAGTGTGACAGATATTGTATTAGCACCGATGTTTGCTCGATTTAATTTAATGATGGAGTTGGGGTCAGATAATTTTTATCACAACATGCCAAAACTTAAATCCTTAAGCGAGCGCTTATTAGCAGAAGAGGCGGTATATAAAACGATGTCAGGTGAGTGGAAGCAGCAATTTATTGACAATATGAAGCAAAACGGAGGTTATCTCTTTCATTAATTGCTTAATCAATAATGATAGGTGAGCGGTGTAGTCAATTGACACCGCTCTTTTCACATTAACCGATAGAGCCCTAGAGGATAAGCCGAGTAATGAGACCGTTGGTAGCCCACTTCTCCCCTTCAGCACTGCGAAATAATCTTCAAAAATTAAAGGGATTAGCCCCCAATAGTGAGCATTGTGCTGTTATTAAAGCCAATGCATATGGTCATCGTATTGAGAATCTACTCCCTATTTTAGCGCAGGAGGTAGATTATCTTGCTGTAGCTATGATAGAGGAGGCGCTTGAAATACGTCGAGCTGGAGGTGAACTGCCCATTTTGCTTTTAGAAGGCCTCTTTACGCCTGATGAGTACCTTATCGCTGCAGAAGAGAATTTTGCGGTTGTGATCTCAAGTTCAGAACAGTTGCAGTGGTTACTTGAGGCGTCACTTCCAACACCGTTAGAAATTTATCTCAAGGTAGATACGGGAATGCACCGTTTAGGGGTTACACCTGAGCGTGCAACTGAGCTCTATCCCCTCTTAACTGCTTCTAAAAATGTTGCCAAACTTAGACTTATGACACACTTTGCATGTGCTGATGAGAAGCATCATCCGTTAACTGAGCGACAAATTGAGGCAATGCAACAATTAGAGCAATTGGATCTAGAGCAAAGTATGGCGAACTCAGCAGCGCTCTTAACCAATCCTCAAACCCATAAGGCATTGGTTCGTTTTGGGATTGCACTCTATGGTGTCTCCCCTATTGATGGAACAGTAGGGGCTGATTTTGGCTTGCAACCCTTAATTACTTTAAAGAGTCGGATTATTCATCGTGCGATTATTGAAGAGGGGGAGAGTGTTGGTTACGGAGCGAAATTTATAGCACCGGAGCGGATGCCCATTGGGGTGATAGCTGGAGGTTATGCTGATGGATACCCCCGCGAAATTACTGAAGAGGCTTATGTGTTGGTGGGTGGGTATAAAGCCCATATTATTGGCAGACCCGCTATGGATATGATGATGATCGATCTTCGCTCAGTTCCAGAGTCTGCCTGGGATGAAGAGGTGGAGATCTTTGGGGATAATCTCCCTATTGAGCAGGTGGCGCTCTGGGCAGGAACAATCCCCTATACAATCTTTACCCATTTAGCAAAACGGATCCATTTTAAAGAGGTAGAGTAGTTTACTTTTTGGGATATTCGGTTGTGAGCTATTTGGGTAATCGATCTAAAAAGTTCTGATGAGCAAAACCGCTCACTTCCGCCTCTGTAAACTCTAGTAAGAGTGCCTCAATAAGGTTTTGATACTCGCCAGCATGAGAAAGCTTACTGACTTTTGATTCAATGCCATCAAAGTCTGAGCCAAAACCGATATTGTTCATGCCACCTAGCCCCACAATATGCTTAATGTGGCGAATGATATCGTTAATGGTGGTATTCCCTGTAGAATTTCCTCCAAGCTTTGTAAAAGGGGGGCAGAAGACAAGGTGGATCATCATATCCCGCTCAATCAGTGCTTTGATTTGGTCATCATCCAAGTTACGACGATGATTGCAGATCGCTTTTGCGTTTGAGTGGCTGGCAATGGGGTATTTCGCTAGCTCCATCACCTCCCAGAAGCCGGCAACAGAGAGATGGGAAACATCCACAAAGAGGGAGTGTTCATTACACCACTCTACAACGCTTCGACCAAAGCGAGAAAGCCCCCCATTTCGCGCCTCGGCTACACCATCGGCGGCTAAGTTTGCACTATTCCAAGTTAAGCCCACAGAGCGCATTCCTAATGCATGTAACGTGGTGAGTTTGTTGAGATCGTTGCCAATCGCATCTACCCCTTCTAGTGTTAAAATAGCGCCGATCTCCCCCTTCTTAAGATTGGGGAGATCAGACCATTTACGGATCAGCTTCATTTCGGGGTGCTTGGCTAAAATCTCGCTATAAAAATAGTGAACTTGATCGAGAATCGCTTGGAACTGCTGATCGCTCGGTACAGAAGGGTAGACAAAGAGTGCAAAGGCTTGAAGCTTTACTCCTCCTTGTTTTAGACGCTCAAAATTAACATCAAGTTCGGGACTATTGGTAAAAGAGTATTTTCCGTTCCCATCTGCGAGCTTCATCAAGACATCACAGTGGAGGTCGATAATAGTCATATATTAATTACTTCTCCTCCCGATAAACAACTAGCCCATCACCAAATGTCTGCATTGTGGGCATAATCTCAATACGATTGATATTGATATGTTTTGGTTGTGTTGCAAGCCAGTAGAGGGTATTGGCAATATCTTTTCCTGTAATTGCTTCTACATCTGCATAGGTCTGTTTCACTCTCTCTTTATCCCCTTTAAAGCGCACATTGGAGAATTCAGTCTCACTGCATAGACCAGGTTCCACATTGGTAACACGAATTTTTTTGCCAATAAGATCGGCGCGTAGATTAGAAGAGAAGAGGGCAACAAAAGCCTTTGTCGGCCCATAGATATTAGAGCCATAGTAGGGATAATTGCCTGCTGTTGAGCCCAAATTGATAATATAACCATCGTTACGAGCCACCATTTTAGGCAGTATAAGGTGAGTGATATAGGTTAAGCCTTTAATGTTGACATCAATCATCGTCTCCCAATCGTTATAGTCCACTTCAAAAGCAGCCTCTTTATTGAGTGCAAGCCCGGCATTATTAATTAAGAGATCAATATCGTCGAAAGGTGTGGGAATATTCTCCACCCCCGACTTTACTGCAGCTTTATCGGTAATATCGGCGACAAGTGGATAGAAATTTTCGCCAAGCTCCTCTTTAAGGGCATCGAGACGCTCTTTCCGACGAGCAAGACCAATCACTCGATGACCCTGCTTAACAAAGAGTCGAGCAGTTTCTCGGCCAAAGCCGGAGGAGGCTCCGGTAATGAGTACATTCATAGGGGAGGCGGGATTCATAGCAATTCCTTTTTATCTCTAGTGGTTAGAATATTTTAGCACGGATTGTGAGAAGCACCGGGGTCCTTAGTTATTAAATCGGAAGTGCTCAAAAGAGGCTGGTGATTTTGTAAAGAAATAGACCTTACTTGTCAATAGGTGAGGGCCTTCCTATTGATCAATATATAGATTAAACCAGGAGTATCGGCAATTGCCTCGGTGACATCTCTAAATGGGGTGGTTTCCAATTGCTTCTTAGAGGTAATCGAGATCGATGCTGTGGTAACCAATAAATCGGGAAAGATCGATTGCAAGATTATTTTATTTATAAAAATAAAAATGGCACCGAAAATTTTGTTTTAATATTTAACGATCTGTTTAATCGCAGATTGGCGTAAGATATTTCTGCATAATTTAAAAATAAAGAGAGAGCTTAAATAGGAGTAGGGATGAAAAATTGGGGGAATTTTCTTTATTGGGGAGTAGTGATTTTTGGGATCATTGTTGTCGCTTTTATGGCAACTTTGGGAGCGGAAATATTTTGGGAAGGTCTTACCTTCGCTCAATTACATCGTGATACACGGCTGGCGTTGATTGTTATAAATGGCTTAGGTGCGTTTGCCGTTATCTCATTTTTGGGGCAGAGAAGGGAGAGCGGTTTTAAAGTCTATCTCCGACTCCCCTTTATCTTTTTAGCAGGATTGCTACTTGTC
>JBKGVF010000024.1:0-170157 GCA_046462535.1 Ignatzschineriaceae bacterium | reverse complement strand
CTCAGAAGTGAAACGTAGTAGCGCCGATGGTAGTGTGGGCATGTCCCATGTGAGAGTAGGTCATCTCCAGGGCTTAAATATAACCCCCTTGATTCAATGTGAGTCAAGGGGGTTTTTCTTGGGCAACGATAATGGGGGAAGAGGGCTCTTTGACCAATATGATCAGTATTATTAATTATGATTATAAAAAACTTTATCAACAGAATAAATCCTACTTTGATATTATATAATCTTGTAGATAATGAGTTATTAGGAGAAAATATGATAAAGCGATTAGGATTTCTTTGTTCCATACTACTCTTAAGTTTAGTAGCAGAGGCTGCAGACTTAAGTATATCAGCTGATGAAGTATATAAATTAAAGACGGAAGAGCAGACGGAGATACTGTTTTTGGATGTAAGAGATCCTGTAGAGATAGTCTTTATTGGTTTTACTGATGTAGTTGATATGAATATTCCATTCTTTTTAGTGGATAGAAATGAGTGGGATGATGAGAAAGGCGTTTTTAAGCTTAATCTTAATCCAAATTTTGTCGCAGAAGTTGAAGCAGCTTTAGAAGAGCGTAATTTATCAAAAGAGACAATGATTGTTACAATGTGTCGTTCAGGTGGTGAAAGAGGATTACCTAGCGCTCAATATCTGATTGATGCCGGATTTGAAAATGTCCGATATGTGGAAAATGGTTTCCAAGGATCGGCACATAAAGAGGGTGAGCAAAAAGGTATGAGAACCAAAAATGGTTGGCAAAACTCTGGTTTACCATGGCAGAGCTTAGCGAATCCTGAGAAAATTTATCGAGTTGATAACTAAAATACGTTACATTGCTACATTTTAAATAAAAGATAGCCTATCTCAATGAGATAGGTTTTTTTATTGCTCATAACTTATAATGTATAGGGTGATCTATTAGATGGGTAGAGAGAATGAGTGAAGAATATCAGTTATTGGATGCGATCAATGTTCCGATTGAAGGGAACATTTTAATTGAAGCTTCTGCGGGGACAGGTAAAACATTTACTATTACAACATTGGTGATGCGTCTTCTATTAGGACTGGTGGAGGGGCGAAATGCGATTCCTATTGAAGAGATCTTGTTAGTTACATTTACCCGAGCAGCTACTGAAGAGTTAAAGGAGCGCATCTATAGACGTATTGTTGAATTAAAGAGTGCGTTACTGTTTGGGGAGAGTGATGATCCTGTACTATCTGAGCTAGTGGCCGCAATTGAGCTACAAGGTGAAGAGGAAGCGATAGCAGCGATTAATAGGCTTATTGAGGCAGAGCGAAGTATCGATCAAGCAGCTATTTTTACAATACATGGATTTTGTCAACGGGTGATAGTGAAGAATGCATTCAGTGCAGCATTGCCCTTTGAGGCTGAGTTAGTACAGAGAGTAGAGCCTTTAGAACATGAGGCGGCCTATAATTTTTGGCGTAAAGAATGTTACTATTTTTCAAAGGATCTTGCTCAATTTGCCAATCAGTATTATAAAGATCCGATTTCATTATTAAAGAAGATTCGTCCTTATCTTAAAAAGCCTAATTTACTTGTAGATCGCACTACAGTGATGCGAGAGCGTGAGCAATTAGAGACGAAGATTTTAGAGCTAAAAGAGCAGGTGAACTCCTTTAAGGAAGAGTGGGCCTTAGAGAGTGAAAATCTTAAAACCGCGCTATTAGAGAGCCCTTTGAGGCAAAATAGTTACTCCCCAAGTCAAATTGAAAAAAAAATGGTGGCGATTACTGAATGGCAGCTAACGACGAGCTTACTCCCACCTATAGATGAGTTAAGTTTTTTTTCAATAACCTTTATACAGAGTAGACTTAGGAAAGGGGGGGTGCTGATAGAACACCCACTCTTTCATAAGGTAGAAAAGCTTATTGAGTTTGTAGAGACATTTGATTTCGAAACGGAATTATTACTATTCGCGGCGTATCGTATAGATAAGGAGTTAAAACAGATAAAGCTTACTCATCAAAAGATGGGTTTTAATGATATTTTAATTCGGCTTTATGATGCATTAAAAGATACACCAGAGCTCTTAAGAAGAGAGTTACATCAACAGTATCAGGCAGTAATGATAGATGAGTTTCAAGATACGGATGAGTACCAATTCTTTATCTTTAATGAGCTTTTTTTTAAGGAGCCATCGATCCCTTTCATTATGATTGGAGATCCAAAACAGTCCATTTATAAATTCCGTGGCGCAGATATTTTTGTCTATCTACAGGCAAAAGAGAGAGCAGATAATATCTATACATTAGGAGTAAATTATCGCTCAACAGAGTCATTGATACAGGCGGTTAATCATCTTTTCACCTTTAAAGAGAATCCTTTTAAGGTAACTGACATCCCATTTGTGCCTGTACAGAGCCATAAAAAGGGGGATCAGGAGTACCTAAAGTGGTCAGAGGTAGATTCAAAAGAGGGGATTACCTTCCTCTCTACTTCGACAAGTGGTCTTGTCAGTGAGGCGAGATTGCTTATTGCTCATCAGATGGCAAGAGAGGTAGAGGCACTATTAAAAGAGGGGCGATTTGTCGTTGGAGGGGAGGAGAGCGTTGTCACCCCTAAAGATATTACTTTTTTAGTAAGGAGTGGGGGACAAGCAGAGATAATTAAAGAGGTGTTGCGGAGCTATGGAATCAACTCAGTCTATCTATCGGAGCGAAGCAATGTTTTTCAATCTCCAATAGCCGCTGACCTATTATTGCTATTTAAGAGCCTTGCTCACCCTTATGATGCTCGTCTAGCGAAACAACTATTAGCATCTACTCTCTATGGAATCTCCGTAAGAGAGTATCAGGAAGTTATTCAGACACCTGCTCTTTATGAAGCATATCTGATTGAGCGGGAGGAGCTAAAATTACTCTGGAACTCATCAGGTCCCTTATCTATGATCCGCCATTTTCTGATGAGCTCAAATCGGTTAGCTCGTTTACGATCTCTACCTGAAGGGGAGCGCTATGTTACGGACCTGTTACATTTATCAGAGCTGTTAGAGGCTCAACAATTTCTCTCAAGTGAGCTACTCTTGCAGTGGCTTGCCTCTCAAATAGATGAGGAGGGGGAGACAGAGGAGGAGCGTACACTTCGTCTAGAGAGTGATTTTGAGTCTGTTCAGATATTGACAATACATAAATCTAAAGGGTTGGAATTCCCTATCGTCTTTTATCCCTACCCCTTTGAATTGGTACGTAGAGAGAGGAGTGGTACTTTTTACAATCCCCATCTAAAGAGATTAGATCACACTTTCAAGGCGACAGAGGAGGAGGAGGAGTTACTGTATCAGGAGAGTTTTGCTGAAGAGATACGACTATTTTATGTTGCTATTACACGGGCTAAGTATCATTGTCGAATTGGGTATGTCTCTAATGCAAAAAGCAGCAGCAATGCTTATGCCAAAAACTGGATTGCCCAGAGAACGGTGTTAGGGGAGCTGCTTATGTTAGAGCCAGAGAAGCGGGAGATTCCTCAAGCATTATTTCAGGATAGGTCGATCGGTGTAGTAGAGATTAAGGAGGAGCTACCTCAACTAGGTGAGATCTCTTTAAAAGAGGAGTCATCCTCTCTAGTGGCGGCAACTTTTACCGGCTCTATCGAGAGGGAGTGGCGATTCACGAGTTTTTCCCATCTCGCTTACAATGCAGAGTCCACATTTTATAGTAATGATGCGCTTCAGGATGAAGTTATATTGCAGAGGAAGGATGAGCTCAGGAAGGAGGGGGATCCTATAGTCACGTTAGATTACCCTAAGGGTGCAGAGTTTGGGAATTTTCTTCATGATCTTTTTGAGCATTTACCTCCAGAAGCGTTGAGCTGTGCTGAGCAGATATCCAAGGAGATTGAAGGGTCAACGTTACGACATGAGCTGTTAGATAAAGGGGATGTCTTAGCTCAATGGTTAGCAGATGTACTGAATCATCCGCTCGATAGTGATTTAACACTCTTTAAGATACTCTCTGCCGGCAACCACCTTAAAGAGCTTGAATTTCTCTTTCCTGTTGAGCAGCTACTAACACCACAACAGATTACCCAAGCATTAACCTTACATCGAGGTGAGAGAGGGGGGATATCACACTTTAACTTTACCCCATTAATTGGGATGTTAAGAGGGTTTATCGATCTGATCTTTCTTTGGGAAGGGCGTTACTATATTTGTGATTATAAGAGTAATTTTTTAGGTGAGTATTATCATAATTATAGTCAGGATGCTCTACAAGATGCGGTGGCGGCGGCTAATTATGATTGGCAGTATCTCTTATATACAGTAGCTCTTGTTCGATTTTTAAAGAGGATCGATTCCACCTTTAGTTATGAGCGTGATTTTGGAGGAGTCTACTATCTCTTTTTACGGGGAATGGGGGGAGAAGAGTCGACAAATGGGGTCTATTTTAATCGACCAGAGGAGAGTACTGTGACGATGTTAGATAAGTTATTTAGTGGAGGGGAGAGTGACATTTAATCAGAAGTTGTGTGAAGGTGTGGATGCGGGTTACTTTACCTATCTCGATTACTATTTTAGTCAGCTCTTTAATGATGTGTCCGTTGCAGCTCGTCTTATTGCGGCATTAGTGAGTCGAGCCTATCGGTATGGAAATGTGATGGTGCCACGAAGCTATTTTTATAATGTAGAGCGATGGTTTTTAGAAGAAGAGGAGCTAGCGGCGCAGCAGTATGCAAAAGAGCTCTTAAATGAAGCAAAGATTAAGAAAAGAGAGGAGTGGGAGGAGATCTTTGTGCAGCTGCCATCCCCATTGCTGGTAAGTGATGAAGGGATCTATTTTGAGAAGAACTATCGGTATGAAGAGCAGGTGGTCTCATTTTTTAAAGAGCGGCAAGGACTCATACCATATACTGAAGAGGAGCTAGACTTCTTTAAGAAGCGTTTAGCACATTATTTTCCAAAAGGTGATGAGCAGATCGACTATCAGAAGGTTGCTGCTGCTAATACATTAGGGCAATCCCTCTCTATTATCTCTGGCGGGCCGGGTACAGGTAAGACGACAACTGTTTTTAAAATTCTCCTTCTGCTTATCGAGCATCACCAACAGTTTTATCCCAAAGAGCCATTACGAATTATGCTTGCCGCTCCAACAGGGAAGGCCGCAGCACGATTAACAGAATCCATCAATCAGCAGCGAGCACATTATTTAGCGACAGAGGCTATTAGTGAGAGCCTACTCTCTTTTATTCCAGAAGAGAGTTTAACTCTTCATCGTTTACTACAGTTGCATCCTAATAAGCGGACTGCACGTTTCTCTAGTGATGAGCCATTACCGGTTGATCTCCTCGTTGTTGATGAAGCATCGATGGTGGATCTATACCTATTTAGCTTAGTTGTTGATGCTCTACCTAAAGGGGCAAGGGTTCTCTTTTTAGGGGATCGAGATCAGCTCTCTTCAGTGGAAGCAGGGGCTGTTTTACATGAGTTATGTCAAACCACGCTATTAGGAAATAAAGTAGTTTACTCATTGGAGAATCATAAGCAGATTCAAAGGTTAACCGGTTATAATCTTCAGCGAGAAAACGTTGCTTTCTATCCAGATTACTTAAGTGTCTTGGTAAAGAGTTATCGTTTTGAAAAGAGAGAGTATATCTCATATCTTGCATATC
This sequence comes from Ignatzschineriaceae bacterium, assembly GCA_046462535.1. Taxonomy (GTDB): domain Bacteria; phylum Pseudomonadota; class Gammaproteobacteria; order Cardiobacteriales; family Wohlfahrtiimonadaceae; genus JAAZCI01. Next base: position 164,540 of record JBKGVF010000024.1, on the reverse strand, counting down.
TGATTAATCGACCTAGGCAAAAAGATGATTTCACCCAGACGGTTGAGCATTTTCAAGATGCGAAAGAGAAAGGGAGTAATGAGATAACGCTTCACCCCTTACCTATTGATGAATCGTTGCTACGGAAGCAGATTCAGGAGGCGTTTAGTGATTATTATACTCTTTTGAGGAGGAGTGATATAACACTAGAGGAGCTTTTTTCTGCATTTAATAGGGCGCGACTTTTAGCGATTCGACGAAAGGGGCCCTATGGTACTGATGAATTGAACCGATTAGTAGAGCAGACACTCTTTTTTAGAGAGGAGGGGCAATATTATCATGGATTAAGCATCATGATCACACAAAATAATTATGAGCAAAAGCTCTTTAATGGAGATGTCGGATTGATTTTAAGACGTGATGGTGAGTTGCGGGCCTATTTTGAACATACAGAGCTAAGTTATTCACTCTATTCGTTACCAAGGCATGAAGTTGCTTTTGCCATGACTGTTCACAAATCACAAGGGAGTGAGTTTGATCATGTGCTTCTCTTTACGGCAGAAGAGGGCTCTCCTTTCATTACTAAAGAGCTTCTCTATACAGGGGTAACTCGAGCTAAAAAGAGAGTAACGCTTTTTAGTAGTATGCAAGCATTAAGTTCAGGATTATCACAGGAGACAGAGCGTTTTAGTGGAATTCATAAACGCTTAGTCTCAGCACTCTCTGATTAAAAAGAGCGGAAGGGGGATGATCCTCTTCCGCTCTTTTTCTTTTAGGTAATAATCGTTGCTATAGCAATTACTTTACAACAATATTGACGAGGCGATTAGGAACAACAATAATCCGTGTTACCTCTTTTCCTTGAGTAAATTTTTGTGCATTTTCATTGGCTAAAGCAGCTTCTTCAATTGCCTCTTTTTCTGCATCTGCAGGGACAATGATCTCACCTCTTAAGCGACCATTTACTTGTACCATATACTTAATTTCATCGGCTACAAGTGCTTCTTCATCGACTTTAGGTAGCTCTGCTTTGAGAATATCGCCGCCGAATATCTCACTCCAAATAACGTGTGTTACATGAGGAATAATGGGGCTTAATAGACGGAGCATTATGTTATACCCCTCTTGCTTAACAGCATTATGTTCAGGGGTATCTAGCAGCTCATTAAGCTTATTGAGGATGATCATATTAGCAGAGATCACCGTATTAAAATGGAAACGCTCATAGTCAAAGAGTGCTTTTTTAAGTTCTTGATGGACTGCACGTCTGATCTCTTTAGCGCGCTTATCTTTTAGCTGATTGAGTGGCATCTGCTCTCTTTTCAGCTCTGCTAGATTTTGATAGCCAAAATTCCATAGACGATTAATGAAGCGTTCAGCACCCTCTAGACCTGAGGCAGACCATTCGAGAGATTGCTCTGGTGGTGAGGTAAACATCATAAAGAGGCGGGATACATCGGCACCATACTGAGAGACAATTGCTTCAGGATCGACACCATTATTTTTCGATTTCCCCATCTTTTGAATACCGTAATAGGTTACAGGTTTGCCGTCCGCTTTAAGTATATACTCTTTCTCCCCATCTTTTTCGCGCACATCTAGGTCGTCAATATTAAACCACTCATAACCTTTTGATGTATGTCGATAGAAGGAGGGTGAGACTACCATTCCTTGGGTTAGGAGCGCTTTAAATGGCTCGGGTCCTACCTTATTAGGATCACCTAAAAGTCCTTCATTGCGCATCAACTTATGGAAGAAGCGAGAGTAGAGGAGATGTAAGATAGCATGCTCAACACCGCCAATATATTGATCTACAGGAAGCCACTCTTCTGCCCGCTTTGGATCGATCATTCCTTGATCATAATTACTTGAGGCAAAACGAGCATAGTACCAAGAGGATTCAACGAAGGTATCCATTGTGTCGGTTTCACGCTTTGCATCAGCGCCACATTTAGGGCAGGCTACATCGGTAAATGAAGCAAGGTCATTTAATGGGTTGCCTGAACCATCAGGAATGCAATCATTAGGTAAGACAACGGGAAGGTCCTCTTCTGGTACAGGAACTGGTCCACAGCTGTCACAGTTAATTATCGGGATAGGGCAGCCCCAGTAGCGTTGACGAGAGATTCCCCAATCCCTAAGGCGATACTGCACCTTCTTCTTACCTAATCCTCGCTCTGTTAATGCTTTTTCGATGGCGGTAAATGCCTCATCAAAAGAGAGCCCGTCATAGGTATCAGAATTGATTAAGGTACCAGGCTCTGCATAGAGAGGATCCCATTTAGTATAGGAGCTATCTTCTGCACCGCTATCGATTACAGGCTTTATGGGGAGATTATATTGTGTCGCGAATTTAAAATCACGCTCATCGTGTGCAGGAACAGCCATCACCGCTCCTTCTCCGTAGGCCATTAACACATAGTTGGCAACCCAGATAGGAACCTCTTCTCCCGTCAGTGGATGGATAGCAGATTCCCCTGTAGCCATCCCCTTTAACTCTTGGGTAGCAAAGTCAGCTTCACTTGTTCCTGTTGTTTGGCACGACTTAATAAATTTTTCCAGCTCTGGATTCCTCTTTGCTGCTTCAGTGGCAATGGGATGTTCTGGTGCTACAGCAACGTAGGTTACACCCATTAAAGTATCGGGACGCGTTGTAAAAACATTGAGCTTCTCTTCGTTGTAAAGGAAGGCTACTTCCATTCCTTCTGAGCGACCGATCCAGTTTTCTTGCATGGTGCGCACCTGCTCTGGCCACTCCTCAAGAAGTTTAAGGTCCTCAAGAAGCTCCTCAGCATAATCGGTGATTTTAAAGTAATACATTGGGATTTCGCGACGCTCAACTAGTGCATCCGATCGCCATCCTCTTCCATCGATCACTTGTTCATTAGCTAGAACGGTCTGATCAACAGGATCCCAATTCACAACGCCATTTTTACGGTAGATAATCCCTTTCTCATAGAGCTTTAAAAAGAACCATTGCTCCCAGCGGTAATATTCAGGGTCACAAGTGGAGAACTCTCGGGACCAATCGAAGCCAAACCCAAGCTCTTTAAACTGTTGGCGCATATAGACAATATTTTTTTGTGTCCATGAGTAGGGTGAGACTTGATTATCAATAGCAGCATTTTCTGCAGGCATACCAAAAGAGTCCCAGCCAATAGGTTGCATGACATTATACCCACTCATCATTTTATAGCGGGTGATAACATCCCCTATCGTATAGTTACGAACATGCCCCATATGGAGGCGACCAGAAGGGTAGGGAAACATTGAGAGACAGTAATAGTTTGGTTTATCTGTCTTATCCTTAACTTTAAAAGAGTCCGTCTCTTCCCAATAGCGCTGAGCAATTGGTTCAACTACGGTGGCTTTATAGGATGGTTTCATCAAATAATCCTTTATCGCTTAAATAACATAGTGATTGAAAATAGCCTGAGTATTGATCTGTCAGGCCCTAAATATTGACAATTTTAATAGCTCATTATTATACGCATAAACCGAACATTTGTCTGAGGGGATTTAAGACTCATCGAATCCCTGAATATAACCTTGATGATCAGTAGAGTGACTCTCTTTTTAGCGATTGGAGAAAAAAGGTTGCATTACCCCTTGTAACAGGGTAGGCTTCTTACAATATTTTGTTCAGCAGAGATCTTAATTATTAATGATCTGCTGTTGATCATCCTCGTTAGGTGAGGCTCCTATGTGGAGAGAAGCTACTGCCCAGAAACGTCGAGAGACACCAATGGGTCAACAGAGACAATCGAGCTAAGGTTGTATCTAATGTAGCCGGTGAGATGACATCACATCCATGCCACATAGTGCTAAAACTTTACGAAAGGGGAGATATTTATCGATATGCTAAGAGAGGAGCACTCTCTTTTAGGCAGCGGTCATTGATAAAAGCCCTCCCATATGGAAGGGCTTTTTTATTGACTACAGATTCGCATCGCTTATCTTGGTGATGCACCCTTCCTCGTTGGAATGATCGGAGCGTTAACCATCTTTATAGATGGATCTAAGGCTCAACCAAGCAAAATATTATCGATGATAGTCGCCGAGCGACTGTCGTTTTTATGCAAATAAAAAGATAAGAAGGAGAATGCTTGTGGTTATTCAAGATATCAATATGAAATTTGGGGCAGAGACAGCCGGCTCTTTAATGACGGGTGATTATATTGCGCTCACTGAAGATTACACAGCAGATCAAGCGATTGATTATCTGCGGGATAATCTTGAAGGGCGAGAGGATATTCACTATGTTTATGTTATTGATGATGAAGAGCGTTTAGTTGGAGTGGTTGCCATGCGGGAGCTCTTAGCGGCTAGTGGACGTCAGCCGTTAAAGCGCTTTATGAAAAAAAATCTCATTCAGTTACGTTCCGATATGGATCAGGAGAATGCAGCAAAGATATTCCAGGATACGGATCTGGTAACTATTCCTGTTGTGAGTCGTGAAGGGTATATTTTAGGAGTGATCCATGTTGAGACAATGCTTGATGTCATTGAGCAAGAGGTAACAGAAGATCTCCATAAAATGGCATCAGTGACTCAGGTCAAGCCGACAAAAGAGGGGGAGAGTTATCTCGATTTAGGTCTTTTGAAAGCGCCTATTAACTTGCTCTATCGGAAGCGGGTTGTCTGGCTAGTGGTTTTGGTCTTTATGAATGTCTTCTCTGGGGCAGGCATCGCGACCTATGAGGAGCTTATTGAGAACAACGTCGCTTTAGTCTTCTTTCTTCCGTTACTAGTAGATAGTGGTGGAAATGCAGGTGCTCAATCAGCCACATTAGTGATTAGAGCGATGGCGCTGGGAGAAGTTAAAATGCGAGATTGGTTTAAGATGATCGGTAAAGAGTCATTAGTAGCAGGTCTCTTAGGATTCACTATGGCAATGGCGGTTTCAGTAGTGGGTCTACTCCGTGGTGGGGTGGATATTGCGATCGTTGTTGCACTTACAATGGTTGTCGTTGTGATGATTGGAAGCATCATCGGGCTCTCACTCCCCTTCATCTTTACTAAGCTTAATTTTGATCCTGCAACCGCTAGCGGACCATTAATTACCTCGATATGTGATATTGTAGGAGTCTTTATCTATTTTGGTATTGCCAATACAATTATTGGAATGGATGAAGTGGTCGAATTGGCAGAGACAGTAGCCCATCTGCTTTAGTAGAGATATTTGATATTTAAGATTGTGAGCGGGCGCAATCCCCGCTCACTCTTTATATCGATTAGGTGCTTATTTATCTTTTATTAATCCCACCAAAAATACCAGTAACTAGAATCAATAAGGGTGCTGGCTAATGTTCTAAGATCACCTGTTCCTTGTAGTAGAAGGTCTTCTGAAAATTGTATCTGCATGATGGCTAATTTTTCTGCCTCCTCTTCAGTAATGGGGGGATTGCCTACGGCAAGCTCCCAACTGTCGGCAGTAATAAGTGCTGGTCGAGCATCATAAGGGGTAATCCACTCGTTAAAGATAGCAATTTGCTCTGCTGGAGTGGGACAGTAATTGAATCCTCCCATCGGCAGGTAGGCGGGAATCTCGCTATAATTTAGAGTTGGGATTTTAGCAATGACTAAGCTCTCTTTTAAAAAGTGGGGATTATCGAGTAGGGTTAAAAGGTGGTGATTTGCTTCTACTCCCGAAAATGAGCCAATAATATCTGGGTGACCTGTTAAATGCTCTTTAGGTAGCCGTTTTTCTAGAAGTTTTTTACCATCGATCTGTTTTGACTCTTGAATAAAGAGGGGAGCTAGCTCAGAGAGTGTTGCACACTTATATTCTGCTAATGTGAGTGCAAAAAAACCGATCAATGTTTCATCGGCAATAACAATAACTGGGGTAAAACCCTCGGTTTTTCCCTCTTGCAGGAGCTGCAGATACTGCTCTTCTACTAACCTATCGTAGGTAACCTCATCGGGGATTAGATGATCAAAGAATGGATACTCCTGCTCTGTTCTCCTTGAGCGCAAGGGATTGATCGTCTCATATGGATAATCAAAAAATGAGGGGAGAACGATATCTTTTGCCGCCATGGAGTTAATCCTTCAAAGAAAATAATTAGTGTATGATAGAGAATCATCTATTCTACAGGAATCTACTCTATTTAAAAAAGGGGTAGGGGAAGGAATTTATTGTGTATCGAATAAACTATTTACTATTACTGCTTATACCAATGGGGCTCTATTATTTACTTTTAAATCAGTTACCAGAGTCGATGGCAGCACGTTCATTTTTAGGTTGGCCCCTCTCATTATTATTAGGTGTTTTAGTAATGTGGTGGGGGGTATGTGTCGCATTACTTTTTGCTTGGAGGGAGAGAGGGCAGGGGGAGAAATATGAGTAGTAAGGGGAGAGGAACAGATCAATTTTATTTAGCCAATCGATCGATTGGCGCAGGAGAGAACGCCTTAGCTTTATCGGGAGATTATCTCTCTGCAGCCGCTTTTCTTGGCTCTATTGCAATGTATTTTAGTCAGGGAATGGACTCACTCTTTTATGCAGTTGCAACTCTGTTTGGTTGGCCTCTACTTTTGGTTCTTTTTGCAGATAAGTTGCGAGCATCAGAGGCATTTACAGTAACCGGAGTTTTGGCTAACCGCTTTGAGAGTAGACGCTTAACACTTTTAAGTGGCATTACCTCACTATTGATCTCTCTCTTCTATCTTCTAGTTCAATTGATGGGAGCAGGGGTTCTGCTGAAGGTTCTTCTAAATATCGAGTATACCGTTGCACTGTTTGTGGTGACTCTATTAACATTAGGATTAGTGCTTTTTGGTGGGATGAAGGCAACAACTAAAGTACAGAGCATTAAGGCTATTATTCTTTTTCTCTTTGCCGGGATTATTTTAATACTTCTTTTACACCAGTTTAACTACTCTCCTGCTCAATTGTGGCATGAAATTGCCCTGTTAGATGAGGGTATGGGGTTTATGCCTAGCTCAAAAATTGCTTCCGGCTGGGAACAAGCGTCCCTTGTGTTAGGGTTATTGCTAGGCTTGTTAGGACTTCCCCATGTTTTAATGCGTTTTTTTACTGTGCGTGATAGACGGTCAGCAACATGGTCAGCAGCAGGAGCTACTTTTCTTATTGCACTCTTTTTTACATTAAATCTAATCATTGGTTTCGGTGCCTATCTACTCTTCTTTGGAGAAACACTATCTGGTGGAAGTAATATGGCGCTGCTCCATTTAGCAACATTACTTGGGGGTGAGACATTTAAATGGTTACTGGCATTTGTAGTATTGGTAACCATATTAGCGGTCATTGCCGGATTAGTAATGGCTGCTAGTGCGAGCTTAAGTCAAGATTTAATTCCGCTCATTTGGCCTAAATTAAAGAATAATCTTATTGTTGCACGCCTCTCTATTTTACTCCTCTTTCTGATAGGGGGAGGCCTAGCTACTCTTTTTGAGGGGGTTAACTTAGCTTTTCTGTTTGGCATCGCTTTTTCATGGGCAGCTAGTGCTCATTTCCCTCTGCTTTTCTGCCAATTTTTTATCTCCTCTTTTAATGAGCGTGCGGCATTCTATATGCTCCTTTTTGCTTCGATTAGTAGTACACTCTTTATTATAACTAGTAGGACGGTGTGGGTAGATGTAATCGGTTTTTCTGAGCCTTTACATCCTTTCTATACTCCCACGCTCTTTATTCTTCCTCTCACCTTCTTCATCGCGTGGATTTTACGAACCAAATAGAAGAGTAAGGAGTAGAGATAAAAAAAGAGAGCTAATGATTATTAATTAGCTCTCTTTGAATTCTACTATTTAAGAATATTATTGTTTAGAATTGAATTGACGTATATTTAGTCTCTAAGTATGGCTCAATCCCTTCAGGGCCACCTTCACGGCCCATTCCACTCTCTTTCATACCACCAAATGGAGCTTGAGCTACTGTTACAGCGCCGTTATTCCATCCGATAATACCAAAGTCGAGATTCTCATTGAGATAGAGCCCTTCTTTATAGTCATTAGTGAAGAAGTATCCCGCTAAACCATACTCAGTATCATTAGCGATTTTCACTGCTTCTTCTAACGTCTTAAATGTAGTGATAGGAGCGACCGGACCAAAGGTCTCCTCTTTCATAATAACCATGTCAGAAGTAACGCCTGTTAATACAGTGGGGTAGAGATAGTAGATCTCATTCTCATCATCCGCTTCATACTTATCACCGGCGAGAACTTTTGCCCCTTTTGCTTTGGCATCATCGATTTGCGCCTTAATTTTATCGAAGCTGGATTTATTGATTAATGGACCAATATCAACACCCTCATCAAGACCATTGCCTACTTTCAGCTCTTTAGTTTTGGCAGCTAACTTCTCTGCGAACTCATCGGCGACATCCTCATGAACGATGAAGCGGTTTGCGGCGATACATGCTTGGCCAGCATTACGATATTTAGCAAACATTGTCTCTTCAACAGCCTGATCGATATCAGCATCTTTTGTTACGATAAAGGGGGCGTGCCCACCTAGCTCCATCGTCATATGCTTTAAGGTATCAGCACCGTTGCGAACAAGTAATTTACCTACAGGAGTAGAGCCTGTGAAGGTAATCTTCTTAATATAAGGGCTTGAGGTGAAGAGCTCTCCAATTTCACGCCCACCACCATTCACATACTGAATTACATCCTTAGGAATACCAGCTTCATGTGCAAGATCTACTAAGCGCATTGTTGAGAGAGGTGTCTCACTTGCGGGTTTAGTAATGAAAGTACATCCCGCAGCTAGAGCAGGAGCTGCTTTACGGGAGAGCATTGATGAAGGGAAGTTCCAGGGAGTAATAGAAGCGACCATTCCAATGGGTTGGCGCGTAACAAAGATGCGCTTATTTTCAACATCGGATGGAACGGTACGACCATAGATACGTTTTGCTTCTTCGGCATACCACTTGATATATGAGTTGCCAGACTTAAGCTCACCAACAGACTCAGCTAAAGGCTTACCATTCTCTTTTGTTAATAACTCTGCTAGCTCATCCATATTCTCTTCAATTAGTGCAACCCACTTCATGATTAGATCAGAGCGATGATATGCAGTTGTTTTTGACCAGGTTTGAAATGCTTTATGACCACGCTCAATCGCATCAAGCACCTCTTGCTCGGAATTGATATGGACTTTTTCTACAACTTCCCCAGTCGCGGGATTTAATACGTCAAAGGTATTAGCCATAGACTTACTCTCCTTGTATAGATTAATGTAAATAGATACGCCTAACCAAGATAGCAAATTTTAAGCCATTTGCTAAGCATCTAGCGATATAAGTTAACTATGAGGCTCTTTAATTATTTTTCAAGAGTTGTTTTCGTTAACTTCTTCGATAATAGGTGCCTCTATAAGCATTCCTAAAATCGAATAATTGCATATTTTCCCCAATCCTTCACCTCATTAAAGTAGGGGATAAACATGAAAAAAATGGTTATGAAAAGAATTCATAACCATCCGTATATAATAACCTATAGTGATTCGCGATAGCCATCTAATTAATACAGCTTAAGTGATTAATTAGTGGCCAGAGTAGGGAGTTACTGTTTGCGAATACTATTTAAAGAGCTACTAACTCTGTCTCTACGTGCGATTTTTTCTGTTACTTAACATTAATATCATTAAGATTGCACCTAAACCATACCAGCCAAAGGCTAATGCCCACTCAACAATAGACTCAAGTTCAGCAGGCATTCCGGGTAGATAAAGAGAAAGGAATCCAATACTTAAGATTATGGCGGTATACCCAATAAATTTAGGGAAAGGAACAGAGTAGGGGCGCTCCATATCGGGCTCACTCTTTCTTAGTTTAAGAAAGGCAATAGCGACGATTAGATATCCAAGAACGATTCCAATTCCACCAGCATTAACAAGCCATACTAGCGCTGAGCGACCTAAAAATGGTGCAAACATTGATGAGACCGTAAGGAAGATTACCGCATTAACAGGAGTATTGTATTTTGGGTGAATCTTCGTAAACCATTGAGGTAACATTCCTCTTAAGGCCATTGCATAAAGAATACGACTAGCACCAATAATGAATGCATTCCAGCTAGTAATAATGCCTGCGATTCCACCAATTACAAGAACTTTACCAAAGAGTGGATTATTGAAGATGTTAGACATCGCATCGGCAGTTGCCAGTTCGCTACTCTTAAGCTCGCTGGGGGTTAAACCGATAGAAACACCATAAATAATTAAGATATAGAAGATAATTGCACTTACGATGGAGATGATTAACATACTTCCGATCGCTTTAGGCTTTTTAATCTCTGAGGCAATTTGGGGGATGACATCAAAGCCAACTAACATAAAAGGGACCATGATGAGAACTGATATCGTACCTTTATAACCATCAACAAAGAAGGGCTTTAAGCTCTCGACATCCCCTTTGTAGAAAGCACCAAACACTAATAGTAATCCTACAGAGACAATGGCTACTGTGAAGACTGACTGAAAGACAGTCGCCATTTTGATACCAATATAGTTGAGGATTCCAATAAGTATAGAACCTACCATGCCAATTAAGGCCCAGGTAAGATAGACGTCGGAACCTACTACTGTCCAAAGGTGTACTTTATGCTCTAGTGGTGAAATATAATCTAATACTGTCGGTAGTGCTACTGCTTCAAAAGCAATTACAGAGACATAACCGAAAAGAACAGACCAGCCAGCAAGAAATCCTAGCTTTTCTCCAAAAGCTCGCAAAACAAAGACGACCCCTCCACCCGATTCTGGCATTGCGGTTGCTAATTCGGCATAAGTTAATCCGATAAGAATCATTAAGAGTCCACCCCCCATAAAGGCGAGTACACCTCCTAAAAATCCAGCGCTAGCAACCCACTCACCTGAGAGAATAACCCATCCCCAGCCAAGCATTGCACCCATTGAAAGAAATAGTACATCTAAGGTAGAAACACTACGTTTCAGCTCATTATCAACACTCATTGATATCTCCTCTTGCCTTAAATTTCACAATTTAAGGGGATTCAATCGATTAATAGAGATAAGTTAACTATTAATCTTATTTAAATAATACAAATAGAGTATGTGTTACTTACTCTATAAGCCCTCCTGCTTAAGAACGATTGTTATTTTTTTCTCTTAAGACGAGCTCTATTAAAGCACATTCTGAGGCTAATCCCTAATAATAGAGCTCATTTTTTAAGTAAAATAGGGGGTTATTATCCATAAATCTGGGATAATAAGTTGATTTTAATCTCTATCTAGTTGAGTAATTTTAGTGATGTGTAGCATGCAACTTTTATAGAAAAAGGGAAGTAAAAGGCTCTTTTTAGTAAGAGTAGATAGAAAAAAGGTCATCTAAGAGATGACCTTTTATTAATTATTTATAATCTTTAATTAATATTATTACTTCTATGTTCTATTTATTTAGAGCACATTTTTTGGCGTATATCGCTTTTGCCGTAGATTTTTTATCATTTGAGCCATAAGTAGAATGCCTAATCCATACCAACCGATAAAGATGATCCACTCAACAGGAAAGATAAATGAGGGAATTTCTGGAGCAGGACTCTGGTAATCGGAGCGGTCTGGCTGAGATTGTGCAAGAGCGATGGCTACCTTTTTCAAAGCTTCGGTATCATAGCGATTGGTTGCCTCATCTTCACTCTCCATTTCGTTGATGCGAACAAGTTCAGCAAGATCATGGCTATTAAGAGATTCTTGAGCTACTAATGTTTCAACAGCCTCAATCGCTTCAACCTCAGCAATAGCTGAACTCTTTGCCGTTTGGCTCTCTAAGTAAGGGTTAATTGCTGCGATGCTTAAGAGCACAATACTTAGAAACACTGCTGAGTAACCGACTAAACGGGGCGCCTTAATGCGGTAGGGGCGCTCAAGATCAGGCTCTGTTTTGCGAAGGCGTAAGAAAGCTAACGTAATGATTAAATATCCAGCAACAACACCAATACCCCCTGCTGTAGCGAGCCAATCGAGCGCTTGTACCCCTAAAAATGGTGCGAAGACGGCCATAACCGTTAAAAAGATGATGGCATTAGATGGGGTATTGAATTTCGGATGGAGCTTACCAAACCATTTAGGTAACATGCCGCGGGTAGCCATCGCATATAAAATGCGGCTAGCACCAATAACAAAAGCATTCCAACTTGTAATAATACCTGCAACACCACCAACGACGAGAATCTTACCAAAGATTGGATTATTAAAAATATTTGCCATGGCATCAGCGGTTGCCAATTTTGAGCTCTTTAATTCTTCTGGTGTTAAGCCGATAGCGACGCCATAGATAATTAAGATATAGAAGACGAGCGCACTAACAATTGAGATTACCAATAGCTTACCAATTACTTTTGGTTGTTTTACTTCAGCGGCAATTTGAGGAATCACATCGAAACCAACGAACATAAAGGGGACAACAAGGAGGACACTTAGCGTGCCAGGGAGCCCCCCTTTAAAGAGCGGTTTTAACTGTTGTGCTTCGCCAGTATAGAATGCACCAAATACCAATAGAAAGCCCACCGAAACAATGGCGATTGTAAAGATTGTCTGAAAAATAGTAGCGGAACGGATACCAACTAAGTTGAGTGCCCCTAATGCAATAGCTCCAGCAGAACCAATTAAAGCCCAGGTAAGGTAGACATCATCATTAAAGAGTGTCCAGAGCTTTCCTTTGTGCTGAAAAGTGGTTAAGTAGTCTAAGACGGTAGGGAGTGCCACGGCCTCAAAAGCAATGACCGAAACATAACCAAAGAGAACGGACCAGCCGGCAATAAACCCTAACTTTTTACCATAGGCGCGTAGAACGAAGATTATTCCGCCCCCAGTTTCAGGGAGTGCAGTTGCCAACTCTGCATAGGTTAATCCAATTAAGATAATAAGAACGCCACCACCAGCAAAGGCCATAATTGCGCCTAGAGAGCCGGCAGTATCGACCCAGTTACCAGAGAGGATTACCCATCCCCATCCAAGCATAGCGCCCATAGCTAAAAATAGAACATCAAGCGAAGAGACGCTCTTATTAAGTTGTTGGTCACTCATGAAAAAATCCCCTCCAAAGGATTATCTAATTCATTTACCTACCCTCAAGGCAGTCGTCCAGGGGGGTAGTAAGTGTGCGAAAATGATGCGTAAGATTATTATTTCTTATGTAAGGTGCATCATAAAAAAAGGGCAATACTAAATTGCCCGTATATATATCTAACATGATTTGAGGCTAATCACTAATTAAAGGTGTATAAAAAAACCCCAGTTTTCCGCTGGGGTTATATTAACTATTTGAATTATATCTTCTTATTACTGTTTTTGATTTGTGCTCTGTTTTACAAAATAGAGGGAGCACCCAAGAATATACCAACCAAAAACAATTGCCCATTCAATAGGAAACTCTAATGCAGAGGGCATTCCTGGCAGATAGAGTGCAATAAAGCTAATACTTAAGATAATTGCAGCTATACCAATAATATTTGGAAATTTAATACGATATGGCCGTGGCAATTCAGGCTCTGAGCGACGTAATTTCATAAAAGCAATAGTCACAACCAAATAGCCAACGACAATACCGATACCTCCAGCATTAACAATCCAGACGAGGGCAGGACGACCTAGCAGAGGAGCGAAGAAAGCTAGCGCTGCTAAAAAGACGACTGCATTAGTAGGAGTTTTGTGTTTTGGATGGAGTTTTGCAAACCACTGAGGAATCATATTTCGAATAGCCATTGCATAGAGTACACGGCTTCCACCAATAATAAAGGCGTTCCAACTGGTTACAATTCCTGCAACACCACCAACGACTAATATCTTCCCATACATCGGATTATTGAAAAGATTGGACATTGCATCTGCCGTTGCTAGTTTAGAAGATTTTAAAAATTCTGGTGCTAGTCCCGTCGTTACTCCAAAGACAATGAGCAGGTAAAAGAGGACTGATGTAACAATAGAGATTATGATAATACGACCTATGGCACGTGCAGGAGCCTTAACCTCAGCTGCAACTTGCGGAATGACATCAAACCCAACGAAGAGGAAGGGAATCATAATCATAACGCTCATTGTTCCCCCTACACCTCCTCTAAAGGCCGGTGATAGATATTCAGTTTCACCATTCTTAAGTGCCCCATAGACGAGAATAAAGCCGACAATAACAACAGTAATGGTGAAAATGGTCTGGAAAATCGCTGCAGGCTTGATACCAAAGTAGTTAAGCAAACCTAATAGAAGAGCACCTGCAGAACCAATGGCAGCCCAGCTAAGATAGACGGCAGCTCCCTCCTCATTAGGATCTCCTAAAGTCCAGAGATAGCCGACATGCTCAACATCAATAATATAATCAAGAACAGTTGGGAGAGCGACAGCTTCAAAGGTTATAACAGAGACATAACCAAAGAGTACAGACCAGCCAGTAATAAAAGCTAATGTTCTATTTTTGAAGGCTCGCTTTACAAAAACGACACCGCCCCCAGTTTCAGGTATTGCAGCGGCAAGTTCAGCATAGGTTAATCCTATTAGTGTTACCAGAGTACCACCAATTAAGAAGGCAACAATAGAGCCGACAAAGCCAGCCTCAGCAATCCATTCACCAGAAAGAACAACCCATCCCCAGCCGAGCATAGCGCCCATAGCTAAGAAAAGTATATCGAATGTCGACATACTCTTTTTAAATTTATCATCACTCATTTTGAGCTCCTATTTGTTGGACAATTAATTCACAAACTAACTATTATAGAGAGATAATTAAGCACAACAATAAAAGTGCTTATAAAATTGACGTAGGGTTTTTCAATTGCATGCAACATAATGATTTAAACGCTATTGATCCCTATTTGCATTAAATATATTCAATTTGAGTTATCTCAATAATATTATTGAAACCTATTAATGTTATTTTGGGAATAAAAAAGAGCCCTGCCATTATCGGTAGGGCTCTTTACATCTAGTGTTTTTAGAAGTTTGAGATTAAGCTTTAAAAGCAGCTTCTAAAATCTCAAAGCCTTTAGCAAGCTCTTCATCTGTAATCGTCAGTGGTGTTAAGAAGCGGATAACATTACTGTTGATTCCTGCTGAAAGCAGTAGGAGGCCATTCTCATTTGCATAGCCAGTGATCTTTGATGTCTTCTCGGCATCGGGTTTGCGCGTTTCAGGATCAACAACGATCTCGGCAGCGACCATAGCTCCAACACGACGAATATCACCAATACATTTTTCGCTCTTTTGTAGCTCGGTAAGTTTATCTTCGATTGCCTGACCAAGCTTTTCAGCTTTCTCATTTAAATTCTCTTCTTCAATCACCTCTAAGACTGCAAGGGCAGCAGAGCATGCAACAGGGCTACCTGAGAAGGTTCCACCAAGCTCACCAGGTTGTGCAGCATCCATAATTTCTGCTTTACCGATTACAGCACTTAATGGAAAACCTGCGGCGAGTGATTTAGAGGCTGTTTGAAGATCGGGAACAATGCCGTAATGCTCCATAGCAAAGAGTTTACCAGTACGTGCAAAACCTGTTTGAATCTCATCTGCAACAAAGACAATGCCATTCTCTTGACAGAAGTTATAGACATGCTCCATAAACTTCTTCGGTGCAGCAACAAAACCACCCTCACCCTGGATAGGCTCCATGACTAAGCAGGCTACGTTTTCTGCAGATACTGTTGATTTGAAGAATGCATCAAATTCAGCAATAACAAGATCGACATACTCCTCTTCAGACATATGAGCAGGTCTTTGGTAGACATATGGGAAGGGGGCTTTATAAACTTCAGAGGCGAAAGGACCAAATCCGATTTTGTATGGGTCAACTTTACTAGTCATTGCCATAGTCATATTAGTACGACCATGGAAACCGCGATCAAATGTCACAACACCTTGACGGCCAGTGTAACGACGTGCAATTTTTACGGTATTCTCAACTGCTTCTGCACCAGTATTAAAGAGGATCGCTTTCTTCTCATGATCGCCAGCAGTTACTTCACAAAGACGCTTACAGAGCTGTAAATAGCTCTCGTAGAGCATAACATTAAAGCCAGGATGAATATGCTCATCGATCTGGTTTTTTGCTGCTTCAACAATTTTGGGATGGCAATGACCCACGTTCATAACACCGATCGCGCCAGCAAAGTCGATAAACTCTTTTCCTGACTCGGCTACGATTGTGGCATTTTTAGCCTTACGTGCGATATTTAGGTTACCATTGCTTACGCCGCGAGCAACATATTTTTTACGCATCTCTTGTAAAGTTTGAGTTAAATCCGTCATTTTATCTCCTTGTAACAAAATAGGATTAATTTTATAGAGTTACATCTCTAAAAGTGAATATTAATATGAGGCTAGCTAAGCGGCTTACTTAGCTAGAATTCGAAGATAATATCACTCTTTGTGCTGAGGTGTAATCTATTTAACAATAGTTAATATACAGGTAGAGGGTGAGCGATTCATTCTAATCTTCATCTGCATCTTTTTGGATACATTTTGATGATTAGGGTTTAACCGTCTTACTCTTACCGTAGTGATTGCATCAAGACCCACTAATTTAGCATGCTCCTTCTGCTAGCAATCACTTTAGAACAGAATTGCTCAAGAGGTCAATTAAAAAATGATTTATTCTAAGAAACTCTGTTAAATTAGGGGCTCCTTTAAATGGTATATAGCTCTCTCTATATCCCTTCATAATATTGAGTAGGGTAATAATTGAGCATTCGTTCTCTTTTGATTGAAGCCTCCTGCTCTACTAATTAAATGGTGATTAACTCTATGATTCCATTATCACTTTATATTCATTTTCCATGGTGTATTCAGAAGTGTCCCTATTGTGACTTTAACTCTCACCAAAATAACCCTGATCTATATAAACCCTACTTAACCACTTTGATTGATGATGTGATCGAGATTCTCCCCCATATTTGGGGACGCCCAATCTCATCGGTATTTATTGGGGGTGGGACACCTAGTTTAATTCCACCAGATGCTTTAGCAGAGCTCTTCTCCCACTTGCGCCGTTACTTAACATTTACGACGGAGTGTGAAGTAACATTAGAGGCCAATCCAGGAACACTCGATCGTCGCTACTTTCAGGGCTACCATGAGCTAGGGGTAAATCGACTCTCTATTGGTGTCCAGACTCTTGATGATCTCCGGCTGAAAAAGATTGGGCGGATTCATTCTGCGGCAGAAGCGATTGAGGCAATTGAGGAGGCGCAACGAGTCGGCTTTAAAGAGTTAAATTGTGATTTGATGTTTGGTTTACCAGGGCAAGACTTAAAGGGAGCATTACAGGATTTAGAGCGGATCATCAGTTATGAACCCACCCATATCTCCCATTATCAATTAACATTAGAGCCCAACACTTACTTCTACCATTACAAGCCAGAGTTGCCCCCCGAGGAGGTGATAGAGAAGATGCAGCTGTTAGGGCATCAATTACTTGCTACTAGCGGTTACCATCAGTATGAAGTCTCTGCTTTTGCAAAACCAGGATTTACCAGCCGACATAATCTTAATTATTGGCAGTTTGGAGACTATATAGGGATCGGTGCGGGTGCGCATGGAAAAATAACCAAAAGTGGGGAGGGGAGAATTATACGCACTTGGTTAGAGCGGCATCCTCGTACCTATATTGAGAAGAGTGGCAAAGATCGAATTCACTACCATACCGTCTCTAAAGAGGAGCTCCCTTTTGAGTTCTTTATGAATGGGCTGCGAATAAAATCAGGTATACCCACTTTATACTGGGAAGAGCGGACATTACTACCCTTGACAACGATTTCGGAGGAGCTTAATCAGCTCTTAAAAGAGGGATTAATTAAGGAGTGGGATCAGCAGATTGTTACTACTGAACGTGGCTTCCTTTTTTTGAATCAAATTCTTGAGCGTTTCTTATAAAATAGCCCCTCCAAACTGAGGGGCTACTATTCTATCCAGTAAAACTTTTAGTAGATTATTTTGCAAAAGCTGCAGGGAAGGTTCCTAAATCGATTCCCCAAACTAATGGGATAATAAAGTAAACACTGAGTGTTATGAGTAGAACGCCGATAACATTCAGAGCCATTCCTGCACGTACCATATCACTAATTCTTAGATATCCTGAGCCAAAGACAACCGCATTTGGTGGGGTTGCAACAGGAAGCATAAAGGCTGCAGATGCAGTGACTGCTGCAACAACTAATACTGCATAAGGATGGATACCTAAAGCGTAGGCAAGTGCTCCCATAATTGGGAACATCATGGAGGCAGTTGCGGTATTAGAGGTGACTTCAGTTAAAAAAATTACTAACGTTGCAACCAGTAACATAACAGTCAAGAGTGAGATCCCTTCTAAGCTCATTAGGCGCTCTCCAATCCATGTAGACAATCCGGATTGAGAAAAGCCTGAAGCAATAGCTAAACCACCACCAAAAAGGAGTAGGATGCCCCATGGGAGTTTGAGTGCAGTATTCCAGTCGAGAAGACGATCTCCAGGCTTAGAGCGTGCAGGAATAGCAAAAAGGATAAGGGCAGCCAGAATCGCAATGATTGTATCGTTCAGATTGGGAATAAATTTTTGGAGTAGAAATGAACGGGTAATCCATGCAAGAGCTGCCAATATAAAGATGACGAAGACAGCACGCTCTTCATAGGAGGCAGCACCTAATTTTTTACGCTCTTCGATGATGACGCTACGCCCTCCAGGGAGCTCTTTGAATTCGGAGGGATAAGCAAAACGGGTTAAGTAGACCCAAGTGATTACGATAAATCCCCAACCAACGGGTACTCCAAAGAGCATCCAGCTTGCAAACGAAATCTCAACATCATACATGGTATTAATTGCACCGGCTAAAAGCGTGTTCGGCGGAGTTCCAATTAATGTTGAGATACCCCCTAATGATGCAGAGTAAGCAATACCTAACATTAAGGCTTTACCAAATTTAAAATTCTCTTTTGAAGTATCAATCTCTGGTTGATCTTTTAAGCCCTCTGAAACTTGATAGATGATTGCTAATCCAATAGGAACCATCATCATGGCAGTTGCTGTATTTGAGATCCACATAGAGAGGAAGCCAGTTGCGATCATAAAACCTAAGATAATTAGGTTAGTATTTGTCCCGACATAGTAGATAATTGTTAAGGCAATACGACGATGGAGATTCCACTTCTCCATTGCTAGTGCCAACATAAATCCTCCCATAAATAGAAAAATAGTAGGATCACCGTATGAAGCTGTTGTGCTTTTTAAGGCGGCACCGTTAGTTAGAGGAAAGAGGATAATCGGCAATAATGATGTTACCGGAATAGGCATTGCCTCTGTCATCCACCAGATAGCGATCCATACGGTACTGGCTAAAACGGCACGTCCAGAATTAGATAAGCCTTCTGGATGGAAAAAGAGCATAATTAGAGTGAAGAGCAATGGTCCTGTAAGGAGCCCGATAATCTGTACCTTGTTATATGTACGTTTTTGCTCCTCTGGTTCTTTAGGATTAGGGATATGGCCTCCACGATCCGTATAGATTCGAGCTTTAGAGCCTCCCGTTATATTATCGTGGGTGGAATGAGTGCCTTTTGTAAAGAGACGAAAGAGCTGCTTAATTTGATCATGTTTTTCCCACATCCAGTTCCAAGATGCCAATATCATTCGTACAAACCTCCTAAGGTTAAAATTAGTATTAGTGTCGTAACCTTTCTAATATTTAAAAACTATTCCTAGTTAGCCACTGGATATTTGCTCTAACTTTAGAGCTGCCACCATAAGTGACAATGTTATTACAATTATAGATTGAGGCATAATCATGGGCTGTATTACTGTTCCATTCCTTGAGCAGTGTCATCTTTAATGGTGATGGATGCTATTTGTTTTATCGATTATTGAGCTAAAAGAGTAAGAGAGCTCTTTAGAAGTTAGTTTGCAATCTTCCCTTGATTTTATAGAGTGAGGAACCATCTTCTAATAGATGTACCATTCTTTTTTACGTAAGGAGGCATATTAATAATGCAGATAATTCTGAATAGATGGTTGTCCAGTATTGGGGCGGTTATTTTAACTACGTTTCTGTTAGCCCAGAGCGCCATAGCCAATACACCACCCGACTGGAGCGAGTTATTTGAGAAAAATAAAGAGGCTGTTGTCAGTATCACAATAAAAGGGCGCGAGACAGTGGAGATGCGCTCTCCATTTGGAGGATTTCCATTTGGCTCTCCCTTTGGGGATGATGATCCTTTTAGCTTCTTCTTTGGTGAGCCGCGGCTTCCTAAAAAGCAAGAGCGAGAGATTAGTGGTGCGGGTTCAGGCTTTATTATCGGTGAGGATGGGTTAATTATTACAAATGCTCATGTAGTTGATCGAGCAGATGAGATTACCGTACATCTCTCCGATCGGCGAGAGATTGAAGCAAAGCTCATTGGTAAGGATGATAAGACCGATATAGCGGTACTTAAAATAGATTCAGAGGCTCTCCCTACTGTGACTATTGGGGATGTGGAGGAGTTAAAAGTTGGTCAATGGGTCATGGCGGTAGGATCACCCTTTGGACTTGATTACACAGCGACACAAGGGATTATTAGCTCTATTGGCCGTAATTTACCTAATGACAATTATACTCCCTTTATTCAAACCGATGCTGCGGTTAATCCTGGAAACTCAGGGGGACCACTCTTCAATACTAAAGGGGAGGTGATTGGAATTAACTCTCAGATTTATACAAGTACAGGAAGCTACGCAGGTGTTAGTTTTGCAATACCGATCGATTTAGCAATGGAAGTGGTGGAGCAACTAACTACTCATGGAAAAGTTTTCCGTGGTTGGCTAGGAGTTACAATTCAAGAGGTGACGGCACCGTTGGCGGAAAGTTTTGGTATGAAAAAGCCACAAGGAGCATTAGTTGCTGATGTTGTCTCTAGCAGTCCTGCAGCGAGAGCAGGGATTAAGCCAGGAGATATTATCCTTGAGTTTAATGGTAAAAAGGTTAAAACGTCGCGTCAGCTACCAGCGCTTGTGAGCCGTGTCAGCAGTAGTGAGAAAGTAGACGTTCTTCTTTTAAGAAATGGTAAAGAGAAGCGCTTAAAAGTCGCAATTCAATCGATCGAAGGAGACGATATTAGCAGTGCTTTACCTGAATCAGGAGAGAGAAATCGCTTAAATATTATTATTGAGAACGCATCCAATGAACAAGGTGTTGTTATTGTTCAGATCGGCAAGGGTGTTGCTAGCGATGCTGGGTTGCGTCGAGGAGATATTATCGTGCAGATTAATGGAGTAGATATCAATAATATTGCTGATTTTGAAGAGGCAATGGGGAGAGCAAAGCCGGGATCAACGCTAAGGCTGTTAACGAAGAGAAACGGTCATCCCTATTTTATTGCCTTGCAATTGCCTAAAGAGAAATAATAGAGTCAGCCGTGTAATTTTATAGTTAGCTAGTATAAAAAAGAGCCCAATGTTTATAACATTGGGCTCTTAACTCTTTATCTGCTTTTATCTAACAGATGAGAAGGGATTACTCCTCTTCTGCAATAACGTTCACCTGGATCTCAACTTCAACATCAGGATGGAGATGTAAAGTTACAGTATGCTGACCTAGCTCACGAATTGAGCCTTGATCAATACGCACTTCTTTACGCTCTAACTCTACACCTGCATCAGTGATAGCATCGGCAATATCTGCTGCAGTAACAGATCCAAAGAGACGACCTTCAGTGCCGGCCTTTACCTGCATGCTGATTACTAAGCCATCAAGCTTCTCGCCACGAGCTTTCGCATCGGCAAGAATTTTAGCCTGTTCAGCTTCTAGCTCAGCTCGACGCTCTTCAAAGAGGGCTAAATTTTCAGGCGTTGCTTCGGTTGCTTTACCTTGTGGTAAAAGATAGTTACGAGCAAATCCAGGCTTAACATCAACAGTGTCCCCGAGGTCGCCCAAATTATAGATTTTTTCTAAAAGTATAACTTGCATTAAATTTCTCCTTAGGATTAATGTTGATGAGTATAGGGGATAAGAGCGATATAGCGTGCGCGTTTAATTGCAGTAGAGAGCTGACGCTGATAGCGAGCACTTGTACCTGTAACACGGCTAGGAACAATCTTACCTGTTTCAGTAATATAATGTTTTAGAGTTTCGACATCTTTATAATCGATCTCTTTTACACCTTCCGCTGTAAAACGGCAATATTTTCTACGACGAACATAACGTGACATAATTTACTTCCTTATTCTTATAAGTGATATTAAATAAGCTGATTGATGAGAGGCTAGGGCAAGCTATTAATTCTCTTCCTCTGCATTTTCATCATCATTATTAGTGGCTGCTTGCTTTGGGGCAGCTATTACAGATGGTTCAGTGATTGCTTCATCACGACCGATGATTAGGTCACGAATGACCGCATCGTTAAAACGGAAAGCGCTCTGTAACTCTTCTAAAGCAGCTTGTGTACATTCAATATTCATTAGCACATAGTGGGCTTTATGAATTTTTTGGATTGGGTAAGCGAGTTGACGGCGCCCCCAATCTTCAAAGCGATGTACAGTACCACCGTCTTCTGTAACAATGTCACGATAACGCTCAACCATAGCGGGCACT
This sequence comes from Ignatzschineriaceae bacterium, assembly GCA_046462535.1. Classification (GTDB taxonomy): domain Bacteria; phylum Pseudomonadota; class Gammaproteobacteria; order Cardiobacteriales; family Wohlfahrtiimonadaceae; genus JAAZCI01. The sequence continues at coordinate 142,052 of JBKGVF010000024.1, read as the reverse complement.
TGCTCGCTTTGGTCAGGATGAACAAGAAATACTACTTCATAATGACGCATTATAAATGCTCCTTTTGGATTTAATTAGATATTATTAAAGTCTTCAGAATTACCTGTAAGACAAGGAGACTAAAGTGGGCTAAGAGCACACTAAAATCAAGCATGGCATTATAACACTATTTCTTGAAAGAAGAGAAGGGAATATTTACTGCTCCTCTTTTGACTGGCTATGAAGGGTATATTGGGCAGAGTCCATTAGAGGATCCCCTAATTTTATCGGTGCTAGCTCATATATATTCTCGGTAAAATTGAGTAGTCCATTATGGTTTGGGGTGATGATGATAGCTGTTGACCCCATATTGAAGCGGGCAAACTCTTCCCCCTTCTGCAAGATAATCTCTTTATCTTGATAGCTATCATAGGTGAGGAGTTTTCCGTAGGGTGGCGTGATAGTACCTGCCCAGACAGTCTCAATACTCGAGACATTAATAGCCCCTACTAATATGATAATGAATGGACCTGCCTCACTTTCGAAATGGAGTACTAGCCGCTCATTTTCAGCAAAAAGGGTTGGGATCTGTTCGGTATTCTTAATAGAGACACTATAGAGCTTTCCTGGGATGTGGGTGCTTGCCATCAACTGTGCTGTTATGGGCATATGTAGTCGATGGTAATTAGCTGGTGAGAGATAGATAGTAGCAAATGCGCCATTTTGGTAGAGAGCCGCATTGTGGGGATCAGCAATGAGTGCATCTAAGGTGAAGTGGTGCCCTTTTGCTTCGATGAATCGCCCCTCATTAAGGGTGCCAAAAGTGGCAATGCGACCATCGGCTGGGGAGGTGAGTAGTGTTTCGGCTATGGGGCGAGATTCTGGTCGTAATTCGCGGGTAAAAAAATCATTAAAGTGGCGATACTCCTGTGGTGATTGTCGAACACACTCACTCCAATCTACTTTATAGAGTTTGGCAAAGAGAGTGATAAAGATATTTTTAAACCAGCGAATCTCAATCTGCGTTATTTTGCGAAAGAGTGTTGAACTTAAGCGTTGTAGAGAGGTTCTAATATTATTCATCGGTTAGCCTTTTTTACTTTTAGACGTTGTTAATGAGCGCAATTTTTCTTTTGCTTGATGAAGATCTTCTTCAGTATCGATACCAACGGGGGGAGGGGTATTAGTTGTTGTCACAGTGATGGCATAGTTATTCTCTAAAGCACGAAGTTGCTCTAAAGATTCGTAATGCTCCAATAGGGATGTAGGTAGGGTTGGGAATATCTTTAAAAAATGAGCGCGATAAGCATAGAGCCCAATATGGCGCAGTGTCGGGAGAGTTGTGGGTAGTTGGGTATTCTCCTCTAAAGAGTAGTCACGTGGGAAAGGGATAGGGGCACGAGAGAAATAGAGCGCGAGGTCATCATGCCGCTTTACAAGCTTAACAATATTAGGGTCGAGAAACTCCGAGCGCTTCTTTATGGGAGTGGCAAGCGTACTCATTGCAGCCTCTGGGGTTTGCAGTAGTTTTTTGGCTACTAAGTTAGCAAGATGAGGGGGGAGGAAGGGCTCATCACCTTGCCAATTTAAGATAACCGTCTCATTGGGAATTGAGCAGGTGGTTACTACCTCTGATAGTCGATCGGTTCCTGTTTGATGCTCTGCCGAGGTTAAGATAACATCTGCCCCGATCTTCTCCATATGTTGATAGATTGCATCGTGATCGGTAGCGACAATAATGGATGAAGCGTTACTCTTTTGGGCCGCACGCCATGTCCATTCAATAAGTGGGCGACCTTCAATTGGCATGAGCATCTTATTGGGCAGTCGAGTCGATTTCATACGAGCAGGAATAATTATTATGTAAGCCATTACTACATCTCCTATTGTTATGGTCACTAGGAGGATTATAACGGATTGCTATATAAATCGAAGAAAAAAGGGGTATGGAGGCCATAATCTTACTGATGACTCTTTGTCTAGTTTAGCTTGGAAAAGTCAAGGTGGAAGGTGTAAAAAAAAGAGGCGTTTTTGTCTTGACATTCTCTTGTCATAATCAAGAGGTGCATTCTTTAGCGCTTTAGGGGGTGTCAAGTTTTTATAAAAATAAACGCCTATAACTCATTGATTCTTAAAATAAAAAAGAATGTATGAGAATTAATCATTTTTTTATAATCGCGTAATAATGCATGATAGAGCCCTCCTTTTTTTAGTTATCCAAAGAGTTATCCACAGCTATTGTGAGTATCTTTTTTGGCAAAGTATTTTGGTTCTATTATTCGGTATCGAACAGCTTAGGTGATACTATGATGGGCTTTAATCTGGATAGGGCAGAGAGATGGTTAGGATAGAAGAGTTATTGAATAAAGTTGCACAGTTAAGGTCTAGTGATGGGTGTGCATGGGATCGCAAACAGACCCATGAGTCATTAATTCCCTACCTTATCGAAGAGAGCGCTGAGGTTCAGGATGCGATCTTATCAGGGAATAAAGAGGCGTTAAAAGAGGAGTTAGGTGATCTTCTTTACCAAATTGTGTTGCAGAGCCAGATTGCATCTGAGACAGGCGATTTTAATTTTTTAGAGGTTGCTGAGATGCTTACGGAAAAGATTGTGCGACGTCATCCCCATGTCTTTTCTGGAGTGATCTACCAAAATGAGCAAGAGCAACGATTAGCATGGGAGCAAATTAAACGAGAAGAGCGGCATGCTCGAGGTGAGGTTGAAGAGAACTCACTTCTATCGAAGATCTCACAGCAATTACCGACCCTTAAACGTGCTGAGATTATGCAGAAGAGGGCGGCAAGTGTTGGTTTCGATTGGTCTACTTATCATGATGTTCTGATAAAGGTAGATGAGGAGCTACAGGAGCTTCTAACAGAGATTGAGTTAGGTGATCAAGTAGCGCAAGAGGAGGAGTTTGGGGATCTTCTTTTTGCATTAATTAATCTTGCACGTCATCTAAATATAGATCCTGAACGGGCATTAATGCGTTGTAATCGTAAATTTGAGGAGCGATTTCGTTATGTAGAGAGGGCTGTAGATAGTGATTTTACAGGCCGAACTTTAGAGGAGCTCGATCAGTATTGGAATGAAGCAAAAAAGGGTAAAGAAGTATGAGTAAGGCAATGAGTGTTACTGAGTTAACAAGCTATATTAAAGAGAGGTTAGAGAGCACCTTCTTCTACTCAGTGGTAGAGGGGGAGATCTCTAATTTAGCACAACCAAGCTCAGGTCATATCTACTTTAATTTAAAAGATAATAATGCTCTTATTCGCGCAGTCGTTTGGCGTAGCACCGCAGCCCTCTTTCGTAGCCTGTTAAGTGAAGGGCAGGAGGTACGGGTTACAGGTAAGGTGACTGTCTATGCTCCTCGAGGTGATTATCAGCTCATTATCACCCGAGTTGAATCTATTGGTGTGGGAGATCTATATCATCGCTATCTCTTGTTGCGGGAGCGGCTAGCACAACAAGGATTATTCTCCCCTGAGCATAAGAGAACGCCTAAGGAGAATCCCTCGAAGATTGGATTGATTACCTCACCTACAGCGGCCGCTTTTTATGATGTATTAAAAGTGTTGCAACACCATCGACCGGACATTCCTTATAAGCTCTACCCAACGCTGGTACAGGGTAAGGAAGCAGCTCAAGAGATTGCAGAAGCGATTCAGTTAGCTAATAGGGAGGAAGAGGTTGATACATTATTATTGATTCGTGGTGGGGGAAGTATTGAAGATCTATGGCCCTTTAATGAGGAACAGGTTGCAGAGGCAATTTTCAATTCAGAGATTCCTATTATCACTGGAATAGGGCATGAAACTGATACTACTATAGCGGATCTTGTAGCGGATGTTAGGGGTGCGACCCCTTCGGTAGCAGCAAAATATGTCGCAATCTCTGCCGATGAGTTGATGCAGAGATTAGATTTAATGCTCCATCGTTTTTCAGAACTTACGAAAAGTAGGTTAAAAGAGACGCTTTTACGATTAAATCAATTATCAGAACGATTAGAACGAGTAAAACCGAGAGAGCGTCTTTATCGTGATCAGCAGCAGTTATTGAGTCTAATAACTTTAGCTAAAGAGCGATTAGATCAAAAAATAAGGGGGTGTAGAGAGGAGCTTAACGATCTTGAGACTCGTTTGATTAAAGTGAAAGAGAGCTATAGAGGTCAGCTCTATAAGATGTGGAATCGACTTGGTGAGTTAACACCTAGATTATACTCCTCTCATGCAAAGCGGATCTATACTTTAAGAGCTGAGCTTAAAAAGTATGTAGCTAAACTTGAGGGATTGAGCCCGCTGGCCATTTTAGGGCGGGGATATTCATTGATATATAGTAATAGCTCTCAAGATAAGGGGAGGGAGTTGGTGAAATCTGTGAGTCAGGTAGAAGTAGGTGACCGGTTGACTATACATCTCTCTGAGGGAGAGTTATCGGCCTCAGTGTTGGCTAAAAAGAGAGATTAAGGAGCTGCTTTAGAGCCCCTTAATCTTAAGCATTAATCGATAACTGTTAAATTTGGACGCTTATATTCTGATTTTTTACCCTCTGTGGAGGGTGCTCCTTGTCCACTGACAATATTGAGGGAGGGCCCTTTTTTAGGTGTCGTGCGACTCTCTTTGATAATTGCCATCTCCTCAAAGTAATCTTCAGGTAGAGCTTCAACCTCAAAGCCCATCCCTTGGGCATTCTCCTGGGCGTAGATTGCAATCAGAGCTCCAACAGGAATGGAGATAAACTCCTCAATACCTGAAAAGCGAGCAGAGAAGGAGATCCATTCATTTCCTAAGACTAAGTCTGCAACTGCATTTTGAGATATATTGAGAATTATCCGCCCCTCAGTAACAAACTGTTCTGGTACCTCTACGAAAGGGAGTGTTGCATCCACAACAATATAGGGAGTGCAGTTGTTATCCATTATCCAATCGTAGATTGCACGGATAAAATAGGGCTTATTTGAGGTCATCATAGATTATTACGTCTCTCTGTAGATCTTGTAGTAGCTTAAATTATTCTATCTTTTTTCGCGTATAACTTCTCGATCGGCTCGAGGGTGAGAAGACGATCAGCATAGTCGCGTATTGCTGAGCTATTTTTAGGATAGGCAATCTCTAAGCGATCTAACCACCATAAAAAGGGAAGGATTGTTGCATCGATAACAGAGAAATCTTCACTTTGGAAGTAATCATTCCCCTCAAATAATGGGTTGATAGCGGTTAAGAGATCCTGGATCTCTTTTGTAGTTTTCCGATCTGCCTTACCCTTCTCAATTGCTTTCTCAATTAAAGGATACCACTCGGTAGTTGCCTTTTTAAGCACTAAACGAGATTTTCCACGGCTTATTGGGTCATTAGGGAGCAGAGGAGGGTGGGGGAAACGCTCATCGATAAACTCCAAAATAATATCGGAGTAGTAGAGGGCTACTTCACGAGTCATTAGGCAGGGTAAAATTAGTTGTGAGTTGACATCTAGAAGATCCTCAGGGGGATCTGCTGGGTCAACGACAACAAGCTCACAATTAATATTTTTTATTGCTAATGTGATAGCGATACGTTCACCATTTAATGAATCTTTTTCAGTATAAAGAGCAAAACCGGTTCGACGTGTAGACATTTATTCACCTCTTTAAAAATAGTGAAGGAGTAATGCCTCATTACTCCTTTCACTGGTTATACTATGTGAAATCTTAAATAACCTCTTCTATTACTACGGATTATTTAACATCTCTCCAATACTCACGGTTTAGCATATAGGCTAATGCTGTGAATATAATGAGGAATCCTATCACCCAAGGGCCATATTTCGCCCGTTGAATCTGTGCAGGCTCTGATACATATGAGAGAAAGTTCACTAAATCATTAACTGCATTACGATACTCATACTCATTATAGAGTCCTTCACGTCCCTCGATGAGTCTGGTACCTGTAACTTTTTCTGTTACTTGGCAATGTTCATCATCAGCTACGGTACATCCTTTAGGAAGTACTTCTTCGATAATTGGCTCATATTCACCTTGTAGCTCGATAAGGACATGAGGCATACCTGCAGATTCAAAAGCTATATTATTAACACCCACAGGGCGTGTAGGATCTAAATAGAAGGAGCGTAAATATTGAAAGACGTAGTCAGCTCCTTTTGCTCTCACTATCGTGGAGAGATCGGGGGGGGCTGTACTCAACCAATATTCACCATCGCGACGATCCATAGCGGTATAGATGAGATCACCAACTTTTGAAGGTTCAAACTCACCCTCACGGGTTGAGTAGCTTCCAGTTAGGATAACATCATCTAGCAACTCCTCAGGAAAGCCTATATCTCTTGCGGTTCTGTTATAGCGCTGTGCTTCGAGTGAATGACAGCCCAAACAGTAGTTCATATATAAGCCCATTCCTCTTTGCAGAGATTCTTGGTCATTAACATTAATTTTTGCACGCTCATTCATCACATTTTCTTGAGCGTTAACCATAGTTGAGAGCGTTAGGATAGTAACGCTAGTTAATAATAGATTAATTATTTTTCTCATTTCATTGTCACCCTTTCTGGAACTGGTTTCACTGAATCCATCTTAGACCACCAGGGCATTCCTAAGAAGAATACAAAGTAGTAGATTGTACAGATACGCGATAAGGTCGTTAACGTTGGTGTTGCAGGCATAACCCCTGTATAACCAAGAATAATAAATGCAATCACAAAGAGAGTGATCATGATTTTGGTTAATGGACCTTTATAACGAATAGAGCGCACTGGGCTTCTATCTAACCAGGGTAAAAAGAAGAGAACAGCAATCGATGCACCCATAGCAAGAACTCCCCAAATTTGAGTACCGAACCATGAGGGTACTGCTCTTAAAATAGAGTAGTAGGGGGTGAAGTACCAAACAGGAGCAATATGCTCTGGCGTTGCAAGGGGATCTGCTGGTTCGAAGTTTGGACTTTCGATGAAGTAGCCACCCATTGTTGGTGCATAGAATATTATTAATGCAAAGAAGATTAAGAAGACGCCTACTGCAAAGATGTCATGCACTGTGTAGTAGGGGTGGAATGGGATACCATCTAGAGGTTTACCATTCTCATCTAAATGATCTTTTATCTCAATACCATCTGGGTTGTTAGAGCCAACTTCATGAAGCGCTAGGATATGTGCAACAACTAAACCAACTAAAACTAGAGGTAAAGCGATTACATGTAGAGCAAAGAAGCGACTTAAGGTAGCTTCAGAGATAATGAAGTCCCCACGAATACCGGTAACAAGCGTCTCTCCAATATAGGGTATTGCACCAAAGAGAGAGATGATTACTTGAGCACCCCAGTAGGACATCTGTCCATAAGGTAGAACATACCCCATGAAAGCTTCTGCCATAAGCACGAGGTAGATTAACATACCAAAAAGCCATACGAGCTCTCTTGGTTTTCTATGTGAGCCATAGATGAGGCCTCTGAACATATGAAGATAGACCACAATAAAGAACATGGAGGCTCCGACAGTATGCATATAGCGGATTAACCACATCCATGAGGTGTCGCGCATAATTGCGGTCTCTAGAGACATATAAGCGATGGGGAGTCCTGTCGCACCTAAAGCACCATCAGGCTTGTAATGCATTACTAACCAAATACCGGTAAGGATCTGGTTAACGAGTACCACCATAGAGAGCACACCAAAAACATAAAAGATATTAAAGTTTTTTGGTGCGTAATACTCAGTCATATGTGTGCGTATTGCACGGGTTACGGGCAACCTGGCATCAATCCAGCCCATAAGGCCTGTTGTACCGGGATGACGATTATTAGCAGCCATTATGCGTTTCCTCCACTTTCACCGATAAGAATAAGATTGTCGTTAATGTAGTAATGCTCAGGAACGACTAAGTTGCTAGGAGCAGGGAGGTTTTTAAAGACTCTGCCAGCTAGGTCAAAGCGTGAGCCGTGACAAGCGCAGAAGAAGCCCCCTTTCCAATCTTCTCCTAAGTCAGCAGGAGCAACTTCAGGTCGGAATGTTGGTGAGCAACCTAAGTGGGTACAGATTCCTACGAGGACGAGGTACTCTTCTTTAATTGAGCGTAACTCATTGGTAGCATAGTCTGGTTGTTGTGGATCATTAGAATCTGGATCCACAAGTGCGCTTTTAGGGATCTCAGACTTTAAGCGCTCGATCATTTGATCAGAACGTCTCAATACCCATACCGGTTTACCTTGCCACTCAACACGCAACAATTCGCCAGGTGCAAGCTTTGAGATATCAACCTCTACAGGAGCTCCAGCATTTTTAGCACGCTCATTAGGCATCCATGACTTAATGAATGGAACGCCAAGGGCAGCAACCCCTAATGCGCCGACTGCACTAGTGGCATAGGTCAGCACACGTCTCCTTTTAAGATCAACTTCATTACTACTCATGAGTTAAGTTCTCCATTTCTTATTAACAAGTAATTGGTTAGTTTAAAATAATATACCGATGATAAAATTAATCTGTTACGCGAGATACGTACTCTCCTGTACGAGTATCAACCCGTATAACCTCACCTCTTTGTACAAAGAGGGGTACACGAACTACAGCACCTGACTCTAATGTTGCAGGTTTGCCGCCTGTACCTGCAGTATCTCCGCGAAGACCAGGATCTGTCTCTACAATCGCCATCTCAACAAAGTTAGGCGGTGTTACGGTTAAAGGGGTACCATTATAGAGTGTAACGGTGCAATTATCTTGCTCAATTAACCATTGCTTAACATCTGCTACGGCTGATTCTGGAGCACCGACTTGATCAAAGGTTTCAGGATGCATAAAGTGCCAAAATTCACCATCATTATAGAGATATTGCATCTCTGTATCGATAACATCTGCTGCTTCTACTGATTCGCCCGATTTAAAAGTGCGCTCAACGACCCGCCCGGTTCTTAAATTTCTAACTTTGACGCGGTTAAATGCTTGCCCTTTTCCTGGCTTTACCATCTCATTTTCTATGATGTTGTAGGGATCGCCATCGAGCATAATCTTGAGGCCGCTTCTAAATTGGTTTGTGTTGTATGTAGCCATAAATATTATATCTTTCTAAAAATCAGTTAAGGGTACAATCTAAATAAAATAAAACGCATTAAGATTGTACCCCATCTATTCTATTTTTTCAGAAATTAGCCGCTACTTTCGTCGAGTCATTGCAAACATGAATTGTTGAAATATATTTTCATTAACTCTAAACCATTGGTATTCTTGGTTATGGAAGGCAGACCAGTGTTCATAGATCTTTTTGAAGTCAGGGTTTTGGGCCGATTCCTCTTTATAGATTTCTTGAGCTACCTCATATGCTGCTTCTAAAATCTCTCTTGAGAAGGAGCGGAGTTTAGCACCATTTTGTGTGAGTGTAGCGAGGGCTTTAGGATTTTCGGCATCATATTTAGTAGTCATCCACTGATTAACTTCTGCCGCAGCTGTTGCAAAAGCCTCTTGATACTGCTTAGGTAAGGTATTCCATTTCTCGCTATTTACATAAAATGAGAGACCCGCAGAACCCTCCCAGAAGCCTGGAACGTAGTAGTAAGGGGCGACTGCCTGTAGTCCAAGTTTCTCATCATCATAGGGTCCAACAAATTCAGTGGCATCAATGGTCCCCTTTTCTAGAGAAGAGAAGACATCACTTGCGGGAATGTTTTGTGGAATAACGCCAAGGCGAGCGAGAATTTCACCACCAAAACCTGGAATTCTAAACTTTAACCCTTTAAGGTCATCTAAGGTTTTCACCTCTCTTCTAAACCAACCTCCCATCTGCGCTGTTGTATTTCCCCCAGGGAAGTTGATGATATTGTAGCGACCAAAGAGCTCCCGCAATAGCTCTAAGCCACCGCCCTGATAGAGCCATGCATTTTGCATCCGAGTTGTAAAACCAAAGGGGAGGGTAGTGTCGATAGAGAAGGCTTTATTCTTCCCATGAAAATAGTAGGAGGCAGTATGACCAACCTCAACCGTTCCCTGCTGTACTGCATCAAAGACTTGCGTTGCAGGAACAATTTCGTTGGCAGCAAAAACCTGTAACTCAAATTGTCCATCTGTAATAGCGGCTAGGCGCTCTGAGAGTAGAACAGATGAGTTATAGAGGATATCGAGATTTTTTGGAAAGCCAGAGCTAATACGCCAACGCACCTTAGGGGATTGAGCTGCTTGTGCTCCTGTTAATGCCAATCCACCTGCGGCAACAGCTGTAGCACCTCCTTGTTTGATAAATTGACGTCTTTTCATAGTAATTCTCCTTTCTTGTTATTACGCTATCGATTATTACGAGTTTGAGTATACATAAATTGCTGGAATAGATTTTCATTCACTCTAAACCACTGATACTCCTGGTTGTGGAAGGCCTTCCAGTGCTCATAGATCTTTTTAAAATCAGGATTGTTGGCAGATTCCTCAGCATAGATCTCTTGTGCTGCATCATAAGCTGCTTGTAAAATCTCTGTAGAGAAGGAGCGCAATTTTGCTCCATTTTTAATCAGGGTGGCTAGAGCAGCAGGATTCTTAGCATCATATTGGGCGGTCATCCATTGATGGGCTTCAACTGAAGCTACTTCAAAGATCTCTTGGTAGAGGGGAGGCAGTGATTGCCACGCATCTTTATTGACATAGAATGATAGATTTGCAGCGCCTTCAGCAAAACCGGGAACATAGTAGTAGGGGGCTACCTCTTGAAAACCGAGTTTCTCATCATCATAAGGGCCAATAAACTCTGTGGCATCGATCGTCCCCCTCTCTAGGGCAGAGTAGACATCACTCGCTGCGATACTCTGTGGGATAACTCCGATGCGGGCTAAAATTTCACCCCCAAATCCTGGGATTCTAAATTTTAATCCCTTTAAATCCTCTAAAGTCTTTACCTCCTTACGAAACCACCCTCCCATCTGAGTATTGGAGTTACCTCCAAGAAAGTTGACGATATTGTATTTCCCAAAGAGCTCACGCAGTAACTCTTTACCACCACCTGCGTAATACCACGCATTATGCATCCGTGTTGTAAAGCCAAAAGGGAGGGTTGTATCTATAGAGAGGGCCTTATTTTTGCCATGATAATGATTTGAGGCAACATGTCCCATCTCAATTGCACCTTGTTGAACAGCATCAAAGACTTGAGAGGCGGGAACAATCTCATTTGCCCCATAGGGCTGGATAGTGAATCTCCCATTACTTAGTCGGTCGATACTTTGTGCTAAGCGTTCGCCTGTACCGTAGATAATATCTAGGTTTTTTGGAAAGGCTGAAGCCATGCGCCAAGAGATTTTTGGTAAGCTGCTTAACTCACCCTCTTGTGCTGATGCAATTACCAAGCCTGATGCTGCAGTTGTGGCGGCAACCCCCTTAATAAAACTCCGTCTTTTCATCGTTACTCCTCCATTTTAAAAATCCAGCTCAAAATTGAAGTCATCAAAGAGCGCTCCATCATCAAATCCATCGATCGTGAATTCAATTTCATCTGGAGATCCTTCAAACTTGCTGGGCATCTCTGTTTTTATAATATTAGGGAAGGCAATTAGTATAATTACCATAAGAATTTGCAACATAAGGAAGGGGATAGCACCAATATAGATATCTTTGGTGGTAATCTCTTTTGGCGCGACTGATCTTAGATAAAAAAGTGAAAAACCAAAAGGGGGATGCATAAATGAGGTTTGCATATTCATGGCAAGAATGACCCCAAACCAAGCAAGATCAATCCCTAAACTGGCGGCGATAGGGAGAAGCAGTGGTACGAGAATTAGAGCAATCTCAAAGAAGTCTAAAAAGAAGGCTACAATAAATATAAGGATATTAACAGCAATGATAAATCCTAAGGCTCCTCCGGGTAGATTACCTAAGATCCCCTCTATCCACAATCCACCATTTAGCCCATTAAAGGTGAGTGAAAAGAACATTGATCCAATCATAATAAAGACAACGAACGTTGTGATTTTGACACTCTGATCGAGCGCTTGGGTCAACATTTTTTTCGTAAGTGTGCCACGCATTAGGGCAAGAATCATGGCGCCGATGGCACCGACGGCACCGGATTCGGTTGGGCTCGCAATTCCTAGAAAGACTGTACCTAACACGAGAAATATTAAGATTACTGGAGGTAAAACACTAATAACCACCTTCTTAAAAAGCTCCTTTCCGTGTAGTGTGCGTGCCTCGGCTGGAAGAGCGGGGAGGGCTTTAGGAACAAAGATAGAGATTAAGAAGATAAAAAAGATATAGGCACCAATTAGTAGGGCGCTTGGGATAAAAGCAGCCTCATACATCTGCTTAATAGAGACTCCTAGCTGATCTCCTAATACGATTAGTACAATGCTGGGAGGGACAATTTGAGCTAGCGTTCCTGACGCGGTAATTACCCCTGCGGCAATCCGTCCCGAATAACCATAGCGCAGCATTATGGGTAGAGAGATTAATCCCATAGCAATAACAGAGGCGGAGACGATTCCAGTGGTGGCCGCCAATAGTGTTCCTACAAAGATAACTGAGTAGGCTAAACCGCCTCGAACACGGCCAAATAGCTGCCCCATAGTACTCAGTAGCTCTTCAGCCATTCCTGTTCGCTCTAACACAAGCCCCATTAATGTGAAAAAGGGGATCGCCAGTAGAGTTTCATTACTAATAATTCCCACTAGTCGACCGCTAAGAGCTTGCAAGAAGCTAATATCATAAACCCCCAGGCTTATAGCGATTAGTGAGAAGAGTAGTCCTGTTGCAGCAAGTGAGAAGGAGATTGGGTAGCCACTAAAAAGAAAGAAGATTAGGGCGATAAACATTAATGGGGGAAGCAGCTCAATCAACATTTATTGCTCCTCCTTGTCATCGAGTCCCTTACTATGTTGAGGGTATTCAACATTGGCTATAATAAGTAGACTTTTAATTAGTTGTGAAAGCCCTTGTAATAGTAGAAGAGTTAATCCAACAGGAATTAAGATAGCGATCGGCGCTCGCGGTAATCCACCGTGATCGCCTGATACTTCACTCCAAAGTGAGATAATAGTCGGGATAGAGAGATAGAGGAGTACAGAGAAGGCTGGTAATAGGAAGAATAGAATACCGAAAACTTCAAGATAGGCTTTGCTCCGCTTAGAGAGGCGAGTGGTGAGAATATCGATTCGGATATGTCGATCTTCAAGATATGTGTATCCCGAGGCTAAAAGAAAGACGGCAGCAAAGAGATACCATTGCGCCTCTAGCAATCCATTTGAACTCCAGTTAAAAAGATGCCTGATAAGGGCATTGCCCGCAGAAATTAAAGTTGCTAAAAATATAGCAATAATCGCAATTTTCCCGAAAAAATAATTAATTCGATCGATGGCTGATGCGGTTTTTATTAGTAAAGGGAGTGGGAAGCGCTCCCGATTATTATAGGATTTTGACATAGTAATCGACGACTCTATTGTTAATGAACATACTTATATATATTTACCAAATTAGATAAAGTTATCTCATTAAGATCGCTGTAATGTCAATAGGTGTGGCAGATAAAGAGGGTGATTAACGGATCTAAAGAGTATTTTGTATAAAAAAACCGCTAACTCTCTCAAGTTGGCGGTTCTCTATAACTGTTACAGCGTACTAAGGGTAGAGTCTGCAGCGGTGACGGAATGCTTGCTCACTTTTCTGCGCATAAGCCTTATGTTTATCGAGGATAATCTCCATCTCCTCTTTAGAGCCCATAATAACAGGCACTCTTTGGTGTAGATCTGTTGGTGTCACTTCAAGGATTCGCTCATAGCCTGTTGATGCGATCCCCCCTGCTTGCTCAACTAAAAAAGCCATAGGATTGGCTTCATAAAGTAGCCGCAATCGACCTCCACGCTCATGTAGTGTACTATCGATAGGGTAGGAGAAGGTTCCCCCTCTTAATATGAGGCGATGGACATCCATAACCATCGCGCCCACCCAGCGCATGGTGTATTTTTTCTTGCGAGGGCCAGTTACACCCGCATCACACTCTGCTATATACTCTTGTATTGGCGGCTCCCAGAGTTCGCGATTAGCCTGATTGATGGAGTACTCTGCTGTGGTTTCAGGGATCGTGAGATTGGGGTGGGTTAATATAAATTCGCCAATATCGGGATCAAGAGTAAATCCATGTGTTCCGTGGCCAATAGTAATTACCATCATCGTGGCCGAGCCATAGAGACAGTAACCTGCACAGACCTGTTTAGTACCCTCCTGTAGAAAGTCCTCTGTCGTGGGATCTTTTTTATTGCTCTTTAGGATCGAGAAGATCGTTCCGATTGGGCCATTGATATCGATATTGCTAGAGCCGTCGAGGGGATCAAATACGATAAGATAATCCCCTTTAGGTGCGTCATCCGGGAGGTGGTAGATCTCCTCCATCTCCTCACTAGCCATTGCAGCAACATGTCCACGCCAGGCGTTGTTATCAATAAAGAGGTCATTTGCTATAACATCGAGGACTTGCTGAGTCTCCCCCTGAACATTCTCATCGTCTGTGCTACCGAGAATATTGGCTAGCTGCCCCTTCTGTACCGCGGCGGCAATCATTTTGCAGGCAACAGCAATATCATTAAGTAGTAGGGTAAAGGTTCCGCGAGCTTCTGGATAATTTCGTTGCTGCTCAATAATAAATTGAGATAGGGTTACATCAACGCGTTGCATCATGGGTCTCCGATATTAAATAATGTTTATCTGTCTGATAGCTTTTGCGGAGCATGATATACCTTTTTAAGGATCAATTAAAGTAAATGTAGTAAAAGTGTAGCTTCTCTATTAGTGAAAAAGGGATTCTTTTTTGTTTAATTTGGGAATGGGCTATACTTATAGGCTTGTAAGTAGTAAAGCTAATTTCATTAATAATTTATGCGGGGTAGAAAGAGTTTTATGAGTTCACAAGATTTGAAGAGAGCAGGTCTTAAAGTCACTTTGCCGCGACTGAAGATTCTTGAGATTTTAGCAGAGACAGCTGAATCACCCACTGGCCATTTAACAGCAGAAGAGATTTTTATGAAGTTAAGTGAGTCTGGTGAAGAGGTGGGCTTAGCTACCGTTTATCGTGTGCTGACCCAATTTGAGGAGGCTGGATTAGTTCGGAGACACTACTTTGATGGGGGGCAATCTCTTTTTGAGATCGATTTAGGTGATCAGCATGATCATATTATCTGCTTAGTTTGTGGCTTGATTGATGAGTTTTCTCACGAGCGTATTCAGGAGAAGCAGGAGCAGATTGCCGATAGCTTAGGTTTTGAGTTGAGAGATTCACGTACAGTTTTGTATGGTGTTTGCAGTAAATGTCAAGAGCAGTAGGGAAGAGTTACACCACAGAGGTCTATACGACACGTAAGTACGCTTATGTTTGGGTGGCTATCTGGTTGCTGCTTCTGCTTGCAACCTGGTTTTCTCGCCCCTTAATCCCCTATCAAGAGACTCTGCTAGCAGCGATTACTTGGGAGATGTACTCATCGGGAAGCTATGTCTTACCTATGCTCAACGGGACCCCTATTGAGGGAAGTTTTCCACTGATTCATTGGGTAGAGGTGGCGATTTGGAATCTATTTGGTGTCAGTGAGATAAGTTTGCGGATTGTTGTTAGCCTCTTTAGTTTAGGGACCCTTTTTTTAACAGCTAGTGCCGCCTACCAGCTATGGCCGAAAATGCGTGATGTGCGCGCGAATGCCCCCCTCGTTCTGATTGGCAGCTTGATGTGGACCGTCTTTGCTACAGCACATATTGAGCAGGTCTACTTAACCTTTTTTTTAGTGCTAGGGATTAACTTTATTATCCGAATCTGGCGATACAATGAGCCAAGATGGTGGGTTGCTTACGGTGTCACACTGCTCTGTGGGCTCTTCACATCAGGCCTATTGTTTCTCATTTATGCCTCTCCAATACTTCTATTACAAAAGGCATGGCAGCGGGAGGGGTATCAATATACTGTTTTAGGGGCCTTAGTTACATTGGGGGCGCTACTCCTCTTTTTTGTTTGGGGCGCTTTTGCCACATATACATTAATGGACCCAAACTATACTTTTAGTAAGATTATAGGATGGCAAAACTTTGTCCGACAGTTTAATAACGCATTGCCACTCTATCTACATCTGATTAATTTTTTATTGGCACTCTTTCCGTGGATATTATGGCTGTTGCTCTATCGACAGTTACGAAATACGGTGTGGGATGCGCAACTACGCTTTGTTGTTATTTGGTTGGGAGTATTAATTGCAGCATCGGCATTAACGAGTCGCTTGACTCTTTTATCACTCTATCCAATCTTTCCAGCACTATCGTTACTCATTGCGCGTATCTATAAAGAGCAGAGAACGACCCGTAAAGAGATCTTTTTTGTGGTGCTTTTAATGGTGGCGTTAGGAGTAACTTTAGTTATTGTGCCCCTAAATCATCAACTCTTTGGGCTTCCTGATTGGGTCGGTAATGTCTCTGGCTTATGGGGGGCTGGATTAGTGCTCTTTGCGGTAACACTTTTTGTTTATGCAAAAGAGACCCGTTTATTAACTCTCTCCTTACTAAGTGTTGCTATGATCTTAGCGGTTAACTTTGGAGTAGTGCGGGAAGCAACTGATTTTTATGATCTCTCGCCAGCAGGTGAGCGAATCTCTTGGTATCAAAGAAGTGGTTATGATGTAATTCATTATGGACGTTACTCAGGACAGTTTCATTTTGTTGGTCGCCTAAAAGAGCCCCTCTTAATTGCTGAAAGTTTAGAGGAGGTGGTAGAGATGATCCATACCAGAGGGAGTGCTCGCTTAGTTGCATATATTGAGGGGGCTCCATCAATGAGCCATCCCGCAATTGAGTATTGGCAACCTTTTAGAGGTAAATATCTAGTGGTTTTAGCACTAGATCGAGCCGATGAGCCACTTCTAGCGCAATTAAATAGAGGTTAATAAGATATTAATAATCTCTATTAGATCAGTTATAATCAGAGCGATTTTATATTTATTAATAGTTGTGGTAGCTCACCTGACGGCTATTAGAAGAGACAGTAGATTAGAAAGGAATAATTACTCATTATGATGCAGTACATCCGTGAACGAACCAATAGCCCTGTTGTTAAGATTCTCTTTTTTGGAATTCTTCTCTCATTTATGGGGTTAAGTGGGGTTAGTATTTTTGGAAACTCAGGGCAAGATGTTGCGAAGGTCAATGGTGATAAAATCTCAGAGAGTGCCGCACGTGCCGAGTATGATTATATTTTAACCTACTCTGGAATCGAGAGTCCAACAGCGGAGGAGGAGCGGCTTTTAAAGAGGGAGGCTGTTGAGCGTTTAATAGATCAGCACCTATTGCTACAAAAGATTGGGGAGTGGGGATATCGAGTCTCTGATGAGCTACTTGCAGCTGAGATTCAGAGGAATCCAAACTTTATGAATCTTGATGGGGAGTTTGACTTTGAACGTTATCAGAGTGTACTTAAGCAGTCGCGAATTAATCCTAAAGATTACGAGGAGAGTATTCGAATCTCTTTAGCTGTAGAGGCGCTGCAGCGTGAGCTTATTGATGATGTACTCCTTCCGAATGATCTTCTCAATCACTGGGCACTTATCCATAATGAGAAGCGAGATATTGAACTGGCTACCCTCCGCTATGATGCTTACCCATTGGAGATAGAGATAGGGGAGGAGGAGCTCTTAAGCGCCTATGATGAGCGTAAAGAGAGACTGCAAGTAGAGCCCAAAATAAGTGTGGCTTACATTGAGATTACTCCGGAGCTAAAGGAGAATATTAATCAAGAGGAGGCAGATCGATATTTGGCACAACTTATAGCTGCGGAAGATGAGCGAGCGATAGAGGCAGTTAATCGTGCCGAATCGAGACTCTCAGAGCAGCTTGTTGTTGAGTATGAGACAGAAGAGGAGAAGCAGGAGGCCTATGAGCTGCTCGATACGCTATATCAGCAATTGATAACCAACGAGATCACCTTTACCGATATCACTGAGAATCTAGAGCAGTACCCAACAATTCAACATATAGGGTTAGGTTCTCTTAGTCGTGGGGTTATTGGTAGTGATGAGGTGGATGAAGTACTCTTCATGTTAACGGAAGAGGCGCCTATTAGTGAGCCATTTAGCTCTGAGGGAGCGGTCCATCTGGTTCGCCTAGAGGAGATTCTTGTTTCACGTGATGAAGCGATGGCAGAGGTTGCGTTAGAGGAGTATCGTTTAGAGGGGTATTTTGCCCGTGAATCTCAGCTTAGAGAGTTGGTTGAGCGATACCCCAATGATCTTGATCAGATTGCTACCGAATTGAAGGTTGAGGTTAAGCGAACAGGTTGGATACCTCGCTCTTTTGAGGGGGGATTGCTCCACAATGAGGTCGTTCAGGAGGCCATAGAGCGACAACTAATTATTGATGAGGCGGATGCTGAGCTCTTTGAGCTGAGCGAAAATCATGGTCTTTACCTATTAGTAGAAGATTATGCTCCGGAGCGGTTGATGAGTTTTGATGAGGCTAAGCCGACATTAGAGGCTATCCTCATAAATGAGTACAAATATGAGTCTCTTAAGCGGGATTTAGATGAGCTGCAGGATCGTTTAATTGAAGATCCCACTTACGCCTTTGATGAAGAGGTGATTGAATTGGGGTATACCTATCGATTATTAGAGAGTACTTCACGAATGGATCAGGCGCTCTTTGGTGAATTTCCTGAGGAGAGCTTAGAGTCTGTATCAATCGTCAAGGCATTTGATATTACTGATGATAGTGGTGATGAGGAGAGGCTTGCATTTTTCACTACAGCAGCAACAGATGATGGGATTGCACTTATTCGAGTAAGCAATATCGTTCCGGGTAGTATTGAGGACTATTTGGATATTGTTAAGGAGAATGTCTTACGTTCAGCCCTAAATGAGCAGCGCTCATTAGAGTTGCAAGCTCTATTAGAGGGATTAAGAGAGCAGAGTGAGATTAAATATTATCAGACACCATTTATGAGCCAACAGTAGAGATTGATTTCTAGGGAGCAGAGTAAGGTGGAGATATTTGAGAATCACTCTCTTAAAACGTTCAATACGTTTGGTGTTGAGGTTACTTGTGACTATTTTGTTGAGCTCAGCTCTAAGGCAGGGCTAAAGAGAGTGCTTACGCTTCCGACCCCAAAGTTAATCTTGGGGGGAGGAAGCAATATTCTCTTTACTAAGCACTTTTCAGGAACAGTCATTCACAATCAATTGCGGGGAATTACCCTTCTAGAAGAGGGGGCGGAGCACTATCTAGTTGAGGTTGCTTCTGGTGAGAATTGGCACCAATTTGTTGAATATTCACTCCAGAAGGGGTGGTATGGGTTGGAGTATTTAGCCCTTATTCCAGGAACAGTCGGTGCGGCTCCAGTACAGAATATTGGTGCTTATGGGGTTGAAGTAGGGGATCTTATTGATTCAGTTCTACTCTTTGATTTAGAGCGTGGTTCAGAGTTGCGCCTCTATGTTGATGAGTTAGAGCTCGGTTATCGTGATAGTCTCTTTAAACGAAATTTAGGTCGTTACTTCATAATTTCGGTTCGCTTTAAATTGCTTAAGAAGGGGTTGAATCAACTCAATTATGGAGCGTTAGAAGCGTGGTTTGATGCCCATCCTCAAGAGATAATTACACCACAAACTATCGCTAAAGCAGTTATTGAAATTCGTAGAGCGAAGTTGCCGGATCCTAGGGTGATCGGTAATGCTGGAAGTTTTTTTCAAAATCCCGTTATTAAAGAGCAGCAATTTCAGCAATTGATAAAACAATATCCTCAGTTAATCCATTATCCGGTAGGATCCGGATGGGTTAAATTAGCAGCAGGGCAATTGATTGAACTTGCAGGGTTTAAAGGGCAATCTCAGGGTGCGGCAGGTACTTACTCCAAACAGGCCTTAATCTTAGTAAATTTAGGGGGAGCGAGTGGAAGAGAGCTTCTTAATTATGCGCAGAAGATTGCAAATCATGTTGAAGAGCTGTTTGGCGTTATGCTTATACCTGAGCCAGTGATACTATAATTTGAATTACATATAATGCTTAACTAGATATATAAAGGTAGGTTATGACAATGAAGATGAAATTAGTAGGTATTCGGCAGCTAGTGCTAGCGATGATCTTAACGATCTTTGCATTATCCACCGCGATTGCTGAAACACCGGAAGAGGCTATTCGTGATACTGCAGATCAGATGATCTCTGCATTAAAGAAAGAGAAGGCGACGTTACAGAAGAATCCTGATCGTCTTTACGATTTAGTAGAGCAAATCTTGGTGCCCCGTTTTGATTTTGAAACTATCTCACAATGGGTAATGGGGCGCACATGGCGCTCTGCTACTGATGCGCAGAGAGTTGAGTTTACACAAGAATTTAAGCGTCTTTTAATCAATTCATATGCAGGGGTGCTGCTTGAATATACTGATGAGCGAATTGATATTACTCCCCTTGCTAAAGGTGCAGATCAGAGTGGGGAAGTAACATTAAGAACAGAGATAATCTCTTCTCAAAGAGCACCTGTTTCAATTAACTACAGTATGATTAAGTCAGGCAATCGCTGGCTAGTTTATGATGTTTCTGTTGAGGGTGTCAGTATCGTTACTAATTATCGCTCAGAGATTCGTGAATTAGTGAGCTCTCGCGGTATCGACGGTATGATTCAGGTTTTAAAGCAGAAAAATAGAGAGTAAGTGATGATTGTTGAGCAGCAGGATATGGCTAAACTCTCCTTCAGCGATGAAGGAGAGTGTATTTTAAGTGGGAATCTAACTAAAGATACGATCCCTAAATTTGAGCAGACGATCGACCAGCTAATTGAAGAGCAAAAAGTGCTCCATGTGGTTAATCTTGCTCAGGTAGCCCGCTGTGATAGTGCACTTGTTGCCCTATTGATTAAGATAAAACGAAACTATCCAATGCTCCAGTTTCAAGGAGTACCTAAAGATTTACATGATCTTTTTACCGTTTATGGTGTGGTTGATCTTCTATAGTGTGGTTGATTATTGCTCTTTTTGTTGACCTATAGAGAGGGAGCGGTATAATGGCTTCTCTTTAATTAGATGCGGGAATAGCTCAGTTGGTAGAGCACAACCTTGCCAAGGTTGGGGCCGCGAGTTCGAGTCTCGTTTCCCGCTCCACTATTGGCTGGATAGCAAAGTGGTTATGCAGCGGATTGCAAATCCGTCGACGCCAGTTCGATTCTGGCTCCAGCCTCCAAATTATAGTTTTATATTGTCAATGGTGACCTATATTGGTTTCCCGGCAACAAATGATTGTGAACCGTGTCAGGTCCGGAAGGAAGCAGCACTAGCATGAGTTTTGTGTGTCTGGGGTCGGCTGATATAGGTCATCACCTTTTTAAGGGTATAAACTAGGAGTACCATGACTCATCAAGTCCTTGCGTTAAAGTGGCGTCCTCGAACATTTGAAGAGGTTGTAGGTCAACCCCATGTGGTTAAGGCACTAACAAATGGACTTGAAAATAACCGCCTACACCATGCTTTTCTCTTTACTGGTACTCGGGGTGTGGGAAAGACCACTTTAGCGCGAATATTTGCAAAGTCCCTCAATTGTGAAGAGGGGGTCTCTGCCACCCCCTGCGGTGTCTGCTCTATCTGTCAAGAGGTTGATGCAGGGCGGTTTGTGGATTTAATCGAGATAGATGCAGCTTCGCGTACCAAGGTGGAGGATACTCGAGAGATATTAGATAATGTCCAGTATGCCCCAACTCGTGGGCGTTTTAAGGTCTACCTCATCGATGAGGTACATATGCTCTCAAATAGTAGCTTTAATGCGCTACTCAAGACATTAGAGGAACCCCCATCACATGTAAAGTTTCTTCTTGCTACTACAGATCCGCAAAAGCTTCCAATAACAGTTCTATCTCGTTGCTTACGATTTCAGTTACGGAAGATTAGTACTGAAGAGATTGAGGGGCAGTTAGCCTATCTGTTAACAGAAGAGAAGTTATCATTTGAAGAGCGGGCGCTAAAATTAATTGCTAAAGCAGGTGAGGGGAGCATGCGAGATGCTCTCTCTATTCTTGATCAGGCTATTGCATATACTGCAGGAAAGATACTCTACGATGAGGTTCGGGAGATGTTGGGCCTGATTGATCATCAATATGTTCTCGCGATTTTAGAGCGCTTAGCAGAAAATGATCCTCACAGCTTATTAAATGAATTAAAAGAGCTATCGAGTTTTTCATTAGATTATGAGCGACTCTTAGAGGAGCTGATAGAGGCCTTTCATGAATTAACTTTACTTCAAGTGAACCCAGATTTTACTGAACGGGATCACGATGAGTTGCTGCGCTATCAGGCCTTGGCAGAGCATTTCTCTCCGGAAGAGTTGCAACTCTACTATCAGATCGCACTACATGGTCGCCGTGATCTATCATTGCACCCTAACAGTGAGCTGGGATTTGAGATGACATTATTGCGAATGCTGCTCTTCTCTCCAGGTATGCCCCGTCAGAAGTATAAAAAAAAAGAGCAGCGGAAGCTAACGACAGCGCAATCGATAAAGGGCGATAGAGAGACAGAGCCAGTTACACCGTTAGTAGAGCCTTCAGCAGCAACATCCTCTACTGAGGTTAAGGCTAAGGAGATCGCATCATCGAATAGTAGAGATAGTAATACCCCTTTAGAGAAGGGGGATGAAGCAGAGCCTCCATCATTACCCCAGAGTAATGAGGAGTGGTTAACTATCGTAGAACATCTAGAGCTTGATCCGATCGTTCGAGGGATAGCATTTAGCCTAGTCTTTTCGAGACTTAATGAGGGGAAATTACTCTTAATCCGTTCAGAGAAGGAGCGAGTTTTTGATGTTAGTGAGACAGAGGCACGACTTGGTCAAGCGGTCTCACGTTACCTACAGCAGCCGGTTGTATGTCAAATAGAGTACCTTGAGAGTGCTCTTCCAGAGGATAACTTTTATCAGCGGAAGGAGCGTATTGAGGCAGAGGAACTTCGAATATTTAAAGAGCAATTACAAAAAGATGAGAATATCCGCTATTTAACTCAAGAGTGTAATGCACGAATATTAGAGAAGACAATTCAGCTTACTAATAATAAGGAAGTAGGTTAAAATAGAGGCTTAAATTTCAGATTAATTAAATTAATGTAATAGAGGAAGGCTACTATGTTTAAAGGTGGAATTGCGGGAATGATGCAACAGGCGCAAAAAATGCAGAAAGAGATGGAGAAAGCGCAAGCCGCATTAGCTGATATGAGTGTTACCGGTGAAGCAGGTGCTGGTTTAGTTAAGATTGAGATGACTTGTCGCCATGTTGTTCGAGGAATACGGATTGATGATTCACTCTTTGAAGATGATAAAGAGATGCTAGAAGATCTTTTAGGGGCTGCATTTAATGATGCGCTACGCAAGGTGGAGACAACAGCTGAAACTGAAATGGCAAAAGTCACCGGTGGTATGCAGCTCCCTGGTGGAATGAAGTTTCCAGGCCTCTAATTGAGGAGTAATCATTGTTTCCTAAAGCATTACAAGAATTAATCGACGCCTTTAAAGTGCTGCCTGGTGTCGGTCAGAAGAGCGCCTTTCGAATGGCGCTCTACCTCTTAGAGCGAAACCAAAAGGGAGCTGAGCGATTAAGTTTAGCTCTCAGTGAGGCGCTATTAGCGGTCAAAAAGTGTGATCTATGTCGAAATTTAACGGATCAAACTCGCTGTGTATTGTGTCAAGATAGTGAGCGAAATAGTGAGCAGCTCTGTATTGTTGAAAGTCCCGGGGATGTTTTTGCGTTAGCTAAAAGTGTAGCGTATCAAGGATACTACTTTGTTCTTTATGGTCACCTTTCACCACTTGATGGAATTGGGCCGCAGGAGTTAGGGTTACATCAATTAGAAGAGCGCTTTAAAACTGGGACTATCAAGGAGTTAATTTTGGCTACAAGCTCAACAGTAGAGGGGGAGGCTACAGCATACTATTTAGATGAATTAGCGAGACCTTATAATATTGAGGTTACTAAGATAGCACATGGAATCCCCCTAGGAGGGGAGTTAGAGCATTTTGATGGGGGAACATTGGCCCATGCTTTTGATGCTCGGAAAAAGATTTAATCGAGAGGTTCTTATATGAGTACAGTTTTTGGTAAAATTATTCGTCGCGAAATACCTGCCGATATTCTCTATGAAGATGATGAAGTGCTCGCTTTTAGAGATGTTAATCCACAAGCTCCAGTACATATTTTAATTATTCCGAAAAAAGAGATTCCAACATTAAATGATCTTCAGGAGGCAGATGCTCCTTTAATTGGAAAACTATTTTTAGTTGCCAAAGAGCTGGCAGCTCAGCTTGGAGTCGCAGAGTCAGGTTATCGAACGCTTTTTAATTGTAACGATGATGGTGGACAGACCGTCAATCATATCCATCTTCATCTTTTAGCAGGTAGAGCATTATCTTGGCCTCCAGGCTAATGTGCTAGCGTTAGATTTCGCCGCTTGATAGAGTTGATGATAAGAGCCCTATGTATCGTTGTAGGGCTCTTTTTATGAGGCTATTAAGGGTATTAAATAAACTGAGAGATACTTTTATTAGAGATTAATTGAGGTATGGGTATAAGTTACTTTTTATAGTAACTGTGAGAGGGAAAACCAGAGCGAGACAGAGATGAAAGAGAGGGGGATTCCAATTGCTGTTAGAAGGTTTGCTAGCTCTGGTTCGAGATTTTTTTCACGTGCAATGACAGTAGCTAATACCATCGGTGCCATTGCAGATTGTAAGAGCACTACTTGATTGATTTCAAGAATAGGAGCACGATAGAGAAATCGCAATACACTAAAGGTTATTAATGGGAGCAAAATTAGCTTGATAAAGAGTCCAATAAAGAGTGGGCTTAATAAAGACCAGCTTTTAGGAAGTCTTAACGATGCTCCCACGCTAATCATGGTTAAGGGCGTTATGAGTTGTGCAAATTGATCGAGAGTATAGAGTAGCGGCATAGGGATTGAGAAGGGGCGGAGCAGGAGTGCAATAATTAATGCCTGAATGGGGATAAATCTAAGTAGTCTAACAAGACTCTCAGCTGGCTTAGCAGCTTTACCGGTGTAATGATCAGCTAAAAAGATTCCCAATGTAAAGAGAAGAATAAAGTTTGACTGATCATAAAAAATAGCATACTGCAGATATTGATCATCACCCATTAATGCTGTGATTAGAGGAAAACCAACAAATGAGGTATTCCCAGTACCAGCAAGAATGATTAAGAGGCCACGTGTAGCTCTATTGAGAGGGTAAAATAGGTTGATTAGATAGATTATAGCGATGGTGGCAAAGAAGAGAACCCATGGCATTATGATTGGGAAGAGGGCATCAGTGCTAAAGGGTTGTCCCTGTATCTTAATGAAGATCAGTGCCGGTAGAGAGATACGAACGGCTACTAGATTTAAGCTATTAATTAGTTGCTCTCTATTGGTGGCAGTAATAGTACGGCTTAAGAGTTGTCCAACAATTAAGGAGGAGATTATGAGCAACATACCATTCATGAGTCTCGCTCTCTTGTAGTAGTGAATGGGGTAACCGTTCTTCTTTTCAGGTCTAAGAGATTAAAGTTTGCTCTGTAATGGGTAGCGATTTTTCCACGATCCTGAAGGTTTAGGGCTTCAGCGGGATATCGGGAAGCCATCTTAATCGCTTTCTCTTTTGGGATGCCTATTTCGATTCCATTAAATACCGCATCAGATAACGAGAGATGAGCTCCTGCTAAGGTCTCTTTATCATCAACTAAGCGCCCCTCCTTAAGATAGATGTTCTTTTGATCAAGAGTAAAGGAGGAGATCGTACTACCTGTGGATGCCATAGAGTCTGAGACAAAGAGAAGCTTGCCTTCTGCCTTTGCTCGGCTAGCGATAAGTACCATCCTAGGATCAATGTGGAGCCCATCATTGATAATGGTGGCATAACTAATGGTATCACTGAGGGCAAATCCTGTTGCCTTTGGTTCCCTTGAGCTCATCTGTGGCATGGCATTAAAGATATGGGTGAAGCCATGTAGTCCATATGCTATTGCTTCTGATAGCTCTTCAGGAGTAGCTTCCGTATGTCCTGCGAAGAGATAAAAACCATGATTAGTTAATTCCAAAATAAGAGATGGATCGATCATCTCAGGCGCAATCGTAATCAGCACTTTGCCAAAGTTGTGTTGTGTGATTAGTTCTAACATCTCAGGCGAGAGTGTGCGAAAGAGGGAAGCGTTATGAATACCTCTTCGCTTTGGGTTCAGCATGGGCCCCTCAAGATGTATGCCTAAGATGCCATCCATACCAGTAGAGATTGCATCTCTTACAGCAAAGAGGGCCTTTTTTGTGGTGGTATCATCTGCAGTGATTAATGTTGGCATAATAGCATGAGTGCCAAGAGCTTGATGTGCATCTAGAATCTGCTTTAATCCTGATAGGGTAGGAGTATTGTTAAAGAGAACACCTCCACCACCATTGACCTGAAGATCGATAAAGCCTGGTATCAGTAACTGATCTGATATAACAAAATCAGCCTTTACCTGATACTCAGGCTTATTAGGATCGACTCTATCAATAGAGCCTTTAGATACCGATATAAGAACATCTTCCTGATACTCCACACCATCGAATAGGTGGTGTGTAAAGAGGGTATAGCTTTCCATTGACGTTATAGATTAGAGAGTTAACCAGTTAGATGGTTTCTGTAACTTTCTTTAGATTTGGAGGTACATCAGGATTACATCCTCGGTGGATAGAGAGCTGTTCAATGATTTTGTAGTAGGCGGTAATCTGCACTAAAGGTTGTAGTAACTCATGAGTTTTAGGCACACCTAAGATATTGCTATCGTTCCCCTTTGTATCGATTGTTAGAACATTTGCACCATAAGAGGTTAGCTTCTTATTGATCTCTAACATAGAGGCTCGAGAAGCATCATGAGAGACAAAGCTCAAGACGGGGTAATTCTCTTTCAGGAGTGAGACTGAACCATGGAAGATCTCTGTAGCAGAGATCCCTTCCGCATGAATTTGGCAGGTCTCTTTCAATTTAAGCGCAGACTCTAAGGCTGCACTTAATCCAACACCGCGCCCAATAGCAAACATATCATTGGTTTCGGAGAGAGTATCGATTAGATAGGGCCATTCAACCGCTAATGCTTGGTCAAGTATATCAGGAAGATTGGCGATGGCATCTGCGAGATCATTATCCCCTTTCCAGGTGGCAAGAATTGAGGCGAATAATGATAGGCTGCCTACGAAACTCTTTGTAGCAGCAACGCTCTTCTCATCACCTGCGGTGATTCCAAAGAGAAAGTCACACTCTTTTGCTAAAGGGGAGGTTTCATCGTTAATGATTCCTATCACTTTTGTACCTCCAGCTTTGGCACTTTTAACAAACTGAACAAGGTCGGGGCTCTGTCCAGATTGTGAGGTAACCATGAGTAGAGAATTCCGCAGCTTTAAGCTCTCACCATAAATTGAGGTTAGGGAAGGCGCCGATACTGTTACAGGAACATTAACCCCAACTTCAAAGAGATACTTAGCATAGTTACATGCATTATAAGAGCTACCACGACCTAGAGTTACAATATGCCCCGGATCTTGCTTTTGTATATATTCGGCAAGCTCGATTAATTGAGGAATATTCTTTTCTCGTTGGCTTTCGATGACATTAGGAATTTCTCTAATCTCTTGGGCCATATAACTGGACATCTTTTCTTCCTTCTACTGTTGTTGCTCTAATCGGTAAGAGCCAATATAGTGTCTAATAAATTGTTGTGCAACTCTGCCACTACGTGAGCCACGTTGAAGGCTAAATTGTAGCGCATTCTGCTCTACTTGCTCATTATAAGGGATATCATCCGCTAATTCATTGAGCCAACTACGAACAATCTCTAAATACTCCTGTTGACTAAAGGGATAAAAGGAGATCCAGAGTCCAAAGCGCTCAGATAAGGAGATCTTCTCCTCTACGGCTTCCGCTGCGTGAATTTCACCTCCACGACGTGTATAGGATCGATTCTCCTCCATATATTCTGGGAGCAGATGTCGTCTATTTGAGGTTGCGTAGATAAGGATATTTTCTGATGGACTCGTTAAAGAGCCATCAAGCAGAGCTTTAAGCGATTTATATGAGTCATCCCCCTCTTCAAAGGAGAGATCATCACAAAAGAGAATAAATCGATAGGGCTCATGGGCAATAAGTTCTAATATATCGGGTAAGTATGAGAGATGATCGCTATCAATCTCGATCATCTTCAGCCCCTGGTCAGCATATTGATGTAAGCAGGCCTTTACAAGTGATGATTTACCGGTCCCACGGGAGCCTGTTAAGAGAAGGTTATTGGCAGGATAACCATGCAGGAACTGCTCACTATTTTGTCGAATAAGAGTCGCCTGTTTCTCTAAGCATTTTATCTCATTAAATGAGATTCTTGCAGGATTTTCGATTGCTTCAAGGTAACCAAAATTACCAGGTTTAGCGACACGCCATCGAAATGCTGAATATTGAGTAAAATCGATAGGCTCAATGAGTGGGGGGAGTAGGGGCTCAATTCGCAAAAGTAGCTGATCAAGTCGCTCAATTAGGTGGGTTAATGTGCTCATTTTACTTTTGACTAAATGTGCCAAACTTCATTAACTTATCATAACGGGCAGCAATCAGCTCATCTTTACTGAGTTGATCTAGCTCTGTTAAGAATGACAATATTTCGGACTTTAATGTTGCTGCCATCTCTTGATAATCTCTGTGGGCGCCCCCTTTGGGCTCTTCGATTACACGATCAATTAAACCGAGCTCTCTATTTTTATCAGAGGTAATGCCCATCGCTTCAGCAGCCTCTTTCGATTTATCTGCACTTTTCCATAATATGGAGGCACAGCCTTCAGGAGAGATTACAGAGTAGATTGAGTACTGTAGCATTAAGACACGGTCGCCAACTCCGATCGCTAACGCACCACCGGATCCCCCTTCACCTACAACAGTGGCAATGATAGGAACTGATATCTGACTCATCTCCAGTAGGTTTCGAGCAATAGCTTCGCTCTGTCCTCGCTCTTCAGCACCGATACCAGGATAGGCTCCAGGGGTATCGATAAAGGTAATGATTGGTAGATTAAAGCGCTCAGCCATCTTCATTAAACGGAGTGCTTTACGATAGCCCTCAGGTCGTGGCATTCCAAAGTTTCGCTTGATCTTCTCTTTTGTGTTGCGCCCTTTCTGATGTCCAATAACCATAACAGGGCGATCATCGAGGCGTGCTAGACCACCAACAATGGCTCGATCGTCAGCATAGGCGCGATCCCCGTGGAGCTCTTGAAAATCTTCAAACATATGCTCGATATAGTCTAAGGTGTAAGGGCGTAGTGGGTGACGGGCTAGTTGAGCTATCTGCCAAGAGTCTAATTTAGAGAAGATTGCATCAATTTTAGCATCCTTCTTTGCTTGGAGTGCTTCTATCGCCGATGAGAGATCTTCCCCCTCATCCCAGTTGATTAATTCATTGATTTTGGCATCTAATTCTGAGATAGGCTCTTCAAAATCGAGATAGTTGGTATTCAAGGTATGACTCCTCAATCGATATCCACAAATAAAAATGCTGTTCCAACACCTAATCTATCGAAGAGATAGGGGGTGAGGAACAGCTCCCTATTATACCTTATATGCTAACTTTTGCTCTATGATCTTTGAGCTTTTCAGCAATTAAGAAAGCAAGCTCCAAACTTTGTTGAGCATTTAGGCGAGGGTCGCAATGGGTATGGTAGCGGCTCTCTAGATCTTGAGAGGTGATATTTTGCCCTCCACCGAGACACTCTGTTACATCGGTCCCCGTCATTTCGAAGTGGACACCACCTGCATAGGTTCCCTCC
The DNA here is from genome assembly GCA_046462535.1 of Ignatzschineriaceae bacterium. GTDB lineage: Bacteria > Pseudomonadota > Gammaproteobacteria > Cardiobacteriales > Wohlfahrtiimonadaceae > JAAZCI01. The sequence continues at coordinate 112,299 of JBKGVF010000024.1, read as the reverse complement.
GCATTATGAGCATCAAAAAAGTTATTAACTTCTAAGAGAATTCGATCGAAGGGGCGGGTTTTATAACCATTCTCGGTGATAGTATTCCCATGCATAGGATCACTACACCATACAACATTGCGTCCTTCCGATTTTACTCGACGTAACATTCTTGGTAAATGTTCCGCTAGATTATCCGCACCCATTCGCGTAATCAGCGTCAAACGTCCTGCTTCATTCTCAGGGTTTAATGCATCAATAAGACGGATCAGCTCATCATCAGTAGTATTTTGGCTTATTTTTACTCCGATGGGATTTGAAATGCCTTTAGCATATTCGACATGTGCTCCATCAAGTTGACGTGTGCGTTCACCAATCCATAAGAGGTGAGCTGAAGTGTTATACCAATCTCCGCTAGTGGAGTCTACGCGTGTCATTGCCTCCTCATAACCTAAGAGGAGCATCTCATGTGAGGTGTAGAATTGAGTCTCATTAACGGTAGGAGAGGTCTTCGAGTCAACGCCGCAGGCTTCCATAAATTGAAGAGCATCTTGGATGCGGGAGGCTAAATCATGATACTTTTCAGCGTGTGGGGTCTCTCCGACAAAATCCATATTCCAGCGCTGAACATGGTGAAGATCTGCATAGCCACCACGAGCAAATGCACGCAGAAGGTTAAGAGTTAGGCCTGATTGCGCATAAGCACGCCACATTCTTTCAGGGTCAGGCTTACGAGCTTCAGCAGTAAATTCGATCCCATTGATAATATCACCTCGATAACTTGGGAGTGTCACATCACCAACGGTCTCTGTGTCTGATGAGCGAGGCTTAGCAAACTGACCAGCCATTCTCCCCACCTTAATAACAGGACTTTTCGCACCAAAGGTTAAAGTAACAGCCATCTGTAATAGGACTCGGAATGTGTCACGTATATTGTTTGAGCTAAATTGATCAAAGCTTTCAGCACAATCACCCCCCTGTAAAAGAAAGGCTTTTCCGTTAACAGCATCTGCTAGTTGTGCTTTTAAGGAGCGAGCCTCACCGGCAAAAACAAGTGGGGGAGATTTACGTAACCGAGCTTCTACTTCTGCTAAGGCCTCTTGATCATCATATTTTGGTAGCTGCTTTGCTTCAAAGTTTCTCCAGCTACTTGGACTCCAAGATTGACTCATAATATCTAATTCCTATATATCCTGTATAAAATAAAAATGCCCTAAAGAGAGTTCTCATTAAGGCATTTTAAACTTAAATTGTGACGATGACTAAATATGATTATCTAATTTAGTTTTTTGATTGGTCTACGAGACTATTCTCTGTAATCCACGGCATCATCGCACGTAGTTTTTCGCCTGTTTTCTCAATCGGGTGCTCTGCGGTGAGACGTCTACGAGCAGTCATTGAGGGATAGTTTGTATTTCCTTCTTGGATAAACATTTTAGCGTACTCGCCCGTTTGAATCCGTGTGAGCGCTTTTCTCATTGCCTCTTTAGTCTCTTCGGTAATGATCTCTTTACCGGTAACATACTCACCATATTCAGCATTATTAGAGATGGAGTAGTTCATATTAGCGATACCACCCTCATACATAAGATCTACAATAAGCTTTAATTCATGTAAGCACTCAAAGTAGGCCATCTCAGGAGCATATCCTGCCTCGGTTAATACTTCAAAACCTGCTTTGACCAGCTCTACAGCACCACCACAGAGTACCGCTTGCTCACCAAAGAGATCAGTCTCTGTCTCTTCAGCAAAAGTAGTCTCAATAATACCAGCCTTTCCACCCCCATTTGCAGATGCGTAAGAGAGAGCGATATCGCGTGCTTTCCCTGATTTATCTTGATAGATGGCAATTAGGGTAGGAACACCTCCCCCTTTTACATACTCCGAACGAACCGTATGGCCAGGCCCCTTAGGTGCAACCATCACAACGTCAAGATCTGCACGAGGTACGATCTGGTTGTAGTGAATATTAAAGCCATGAGCAAATGCTAGGGTAGCACCTTCTTTAATATTAGGCTCAATAGCATCTTTATAAATACTAGGCTGAGTCTCATCGGGGAGGAGGAGCATCACTAAATCCGCCTCTTTGGTTGCATCAGCAATCTCTTTAACATTATGACCAGCATTGACGGCCTTCTCCCATGATGCGCCCTCTTTACGCAGACCAACAATAACGTTGACGCCTGAGTCTTTAAGGTTTTGAGCATGAGCATGACCCTGAGAACCATAGCCAATAATCGCTACAGTTGTATCTTTAATTAAGGAGATATCAGCATCTTTATCGTAATAAACCTTCATTTAAATTATTCCTTTCTCTTCTTTCTATAATCGTTAATTAATATTGCTTCTTCTGTAGACCTTTTGAGCCTTATAATTATAGGGTCAGACCTTTTGAGCCTCGAGCCAATCCTATCGCGCCTGAGCGTACAAGCTCAATAACACCGAGATCCTCAGCTGCGCTGATAAACGCATTGAGTTTATCACAGGTGCCGATCATTTCGATAGTGTAGGAGCTATTTGTCGTATCTAGAATCCTACCACGAAAGATCTCATTTAAGCGAAATACTTCTGCACGAGCACGTTCTGACGCTGCATTAACTTTTACGAGCATCATTTCACGCTCAATGTGGGCACCTTCTGTTAAGTCAGTAAGTTTTACAACATCAATTAACTTATGTAGTTGTTTTACTATCTGTTCAACCACTTTACTATTTGCTGTTGTGACTAATGTTAAACGTGAGAGCGACTCATCGTCAGTAGGAGCGACGGCAAGAGACTCAATATTATACCCCCGTGCCGAGAAGAGGTTCACAACCTTTGAGAGTGCTCCCGCCTCATTTTCCATGAGAATTGAGATGATATGTCTATTGTTCTGATTCATTTATTGACTCCTTATACCTGACTTAAACCATCTTTCGAGGTGTTAACCATCTTATCGCCCGCTAAAATCATCTCATGGTGACCTTTCCCGGCGGGAATCATGGGATAGACATTCTCTGCAGGGTCGGTAATAAAGTCCATAAAGATGGTCTTATCTTTCTGCTTAAACGCCTCAATGAGTGCGGGCTCAACATCGCTTGGCTTCTTAATTTGAACCCCTGAGTGTCCATACGCTTCAGCCAGTTTAATAAAGTCAGGTAGAGAGTCAAAATAGCTCATACAGTAGCGTTTATCAAAGAAGAACTCCTGCCACTGTCGCACCATCCCCAAATAACCATTGTTTAGGTTAATAATCTTAACCGGAGAGTGGTACTGCAACATTGTTGAGAGCTCTTGGAGCATCATCTGGATGCTGCCATCTCCGGTAACACAGGCAACGTCACGATCGGGTGCAGCGAGTTTAGCACCCATTGCTGCTGGCAAACCAAAGCCCATCGTTCCGAGTCCACCTGAGTTTAACCATTGGCGCGGCTCATCAAAGGGGTAGTACTGTGCTGCCCACATTTGGTGTTGTCCAACATCGGAGGTGACTATCGCTCTCCCTTTAGTAACTTCAAAAAGTTTCTGAATCACAAATTGGGGCTTGATCACTTCATCACTATATTGATACTGCAGTGAATCCATCTCACGCCACTTGTCGATCTGCTGCCACCACTTATTTAAGTGTTCGCTATTAAGGCTCTTCTGCTCCGTACGATGAATCTCATTTAACTCTGCTAAAACAGATTTAGCCTCACCTACGATGGGGAGATCAACATCAACATTTTTAGCAATACTAGAGGGATCAACATCCACATGGATAATTTTTGCATGGGGGCAGAAGTGCTCTAGCGTACCGGTAATTCGATCATCAAATCGGGCACCAATAGCGAGTAGAACATCACAGTGGTGCATCGCCATATTTGATTCATAGGTCCCATGCATCCCTAGCATGCCTAGAAATTGCTGATCAGTTCCAGGGTAGGCACCTAATCCCATAAGTGTACTTGTAATAGGTAAATTTAAGTCACGAACAAATGAGCGAAGCTCTTCATGAGCATTACCAATAACGATACCGCCACCAGTATAGACCATGGGGCGTTTTGCACGCATTAGTAGATTGTATGCTTTTTTAATCTGCCCTGAGTGCCCCTTAACGGTGGGATTATATGAGCGCATTGAGATCGTTTCAGGGTAAGCGAACTTGGTTGTTTGAACGGTTACATCCTTAGGAAGGTCGATAACCACGGGGCCAGGGCGGCCAGTTGTGGCGATATAGAATGCCTTTTTAATAGTATCGGCAAGATCTTCAACATTCTGAACTAAAAAGTTATGCTTTACACATGGTAGGGTAATTCCCACAGTATCAACCTCTTGGAAAGCATCATTTCCAATAAGGCTGGTTGCAACCTGACCTGAGAGGACGATTAGAGGGATCGAATCCATATGTGCTGTTGCAATTCCGGTGACGGCATTAGTTAGCCCTGGGCCAGATGTGACCAGAACGACTCCCGGCTTTCCGGTTACACGAGCATAGCCATCCGCAGCATGAGTTGCAGCTTGTTCGTGCCGTACGAGTACATGTTTAATGACATCCTGCTTATAAATCTCATCGTAGAGGGGAAGTACCGCTCCACCAGGATAGCCAAAGATACACTCAACATTCTCCTTCATTAAGGATTGAATGATTATTTCTGCACCATTTAATTTCACAAGATCCTCACTTATCTACTGAACTTAAGGAGTAGATATTCAATTATTATTTAAGACAATACTGTTATCCATTTAAGAACTAGGCGAAGTTTTCGATTCGAAGAAGCAGAATTTCATAATCTCTCTTCTCACTACTAATTGTGTCGATAGCAGCGTCGATATTTGCTTCGCAAGTTAACTGTGTCACATAGAGTAGCTGCTCTTCATCAGAGTGATCCTCAGCAATAGCGATCTGCTTCTCTTTTAAAAGCCTCTCTAGAGCCTCTTTATCCACTCTCTTGCTACTTGTAACACGAATTAGATATTGCATCTGATACTCATCTAGAGTTAGGAATGGGCTCTGGTTAAGCTCACTGTTGCTGAATGCTAGGGGAGCTGTGCGGATGGCGCTCGACTCCTCTTTATAGATATCGATAATATCAGCGATAACAGCAGATGCGGTGGGTTCGCTACCTGCTCCTGCTCCAGATGAAAAGAGTGGGCCTACGGCATTACCGTCGGCTAAAACCGCATTCATAGCACCATTGATACTAGCAAATTGTGTGCTATTTGGCACCAGTGTTGGGTGAACACGGGCTTCAATGCGATCGTTATTATACTTTGCGATACCAAGATGTTTTATGGTATAGCCAAGTTTTTCGGCAACTTCAATCGCCTCACTACTTAGGGTGTCAATTCCTTCAGTGTAGATATTCTCAAAGGAGAGGGGGACACCAAATGCGATTGAAGTGAGTATAGTTAGTTTGTGAGCGGCATCTATTCCCTTAATATCATAGGTGGGATCTGCTTCAGCATACCCTAGTGCCTGAGCATCTTTAAGGGCAACAGAGAAATCACTTTTGTTCTTAGACATCTCAGTTAATATATAATTACTAGTGCCATTAATAATGCCGTAGATGGCAGTCACCTTATTAGCGGTTAACCCCTCACGCAATGTTTTAATAATAGGAATACCTCCAGCAACCGCAGCCTCATAGTTGAGTATAACGCCCGACTCTTGTGCAGCGGCAAAAAGCTCATTGCCATGAAGGGCAATTAACTCTTTATTAGCGGTTACCACATGCTTACCACGCTTTATTGCCCGACTAATGTAGGTTTTAGCAGGATCAATACCCCCCATCAGCTCGATAACAATGTCAATTTCAGGGTTATCTAAAATATCATCAACATCGGTTGTGAGGGGAAGGGTATAGGGATTCTCCCGATCAAGAGAGCGAACAAAAACAGAGGTGATTTCAATCGTGGTGCCAATACGGCGCGCAATCTCAAGATTATTTTTGCTAAGAATTGACGCAACGCCTGTTGCCACAGTCCCCAACCCTAATATTCCTATTTTGATAGGCTTCATCGTCTGCTAAAGCTCCTTAGTAGTAATTATTTAAATGTAGATCAAATAGTATAATGAATTTTCGAAACTTTACTAGCAAATAAGCTTATCCTCCCAGTTCTGGGGGGACGCTCTCTTTATGTGAGCATTATTTCTACTCATCAAGCTCCTCAAGTGCAGAAACCGCTGCGCGAGCACCTGAGAGAATTTTATGAGGGGCGACATCACCAAACATATAGGCTCCAGAGGTGATTGTTCGGTTTTTATAATCAATATGCGCCTCATCAATCTCAGTATTATGATGACTTATGATATTCCACTGGTTTATAACAGATAGAAAGGAGTCAGCATTCTCCTCTTGCCCAAAGGTGAAGGAGGCTCCTTTCAGATTCTTCTCTCGAGCAAGTAGAGCGATCGTAAGGGGGGCGGCACAGATAGCAATAATAGGGCATTTATGATCAATGGCACTATAGAGCACCTGTGCAATATCCTCTTTAAGTTTTGGTTGATCACTATCGAGAAATGTGGTTAGATTTTTCACCACGCCGAAACCGCCAGGAAGAGCAATTGTCTCATATTGATCGACATTAAGTTTCTCTAGAGGGGCGATCGTTCCACGGGCGATGCGTGCCGCCTCTGTAAGTATATTACGATTTGGCTCCTCCACCTCGCCAGTTTGATGATTGACATGCTCTCTTTGGGGGCGGTTAGGGGCATAAAAATCCACATGATAACCCGCTTCACTCAGCGCAATAAGTAGTGAGACCGACTCCGTAATCTCTGCACCATCGAGATGGCCAGAGCCAGAGAGAATAAGTGCTGCCGATTTTTTACTCTTCATGTTCGTCATAGTCGATTACTCCTCTTTTCAAATTAATATGGGATGATTTTTTCAAGATTTTTGTGAATGAGCTAGAATAGGGCTCTTATAATCACGATTTAAATCATGTTATCACATGTTTGCCAATCGCTGTGTGCCATCACCCAGGCAAATTAATGCTAAGGGTTTGAGAGGGAAGAGAGCGCTCTATGAGTAAAAAAATCACCATTCTATCGAGTATTATTCTCCTATTGGGTTTAGGCGTCGCTGAGCCGGTGGGGCGTGCCACTGAGGAGCAGGAGCATCAGAGATTATCTACTGATTTAAGTCTCTCTGCTAAGGCGCGATATAATCTTCTTTTAGGGGAGCTTGCACTATTACGGCAAGATTATGTGGCAGCAAGAGAGCATTATGATGAGCTATTGTCCTATGAGCAGAATATTCAGTTTCTACAGCGTCGGATCAATATTGAGCTAGCAGAAGAGAATATTGCTGATGCACGCCCCTATTTAGAGGTATTAGTAGAGAAAGATTCTGAGAATATCTTTGTTTGGGAGCAATTAGCCCGTAGTCAAGTTGCTACTGAGGATCTCGAGGCTGCCTTAGACTCTTACCACCGGTTGATTCAGTTGAGTGAGGAGGGGGGGGTAAATGGGTATCACCTCTTAATAAGAGGGCTGCGTGATAATAATGGTAATGAGCAGTTGATGGAGATATTAGATAGACTCGCCCAACTTAACCCTCAGCAGACAGAGCCATTGATTTACTACGCTTTAGTTGCCATAGAGGAGGGAATGGCTGAGATTGGTGAGGCTTACTTGTTAGAGGCTCTAGAGCTTGAGCCGGATAATGAGAAGGTCTATAGGATGTTGGCGGAAAACTATAGAAACCAAGGTGAGATTGATCGCGCCATTGCACTATTAGAAGAGGGATATCTTGTAAAAGAGATTGAGAATCTCGCCTATCTTTACCTTCTCTTGTTGAAACAGGATCTCCAATTTGCAGCGGCAGAGACGCTACTTAATAAGTTGATCAGTGAAGATCCGGAGAATCTTCTTCATCAAGCAGAGAAAATTATTATTGATTACCAGCTTGGACGCTATGATCGCGTTACCGATGGGATCGCTCAGTTTGATCAGGAGGATTATCTCTATCCTCTAATGGTCTCTGAACTACTTGAAATTAGTGAGAAGAATGGCACAGCACAAGAGTTAGCAAAGATTCTCTCTGATCAGAACTATGAGGCGTATCGGGATCAATATTTTGTATTACAGGCACGGGTAGCTCTTGAGACTGGAGACTATAAGCATTTTTTAGGCATATTTGATGAGTTAAGAAGCCAAAATTTTTATGCTCAAGAGTATTATTATCTGGTGCAGCTTGAGATGCTAGAGTCGGCAGAGCTGTATGATCATTATGAAGCGCTACTGCTCTTAGCTGAGCCGGTATTTACGAATAAGACGATTGTTACTTTTTTGAAGGGTATGGGGCATTATCATCAGAAGAACTTTAGCGCAATGGAGACTCTTTTCCTTGATTACCTAAAGGAGCACCCTGAAGATGATATTATTCTTAATGCCTATGGCTACTCGCTTTTAGAGTATGATCCATCCCGGGCTGAAGAGGCGCTCACATATATGCTTAAGGCAGATGAGTTAAATCCTAATCAAGACTTTATCGAAGATAGTATCGGTTGGGCTTATTATCATCTCGATAAATTAGATGAAGCAGAGTATTATCTAACCCGAGCATTTAATAAGAGCAAGGTTCCAGAGATGATTGCTCACTATCTACATTTACAAAATCGTCTCGAGAACTTTGAGGTTATTGATGAATTATATCCAAAATTTAAACAGCTCTTTCCTGAGAATCGTTTTCTGCATGAGTTGCAAAAGCGATATGAGTGGGCTGATTGAGGGAAGAGAGAGAGTCGATTTACATGAATAGAAAGATCCAACAGAGCCTCATAACCTTTATACTTTTAACTCTAGCTTTTCTGCAGGCTACGACCATTGTCGGAACGGGACGTGGAGAGACAACCCCCAATGGTGATCTTCGGATTACCTTTCCCTTGAGCAAAAAGGTTACCTTCAATAGTTTTCGTCTTCAAAACCCTGCTCGATTAGTGGTTGATATCCCAAATGCACAACTACAGCATCGAGTGACCTCACTACCGATTAGTGGGCGAGAAGTGCAGCGTGTTCGTCTCGGGACACAGCAGGGTACAGATTTACGAATTGTTGTGGATATGACACAGCCAATGCCTGCAAGCACCGCTTTAATAGAGACAAAGCAGGGGTATGAGTTAGTGATGATTGTTAGTGGTAGTGCTCAAACAGCACCCCCTAGCAGTTTTGTTAATAGTAGTAATCAGGGGAAAAAACGGGTTATTACACAGGAGCGAAATGTGCAAACAGCCCGTTCTGTACCCAAAAAGAATGTCCTAATTGTTATTGATCCTGGCCATGGTGGTAAAGATCCTGGTGCATTAGGAAGTGGAGGTACTCGAGAGAAAGATGTTGTTTTGGAGATCTCCAAGATTTTACGGGATAAGATTAATCGAGAAAAGGGAATGAGAGCTATCTTAACTCGTGATCGGGATATCTTTATTCCTCTGCGTGAGCGGGTTCTAATTGCGCGACGCAATAAAGCAGATATGTTTATCTCAATTCATGCTGATGCAGGAAGTAGAACAGCTGATGGTGCCTCTGTCTATATTCTCTCTACAAGTGGTGCCTCAAGTGAGGCGGCCCGATTGCTAGCACAAGCAGAGAATCGCTCCGATCTTATCGGCGGGGTAACGATATCCGATAAAGATGATGCGATTGCCTCAATGCTTTTGGATATCTCTCAAGATGCGACAATTGAGGCCTCGAATGCATTAGGCAAACATCTATTAAATAATTTGCGCCGCCATGCGAATCTACATAAACGTAATGTGGAGCGAGCAGGGTTTGCTGTCCTAAAGGCTCCTGATATCCCTTCTGTTTTAGTAGAGACTGGCTTTATCTCTAATCCTAATGAGGAGCGGAAATTGCGAACTAAAAGTCACCAAAATCGTTTGGCAGAAGATATCTTGAAGGGGATCAAGGATTATTATAAAGAGCGACCGGCAATGGAGCTTGTCTATCATAATGAGCGGATTCGTACTGAAGAGAGTGTCGATGCGCCTGTTGTTCAGAGTACCCCCGCTCCTGTTGTTGCTCCCCAGCCGACAACACCCCCTAAGGTAGAGGAAGGGGGGGTGATTTTTGAGATGTTAAGTCAGCCTCAAGGGGGAGATCCAGTGGCTAATACCCCACCACCTGCTAGTGGAGGAGGGGCTCCTGTGCGACCACCTAAAGGGGCTGAAGTACCGAAGTCACCCTCTACAAATGAGATTGTCTTTCCTAAATTGGAGTTGCGTTCCACCAGTCAAAGTGGGCAAGGTGCCGTTGTCCGATATATCACTGAACGTGGGGATACGATGAAGAGCATTGCGCAGAAGTTTAAGGTGAGTGAAGCAGAGTTGAAGTCTCGTAATGGCTTGCCGAGTAACCAGTTGCGGGTCCCTGTGGGAACAGAGCTGATTATTCCTTAATGAGGTGATGATAATGTATAAGAGAGTAGGGGATCTACGTCGATTGTTTAAAAGATGGCTAACACTCCTCTTTTTACTCCTGATTGGGGTCGTGTCCCATAGCTATGCAGACCCATTTACCGACGCTATTCCAGATACTTTTTTTTGGGAAATTGAGAGCCATGATGGTGAGATCTCTTATCTTCTCGGTACTATTCATATAGGTCGAGAGGGGAGTCGCTCCCATCTTGAGCGCTATCAACCCTATCTCGAGAAGAGTGCTCACTTTGTTACAGAGGTGCTATTAGATCTAGATGATGATACCGCAAAGAGAATTGAGGAGATGACTCAGCAATCGACTCAAAATAATTCCAGCTCCTATCTTAAGGAGTTGGGTGATGAGCAAAAATTTGCACTGAAACAGATTGTTGAAGGTGCTTTTGAGCGAGAGCTCACTCAAGAGGAGTTATCACTTATTATTCATCATTTAGAGCAGTATCAGGATTGGGCAATACTCATGCAGCTGATCGCTCTCAATAATCCGCCGACATTTAGTAATGAGTTAGGGGTAGAGGTATTACTTGCCGAGCTAACGACACTGCCTAATAGTGAGCTTGAATCGATCTTAGATCTAATAGAGCTCTTTAAGCTGTTACCCAATGAGGCGATCGAGCAAGCTTTTTTAGCGCTACTTAAAGAGGTGGAGGAGCAACATAAGATTATTGAGGAGCTCTACCACCACTATATTACTGATAATGCGACTGCTCTCTATCGGATGAGTATCGATCGGGAGCTAATGTTAAAGGGGTATCCGGAGGAGAGTCATGATTTTTGGTGGAATTTTTATGATAATACGATTCGCGTTTCCCGAAATTACGCCTGGTTGCCCCACTTAGAGCGGTTTATAATTGAAGGGGGTGCTTTTATTGCTATTGGCGCTGCACACCTTTATGGAGAGGAGGGGGTATTGCTGCTTCTAAAAGAGCGAGGATATCAGATTACTCCAATTATATTTGATTAAGTCATAAGAAGAGAGCCGACGATTATCTGTCGGCTCTCAATCTCTTAATTGATTTTACGTTACTCTTTATTTAAAGGAGCGGTTTTTCATTGCTGCAATACGTAGACGAAGGGCGTTAAGTTTGATAAAGCCCTCCGCATCCTTCTGATCGTAGGCACCCCCATCATCTTCAAAAGTAGCGATCTCTTCATCGAATAAGGTATCGTCAGATTTACGACCTACAACGATAACGTTTCCTTTGTAGAGCTTGATGCGAACAGTCCCATTAACAAACTTTTGAGACTCATCAATCATTGTTTGCAACATTTCACGCTCAGGGCTCCACCAGTAACCGTTATAGATGAGTTTCGCATAACGGGGCATTAACTCATCTTTAAGATGGGCAACTTCACGGTCAAGAGTAATCGACTCAATGGCGCGATGTGCTTTGAGCATAATCGTTCCAGCAGGTGTTTCGTAGCAACCACGAGCCTTCATACCAACATAGCGGTTCTCAACAATATCAACACGGCCAATACCATTTTCGCCAGCCAATTTATTGAGTTTAATCATAACATTAGCAGGGCTTGTTGGCTCACCATCAATGGCAACGATATCACCATGCTTGTATGTTAATTCCACATAGGTGGGTTTGTCAGGGGCTGCTTCTGGAGATACTGTCCAACGCCACATCTCCTCTTCAGGCTCGGTCCAAGGATCTTCAAGCATTAAGCCTTCGTAGGAGATATGAAGGAGGTTAGCATCCATTGAGTAAGGAGATTTTTGGCCACCTCGATCGATCTCAATGTTATGTTTTTCTGCATAATCGAGCAGCTTTTCACGGGACATAAGATCCCATTCACGCCAAGGAGCAATCACTTTTACGCCAGGCTTGAGCGCATAAGCACCTAGCTCAAAGCGAACTTGGTCATTCCCTTTACCGGTTGCTCCATGGGAGATCGCATCAGCATTAGTCTCATTAGCGATTTCGACAAGACGTTTAGCGATGAGTGGGCGTGCGATAGAGGTGCCGAGTAGGTACTCTCCTTCATAAATCGCATTGGCACGAAACATAGGGAAGATAAAGTCACGGGCAAATTCCTCACGAAGATCATCAATATAGATCTCTTTCACTCCTAGAGCTTCTGCTTTAGCGCGGGCAGGCTCAACCTCCTCTCCTTGGCCAATATCTGCCGTGAAGGTCACCACCTCACAATTATACTCATCTTGAAGCCATTTAAGAATGACCGAGGTATCTAATCCGCCAGAGTAGGCGAGTACAACTTTATTTACTTTATCCATCAAATTCTCCTGTAATTAATTGATTTTAAATAGATCTTCGACTTTAGGAATACTCTCTTTATCGGTGATAAAGAGAACGATATGATCGTTGGGTTCAATTGCTGTCGTTTCGTCAATTTTGAGGAGTCTTCGATGGCGAATAATTCCTGCAAGATTGACATGATCAGGCCATTTTATCTCATTCACGACCCGATTAATAATTTTAGAGTTCTCTTCTGTACCATGAGCAACAATTTCGATCACCTCAGCCTCCCCATCGCGGATCGAATAGACTTGAGCAATATCCCCCTTACGAATATAGGTTAACAGGGTGCTAACAGTAACCTGTTGAGGAGAGAAAGCGAGATCTATATTGGATTCTTCTTGAATGAGTTCAAGAAAAGAAGAGCGATTAATTAGCGTAATAACATATTTAGCACCAAGCCGTTTTGCCAGCATACTAGAGAGAATATTGGTTTGATCATCATTGGTTACTGCACAGAAGATATCGGTCTCTTCGATATTCTCCTCAAAAAGAAGATTCTCATCGGTACAATCCCCCATTAAGACCAAGCTATCATTAAGATACGCTGATAATCGTTGAGCACTCTTACGATTATGCTCTATAACCTTTACATGGGCAAAGCGCTCTAATGTTTCTGCTAATTGGCGGCCAATATTCCCCCCACCTGCAATCACAATGTTGTGTGGAATTTTATTAGCATGATTAAACATTAACATAATTTGCCGGGCATAAGGGCGCTCACATAGAAAGTAGAGTTCATCGTGGGGGCGCAATATAAGATCGGCATCAATGGTCAACTCCTGATCTTCACGAAAGAGGGCGACAAGATTGATCTGGGTATCAGGCAGAAGGTTATGGAGATAGGTAAGAGGGCGATTAGCCATCTCCGACTTAGGATGGATTTCAGCCGCAACAATGACAGCCCGTCCTTTCGCAAAGCGGAGCACCTCTTGTGCGCCAGGCAACTCAATAATATTTTTTATCTGATCGGTAATTAATATTTCCGGGCTAATAACAACATCAATGGCAAACGCAGCTTCTAGCTTAGCTCCAAAGAGGATCGATTCAGAGTAATCGACATAAGCTTGCTCCCGTATTCTGGCTACCTTTAATTCGATATTAAAGAGGGTGTGGGCCAGATGACAGGCAATAATATTTACCTCATCGCTAGAGGTAGCAGCAATAATAATATCGGTATTTTCGGCGTCTGCTTCCTCTAGAATTGTAGGTAGAGCAGCATTGCCCCGTATGGTTCGAAGGTCATAGCGCTCCTTTAAAGCGACAAGAGGCGCATAGGCTAGGTCGACAACAGTTATCTCATTTTGTGATTCTTTAGAAAAAACTTGTGCTACTGATGAGCCTACTTGACCGGCGCCAAGGATAAGGATTTTCATAATAGTGTGAAACCTAACCCGTTTAATATGATATGAGGCTGCAATTATACACAACTCCTTTTAAAATACTCCTATTTTTATATAAATAATGGGCATATTCATGTATAATTCCCCCTCCTTAAGGGATCAGAAGATCCATTCTCTTATATTTATGAGTAATGCAGTATAGATATTCATTATCTCACTAATTTTGTTATGAATTTATCTATAAGAGAGCACTTTATCCTATTGAGCAATGGGAGATTCACCCATTTCCATCCCCTACCAAAGAGTAGATTAAAGCAGTAAAAGGTAGATTTATGAGTAGATATCCGAAAAAAACAATTATAGAAATTATCGACGAATCCGCAGGATCATTGATGACGGATGAGTATATTCGAATCTCACCTAATCTAACGGTTGATGAGGTGCTTGTGGAGCTTAGGCAGAAGGTGAAGGGGAAGGCTAATATCCATTATCTATATGTAATGGATGAGAGGAATCACCTTGAAGGGGTGCTCTCACTGCGGGAGCTGCTAGGAGCTAATGGTGATTTGAAAATCTCTTCGATAATGAAGGTGAAGATTACAACGCTAAATATAAATACAGACCAAGAGTATGCAGCTAAAGTCTTCCAAGATACCGACTTAGTTACAGTACCTGTTGTCGATGATGAGCATCATATGGTGGGGGTTGTCCATGTAGAGACAATGATGGATGTCATGCAACAAGAGGCCACAGAGGATATTCATAAAATGGCATCAATTGCGATTGATGATGAAGAGGTTGAAGGGGGGTTATTAAAAGCGCCATCTCTTTGGCTCTACGGTAAGCGTATGCCTTGGCTTGTTATACTCGTTTTTGTGAATCTTCTATCTGGAGCGGTTATCTCAAACTATGAGGAACTTATTAGTCAGCATGCTTATCTTGTTGTTTTTCTTCCGCTTTTGATTGCCAGTGGGGGGAACACAGGATCACAGTCTACAACATTAGTCATACGGGCTATGGCGGTAGGAGATGTGGGTAAAGCTGATTGGTTTAAAGTGGTTGTTAAAGAGATAGGGGTAGCATTCTTATTAGGGGTTACGATGGCTATTGCTATAGCGGGGATTGGCTATTATCGTGGAATGAGTAATGAGATTGAGGGGGTTGCTACAGCCTTAGCATTGACAGTGGCATTTTCTATGATATTCGTTGTTCTTTTTGGGGGGATTTTAGGAGCAATTCTTCCGTTTCTCTTCCGATTTTTTAAGCTTGATCCTGCTACTGCAAGTACACCTTTAGTCACTTCGATCTGTGATATTGCGGGTGTCTTTATCTATTTCGGAATTGCGAGTACTTTTCTTGGCAATATTTTAGGAAGCGAGGTAGTAGAGGGGTTAGCATTATTACTGACTTATTAGTTGAGCAGTAATTATCAAGAGCAGCAGAGAGGAGCGAATGTCATGGGAGTAGATAAGATTGATAATCGCCCCTTTTCGCCTAATGCGAAAGGGGGATATTTAACAAGAGAGAATGTTACAGTAGCGCTCCTCTCTTTTTCAGCAGGGCTTCCTATATTGATGACTTTCTCCACCTTAAGTTATTGGCTTGGGGTGTATGGCGTTAGTCGAGAGATGATAGGATTAGCCTCAGTTTTAGGACTGCCCTATATATTAAAGCCTCTTTGGGCACCCTTTTTGGATCTCTTCCGTCCCCCCTTATTAGGTGGTCTCGGACGTCGAAAGGGGTGGATTCTCTTCTTTCAAATTCTGTTATTTTTCATTTATATAGGATTAGCTCATGTCACACCAGATGAGAATCTATTAATTTTAGGGCTTCTTATCTTCTTACTGGCTTTTAGTTCGGCAAGTCAAGATATTGTGATTGATGCTTTTCGTATTGACTACCTTTCAACTGAGGCTCAATCGTACGGAGCGAGTACTTATCAGCTCTTCTACCGGATTGCTATGTTAGTAATGGGTGCTGGTGCTATTTGGCTTTCAGATATTGTAGAGTGGCGTCTTATCTTCTTTTTAGTAGCAGCGCTCTATCTGATTATCATCATTTTGACTGCTCTCATTCCTGAGCCAAAAGAGAGGATAGAGAGGGAGCAGAAAAGTATCACCTTTAAGGAGCGTTTAGCCCCTTTTTTTAGTGGCTTTAAGAGTTTTTTTACTCAAGACTTTGCCGGTCTTATTCTTCTATTTGTAATCTGTTTTAAGCTACCTGATGCGATAGCGGGAGCAATGGCTAATCCATTCTATATTGAGATGGGGTATAGCGGGAAGGAGATTGCCACTGTGACTAAAATTTATGGTGGGATAGCTACGATGGTAGGCGCCCTGCTTGCTGGAGCGCTTATCATTCGTTTACGCCTCTATCGTGCTCTATTGGTATCTACTATTCTTATCGGTATAACGAATCTTGGATATCTACTTGTGGTGCAGCAGCAGAGTTTGATCCACCTAGTTATTGCGATAGGTGGCGAAAACTTCATTAGTGGTTTTGCTGCATCGGTGTTTATTATGTATCTCAGTATGATTTGTGATCCTAAAGCATCGGCGACTCAGTATGCGCTCTTATCGGCCTTTGCTGCATTGGGAGCCCGCATTTTTGGAGCATTTTCAGGCTTTTTAGTTACAGCACTCGGTTGGGGGCTCTTTTTTATTGTTACAGCCTTACTCTTTTTGCCTGCCTTACTGCTGCTATTTAGATTAAAAGATCAGATAGTAGCGTTGGAAGCGAATCAATGACTTTGTGGCTGATTGTAAAAAAGCGTAAGATAAAGGTTAATTTGTTGGTGAATATGGGGTGAGAGAATGGATCACTTAACATTAGAAGCAATTCTAAATCGGAAATTAGAGAGTGAACAGATTCGTGACTATGTTCCTAATGGTCTGCAGATTGAGGGCCGGAGCAAGGTGACGAAAATCATTACGGGTGTTACGGCAAGTCAGAATTTAATTGATGCAGCGATTGAGGCGGATGCTGATGCGATCTTGGTGCATCACGGCTACTTTTGGAAGAGTGAGTCGCCTCTTATTCGAGGTATGAAGTACCGTCGCATTAAAGCATTAATGACCCATGGGATTAATCTTTATGCGTATCATTTGCCATTAGATCTACATCCGACTCTAGGAAATAATGCGCAACTAGGGAAGATTTGGGGAGTAGAAGAGATTCGAGGGTTAAGTGAAGAGCCACGCCCTTTAATCTTACAGGGGGTGTTTTCAGATCCTAAAACTCCTCAAGATTTGAGCCGTCTGTTAGAGAGGAGCTTGCAGCGAGTGCCGCTCCACTCTGGAGATAATGCTCCTCATGAGATCCGTAGAGTTGCTTGGTGTAGTGGTGCGGCACAAGATTATTTAGAGGAGGCTGCAGATCAAGGAGTCGATGCCTATATTACCGGCGAGGTTTCCGAGCGGACAATCCATACTGCCCGGGAGATGGGAATCCATTTTTATGCCGCTGGTCATCATGCTACTGAGCGTTGTGGAGTGATTGCTTTAGGGGAGTGGTTAGCTGACAATTACTCGGAATTATCGGTTCAATTTATTGATGATAATAATCCTGTATAGGTTGAGTGAGCCGCTAGTAGAGGAAGGTAGGGTAGAGAAATTATGAGTAATAAGCAAAAGAGGGTGAGAGAGCAGCAGACTAAGAGGAGGGGAGGAGTAGGTATTATTCGTACCATTGCTCTATCGCTTTTAGTTGTAGTTCTTCTATTGGTGGGAAGTCTTTCTTACCTTATCTATTCGCCGCAAGGGTTGCAGATATTGGTCAATCGCATCAATCATCACCTATCCGAGTATGTCACTATTGGTGAAGCGGATGGGCGGTTAGGTGATGAGTTCATATTGAGGGATGGGGTGATCCAGATATCTGAAGATCAGATCATCTCTTTTGATCATTTCTCTCTTAGTTGGCATCCATTAAGTCTCTTTAAGCGCGAACTTACCATTAATCAGTTATCACTGCATGGTTTTATGGTGGATTATTTAGTGGCAGAGGGGGAGAAGAGGGAGCAGGTGGGTGATGGAGCTCTTGACTTAGCGGAGTTCTCGCTTCCCCTTAAGGTCACCATCGATAAGATCGATATTGAAGAGGGGATGATTACCCTAAATCAGGAATTAGTTATTGCACTGAATCACCTCCATTCTGCCCCTATTGTTATTGATTATACGCGCAGTACCCTTGAGATGGTTGATCTTGAGGGGGTATTGGTTATGCATGAGTTAGCAATCCCTCTTCAGAGTCGGTTAGATGGTGCGCTTTCATTTAAAGATAATTGGGTGGATCTAAATCTTACCAATCATAGTGACAAGATGGAGTTGCGTCATCATCTGCTCAATACCGCCTTTAATATCAATCTATCAGGGCCGCTTGATCAGTTACAATTAACATTACGTAGTCGAACCGACTGGAACAATCTCTTTACAGACCCTGTAATTGGAAACTTAGATCTATCATTAAGCGAGCAGTCAGCAGTGGCACTGCTTTTAACATTAAAAAATGTTGATAATCACGTTACGTTAAAGGGGGAGTGGGATAGTAACAATCTGTTTGATGTTATGGCGCTTCTTCATCTAGATGCTCCGAATTTAACCCAAATTCATCCTGATCTTCATGGCATCATTCAAGGATCACTCTCTGTGGAGGGCTCACTTCTTAATCCTCTTGTTGAGAGTGATCTTAAAGCGAGCCACCTTGCATTAGGTTCTCTTTTTAGGCTCGATAATCTTGATCTTTATGCACATCATAATCAAGAGCAGATGATTGAGGCGCGATTGCTGGTCGATCATCTTAAAGCAGGGGAGATGAGTATTGATCAAATTAAGCTAGACTCTCTTGGGGATATTAAGAGTAGTTTAGTGAGTGATTTAACGATACAGAGAGTGAAAAGTGGTGAGGGCACACTACTAACGTCACTACATAATCATATTGAGGGGGCGATTGAGGATCATCGTTTCAATATTGTGCTCGATAGCCCATATGGTGAATTTAATTTTGGAGGGATTGGTCGCTTAGTCGGCTTAAATAGTGATCCAAAATGGACTCTTTACCTCGATGAGAGTGAGGTGACAATTCCTCAGCTAGGTGTTTTTACATTACAAAAACCCACCTATCTTTTTGCCTCAAAAGAGGAGGTATCCCTTAGCAGCTTCTGTCTCAATAATCTTCCAACTACACTCTGTTTAGAGGGACGTTATGATGAAGAGATGAGTGTAGGGACTGCGGTATTGCGACGACTACCGGCAGATATTATTACGCAATATCTTCCCGAAGAGATCACAGTTAATACTGCATTGGATGTTGTATTATCGGGCCGCTTTAGCACACCGGAAGATTATGTAGGCGTTGTGGATATCTCATTAGCCAAAGGGGATACAGCCTATCAGTTGCAGGGGCGACAGATAAAGATACCATTGACCGCTAGCTTTATGCGTATTTTAGCTAATGCAGAGAAGGTTGAGAGTGAGGTGAAACTTGACTGGGGAGATTATCTTCAGATTGAGGGGGTAGGCAATTTAGATGATCCATTCGCTACGGCAATTGTGCAGTATCACGCAGAAGCTCATATCCCTTCACTCAACTGGATAGCTCCCCTCTTTCCAGAGATTCAGGAGTTACGGGGTAATTTTAATGCGCGAGCCGATATTCATGGCCCCATTACCCGCCCTAATCTCTATGCTAATGTGGGATTAACAGATGGGCATCTCTATCTTCCAGAGCTCAATTCACGGTTAGAGAATATCTACTTACGTGCTACCTTAAAGGAGGGGTTGCCGGAGTTAGTTATTCAGGGGCGTACCCGTTTAGGTGAAGGTAACTTAGATATTTCTGGCAACTTTAATATAGCTAATTTATCAGCACTTGTGACTGCTAAGGGGGATAATCTTACCTTGGCTGACGCACCTGATATTAAGGTAAATCTCTCATCAGATATCACCTATCGATTGCAAAATCGAGGACAGAGTATTACAGGCACCATTGATATTCCTTCCTTACTCTATCGGCACTCAAGTTATGGTGAAAGTCGAGGGCCGGTTCGTGCTATCTCCCCTGATGCCGTTATCGTTGCAGGGGGGACAGAAGAGAAGGAGGAGCCACTGATTGATAATATGGCCCTCGATCTTCGGGTTATTTTAAGGGATGATATTTCGGTGGGAATGGGGAGCTTCTTAGGACGACTTAAGGGGTTTATTAAGATTGAAAAAGAGTTTCATCGAGAGTTACAAGCCTTTGGTGGGATTGATGTTGAGGGAGGGGAGTACCAAATTTATGGTCAGCGCCTTAATTTAGATCGTGGTCAGGTACGATTTGCAGGCCCGTTGTTAAATCCACTACTCGATATTCAAGCCTCACGTGAGCTACCTATGGGGGCTGGAAATCGGAAAGGTAATGTTGGGATTAATTTAACTGGAAACCTGCGTCGTCCTAAAATTGCTCTCTACTCAAACCCGATGATGCCAGATTTAGCAATTGTCTCTTATCTTCTGTTAGGACGAGAACCTAACTTAAACTCACCCGCCGATAGCGCATTTTTGGCGAAAGCGCTCTACGATATTCTTTCCGGTAATGATCCTGGAGGAGCAGGTATGGCGGATCAATTTGGCTTAACTGATTTAGGGTTAACTCAAGATTTAACAGGTAATGCTGCTGTTGGGATGGGAAAACAAGTTAATGACCATCTCTATATGGGGGTAGGGGTGAGCTTAACAGAGGAGAGTAATGCGTATGGTATCTTGCGATATAGCTTTTTAAAGTACTTTAATTTTGAGACTCAGCTGGGCTCTGAAGATTCTAGTATTGATATTCTCTATAAACGTGACTTTTAAGAGGTGAGAGGCTGGGAGTAGAGGTGCGTAGAGCTTGTTGATATCCTTACCCTCTCAATATGGAGAGAGTAAACATTTTATTAAATGCTTAAGGTTAAAAAGAGCTGGAGATAAAAAAAGATCGGTTTTGAGGTAACCGATCTTCTCTTTTGTTTATCCCTTCGTATGAATTACTCTATTGCACACCAATACTCTGCTTAGGGGCGAAGGTCTCGGTCTGTGCTGCAGCCCAGACAGATGCCATGTAATCACTTGAGATATCACCACTTAAGAGCTCTCCCTCCTTCATAAAGTAATGGAGATTTGAGTAGTGACGCACCTCATTTTCAGAAGTTCTCATGGCAATATGGTTTGCAGTAATTTTTGATGGATGATCCACCCCAGCTGAGGCAATGATTTCTGCTAGAGCGATCATTGTATTTTTGTGGAAGTTATAGACCCTTTGTTGTTTATCCGGAACAATCAATGCCGCTTGGCGCGTAGGATCTTGCGTCGCAATTCCTGTAGGACACTTATTAGTATGACAGGATTGTGATTGAATACATCCTAATGAGAAGAGGAATCCTCTTCCTGAGTTTACCCAGTCAGCACCGAGAGCAAGTGTCTTTGCGATATCAAAAGCAGTAATGATCTTACCGCTCGCACCGATCTTTATGCGATCTCGGATACCTAACCCTACAAGAACGTTATGAACAAAGAGAAGCCCCTCTTGTAACGGCATACCCATATGGTCAGTAAACTCAATTGGAGCTGAGCCTGTTCCGCCCTCTTTACCATCGACAACAATAAAGTCTGGGTAGATATCTCGTTCGATCATTGCTTTTGCAATGGCCATAAATTCCCATGGATGACCAACACAGAGCTTAAAGCCTACCGGCTTTCCTAAGCTAAGCTCTCTAAGCGTTTGAATAAAGTCGATCAACTCAAGTGGTGTTGAGAAGGCGCTATGGTTTGCAGGTGAGATACAATCACGATCCATTGGAACCTCACGGGTAGCAGCAATTTCAGGTGTGATTTTATCTTTAGGTAAAACGCCTCCGTGACCAGGTTTTGCCCCCTGACTAATTTTAATTTCAATCATCTTCACTTGATCATCTTGAGCCTGAGCTGCAAAACGCTCGGGATCAAAATCACCATTTTCTGTACGGCAACCAAAATAGCCACTTCCAAGTTCCCATACAAGATCTCCACCATGTTTGCGGTGATAAGGGCTAATCCCACCCTCGCCAGTATCGTGGAAGAAGTTCCCCATCTTAGCACCACCATTTAAGGCTTCGATAGCATTTGCACTTAAAGCACCAAAGCTCATTGCAGAGATATTTAAGATTGAAGCTGAGTAGGGCTGCTTACAATCTCTACCGCCGATTGTAATCCGAAATGTTTTAGGATCGGGAGTTTTTGCTGGGGTAATAGAGTGGGTAGCAAACTGATACCCTGGACGATATACATCCTGAAGCGTACCAAATGCTTTACTAGAGTCTACACCAGAGTCCGCAGCACGTGCGTAGACGAGATTGCGATCATTATGAGTAAAGGGGACCGCATCATCATCTGCTTCAATAAAGTATTGACGAATTTCAGGACGGAAGTGCTTTAAAAGATAACGGAAGTTTCCTGTTATTGGGTAATTCTTACGTACGGCATAACGAACCTGAATCATATCGACAATCCCCATGATTGTGGCTAAGCCTGTAATCACGGTCAAGACGATCACCCAGGTCGTTTTGGGAAGCGCAAAGATCCCTAACAGGGTAAAAAGTACACAAAAGATAAAAACATAATAACGACTATATCGACTGATGAGATCCATTCTTATGAAATCCTTTAGCTTGTTGAGATTGTTGAAGTGAAAACAGAAGGTATATGATACATTAAAAGCAATATCTTTTATAACAGAAAAATCGATTTTTATAGATAATATTTACTAATAAGTCTTATTTATTTAATGGGGAGGCTATGAATAACTATAGTAGTGAGGAGAGGGCGCTCATTGGTAAAATCCTATCCCATAACCCTTATGGCGCCTCGAAAAAGAGAGTGATGCCTACAGCGACTCACTATGTAGATCGACTCTCTCGAAGTCGTACTCTCTATGCAGATTTAGCGATACAGTTACGCCGCTCTAAACAGATCTCTTACCTTGAGCCGATTTTTCAGCAGTTTTTGCCGCCTGAACTAAAAGGGCAGCTATATATATCGACTATAGGCCCTAAGTTTTGGGTGATTGGCACCCATAATAGTGTTTTCGCTATGCGATTTCGGTACTGCCAGCAAGAGATACGACATTCAATGGAGTTGCACCTTAACCAGATTTCGAAAAAAGAGTGGTATATCCCTAATTTGGTCGCGAAGGTCATTCCTAAAAAACAGGATGATGAGCGTTATGAGCGTGAGCTTTCGGCAATGGAGAAGATCACCTCAATACCAATGGAGAGCCGAGCGGAGAAGCAAGCAGGTACCCGAGAGAGTATTGCGATGATCCTTAAACGGTTAGAGCAGAATATCGCACTGAGGGAGGAGAAGAAGAGGGGGCGCTGGAGTGAAGATGGATGAGGCGAAGCGGGAAGAGTATCTCTATTGGTATAAGCGTGCGCTTAACATATTGACACGACGAGAGCATAGTATTATCGAATTGCGACAGAAGTTAGTAACTCGAGATTGTCCGGAGGGTTTTGCTGATAAGATTATTGAAGATTTTTTAGAGCGTAACTATTTAAGCTTAGAGCGTTTTGCTTACAGCTATGCTAAAAATCGTGCCGATTTAGGTTATGGTCCAGTGCGTACACGTTATGAATTAGAGCGGCATGAGGTTCCCTCCTCTGCGATAGAGGAGGCGTTTGTGGAAATTGACTGGCGAGCAGCACGAGCTAAAGCGGAGCGCAGGGTGCGGCAGCAAGATCCATTAAAGCGAAAAGAGGCGCTCTACCGAAGAGGGTTTCCACTCGATGAGCTATAAGGAGCCATTAATCGGTATCATAGATAGAATAAATAAGGGTGCATCTCTATAGAGCGTATTGATTTTGTTATGGTCATTAGAGGTCTTACGCTAATGAAGAGGGTAAGTCGTTGGGAAGAGAATGAGACTTGATCTAAAGCGATTTATACTCTTTATTGTTTAGTATAATTTTAAGAGAGTTTTTGTATTACCGATATTTAATTGTTCGCAGTGTGAAGCGAGGGCTTCATTAGCACGGATAAAGGATAAAAGAGTATGTCACTAGAGAGTCAACTAAAATCATATAACCTCTCATTCGCTGCGCTGCAAGAGCGTAGTGGTTTAGAGAGGCTTGATCAGCACTTCATTGAGCGTTTAGATGAAGCATTGCGGTCAGATCTTCTTGCATGGCGTAAAGGGGAGTTGACCTTTACTAAGAGAGAAGAGTCTGAGTTTCAGATTCATCTTGGCGCTAAACTCAATACTTTTTTAGCGGAGCTTTTCGGAATTGAGGCGGAGAGTCAGCAGTTGATTGAGCGTGCCAAGGGGTATGAGCGATTAATGCGCTTTAAAGAGCAATTTATTCAACGAGGAGCACGCCGCTATCGTCAAGAGATTGTCGCTACTTTTGAGGAGCTGCATAAGAAGCTGTTATCGTTGCTTTCGGTAGATGATTCAGTTGTCGATTTAGAGGATCAGATAGCTGCTTTTGCTTTAGAGCTCTCTCCTGAGTCTGAAGCGGATGAGGCCACCATTGAGCTGATTCATCAGTGGGGTTATTTAGCACTCAATAGTGAAGAGGGGCAGCAACGAGTTAAAGAGTGGGTAACGTTTAAGTTTCCAGAGCGCACTGATCCAGATAATCTTGTTGCGGTTAATGAGCAGAGCTTTCAGGGTATTCCTGTTAAAGCTGGTGCAGCTCCAATGCGGCGTCGTGATGGATTTGCATTAACTGATCTCCGTATGAGTCGGCGTGAGATTGCCAGTGAGATTGAGTATTGTAAATATTGTCATGATCATGATGGGGATTTTTGCAGTATTGGTTTTCCTGTTAAGAAGCAGGAGCCAGAGGCCGGTTTTCGGGAAGATCCACTAGGAAATAAACTGGTAGGCTGTCCTCTTGAAGAGATGATCTCCGAGATGCAACGACTCGAGAAAGAGGGGCTCTCACTTGGAGCATTAGCGATTATGATGGTGGAAAACCCAATGGCCCCTGCTACTGGGCACCGCATCTGTAATGATTGTATGAAATCCTGCATCTATCAGCGGCAAGAGCCTGTAAATATCCCCCAAATTGAGACAGGAATTGTGACGACAGTTTTAGATCTGCCTTGGGGAGTTGAGATCTATCATTTATTAGCCCGCTGGAATCCACTTAAGCAGAGTGGTTATTTACCTGCTCCTGATAATGGTCGTAAGGTATTAGTAGCGGGCATGGGGCCAGCAGGCTTTACCATGGCCCACTATCTCTCTCAAGAGGGGTGTTATGTAGCGGGTATTGATGGCCTTAAAATTGAGCCGCTACCAGAGGCGCTATTGACTACACCAATTAAAGAGTGGTCGAGTCTTGAAGAGAATCTTGATGAGCGGGTATTAGCAGGATTTGGGGGCGTTGCTGAGTATGGAATTACCGTCCGTTGGGATAAGAATTTCTTAAAATTAATCTATCTCACCTTAGCCCGTCGTCATAATGTCGATATTTATGGTGGCGTTCGCTTAGGGGGAACGTTAACGATTAGCGATGCGTTCGATTTGGGATTTGATCATGTATCGTTAGCTGTTGGCGCTGGATTACCTCGTGTCTTGAATATTGAAAACTCATTAGCTAAGGGGATGCGCCAAGCTTCTGACTTTTTGATGGCAATGCAACTTACTGGAGCAGCAAAAGAGAGCTCTATCGCTAATTTACAGGTGCGGATGCCGGCGGTGGTTATTGGTGGTGGTTTAACAGCGATTGATACCGCAACAGAGGTGCAAGCCTATTATATAAAACAGGTAGAGAAGGTTTTAGCCCGTGTTGAGCTCTTAGGTGAGCAGAAGATTCGTCAAGGGCTTTCACCTGAAGATGATGAGACATTAACTGAATTTTTAACCCATGGGCGAGAGGTACGTGCTGAGCGTGAGCGAGCAGTGGCTGCGGGCGAAAAACCAAATTTTATTCCTCTGCTGCATAAGTGGGGGGGAGTGATGTTGGCGTATCGCCGTACAATGCAGGAGTCACCAGCCTATCGCCTTAACCATGAGGAGGTAACAAAAGCACTGGAAGAGGGAATCTTCTTTGGAGAGGAGCTTAATCCTGAAGGTGTGGAGCTTGACCAGTATGGTCATGTAGAGGCTATTCGCTTTACGAAGTCTGGGGAGGATTCGATAACGGTACCAACTCGAACAGTATTAGTAGCGGCAGGAACCTCACCTAATACAATCTATGCAACAGAATATGAGGGCTCATTAGAGATTGAAGATGACAACCATTTCCAAGGTTATAACTTAGCGGGAGAAAAGGTATCTTTCGATTGGGATAGTCACAACAAAGATTCTTTTGCCCCATTTACCTCCTATCGTCGTGGAAAGAGACGTGTCTCTTACATCGGGGATACTCATCCAGTGTTTAATGGAAATGTTGTTAAAGCAATTGCCAGTGCGAAAAAAGCTTCGGTAGAGGTGATGGCAGCACTCAATCAACTTCCTGAAGCGACAGCACCGGTTGAAAAACCCTTTATTAAGATGTTAGAGGAGGGTTTTACCGCAACAATCGAGTCGATCGATAGTAGTAATCCTACTGTGGCAGAGGTATGGGTAAAAGCACCCTTTGCAGCACGCAATTTTAAGCCTGGTCAATTCTTTAGAATGCAGACTTTCGAGATGGGAAGTGAGTTCATTGAGGGGACACGACTACAGATTCCCCTCCTTACGGTATCAGGAACAGGCTCTAGAGATGATGCTATTCGTCTGTTAGTCTTTCAGTGGGGAACGGGACAGCGATTAGTGCCTCATCTTAAGGTTGGTCAGAAAGTTATCTTAGCCGGACCGACCGGAGCTCCGACCGATCTTCCGAAAGATAAAGAGATCCTTGTTATTGCGGGACGTTGGGGAGCAGCTGTGATGTTAGATATCGGCTTTGCTCTTCGTAGTGCAGGTAATCGGGTAACCTATCTAGCAGCATTAGGCTCGAAAGAGGATGTAGATCATATGGATGAGCTAGAAGCGGGAGCAGATCAGATTATTTGGGCGGTACAGAGAGGGGATAAAATCATACCGCGTCGCCCACAAGATCATAGTGTTGTGGCATGGGATATGATTCAGCTTCTGCAAGATCTTAATCATGAAGGTATAGTAGATACTCGTAAAATTGATCGGATGATGGCAATGGGTTCGACAGGTCTACTTAAAGGGTTACAGCAAGCCCTCTCTGAAGGGGGAGCGCTCTATGATCAATTTAGAGAGGATCTGGAGATTTTTGGCACAATTGGCAGTCCGATGCAGTGTATGATGAAGGGGGTTTGTGGTCAGTGTCTACAGTGGCAAGTAGATCCTGAGACAGGTGAGCGGACACGAGCTGTCTTTACCTGCTCGCAACAGGATCAACCCTTAAAGTCGGTCGATCTTGATAATCTTTCGGCACGTACGGGACAAAATCGCCTCTTAGATATTCTCTCCTCCCATTGGATGAATTATCTGCTTGAAAAAAAGTCAGAGCAAAAGAGTCCTTAAGTTGCTTGTATCAGTAACGAGTTGAGATAGGATCTATTGTTTTAATTGATAACACCTATCCTTACAGCTGTGGGGATGGGTGTTCTTTTACTTCATATAAAAGAAAAGTATCTCTTTTTATATCTCTATTTATCCTTTACATCATTTTAGGGAGTATAAAATATGGAGGGTTTGTATCGAGTTGATCGAACAGGCCAAAATTGAGTAACTAAAGGTTATAGATTGAAACTCCTTGATAGATATTAAGTTGATAATAATAAGTATAAAAATAGAATGAGGAGCGCCGGTTATGGCAGATAATAGATTAATAGCAATTGAGAGTCGATCGATCGACTATATCCCTAAGAGTGAGCGGGGGGGGAGAGTTTGGCATCAGGGTCCTTTTTGGTTTGCGGGAAATTTTGTGTTAACAACCCTGCTGACCGGATTTATTGGGCCTGCGTTGGGGTTAGCTACACTCTACTCAATATTAGCGATCATTCTAGGGGTGGGGGTAGGAACCTTCTTTATGGCCTTCCATGCCAATCAGGGGCCGACTATGGGGTTACCTCAGATGATTCAGTCACGAGCCCAATTTGGTATACGGGGAGCAATTATTCCATTTTTAGCCGTAATTTTTGTCTATATCGGTTTTAATGTCTTTAATGTTATCTTGATTACAGATGCAATTAATGTAGTTCTTCCCAATTATCGACACGGTTGGTATCTGTTGATTATCGGTATTGCGGTCATTATTGCTATTGTTGGTCATAACCTACTGCATCGAGTACAGCGGTTAATCACCTATATGATGATCACCCTCTTTATTCTATTGACCGTAGTTGCATTGATGACGCTGGAGATGGATAGTCAAATTGTGGATCCATCATTTAATGGTATTGCTTTTCTTGTTCAGCTTTCAGCAGCTGCAGGATATCAAATTAGTTATTCGGTATATGTTTCTGATTATTCTCGCTATCTACCTCACGATACAGATGCTAAAAAAGTAATATTTTGGACCTATCTTGGAGCGGGGGGTTCAGCATTTTGGTTAATGTCTCTTGGGGCGTTTATCGCATCAAGCCTGAATACTGATGATGCTATAGCCATCTTAAAGATGTTGGGAGATCAGATTGGCAATGGCGTGGGAACTATTGCTGTTCTCTCTATTGTTCCTTCATTGATTGGTATTATGGCGGTTAACTGTTATGGAGCGATGTTAACCAGTATTAGTGCATTAGATGCTTTTAGACCTATTCAAAGCACGGTAAAAGTGCGTATTATCGGCATTTTAATTGTTGCGGTAGTGATCTTCTCTATAATTCTACTTATTCCCGAGAGTTATTTAGAGAGCTTTAATGATTTTGTCTTAATGATGCTCTATTTCCTTATACCATGGACCTCAGTTAATCTAGTGGATTACTATTTCGTGCGGAAAGGGCGATATGCTATTGCGGAGATCTTTAATCCCAATGGTATCTATGGTCTCTGGTCAAAAGCAGGATTAATAGCCTATCTATTGAGCTTCTTCTCTATGATTCCATTTATGAATTTGAGCTTTTATGAGGGTTATTTTGTGACAAAGATGGGTGGAGCGGATATCACCTTTATTCCAGGATTACTTGTAGCTGGTGTTACCTACTTTTTATTAACCCGATCCTTAGATTTAGAGCGAGAGGAGGCGGTTATTAGAGCACAAGAAGGTCAATTAGAGAAGGGGGAGATAGTATGAGTGTGGAAAAAGAGTTGGTCACCATTGCGTGTTGTCAATATGGGCCTCAGGTCGGGGCTATTGAGTATAACCGGAAGCGATCAGAAGAGATGATTCGACGTGCTGCAAAAAAAGGGGGGGAAATTATTCTTCTGCCTGAACTTGCACAGAGTGGTTTTAATTTTACTAGCCAGGAGGAAGCTTATCAATTATCAGAGACTTTAGATGGGGCAACCCTTTCGCTTTGGCGAGATCTTGCTATTGAGCTCAATATTGTTTTAGTAGCTGGTTTTTGTGAGCGTCTTCCTAATCAATGTGTGGCGAATAGCTCTATCCTTATAGAACCGGATGGGGCAATGACCCCCTACCGTAAGGTGCATCTGTGGGATAATGAGATCAATATCTTTATTCGAGGTGAAGAGCAGCCCCCTGTAGTTGAGACTATCTATGGCCATTTAGGGATGATGATCTGTTATGATATTGAGTTTCCTGAATGGGTACGTATTCCTGCTCTTGCGGGTGCCGAGATCTTATGTGCACCTGTTAATTGGCCCCAATATCCACGTCCAAAAGGGGAGCGTCCAACCGAGATGATTCGGGCGCAGGCAAATGCTTCTGTTAATAAGCTCTTTATGGCTGTATGTGATCGATCTGATCGTGAACGGGGAGTTGATTGGGTAGGTGGTTCGCTCATTACAGATAGTGATGGTTTTCCCATTACAGACGCCTTTGGTCAAGGGGAGCAGATTCTAGTGGCAACAGTCAATTTAAGTGAGGCGCGGGATAAGCGAATTAGCCCTAATAATGATGTTCATAAGGATCGGCAACCTCATCTTTATCACTCTTTGATTCTTTAAACCATTAAACGATTCAGTCGTAATAATAGAGAGAGCCCAACTGCATTACAGTGGGCTCTCTTTTGTTAGGGCTCTGGTAGGATATTTACCTATTTATGCATCCCATAACCTGTATTCATCTTAAAGAGAATCTCATCAAAGTTATCGAGTTTTTTACTCTCTCTTTTGCGTCCTATTAAGGTGCCAAGATATGCGCCGATAAATCCGATGGGGATCGTAATTAAGCTCGGATTGGAGATAGGAAAGATAGGCTCTCCTACTAAGATTCGTGCTCCTTCGATTGGACTCCAAACACTTGGGCTTAATGCAACGAGTAAGACAGAGCTAATTAAGCCAGCTAACATTCCAGTAATCGCGCCTGTAACATTAAAGTCACGCCAATAGATGGTAAAGAGAATCACGGGAAGATTAGCACTTGCGGCAATCCCTAATGCTAATACCGCTAAGAACGCAGTATTAAGATCTTGGAAGGAGATTGCTAAGATAATCGAGATCACTGATACCGATATAGAGGCGATTCGGGCAACCAATACCTGCTCTTTTTGACTGATCTTGCCATCTTTTAAGACCTCATTATAGATATCGTGGGCAAATGCCGATGCTGATGTGATAACCAACGCTGAGACTGTAGCTAAAATCGTAGCAAACGCAACTGCAGCAATAAAGGCGAAGAGAAACTCTCCCCCAGTCACTAACGCTAAGAGTGGCGCAGCCATATTCCCAGCAGGATTAGCTTCAACAATGCGATCATAACCGACTAAAGCAACAGCACCAAAACCCATAAAGATGGTGATAATAAAGAAACCACCAATTAGCCAAGTTGAGTAGACAACTGATTTACGTGCAGTTGTGGCATCTGGCACTGTAAAGAAACGAATTAAGATATGTGGTAGTGCTGCAACACCAAAGACTAATGAGGCATTAAGTCCTAAAATATCTAACCCACTCCAAAATTTACTATCAAGGGTGCTCATATTCCCCCCTTGCATAAATCTCTCTCCTAGAGGGGAGGCCTCTTTGGCTGTCTCAATAAGGAGTGCGAGGTTAAAGTCGAACTTAGCAAAGACCAAGATGACAAGAAAAGAGGAGCCGGCTAGAAGCAGAATCGCTTTACTAATCTGTACCCAGCTGGTGGCGGTCATCCCTCCAAAGAGAACATAGATTGTCATTAAGACCCCAACTAAGATCACAGAAGTTGAGTAGCTTATATCTAATAGGAGATAGATTAATCCTCCTGCACCCACTAGCTGCGCAATCATATAGAAGATTGAGATAATTAAGGTACTTGCCGCTGTAGTTGCTCGTAAGGTTTTACTAGAGAAGCGGCTAGATAACATATCTGCCAGTGTGAATCGGCCAAGATTACGGAGTGGTTCTGCAACCAGGTACATTAAAAAGAGAAATGCCAGTAGATTTCCTGCAGCCATATAGAAACCATCAAAACCAATAACAGCAATAGCGCCGGTAATTCCTAAGAAGGAGGCGGCAGACATAAAATCCCCAGCAATTGCCAATCCATTTTGCCGTGCGGTTAATCCCCCTCCTGCAGTATAGAAATCTGAGGCATCTTGGGTTCGTTTAGCCGCAAAATAGGTGATGATTAGGGTTGCGATGATAATAAAGCTAAAAAAGAGAAATGCATAAATACTCATCTACTTATCCTCCATTGAAAGGTCAGAAAGAATCTCTTTAGCAGTTTGATCAAACTTTTCTGATTTATGCATAAAGAGGAAGCCTAATACCCAAATCACCACTAATTGGAAGAGGGCAAAAGCCCAGATATAAGTAATCCCCCAAATTGTTGTTTTGGTAAGTAGATTGGTATAGATAGCTAAAATAGGCAGTAGAAAGTAACAGATGAGAAAGCCGATAACTGTTGGGGCTATAAAGCGTCTCTTATCTGCTATAAGTTGCGTAAACTTAGGATCATTGACCCATTTTTGATAATCCGGATGTTGATTCTTCTGGATATCGGTCTCAATAGGCTTATTGAGTTCGTCCATAGATGATTCCTCCTAGTGTGGGCAGTAGTGAAGAGTGATTCTCTAATTACTGCAGGTTGATAATTAACTCAAATGGAGTTGAGTCTTTATTCTTTTTATTATTGAGATACTCAAATTTATTATTCTTATTATGAAACAGTGAGTTGTTAATCAACGACGTTTAGACCATATAGACTCCTTTATTAGCTAATCTTAATCAAAGTTCTGAATCTTAGGTATAGCAAAAAAGGAGGAGATAGGGAAGGGATATTTCGTAAATCCTACTAAAAGAGGGGGCGACTGCCCCCTCTACCTACTACCCTAGCTAATTAAGCCATCTGACTGATTGTCTCTCTAAATCGCTGATGGGCAATAAAGAAGAAGAGTAGGCCAATTCCGAAAAGCGTGAGGAAGGGGCGCCAGACAATGGAGAAATCAGCCCCTCTAAAGAGAATGCCTTGCCCAAGTTCGATAAAGTGTGTTGTAGGGGCAATGAGCATAATGGTTTGCAGTAGCTCAGGCATACTTTCACGAGGCGTCATACCACCAGAGAGCATCTGCATCGGTACTAATACAAGCAACATCAGCATGCCAAATTGAGGCATATTTCGTGCAATAGTTGCTAAGAATATACCCATCGAGGTCATCGCAAAGAGATTGAAAATCGCACCTAATAAGAAGAGTGGAATCGATCCTGCTACCGGAACTTGAAGAAGCCCTTGGACGATAAAGAGGAGTGAGAGAGTGGCTCCAATCAGTACGACTAACCCCATCGACCAAATTTTAGAGAGCATAATCTCAAAGGGGGTTACAGGCATCACCAATAGATGTTCAATGGTGCCCCGTTCCCGTTCACGAATAAGGGCTGCCCCCGTTAAGATAATCGATAATAGTGTGATTAAATTGATAATCTCAATTAATGCTCCAAACCAAGATTGGGTTAAGTTGGGATTAAAGCGCATTCGATCGACAGCCGTTACAGGAAGGATCTCTGCTGTACGGTAGCGATTGATAAACTCATTCACCTCTCCATAGATGATCTGTTGAATGACACCATTTCCTGTAAATGCCTGTGACATTCGTGTTGCATCAACATTGAGCTGCAAGGCAGGGGCACGATTGCCTAAGGTATCGCGCTGAAAATTATTTGGGATATTAAGGACAAAGGTGTAGCGCCCCCGATCCATCCCCTGATCCATCTCATCAAGCGTAATAAATTGTGGTGCTCTAAACTCCGGTGGATAAAATGCGGTGGCTATACGGTTAGAGAGAGCAGAATTATCCTCATCAACGATAGCAATAGTCGCATTTTGTAGGCCATCGGGAGCTGCTGTAGCGGAGGTATAAACAGAGATGGTGAAGGTAAAGAGAATTAAGATGAGCAAGATAGGATCTCGAATGAGACTCCAGATCTCCTTGATCCCTAGATGATAGATATTCGCGATTTTACGTCGTATCATTCTACTTCTCCTGCTTCTTTAACAGCGCAATACTCGAACCGATAATAATGGGTGCAGTAATTGCTAAGATAGTGATGTAAGGGTAGAGATTAGCAAAGCCAAGAGCCTTTCCGAATACTCCACGACTAATAATTAACATATGGGTTGCGGGGAAGAGATCGCCAATAATACGTCCCATCCCTTCAAGAGATGGTACAGGATTGATCAATCCTGAAAATTGAATCGCAGGGATTAAGGTGACAATTATCGTGATAAACATGGCCCCAATCTGACTTTTAGTAAAGGTGGATGCAAGCAGTCCAAATCCAGTTGAGATCATACAAAATAGCAGCGTTGCTACCGTTAGTGTTATAAAGCTCCCCTTGATTGGCACATCAAAGAGCGTAATCGCTAATAGAAGCATTAAAAAGTAGTTTATCATCGCTAGGAAGAGGTAGGGCAACTGTTTACCCAAAATAAACTCAGCTTTAGTAATTGGGGTGACATAGAGATTGATTATTGATCCAAGCTCTTTTTCTCGAACTACTGAGAGCGCTGCTAACATTGAAGGGAGCAGAAGGAGCAAGATAGGGATGACAGCTGGAACGATAGCGGGAAGACTCTTAATTTCAGGGTTATAACGAAATCGTGAATCGATATTAATCAGGGTGGGTAGCTCCACTCCTAAATTTTGTGTGGCCTGTGTCATAAGCCAGTCTTGATGCATTCCCTGCACATAACCCCGAATAGTATCGGCTCGCATGGGCATTGCGCCATCAATCCAGACGCCAATTTCAACGGGGGTTCCCCGCTTTAAGTCTCGTGCAAACCCCGGTGGAATCTCTATTGCAAGATTGATATCTGTGGCCTGCATTCGCTTATCAATTTCAGCATGATCCTGGAGTGGAGGTTGCTCTATAAAGTAGCGTGAACCCGAGATATTGTGGGCATAATCACGGCTTAGTGAGGTCTGATCATTATCTAATATGGCGTAGGTTAGATTTTCCACATCCATAGAGATTCCATAGCCCATCGTTAACATTAAGATAATGGAACCGATAAGGGCTAATGTTGCTCGAACAGGATCACGCCGCAACTCTAGAGCTTCACGCCATGTGTAACTCAACGCTCGCTGAACACTAAATGTACCACTCTGGTAGCGTGCTTTCGCCCGATCCCTTAATTTTGCTTCAATGCGCTCCTTACGGGTAGTGGGGGGGGTATCGGTAGGGGTAATAGTGATACTCTGTTCTTTATCTAAACCTTCACCTTCATCGGCGCCGGCATCAATAAGGTACTTAATAAAAGCCTCTTCAAGTGTCTCTGTTCCCTGCTTCTTGATTAGATTTTCAGGGGTATCACTATCTAATACCTCACCTGCATGCATCATCGACATTCGGTCACATCGAAGCGCTTCATTCATAAAGTGGGTAGAGATAAAGATCGTTACTTGATCATTTCGAGAGAGATCAATAAGTAATCGCCAGAAGTTATCGCGGGCAACGGGATCAACACCGGAAGTAGGTTCATCTAAAATAAGGAGCTCTGGTTTATGAACCATTGCAACTGCAAGTGAGAGACGTTGCCTCATCCCTAGAGGAATCTGTTCTGGGAGTGCATTACGAACACCATTTAGTGAGAAGCGCTCCATTACCTCCTCTACGCGGGGGGCAATCATCTCTTCAGGAACATGAAAGAGACGAGCATGTAGGATTAAATTTTGTAGGACTGTCAATTCACCATAGAGTGAAAAGGCTTGAGACATATATCCGACTCGGCGACGGGTATTGATATCTTGAGAGTCGATCTCTTGCCCAAAGAGCCAAGCACGCCCTTCAGTGGCAGGGAGTAAGCCGGTTAACATCTTCATGGTGGTGGACTTACCACATCCATTTGAACCTAAAAAACCAAAAATTTCTCCCCGTCGAATAGTAAAGTTAACATCATTAACTGCGGTAAAATCTCCAAAACGCTTGGTTAACCCCTCTGCGGCAATAGCGATCTCTTCATCTCCACTTAGGTTAAGGGGGGGCACCACCACAGGTTGATAGCCCTGCCGCTTCTCTTCAGGCAGTAGATGAATAAAGGCTTCCTCTAGGTTAGCTGACTTGGTTTGTGTAAGGAGAGATTGCGGGGTGCCTTCTGCAAGAATCTTCCCATCATCCATTGCTATTAGCCACTGAAAGCCTTCAGCTTCATCCATGTAGGCGGTTGCAACAATCACACTCATTTCAGGACGCTCTAATCGAATGCGATCGATTAAATCCCAAAATTGTGCGCGAGCGAGAGGATCAACCCCTGTTGTAGGTTCATCTAAAATTAAGAGGTCAGGATCATGGATTAAGGCACAGCAGAGACCGAGTTTCTGCTTCATTCCACCAGATAGCTTTCCCGCTGGGCGATCGAGAAAAGGGTAGAGGCCTGTACTTTGAGTGAGATGATCAATCCGTTCGCGCCGTTCTGCTCGATTATGTCCAAAGAGGAGACCAAAGAACTGTAGGTTCTCCTCTACAGAGAGGGTAGGGTAGAGATTGCGCCCAAGCCCTTGTGGCATATAGGCTATTCGGGGGCAAATCTCATCACGAGCACTCTTATCACCCATATCACCACCTAATACCTCAACCGTACCTGTTTGAATCATGCGGGCACCGGCGATAAGGGAGAGGAGGCTCGATTTACCTACACCATCGGGGCCAATTAAGCCCACCATACTCCCTGAGGGTATCGAAAGATTAATCCCATCTAAGGCTACTGTTTCGCCATAGCGGAGACTAAGATTAGCGATTGAGATAACATTCTCGCGTTTCATAATAGATAGACTCACAGATCAGTAAAGTGGTTAATAGGGTGGATAGAGTATCGATTAGCGAGCTTCAAGCTCTTTACGGGTAGGGAACTCAATTGCAAGATGGGGGGGCCATTGAGCGTCACGCTCAGTTAGAAAATAGGCCTCACCACGAACCCCTGTTTTTACATAATCGATATACTCCTCTAATAATTCAGGTGCGATTTGAGCTCGCGCACGGAACATCAACTTTTGTCGCTCATCACGAGTCTCGACACTCTTTGGGGTAAATTGTGCTTTATTTGAGATAAAGGTGATTGTTGCAGGGATGACAAGCTCGGGAGCAGGATCAAGCTTTAAACGAACCTCAGAACCGATTTTTACTCGTCCAGCACTCTGCTCAGGAATAAAGAAGGTCATATATACATCGGATAGATCGAGGAGATTAAGTACTTTTCCACCAGAGCCTAAGACTTCACCAGTCTCAGCGATGCGATATTGGATACGGCCATCACGAGGTGCGACTAAGTTACTATCTTTAATATCTGCTTGAATACGATCGATGGTGGCTTCTGCTGCTTCAATTTGTGAGCGCGCTCCGATCGCTTGAGCTTCTGCTGCTTCAATAGCAGCTTGTGCCGCTAATACTTGAGCCTCTGCTGTGGCAATTGCGGCTTCTAAGCTCTTGGTCACCGCCTCCTGATCATCATAATCTTGCTTCGATATTCCACCATCATTTCGAAGTTTCTTCAGACGCTCTAACTTTAACTTTGCTGCATGATACTCACTCTCTCGTTGACGAACACTCGCTTCGGCGGCTAGCTTTTCACTCTTTCTAGCGGTGACTTGGGCTAAGATACTCGCCTCATTATTGAGGGATTGACGATAGTGCGCTTTAGCCTCCTCAAGTTGTGCCTCGAGAGAGTCTAATTGCATGACTGCTAGCAGATCGCCTTTATGAACAAAATCACCATCATTAACGAGTATCGTCTCAATTCGGCCAGGAAGCTTGGTAGCGATATCGATACTAGTGGCCTCAATTGTCCCATTACTTCGCTGAATTCCGGGATTCTCCTCACCTTTAAAGAAGAGTTCTTTTACTATTAATAGGGCAATTGCTCCGATAACAACATAGATTAGAATCTGTTTATTATTTGATGTTTTCATGCAGACCTCGGTGATTTTTTCGTTAACAATATAGGATGTATATAACGTAATTAGGGCTGACCCCTAAAGTTATTACTGCTAATAGATTCATATTATCGCAAATAGTCTGAGATTAACATTAGAGACTGAGGATCCTTCTAGGTGAGCATTGCGATAAAGAGGGCTGTTTAGAGTTGAAAACGAGCGGTTAAGGGGTTGTGATCTGAAGCATTTGTCTCAATCACAGCGCTCTCAAGCAACGTTAATTCACGATAAAAGATAAAGTCGAGTGGAAGATTGAAGACAGCGGTGCGCCGATCTTGTTTAAAGGTTACGGGCCGCAATCCCATTTGACGAGCAAAACGGTAGAGCAGATAGAGGCGTGGGCGACTCCATGTGTTAAAGTCGCCAGCAAAAATCATCGGACCATCATGCAACATCACATGATTGGCTATAGTTTTAATCTGCGTCTCATAGGCCTCTACACCTAAAGAGAAGTTGACAGCATGAACATTAATTACCATCAAGAGGCGACCATCATAGAGTGGGTAGAGGGTTATTAGTGCCGACTTTGAGAGGCGTAGAAGAGGCTCCTTCTGCTGAAAAGAGCGGGTGTAGATAGGGAGGGTTGTTGCTAGGGTCATCACCCCTGAGGCAAGATTGGGCATCTCTATAGCAGGAACATGGTCGGCCACTTCATAATATTCACGGGCAAATTTAATTAAAGGTGGGGTCGATTGAGCCTCTTGCAATAGCATCAAATCATGTTTTGACTCCTCCTCTTTCAGAAGTGTTAACCAATCGAGCCGTTGCTGCTTATAGATATTCCATACAAAGATCGATAGATAATTAGTTGTTGGTAAGGGGCGGCCTAAGATGAAGCTCTCCTCTGCAAGATAGAGGCGCTCACGCTCCTTCTCTTTTGTGGAGCGATAGATATATTCTTTCTGCTTCATATAGTCCTATCCATCTGTGAATTTATGATCAACTAAGCCTATGCTTATTATAGATGGAGTTCCTCCTATCTGTTGTTATTTTCCCCTCAATTTATCAAAAATTAGGGAAAAGAGGCCTTTTTAGGTTGCATCTAATTTTTCTATCTGTATCATCGTGATGGTACAGTAAAACAGTAGAGGGATCGTCCCACCTTTTTAAGGGGCTAAGTTATTCTCATCAAAGAGAGGAATGAAGATGAAAAATCAGCGATTAAAGATTGCACTGCAAAAGTCAGGACGTTTAAGTGAAGAGTCAGAAAAGCTACTTCGAAAATGTGGGCTTAAGATTAATATGACTAAAGATAAATTGATTGCGCATGTTGAAAATATGCCTGTTGATATTTTGCGAGTTCGAGATGATGATATCCCTGGCTTGGTCTTTGATGGGGTGGTTGATTTAGGAATTGTCGGCCAAAATGTCTTGGAGGAGGTAGCCTTAGGGCGAGATAATGGTACTGAGTATCGTGTTCTGAAGGAGTTGCCTTTCGGGGGGTGCCGGCTCTCTATCGCACTACCGAAGGAGGTGGAGTATCGTTCAGTGAATGATTTAGAGAATCTTCGCATTGCTACCTCTTATCCCAATTTACTCTATCGCTATCTCAATGAGGCAGGTGTGAAGTTTAAGAGTTCACTGCTTAATGGATCGGTTGAGGTTGCGCCAAGGGCAGGGCTTGCGGATGCTGTTTGTGATTTAGTCTCATCAGGTGCGACTTTAGAGGCCAATGGTTTAAAGGAGGTGGAGGTTATCTATCGTTCAACAGCTTGTCTTATTGAAACCAAAATAGAGCTTCCTGCCGAAAAACGGGCCCTGATCGAGAAACTTATGACACGAATGCAGGGGGTCGTGCAGGCTGATGAGTCTAAATATATTATGTTGCATGCTCCTAAAGATCGGCTAGATGAGATTACAGCTCTCTTACCGGGAGCGGAGAATCCTACAATTTTACCGTTAGCTAATGATGAGCGCCGAGTTGCGATTCATGTTGTCAGTAGCGAGACCCTCTTTTGGGAGACGATGGAGGCGTTAAAAGCAAAGGGAGCTAGCTCAATTTTAGTGCTTCCGATTGAGAAGATGATGGAGTAATCAATTTATGCTTAAGAGTTATATTTGGAATCAATTAAGCTCATTAGAACAGAGCGCATTACTTGAGCGCCCTGCTGTGAATGCGGCTGCAGAGATTGAAGCGAGTGTACGTCAAGTACGACAGGCGATTGAGGAGCGTGGAGATGCTGCACTTTATGAATTAACCGAAGCGTTTGATGGGGTGAAATTAGATCGCTTAACCTTTACACAAGAGGAGATTGATGCAGCAGCAGCGCGTATCGATGAGGATTTTAAAGCAGCTATTCGTAATGCTTATGACAATATCTATAAGTTTCATCTTGCTCAACGCCCGAAGGCAGTTGAAGTAGTGACACAAGAGGGGGTCTTCTGTGAGGTTTTAACGCGACCAATTGAGCGTGTGGGTCTCTATATTCCAGGAGGAAGTGCCCCTCTCTTCTCAACGATTTTAATGTTGGCAATTCCCGCTCAAATTGCTGGCTGTGAGCAGATTGTATTGGCAACACCCCCCAATGTTGCAGATGAGATTCTCTATGTAGCGCAGGTATGTGGGATTGAGAGAATCTACTCATT
This sequence comes from Ignatzschineriaceae bacterium, assembly GCA_046462535.1. GTDB lineage: Bacteria > Pseudomonadota > Gammaproteobacteria > Cardiobacteriales > Wohlfahrtiimonadaceae > JAAZCI01. The sequence goes on along the minus strand of JBKGVF010000024.1, from coordinate 72,306 downwards.
AGGTGGAGCTCAGGCTATCTTTGCATTAGCACTCGGTACTGAGAGTGTTGAAAAGGTAGATAAAATTTTTGGCCCAGGTAATAGCTATGTTACAGCGGCAAAACAGCAGGCAAGTCAGATTGCTGGGGGTGTTGCTATTGATATGCCAGCTGGCCCTTCGGAGGTATTAGTTATTGCCGATGGTGCGGCTGATCCTGCTTTTGTTGCATCGGATCTCCTCTCGCAAGCAGAGCATGGGGCTGATTCACAGGTGATTTTAGTAACCACATCACAACGGTTTGCTGAGCAGGTAGCAGATGAAATTGAGGCACAGCTGAAGCTACTTCCCCGTGCTCAAACTGCAGCTGCAGCATTAGCCCATAGTCGTACGATTATTGCTGCAGATTTAGATGAGGCGGCAAAGATTAGTAATGAGTATGCTCCTGAGCATTTAATTATTCAGACGGAGCGTCCCCGTGATACGTTAGATAAGATAAAACATGCCGGTTCAGTCTTTTTAGGGGCTTATTCACCAGAATCAATGGGAGATTATGCCTCTGGAACGAACCATGTTCTACCCACTTATGGGTATGCACGAACCTATTCAAGTTTAGGCGTTGCAGATTTTAGTAAGCGAATGACAGTACAGGAGTTAACGAAAAAGGGGTTTGCTGAATTAGCCCCCACCGTTGCTTTGATGGCAGAGCGAGAGTTGCTCGACGCCCATAAACTTGCTGTAGAACTTCGTTTAGAGCGTTTACAAGAAGAGGAAGAGGAATGAGCATCAATCAGTTAAGTCGTAAAGCCCTACAGAAGATGGCTCCTTATAGTGTGACTCCAAGAGTGCAAGGGGGGGAGAGTCTCTATCTTAATGCTAATGAGAATCCCTATCCATACCCTTATGCATTAAAAGAGAGTAGCTATAACCGTTACCCAGAACCACAGCCGCAGGAGCTGATTCGGCGTTATGCTCACTTTCTAGGGGTAAACGATGAGAATATTTTAGTCTCTTTAGGGGGGGATGAGTCGATTGAGCTTATCATTAAAGCCTTTTGTGAGCCGCAACAGGATTATCTGCTCTATGCTCCTCCCACCTTTGGTATGTACCAAGTTACGTGTGATGTTATGGGGGTTGAGACAATTCAGGTACCCCTTAGAGATGATTTTTCGCTCGATGTAGAGCAGATTCTTGCTCAAATTGAGCAGGTGAAAGTAATTTTTCTCTGTAATCCTAATAACCCTACGGGAAATATTATCTCAGAAGAGGCGATCACCACCATTTTAGAAGCAGCGAGAGGGCGGGCTATTGTAGTACTCGATGAGGCTTATATTGAGTTTTCAACCGCTAAGAGCTTTGTCGATCGCATTGATGAATACCCCCATTTAGCTATTATTCGAACACTTTCAAAAGCATTTGGTTTAGCAGGTATTCGTTGTGGCTTTACGGTAGGTAGTGCGGAGTTAATTTCGATATTGCAAAAGGTAATTGCCCCTTATCCGCTTCCAGTACCAGTGATTGCAATTGGAGAGGAGGCATTAAGTGATCGGGGCGTAGCACATATGGAGGCGTCTCTCTCTAAAATTATTGAGGAGCGAGATGTGCTAGCTGCAGCATTGGAGAAGTTGCCAATTGTCGAACGAGTCTATCCATCAGAGGCAAATTGGCTATTAGTAAAGGTAGATGATGCTCAGGCATTATTTGATGCATTATTGGAAAAAAATATTCATGTGCGTAATCAGAGCAATATAGCGGGGATTGAGGGTACTTTACGAGTTACTATTGGTACTAAAGAGCAAAATAGAGTGCTCTTAAATGCTATTCAATCATTTATTAAAAATTAATTAAGTTATAGAGAATAACCATGAAAAATATTCTATTTATTGACCGTGATGGCACCATAATTGATGAGCCTAAAACTGATTTTCAGATTGATTCTTTAGAGAAGCTCTTTTTTGAGCCGATGGTTATCCCAGCATTAATTGAGTTGAGGGATGCAGGGTACCGCTTTGTTTTAGTAAGTAATCAAGATGGTTTAGGAACAGAGAGTTTTCCTGAACCTGATTTTGTTGCACCTCAAGAGAAGATGTTAGCGGTGCTAGAGTCACAAGGAATTACATTTGATGATATTCTCATCTGTCCTCACTTTGAGGAGGATAATTGTGCGTGTCGTAAACCTAAATTAGGTCTTGTTAAGCACTATATTGATGAAAAACGTTTTAATCCCGCTAAGAGCTTTGTGATTGGAGATCGAGAGAGTGATCTACTATTGGCAAAGAATATGGGAATTCAAGGGTTGCAGTATGATCCGAACAATTTAACGTGGCCCTTAATTGTGGAGAAACTCATTAATAAAGGGGTGTCTTTAGCAGAGAGTCCCCGGATTGGTAAAATTAAACGAACCACAAAAGAGACTGATATCGACTTAGCAGTTTATCTTGATGAGACCGGCGTGAGTACGATTGATACAGGCCTTCCTTTCTTCGATCATATGCTTGATCAGATCGCCACTCATGGAGGATTTCGTATGGAGGTAAAGGTCGATGGTGATCTTGAGATTGATGATCATCATACGGTAGAGGATACCGGTATCGCTTTAGGGGAGGCATTAAGAGCGGCACTCGGTGATAAGCGAGGAATTGCTCGTTTTGGTTTTGTGTTGCCAATGGATGAGTGCCGCGCGTTCTGTACTCTCGATCTATCAGGCCGCCCCCATCTAGATTTTGATGCTACATTTAACCGTGACTCTTTAGGGAGCTTTAGTATGGAGATGGTTCCACACTTTTTCCGCTCGCTTTCATACTCCTTAGCCTGCACATTACATTTGAAGGGGGAGGGAGAGAATACCCACCATAAAGTGGAATCCCTCTTTAAAGTATTTGGTCGTACGTTGCGTCAAGCATTAAAGATTGAGAGCGATGTATTACCTAGTTCTAAAGGATTACTTTAATTTAAGGAGCCACTATGATTATTCCAGCATTAGATCTTATTGATGGAAAGATTGTTCGTCTTGAGCAGGGCGATTATAGCCGTCAAACTCATTTTAATTACTCCCCAATTGATAAATTTCAGGAGTATCTTGATCAAGGTGCTACCTATCTGCACCTTGTCGATTTAGATGGGGCGAAGGATCCAACTCAACGGCAACTCAAAGCTATTGAAGCGATTGTAAAAGCGATTGACGCTCCTATTCAAGTTGGGGGGGGGATTCGAACTGAAGAGGATGTTGCTGCTCTATTAGAGATAGGGGTCGCTCGTGTTGTTGTAGGATCTACCGCAGTGAAAGAGCCTCAGCGTGTAGAGGAGTGGTTCCATCAGTTTGGGGGCAATCGAATTGTACTTGCTCTTGATATCCGTATTGAGGAGGGGGAGAAGCGTGTTGCCTTAAGTGGTTGGCAGGAGACGAGCCATTTAACATTAGAGAGTCTAATCGATCGTTATGAGCGGGTAGGGCTTGAGCATGTACTCTGTACAGATATCTCTAAAGATGGAATGTTAACTGGCTCTAATGTTGCACTCTATCGGGAGTTGTGCCAGGAGTTCCCGCTGATTGCCTTCCAATCTTCTGGTGGGATTGGAGGAGTTGACGATATTGCAGATCTAAAATCGACAGGTGTGAGCGGGGTAATAGTGGGGCGGGCCCTTTTAGAGAATCGTTTAACCGTAGCAGAGGCCGTACAATGTTGGCAAGAATAATCGCATGTCTTGATGTTAAAGATGGTACTGTCGTTAAGGGAACACAGTTTCGAAATCATGAGAAGATGGGGGACCTATTGACGCTTGCAAAGCGCTATAGTGATGAAGGTGCAGATGAGCTGGTGGTTTATGACATTATGGCATCAACTCGGGGAGAGGTGGTTGATAAAAGCTGGGTCAGTAAGATCGCTTCAGTTATTGATATCCCCCTTGCGGTTGCCGGTGGAATTCGCACACTTGAGGATGCGCAGGCTGTTTTAACTAATGGTGCGGATAAGATCTCCATTAACTCCCCCGCTTTAGAACGACCTGAGTTTATTGGTGAGTTAGTGGCGGCATTTGGATCTGAGCGTGTTGTCGTGGGCGTTGATTCTTACTACGATGCAGAGCGAAAAGATTACTTTGTCTACACCTTAACCGGAAGTGAGGAGACCAGCAGTAAAACAGCTTGGCGGACACTTGATTGGGTTCGCGAAATTGAACAGCAAGGTGCAGGTGAAATCGTGCTCAATATGATGAATCAAGATGGTGTTCGCACAGGCTATGATTTAGAGCAACTAAAGCAGGTGAGGGCGGCAGTGTCGATCAATTTAATCGCCTCAGGTGGTGCTGGAGCTAAGGAGCATTTTAGAGATGCTTATCTTGTTGCTTCTGTTGATGGAACACTAGGCGCATCAGCTTTCCATAAAGGAATTTTAGAGATAGGTGAGTTAAAGGCTTATCTGCAGAGTGAAGGACTTAAGGTTCAGGAGCGAAAAGATGGATAAATTAGTGGCCGAAGTAGATTGGGAGAAGGTTGAAGGATTGCTTCCGGCAATTATTCAAGATTATCGTAGCTCAGAAGTGTTAATGTTAGGGTTTATGAATCAAGAAGCCTTAGATGAAAGTATTAAAAGTGGTTTAGTTACTTTTTATTCACGAACGAAACAGCGTTTATGGCAAAAAGGGGAGACTTCTGGAAATTCTCTACATATTGTCTCAATGAGCCTCGATTGTGATCAAGATGCGCTTTTAATATTGGTTAATCCCGTTGGAGATACCTGTCACTTGGAGCGAATTAGCTGTTTTGAGGAGAATTCAAAAGAGACACAATGGAGCTTCTTTAGCCGACTTGAGCAGTTTTTATCTAAGCGGAAAGGGGGGGATCCTAGTCAATCGTATACTGCTTCACTCTATCAACAAGGAACAAAGCGTATTGCGCAAAAGGTAGGCGAAGAGGGGGTAGAGGTAGCTCTTGCCGCTGCAGTCAATGATCGTGACGAGGTGGTTTGTGAGATGGCGGATCTCCTCTACCATGCGACGATTCTTCTTCATAACCAATCATTAACGTGGAGTGATATTATTGATAAGTTAAAAGAGCGGAATCAAGCATAGGTGATACTAAAAAGAGCAGATCGATTATAGAGCCCCATTAGGGGCTTTTTTTATGCCATAGTGAAATGTAAATCTGTAAAAAAAGGTTCTCTTTTCTCAATTGAGCGTTATATAGTGAGTTGAGTGGTTGATAGAAGATCGACCTTTAAAAGGAGTCACAGATGAAAATTGGTATTATTGGAGCTACGGGAAAACAGGGTCGTTTAATTCTTCAAGAAACGATAGAGCGGGATTTACCGGTTACAGCAATTGTCCGCAATGCAGCGCGTGTGACGGAGGCGATTCCTCTTCTTGAGCGGGATCTATTCGCTTTAACTCGAGAGGAGTTGACAGCTTTCGATGTTGTTGTTGATGCATTTAACGCCTCTCCAGGTCATGAGGAGTTACATTATGACTCATTAGCTCATCTTATTGAATGTTTGAGGGGCAGTGATACACGTTTAATTGTAGTAGGTGGGGCAGGTTCACTCTTTGTTGATGAGAAGCGACAACAGAGATTATATGAATTAGCAGATTTCCCTGAGCCATTTAAACCTACTGCTCTTAATATGGCACGTGGCTTATCATTATTAGAGAGCCTTGATGATTTGGTTTGGACCTATATCAGTCCGGCAGCTCTTTTTGATTATGAGGGGGTACAAAATGGATCTTATCAAGTTGGTGGTGATCTATTGCACCTTAATAGTCAGGGGGAGAGTTATATAAGCTATAAAGATTATGCTTTAGCTTTAGTAGATGAGATTGAAGAGGGGGCTTATCTCAACCAGAGAATCAGTTTAGTAAGTGGTTAGATTGCTACAAAAAAGAGAGCGCAACACTCGTTATTAAAGTATTGCGCTCTCTCTTTAAGGTTACCTTTTATCTAGATAAAAGATGAAACTTAGCTTAGTGGGGGCGATCGATGATAATCTCTTCATAATAGATGAAATGCCCTTCCTTATTTCGATAAAATGAGACACTACTAATATTGGCAAAAGTAGGCAACTGCATCAGTTGCTGGATAAATGCTTTTGCTTCTTCTACAGTAATTTTATACCCACGTTCTTCACTATTTTGAGCCATCAACATTCGGTAGAGAATCTCTCCAGTGGTGGTTAGGCGATAACCATTCAGAGTAAAGGTTCGCCCTTTAGCAGGAATAGCAATAATGCAGCCATAGTATGGGAGGCTAAGATAGCCTTCACGACGCTGTAAATGCTTCTCTAGAGCGATAGGCTCGGGGGCATCACTCATACAGATAAGGCCTGCTGCCATGAGCTCTTTAGTGATGCTGTCAGGTTTATGATTAAACGCGATGAGATCGGTTCCCCCGATGATATTAGCCATGTGCTCATTAAAGAGCATCAGACTTGTGGTCGGGATCTCATTAATCTCTGTTAATGTCTGGAGAGTAACCTCTTCAACTTGTAGTGACTCTAAGAGATGAGTGGTATCAACCATAATCTCATTTTGATTGAAAGTAGTAACAATATTGGAGAGTTCTTGATGTTTACGATTTAACATATTATCTATCTATTAACCTATATTTGTTAGATGGAAAAGTTTAGGTAGTTGATTGTTATTATAGTCAAAAATTATTTTTCTGTGTAAAGATTAAGAAAGGAGTGCCGTTTTATTGATTTATATCCCATAATGAGATCATCTCCAAGTAGAAATAAGTAAGGTGGATTTATGGAACTGACAATGTATGGAATTAGTAATTGCGATACGATTCGTAAAGCACGTAAGTGGCTTGATGAAAAAGCCATTACATATCGCTTTCATGATTATCGCAAAGAGGGTATAGATGAGGGATTAGCAAAAGAGTTGATGGCCTTAGTCCCTTTGAAGGAGCTGATTAATCGGCGCAGTACAACTTGGCGCAATCTAGATGAAGAGAGTAAAGAGAAAATTATTGCTGATGACCATACTGTTGCATTAATGGTGATGCTTGATGAGCCAACGATTATTCGTCGTCCATTGTTGGTGGATGATAAGGGGGTATTAGTGGGTTTCTCTGCTGAGAAGTATGAGCGTTTTTTAAATCAACAGTAGTTTAAGAGTTAGCCTCTATTATTAAGTCTAAAGTTAAAGTGTGAAGAAGAGAGAGGGGATGTATGGATTACCCTCTCTCTTTTATTATGGAGCTGTGCGCTACTGTAGTGGAATCTCCTTCTGCTTAAGTTCTTTACCTGCAGGGATTGCTTGGCGTCGTTGTTCAGGATGTTTTTGTAAATAGTGATTGAGAGCTTTTTCTCCTAGTGCAACACGTTTTTTACCATCGACATAACGCTGATAAAGATTATTCGCAATAATCATCGCGCAGACCAGAGTCACTCCAGCAATCTCATATGGGCTTATGGTATAGCCCTGAAAGAGGCGAATGATGATGGTTGTGACGGGGGCGAAATTGATAAAAAGAACAGCATTAATGGGTGAAATGATCTGTACCCCTTTATTCCAACCTAAGAGAGCAAAGAGCCCAGGTAGTGTAATCATAAAGAGCATATGGTAACGAACGGTATAGACTGCTTCTAAAGAGGGGGCCTCTATTACCCCAATAGCAGTACCGATAAGAACCAGTAGGGTGGTGGTGATCATGCCATAGATGATGCTTAATGTTGAGTAGCGTAGTACTGACCATTTTGGAAAGCGTGATCCACCAATAGTGTAGAGAGCCCAACCTAAGGCTGCTAAAAAGAGTAAGAAGAGAGGCCAGAGACGATTATCACCAATTAGTAACGCAATATTACCATTTGTAACGACTAAGAAGACACCGATAAAAGCGACAATGATGGTACCTAATGTAAATAGACTTGGGCGAGATTGGTAGACTAACCACATGACTATTACTGAGATGATTGGAACGGAAGCTTCCATAATGGATGCAATTAAGACACCAGCATCACCAAGTTTCTCTTGCCCTACAAACATCAAAAGATTGTAGATGGTGAAGCCCATAGAGCCAAAAAACCAGATGGCAAAACAGTTCCCTTCAGTCCGAAATGCTGCGCTTCCTTCACGAAAATAGAGTAGAATGGCTAAAATAATGGCAACCGGAACATAGCGAATAACTGTGAAGTAGTAGGGGCTGATGTAGTTGAAGGCATCTCCAGCTATAGGGAACATCGCGCCCCATGAGCCGCTAGCAATGAGCAGCAGTAGGGCGCCATATAAAACTGAATCTCTTCTCATTGTAAACTCCTTACCCTCAAATTAGATTAGTGATAGCTTTTCTCTATGTTTTAATTTATCTTCCCATTAGGATCATGTAAAACGATTAATAATAGAGTTAATCATCATTATTTGTGATAGATTGTGCGTTAATGTTAAATCATTAGGGAGAGGCGATGAATATTCGAGATTTAGTGATCTTTGATCGAGTTGCAGAGGTGGGTACGATCAGTGGTGCAGCTAAGAAACTTAACTATGTTCAGTCAAATGTTAGCTCGCGAATTCAGAAGTTAGAAGAGGATCTCAATGTCCCCCTCTTTCATCGGAGCAAACGGGGCATGAAATTAACCCCTGAGGGGAAAGCATTGCGAAGCTATGCCCAAGAGATTATCACCTTAAGTCGAGCGATGAAGGCATTTAGTACTCAGGCTAATACACCGCGAGGGCGTCTAGAGATTGCCTCGGTAGAGACAGTTATTAAATTACCTCTAATCCTCTCTAAGTTTAACAAGTGGTATCAAGAGGTGGATTTAACACTCTCGACAGGTGTTACCGCTGAATTGCGGGATAAGGTGATCAATTATCAATTAGATGGCGCATTTGTTACTAAGAATGCATTAACCTCTCACCCCGATCTTATTGAAGCTAAAGTCTTTTCTGAACAGCTTGTTCTCATTGCCGATCGCCCCTATCAAGCACTTGAGGTGTTGATGCAGCAGCCCCTATTAATATTTAGTGATGGGTGTGGCTATCGGGCAAAATTAACAGAGTGGTTAAGAGATTCTGGGATTCGTCCGACAAAACAGATGGAGCTAGGAACATTAGAGACCACATTAGGAAGTGTCATTTCAGGATTAGGTGTGGCTTATGTTCCCTATTCAGCGGTCCAACATTATGAGGCGAGTGGATTAATCCACTGCCATGAGCTGCCCGAAAAGTATAGCGCTATTGAGACAGTCTTTATCTATCGTGAAAAAGATTATCTAACTCCAGCACTAGAGAAGTTTGTGGAGACGATCGAATTGACCCGTCATGATGCAATATCCCCCTTCTACCGTTTAGATTAATTGGGGATTTTAGGAGGGAAGAGGTTATGATGGAGGTAATAATCTATTTAGAAGGAGTTTAAAATGAGAAAATTACTACTATCCACCATCCTTATGGGGGCATTATTGAGTAATGGTGTTATAGCGGAGGAGTCACCAGCCGTTTTAGAGGGAGCTGCTGTCGATCGAGTTGTAACACTCTTTAGTCAGTGTGATGCCGATTTTTTAGTAGAGTTGTATGAGAAGGGGTATCAGCATCCCCAACTGAAGCGCGCTAATCGGGATAAGATTGCTTGGTTTGAGGTAGATGAGCGTACCGATTCTGATCAACATAGCCTGATTTTTGATACCCCTTTAGTGGGTGAGCAGCTCTCTATTCTTGGCTATTATGATTCAGTGATCGATCTTAATGATTATGAGATGGGATCTAAGTATCATTGGGGATTCTATCTCCAGGAGACGCCAGAGCAGGTTGTTAGCTATTTTGCGGATTATGAATGGTATGACGATCAAGGGTTTTATGTAACAAAAGCTCAGTGGTATAACCCACACTCTAAAGAGTGGGAGGAGGGGGAGACTGCTAAGTTTGGAGAGGATCCTGGTGAGCAGATGAAGCGGCAATTTTATGTAACCCGTGAAGGGGAGCGAACCGTTGCCGTCTGCACAATACAAGGGGAGGTTCAGAGTAATCTCTTGATCAAGCATCGACCTGATCTTTTTGGGGCACGCTAATCAATAGTCACCCTCCTACATGGAGGGTGATTTTTTCATCCACCAATAGAGAGAAAGTAATCGATTAGAAGAGATTAAACGATTCAATAGCATTATAGACTTCAGTTACTGATGGGTGTGCGCCTTTACCACCTAGGTTAATAACGTGATTATTATGAGCAGTTGGTATCGGTCCTGCATAGCTCGGTGGACCATCGAGAAAGAGGGTTACGATCGGTCTATCTTGCGTATTGGCTAGATGGGCTAACCCTGTATCTACTGCTACAACTAAATCTGCTCCAGATAATAGTGGTGCAATCGCCTTTAATGATAACTTAGGGGCAACAATAGCATTGGGGATCGCCTCAGCGAGATATTGGGCTCGACGATGTTCCCGATCATTGCCCCAAAAAAGAAGCGTTGCTAATCCCTTTTTATTTAATGCTCGTCCTAATTCAATCCAATCACTCTCTCCCCACTCTTTGCGAGCAGCACTAGTACCATGAAGCAGTACGGCATATGGCTGCTTTGGTTTATAGGGAGAGTTAGCCTCCCACTTAGGAATTCCAAAATCAGCGGGATGGTCAATGGAATAGCCTAATATTTGGGCGAAAAGGCGCCGATTACGGGTCACCGCATTATATTGATTGGCCCATGGTACAGAGTAACGGTATTGATACCAGAAGGCAGCACTTCCTTCCCGGGCGCTTTCACGATCATAACCATGAATTGGCGCTTTTGCATGACGAGCAAGAAAGGCACTCTTATGTAATCCTTGAGCATCAATGACAAGATCCCAGCTCTTTTGTTGAATGAGCTCCTTAAAGTGGGCAAACTCTCTCCAGGTATCCCGTTTAAAGATGGCCCGTTTCCAACGCCGCAGAGCAACGGGGATAACTGTTTGTGTTGCAGGATGCATTGCGGCAATATCAGCAAAGCTCTCTTCCGCAACCCAGGTGAGTGAAAGCTTATCACCAAGATGCCTCTGTAAGTCAGTAATAGCGGGAAAGGTATGTACTAAGTCCCCCATAGAGGAGGTCTTAATTAAGAGAATTTGCTTCATAATATTGAGTCGGCTCCTATTGAGTCATGAGAAATCTCTCTCCTCTGCTATGAATTCTAGGAGAGATGGGCAATAATCTGATTATAAGCGATCATTATTAGTGATGGTTACTTATTTAGTTTATTTAGTATTTAATGAACGAATGCATACATAATAAAAAGGAAAGGATTCTATGGTCAATAATAATAACAGCAGCTCATTTTATAGGCGAGCAGTGCAGCTCTATAAGCGAATCGGAAATGTAAACCTTATTTTAGTTGGATTAATTGTTGGGGTAATTGTTGGAAACTTTCTTCCAACGGTAGGGGTTAAAGTCTCTATTTTAGGTGAACTCTTTGTCAGTGCACTCAAGGCTGTAGCCCCTCTGCTAATATTTGTATTGGTTCTCACCTCGATTGCTCGTCATCAAGCAGGGCGTCAGACAGAAGTTCGCTCTATTCTGATCCTCTATCTTGTGGCAACACTCTTATCTGCCCTAGTTGCTGTTATAGCCAGTTATCTCTTTCCAACGACATTAATTTTAAGTTCAGGAGTAGAGGATCTTGCCCCACCATCGAATATTATTGATGTATTTAAGGGAGTGGTACTCAATATGGTGGATAATCCTGTTAATGCACTCTTAACGGGCAATTTTATCGGTATTTTAGTGTGGGGTGCTGCATTAGGATTTGCACTTAACCGTGCCTCAGTAGGAACAAAGGAGCTTTTAGGGGATCTCTCGGAGGGAGTATCAACCATTGTTCGTTGGGTGATTGCTTTTGCACCACTGGGGATTTTTGGTATTGTTGCTTCGACAATTGCCAATTTTGGTAACGAGATTCTTAAAGATTATGGGCATCTTCTTTTGGTTCTATTGGGCAGTATGGCCGTGATTGCTTTTATTGTGAATCCTATTCTTGTCTACTGGAAGATTCGTCGTAATCCTTACCCTTTAGTTTGGGCAACACTGCGTGAAAGTGGTGTATCAGCATTCTTCACCCGCTCATCGGCGGCCAATATTCCCGTTAATATGGCGATGTGTGCTCGATTAAATTTAGATAAAGATACCTACTCAATCTCTATCCCTTTAGGGGCAACAATCAATATGGGGGGAGCAGCCATTACCATCACGATCTTAACGCTTGCTGCTGTAAACACAATAGGTATAGAGGTTACTCTGCCGATGGCACTACTCTTGAGCATTGTAGCGGCGCTATCTGCATGTGGCGCATCGGGTGTTGCGGGCGGCTCCTTACTCCTAATTCCACTGGCAGCATCACTATTTGGAATCTCTAATGAGGTAGCAATGCAGATTGTTGCTGTAGGATTTGCGATTGGTGTTTTGCAGGATTCTGCAGAGACAGCACTCAACTCATCTACTGATGTACTCTTTACTGCCGCTGCCTGTATGGCTGCAGATAATCGATCGTAACTGGATCGGTAGAAATAAAAAGCCCCCTTCTGCTAATGAAGGGGGCCTTTTATTTTATCTATTTTTTATTATTTAATCTCGTTTTCCACTAAAGGCGCCGAGCATCTCATCACCTTCCCACCCCCCGGTGATCCCTTCAGCCTCCTTTCCGGTGAAGATACCATCAAGATTAGCTGTTTTGCCATCACCCTTTATAGTACTTTCGAAAGCGCCATCATGAATCTTTCCGTCAACGATCTCAAGTTTTGGACCATTATTATCTAAATCTATATCACCCTCAAAAGCTCCAGTTCCCCCTTCGACGATGCTATCAAAGGTAAATCTAAACTTACCCTTACCCGATTGAGCCGCGTCCAAACCTTCATTTTTATCCATCAATGCAATCGCATCAACAGAGTAGGTTGCTTCGACTCCTTCTTTAAAGTTTTGGGCCATTGCCCCATCGCTAGCGGGAATACTTGTCGCCCCGAGAGCATGTAGCTTTCTATTTTCATCTTGTACAATTCCATAAAGATTGCCACTTCTCTTATCAAACTTAAGCGCATAGTTATCTTTATCATTGTCTGTTGGATCAAAGTTGTCTGTATTAGGATTAAATTGGATGGTTAGATCTGGTTGACTATCTTCATTGGGTTTATGCTCTGTAAAGAAGAATTTTAACTCAGTCTCTTGGTTACTGTTTAACCGATCTACACTCTCTTGGGTAAGGTACATCACCTGAGATTCGTTAGTAGCCGGATTTTTAGCTTTGATTACTGATTTGGAGGGTTGAATATAATCGCTCGGGAGATCACCAGTATTGGAGTAACCAATGTAGGTACCTGTCGTACCACAGGCGGTAATGAGAGTCGCCATACCTAATAGCGTCATTAATTTGTAGTTGATTCTGTTAAGTTTCATTAAAACACCTCGTCTCTTTTATGTGGGCGTGCGTCTATTGAGTATAAGAGCGCTCCCGATTTAATCTTGTCGAATGATCATTATCTGCTTCGCTAATGATAAGGAGAGTTTCTATAAATGGCAAAAATATTAGCAAAATCGATCAATATATCGGTAGTAGATCAAATATCTATTAAAATATTGTGTCTCAGCTAGAGGAAAGGTGCCTGTTTAATGGGGTGAGAAAATAGACTGACATGGAACTGTATGTTTGCATATACTGTTATATACTTTTATCTAATTTGGATCGGCATTTACGTTTATTAAAGGGGTTAAGTGAGGCAGATAATGGAGCAATCATTAATTAGAGTTGGAATAATTGGTGTTACAGGATATGCAGGACAGCAATTACTTTGGATTTTAGCGCAGCACCCATCGGTCTCTATAGAGGCGCTCTCATCTCGTAGCTATGCTGGAGAGGATATCGCAGATGTTTTTCCTAATTATCGCGATCACTTTTCTCAACTCTTGTTGGCTGAAGAGGAATTTCGAGAGCGAATTCCCCATCTTGATCTACTCTTTATGGCACTTCCCCATGGACTCTCTCAAAATTTAGCAGAATTGGCAATTGAGCATAATGTTAAGGTGGTGGATCTAGGCGCAGATTTTCGTTTTGATGATGTTGCAGAATATGAGACGTGGTATCAAGCGGAGCATTTAGCTAAAGCTTTAAATGAAGAGGCGGTTTATGGTATGCCTGAACTTCACCGTCAGAAGATAGCGCGCGCGCGCATAGTCGCATCCCCTGGTTGTTATCCTACATCGGCAATTTTGGGAGTTGCACCTTTAATTGAGGCGGGTATTGTCAATCCGAAAACAGTTATTGTGGATGCTAAATCAGGCACAACTGGGGCAGGTCGTGCAACAAAGAGAACATCACTCTACTGTGAGGTCAATGAGAGCTTTAAAGCATATGGTGTATTAACTCATCGGCATCGACCAGAGATTGAGCAGGAGCTAAGTAACCTTACTGATCAGAAGGTAGAGATTATCTTCACCCCTCATCTACTGCCGACTAATCGAGGTATTTTATCGACTATCTATCTTGATCTGTTAGAGGATCGGGATGAATCCTCTCTTTATAAGCTTTATGAGGATTTTTATCGCGATGAGCCCTTTGTGCGAATCACCCAAACTCTACCAGAACTTCATAATGTTACCCATACCAATCTATGTGATATTGGAATTCGAGTCGATCGTGAGCGTAGAAAGGTAGTCGTTATTTCCGCCATCGATAATTTAATCAAAGGTGCGGCAGGTCAGGCTGTTCAGAGTATGAATCTACTCTTTAATCGCCCTGAAGGGGAGGGATTAACCTTTCTCTCTATGTTTATCTAAGTTAAACCATCATTGAAATAGCAAAAAGAGTAGATAAAAAAAATAAATTCGATAATATAAAAGTGTTGCTTACTCAGAGGAGTAGGGCTCTAGGAGCAGAGCAGATTGGGCAGGCTATTACTGCTGACTCTAAATAACTTAGATAATAACGATTAAAAAATAGCTATTTTTTACGTATTCAATCGAGTTTAGTCCGTCTATTAGCGAGTAGCTTACTAGGCGGGGTAAACTCGATTCTTATAATTAAAATCTGAAAACTAATGATTAAGTAGGAGAGGATCATGCATGTTTTATTTAAAGGAACGGTAACAGATGTTCCTGGGTTTAAAGCGGCGGGCATTGCCAGTGGTGTTAAGAGTAATGGGGGGCGTGATTTAGCACTTATATATAGTGAAGTTCCAGCTGTCGCAGCTGCGACCTTTACCCAAAATAGTTTCCGGGCCGCTCCCGTTGAGCTCTCATATGAGCACTTACAGGAGTCCGCAATTGCACAAGCAGTGGTGATTAATAGTGGTAATGCTAACGCCTGTACTGGTGAGCAAGGTTATCAAGATGCAGTGGCTATGTGTTCAGCGGTAGGGGAAGCGCTCTCTATCGACCCTAAAACGGTGCTTGTTGCATCAACAGGGGTCATTGGTGTTCCCTTAGAGATGGAAAAGATCAATCAAGGGATTGAAGAGGTGGCTAAAGCCCTCTCTAAAGAGGGGGGACAAGATGCGACAAATGCTATACGGACAACCGATACCTTTGATAAAAATCTCTCAGTTAATATTGAGATAGGGGGCGCAAATGTCACGATTGGTGGTATGGCGAAGGGATCGGGGATGATTCATCCTAATATGGCTACAATGATCGGTGTTTTAACAACAAATGCGAATATTGATGCTGCTCTACTCCAACAACTCTTTTCTGAGAGTGTAGAGGCCTCATATAATATGGTTTCAGTAGATGGGGATACCAGTACCAATGATACCGCTATGATACTTGCCAATGGGTTAGCGCAACATACACAAATTACTGATCCAAATAGTGAGGGGTATCGAAAACTTAAGGAGGCTGTAACCTTTGTGAATACCCGTTTAGCTCAGATGATTGCCCGTGATGGTGAAGGAGCAACAAAGCTAATTGAGGCAACCGTAACTTCAGCCCATAGTCGTGATGAGGCGCGAGAGGTAGCTAAATCAGTCATTACCTCGAGTCTTGTTAAGACTGCTATTTTTGGTGAGGATGGCAATTGGGGTCGTATTATTTGCGCGATTGGTAACTCAGGAGCTCAATACACACCTAATAAAGTAACTGTATCAATGAGTGGTGGTGATGAGCGGGTTCGATTGATCGAAAATGGTGCCGGGATAGAGGATCCCGATGGACGTTTAGGTTTACTCTTAAAAGAGGATAAAATCATTATTGAGATTGATTTAGCAGCAGGTGAGGAAGAGGCGACTGCTTGGGGATGTGATCTCTCATATGATTATATTAAGATCAATGCAGACTATAGGACCTAAAATGAGTAGCGATACAATTACCAATCATAATAAAGCCGAGATTTTAGTTGAGGCATTACCCTATATTCGAGAGTACTCAGGTAAGACAATAGTGATCAAATATGGTGGGGCAGCGATGGTGGATCAGAAAATCCGTGCCCAATTTATGAAAGATGTTGTCTTAATGAAGTATGTCGGTATTAACCCCATCATTATTCATGGTGGTGGGCCCGAGATTAACTCTATGTTGAATCGGTTAGGAAAGGAGACTAAGTTTGTCGGTGGTAACCGAGTCAGTGATGCGGAGACAGTAGGAATTGCCGAGATGGTGCTCTCAGCTAAAATCAATAAGGGCATTGTTGGCGATCTGCAACAGCTTGGTGGAAAAGCAGTAGGTTTAAGCGGAAAGGATGGAGGATTAATCTTAGCTAAGAAGAAATATATTGAGCATGAGAGTGGCAAAATCGATATTGGCTATGTAGGTGAGGTAACTCACATTAATCATGAGCTTGTCGATATTCTCGTTGCACAAGATTATATCCCTGTTATCTCATCGATAGGAATGGATAAAGCGGGAGAGACCTATAATATCAATGCCGATTATGTCGCTGGTGCGATTGCTGGTGCTTTAAAGGCCCACCGTCTTATCTTTTTAACTGATGTGGATGGTATTATGAGTGACTTTAAAGATAAGAGTACCCTCATTAGCCAAGTATCGACACAAGAGGCCCGTCAATATATTGAGACAGGGGTCATCAGTGGTGGCATGATTCCAAAAGTTACGACATGTCTTGCTGCTATTGATCGGGGGGTTGATAATGTCGTCATTCTTAATGGGAAAACATCCCACTCAATATTACTAGAGCTCTTTACTGAAGAGGGGTGCGGTACGATGATTTATCGAGAAGAGTAATGAGTGATAATTACGATTGATCATTAAGATGAATAATAATCTACATAAGAGGAGAGAAGTGAATGTTATTAAATGTCTATAGTCGTTTTCCAATTAATTTTGTTAAGGGGGAGGGAATGCGGCTTTATGATGACCAGGGAACTGAGTATCTTGATTTTGTCTCTGGTATCGCTGTTAATGGATTAGGACATAGCCATCCTGTCATGGTAAATGCCATTAAGGAGCAGGCTGAGAAGCTTATTCACGTCTCTAACCTCTATTACAATGAGGAGCAGAATCGACTAGCGAAGCTCTTAACAGAGAAGAGTCAACATGAGCGTGTTTTCTTTACTAATTCAGGATCTGAAGCTAATGAGTTAGCTATTAAAATCGCTCGAAAATATGGTAATCAGATTAGCAAGGATAAAAATATTATCCTCTACATGAAAAACTCTTTTCATGGACGAACAACGGGCTCTCTAGCCATTACAGGACAAGAGAAGTATCAGGAAGATTATCGACCACTAATGCCTCAGGTTGTGGAATGTCTCTTCAATGATGTAGAAGATCTCACTCGTAAATTTAATGATAATGTCTGTGCTATTATTCTTGAGCCTCTGCAAGGAGAGGGTGGCTTAACAATGGCGACTAAGGAGTATTTAGCTGCAGTTGAATCACTTGCAAAGCAATATAAGGCACTAGTTATCTTTGATGAGATTCAATGTGGTATGGGCCGATTAGGTCACCTTTTTGCTTATGAGACTCTCGATCTTGTGCCGGATATTGTGACATTAGCAAAAGCATTGGGATGTGGTATCCCTATCGGTGCCTGTATGACTCGTGGGATAGCGAATGATGTTTTAGTTCCCGGTGATCATGGGTCTACATATGGTGGCAACCCCTTTGTCTGTTCGGTATCTGCTGCTGTTGTCAATGAGATTGCCAATAATGGCGTTTTAGAGAATGTGCAGAAGATGAGTGAGTATGCCTATCAGCAGTTAGAGACTCTTAAAGAGGAGTTTTCTATAATTGAAGAGGTTAGGGGAAAGGGATTACTCTTAGGACTCAAGTTTGTAGATGAGGTTGCGGCAGGCGATATCGTAAAGGGGGCACTTGAGAAGCATCTACTCTTAGTCTCTGCAGGAGAGAATGTAGTTCGTTATATTCCCGCACTGATTGTCACAAAAGAGGAGATTGATGAGTCAATTTCGCGTTTAAGAGAGCTCTTCAAAACATTCAAATAGTGATAGGCAATCTGTCTATATGAGATAGAGCAGTGGACGATTGGTTCACTGCTCTTATTTTAAGTGAATTTGTTATAAGGAGGAGAGCGGATGACGCAGAAAGAAGAGTGGCGCGAATCTCTAACAGCTTCTTTGCCTATTGCGATGGGCTATTTACCAGCAGGAATGGCCTTTGGTGTGTTGGCAAGTGCAGCAGGCATTCCCTGGTGGATCTCAATATTAATCAGTATTATTACTTATTCTGGTGCTGCGCAATATGCAGCGATACCCCTTATTGCAAGTGGGGCAGGGATTTTTAATATCAGTTTAAATACTTTTGTTATTAATTTGCGCCATATTTTTTATGCTTTGCCTCTTTTACATGCACTACCGAAAGCAGCGATGAAACGTTGGTATTGTCTTTTTGCCTTAACTGATGAATGTTTTTCATTGATGACGACTCTACCAAAAGAGCAGCAGAAGCAGCTCTTTACTAAAATCTCATTATTGTGTCAGCTCTATTGGGTAGGGGCTACTATATTGGGCGTCGTTATTGGTGGTGAGCTCAATGAGCGTATTCCCCATTTAGATTTTGCTTTAGCATCACTCTTTGTGATTCTCTGGTTTGAGCAAGTTAGGCATAAGCGATTGATGTGGCCAACTCTACTTGCGATAGGGAGCTACCTTTTTGTATTACTTTTAATCCCTAAATATGCATTAATCCTCTCATTAATCCTCTGTGTAGGGATTATTTTGCTTCATAGTATCTTATTTCATAAAGAGTTAAATTATGGATCATAAATTACTTCTTACACTTGTCGCTATCTTTATGATGGGGCTCATTACCTATCTACTACGTGCATTTCCTACTCTCGTTCCTGAGCGGCTATTACAGTCACCTATCTTACGTACATTTAATTACGCTCTGCCGATGAGTGTGATGATGGTATTAATTTTAGCAAGTCTAGGCATAATTAACTCTTCAGGAGGTGTTACCTGGTCTGCTGTTATCGCAAAAGCTATGGCGCTTCTGATTGTTTTGTTAAGTTATATCCGTTTTCGCAATGTCTTTGTAAGTGTGATTATCGGTGTAGCATCGGTTAATGGATTTCTCTATCTTTTTGATAACATGCTCTTTTTTTAGTCTAAACCCTCAAACAATTAAGAATAAAGTAGACTATCAAACGATAAATCGTTATCCTTTAGTGCTAACTATTCTTAAAAACTATAAAACTGAAGATAGGAGTATATAAGATGAAAGTTGATTATGTTGCTGCTTTAAAGAGTGCCCAAGAAGAATATAAGTTTATGGGGAATGAGTCGAAGGAAGTTGGGCAGGCGATGATGAATCTTCATGGTGCTGTCATTAAGGATGGCGCTATAGATAAAAAAGGGAAGGAGTTAATCGCTCTAGGAATTGCGATCAGTCAACGCTGTGAAGGATGTATTCTCTCACATATTCAATCACTTGTTCGCTTTGGTGCTACATTAGAAGAGGTTGTAGAGACCGTTGAAGTTGCTATTCTTATGGGTGGTGGACCATCAGTGACTTATGGTGGTAAAGCTATCGAGGCTGCTAAGCAATTAATGAATCAATAATTATTGATAGGGATGAGTAAAAAGCCTACTCTTAAATGAGTGGGCTTTTTTATCGGGATATAGATAATGAAGCAAGAGTATCGTGTAGTGATCGCTTGGGGTTGGTTCGCAATGGTAGCCATTATCCTCTTTATCCCTCCATCAGCAATCCCATCAGGAGCATCGTTATCCTACTTAAACCATTTAGATAAAGGTGTTCATTTTTCACTCTTTCTAATTCAGTATCTTCTCTTTAGTTGGGCTATAGATGGTAAAGAAGCGGGAATTAAGCATTATCATCTGGTTATATTACTCTCTTTATGGGGAGTAGGAAGTGAGTTTATTCAAGAGTATTTAACTGAGAGAAGTGGCGATCTTGCTGATATTGGTGCCAATATCTTAGGGATAGCGGCAGGATGGTTAAGTAGACGATTATCAAAGTCTAACTAAAACTCTTTCGTAATATCGAAAAAGAGTCGAGTTCGATCATAGCGATGAAGAAAGTGATTACTCTCGACTTTCTGCCAATTGAGATTAAGTCTAGGGGTCACACCCATTATCTCGAAGTCTCGCTTCCAAATAGAGAAATTTGCACTATATTCATGATTTTTCGCTTTTGGAAATAGAATAAAGAAAGTATCATCATACTCTTTGAGTGCATAACTCGCTTGGATATTAGTGGAGATATTATTTTGCCACTGTTTTCCCCAACCTGCTCTAACTGCATTGCGCTTATAGGATCTGCTCTTTATATCATGCTTCTCCCGATCCCAATTTACACCACCAAAGAAGAATTGATCTTGTGAGGGTGCATAAACTAAAGTTCCAGAGAGGGCATAATGCTCACTGTTAAGTGTGCTGTTTTGGTCATAGGACTTATATTGATATTCAGCCATTGTGGCAACTTGATATTGTGGCGTTAAGAGTCGCTGATAGTTAAGCTGAATTCCTGGCCCGTAGGAGTATGGCTGCCCTCCATACCAACGCTTCTCATAGAAGGGGAGCAATCCAAAGCTCTGTTGATAATCTCGATAGAGATACCCAGTAGTCGCTCGAACAATCGTATCGTTATAATGGCGATTATTAAAGTAGTGCTGTCCATAGAGATTTGCTCCGAATCGGATATTGTGGTTTCCTTTAAGATTCAAATCTTTAGTGGCACTTATAGTATAGTTTAAGCCATAACTTGATTTAGGCTCTATAGCTCGCCAGCCGGGCGGTCCTTCAGCATGACTACCACCATTGATATTACGATCATTAACTAAAGAGGTGCCAATAGTGAGATCTGCTTTTTGTCGCTTCTGAACAGCAGAGGCAAAGTGGCGACTCTGCTCTTGAATAGCAGGAGGGAGCTCACTCTCTTCTGCGAGTTCTTGAAAAAGGGTCTCTGCCTCCCGATATTCTCGATTAATAAAGAGGAGTTGTGCGAGTCGATATTTCATTGGAGCTAAATCTGGATTGCGCGCTAATAGGTGGCGATAAGCCTCTATGGCACGCTTATATTCACCTTCAGAGGTTTTAAGAAGTGCATATCCATATAGGAGTGCTGTAGGATCTTGCATCTCTTCGGGTAATTGAAGGTAGAGGGGGTAGAGAAGCTTAAGAAGCGCTAGGTTATTTTGATCAAATGCCTGCTGTAAGAGGGCGATTAAGAGGGGAGGATTAGCAATCAATTCGTCGCTAGTGATTGCGATTTTATTAGTCTCTTCATGGACTGGGTATTCAGGCTTAATAATCTTTTTGGTGATTCGTTGCTCACGACTCTCCTCTATATGATCTGTACTGAGCGCGGATTCCTGTTCAAAGGGGCGCTCAGATAGATGATCAAATAGTGGCCCTCTACTAGGGCGATCAGGAAAGTGAATCTCTTCTCCATAGAGTAGGGAGTAGCTAAAGGGCAGCAGTATTGCCATTAGAACGATTGGATCTCTACTCTTTATCATCTCTCTGCTCGTTAAATTTAACCGTAGTGATTACTCTTCTTAAAGGGGTATCATACATTCTATATAGGTAAATTGCTAAAGAAGACTAAAAAGAGAGGGGTAATAAGATTGATTAAAAACCCAAAGCTAATGGCAACAGGAACAATCTTAATACCTCCTGTTTTTTGTAGTAACGGAAGGGTGAAATCGAGTGATGTTGCCCCTCCAACACCAACGGCAGAGAGAGGGTAGCGTCTCATCAAGATGGGGATCATTGCAAAAGCAAAAAACTCGCGGAAAAGATCATTAATTAAGGCTATGGAGCCAATTAAGGGATCATAGGCATCACTAATAATAATAAAAGAGAGAGAATACCAGCCAAATCCTGAGCTGATAGCTAATCCTTGAGTTATTGAGATCTCTTCAATAAAGAGTGAGGCAATTACCCCCCCTAACAGGGCAGAGAGTATAGCGGCAAAGGTTAAAATTAAGCCGTAACGATTTAAGAGTACTTCTCGCAGATGGATACCATTTGCTCGTAGCTGTATCCCAATAAGAAAGAGTAGTAGTGTGAGTGCTAGCTGGCCTGTAATATCAGGCATCTTTAGCTCTCCCATTAAATAACCGACAACAATCCCTAACAGAATACTGATAAAGAGCTTTCCAGTATTGAGCAGTAATCCCCACTTTGACTCTGAGTGTTGATTGCTCTTATTTTGAAAGGGTAAGGCACGATCAATGAGCATAAAAGCAATTAAATTAGCTCCTAAAATAGTTACGATAAAGATCATTGTGCGGTAGAGAACACCTGCTAATTCAGATGCTAGATCTGGTATTTCGGCTAGGCTGATCCCCATAATAAAGAGAATTAGGTAGATTAAGATATTTAATCCTTGATCTACCAGTCGAATAATATGGCGGTTTTTAGTGTAGAGAGAGAATCCTAAAAAGAGGGGAAGTAGGACCCATAACAGTGTATTGATCATTCAATATCCTAATATTGAGATTAAAGGGTGAATCCGACCCATAGGGCGGGAAGGAGGAAGAGCAGTAACCAACTATTGACTTGGAATAATCGTCGATTAAGGCGCTCAAGCTTAAAAAAGTTAGCCAGTGGGGTATATTTTGGCCGCTGTTGCCGAAATGTCAGAATAGAAAATGTAAATAGGGTGGTTGTAATGAGTGCCATAATGGAGAGAATAATCAACGGCAGCAGTAGAAGAGCGGCCCAAGAGGGCTCTATCCAGAGGTATGCTAAAAGAAGTATCAGTAATGTTAAGGCAATAATGAAATTGCCCATAAGTAGGATACTATTTAGAAGTAGACGATTATTTTCGGATAATAGAGAGACTCGTTTTCTCATACAGATTCCTTAGGATTAGGTATATATATCATCTTATATATTATCTATTTTTATGGGGAAGGAGGGTATCGATATCTGCTAAATCAACATTACCACCAGAAATAACCGCTACAATTTTTTTATCGGTCAGAGGAATTTTATGGTGCATTAAGGCCGCAATAGTAGTGGCGCTTGAGGGCTCAATCAGCTGTTTCATACGCTCTAACACATAGGCAAATGCGGTGCGGATCTCATCGTCAGAGACCAAGATTAGGTCATCGAGATGTTGCTGTAAGATCGGAAACGTCTTCTCACCGGGTTGGGAAGTGCGTAGACCATCGGCTATTGTGCGTGTAGGAGGAATTAAGGTGCGTTCACCTGCCTTTAAGGAGAGATAGGTATCATTTCCACTTTCTGGCTCGACACCATAAACCTTAATGTGGGGATGATGGGCTTTAATTGCGGTTAATATTCCAGAGATAAGGCCTCCCCCTCCGACAGGAACGACAAGGGCATCAAGCTCGGGAAGTTGCTCTAGAATCTCAAGAGCAATGGTTCCTTGTCCAGCTGCTACATAGGGATCATCATAGGGGGGAATAAAAGCTCCATCTTGAGTAGCTGCAATCTCAATAGCGCGGGGAATTCGCTCTTCAGAGGTGGTACCACAATATTCGATGAGACCACCATATCCCTTAATGGCAGCGACTTTACAGGTGGCAGCATCTGTAGGGACGACAATGGTTGCCGGAATATTGAGACTCGCCGCAGCAAAGGCTACCGCTTGTCCATGATTACCTGAGGAGGCGGCAGTTACTAAAGTAGCCCCTTGCGATACGGCATGTTGAACAGCATTCATTGCGCCACGTATCTTAAAAGCACCTGTCGTTTGAAGATGCTCCCCTTTTAGATAGATCTCATTACCACAGAGGGTAGAGAGTTGTCGAGAGTGGAGTAGAGGGGTTTTTTTAGCAACAGTAGAGATAACATCTTTTGCTGAGAGAATATCTTGATAGTTGATCATGAGGGGGATTCCTTATCTAGTTTTAATTGCTTATTAAATATGCTCTAAGAGTGAAAAGTCGATATGGCAGTAACCATTAGGATTTTTCTGAAGATAGTGTTGATGATACTCTTCGGCGGGCCAGTAGTTATTAAGAGGCTCTACTTCAACGACAACTGCTTTAGGGGCATATTGTGGTGCTATAACCTGCTGAATATAGTGATGAATGGTCGGGGCATCCTCACCTGTGGGATTGTAGTAGAGTCCTGTACGGTATTGGGTACCCACATCATTACCTTGCTGATTTAGTAGAGTAGGGTCGATAATTAAAAAGAAGTACTCCAGCAGCTTATTTAATGGTAGTGACTCTGGATTGTAGAGGATCTTAACAGCCTCTACAGCTCCTGTCACGCCACTACAGACCTCTTGGTAGGTGGGGGCATCAGATTGGCTTTGAGCATATCCAACTTCGGTTGATAGAACGCCATCGATTTGGCGAAAGAACTCCTCCACTCCCCAGAAGCAACCGCCAGCAACTATTATTTGAGCTCTTCGATTCATACCCAACACCCTCTATCCATTTAGATTCTCATTTAGATTCTTCTTATCCGACTAATTTTAACATAAAACCGATGAGAAAGAGGGTAGAATGGTGGGATGATGATTGAAGATATGGAGGGATCGGTGTGGCCCTATTAGCAGATTTTAAACAATTTAAACGTCAACTCTCTACAGCGCTTAAAGAGGATCTCTATCGCCTACTTCATATGGTGGATGGGGAGCAGATCTATGGGATTGCTTTGATAAGTGATGCCTTTATTGATCAGCTCTACTTAACATTAAATAGTGAAGAGCAGCTTCAGGAGAAGATTGATGAGGTTAAGCGCAAGGGAGGGGCGATTGATGCAGAGAGATTAGCGAAATTAAGATGGGTACCAGATTATTGGCAATATGGTTTAGAGCATCTTCAGCATCCGGAGTTAGGAAGAATTAACCATGCACTCTCTATGAAGGAGGTCTCCGATTTTGCTCAGTTTGAGCTACTCTTTTATGAAACGGTACTGGCAACTTTCTCAGAGGTTTTAGAGGATCCCCTCTTTGCTGAGCTGCCAAGGGAGAAGATAGCCTGTTTTATTACGATCGCGCAAGATGAGCGGGCGACAGCAATTGAGCATCTATCTGCCACAACCCTCAATAATGAAGCGTTAGCGGCGGAGTTTCTGCAAAGATTTGACTTAAATTAGCTCATTTTAAAATTTCCCTACCACATTTTCATTAGATCTACTATATTATTAATACTCCTACTGTTACTCCTCCTGTGATAGTGGGTTTTTTGGCCAGATCGATCTTCGGTCTGGTCCTTTTTTTGCCTAAAATTTGTTGTTATGATGAGATCCCCTTTTGCAGTCTACGAGTTAAATTGTCATGAATTACCCCTTCTCACCCCCCTTAGAGATTATTCACTCCCCCAACAATCAGCGGCTTAAGGAGTGGCGCAAGCTATCACAGCGAAAGCAGAGGCATCGTAATAAACATTTTTTGGTGGAGGGCTACCATCTCATTGAGGAGGCTCTGTTAGCAAATGCTGAGGTTAAAGAGCTTATATTCTCTACTCCTAAAGTAGGGGCGTTGGAAGCGATGGTGAAGCGTTATCGTGAGCTTCCTCTGTCGATACGGAATGTTGTTGATAAGGGATCAGTAGAGATTACCTTTTTGGAGGAGCGTCTCTTTAATGAGCTCTTTAATCTACCAGCCCCTCAAGGTATAGGTGCCTTAATAGGCTTTAATCATGAGGTGAGAATGGGTGGGGATGGCGCACTACTACTCTTAGATCGGATTCAAGATCCTGGGAATTTAGGTACGATTATTCGTACTGCTACTGCTGCTGGATTTGGAGGGATCTATCTTGGTGAGGGCTCAGTAGATCCCTATAATGAGAAGGTGATTCGTGCAACACAGGGAGCTCTTTTCCATCTTCCGCTAGTGGAGATCGATTTAGCCCATCTACTACCACAATTAAAGAGGCAAGGTTACACGATTTGGGCGACTGATTTGAGAGGAGCGAAGAGCTATCACCAATTGCCAGTACCGAAACAGGTTGCATTAATTTTAGGTAATGAGGGGAGTGGCGTGGCGCCATCACTGGTGAAAGAGGCAGATCAAGCGGTAAAGATTCCCCATTTTGGGGCAGTAGAGTCTCTAAATGTCGCTAGTGCAGCGGCCATTTTGCTCTACCATATCGCCTTGAGTCATCGAGGGTAATTAATCGGATGCATTGCGGGTGGTAGAGAGCTCTTTCTGTTTAAGGTAGTCGGCAATTTCGTTGCAAAAGAGGGCACCATAAGCCTCAAACTTTTTAACTCCTACCCCTTTTATGGTTAACATTAATGCTCGGGTTGTAGGTAATTTTCGGCACATCTCCCGAAGTGAGGAGTCATGGAATATCACATAAGCGGGGACAGAGCGTTCTTGGGCAATCTCTTTTCTTAAGTCACGAAGAATCTCAAAGAGTATGGTGTCGTATGGCTCAATATCACTATTAGTGGGTGTTATCCGTTTCTCAACTTTAGGAGCACGATGATAGAAGGTGATCGCCCCTTTTAGGAGAGGACGTGCTCTTTGAGTTAGCTGTAATCGTGGATATTTTTCAGTCGTTTGGCGAATATATCCTTCAGCTATAAGGGCCATAATAAGCTCTTGCAGCTCTCTGAGAGAGTATTCGCTCATCAGATTATAGGTAGAGAGTTGGTGGAACCCTTGTGCAAGAATCTCTTTCCGTTTAGATCCCCTCAATACATCACTCACCATTCGAATCCCGTAATTCTGTTTTAAGCGGTAGATACAAGAGAGAATTTTTTGTGCCTCTACGGTCATATCGACTTGTGGAGTTGGATCGGTACAGTTACCACAGTTATCACATTGAGTGGGAATCTCCTCCTCAGCAAAATATTTTAAAATAGCCCCCCTAAGACACTTTTGTGTATGGCAGTAATCGACTAAAAATTGCAGATTTTGGTAGAGTTGTTCTCTACGCTCTTCACTAATCTCATGCTCGGGATGCTCAATAAAGTATTTCTGTTGACTAATATCACGAGGGGTATAGAGTAAGATTGCATGCGCTGGATCACCATCTCGACCTGCTCGCCCCGCCTCTTGATAGTAGGCCTCCATATTTTGGGGCATATTGTAGTGAATAACAAAGCGGACATTAGGTTTATCAATTCCCATACCAAATGCGTTAGTAGCGACAATAATTGTAATTTCATCCCGAATAAAGCCTCTTTGATGTTCAGATCGCTCTTGATTTGTGAGGCCTGCATGATAGGCGGCAGCATTAAAGCCTAACTTAATCAATCGCTCTGTTAATGAATCTACCGAACGACGAGTAGAGCAGTAGATGATGCCGGACTCTTTAGGGTAGTAGGTAGTGATGAATTGCGTGATATAGTCAATTTTTTTTGCAGATTTGATTACTTGATAGGTTAAGTTAGGGCGATCGAATCCAGTATTGACCTCGATTGGGTCATTTAAGGTAAGTAACTCGATAATTTCATCAATAACTTGAGGTGTAGCAGTTGCAGTATAAGCAGCAATAGGAGGCCGCTTATCAAGAGCGTTAAGAAAACGAGGAATCTCCTGGTACGCGGGTCGAAAGTCATGTCCCCACTTAGAGATACAGTGTGCTTCATCGACAGCAATAAGGGCAACATTAGCGCGATTCATTGCCATAGGAAAGAGATAGCTATTGAGGCGCTCAGGAGCAACATAAATGAGGCGATACTTCCCCTGCATAATGGCATCAATTCGGATGCGTAGCTCATCAAGAGAGAGGGTGCTATTTAAATATGTAGCAGGTATGCCAATCTCTTTTAAGGACTCTACTTGATCTTGCATTAATGAGATGAGTGGAGAGATTACAAGTGTTACACCTGAGAGTAGAAGCGATGGCAGCTGGTAACAGAGAGACTTTCCACCCCCTGTAGGCATAATTCCTAATGCATCGTACCCTAAAAGAACAGCATCGATGAGAGCTTCTTGACCCCGTCTGAATTGATCATAGCCATAGTAGCGTTTTAGTAGATCTCGCTTTATTTGTGGATCGATTACTTGTTTCGTCGACATGATATATAAGAGGGCGCTCCTTATGGAATAAATAAACCGTAGGTGGAAGAGGGACTCTGCTGAGTATATTAATATAAATCACTCCTCTCTGCCCCTTTTATCCCATTTGTTACTTGAAAAAGAGGATGCTTATCGCTAGGATTACTGAAATGAACAGATGCTAGAGGATTGTCATGACAGATAAACTTGAAGAGAGAAAAAAATACTCTGTAACTCCCTTGTTAGATCTACTAATCGCACCAAAGGTTAAAGAGGCACTAAAAGAGGATTTAGGGCGACGAGGTGATATAACCACTTATGCCACCATAGGGATAGAGGTAGAGGCGAAATTAAAGGTAGTTGCTCGTGAAGCGGGGGTGATTGCAGGTATGGATCTTGCGCGACTAGCCTTCCATATTGTCGATGAAAAGAGTCAATTTACCCCATGGGTGATGGATGGCACTTTTGTTGAGGCAGGAGAGGTATTAGCTGAGGTTTTTGGAAAGGGGCGTTCCCTTCTAACAGCAGAGCGGACAGCGCTTAATTTTTTAACCCATTTAAGTGGGATTGCGACTGCAACGGCGAATGTCGTGGAGGCAGTTAAACCTTATGGTACCGAGATTACTTGTACAAGAAAGACGATCCCCGGTATGAGGATGTTGCAAAAATATGCTGTCCGTGCTGGTGGGGGGCGAAATCATCGTATGGGGCTAGATGACGCAATTTTAATTAAAGATAATCATATTGCAATCGCAGGGGGGGTCGAGGCGGCGATTAAGAGTGCAAGGGAGGCAGCTGGGCATCTTATTCCTATCGAAGTAGAGGTGGATACATTAGCAGAACTACAAGAGGCGCTGTCAGCTGGTGCTACCTTAATTCTTCTTGATAATATGACGATTACTCAGTTATCAGAGGCGGTTGAGATGGCTAAAGGTTATGCGGCAACCGAGGCATCTGGAGGAATCAATCCTGAGAGGGTGATTGAAGTTGCTAAAACCGGTGTTGATTATATTGCTATGGGTTGGTTAACACATAGTGCAAAAGCACTGGATATTGGGCTCGATATTGCTCTTGAGTAGATGACAAGTTGCACTCCCTTTAGTAAGTAGGAAGTGCAATCTCAAATCTATTATTAATTAAGCTTTTTCAAAATGGAAAGTCGCTTCTAGCAAGTGATTTTCTAAGCGTAAGGTAATGGTATCCCCAGGTTGAACCTGTGCAACCCCTTCAGGGGTTCCGGTATAGATGATATCACCAGGAAAGAGCCCAAAAGTTTTAGAGAGGTAGTGGATAATCTCAGGTAATGGAAAGATCATTAATTGACTCTTTCCAATCTGTTTCACCTGCCCATTGTGGATCAGCTCATAATGGATCTGCTCTAAATTGGGAAGCTGCTCTACAGCAATAAAGTTAGAGTGAGCGGCAGCTTGTGGAAACGCTTTGCTCTTTGACCATGGATGCCCCTTGCTCTTCTCTAAATCTTGAATATCTCGTGCCGTTAAGTCGAGCCCAAGGCCAACACCCTCAATAACAGAGAGGGCCTCCTCTTTAGTGATTCCATAGGGATTGTCCGCTACTTTCTCCCCAATATATAGTAGAAGCTCACCTTCAAAATGGATATTGTTTGAGTATTTAGGTAATTGAATACTCTTCTCCGGAGATGTAAGGGAGGAGAGCGGTTTGAAAAAGACTAGCGGTTCTTTTGGTAGCTCATTATTTAGCTCTTTTACATGATTTACATAATTACGGCCGATGCAAAATATTGTATTTACAGGATAATGTTTTCCATCAAGATTTATAGTAGCCATAGTTCCTCCTAGTGTGGCGATTAGGGTGTATCGTATTTATGGTATTGAGGATAGGTGTCGGGCTCAGATTATAATGATTGTGATGCCTTTCTACCTAATTAAAATTTACCTTCACGGTAATCTGAAAATGCTTGCTGAATCTCCTCTTCACTATTCATTACGAACGGACCACGTTGAACCATAGGCTCAGCTATAGGATGTCCACTCATAATAATGACCTCACTCCCTAAGGTAGCGTGCAGATGAATTTTAGAGCCCTCGGTGGAGAGTATAGCCATTTCAGTTGGCTGTATGGTCTTCTCTTGGATCTTGAGAGAACCCTCTAAGAGATAGAGCATAGCGGTATCCCCTTTAGGGAGCGCAATAAGTTCATCGTTACTCTCTTCAAAGGTGAGGTGGTAGAGGCGGATACGGGTGGCTTTAGGTTGATAGGGAGTTGAATGATTGCCATAGCAGCCTGCTATAAGGCGCAGCTTATTTCCGTTGGGGGTGCCTAAAGCGGTTGCAGGATAATCGAGATAGTCAGGCTCATGGCTCTTCTCCTCTTTAGGAATATTGAGCCAGAATTGCATTCCCCTCATTTTTCCCTCTTTTTGTGCCGGCATCTCACTATGGATAATACCTCGGCCAGTACGCATCCATTGAACTTCGTAATCACTAATTTCACCACGATTTCCGGTGCTATCCTCATGAGTCATGGTTCCGTTAAGCATATAGGTGATCGTATCAAAGCCGCGATGAGGATGTGGAGGAAATCCACCGATATAGTCGGCGGATTGATCTGATCCAAACTCATCGAGCATTACAAAGGGATTGGTTTGATGATAAAGGTTACTACTAAAGACCCGCTTTAATTTAACACCAGCACCATCCTCTGTCGGGGTTGCACGATGAATCGATACTATCTCTCTGTTCATGGTTTGCTCCTCTTTCACTACCATATTAATAACGTATCATCTAACTATAATGGAGGAGGGGGAGGGATTATTCAAACCTTTTCCAATAATGATCGGGAGTTACTCAATCAAAAATCTAATCTTAAAAGAAGAGAGCATAACCTTTCGGTAGCTCTCTTTATATATCGATAGAGTTAATGATTAACTGCTCAGTCGATAATAGTTTTAGTCACCGCTAACGTCAGCGCGCTGATAGGGCCCTTCATTGACAAGGTCGATAAAAGAACCATCAGCATCAAACTGACCGCGACCATGCCAAAGCTCTTCAATACCCTCATCATTGGTGAGTTTATAGACAACATCCACATAGTAGATAGCGCTCTCATCACTCTTAGTCACTTCGGCAACTGTAATAAAGTCTATGGGGGCATCAATACGATCGATAATATGATTTTTTAGCTGCTGAATGTGCTCGCTAGAGGAGATCGTTATATCATACTGCTCTATCTCGCCATCACTCTCCATAGGGGCGGCAGAGATGACCGAGAAGGTTAGTAAAAGGGGAAGAATAACTCTCTTTTTCATCATTTATATACTCCTTTTATTACTGAGTAGAGCTTAGCACTATACCGTTAATGGGGTGGTTAAGATACTGTTTTTATTTAATGGGTTTAGTTAGATAGAGCCCTGTTATAATTAACGCCTATCAACTAGATGTGCTCTAGAGCGCTTTAATATGCCCCATTATTGCCTTTTTTACCTCTTCTAGGGATGGGGGTCGTCTAAAGAGGGTTGGATCAAAGAGTATAATCTCTTGATGAGGTATAAGATGGCTCTGAAATAGATGGGTTAAACGTCGTGTTGTGAGCTGAAATGTTTGGTAACTCTGTTGATAGTCAGCCATTGCATCATCATAAATAGATTCATGAGGGGTAAAGAGCGCAACCTCATCAAGCTTCCAGTAGAGGAGATGGCCACTACCTAACTGGACAACCAGCTCATCTAAGTTAAAGATTACTGCCTGCATAATTTGCCACAGCTCTTCTAGCCCAATCTGAATTAGCTGTGATGCAAAAAGACCATTAAGATCACCTAAGGTCACCAATGAGATATTTTCAATTGCTAAATGAAAGCGTTGCCTCATCAGATCGATAAGATTTTGACTGAGATGGCTTTTGGTGATGAGCTCCTCCTCTAAGGTGAGATAGAAAGCTCTCTGCTCTGCGCTCTCGGGTAGTAGAGTAAGAAGTGGCATAACCTGTAAGACCTCTTGAAACTCACTCTCTTCACGATTGAAAAGATCAATTTCAAAGTGTTTCTCATCAGTTCCAATACCTACAATGAGCGGTTTAAAATTGTTGGGACGGAAGCGGATTTTTGCTAACTCAAAAAGTTGCGTATAGAGCGGAAAGTTAGGTCGAATCACTTGATTGAGGTGGTAGAGGGCACCGATTCCAATCAATCCAGTATGGGTGATGTTAGGATATTCACGTCGGATATTTTGCCCAATTAATTGTAGTAATTCAGTGCTCTCTTCGCGATTAAGATAGGGGGGCGAGGTGATCTCCTGCTCCTCCCGATGTTGAATAACGAGTGCTAACTCTAATGGCTTTAACTCTCTTTGCATTGGTTTAATCTGC
The DNA here is from genome assembly GCA_046462535.1 of Ignatzschineriaceae bacterium. GTDB lineage: Bacteria > Pseudomonadota > Gammaproteobacteria > Cardiobacteriales > Wohlfahrtiimonadaceae > JAAZCI01. Next base: position 39,712 of record JBKGVF010000024.1, on the reverse strand, counting down.
TTCCTTTAATGGGGGTTAGTGGTGGGAATTAGTAATGAATTAACTCTATTGAATAGTTATCATCTCTCTAATTATCATATTGTTGCAGTTCATCCTCAATATTCTGTAACAATATTTGACATTCGTTCAGCTGCTCTTGTGCCCTCATTGAGTATTCAGCCTCTTTGCGGTAGAGGGTCTGAAGTTTGCTTCTATATTGCTTCTGTAATTGCAGGTTCTCTTCCGATAGGGAACGTCTCTCTAGCGCTTTGATCTCTCGCTCTCTCTGTAGGAGCTCCTCTTTCTGCTCTCTCTTCAACTGGGTATATTTCTCTTGTAGCTCTATTTTCCCAACCAGAAGTTCATTGTATCGCTTTAGTTGCGCCATTTTTTTTGTGATCACGATATGGTAAAGAAGAAGAAAGCCTAATAGCAGTAGGGCGGAGAGAAGAAAGATCGGCAAGGGCATCGGGATACTCCTATCGGTTGAATCGAGAGTGGTGAGGCAATTTCAGCCTTTCTTTAATATTTGCTCTATAATTGGCCTCGGAGCAGACATATTTTTACAAATAATCGATAACAATTAGTCAGATTATAGATGATAAGGAGAGCAATGCTCAACTATGGAGAAAAAAAATAGGATTTGGAGAGTTGCGCTAGTAGGCGTTGGTATACTTATGGTTGGCTTTCTTCTTTTTAAGAAGCGTGAGGTTACAACATATTTAAGTGAGCCGGTTAAAGTAACTGATATAGAGGTGAATATTTTGGCTGATGGTAAGCTAGAGGCCTCGGAGCAGGTAGATGTTGGCGCTCAGGTATCAGGTCAGATACAGAAGATGCATGTTGCGTTAGGGGATAAGGTAGTGCGTGGGCAGCTGATTGTTGAGATCGATGATCTGCCACAGCAGAATAATCTTAAGGATAGTGAGGCGAGACTTAAAAATAGTATCTCCTCTAAAGTAGCGAAAGAGGCGCAGCTTGTTAATGCGCGCATTAATTTAGAGCGACAAAGACGTCTTATTAAGAGTGGCGCTACGACACAGGCAGATGTGGATTTAGCAGAAGCTAATCTTAAGGTTTTTGAGGCAGAGTTAGAGGCGTTGGAAGCGCAGGTAGCCCAAGCACAGATAGGTCTCGATACGGCTGAACTTGATCTCTCATATACAAAGATTTTAGCGCCTATTGATGGCACAGTGGTTGCTAAAATAGTTAAAGAGGGGCAGACGGTTAATGCCGTTCAGACTGCCCCAACACTGGTTAAAATTGCTAACTTATCAACGATGACTATTAAGGCACAGATCTCAGAGGCTGATGTAACAAAGGTTGATGTGGGGACGCGTGCTTACTTTACAATTTTAGGAGAACCGAATAATCGTTATGAGGCTATATTGCGCCAAATTGAACCTGCAACAGAGACCTTTCAAAATACCGCTGTAGGTAATACGGCTACTAATGTGGGGGAGGCTATCTACTACAATGGATTGTTTGATGTCGATAATAGTGATGGCAAATTCTATATTGATATGACTACGCAGGTCTATTTAGTAACTGATGAGGCTAAGGATGTTCTAGCTATCCCATCAATGGCGCTTCGTTTTAAACCTAGTGGTTATGAGATACCCCAAGCAAAAGAGGGAAAGCAGATTGTTTGGGTGCTAAAAGGTGAGGGACGATTAGAACCTAGAGAGGTGGAGGTAGGAATCTCTAATAATATACTGACCGAAATTAAGTCAGGTTTGGCTGTAGGAGAGCACGTTGTTACCTCAGAGTTAGTGACTGAGGAGCGGGGAGGTATTCGTCATCCAGGCGCAATTCCTAGAAGGAGAGGGTAATGGAGATGCCACTGATAACGTTACAGGGGGTAACACGCTCTTTTTTAACGGGAGAAGTGAGAGTTGATGTTCTTAAGGGGATTGATTTGACAATCCATAAGGGTGAATTTATCGCCATAATGGGAGCATCAGGTTCTGGTAAATCGACCTTAATGAATCTTATTGGCGGATTAGATGAGCTCTCTTCAGGTCACTACTTCTTTAATGGGCGAGATATCTCAGAGTATGATGATGAGGGGTTAGCGCGGCTACGACGAGAGCATTTTGGATTTATCTTTCAGCGTTACCATCTACTGAACACCTTAACGGCAAAAGGCAATGTGGAGATGCCGGCCATATATTATGGGATGCCACCGAAAGAGCGAGATCGACGTGCTCGGGAGTTATTAGAGCGCTTAGGGTTAGCAGAGCGAGTCGATTATTATCCTACCCAGTTATCGGGGGGGCAGCAGCAGCGAGTAAGTATTGCACGAGCCTTGATGAATGGGGGAGAGATTATTTTAGCAGATGAGCCGACAGGTGCACTCGATAGTAGTAGTGGGGAGGCTGTTCTTGAGATCTTAAAAGAGCTAAATCAGGCAGGCCACACCATTGTGATGGTGACACATGATGCAGAGGTTGCAGCTCATGCTGATCGAATTATCGAGATTCGTGATGGGATGATTATTGATGATCGACAAAATAGTGAAGTAGTTAAAAGAGAGCCTCCTACTGCAGAAGAAGAGAGAGGCTTTAAGCGGAGTGCACCCTACCTGTTAGCTTTTCAACGCTTAATAAATGCATTTAATATGGCGATTATCTCCATGTCGATGCAACGAATGAGAACATTTTTAACGATGCTTGGAATTATTATTGGCATCGCTTCCGTGGTATTAGTGATCGCTCTAGGACGAGGGACGACAGATAAGATATTGGATGATATTAGTGCTATGGGTACGAGCACTCTAACAGTCTATCCAGGGAGTGGATTTGGAGATCGGCGTTCAGGACGGATACGAACATTAAAACCGAGTGATGTGCGTGTTCTTCAGGAGCAGCCATTTATCCATAGTGTCACCCCAATGGTCTCAACCTCTACTGGAGTGCGCTATCAAAATATTTCTGCAATTAATGCAACGATACAGGGTGTTGGGTATCAATACTTTGATGTCCAAGGGTATGATATTGCGCAAGGAGTAGCTTTTGATCAGGTGAGTGAAGAGGAGCTTCGTCTAGAGGCGGTGATTGATCAAAATAGTTTAGATACTCTCTTCCCCTATGGGGGAAATCCTATTGGTGAAGTGATCATGCTCGATCATCTTCCAGTACGTATTATTGGGGTCGCAAAATCGAAGTCAGAACGAATGGGGGGGAGTGGAACAATGACGATCTGGATCCCCTATTCTACGGCGATGAAGCGAATGTTAGGGGAGAGCCACTTAAGAAATATAACGATTCGAGTTAAGGATGATGTCAATATCAAGCTAGCAGAGAAGAGTATCACAGAGATTCTTACCCAACTTCATGGGCAGAAGGATTTCTTTATCTTTAATGCTGATGCCTTAAGAGAGACAATCCAATCAACCACTATGGTGATGCGAATATTAATCACATCGATTGCGTTGATATCACTCTTAGTGGGGGGAATCGGAGTAATGAATATTATGCTTGTTTCAGTTGCTGAGCGCACACGAGAAATTGGAATGCGAATGGCTGTAGGGGCTCGCAAAAGTGATGTATCACAACAATTTTTAATTGAGTCAATATTGGTCTGTATTATCGGAGGGGTCATCGGACTCTCAATAGCGTTGGGGACAGGGTATCTCTTTAATCAGGCTGAGGTTGGTAATATGGCATTAACCTTCTCCCCATTATCGATCGGACTGGCATTTTTCTCATCCTTTTTTATCGGGATTCTTTTCGGATATTTTCCAGCAAAGAGAGCTGCAGATTTAGCACCTATTGAAGCATTAGAGCGCTCTTAGAGGGGTAGAGATCTTACGCTCTAATTCTTATCTACATAACATGAGGATTTATGGCTAAATTTAGCAGGTAGTGATTATGTAGGTTTAAGTTGAAAGTTTGACAAAATGTTGGCAAAATGGCGGAGTTACGGTTACTTCTATTTACTACTTCATAAAAAACGGAGGCATTATGAGTCAGGGTAAGCGGCCTTTATCCCCTTTCATGTTAGGTACGAAAGGGCAGTTGGCAAACAGTAATGATAAAGGCTATCAATTTCAGATCACTTCGGTGATGAGTTTTCTTCACCGACTATCAGGGATCTCATTAGTTTTTATCCTTATTGTTATTGGGTTATGGTTAGGGGCGGCAGCGGCAGGCCCTAATGCATTAGGAAAGGTACAGAATTTCCTGACAAACTGGTTTGTAATGATCTTCGTAATTATTGGTACCTTTGCAGCGTGCTACCATTTCTTTAATGGTATTCGTCATCTTTTCTGGGATATGGGGAAAGGCTTAACGATTCCGGAAGCTAGAAGATCAGCAAAAATGGTACAGATTGCAGCACCAATTCTCGCCATTATTATTTTACTCGTTGGCTTTTCGGCATAGGAGAGGAGAGGGATGAAACATCAGTCAGCATTAGGGCGCGTTAAAGGTTTAGGATCGGCGCGTAGTGGGTCACGGCAGTGGCTAAGGCAGAAGCTCTCGGCAGTGGTGCTAGGAGTTCTTTTTTTATGGTTTGCTTTCTCATTTGCACGTTATATGAACGCATCGTATAGCGATGTCATTACATGGATAGGAAAGCCTTTTAATACCGTATTGCTACTTACCCTTATTGTTACCGGATTTTATCACGCAATCGTTGGATTACAGATGATTGTTGAGGATTATGTCAGTAGTACAGGTCGGCGTTTAGCTCTGCTATGGGCAATTAAGGTTATATTATCGATGTTTGGCCTAGCTGCGGTTGTAGCTGTATTGAAGATTGCTGTTGGCGTATAAAGGCTAGAGGGAAGGACTAAAAAGAATGAACTTAAAAGAGTATAAAGATTATAAGATTATTGAGCATATCTATGATGTTGTTGTTGTCGGAGCAGGTGGTGCCGGTTTGCGTGCAACATTAGGGATGGCTGAAAAGGGTTTTAAAACAGCGTGCGTTACTAAAGTGTTTCCTACCCGCTCTCATACTGTAGCAGCTCAAGGGGGTGTTTCTGCTGCTTTAGGGAATATGGGTGAGGATGATTGGCGCTGGCATATGTATGATACCGTTAAGGGATCTGACTGGTTGGGAGATCAGGATGCTATTGAGTATATGTGCCGTGAAGCAATTCCCTCAATCTTAGAGCTAGAGCATTATGGTTTACCATTTTCACGAACAGAGGATGGTAAAATCTATCAGCGCCCCTTTGGTGGCATGACTACCAATTATGGGGAGGGTCAGGCCCAAAGAACGTGTGCAGCAGCAGATAGAACAGGCCATGCTATGTTGCATACACTCTATCAACAATCTTTAAAACATAATGCAGAATTCTATATTGAATACTTTGCACTCGACTTAATCATGGAAGATGAGGAGTGTCGCGGAGTTGTTGCTTGGAACTTAGCTGATGGAACCATGCATGTCTTTAGAGCACAAATGGTTGTTTTAGCTACCGGCGGTTATGGCCGTGCGTACTTTTCTGCTACAAGTGCTCATACCTGTACTGGCGATGGTAATGGTATGGCTGCTCGCGCAGGTTTACCTCTGCAAGATATGGAGTTTGTGCAATTTCACCCAACCGGTATTTATGGCGCAGGCTGCCTAATAACAGAGGGTGTTCGAGGTGAAGGGGGGTATTTAACGAACGCTAATGGCGAACGATTTATGGAGCGCTATGCACCTAATGCTAAGGATTTAGCATCCCGAGATGTGGTCTCTCGGTCAATCTTGATTGAGATTCGTGAGGGGCGTGGTGTCGGCCCTAATAAGGACCATGTTAATCTTCACTTAGAGCATTTAGGGCCAGAAGTTATTGAGGAGCGTCTACCGAGTATTGCTGAAAGTGCGCGTATCTTCGCGGATGTTGATGTACGTAAAGAGCCTATTCCTGTTATACCAACTGTTCACTATAACATGGGTGGAGTTCCCACTAATTATCATGGTGAGGTGGTAACGCTGCGTGATGGTGATCCAGATGCCGTAGTGCCCGGTCTTATGGCAATTGGTGAGGCTGCTTGTGTCTCTGTACATGGCGCAAACCGTTTAGGATCTAACTCGCTTTTAGATCTTGTGGTCTTTGGTCGTGCTGCGGCAAATCGTTGTGCTGAAATCTTAGAGCCGAATGCATCTCAGAAAGATATAGATGAGAATGAGGTAATTCGTATTTTAGATCGTTTTGATGCAATTCGTCATGCAGATGGATCGATTACTACTGCAGAACTTAGAGATAAGATGCAGCGAGCGATGCAGGAAGATGTGGCAGTCTTCCGTATGGAAGAGACTTTGCGTGATGGTATTAAACGTATCGAAGAGGCTTTTGCTCAGTTTAAGGATGTTAAGGTTCATGATCGTAGTTTGATATGGAACTCCGATCTTGTTGAAACATTAGAGCTTTCGAATCTATTGGTGTGTGCGATGGCTACAGTGAAGTCAGCCTATAACCGTACAGAGTCGCGTGGAGCACATGCGCGAGAGGATTATCCAGATCGCGATGATGAGAACTGGATGACTCATACCTATGCATGGTTAGATGAGGATGGTGAGGTAACCTTTGGTTATCGTCCTGTTCATACTTATACCCTAACCGATGAGGTTGAGTATATTGAACCGCAAGAGCGCGTATACTAATCAATGTAGTAACGATAGGGAATGATTCTTGAAATTCTTCCCTATCGCTACCCTTAATGACTAAACAATCAATAGAAGAGAAGAGCAGAGGAAAAGAGAACAATGGCGGAATTTAAGTTGCCGGCTAATTCAATTATTAAAGAAGGAAAATTCTTTAAGAATGAAGATGCAACAAATAAACGAGTCTTTAAAGTATATCGATGGGATCCAGATAGTGGAGAGAATCCACGATATGATCGGTACGAAGTAGATTTAGATGCATGTGGTCCTATGATTTTAGATGCGTTATTGCTAATCAAAAATAGTATGGATCCAACGCTAACACTTCGTCGCTCTTGCCGTGAAGGGGTTTGCGGGTCATGTGCGATGAATATTGGTGGAACAAATACATTAGCGTGTACAAAAGCGATCTCAGATATTCCTGGTGGTGAGGTTATTGTTAATCCGCTACCCCACATGGAGGTCATTAAAGATCTGGTTCCAGACTTGACCCACTTTTATGCCCAGTATGCATCTATTCAACCTTGGCTAAAGAGTGATACACCTAATCCACCTACGGAGCGACTACAATCGATAGAGGAGCGTCGTAAACTTGATGGTGCTTATGAGTGTATTTTGTGTGCATCATGCTCGACCTCATGTCCAAGTTATTGGTGGAATTCTGATAAATATTTAGGCCCCGCGGTTCTATTGCAAGCTTATCGTTTTATTGCTGACAGTAGAGATGAGTATACTGGTGAGCGCCTAGATGAGTTAGAAGATCCTTTTAAACTCTATCGTTGTCACACCATTATGAACTGTACTAATACCTGTCCTAAAGGGCTAAATCCAGCTAAGGCGATTGCAGAAATCAAGAAGTTAATGGTTGCACGCCACTAAGTTATAGATTGAGTTTAGCTAAGATTAGAGTAGCTGTATGGGAGGGGGGTGATTGTAACCCCTCTTTTTTATTACTCACTTTTGATGCCGATATAGCTATTCCTCATTGTTGCTGTAGAGTTCGATCTGCTCTGCTGGTATCCATATCGAATACTTCCATAAGCTTGGTGATTGCTACTATGATTGATGTTATGTGAGCCCCTAAAGGAGCTGCTATGGCTACTTTGGGTTGAGCTGCACCCTACTATAGCTAATAGGGAGATGGCGAGGATAGTAGTAGGGAAAATAACTCTTCTATTGATCATAATTCTCACTCCGATTAGATTTAACCCAATAAAAAAAGCTCTAATGGTATTAGAGCTTTCTTATTGATTATTTTAGATTACTACATCTTACTCTTTATTAGATTAGTAGTAACGGATACGGCGGTTCGACTCACGCATTATACGTTTATAATGACGCTTTTGTGCTGCCGCTGCCTTACGCTTACGTTCCTCAGTCGGTTTCTCATAGAATTCACGTGCTCGTGCTTCTGTGATAATTCCGGCTTTTTCAGTTGCGCGCTTAAATCTGCGCATTGCAACCTCAAAAGGTTCATTTTCGCGAATTTTTACGGAAGGCATTGATTTATCACCTCAATTAAATACTGCTTATAGTTAAATAATACGCCCTATGGCGACCATCAAAGAATTATACTTAATTTAGATTCTAATGTAAAGGGCAGGACCTTTAATTACATCTGTGGAGTATTCATTAGTTCATCAAAACTAAGTTTCTCTTCGGTAATCTCAGCATTTTCAGCCAATAGATCAACTATTTGGTCCTCTAATGCAAGATTGCGGATTGACTGCATACTCTGTTCATTGCTCTTAAAGTATTCAATCACCTCTTCAGGATCCTCATAGGTAGATGCAATTAGCTCTAAACGTGCATCGACATATTTTGTATCTAACTCGATCTCTTTTTCTGTAATGAGTTGGCCAATAATTAAGCCTAGTGCTGCACGTTTTTTAGCCTCTTCACCAAAAGAGTTGAGTGCAATCTGCATAATTTGGTCTGCCTGTTCCTGATTCTTTGGCTCAGGGAAATTTGATTGACGTGCCATATTTTGTACTTCGTTTTGAACTAATGCTTCTGGCACCTCAATAGGGTTTTGCTCTGCTAATGCAGTCATTAACTCATTTTTAAAGCGATTTTGGATAACGTTTTTCATTTCACGTTCCATATTGGCTTTAAGTTCATTTTTGAAGGTCTCTACAGAACCATCCTCTACACCAAAGTTTTTGGCAAACTCTTCATTAATTTCAGGTAAGAGAGGCTCGGCTACTTCATGTACGGTAATCTCAAACTGCGCCTCTTTCCCTTTAAGGGCTTCGGCATGATACTCTTCAGGGAAGGTTACATCAATAGTGCGTGTTTCACCTGCAGTAACACCGATTAATCCCTCTTCAAATCCAGGGATCATAGCGCCGGAGCCAAGAACTAAGGGAACATCCTCACCTTTGCCGCCATCAAACTCAACACCATCGATACTGCCAATGAAGTCGATTTTTAAACGATCTTTCTCCTCTGCAGCACGCTCAACTACATTCCAGCTTGCTTGCTGTTTCTGTAGGGTCTCAATCATTTTGTTGAGATCTTCATCAGTCACTTCTGAGGTGATTTTAGTTGCTTTTAATGCATCTAATCCCTTGATCTCAAACTCGGGAAGGACCTCAAACTCGGCATAGAACTCATACTCCTTCTCTTCTACAGGTGTAATCTCCGGATACCCTGCAGGTTTGAGCTCTTGATTTTCACTCATTGCTGTACGATACGCTTCGCTAACTTGGTCGTTAATTACCTCAAGTTCAACCTCTTCACCATGCATGCCACGAACAATTTTTACAGGTACTTTACCAGGGCGGAAACCATCAACACGCACACGACGCGCTAATGCTTTGAGGCGCTTTTCAATCTCCTCTTTGACGGTATCTGTATCGAGCTTAATATGAATGCGACGCTTCAGACCTTCTAATGTTTCTACAGTTGACATATTTTTTACCTAATTAATAAATGGGTTAATTTCACTAGTGATAAATAAAAAAAGGTGCGTTTCCGCACCTTTTAAAGAGTTTAAGGTGATTGTATCACCATAATTTGTATATGGTGCGAAAGGAGAGACTTGAACTCTCACGCCTTTCGGCGCTGGAATCTAAATCCAGTGCGTCTACCAATTCCGCCACTCTCGCATTAGGAAACCAATTATACGGATTACTTTTGCTAGGTCAACCTCTAAAATGAGACTGACTATTATATGCTCATTTTGAGTGCTGTTGTTTACTCTATCTAACCATTAATGTTGCTGGTTATATGGCTATTAATTAGAGATCAGTAACTGATAAACTCAAATATTAAGTCAAAAGAAAATCAATTAGATAGTATATATTTCGTATAACTGTTTTGGTTAGAGGTTGACTATAGCTGTAGGATTAGCTCCTCTAGTAGAGCATCATCGTAAAAGATAGAGTGAAACTCAAGAGTGAAGAGTTTTAGCTCTTCGAAAGGGCCAAGAATAACGCAGAGATCCTGCTCAGGCTCATACTGAAAGAGGGGGAGTAGATCTGGGAAGTTCTCTTCTAAAAAGAGCTCAATTAGATCGACCCAGACCATTCCACTACAAGAGTATCCAAGATCTTCAAATAGCTCATACCGAAGATCGGCCTCAAAATAGAGCTCTGATGGAGCATCAGTGCGTTTAATAAAGTGAAATGGGGCAATATTCTGTAGATCATTCATGCTTACTTACTCTCCATTGGGTATTACAAAGCTGCGTTGATTAGTTGTTCTTGATCTGACGTTATCTCATATAACGCTATAGAGGGTTAATTAGGAATTGCGCTACCGATCATATTTTAAACATTAAAGAGGCGGCTTTTTATGAAATTATAATCTACTAATGGGGGGAAAGTAAGATCTCTTGACTTATGTTAAAAGTGGTTATACCTTAACTGATATGCAGAATATTAAATAAATAATAATTAATTGCATAGGCCGCAACGAGTAATAATAAATAAAGAATAATGCGGTACTAGATTTTTAAGGAGGATTAATGTCACATTCAATGGCTGATCATCATCGGCTCTCAAACACAATGGATCTATTGTGTTGCTAGTTAAGCGAAGAGATATATAGGTTTTGGTAAAGCCTCTAAGTAATAGGCTTTAGCGTTTTATCGCGCCTAAAATCTGTTAAATAGATGATTGTTGATTAGTTAATCGATGTGGCTTTAGTACTCCAAGATTAATCATAACCACCCTAAGCGTATTAGGGGATACCACATGATAATTGGAGGAAGTAAATGTCATCTAAGCTATATGAGAAGCATCTGGACACATTAACGAGTGCGCTAGAAGCGATTGAGAAGCGTCATTTTTGGTCAGCTTATAATGAGATGCCAAGCCGCTCTGTTTATGGAGAGAGTGCAGCAGATGAGGGTAAGGCTGCATTTGAGGCCCATCTAGGCAAGAAGTTTGAATTAGATCAGGTGGGTATTAAGGAGTGGCATGGCGCAGAAGAGTCCCCTTATGGTGTCGATCTTAACGTTACCTATCCTGTATCGGATGTTGATGAGCTAGTTGCAGCAAGTAAAGCGGCAATGAAACCTTGGCAGAAGATTGGAGCTAAAGGGCGTGCTGGCGTCTGTTTAGAGATTCTTGAGCGCTTAAATAAGCGTAGTTTTGAGATTGCTAATGCGGTCATGATGACTTCAGGGCAGGGCTGGATGATGGCTTTCCAGGCGGGAGGTCCTCATGCTCAGGATCGTGGATTAGAGGCTGTCGCATACGCTTATCGTGAGCAGGCATTTGTTCCAGAGACAACAATTTGGGAGAAGCCACAAGGAAAACATCCATCTTTGTTAATGAAGAAGCATTATGAGGTTGTCGGTCGAGGTGTTGGTGCAATTATCGGGTGTGGTACATTCCCAACATGGAATAGCTATCCTGGTCTCTTTGCTACATTAGCTACTGGAAATGGGGCAATCTTAAAACCGCACAGAGATGCGATCTTACCTGCAGCGATTACTGTACGCGTTATTCATGAGGTGTTAGAGGAGGTGGGTCTTGATAAGAATCTTGTCTCACTCTGTATTGCTCCTGATCGCGCCATTACACATCAGCTTGTCAATCATGAGGATGTTAAATCGATCGATTTTACTGGTAGTAATGCCTTTGGTGATTGGTTGATCGATAACTGTCGTCAAGCGCAAACTTACGCTGAGTTAGCTGGAGTTAATCATATCTTGATTGAGTCCACCGATGCCTATCAGGCAATGTTGCGTAATATCGCCTTTACCCTCTCACTCTTTTCGGGACAGATGTGTACAACGACCCAAGCGATTTTTGTTCCAGAGGGTGGAATTGAGACGGATGAGGGGCATAAATCTTTTGATGATGTTTGTCAGGATCTTGGGGCAGCGGTCACAAAGTTTTTAAGCAAGCCTGAGGTTGCTCATGCGGTATTAGGAGCACTCCAATCGAAAGATACAATTGAGCGTGTTGAGCGAGCCAATAAAGGGGAGTTTGCTCCTGTAATCCTTAATTCAGAGCGATTAGAAAACCCGCAATTCCCTAAAGCTGTAGTCTATACACCTGTTCTCTTAACATGTGATGCCGAAGATAGCGTCTATCGAGAGGAGTACTTTGGTCCCATTAGCTTTATTGTTAAGACTAAAGATGCTGCTGATGCGATTAAGACCGCAACTGAGGTGGCCAAAGCACATGGTGCATTAACAGCGGGACTCTACTCAACAGATGAGGCATATATCGATGCAATGACAGAGGCTACATGGGACTCTAAAGTTGCGTTATCAATTAACCTAACAGGTGGGGTATTTGTAAACCAATCTGCGGCTTATTCAGATTATCATGGAACGGGTGGAAACCCTGCGGCTAACGCATCTTATGCTGATTCTGCATTTGTGGCGAATCGCTTTAGAGTGATTCAGCGTCGTTACCATATTCCCCATGAAGAGGCTTAATCCATGAGTTTTACAACAATTAAGTATGGTGTTGAGGCGGGTATTGCTCGCCTCACCCTCAATCGTCCTGAGAAGATGAATAGTTTTAATGCCGAGATGCATCAAGAGATTCTAGCGGCATTAACGCAGGCTAAGGAGGATGATTCTGTTCGCGTATTGGTTCTAACAGGTGAAGGTCGTGCATTCTCTGCGGGCCAAGATTTGGGTGCTAAAGAGGTTGCGTTTGGTCCATCTGGAGAAGCCCCCGATTTTGAAGCTGTAGTGCAGGAATTCTATAAGCCTTTAGTGCTTGCTTTAAGAACTCTCCCTTTCCCAACTATTGCTGCGGTTAATGGGGTTGCTGCGGGAGCAGGAGTCTCATTAGCGCTTGCTTGTGACTTTATTGTGGCAATAGAGAAAGCGCGATTTATTTTAGCATTTGCTCAAATCGGATTAATTCCTGATACAGGAGCTTCGTGGTTTTTGCCTCGATATATCGGGCATGCTAAGGCGATGGGATTAGCCTTATTAGGTGAACCTCTCTTTGCGACAGAAGCAGAGAAGATGGGCCTTATTTGGTCGGCAGTGCAAGAGGAGGAGTTTGCTAGTGAGGTAGAGAAACTGGCAACTCAAGTCAGCCGAATGCCAACTCCGGCACTTGTAGAGATTCGTCAGCTGATAGAACGCTCTTATAGTCATACTTTAGAGGAGCATCTTGACGATGAGGCTAGAGTAATGGGGCAGCTAGGAAAGACAGAGAACTATCTTGAAGGAGTAAGCGCTTTTAGTGAGAAGCGTGCACCAAAGTTTAAAGGGAGAAATTAAAGTGACAGAAGAGATCAAGGCATTACCAAAGGGGAGTCTTGTTGCGGTGATTGGTGCTGGCACTATGGGTGCTGGTATTGCCCAGGTAGCTGCACTATCAGGCTATCAGGTTAAATTATATGATGCTTTTGAGGGTGCGGCAGAGAAGGGGGCGAACTCGGCAAAAGGTTTTATCTCTCGAATGATAGAGAAAGAGCGTGTTAGTAAAGAGAGAGGTGAAGAAGCTATTGCTGCTCTTAAGACTGTAGAGAGTTTAGATGATCTCCATGATGCTGATTTGGTTATTGAGGCGATCGTTGAAGATCTTTCAGTGAAACAGGAGCTATTTAAGTCGTTAGAAACAATTACACGGCAAGAGACAATCTTTGCAACAAATACTTCATCGATCTCCGTAACAGCAATTGGTAGTGCACTCAACTACCCTGAGCGCTTAGCTGGAATGCATTTTTTTAATCCGGCGCCACTGATGAAGCTTGTGGAGATTGTCTCGGGATTAGCTTCAGACCAAGCGGTATTACAGCAGCTTTATGAAACTGCAAAAGTTATGGGCAAAGTCCCGGTCCATACTCGTTCAACTCCAGGATTCATTGTTAATCGTGTTGCACGTCCATTTTATGCTGAGAGCCTCCGAGTAGTAGAGGAGAATGGGGCGACTCCTGCGACAATCGATGCAGCAATTCGAGGAGCAGGAGGGTTTCGTATGGGGCCTTTCGAATTGATGGATCTTATCGGGCATGATGTTAACTACTCTGTTACAGAGTCTGTATGGCGTGCTTACTATTATGATCAACGCTTCTTACCATCACTGATACAAAAAGAGCTAGTGGATGCGAACTTCTTAGGACGGAAGAGTGGTCGAGGCTTCTATCAATATGGTGAAGATGCTGAAAATCCAACGCCAGATATTGCCCCAGATCGATCACTTAATGGTGAGGAGGTTACGCTATATCTAGAGAGCCTTCGTAACTTAAAAGGATTTGAGGCGCGCTTTAAAGAGAAGGGGCTACCTTATAATTATGAGGAGGAGGCGCAGCAAGATGAGCGACTTCTACAGGTAGGTGAGGCACTTCTCTATTTAGCGAATGGTGCAAGTGCTACACAGATGGCCTACTCCTGTGGTGAAGAAAATGTCGTGAGTATTGATTTAGCACTCGATTATCAAAAAGCTGATCATATAGCGATTAGTAGAGCAGAGCAGTGTAGTGACTCAGCATTAAACTCTGTCATTGCACTGTTACAAGCTCTCGACTTTAAGGTGTCAGTCATTAAAGATACTCCAGGGCTGTTAGTGATGCGAACAGTGGCTATGTTAGCGAATGAAGCAGCAGATGCCGTCAATCAAAATGTTGGTAGTGTTGAGGCAGTCGATACCGCTATGACATTGGGTGTTAATTACCCTAAAGGCCCCTTAGCCTGGGCCGATGAGGTGGGTATCGATCATATTGGGCGTACACTTTTGAACCTACATCAATCATATGGTGAGGATCGATATCGTCTCTCTCCACTATTAGCGCAAAAGCTGTTTGCAGAAGGAGCCTTCTATGAGTAAGTCATTAGCGGAACAAGTGGTAGCGCGCATGCGTGCTGATGAGCGATTTCCACATGAAATTGGGGTTGAGCTCCTTGAGATTAAAGAGGGGTATGCAAAAACTGAGATGGTCGTGACAAAAGCAATGCTTAATGGGCATCAAAGTTGTCATGGTGGAGTTCTCTTCTCCTTTGCAGATACAGCCTTTGCTTATGCTTGTAATAGTTATAACTTCAAAACGATTAGCTCATCGTGCAGTATCGATTTTTTAGCACCAGGATTCGAAGGGGATCGTCTAGTAGCAGAAGCTGTAGAGCGTAATCGAACCCGTAAAACCGGTGTATATGATGTAACCATCACCAATCAAGATGGGAAGGTGATTGCTCTTTTTAGAGGTAACAGTTACCAAATTCCCGGAGAAGTACTCGAGTAACCCATCCTTAGTGGTTGCTTATATTAAAAATAAGAATAAAAAATAGAGAATCGACCCATAGTGGGGTCAAAAGGAGGAGAAATGAGTCAATTAGTTAGAGGGTTAGACCCGATAGAAACCGCAAGCCGTGATGAGATCGAGTCGCTTCAATTTAGACGTCTACGGGATACGCTCCATCGAGTTTATGCCAATGTACCCTACCATAAAAAGCGCTTTGATGAAGCAGGTGTTCATCCTGATGATTTTAAAACTCTCTCTGATATTAGTAAGTTCCCTTTTATGGCGAAGGATGATTTAAGAATCACCTATCCCTTTGGGTTGTTTGCTACATCGATGGATGATGTTGTTCGTCTTCATGCATCGTCGGGGACAACAGGTAAGCCGATTGTTGCGGGTTATACAGCAAATGATATTAAGATGTGGTCCCATCTTATTGCACGCTCTATAGTGGCTGCAGGAGGATCATCTAAAGATATTATTCAGAATGCCTATGGTTATGGGCTCTTTACAGGGGGGCTAGGTGCTCACTATGGAATTGAGTATCTTGGTGCATGTGCCGTACCAATCTCCGGAGGAAATACCGTACGACAAGTTCAATCGATGTTAGATTTTGGTTCTACGGTGTTAATGTCTACCCCCTCTTATGCATTAGTTGTGGCAGAAGAGTTGAAACGGCAAGGGATAAAACCCGCTGATAATCCATTGAAGGTAGGAATCTTTGGTGCAGAGGCTTGGACTGCCAGTATGCGTAGTGAGTTAGAGACCCAGCTAGGAATTGATGCGGTAAGTATCTATGGTTTAACAGAAGTGCTTGGCCCCGGTGTCGCATCGGAGTGTGTTGTTGGTAAAGATGGGCCTGTTATTTGGGAGGATCACTTCTATGCTGAGGTTATTGATCCTGAAACGGGGGAAGTATTGCCAGATGGGGAGGAGGGCGAGCTTGTATTTACTTCTCTTACTAAAGAGGCATTTCCGGTAATTCGTTTCAGAACGCGAGATTTAGCCACTATTTTGCCTCCAACAACGAAATCATTCCGCAGAATTGGGCCAATCACGGGTCGCTTTGACGATATGTTAATTATCCGTGGAGTGAATGTGTTCCCGACTCAAATTGAGGAGTATATTCTTGAGGATAAACGTCTCTCTGGGAATTATCTTATTGAAGTTAACCGGGTTCAAGTGTTGGATACACTTCGGATTGTCTGTGAGTTACAGCAAGGTATCTCCATTAAAGATATTGGGGAGGGTGAACTCTATCGAGTGGCTGATCGTCTCCATAAGGCGGTGCGGAATAATATTGGTGTCTCTGCAGAAGTAGAAGTCCTTGAGTTTAACTCATTGCCGCGAACTGAAGTAGGTAAGGCGAAACGTGTTATTGATAATAGAAAGAATTCATAAGGAGAGAATGAGATGAGTAACAATGCTTATATTTGTGATGCTATTAGAACCCCTATTGGTCGTTATGGAGGGGCGCTCTCCACGATAAGAATTGATGACTTAGCCGCTCTTCCTATGAGAGCATTAATTGAGCGAAACCCATCTGTTAAATGGGAAGAGGTTGATGACATTATCTATGGATGTGCGAATCAAGCAGGAGAAGATAATCGAAACGTTGCGCGAATGGGGGCATTATTAGCCGGCTTACCAATTGATGTACCAGGAACAACGGTTAATCGTCTCTGTGGCTCAGGTTTAGATGCAATTGGCTTAGCTGCTCGCAGTATTAAATCAGGAGAGTTAGATCTTCTTATTGCAGGTGGTGTTGAGAGTATGTCTCGCGCTCCATTTGTTATGGGTAAGGCTGAGCAAGCGTGGTCACGGGATGCGCGTGTTTACGACACAACAATCGGTTGGCGTTTTCCAAACCCAAAAATGGATGAGCTCTATGGTACCGATACTATGCCTGAGACTGCAGATAATGTAGCAGAAGAGTTTACTGTTAGTCGTGAAGATCAAGATCGCTTTGCGGTTGCTTCGCAAAAGAAGTGGGCGGCGGCAGATAAAGCAGGCAAATTTAAGGATGAGCTTATTCCCGTTACGGTTGAGCGTCGCCGTCAAGATCCTTTTATTTTTGATAAAGATGAACATCCTCGTCCAGACTCCTCTTTAGAGGTGATGGCGAAGTTGCGCCCCATTAATGGCCCAGATCTTACAGTAACAGCTGGAAACTCATCAGGGGTTAATGATGGGGCGTGTGCGCTACTAATCGCTTCAGATGAGGCGGCTAAACGACACGGCCTGCGCAAAAGAGCTCGAATCGTTGGTATGGCTGCAAGTGGTGTCGAACCGAGAATTATGGGGATTGGCCCAGTCTCGGCAACGCAGAGAGTGTTAAAGCAGACAGGCTTAACTTTAGATGAGATGGATATCATCGAATTGAATGAGGCATTTGCAGCACAAGCATTAGCAGTTTTGCGTACATTAGGGATCGAAGATGATGATCCTAGAGTAAATCCTAATGGTGGCGCGATCGCTATCGGCCATCCTTTAGGGATGAGTGGTGCTCGTTTAGTTACAACAGCTCTCTATGAGTTAGAACGTACTAAAAAGCGTTATGCACTCTGCACTATGTGTATTGGTGTTGGTCAAGGGATCGCACTTATTATTGAGCGCGTTGATGAGTAGTCGTTCAATAGCCGTATCAAAGGAGTGATAATGAGCATTGTATTAACAGAAACAGTAGGTAAGGTGGGATTGATAACGATTAATCGTCCCGAAGTGCTAAATGCGCTTAATGATGCAGTAATCGATGCTGTTCGTGATGCGTTATTAGCATATGATGCAGATGATAATATTCATTGCATGGTAATTACCGGCAATGAGCGAGCTTTTGCGGTAGGAGCTGACATTGATCAGATGATGGAGTTCGATTATATGGATGTCTATCGTGGTGATTTTGTTAGTCGTAACTGGGATCCAATTAAGCGAGTACGTAAGCCAATTTTGGCTGCTGTTTCGGGTTATGCGTTAGGTGGTGGCTGTGAGCTAGCTATGATGTGTGATCTAATCTTTGCGAGTACTACCGCTAAGTTTGGGCAGCCAGAGGTTAAATTGGGTGCGCTTCCTGGAGCAGGGGGAACTCAACGCTTACCCCGTGCTGTAGGAAAGGCAAAAGCGATGGATCTATGCTTAACAGGGCGTATGATGGATGTTGATGAGGCGGAGCGTGCAGGGTTGGTAGCGCGGATTATTGATGGAGATTCTCTCTTAGAGAAGACGATGGAGACCGCTCAACTTATTGCCTCTTACTCTCTACCAGCAGTATTAATGGTTAAAGAGTCTGTCAATCGAGCATTTGAATCCTCACTAGAGGAGGGTCTTCTCTTTGAGCGAAGAACATTTCAAGCCTCTTTTGCTTTAGAAGATCAAAAAGAGGGGATGCGTGCATTTGTTGAGAAGCGTGACCCTAAGTTTAATAATCGATAAGCTCTTACTTAGAGCTATTTAAATAGAGATCGAAAGGAATGATCAGATCATTTTTTGCAAGCTCAAAGAGTAAAAATGAGATTTAAAGAGTAAAACTTGATCTTGATCTATATCCTTTTAGAGTAAAAAAGAATAATAATGGATAAACCAAAGGAGAAAGGGATGAGTTACACCACTTTGTCGTTAGAGCGTGATGGTGATGTTGTTACGATCTGGATGGATCGCCCCGACGTGTTCAATGCATTTGATGAGGCACTGATCAATGAGTTAAGTGCGGCTTGTCGAGAGATCAATGCTGATGAGACGATCAGCGTTGTTATCTTAGCTGGTCGTGGACGTCACTTTTCAGCAGGGGCAGATCTCAACTGGATGAAGCGGGCCTCAACCCTAACTTATGAAGAGAATTTAGAGGATGCACGAATCTTTGCCCAGATGTTGCATGATCTTGCCCATCTTAATAAGCCAACGATAGCGCGTGTTCAACGTGCAGCACTAGGTGGAGGAACCGGATTGACAGCGGCATGCGATATGGCTGTTGCAGCAGATAATGCGCGCTTTGCGGTCTCGGAGGTTAAGTTTGGAATTATTCCTGCGGTGATTAGTCCTTACGTGTTACGGGCGATAGGGCCTAAACATGCACTACGTTACTTCCAGACGGCAGAGATGATTGATGCAGAAGAAGCATATCGAATCAATCTTGTAAATGAGGTGGTTCCGGAGGAGGAGCTCGATAATAAAATTGCTGAGTTAGTTGACGCTTTACGCATAGGTGGCACGGAAGCACAATTTGCAGCAAAAGATTTAATTAGTGCTATCGCTCATAAGCCAATTGATGGTAACGTAGTGGAAGAGACGGCGAAAAGAATCTCAAAACAGCGTATGACCGATGAGGCTAAAGAGGGGATTAGTGCCTTCTTAGAGAAGCGGAAGCCGTACTGGCTAGAGAATAATTAAATATGATAAAGGAGCGTGACCTTTTAATACGTTAAGGTCCTGATTGCTAAGTAAATATCATTAGCATCCTAACAATAATAAATAATAGATAACGTATAAAATTCGAGAGGAGGAAGGGATGTATACACAATCTTTTAATGTACCCGATAATGTAAAACCTAAGCGTCGTGTAAAAAGGCCAGAAGAGGAGGATCAGAATCTCTTAGCCGCCTTTGAAGCACGTATAGATAATGATGAGCGAATTGAGCCCCAAGATTGGATGCCAGAAGCTTATCGTCAGACATTAGTGCGTCAAATTAGTCAACATGCTCATAGTGAAATAGTGGGAATGTTACCTGAGGGGAATTGGATTAGTCGTGCTCCAAGTCTGAATCGGAAGGCAATATTGATTGCTAAAGTTCAGGATGAGGGGGGGCATGGAATCTATCTCTACTCAGCAGCAGAGACACTTGGCGTTAGTCGTGACGAGGTGCTAGCGCAGCTCCATTCTGGTGAAGCTAAGTATAGCTCTATCTTCAATTATCCCACCTTAAATTGGGCCGATGTTGGTGTGATTGGTTGGTTAGTAGATGGGGCGGCGATTATGAATCAGATTCCACTTTGCCGCTGCTCATATGGACCTTATGGTCGTGCCATGATTCGTGTCTGTAAAGAGGAATCATTCCACCAGCGTCAAGGTTATGAAGCGTTATTAGCTATGATGAAGGGGACGAAAGAGCAGCAAGAGATGGTACAAGATGCTGTTAATCGTTGGTGGTGGAAGTGTCTAGCTATGTTCGGCCCCCCTGATGAGGCGAGTAAAAATACAGAATTAAGTATGCGTTGGGGAATCAAACTCTTTACTAATGATGAATTAAGACAACGCTTTGTGGATGCAACAGTGCCTCAAGCTGAATTCCTAGGAGTAACGCTTCCTGACCCCGATATTAAGTGGAATGAGGAGCGAGGATCTTACGATTTTGGTGAGATTGATTGGGATGAGTTTTGGCAGACTGTTATGGGGAATGGCCCTTGTAATAAAGAGCGTCTTGCAACACGTGTTAAAGCGTATGATGATGGTCAATGGGTCCGCGATGCGGCTTTAGCATATGCTGAAAAGCATAGCCCACTGGAAGAGGCAAAAGCTTCTTAATTAATGAGATGTAACCACCGTGGGTGTTTACTATGGATACACCCACTCAATAATAGAGATAATAATAAAGATTGAGTCATAACTTAATCAGAATTGAAAGGAGAAGAATAATGAGTAAGCCTAAACTAAAAGAGTGGCCATTATGGGAAGTATTTGTACGGAGTAAGCAAGGATTAGAGCATAAGCACTGTGGAAGTCTTCATGCCGCTGATGCTGAGCAAGCTTTAGAGATGGCGCGTGACGTCTATACTCGTCGTCAAGAGGGGGTGAGCCTTTGGGTTGTTCCTTCTAAGCTTATTACCGCAAGTCATCCTGAAGATAAAGGTGAGCTATTTGACCCTATGGAAGACAAAATTTATCGTCATCCAACCTTCTACGATATTCCTGAGGAAGTGGGGTACATGTAATGGCAAATAGAGAGTTAAAGAGAGAGTATCTGCTCCATTTGGCGGATAACGCATTGATTTTGGGGCAGCGTAATGCAGAGTGGTGTGGGCTCGGACCTGTTTTAGAAGAGGATATGGCGATGGCAAATAATAGCCTCGACCATATTGGACAAGCACGTCTTCTTTACCAATATGTAGCGGAGCTCGATGGCGATGGTTCTACAGAAGATACCTATGCCTATTTCCGTGGTGAACAGCAATTTCGTAACTATGTTTTAAATGAGTTGCCACATCATGAGCAGATCTCAAGCTATGCATCAAAGGATAAAGATTACTCATTTACGATTGTTCGTAACTTCCTTTATAGTGCGTTAATGGTTCTTTTGTGGAATGAATTACGTAGCTCTAATGATGAGCGATTAGCTGCCATTGCGGATAAGTCTCTTAAAGAGGCGCAATACCATTTAAGACATGCGCGTAATTGGCTGATTCGTTTTGGGGATGGAACAGAGCTCTCTCATCAGAAAGCGCAGAATGCTTTAGATCATCTTTATGGTTATACCCAAGAGTTTTGGTCCGATTCTGAGATTGAGCGTTTTGCTGAAGAGAGTGGTTTAGGGGTTCATCCATCGCGTGTAAAAGAGGAGTGGGAAAAGCTAGTTTCTGAGGTTGTTGAAGAAGCAACATTAACGCTTCCTGAGCTTCCTGAAAAGGGTTATGTAACCCAAGGAAAAGAGCAGATTCATTCAGAAGCGATGGGCCCATTATTAGCAGAGATGCAATATATTACACGAATGCATCCTGATGGAAATTGGTGATGCTATGAGCGCTGATATTATCGAAATTGAGCAATTAAAAGCAGCTGATCCCGATATAGCAGCGATTTGGCAGCTTCTAGAAGCGGTAAAGGATCCCGAAATTCCCGTAGTATCGCTACGGGAGTTGGGGATCTTACGAGATATCTATCGTGAAGAAGATTATTTTGTTGTGGTGATTACTCCCACCTATAGTGGCTGCCCTGCTATGAGGCAGATTGAGGATGATGTCAAAGCGAAGCTTGAAAAGCATAATTACCCGGCAAAGGTAAAGATGCAGTTAGCACCCGCTTGGACAACTGACTGGATGACGGAGAGTGGAAAGGAGGCTCTGCGAGAGTATGGTATCGCACCGCCTCACACCGTTCAAAAGAGTGAGCAACCACTACATTTTATTCGTGAGCCCTTTAAGAAGGAGCATGTTCCTTGCCCTCTATGTGGCTCAGAAAATACCATTGTCACATCGCAATTTGGATCTACGGCGTGTAAAGCGCTCTACCGTTGTCTCGATTGCAAAGAACCATTTGATTACTTCAAACCCTATTAGTAGGGGGAAGCGAGAATAGAGAGCCCTCTCTTTATAAGAGAATGATAACAATAAAAGAGGGGCTATTTACGTTACTAAGAAAGGAGGAGAAACGATGTCAAGACTTCGTTTTCATGATTTAACGATTAAGCGAGTTGTTCCAGAGGCGGGAAATGCTATTTCCGTTACTTTTTCTATCCCAGAAGAGGCGAAAGAGCGTTTTGATTTTGAGCCAGGACAGTTTTTAACGTTAAGAACTAAAATCCAAGATGAAGAGGTGCGTCGTACCTACTCAATCTGCAGCCCAAAGAGTCAATATCGTAATAATAATGAGTTGAGTATTGGAATCCGTTCCGTTGAGGATGGGCTCTTCTCTAATTGGGCGATTGCAAATCTTAAAGAGGGGGATACTTTAAGTGTGATGCCTCCTGATGGTCTCTTTACTGTTAAGAAGGAGAGAGCACTTCACCGTGTTGGATTTGCGGCAGGTTCAGGGATTACTCCTATCCTTTCGATTATTGCTACAACATTAGAAGAGCAGCCAAACTCTAAGTTTACACTTGTATATGGTAATCGTCGGACCAATTCTGTAATGTTTAATGAGGTTCTCCAAGACCTTAAAGATATCTATGCCGATCGATTAACTCTGCTCCATGTTCTCTCACGTCAAGCTCAAGAGACTGATCTATTAGAGGGGCGGATTGATAAAGAGAAAGTCTTTCAAATCGTTGATGCGCTCTTGCCTGTTGGTAGTTTAGATGAGGTCTTTATCTGCGGGCCAGAGGGGATGATTGATAGTGTTGAAGGTGCCCTTAAAGAGTTAGGGGTCGATGAGCAGAGAATCTATACTGAGCGCTTTATGACCGGCGCGAGTGAGCATCATACTCAAAACACAGTTAAAAATAAGATTAAGGCTGAACCAAAAGCAGAGAAAGATATTGAGGTTGCAGTAACCCTCGATGGCATGGTTCATGAAGTGATGATTAGTGGTGAAGAGCCCATCTTAGATGCGCTTATTGCAGAGGGTCTGGATGTTCCTTACTCCTGTAAGGCGGGTGTCTGTAGCACATGTCGTGCTAAGGTAACTGAGGGTGAGACGGAGATGGAGAAGAACTTTACACTTGATGATGCTGCGGTTGCTGAGGGGCATATTCTCAGCTGTCAGGCCCGTGTTTGTGGTGGCAGTAAGCGGATCGTATTAAGTTATGATGATCGCTAATCGCGCTATTTAAAATCAAATATCTAATTACATTTGAGCCCTTAAGCATCTTACATACTGCTTAAGGGCTTTTTAATCACTGCGCCAATAGAGGTTTTAGGTTAGGATAACAGGCGATCCCTAAAGGTTATCAGTAAGAGTAGCAAGGAGTTATGTAGAGAGATGATATTAAATATCGATATAGGTGAGGGGTATGGTCCCTGGGAAAGGGGGCGGGATCGTGATCTAATCCCTTTTGCCACTTCGGTGAGTCTCTCTATAGGTGGCGATTCAGCCGATGCACTTCACCTTAGAGAGCCTTTGCTGTTAGCGCGGCAATACGGAGTTACGTTAGGTATTAAAATTGGGACAGGTGATTCCCACCCTTTTGCCCAGAGGCCCGTTATTGGATCTCCACAGCAGCTTTACCATGCACTCCTCTATCAAATTGGCGCAGGATCTCTTCTAGTAACATTATATAAGCAGAAGGTCACACATATTCAGCTAGAAGAGCAATTATTTGATGAGATTATGGGGTCACCTCAACATCTATTAGCTACTCTTCATGCCCTTCGTGATGGGGGTGAAAGAGTCGGGCTTTCTGGTGCATTTCCTCTGCTTTTACCGCTTGAGAAAGAGCCACAGCTAGCGGATTATTTTCCCCTTACCCGCATAGCAGAAGAGATATCTATCCCCCTTATACCCCTATTAGATTTACGCCGAGAGAGCCACTTCCTTAATAACGGTATGACACGAGCTACGCGACTAAAAGTTGAGGAGGGGTACTTTAAGGGTTTTCAGTTACGTAATGAGTGTGATTCAGTGAGTCTGCAGCTTATTAAACAACTACGACGCTATTACCATCTAAAGAGTTCTCGATAAATATTCTATATAAATATATATAATAATTAAATATATGGTAGGCTCAATAGGGTAGGGGGAGGGTCAATCCTTTAATCCTAAAAATAATAAATCTATGTGAGTAGAGGAGTCGATTATGGATACGATAGTTAAACGTGATGTCATTATCATTGGTGCTGGTACAGCGGGTCTTTATGCATTAAGCGAGGTGAAGCGAGCAGGACGAAGTTTTGCATTAGTTGATCAGGGACCTCTTGGAACAACCTGTGCTCGAGTAGGGTGTATGCCCTCTAAAGTTCTACTACAGAGTGCTCATGAGTGGCATAGTCGCCACAAATTCCTTGATCAAGGAATTTATGGTAGTGATCAGCTAAGTTTAGATACAACTGCATTAATGACTTATTTACGACGGATGCGGGATCAATTTGCTCAAGGAGCAATCAATAATACACACCAAAGTGCGCAAGAATCACTCTTTTTAGGTCGGGCAGAATTATTAGGACCGACAAAGGTGGCCGTTAAAGGTGAAGATGGAACAGTAATCTTAGAGGGTAAGTCGCTAATTATTGCGGTAGGATCCCGCCCTATAGTTCCTGATTTTTTAACCCCTTTAGGGGATAAAATGGTGACAACCGATCAGTTTTTTGAGTTGAGATCTCTCCCTCAGAAGATCGGTATCTTAGGTTTAGGAGCGATTGGGCTTGAGATGGGGGTTGCACTCTCGAGATTAGGGCGAGAGGTTGTTGGTGTTGATATGGCAGATCAGATTGGGGGTATTAGTGATCCTAAATTAGCGGAGCATGCATATAAGCTCTTTAGTGATGAATTTACCCTCTGGCTAGGGGATCCAGCTACGGCAACATTGACTGAGTCAGGTAGGGGTGTTCAGCTTAAAGCGGGTGAGCGGACCACAGAGGTTGATCTTCTCTTAGTTGCATTAGGACGCCGCAGTAATAGTGATCAACTTAATTTAGAGGAGCTTAAGCTTCCTTTAGATGAGAGAGGAATCCCTCTTTATAATCCAAATACGATGCAGGTTGGAGATTATCCCCTCTTTATTGCCGGTGATGTTAATGGGGATCGCACTTTAATGCATGAGGCTGCGGCAGAGGGGGCTGCGGCGGGTTATAATGCAGCCCATTATGAGCAGGGCGTTACTGCTTTTGAGCGGAAATGTGCGTTGGGAATTGCCTTTACTAACCCTGATATTATTTCGGTAGGAGCTCGCTACCAGCAGTTAGCAGCTGGGATTGAGTCAGGAGAGATCATAACAGGTGTAGCGTTAGGGAAGGGGAATGGGCGCTCACGAATTATTGATGGAGCTGACTCACGACTACATCTTTATGCTGATGGAAGCAGCGGTCATCTGTTAGGAGCAGAGATGGTTGGCCGAGGTGGAGAACATTTAGCCCATCTTATCGCTTTAGCTATTGAGCGTGGTGATACGGTTTTTGAGCTCTTGAGCGCACCTTACTACCATCCTGTCGTAGAAGAGCTACTCCAAAGTGGCTTGCGAATGCTTGCTCGCGAGTTGGGAGGTGCGAGTACCCCTTTAGGATTACGGCTAAAGAATCTTAATTGATCGGTGATTATCAAGAAGTGATTAATAAATCATACTCTTTCAGCGCTCAACTTAGTTGGGCGCTTTTTAAATAAGATACTCTTAATTGACTCTAAAATGGTAGACTTAAGGTCTCTTTCGATAATGATAATAATAAATTTTAGAGCAAAAGGAGTTAAGGAGATGAGCCAGAGAATATTAGTAGCTGTTGATGGAAAAGAGCAATCCCCTGCCGTGATTGAGGAGGTAATAAAACTCTCATTAGCCATTGAAGAGATCGTGATCCACCTGCTCTATGTTACTGATTATGATCGCGCCCGTAGAGAGGTACTTCATGCTGTTGATCAGCAATCGTTAGAGCAGCAGAGACGAGAGCGCCTTAAGCCGTTAGAGCAGCAATTAAAGGAGGCGAATTTGCGTTACGAGATCAGCTTTACCCATGGTAATCCCGCAATGGAGATTCTTCGATTTGCAGATGAGATTAAAGCAGAGATGATTGTGGTCGGTCATCGAAATTTAGGGCGTATGGGACGATTATTAATGGGAAGTGTCAGTAGAGAGGTAGTCCATCGTTCGACTCGGCCTGTTTTAGTTGTCAAGTAGTGATGGTTAGATGACTCTAGGGGGAAGAGGAAACATGATCGGATCGAGTTACTAAGAGGAGCCGATTATCTGTTGGATTCTGTTAATCAACCCTATTTTCGCTATAATCGATCTATTAATTATCGATTTTAATACTATTATTTTACCGATTTAAGTTAGCTGTAAGGAGCAATCATGGTTATTGAGCGAATCGAAGCGATTCATCTATTACTACTGTGGGAGGGAGAGGTTAGTCGTGGTCGTTTAATTGACCTTCTATCATTGAAGGAGACGCGTGCAAGTGAAGTATTACGTTCATTTCGTGAGGCTCACCCGACCTGGTTAGAGTGGAATTCAGTAGGAAAAAACTATCGTGCAACAGAGGCGCTCTATCGTGATTTTCGTACAAGTAATCGTCATGGGGATCAAGGTGTTTTACGTACATTATCTCACTACTTATCATTGTTAGATCTATCTGATAATGAGGTAGCGGGAAATCGACTTCGCTATGAGGTGATCTCATCTAGCTTTCCTGATTTAACTGCTCCTGATCCAAAAGTGTTTTCACTTATTCAGCAGAGTATCCTAAAAGGGTATCTATTAGAGCTTACCTATTACTCTATGAAGGATCCTAATGGATCAGTCCGTCAAATTGCACCGCGACAATTGATTCAAGCAGGGCCACGCTGGCATGTTCGTGCGTACTGTTTCCGTTCAAAAGGGTATCGCGATTTTGTTTTAGGTCGTATTGGTGATGGGTTAAGACAGATTATTCCTAGTGATTGGCATAATGAGCAGTCTAACGTTGAAGATGAGCTCTGGAACCAATGGCTTGAGGTCCATTTAGCGGCTCACCCTAATATTGGATCAGCTCAGCGAGAGTTGATTGAGCGGGAGTATTTTGGTGGTGAAAAGGAGCGGATTGAGCGGTGTCGTGCTGCGCAGCTACAATACTTTTTACAGGAGATTCATGCTGCATTTACAGAAGCTCATGATCGGCAAGATGGGTATTATTTGACTCTTTTAAATCGAGATGAGTTGAAACCCTATCTATTTAACGGATAAGCAGACTTATCAATTCATTTACAGCTGAATCATTATTGTCCCAATATGGTTACAAAGAGTAGGGGAGAAGTGGATGGTACCCATTACCCATTATATAGAGATAGCACCTGTTCGATCTGCTTTTCCTGATGAAGCAGAAGATCTATTACACTTTGAAGAGCAGCTTTTAGGTCAGCTCTTTTCGTTGAGTCATCGGCATCTTATTCCATACAGGGGGAGGATCGGGATTGGATTTCCTGATTATTGTCAAAATGGTGATAGTTTGAGTGGTCGCGTTCGCTTCTTTGGAGTAGCAGAAGAGTTAACAACCTTTATTGAAGAGTTAGATCAATCATTAAAGGGGATTATGGAGGGGTATTATCAGCTTGCACCTATTGAGCCGATTCCTACAGTGATTGATGGTTATTGTCAATTTTACCGTGTGCGTAAAAAAGGGTTGAGTGATATGCGCCGCTTAAAGAGACGTTATGAAGAGCGGGATGATTGGTGTGAGCAGCTGGCTAAAGAGGTATTGACTCGTTGGCGAATGCCAATAAGAGAGCCTTACATTGAGGTGAAAAGTCACTCAAATCAGCAGCGTTTTTCACTCTGGGTAGGACGAAAGTCTGCTAATGATGAAGGAGATGGGGGATTTAACGCATATGGTTTGAGTCAACATCGTGCGCTCCCCTCCTTTGAGTAATCTACGAAGTGGGCGTTGTTAATTAAAAAGGAGTTGTTACAATGGGCTTTAAATTATTAATGAGCGATATGAGGTAACTCCCAACCTCACCCGCCGAATAGGTGGCTCTCTTAATAGTTAACTGGAGTTAGGGAGTTCTCTGGTAATCACCTAGAGTTTTATCGAAGCTCTAGGTTTTTTTATGGAGGAAGTCGAGAGATCCTCCCCTCATCTTCTCTGTTACTGAGTTGTCATCTTCTCTCGTTAGGATTCTCTATAGATGAGCGGATACCGTTCTCTAGCAATATCGATCTTTATAGTACGTTATGACTAATAATGAAGGAGAATCGCATGACACGTAAACGAGATGAGAATGAGATTAATAATCGGACTGAGAATAGGACTTTCTCTAACGTTTTAGAGCAACGTCTATCACGGCGATCATGGTTAAAGTTTACCGGATTAACCTTGGGGGCAGCTACTGTTACGCTACTACCAAAACCACTCTTGGGAGTTGAGCAGAAGGGTGGGGCAGGAGGATCGCTTGGGAAGCAACTAACCTTTAAACCAATAGCCCCATCAACACTAGATAGCGTTATAGTCCCTGAGGGTTATCGAGCAACTCCCCTCTATGCTTGGGGGGATCCTGTGGGCATCCCTAAGATGAGTCCTCGCTTTAAGCAAGATGCTTCAAATAGTGCCGAAGAGCAAGCATATCAGGCAGGCATGCATCATGATGGAATCGCCTACTTCCCTCTACAAGAGGGTAAGGATGCATCGGAGCATGGATTATTAGCGATGAATCATGAGTATGTGGATAATGGGCTTCTCTTTCCTGATGGAGAGGAGAATTGGAGTATTGAGAAGGTACGTAAATCGCAAAATGCGATGGGGGTCTCGGTGATTGAGGTGATCAGAAGAGATAATCGTTGGGAAGTTGTTCGTCCTTCACGATATGCGCGACGAATCACGCCTCATACTCAGATGGATATTTCAGGCCCTGCTCGGGGGCATCAGCTAATGAGAAGTGCTGCGGATCGAGATGGTACGACTATCTTAGGAACAATGCAGAATTGTGCCAATGGGGAGACCCCTTGGGGAACTTACCTAACATGTGAAGAGAATTGGTCCGATATCTTTGTCAAAGAGGAGGGTGAGCTGACTCCGTTAGAGGCGCGTTATGGTATCTCCCGTAGTGATACCGCCTATCGTTGGTATGAGCATGATGAGCGCTTTAATGTTAATAAAACTCCTAATGAACCGAATCGTTTTGGTTGGGTGGTGGAGATCAATCCCTTCGACCCCAATTCTACCCCTGTTAAACATACAGCGTTAGGGCGATTTAAACATGAGGGGGCAAAGGTTGTTGTTGCTCCTAATGGTCAAATAGCCGTCTATATGGGGGATGATCAGAAATTTGAGTATATTTATAAGTATGTTAGTCATGGTCAATTTGATCCTGCCCGGGGATTAGCTAATAGTGAGTTACTTAGTGACGGCACTCTCTATGTTGCACGTTTTAATGAGGATGGTTCTGGAGAGTGGTTACCTCTTATTTATGGCGTTGGACCATTAGATGAGCGCAATGGATTCTCTAATCAAGGGGATGTGGTGATTAATGCCCGCAGTGCAGCTGATTATGTAGGGGCAACAAAGATGGATCGTCCAGAATGGATTACCGCAGATCCCCTCAATCCTGGCAGCATCTACTGTACACTCACCAATAATAATCAGAGAGGGGCTGAAGGGTATCCTGATATTGATGGTGCTAACCCAAGAGCTAATAATCTTTTCGGTCATATTATCCACTGGTTAGAGGAGGGGGGCGATGTAACGGCAACACAATTTAAGTGGGATATTCTTGCTCTTGCCGGAACGGATACAGCATTGAATATGAATCATCAGCCCGATCATGAGGGGGATC
Organism: Ignatzschineriaceae bacterium; assembly: GCA_046462535.1. Classification (GTDB taxonomy): domain Bacteria; phylum Pseudomonadota; class Gammaproteobacteria; order Cardiobacteriales; family Wohlfahrtiimonadaceae; genus JAAZCI01. The sequence goes on along the minus strand of JBKGVF010000024.1, from coordinate 9,375 downwards.
GATTTGGAAGCCCGGATGGTTTAGCCTTTGATCATAATGGGTTGCTCTGGGTACAGACAGATGTCTCAACCTCTGCTCTTAATCGAGGAGTTTACCAAGGATTAGGCAATAATCAGATGTTAGCAGTTGACCCTGAAGTGGGGGAGTTTAAACGCTTTTTAACAGCACCGGTGGGGAGTGAAGTGACAGGAATTGCGTTTACAGCCGATAATCGAACGCTCTTTATTAACATTCAGCATCCTGGCGAGCCCCTAAAAGGCTCTAGTGATCCAAAACAACCTACAGCTATTTCAAGTTGGCCAGATGGTGTCAATGCAGGGCGTCCCCGTTCGGCCACCGTTGTTATAGAGCGGGAAGATGGGGGAATAATTGGGCATTAATAGTTGGTCATTAAGAGAGAATCGATAAGAGGTGTTAGAGGGCTCATTAAATTAGGTGAGCCCTCTACTGTTAATGATTGAAAAGATAGGTATTGAATCTCGAAGGGGGAAGGATTAGAATTAGGATCCCGATATTGTTAATTGAAGAGATTTGATGCTTATATATATCTTTGAGTTTCTCTTTTCCAATGTAGCTTTAGTATCAGCGCTCTTACTCTTGATAGCGTTGCTCCTTATCTATTATAAAATTTGGCACTTAAAGAGAGCTACTCACTATGCATTTGAGCATCTAGATCATCTCTATCAACACTCTGCATTAACGCTTCCACAGTGGATTAGACAAATCGAAGAGCTTATTGCTTATGAAAAAGAGCATTTCTATCAATTAACTTCAGCGCGTGAGCGTTACCTCTCATCAAGAAGTCTGCAAGAGAAGATCCTCCACTTTGGGGCAATGAAAGAGTGGTTCTCACTCTTAGTGGGAGCGGCAGAGAATTATCCTGAGTTAATTAGTCCTAAACGTATTGCGGCTCTTAAGAATGAAATTCGCTTAACGGATGAGGAGTTTGATCGGCGTAAGGCCAATTTTAGAGATTTAGCGACTCAATATAATAGCCTTATTTCCCTCTTTCCACTCTCATTTTTAGCAACGATACTTGGTTATAAACGGATTGAGCTTGAGTAACTACACTCACTCTTTTGTGTGATTAACGCTCATAAATAGTCTAAAAAAGAGACAAAACTGATTCAGAAGTAATCTGCTAGAAGAGAAAATTAACAGATTGTTAAGATTTAAAAGAGTATTTTTACCACTATCTTGGGTGGATTAGAGGATATTGCGGGATTTGTGCTTCTATTAACGCTATGTTACTCCTTATAGGTCTGGCCAAAAAGATGAATGGATAAGAGTTATAGATAATAAAAAATAATGGCCGGAGATAAGTGCCATACCTTACCTAGAAAATAATTATTCCATAACGTGGGTAGGTGATGGCAGATAACGATACCACTAGAGAGGAGGAATCTATGGTTGATAAGAAGCGTTCTATGAGCAGTACCGGCTTTGATGAGTCGGCATTAAAGATTGAGGATATTACCTTTTGGGATGGCGTTGCCATCATTGTTGGAGCGAGCATTGGTGCTGGGATCTTAAGTCTTGCATATGGGAGTCGTCATGCGGGCTTTCCGGTTTTAGTATTTTGGATAATCTTAATTGGGATCTTTACCACTATCTCGATGCTCTATGTTGCTGAGACAACGTTACGTACCCGTAAGCCGATGCAGCTTAGTGGTCTTGCTGAAACTTATGTTGGAAAAATTGGGGCGTGGTTGATGTTTTTCGCTGTCTTTGGCAATTCAGTTGGCGCTCTAACCGCGTATACCACCGGAAGTGGCAATATACTCTCTTCCATGTTGGGCGTACCACCTATGGTGGGGAGCCTTCTCTTTTTTATCCCTGCCATGATTGTTGTGTGGTTAGGATTGAAGGCAGTGGGAGCAGCGGAGAAGGTGATTACAGGAAGTATGGTACTGATGATTCTGATTTTGGTATTTGCTAGTATCATCGGTCCAGGATTGAAGTTAGAGTATATTCTTCATATGAATCTTAGCCATGCGATTCCTGTCTTTGGGCTTGTTATCTTCACCTTTATCGGGCAGTACTCGGTACCGGAATTGGCGCGTGGCTTTGTGCGAGGTGATATTAAGCGTCTTCCTAAAGCAATTATTACGGCAAATGTAATTATTGCGTTACTCTTAATGATTGTCCCTATGGCTGCTTTAGGGCTAAGTGGGCCTGATGAGGTGTCAGAAGTTGTTACGATTGCATGGGCTGAAGCCTTAGGATTATGGGCTTTCTTCTTAGCAAATATCTTTACGATCTGTGCGTTTATGACCTCATTTTGGGCTATTGGACAGAGTCTTTTAACCAATATAGTCGATAAGCTTAAGTTCCCGTCAGAGAGTGAGCCCAAATTTCGTGCTATAGCATTAGCTTTAGTGGTGACCCCACCCTTTCTTATTGCCTATAGTGGCATTGTTGGTTTTGTCGATATTTTAGCCATTACAGGCTCATTTTCTGGCATGATGATGGGTGTATTACCCATTATGATGCTAAATCGAGCGCGTAAGGAGTCAACACGTGAACCTGAGTGGAACTGTGGGCGGCTAGCACATCCCTTTATTCAAGGAGCGATTATTCTCCTCTTTGTGAGCGCTTCCCTATATACCTTAATGTCGGTCTTTAATCTATTACCTAGCGGTTGGTAATATTGCAGATTCGGTAGATAAAGAACGGGAAGCGAGGGATTTTTAATAATCAATTAGGGTGTCTATTAGGCGGGATTTAGATCTATCTACGCTCTATTTATTGTCGATAGACGCCCCTATTTTTAAAAGGAGATTGAAGATGGAGAAGATCATCTACTCTAGTTTAACGGAGTTAGCGGCAGAGATTGAGCAGGGCATGGTTAATCTTCCAAAATTGGTGGCGGCACTCTATCACGAGATTGAGCAGAAAAATGGTGCACTTAATGCCTATGTTACTCTTAATAGAGAGGAGGCGATGGCTGATGCAGAACAGCTACAGAATGAGTTGGAGATGGGGCATTATCGTGGGCCACTTCATGGAGTCCCCCTCTCAATTAAAGATAATATTGAGACAAAAGGGTTATTAACCACAATGGGGTCTCCTATCTATAGAGAGCACATTCCCGAGCAAGATGCTGATGTGGTTGCCACCTTGAGAGCTGCAGGAGCAATTATTATAGGGAAGGTTAATACCCATCAATTTGCCTATGGTGCAACCGGTGATCGATCTCTCTTTGGGCCGACCTATCACAGTGTTGATCCTACGCTCTTTCCTGGTGGTTCAAGCAATGGCTCGGCAGTCTCTGTTGCTACCTATCTAGGGTACGGCTCATTAGGAACGGATACTGGTGGATCGGTGCGTATCCCTTCCGCTTTTAATGGTACTGTAGGGATGAAGCCTACTTATGGGACCTTAAGTAATCGAGGTGTCTACCCATTAGCTCCTTCACTCGATCATGTTGGGCCAATTACCCGAACAGTATTGGATAATGCGCTTCTCTTGACGGTATTAGCAGGCCATACCATTAGTGATTCTCCCTATCTTGCGACAATAGCAGAGCCTGTCGATCAGTTGCGGGTGGGTATTCCCAATAATCGCTACTTTACCCCAATTGATGGAGCTATTCAGGAGCATTATCAGCAAGTACAGAGATGGCTTGAGGAGGCTAATGTTCCGTTACACTCAATAGTTTGGCCTGAGCCAGAAGCGATTCGAGATGATTTTTGGTTAACCATGTGTGCGGAAGCGTATGCTATTCATCACGATCATTTAGAGCAGTATGATGATGCCTATTGGGATCATGAAGTGAAGGAGCGAATTTTATCAGGGGTGGATATTAAGGCTGGCGATTATCTTGCTGCTCAGTACCGTAAAAGAGAGCATTATCAACCCCTCTTTGAGAATCTCTTTACTCAGGTGGATCTACTCTTCCTTCCTACAACGGCTCTTCTTCCACGAGCATTAGAGGAGCGTTATGTGATTAATGAGGAGGGGGAGCGGGCACCTTTGCGACTCTATATTAATAAATTTACAGGGTTAACGAACTATCTCGGTCTTCCTAGTATCTCTCTTCCTGTGGGGCAGAATGCAGAGGGCTTACCTATTGGAATGCAATTGGTGGGTGCTAAAGGGAGTGAAGGGAAGCTTTACCAAATGGCATCATTTTTAGAGCAACGGGCTAAGGGATGATAGAGTAGATGGAGGATTAATACTGAATGTAGAGGAAGTGATATGGGGCAGAGAGATTCATGGCGACTATTTTTAATGATCTTTATCCCTTTTGGGTTAGGTCACTTTATCTCCTACCTCTTTCGCACCATCAATGCGGTTATCTACACTGAGTTAATGAATGATCTACAGTTAACGGCAGAAGGATTAGGTCTTCTAACGAGCCTCTACTTTTTAGCCTTTGCTGCTGCTCAGATCCCTTTAGGTCTCTTATTAGATCGCTATGGGCCTCGAATCGTTCAGGGGATGATGTTACTGGTGGCGGCCTTAGGTGCGCTACTTTTTGCTTACTCATCAACCTTAAGAGGGCTCTTTATAGGGCGGGCATTAATTGGTCTTGGCGTCTCAGGCTCCTTAATGAGTTTGCTGAAAGCGTGCCGAATTTGGTTGCCTAAAGAGCGATTAGCGTTAGCAACCTCTGCCGCCTTAGCAATTGGAGGATTAGGAGCTATGATGGCGGCTTCCCCATTCCATCTACTTTTGGAGTATCTCTCTTGGCGCACCCTCTTTAAGCTCTTAGGGGTAGCTACTCTCATCGTAAGTGGTATGATCCTCTTTTTTGTCCGTTTACCCTATCAACGGGTAGAGATGACATTTGGAGTATTAATGCAATCGGTAGGAGCGCTCTATCGATCTAAGCAATTTTGGCGTTTAGCGCTCTATTCGCTCTTTCCCCATGCGGTCTATTTAGCCACTTTAGCCCTCTGGATGGGGCCATGGCTGCAGGATGTAGCAGGCTTCAGTAGTGGAGCGATGGCTAATGGGCTCTTAATTGGGGCGATGGCGATGGTGGGTGGATCATTAACATTTGGTGCATTAACTGATCGACTACAGCGGCATCAAGTTCCTCCTCTACTAATCTGTGGGGTCGGCATTATTGGCTTCTTATCGATACAGCTGTTAATGGTGCTTAATATCGGATTTCCCCCGATGCTATCGCTACTACTTTTTAGCTTTTTTGGGGCGTCAAGTGCAATGAATTATGCCATTATTGCTCAATCGGTACCACAAGCGTTATCAGGGCGGGTAACCACCTCTTATAATCTTCTTGTTTTTCTACTCTCCTTTCTCCTTCAATGGTTGGTTGGGGCGATTATTGGCCTTTGGGATGGAGAGGGAGGATACCCAATACCGGCATATCAATGGGCATTTACACTGCTGCTGCTCCTACAGATTCCAGGGGTATTTCTCTGGCTCTCCTTTAAGCCTTGGCGCCGCTCACTGAGAAGATAGAGGGAATGGGGTATAATAGCGTGACTATAAATCAATAAGATTATTAACTTAATTAACCTTATTAACCTTATTAATCTTATTAGTGACATTTATTAGCTACATTGAATTGTGGGGATCAGATCTGATCCCTTTTTTGTGGCATTTATTAATAAGAGGAGTAGACATTGTCCGTTAAGGATCAAAAGAGAACAGAAGAATCACTCTATCAACGAATTAAGAAATATTTAGCGCGAAAGCTCTATCCGATTGGATTACGTTTAAAAGGGATCGAACCTTTAACTTTCTCAGGTAATCCACCATTAGAGGGGGTATTTGATATTCATACGATCAGTGGTGTGCGGGCTCTTCTTGGAGGGCGGGGGAGGCGGGGTGCTCCATCAGTCTTCACCTTCTCTAATAACCTCTATCGTCTTATCGACCTCCACCGTAGAGGAGCGCGACCCTATGCAACGGCTGCTCTTGTTGCGATTGAAGAGGAGCTCTTAAATTTAGAGAGGGCGGTCACCTCTTTTGAGCAGGAGATCGCTACTTTATGGGCTCAACAGCTCTTCAGAGAAGGGTTAATTGAGCCATTAACAGAGGAGGAGCCGAAACAGTTTCGTTTTAATTTTAGAAACCGTTATGCTCATTATTTAACACAGCTTATTTTGCGGTATGAGGAGGCTGAGCGTTACCTAGTAAAAGTCCGTCTGCTAAAGAGGATCAGTTACTCCGATTATCGTCAATATGGTGCTTTAGTGGTTCAAACCATTAATAAAATTAAGCGATTACCCAATCGCTATCTGCAAGGGGGGATTGCTCTGATAACGGATGCCGAGTATCGGGAGGGGGAGAGTCGCCGTGTTAAGCGGGCAAAAGCGCGTATAGCTCCACTTTCCAAAGCTATTTTAGATGGAGACCTTCCCTTAAATGGGGCGTTACTTATTGATAGAGAGTGTAGAAGTTAATTTAATTTAAGGAGTTTAAATGGAACAGATACGTTTAGGTTTAGAGTGGTTTTTAAATCCTGATCATCTTCCGATTGTATTAGCAGCGGAATTAGGTTGGTTTAGGGAGGAGGGAATTGACTTTGAATGGATTGAGCCTAAGGCCCACTTCGATGCTTTAGAAGAGATTAAGGCAGGGAAGATGGAGGTGGCTATTACCGAACCGATCCATCTTGCGCAAGATTTTGCAGAAAGTGATGATATTGTTGGTTTTGGTCGCTTTTTTACTGGGGATACGGGGGTGATGTATTTAAAAGAGTCGGGGATCACTCGTCCTCAAGATCTCATCGGTAAACGCATTCAATATCCAGGGGCGCCCGGTCGTGGTGGATTAGCTTTTGTTAAGACAATGGTGGAGGCTGATGGGGGGCACTGCTCTTGGGATGACTTTATACCGGTCAATAATGGCTTTTACCATGTGGATGCTTTAGCAGAGGGTAAGGCAGATGCAGCATTAGTCGTATTGCGCAATATTGAGATGGTGGATGCTCAGCAGCGGGGTTTAGATGCTGATTACTTCTCCTTAAAGCATTGGAATCTTCCTGATATCTCCCATCTAATTTTTGTTACCACCCGTAGCTATTTAGAGCAAAATCGCGCTCTTTTGAGGCGTTTTTTAAAGGTGATGCATCGAGTGGTTGATTATATCTATGCTGAGCCTCAACAGGCTAAATATCTCTATATGCGGGTAACAAAGCAGGCAGAATATCTTCCTATGTTAGAGGCGACTCTCCCCTGTTTCAATTATGATTTCTCTATGAATGATGACTACTACGAAAATCTACAAAATTGGTTGCTTGAGACAGAACAGATTACGGTGCGGAAAGATCATCGTAAGATGTGGAGTAATGAACTGCTCTATAGCCGACTCTCTACTGATGTGACATAAGTAGTGAGTCTGTAAGAAGAGATCGCCCAATTCCTGTTGAGTGTATTGAGATCGTAAATGAGCCCTCTTAAGCCACTTCTTACCATTTTACTTTTTTGTAGAGAATAAAAAGGGGAAAATAAGTTTGACAGATGGGGAAATACCCCCTATAACTTAAAAGGGTATTTTAAATAAAATTAATTTAACTGATATATGGATGTAGGAAATAGACAGATGAAACAGCAAGCAGTTTTCTTCTATTGGTGGCAAATCTCTCGTTAGCGGGAGATATATTTGTGCGCAGAAGAAAGTTGTAGCAATAGATATATCAGTAGAAGGCCCGCTAAGTTTAGCGGGCTTTTTTTATGCCTTAAATTTAGCGGGAATAGAGCAATAATCGATCAAGATAAGCAGAAGGCAGAAGAATGGAAGAGATATTAAAGCGGTTATATCAAGGGATTCCCCTTAAGCAGGGGGAGAGTGAATCTCTCTTTAGTAAGATTGCAACAGGGAGATGTGATGAACGGCAGCTAGCTGCGGCACTCATTGCCATGAAGATGCGGGGGGAGAGGCCGGAAGAGATAGCAGGAGCAGCAGAGGCTTTTTTAAGAGTGGTTAAACCCTTTCCCCGTCCCGATTACCCTTTTGCCGATATTGTAGGAACTGGTGGTGATGGAACCAATACGGTAAATATCTCAACTGCAAGTGCATTGGTAGCAGCTAGCTGTGGTGTTAAGGTAGCAAAGCATGGCAATCGAAGTGTATCGAGTTTAACAGGCTCTTCAGATCTATTAGCTCAGTTAGGGGTTGATCTCCAAGCGACTCCCGAAGAGGCGCGTCAGCAGATGGATCAGGAGAATATTGCATTTCTCTTTGCACCTCAGTATCACCCTGGCTTTAAATATGCGATGCCGGTACGACAAGCTTTAAAGACACGTACACTCTTTAATATGTTAGGCCCTTTAGTGAATCCCGCCCGTCCTCCTTACGCCTTAATTGGTGTCTATCAATCTGAACTCATTAAGCCGGTGGTGGAGACTGCAAAGCTCTTAGGATTTGAGCGTGTTGCCGTTGTTCATGGAGGTGGGATGGATGAGGTAGCACTTCATGCCCCAACAGAGGTCGGTGAACTTAAAGGAGGGGTTATCCGTTACTATGAGGTGACTCCAAAAGATTTTGGGCTCAATGAGCATCCGCTCTCACTATTACGGGGTGGAACGGCTGAAGAGAATCGGGCCTCTCTTTTACGTATGTTACAAGGGGAAGCGCCCGAAGCTCATGAGCATGCGGTTGCTATTAATGTTGCGATGTTACTTCAACTTTTTGGAGATGAAGATCTTAAAGAGAATGCGGAACGGGCCTTAACTGCTATTCGAGAGGGGTGTGCATTAGAGTTACTATACAGAATATCAAAAGAAGGAGAGCGTCATGAGTACGGTGCTTAATAAGATTGTATCGTTACGTCGAAAAGATATGGCACAGTTAGAGAGTGCAGAGCCATTGAGTGAGCTACTTAGGAGAGTTACCCCAGCAGATCGAGATTTTTATCGTGCATTGGAGGAGAATCGACCCGCATTTATTTTAGAGTGCAAAAAGGCCTCACCATCGAAGGGGTTGATTCGGAAAGACTTTTCAGTGAAAGAGATTGTAGAAGCATACACGCCTTATGCCGCAGCCATCTCGGTATTGACTGAGTCACGCCACTTTCAAGGGGAGTTCCAATATTTGCAAGAGGCTAAAGAGGTTACGGATCGTCCTATTCTTTGTAAAGATTTTATTGTAAGTGAATATCATCTCTATTTAGCTCGCTCCTATGGTGCTGATGCGGTTCTTTTGATGCTTTCGGTATTGAGTGATGAAGAGTATCAAACGTTAAGTAGATTAGCCGATCAGCTTCAGATGGGGGTTTTAACGGAGGTGAATGATGAAGAGGAGGTAGAGCGAGCGATTGCCCTTGATGCGAAAGTGATCGGTATAAATAATCGAGATCTTAGAGATCTCTCTATCGATACGACAAAAACAGCGCGCCTCTCAGCCCTTATTCCCGATGAGCGAATTGTGATTAGTGAATCAGGAATCCTCACTCATCGT
>JBKGVF010000023.1:0-41473 GCA_046462535.1 Ignatzschineriaceae bacterium | reverse complement strand
AAGCAGACCATTGGGGTGACAGGTGTTCAAGGGCAGGTGCGTCCTACCCCCCTAATTTTAAGCCATGAGGGGGAGGAGTATCGGCTTGAGTTTAACTGTCGCGCCTGTGAGATGCATGTGATGGGGAGAATTAAGCCCCATGTATTACAGCAGCCACTACTTGGGGCGCAGATAGAGGAGCTTAAGTAATATAAAGTTGCTATGATCTAGCATCAGATCAAAAAGAGGGATAAGAATAAAAACTCAATTACTAACCCTAGGAGGAGAAAGATGAGTCAAGAGCAGGTTTGGTTAATTACAGGAGCAAGCCGTGGTATTGGTTACGCTTTAGTAAAACATCTATTAAAGGAGGGGGCGGCTGTTGTCGCAACTGCAAGAGAGAGTGCGCCCCTAACGGAGGAGTTTCGTCATCGATATCCCCAACACTTTATTGCGTATGATTTAGATGTAACGGATTTTGATCGTATAGAGGAGGTAGTTCAGGCAGCTCACAACCATTTTGGCAGGATCGATTGCTTAGTGAATAACGCTGGCTATGGGCAGATGGGGGTGTTTGAAAATGTTACTCGTGAGCAGATTGAGCAGCAATTTAGAACAAATGTCTTTGGCTCTATGGAGATGACCCGAGCAGTATTACCATTTATGCGGGAAGCAGGAGGGGGGCATATCTTCACGATCACCTCAATCTCTGGCTTAGTTGCGGATCCGGGAGCCTCAATCTATTGTGCATCTAAGTTTGCATTGGAGGGTTGGATGGCTGCCTTGAAAGCTGAGGTGAACTTTTTTGGTATCAATGTAACGTCAGTGGAACCCGGTTTTTTTAGAACAGATTTTTTAGATGAGCAGAGTTCATTAACATTTGGGGAGAAAAATCTTGAAGCTTACCAGTCATGGACAGCTCGTAATCGAGAGGTTTTAACATCCTATAATCAAAAACAGCAAGGCTCACCGGACAAACTTGCGCAAGCCATGATTCAATTAGCTAAGGTGGAAGAGCCACCACTCCACTTTGTTGCAGGATCGGATGCCTTAGAGCGTCTGAAACAGCAGTTAGTCGCATATAGAGTAGAGAGTGAGCGTTGGGCAACTCTTTCACAATCAACAGATTATGAGTAGATCACACACTCTGGGCAATAATAGCTCAGGATGAGGGGTTGACGGAGTGAATAAATCGGGTATGATTGTTCCTGTTGTCGAGATCGAGTGGTTGCCACTCTTAGAAGTGATTTGACAATACCAAAAGAGAACTGTATACTTGTTCTCCTATTGGGTGCTTAGCTCAGCTGGTAGAGCATCGCCCTTACAAGGCGAGGGTCGGGGGTTCGATCCCCTCAGCACCCACCAAACCAATAGTCGAAAGCCCGCATTCTTGCGGGCTTTTTGTTTTTTAGAAGAGAATTTGGCGGGGATTTTGGCGGGAGTTTTGACGAAAGACTTAGCAAAAATCGTGCTCTTTTTAGTTAAAAATAATCCGTTATAAGCCATTTCTACTAATAATTAAGCAATGTTTTCTTTATTAAGATTTAATGTGCTAGAGCACTCATCCCCTGGAAGGATACTTGTATGACAAAGAAACGTTCAATTGAACTCTTAGCCCCTGCGGGCACTTTTAAGAATCTACAATACGCATTTGCTTATGGTGCTGATGCTGTTTATGCAGGCTTACCTCGATATAGTTTGCGAGTTCGGAATAATGATTTTAGAAATGCAGAGCGGGTCAAGATGGGAATTGATTATGCCCACGCCCATGGCAAGAAATTCTTTCTTGCTGTTAATACGATGCCCCATGGGGGTAAGTTGAAGACATTTGTGGATGATATGGCTCCTATTATTGAGCTTAATCCAGATGCCTTAATTATGTCAGATCCTGGATTAATTATGATGGTGCGAGAGCGTTTTCCTGACACGGAGATACATCTCTCTGTACAAGCGAATGCTGTCAATAGTGCAACCGTTCAGTTTTGGCAAAAACAGGGGTTAACCCGTGTTATCCTCTCCCGAGAGCTCTCTTTAGAAGAGATAGAGGAGATCAGGAATGAGTGCCCTGATATGGAGCTAGAAGTCTTTGTTCATGGCGCGCTCTGTATTGCATATTCAGGGCGTTGTCTATTATCAGGCTATTTTAATCATCGTGATGCCAATCAAGGGACCTGTACCAATGCGTGTCGATGGAATTATGGATTAACGGATGCCAAAGAGACGCCGGAAGGTGAGTTAATCCCAGTAACTGCAGATCTAAATAAAATCTACACTGAAGAGAGTATGCATCCCAATATTGGGGTGAATCCGGTTACATTCATTCAAGATGCTATGAATGAAGTTGCTTATACTGATTTAACCTCAGGCGAGGCGTATAAACCTCATCCTGAAGCGTTAAAGCCCTATCTAATTCAAGAGAATGGGCAGCGACAGGGGGAGTGGATGGAGATTAGTGAAGATGAGCATGGAACGTACATTATGAATTCACGTGATCTTCGTGCGATCCACCATGTGCAGCGTCTGATTGAGATAGGGGTCGACTCATTGAAGATTGAAGGGCGAACAAAATCTCCCTACTATGTCGCCCGGACAAGTCAGCTCTATCGTCAAGCGATTGATGATGCTCTGGCCGGAAGAGAGTTTAATCCTGAGCTCTACGGTAAACTCGATGGATTGGCTAATCGAGGTTATACCGAAGGGTTTTTACAGAGGCATGCACCCCATGCTTATCAAAATTATTTAACAGGAAATTCAATTCACTCTAGACAGCAGTATGTAGCAGAAGTACTTGAGTATGATGCGGAGAGTGGTTTATCGAAGTTAGAAGCGAAGAATCGCTTTGCTACCGGCGATAAGGTTGAGATTATCAATCAACATGGAAATCGTGATCTTACACTTGGAGAGATGAGAACTGATGAGGGTGAGATTATTGAGGTGGCAAAGGGCTCTGGCTATATTGTTTGGGTAGATATTGGTCCTACTGACGAGATGAGCATGGTGGCACGTTACCTTAATCAGTAACAGCTATTAAAAGCATTGAAGAGAGGTCTAATGGTGATAATCCTTAGGCCTCTTTTTATATTAGAAGGAGTGAAGTCATGGCCAGTGAACCTGCAACAGAAGTATCATTGAAGAGGAGCATCTCATCACCGTCATGTTGCATAGCTAAGATATAGAGGAGAGGAAGATAATGCTCATTGGTAGGAATTGCGAGCTTAAAGGCTTCCCCCTCATCCTGATAGTAGATAAGACGCTTATGGTTATGTTTAAGGATCAACTCACCTATTGTTGTGCGCGCCTCTTCAGCCCACTCATACCCACCATTAGGATTATTGAAATCGAGCTGACGTAAATTGTGAACAATATTCCCACTTCCGATTATTAAGACCCCCTTTCTACGCAATATTGAGAGCGTTTTAGCAAACTCATAGTGTTCAGCAGGGGTGAGGGTACGGTTGAGGCTTAATTGCAGTGTGGGAATAGAGGCATCGGGGTAGAGATGGCAGATTACTGCCCAAGTGCCATGATCTAGACCCCAGGAGTGATCAAGCATAATATGGTGGTTAAGCTCATGGAGTGATTGTGCAAATTGTGGATCACCTGGTGCCGGGTACTCCATCTCATAGAGTTGCTTGGGAAAGTTATAAAAATCATGGATAGTTCGAGGATGGGCCATGGCGGTCACCGCGCTCTCGTTACTCTCCCAGTGGGCAGAGATTGTTAGGATAATTTGTGGCTTAGGGAGGTGCTCGCCAAGTAGGCGCCAGCTCTCAGTAAAGCGATTCTCCTCAAGCGCATTCATTGGGCTGCCATGACCTAAAAAAAGGAGTGGCATTCGAGGTGAGGGTTTCAGGCGCTCCTTGAGGTTGTTTAGGTCGTTGAGATTCATGATGCTTCCTTCTGGCTAATTGAACTATCTGCTTCTATAGTAGCCTATTGTGGATTAAGGTAGAGAGAAAAAAGACGCTGTGAGGCATTTTCAGTACTCCACAGCGTCTTCTTTTACCCTTAATCTTCAGGTTAATTTAGAAGTTGGGTGTATAGTCAAAACCGTCGCTAGCTTCTTGATCGTCAAAAGTTTTAAGGCGCTCTTTCTTAGTGAGTCGACTGTTGATCAATGAGTTGGGAAAGATCTCAATGCCAGTATTAAACTCTTCAACATTGCGATTGAAGATGCGAATTGCAGCAGCAATATCACCCTGAACTTTAGAGAGTTCGCGCATAAAGTCGCGATAGAGATCAGAGGCTTTCAGCTCTGGATAATTTTCTGCAACGGCATGGAGGTTATTGATAAGTGCCCCCGTCTTTTCCTGAATCGCCTGCAGTTTATCGACATCGAGGTCATCTGAGGAGATTTGATTAATCATGGCGCGAAGGCGGGTTGTCTCTTCAAGAATTGATGATTCGTGAATTTTATAGGCGCTCACCATCTTCTCTATCTCTGGAAGAGTCTTATTTTTTTGTCGCTCTTGCGCGATAACGTCTGCCCAGGCACGCTCCGCTGCATTGAAACGCCCGATTATGCCATTATGGATAGAGATGATTATTAGAGCGATAATGGCGATAATAACTAAGATAATAATTAAGGTGTTCATACTATTTTTCCTGTTCATGGGTGAAATGGTTATCCGTTTGCTGTAATAGAAAATCGATATATTGTAATGTGATTTTTAATTTTTCGGGAGTTAAAACCTCTGAAATCTCTTCACGGAAGGCCTCCGGTTCCGCGAGGCTATATTGTCGAGGGGCATAAAATGTATCATCGTCATCATAGGCAAAACAGAGGGCACCCTCAGCGTTAAACTCTAAGCGAGGATCACTAAACTGCTTAACAGAGGCTTCAATAGCGGTAACAACGCTGGGAGTTAAAAATTTTGCAGCGACAAACTCAGATTCTCCTTGAACTAAAAAGGTGCGATTAAAGAGATTAGAGGAGGGGCGATAGATACCACGATTTTGCCCTACGAGTTTTGGGGCATACGATATGATAAGGTTTTTAGGCTCAACGGTATCAATATAGAGGCCGTAACGATCATAAGGATCATAATATACTTTTGTTTGCCGCCGCCCCTCACTATCTGTTGTCTCTTCCTCATGACGATTGACATAGTGAAAGTGAAAATAGTGGTAATTAAAAGAGAAGTATTCACCTTCATAACGTCCGGCGATTGTCTCTTTAATTGTTCGGGTATGATTGCCACGATTAAACTCACTAAAACGTTTAATTAAGGCTTCGTAACTGTGAGGTCCGATGCTCAACATCGGTTGTAGTTGATTATCGAAGAGTAGGTCTCGCTTAAAGAGCTTTTCTGATAGGGCATCAACAGCACTATTACGGTTAGAGAGTCGACTGCCCATAATAATAAGTGTGAAGATGGAGAGTGCAATAAGAAAGAGGGGGAAGCCACTATCGACTTTACGGCTAATATAAAATGAAACGATTGCTGTGATTAAGGCAATAGCCATTAACGCCAAAAGTCCATTGTTATTGTATTCTAGCCCCCCTTCAAACTGTTGAGCCTCATCGATAAGGGTGATCAGCTGACTAGGGTCAGTTGCGCGCTCTATTCGCTCATCAATGGATGTTAGGAAGTCGTTTAGTTTTCGATTATGCTCAAACATAAGGTGCTAACCCATCTCTTTTATTACTACAGGTGATGAGAGTGTAAATTACTGGAAAAATAAAGCAAATAGAGTAGAGCTACATCAATAACTGTTTGGGTGTAAAATCTTCAGAAAGGCTGATTAAATCACTCTTATTTTGCTGCCTAAGATGGTAAACTATTAAATTATCTTAGATAAGGAATCCATTTGAGGATGATAATGTTCGTTTGAGGATGATAATGTTCGTTCCAAAGGGTAGGAAGAGGTAAAGTTCTCCATTAATCAGTATATAACTTAATGATATGACCGATAATTGCCCCCCAAGTTTGCCAGAGTCACTCCTCCAGCATTCTGATAAAATTCTTTTTATTCTCCATTTAGCGATTGGAGACTATACCTATATGCAAAATGGTTTCCGGGCTTTAAAGGAGCGTTACCCACATCTTCAAATAGATCTTTTTATCGATGAGCGGCGGCGTACATCGGACTCATCAAAGTGGCCGGCTTTGGCAAATTACTCCCTATATGATTGGTTAAAGGACTCCATCTATTTTAATAAAATTTACTCACAAACATATAGCCCAGATGGTTATCAAGAGGCAGTTTTAAGCGCACAGAGGGAGCAGTATCCTATTGTCTGTGCTCTGACCACAGTATCGCAGCATCGCTACGCCGAATTAGCATTAAAAATTGCTGGTAAGAGCGGAGTAACAGTTGCGACAGAGAAAAAGCCTCTCTTTTTTCAGTGGAATAGGAAAGAGATTTATCAGAAAATCGATTATCTCATACCAGCTTATCGTCGTGCTTCAGGCTTTCATATTAGTGAGCAGTACGCAGCATGGTTTAACGTTATAGGTGATATTACCTTAAGGAAGGAGGAGCGTTATCCTTTTATTGACATTCCACGTAAGTGGCAAGAGTGGGCTGACTATTATGTACTGAATTATACTGATAGGGAGCAGAAGCAACTAATTTTCATTAATGCTTTTGCTAAAAATAGCAATCGCTGTTGGCCTTTAGAGCATGTGGTGACGCTAATACAGACGCTACAGGAGGAGAGAGGGGAGGAATGCCTCTTTTTTATTAATGCATTACCAGAAGATTTTGCAGCCATAGTGGAGACGATTGGGGATGAGAAACTAACGGGAGTAGTACCATTCTCTGCGCAAGAGAGTTTTTATCAGCTACCTGCCTTATTAGCAAAGATGGATCTTATTATCTCTGTGGAGACAGCTGTAATGCATCTTGCTAATGCGGTTAATGTTCCGGTTTTAGCCTTAATGCGACGGAAAAATCCGGAGTGGCGTCCCATTAATAGTGAAATAAGTCATATCATTACCACAAAGAAGATGCATCACCATATCTCAGAGATTATGCCAGAAAGGGTATTGATGCATCTACGTGAGAAGGGATTATAGTGATCCCTCTTGTGGTTTTGGATGCTCATTGAGTTGGTAATTTAGGTGGATAGTCTCTTGTGCTGGGACCGATATTTGCCAAAGGTAGCGGTTGAATCGCACCCTTTTAACCGGATGTTTGGGGCTATCAATGCTCCAAAGCTTCTCTTCAGGCAGGGTTAAATAGAGGGCAATCTCCTGATCGCTATCGCTACTATTGGCGATCTGCAGCTCATAATCCGTTTTGATTCCATGGTCGTGGAGTCTACTTCGATCGCGAGCATATTGTGTTGCTGTTAACGCATCATAGTTGCCAACCGTGATAGAGATCTTTTGCCCTGCAGGTGTTACTGGAATCTGATCGCTGCCTAGGAAGAGCTGATGCGTTGATTCCCCCTCTTTATAGAGATAGAGGGTGCCTGGCGGTAGTGGCTGATCATAAGTGAAATAGAGGAAGAGTTGTGCCGGTTGCGGCTGCTCAATGGTGAGGGGCGCGTTATAAGGGTGCTGAAGCTCAAATCGATACTCCGTGTGGTATGGGAGTGATTCATCGCTAAAGAGTGGTAGGGTAACCTCCTCGTTGCTATTGAGTGTCACTCTGTTTGGTAGGCTATAGGTCTGATACCCCGTTAGTGGCACTTCCTCTCTAGTGAGATCAGCTGCTGCATGCATCATTGGAGCTAGCTCCATCTTAGCTTGAAGTGGGTGATATCGCTGATTTGGGGTTCCTGTTACTAATGTGAGGATTGCATTATTAAATGAGCGATCACTCTTATTTAGTAGGGTATAGTTCGCTGAGAGTTGCAGCTCCTCATCTTTTAAAAGTGCAACATAGTTAGCTCGCCAACTCAGGCCTTGGGTTAGATAGGTTAAATCAATAGGGGTAACTCCTTCACTCTTTTTTTCAAGATAGAGGGTAGAATAGGGCGCAGATGATAGTGCCTCCGGAAGAGCAGGGAAGTAGAGTTGCATCTCATCAGTAAGAAGTGTGACCCAATGGTTAGAGAATTCCACAATAGGGGTGGGCTGATAAGCAAGAAGCTTCGCTTCTTCTCTCTGTAATATGCCGGTTTTGGGATCTACTGATTCAATAATCACTTTCTGATTTAGGTTCGCTTGGTAGAGTGTGTCTGGGTTCAACCCTCTACTTTGGGTCACTCTGCTAAGTAGCTTAAGATCATTGGGTTGGCTAATGGAGATCTGTAGTGAGTCTGAATCCATTTCAGTGGGTAATCTGGTTAGGGCGATGTGGCTGTGCCCTTTCGGCAGATGGAGAAGATAGCGCTCTTCAATAAGGGCTAGGTCATATTGATAGAGGGTGAGCTTCAGCTCGCTCTGTTCACGCTCCTTTAGGAGTAAGAGTGGGGCCTCTGCTAAGCTATAGTTGAGCAGAAGAAGCAGGGCAAGAAGAGGGGTGAGTATTCTTTTCGTGAATGAGGGCATTGTTCTACTCCAGTTAGTGATCTATTTAAGATGGGATAATAGCTTCTATTACCATAACATGGTGATCAGTTTGGGTGGGAAATTATCTTGCGGCAGTGCTTGAGCTTTATACTCCTATTTTGTATACTGCCTGAATCGTTTACCAGCGACCCCTAACTAGTGGGTTCATGAAATATCGGGATAAGGTGGAGCGAGTTCTTCACTACTATTTTATTGAACCTTTTGTTAGAGATTATTATTTATATTTGGAGTTTTCAATGAAAACATTTAGCGCAAAACCTGCTGAAGTTGTCCGTGAGTGGTTCATCGTTGATGCAGAGAATAAAACTTTAGGCCGCTTAGCTTCAGAAATTGCCAAGCGTTTACGCGGGAAGCATAAGGCAGAGTATACCCCGCATGTTGATACGGGTGACTATGTCATTGTTGTTAATGCGGATAAGATTCGTGTTAGCGGGAAGAAGCTGCAACAGAAAATTTATTACAGACATACTGGTTATGTAGGTCATTTAAGAGAAACGACTCTTGAGAAAATGTTAGAGACTCATCCTGAAAGAGTTTTAGAGAGTGCAGTAAAAGGCATGCTACCTAAAAATCGCTTAGGCAGAGCTATGTTTAAAAAGCTAAAAGTATACGCAGGTCCTGAGCATAATCATGCAGCTCAGCAACCAAAAGTTTTAGAGATCTAATAGAGGATTAAGAGAGTTAATTATGGCAACAAACCAATATTATGGGACTGGGAGACGTAAAAGATCATCTGCGCGAGTCTTTCTACGTAAAGGTAGTGGAAATATCATTATCAATGGTAAATCTATTGATGAGTACTTTGCGCGTGAAAACTCACGTATGACTGTACGTCAACCCTTAGAGCTTTTAGATGCACTCGAAGATTTTGATGTTTATGCAACTGTTACCGGTGGTGGATTAACTGGTCAAGCAGGTGCATTACGTCACGGTTTAACACGTGCATTGATCGATTATGATGAAGCAAATCGTGAGCCTCTACGTAAGGCTGGATTTGTAACGCGTGACTCACGTAGCGTGGAGCGGAAGAAGGTTGGTTTACGCTCTGCACGTCGTGCAACGCAATTCTCTAAGCGTTAATTTTTTTGGACGCATAAGAGACTTTATTTGGTTACTTTTATTTTTGTAGAAGTAGTCGAAATAGCATTAAAAGCCTTTCATTATGAAAGGCTTTTTTTAATAAAATGAAATAGTAATGAAACCAAGAATTTATAATAAAGAAGAGCATCGAGTTAATCGAAGAGCAATATCAGGAAATGCATTAAAAGTATTGCGCCGCCTTACCGATGAGGGTTTTGAAGCGTATCTTGTTGGGGGGGGAGTGCGAGATCTTTTATTAGGAGAACAGCCAAAAGATTTTGATATTGTTACCAATGCGCATCCAAATGAGATACGGGGAGTCTTCAGAAATAGTCGAATTATCGGACGCCGTTTTCGTCTAGTGCATGTCCTCTATGGTCGTGATGTTGTGGAAGTAGCCACGTTTCGTGCTAGTGATAATAAAGAGTCACAGCAGTATCAAAAGAGCGATAGTGGTTTCTTGGTACGAGATAATATTTACGGAGAGATTGATGAGGATGCTTTTCGGCGAGATTTTACGATCAATGCGCTCTATTATGAAGCAAATGATGAGCTTGTGCTCGATTACTGTAATGGCTATGAGGATCTGCAAGCAGGAATTATTCGCTTAATAGGGGATCCTGATGAGCGCTTTAGAGAGGATCCAGTACGTATTTTACGAGCAATACGATTTGAGGCGAAATTAGGTTTTACGATTGAGGAGTCGCTTTTAGCTCCTATGCAGGAACATGCTGAGTTATTACGCTTAGTCTCCCCTTCTCGTATGTATGATGAGGTTATTAAGCTCTTTTTAACAGGGCATGGCGTTGAATCATATAAGAAACTTGTGAAGCATAATCTCTTTGGCTTGCTCTTTCCAGCAACGTATGAGTCCTTAAAGAGTGATGGAGAGCTGAAGGGGCATCTACTTGTCGCATCATTGGATAATTCGGACTTTAGGCATTATCAGGGGCGGAACAGCTCACCCTATTTCCTCTACGCATCGCTATTATGGGCAGCGGTGGTAGATGAGTATGAGCGCTTATTAGCAGATGGAATGAGAGCTAATCCAGCGATTGAGCGTGCGGCCAATAGCGTCTTTAACGAGCAGGGAGCAATTACCGCCTTTCCTCGTTATGTAAAGGATTTTATTACGGAGCTATGGTTTTTCCAGAGTCGCTTGACGGCAGAGGGAGTTGAGCAAGAGGTGGAGCAGATTCTACGTCATGATCGTTTTAAGGCTGCCTATGATTTTCTCCTTCTACGTGCGGTAGCAGAAGAGTCGGAATTTATTATTCGACGGGCTAATTTTTGGCGAGAGAAGTGGGAGGCATATGAGAGAGAGAATCCTCAACTCCAGAAGCGGCGAGGATCAAGGCGTAATCAACGCCGTCGTTAGTAAAGATAAGACCTGCTAATTAAAGATTAGAGTAGAGTCAATAATAAAGAGCCCCTTAAGTCAGTGCTAATGGGGCTCTTTTGTTGTTATTACTATTAAATATATTATATGTAGCGCTCAGGATTGAGGGTCTTTCCACCGGCTCTGATCTCAAAGTAGAGAACGGTTCGTCCATCGACGCTAGTCCCCATGGTGGCGATCTGATCACCTTTTCGTACTCGCTGCCCTTCCCGTACAGTAACTGAAGAGAGGTAGCCATAGGCGCTATAGGTATTGCTATTATGTTTGATAATGACTAGTTGCCCATAGCCAGAGTTCCCTTGGCCTGCAAAGACTACTTCACCATTATTAGCAGCATTAATTCGTTGATTAGGGCTGCCTGCAATCTGAATTCCCTTCTGTCCAGGTACATTAGGATTATACTGTTTTACTACTGTTCCTGATGTTGGGCGTACCCACCCTTTGACAGAGGTTGAGCCAGTATCTTGATAAGCAGGAGCATTTTCTCCTGCTTTACCTACAGGGCCGCTATCTCGCCGAGCAATACCTCCGGAGCTAGAAGAGGAGCGTCGAGGATCACGAACGCTAGAGCCCTTACTGCCCCCTTTTACCCGTAAGACTTCACCGACTTTGATTAAGTTAGGGTTGGAGATATTGTTCATTCGTGCTAATTGAGCAGTGCTCATGTTGTGACGCTCTGCAATTAGGCTTAGGGTATCGCCCCGTTTTACTTTATAAGTTCCTACAGAGGAGCAGGCGTAGAGAAATAGTGTGGTACAGAAGAGTAGAGTTGGTCGCCAATAACGCATAATTTATTACTTGCCATCTAAAGTTAGAAAAACTCTACCAACATTACCAACGCTGGTAGAGTTGCTCATATTGCTGTTTATATGCTCTGATTGCTTTATTATGTAAGCTGATCTGTTGCACAAACAGCGGTAAGATTTACTATACGACGTGTTGTTGCAGTATTAGTAAGCACATGTGCAGGTTTAGATAAGCCTGTGACAACTGGGCCTACAACAACACTATCTGTTAGGGTGCGGACAAAGTTATAAGTCACATTCGCTGTATCTAAGTTTGCAAAGAGAAAGAGATTTGCTGCGCCCTTGAGATTAGAATTGGGAATATAATCTTCACGGTGATTCTCCCATAAGGCGAGATCGGGTTGCATCTCCCCCTCACACTCAAGTTCGGGCATCCGCTCTTGTATAAGCTGTAATGTCTTCTGCATCTTAGTTGAGAAGCTCGAGAGGCGAGAGCCGAAATTTGAGTGAGAGCAGATTGCTACTTTAGGGGTGAGCCCAAATCGCTCAACAACCTCAGCAGCCATGATAGTAATATCTGCTAACTCTTCGGCAGTAGGATCCTCATTGATATGGGTATCGCAGAAGAAGAGCGGTCCTTTAGAGGAGAGCAGTATGCTAATGGCAGCCGGTTGTTTAATTCCCTCTTTTAACCCAAGAGCATCATTAAGGTGTTGTATGTGACGATGGTATTGCCCGAGAACACCACTAATCTGCCCATCAATGTGACCAAGTTTAAGTAACATTGCAGCTAGTAAGTTCCCCCGTGTTTGTAATCTTTGGAATGCCAGTTCAGGGGTGATGCCTTTACGCTTCATTAAGCTATAGTAGTGCTTAGTACACTCCTCTAGTAGTGGTGGGTTTCGATAGTCAATAACTTGCACCTGGCTACTGGCAATATCTTTACTGATAACATCGTCAGGACCGAGCACTTTCAGTTCGAGATTAATTCCTAGCTTATTGACTCGTTGCTGGATGATATCGGGGCGCCCTATAAGTATAGGATTTGCTAAACCATCCTGTTTCACAATGTGGACTGCGCGAATAACTCGCTCATCTTCCCCTTCTGAGTAGGCTATAGTGCGTGCATTCTCTTTTGCCTGGGTAAAGATAGGGCGCATGGTCATGTTTGTTTTATTAACATGATCGCTTAGTTTTAGCCGATACTCATCAAAGTCTTCTATAGGGGTCTGTGCAACGCCACTCTCCATCGCCGCTCGAGCGACAGCGATCGGTAGCTCGATGATTAGACGGGGATCGAAGGGTTTTGGAATGATATATTGGCGCCCAAATTGGAGGCTCTCCCCTTGATATGCGTGAAGCACTTCGTCGGTGGGCTCCTTATGGGTTAGGGAGGCAATAGCATGGACACAGGCTAGCTTCATCTCCTCATTGATTTCAGTAGCGCCACAATCGAGTGCTCCACGGAATAGGTAGGGAAAGCAGAGGACATTGTTGATTTGGTTAGGGTAGTCTGAGCGGCCTGTTGCCAAAATAGCATCGGGACGTACCGCTAGTGCAAGCTCTGGGCGAATCTCAGGCTCAGGATTTGCAAGTGCAAAGATTAAGGGATCGCGGGCCATCTTTTTGACCATCTCTTGAGTTAAGACGCCTGGGCCAGAGAGTCCTAAGAAGATATCAGCATCTTCGATCACCTCACCTAATGTGTTGTAGGGTGTGTCGCTCATGTAGGCACTCTTATATTGGTCGAGCGTCTCAGGGGTGCGGTTATGGTTAACGACACCATCGCGATCGGTGACGATAATATTCTCTTTCTTTAACCCTAGTTGTACGAGTAAGTTAAGGCAGGAGATGGCTGCAGCTCCTGCGCCGCTACAGACAAGCTTTACCTCATCAATCTTCTTATCGGCAATCTTAAGCGCATTGAGGACCCCAGCGGCAGCGATAATTGCAGTACCATGTTGATCGTCATGGAAGACCGGGATATTCATCCGTTTTTTAAGCTCCTCCTCTATGTAAAAGCACTCGGGAGCCTTAATATCCTCTAAGTTGATTCCACCAAATGTTGGCTCAAGACTCGCTACGATATCGATCAGCTTATCGGGATCCTCTTCATCGATCTCAATATCGAAAACATCAATATTGGCGAACTTTTTAAAGAGGACACCCTTTCCTTCCATAACGGGCTTTCCTGCAAGGGCACCAATATTTCCTAAACCAAGGACGGCGGTACCATTACTCACAACAGCAACAAGGTTGCCGCGTGCAGTATAATCATGAGCGGCTAGAGGGTTCTTTTGAATCTCCTCACATGCGTAAGCAACGCCTGGAGAGTATGCGAGTGAGAGATCTCGCTGATTGACCATCGGCTTTGTTGCGGTCACAGAAATTTTTCCTGGAATAGGGTGCGCATGGTAGATTAGCGCTTCTTTCTTAAGGTCTTCGATCTCTTTGATGCTCTCTTCAGTATTCATTCTATCTTCTCATCCATTCACGATTAGGTTAATCATATTTTATTAGCCCTGCAGTCGACATGGGCTAAGTCGGTAATTTTACCAACAATATCGCAATTAATCATAATTAACGGATATTCTATCGTAATTCAAGGGATAATAAATTCACTTTGTGAGGATTAGCGGGTGATTATTGGTCGGCACTTCACCATTAAAAGGGTTGTGGAGAGGCGCATCTGAGGAGAGAGTCCCAAGGCGTGAGATTAATAGAGAAAGGAGAGAATAATACTCTACCACTAGTGTAAAAAGTGCTATAATAGGGATCCTTAGTAGCAATAAAACCTTATAGTGTTTATTTAGAATGCTATAACGTTATTAGGAGGTTTAGTAGAATGTCGAATAGTAAGGAGCTTATATTACGAGCAAATACTCTGCCATCGACTGCAGAGGGGCTCGATGCGTATATTAGCGCTATTGGAGATATCCCTACTTTAACCGCAGAAGAGGAGCGACAGTTAGCGGAGCGCTTGATTAAGCATGAAGATTTGCATGCAGCTCAGAGTCTAATTCTGTCTCACCTTAAGTTTGTTGTACACATTGCGAAGAGCTTTACGGGTTACGGCCTGCCCCTTATCGATCTTATCCAAGAGGGGAATGTGGGATTAATGAAGGCAGTTCGTCGTTTTGATCCAAGTTACAATGTGCGCTTAATCTCATTTGCTGTCTATTGGATCAAGTCGGAGATTCATGAGTTTGTCTTGCGTAATTGGCGCATCGTTAAAGTGGCGACTACAAAAGCGCAGCGAAAGCTCTTCTTTAATCTTCGCTCATCAAAAGAGCGGTTAGGCTGGTTGTCAGAAGAGGAGGCTAAAGAGATAGCAAAAGAGCTCAATGTTAGTCTCTCTGAGGTTAAGCGAATGGAGAAGCGTCTCTTCTCAAACGATATTGCTTTCGATCTTCCGACTAATAGTGATGATGAGAGTTATGCCCCAGAGGAGTGGCTCTCTAGTAATATGCCCGACCCATCAGAAGTGGTGGAGCAAGAAGATTATGAAGCCTATAATCATGGACGCCTAGCTTTAGCGTTAGAGCAACTTGATGATCGGAGCAAAGATATCGTAGAGCAGCGTTGGATGCGTCATGATGATGAGCCTCGTCCTACCTTAACTGAGCTTGCTGAAAAGTATGCTGTTTCAGCTGAGCGTATTAGGCAGATTGAAGTACAGGCAATGGAGCGGATGAAAGGGTATCTGCTATAGACTGATTAAAAGAGACTCAGCTCAGCTGGGTCTTTTTGTTTGTTAAAACAAGGAGTTATCTTTTGTTCAGAGAGCATTTTGAGGGTAGTATTGCGGTAAAAAAGAGAGCGCTAGCACTGATGGAGCGAGATGTTCTCTCTACAGCCCAAATGATGATTGAGCGCTTTCGCTCTGGCGGTAAGATTTTGATTTGCGGTAATGGAGGCTCAGCTGCTGATGCCCAACATTTTTCGGCTGAGCTTATTAATCGTTTTGAGCGTGAACGAAAACCCTTACCAGCATTAGCGTTAACAACTGATAGCTCTAATTTAACCTCGATCGCAAATGATTATTCATATGATGAAGTCTTCTCAAAGCAAGTTGAGGCCTTAGGGTCTCGTGATGATCTTCTTGTAGTAATAAGCACGAGTGGAAACTCTGAAAGTATTGTGCGTGCAGCTAAGGAGGCTCTGAATCAAGAGATGCCTGTTATTGCCCTGACAGGTGGCGATGGGGGGCGTCTTAATGAGCTTGCTAAAGAGGAGAAGCTTCTGCATCTTTTAAAAGTGCCAAGTGAGCGTACAGCACGCATACAAGAGGTACACCTTTTAATTATCCATGTTTGGTGTGCCTATATTGATGCTGAATTTGCCTAGTGATTATTAAATTGAAATTGAGAAGACCAAATGAGAGAGAGTTTAATGAAAAGAGTGGGGATCCTATTTGGGATTTTGCTCCTCGTAAGTGGATGTGCAGCTTTAGTTGCTGGTGGGGTAGGGGCTACCGCATTAGGGGTGAATGAGCGACGGACCTCTGGAATTATATTAGAGGACCAATCGATTGAGATTAAGATTCAGACTCAGATCGCATCAGATCCGGAGCGACATAAGGCAAATGTATCGGTTGTAAGTTATAACTTGAATGTTCTTTTGACAGGGGAGGTGCCTAGTCAAGAGTTTGGCTTAAGAATAGAGGAGTTAGCAAGGCAGACTGAAAATGTTCGTAATGTCTATAACGAACTAATTATTAGTGAACCCGCTAATATCGGTAATCGTAGTGCAGATAGCCTATTAACAAGTAAGGTTAAGGCTGCGCTAGCTACTGGAATTCAGGGTAAAGGATTCAATGCAGGGCATGTGAAGGTTAAGACTGCCCGTAACTCTGTCTATTTAATGGGTATTGTCACACACAGTGAAAGCTCAGAGGCAATTGAGATTGCCCGTAATGTGAGTGGCGTTGAAGAAGTAGTTCCGTTGTTTGAAATTAGATAAAGATAAGGGAAGATACAAGATGAGTACAAAGTATGATGCAATCGTAATTGGCGCTGGATCGGGTGGTTTATCTTTTGCTGAGAGAGCGGCAAGTTACGGAGCTAAATGCTTATTAATTGAGAAGCAAGAGCTGGGGGGCACCTGTGTGAATGTTGGTTGTGTTCCCAAGAAGATTATGTGGAATGCCGCTTCTATTGCCCATATGTTTGCTGATGCGCGAGGCTATGGTTTTGATGTTGAGGCAAAGGGGTTCACTTGGTCTAAGTTAAAGGCTAAGAGCGATCAATATATTAAAAATATTACAACTTGGTATGGTGAAAGCTATATTCCTGATGCGGGCATAGATCTTATTCGTGGAGCAGCGAAGTTTGTTAATAATAGTACCGTTGAAGTTAATGGGAAGGAGTACAGCGCTGATCGTATCGTGATTGCAACAGGTGGTCGCCCAACACTGCCGGAAGGTATTGAGGGGGCGGAATATGGAATCACTTCAGATGAGTTCTTCTCTATGGAGGAGCTGCCTAAGCGAGTAGCGGTTGTTGGTGCGGGTTATATTGCTGTTGAATTTGCTCAGGTCTTAGCTGCACTGGGATCTGAAAGTCATCTCTTATGCCGTCGGGAGATGGTGCTTCGCTGGATGGATTCATTTGTTACTGATCACTTAAAAGAGGAACTTGAGAAGGGGTTGAATCTCCACACTCATACAGAAGTTGAGTCGGTTAAAAAGCAGGCGGATGGGTCACTATTAATTAAAACGAATAAGGGGGAGGAGTTAGAGGTTGATCAGCTAGTCTGGGCAATTGGTCGCACCCATAATACCGATAATATTGGCCTTGAGAATACGGATGTTCCTGTCAATGAGGATGGAACTATCTCTGTTGACAAATATCAGCGCACAGCGGTACAAGGAATCTACGCGTTAGGGGATATTATCGGGAAGTTTGAGCTGACCCCTGTGGCTATTGCAGCAGCGAGACGTGCTGCTGACCGTATATATGGTGGTATGGAGGGGCGCCACTTAGAGTATAAGAATATTCCTAGTATTGTCTTTTCACATCCTCCGATCGGTACAGTTGGATTGACAGAGAGGGAGGCGGAAGAGGCGTATGGTAAGAAGGCTCTGAAGGTTTATACGACCTCATTTGTTGCGATGTATTCCAACTTTAGTGAAGCGCCTGTAAAAACCGCTATGAAGATGATCTGCGTTGGTGAAGAGGAGAAGATTGTTGGTATCCATCTATTTGGACCACAAGTGGATGAGATGCTGCAAGGCTTTGCAGTTGCAGTTCAGATGGGGGCAACACGTAAAGACTTTAATGATACGGTTGCACTTCATCCTACCGCTGCTGAAGAGTTATCAACCCTCCGTTAAGCAGTTTAGTTCACCACTAACAAGAGAATAAACGCAGATGTTTGATTTTTTACATGGGCTAGATTTTTCCGTTGTTGTTGCTCTATTTCTTTCGGTAGGCCTAGTGCTTGCTTTTGAGTTTGTTAATGGCTTCCATGATACGGCGAATGCAGTAGCAACGGTGATCTATACTAAGTCTATGCGCCCAGAGATGGCCGTATTTCTCTCGGGAGTCTTCAATTTTTTGGGAGTGATGCTAGGAGGGCTGGGCGTTGCGTATGCAATAGTCAATCTCTTGCCCATGGATCTATTAGCAAGCGCTACAAATATGAAGGGAGTGGTTATGGTCTTCTCCCTACTTATTTCGGCACTAATCTGGAATCTTGGGACGTGGTACTTCGGGATTCCAGCATCTAGCTCTCATACGTTAATCGGCTCTATCTTGGGGGTCGGTCTTGCTAATGCGCTGATGAATGATCGCTCTATCTTTGATGGAGTGAATTGGTCAAAAGCAGCAGGAGTATTGGAGTCCTTGCTCTTCTCACCCTTTATTGGGGCGGGATTGGCAGGACTCTTTTTAATTTTTCTTCTGCGCTGGCGGCCTAATAGTTATATTCACAAAACGCCCTATCAGCGCCATGTCGTTGAGAAGCGGAAGCGACCACCATTTTGGCCTCGTTTTTGGCTAATCTGTTCAGCTTTAGGGATGAGTTATGCTCATGGGCAAAATGATGGGCAGAAGGGGATTGGCCTTGTAATGCTTGTGCTCTTTAGTATTTTGCCTGCTAAATTTGTTTTAGATATGGGTTCTACAGCTTATGAGATTGAGCAGACTGGGACCGCTGCTGAACGAATGCTTCAATATTATGAGCGTAATCGAGAGACGATCGATGGTGTTTTTAGTGGTAAGGAGGTAGAGGAGCGAAATGATGGCTCCTTTCAATGTGAGTTTTCCGCCCTAAAGAGTCATGTTGATAATCTTCTATCGGTATTAGATAAGGCAGTTCATGTTACGAAATTACCAGATGGTAAGGTTCAGGTCATGAGAGATTATCAGTATTTAACGATTGATGATCGGTGGACGGTGCGTAATGAGGTGATGTGCTTAGCTAGCATCTCCAAGAGCTTAGAGCGTACGCGAGAGTTGCCGAAAGATATTCGCAACTCTTATAAGAATGTCACCAAAGATTTAACAATTACGACACAATATGCACCCTTCTGGGTTATTGTAGCGGTGGCAATCGCGATTGGCTTAGGAACAATGATTGGATGGCGCCGCGTTGTTGAGACTGTTGGTGGCAAGATAGGAAAGAAAGATATGACTTATGCGCAAGGGATGAGTGCTCAGGTTGTTTCGGGTATTGCAATAGCATCGGCGAGTCACTTAGGATTTCCGGTATCAACAACACATATCCTCTCAAGTTCTGTCGCTGGCACGATGATTGCTAATAAATCAGGCTTACAGAAGTCGACAGTAACAAACATTCTAATTGCTTGGATTTTAACGCTTCCTGTCTCCACAGGGCTCTCATTTGCCCTCTATTATTTGGGGACTATGATTTTTCTTTAAATTTTCTTTAACTTATTTGTAATTATTAACTATAATGTTACTCACAATTGATCAGGCTGTTGAAACGCTTCGGTTGGGTGCAATAATTGCCTACCCAACCGAAGGAGTTTATGGATTAGGCGTTGATGCTCAAAACAGATCAGCCGTGCTCACTCTTCTTGCATTAAAGAAGAGGTCGATAGAGAAGGGGCTTATTGTGGTGGTCGACTCTCTTGAGACTATAGCTCATTGGATTTTACCTTTGAGTCTGCAAGAGCAGGAGCGAGTCCTAAGTGTCAATAGTGATGGTGTACGTAATACTTGGTTGTTGCCTACTCGTCAGGGGTGTCCTTACTATTTAACAGGGGGGCGAAACACTTTGGCGGTACGAATCTCAAATCATAAAGTGCTTCAGAGTCTCTGTAGAGCCTTTGGAGGGCCAATAGTCTCTACTAGTGCTAATATAGCCGGTGCGACGATTCTCGCGAATCCAGAGGCGATAATCTCTCAGTTTAAGGGGAGTATCGGGGGAGTATTGAAGGGAGAGTTAGGAGGATTATCAAAGCCAACAACCATAATGAGTCTTAAGAGTAACGAAGTTGTAAGGCATTAAGTTAAATTAAAGGAGAAATATTATATGTCTGAAGCGTTAATAAGTGGTAGCAAGCCCATTGCAGAAGATGCAAGTTCGATTATTATTCCTGATATGTCCCTTGAGGATCTTCCTGAGGGGGCAGAGTATACTGAGTATGAGCATACTTACTATTCAGGTCATAAGCGTAAGATCTATGTTGTTGATGATGAGGAGCCATATCCTAAAGGTCACCTTATTATCTCGGTAACTAATCCGCAGGGAATTATCACTCAGGCGAATAGTGAGTTTATTGAGATGTCTGGCTATGATCGTGATGAGATCATAGGGATGCCTCACTGTATCTTGAGGCACCCCGACCTACCCTCTGCAATCTTTAAAGATATGTGGGAGCATATCTTAAGCGATAGAGTATGGTATGGTTATGTTAAAAACCTAAGAAAAGATGGTCGACACTATTGGGTTAATGCTGTTGTAAATCCTACCTACCGTAAAGGGGAGTTACAGGCAGTAACCTCTGTTCGACGGATTCCATCGCGTGAAAAAGTTGAAGAGGCGATTGTTAAGTATAAGCAGATGAAATCTGAAGAGCAATAGTTGTAGCCAGTGCTAGAGTGGGTAATGAGCAATTACCTGCTCTAGATCAAAATTATCAGATTCTCATCAGGTTTATATTTAACTTTTGATCTATTTGACGACTAATAAATAACAAAAGATGGATAAATATAATGAGTAAAATTTTACCTGATATGAATCTTAATGATCTAGCGGAAGCTGATCGTAATGGCGCTGTTGAGATGGAGGTAACTCACTTTGGAGGTGCAACACGTAAAATTTACGTTGTTGATCGTGAGATTCCTTATCCTGATGGGCGCTTGATCGTATCAAGAACTGATGCAAATGGAATTATCACGCAAGCGAATCGGGCCTTTGTTGATATGTCGGGCTATGATGAGGATGAGCTAATAGGTCAGCCTCACTGTATCTTGCGCCATCCTGATATACCATCAGCTATTTTCCAGGATATGTGGGAACATATTAAAACGAATCGCTCCTGGTATGGCTATGTTAAAAATCTTCGCAAAGATGGTTGTTACTATTGGGTTTATGCATCGGTCAACCCGACCTATAGAGATGGGGAGTTGGTAGCGGTAACTTCTGTGCGTCGCAAACCAGCGCGCGATAAGGTAGCAGAGACAATAGAGCAGATAAAAGAGCTTTAATTGATCAGAACTATGCTCACACATAATTGAATATTGACTTGTATCTAATTTAAGAGGAGTAATTAGTAGAGGCACTATTAATGGGGGTTAACGCTCGTTATAGTGTTATTTTACTATTAGAGGATATTGTCCTTGTTGATCCTTAAGATTGGGGGAAGTTATGAGTGAGCAGACAAAATTGTTACCTGATATGGAGTTAGACGAGATACGCTCTAGTTTAGGTTCTGGTATTGATTACCAAGAGTTAGAGTTAACCTACTACGAGGGGAATCGTCGTCGCATCTATGTTGTTGATGAGGAGGTGCCCTATCCTGATGGTCGATTAATTGTCTCTAGAACTGATTTGAAAGGTGTTATTACCCATGCAAATCAGGCCTTTATTGATATGTCGGCCTATAATGAGGAGGAGTTAGTGGGCGCCCCCCATTCAATTTTACGTCATCCGGATGTTCCAAGCGTGATCTTCAAAGACCTCTGGGATACTGTGCAATCAGGTAAGCCATGGTATGGCTATGTGAAGAATCTGCGTAAAGATGGCCGTTACTATTGGGTCTATGCGTCAGTAAATCCTTGTTATATTGATGGGGAGCTGGTGGCCTACACTTCTGTACGCAGAAAGCCCTCACGAGAGGGAGTGGAGGAGACTCTAGAGTTAATTGGAAAGATAAATTCTGGGGAAGTGATTCTATAGTAGGTAATAATACCTAAGAATGGTTATATTTTAATATTTCATATATAAAAAGAATATAAAAAGAGCCCTAACTTAGTTAGGGCTTCTCTTTTACGACTAATTGATTCTCTGTTTCTTATGTTTAGTACGGTAGTTTAATAAATTAAGCGAGTGCTTTAATTTGTGAGTTAAGGCGGCTTGTAATGCGTGCAGCCTTATTTTTGTGTACTAATCCACGTTTTACTGAGCGATCTAACGCACTTTGTGCTTTAAGGAAAGCTTTTTCAGCTTGCGCTTTATCAGCGGCGTTGATTGCTTTAATCGTATTCTTTACATAGGTTCTCGTCATTGAGCGGTAGGATGCGTTTGCTGCGCGGCTCTTCTCCGCTTGACGAATTCGTTTTCTTGCTTGTGCTGTATTTGCCAAGGTACTAACTCCAAATTTAATTAAATCAGTTTCAATTGTTTACGATTAAAAAAGATAACCATAAATTAAGCGAAAATTTAGTAATCACCTATGATTAACCTTTTTCGATAGATTGTCAATAGATAGCTGAGGAAAAGATCCTCAGCTATCTATTTTGGGTGTTTAAAAGCTTGGGATAATCGCCCCTTCATAGCGCTCGATAATAAATGAGCGCACCTCTTCAGAGTTTAAGATCGCCTTTATTGTATTGCTTTTATCGCTATCCTCATCACTTTCTCTTACTGCGACAAGGTTCGCATAGGGAGAGTCTTCACTTTCAATAAGTAGAGCGTCGCTGACAGGATTGAGTCCTGCTTCTAGTGCAAAATTTGTATTGATGAGGGCAAGATCTACTTCAGCTAAAGAGCGAGGGAGCATCGGTGCTTCGAGCTCTAAGAAGCGGATATTTTTAGGATTATCAGAGATATCAGCGAGGGTAGCTAAGATATTATCTGGATCTTTCAGGGTAATCACTTTGGCATCATGAAGTAAGAGTAGCGCACGAGCCTCGTTGGCAGGATCATTCGGCAGACTCACTCTTGCTTTCTCTTTTAGCTGATCCACTTCATCAATTTTTCTTGAGTATGCACCAAAAGGCTCAAGATGCACAGTGGTGATTGAGACGAGATCGAGCTTATGATTCTTTATAAACTCCTCAAAGTAGGGGGTGTGTTGGAAAAAGTTAGCATCGACACTCCCCTCATCAAGCATAAGGTTAGGCATCACATAATCTGTAACAACCACAACCTCAAGATCATAGCCCGCCTCTTTAAAGAGAGGCTTACTATACTCTAATATCTCTGCGTGAGGGACGGGTGTGGCAGCAATTTTGATCTTCTCTTGGGAGACCCCAAAGAGTGGCAGGAGCGATAGGCTCACAGTGGCAATTAGTTTGCGCATAATTATATACCTCATTTATTGTATTGATAGTAAATAGTATTGATGCTGATAGAGCAGCTCTCTTCGTTATAACGTACTCATTTTAAAAAACCAATCACTATATAGATTGATAGAGTATGTTGAGCGCTCTATGTTAATTTGATTATTGCTGATGGATTTAGACTAGCTCAGAAATTAAGTGATCGCGCTCACCCGGTAATAGGTCGATTAATGGAATTTCTATAAGTGTATAGGCCCCAGGGGATTGTCTGTAGGCAGCTCGCGCAGAAGAGACCATAATTTGTGCGGTAAGGGCTGGATTATTGACCCGCATATCAAATTCAAACAGTTGGTTTGGTGTTTTGCCAGATGTCCCCTTGCGAACGATATTAACCCCATGACCTGCATCCTTAAGATCATCTACAGAGTCTACCTCGGTGATAATGGTTTCATCATTAATGAAGTACTCATCTTTAAGAATGCGCTCTTTTATGTCATTGAACTGATGACCCTCTTCAACTTCGATATAAACCATACGGCGATGAACCCCGGTCCCTGTGGGAATAGTAACTGATAGAGCATCTTTAACACCTACAAAGTTTTTAACTACCGTGGAGTGGCCCATGCTCATTCCTGGACCAAAGTTAGTGTAGGTCACCCCTTTTGGTGCTGCAGCTAAAAAGATTGTGCGTAAGATTGAGTCGGTGCCTGGATCCCACCCTGCAGAGATAATTGCACTTGCATTATGCTGCTTGCCAAGCTCAGCTAACCGATTTTTAAGAGGTGCGATTTCGCTATGAATATCAAAACTATCTACAGTATTAATTCCTAAAGATAAAATATCGCGAGCATACTCCTCTACAGAGCGACTAGGCACTGCGAGTATAGCGACATCAACATCGGCTAACTGGCGAATATCGCTAACGACTCTGTATGGCGAGCCAGGAATGGGCCTACCCTGACGACGTACAATTCCGGCAATAGAGAAATCCTTTGTGCTCTCCAGTGCGTCAATCACATATTGACCAATATTTCCATAACCAACAACAGCAACATTAATTTTCGACATGATTAATCCTTTCATTAATTGATAAAATAGTGAGTTATTTGGGATTGTTGATTTTAATATACATAGGGTACCAGAGTTATCGCCGCGTATAGTGGAGCATCAGCCGATCTCCGGTGAACTGAATCGTTTGGGCAAGTAGAATAACGATTAAGAGGACGATATTGGTTAATTCTGTTTGATTGCGATGGAAGCCTAGATTGATCGCAATAGCTCCTAAGCCATTACCTCCAATAACGCTAGCCATAGCGGTAAATGAGAGTAGGAGTATTCCTGTGATACTAATACCTGCGATTATCGATGGACGAGCTTCTGGTAGTAGCACACGAAAGATAATTGTGCGTAAAGGGGCGCCCATGCTTTGTGCTGCCTCAATAACGCCACGATCCACCTCTCGAAGAGCGGTTTCAGTTAATTTAGCAAAAAAGGGTGCAGAGCCAACAATAAGGGGGAAGATCGCCCCTTTTACACCATAAGCAGTCCCCATAATTAGAGGGGTAATTGGGAGTAGTGCAACGACTAAGATGACAAAGGGGATGGAGCGGACTACATTAGTTGTTAGAGAGAGGATTGGGTAGAGGTAGCGATTAGCTAGTAGTTGATTGGGGCTAGTTAGGAATAGGATAACGCCCAACATTAATCCAAACAGTGTGGTAAAAAACCATGCACTTCCGAGCATAACTAAAGTGACTTTAGTATTTTCCCAAATTAGGTCAAAGGGGACAATGGCTCGGTAATGGTGATAGGTCTCAAGAAGTGTTGTAAACATAATCTCTTAATGCTCCTTGTATTTAAATATTCGTTATATTGAGTTGGTGGCTAATAGCTTGTGCTGTGGTTGCTATTAGGGATAGCTATTGGCTGCATAGCAATATTTTGATTACTGAGATAATGGAGCAGCTTATCCTTCTCCTCTTCGGATCCTTTGATGGCAATAATGAGCTGTCCGAAGGGTAGGTTACGAATAGCGCCAATCGATCCAGAGAGTATAGAGAGTTCGACACCTGTTTCAGAGATCGCTTTACTCAGATGTGGTTCGAAGCTGCCACTACCAGAGTAGGTGACTTGGTAGAGATGTGCAGATGGAGTCTCTCTGTGGAAGGCTTCAATCATCGAGAGTTGTTGCTGATCGATAATGAAGTCCTGGGTAACAGGATGCTGAGGATCTAAAAAGACCTCTTCTACAGCTCCAGACTCAATAATTTGACTATCATGAATAATTGCGACGCGGTGGCAGATAGAGCGAATCACCTCCATCTCATGGGTGATAAGGATAATAGTTAGTCCAAGAGTACGATTGATTTCAACTAAGAGCTCTAGAATCGATTGAGTTGTCTGTGGGTCAAGTGCTGAAGTGGCTTCATCACAGAGTAGAACTTTAGGATTGTTTGCTAAGGCGCGGGCGATTCCAACTCGTTGCTTCTGCCCACCTGATAGCTGGGCTGGATACTTATCTGCATGCTCTTTGAGTCCTACTAGGGTAAGTAGCTCGTTAACACGTTGCTTAATATTTTTTCGATCGAGCTTCATCAGCCGTAAAGGGAAAGCAATATTGTTGAAGACAGTTTGGCTCGTTAAGAGATTAAAGTGTTGAAAGATCATGCCGATTTTGCGACGCTCATGCATCAACATCTTTTTATTGAGAGCGGTTAATTCGACACCATCTAAGATTACTCGTCCGCTATCGGGACGCTCAAGGAGATTGAAGCAGCGAACGAGTGTACTTTTACCTGCCCCAGAATGGCCAATAATGCCAAAGATCTCCCCTTTAGGGATAGATAGATTGATATTAGAGAGTGCCGTAATGCGCCCTTTTCCCGACCGGTAAGATTTTGTAAGCTGCTCTATTGTGATCATGAATAATTCGCCTTCTGCTCTATGCCCCTAAGGGGATCCCAGGGAAGAACTTAGATAACGTAAGTTGGTTTAAAATAGGGATATGATAGCGCATTCCTATAGGGATGCGCACCCTTTCTGCTTAATCACCTCCATTGCTGAGAAGTCTCACTAAGAGAGGATTATTCGGAGATAATTCAATCAGAGATCTCATAAAAATGTTAGATGCGATATAATGAACTCATTCTTTATATATGCTGATTCGAAGAGGCTTTACCCTTTGGGTTTGCTAGAAGAGCTTTCTATATTTTTTTAGGTAGAGCGCTAGAGTGTATACTCGTAAGATGAGTAGTTCTGAGCAATTTACTAAACAAGAGGATGATTATATGTCTGACCAAAAGTTGAAACATGATATTGATCCAATGGAGACTCAGGATTGGGTTGACTCTATTGAGAGTGTTCTTGAAACAGATGGTGGTGCACGTGCGCACTACTTAATAGAAAAAGTAATCGAGCGCGCTCACCGAGATGGGGTAAAGATCCCCTTTTCAGGAACCACCGAATATATCAACACCATTCCTGTTGAGAAGCAACCCCGTTACCCCGGGAATTCTCAGCTAGAGCATAAGATCCGTTCCTATATCCGCTGGAATGCGATGGCGCTCATTGTTCGCAGTAATATGGAGGACTCTTCACTTGGTGGTCATATCGCCAGCTATGCTTCCTTGGCTACGATGTGGGAGGTAGGTTTTAACCACTTCTGGAAAGGGAGTGATGATAATCAAGAGGGTGACTTAATCTTCTTCCAAGGACACTCAAGTCCCGGAATTTATGCACGTGCATTTATTGAAGGGCGTATTGATGAGGAGCAGATGGAGAATTTCCGTCGAGAAGTAGAGGGGAAAGGGCTCTCATCTTATCCACATCCTTGGTTGATGGAGGATTTTTGGCAGTTCCCTACGGTCTCTATGGGGTTAGGCCCAATTCAGGCGATTTATCAAGCACGCTTTTTAAAATATCTCCACTCACGAGGTTTAGCTGATACAGAAAATAGGAAAGTATGGTGTTTCTGCGGTGATGGGGAGATGGATGAGCCTGAATCACTAGGAGCGATCTCACTTGCTGGTCGTGAAAAGCTCGACAATCTCATCTTTGTTATTAACTGTAATCTTCAGCGTCTTGACGGCCCAGTTCGTGGTAATGGAAAAATTATACAGGAACTTGAGTCAGGCTTCCGCGGTAATGGATGGAATGTCATTAAGCTCATCTGGGGGAATGGTTGGGATCCACTCTTAGCTCAGGATCACGATGGAATTCTTCGTAAACGTATGATGGAGTGTGTCGATGGGGATTATCAGACTTATAAGTCCCGTGATGGCGCCTATGTGCGAGAGCATTTCTTTAATACTCCTGAACTTAAGGAGATGGTAGCACACCTCTCTGATAATGATGTCTGGCGCCTAAATCGTGGTGGTCATGATGAAAATAAGGTCTATGCTGCTTATGATGCTGCGGTTAAGAGTGAAGGGAAGCCGACGGTAATTCTTGTTAAAACCATTAAAGGGTATGGGATGGGGCAAGATGGTGAAGCGCAGAATGTTGCTCACCAGCAAAAAACTATTAGCCTTGATTCGTTGCGTCGTTTCCGCGATCGTTTTGAGGTTCCGATCTCAGATGAGGATCTTGAGGCTGTTAACTTTATACGTCCTCCTGAGGGGAGCCCAGAACTTGAGTATCTCCATCAGCGCAGGAAAGCGCTAGGTGGCTATCTGCCGAAGCGTCGGGTTAAGTCAGATCGTTCACTCACTGTACCTAAGCTAGATGCCTTTAAGCAGCAGCTAGAAGCAACAGCAGAGGGGCGTGAAATTTCAACAACGATGAGCTTCGTTCGTATCTTAAATACCTTAGTTCGGGATAAAGAGATTGGGAAATATGTTGTGCCAATACTTGTGGATGAGTCTCGAACGTTCGGTATGGAAGGAATGTTCCGTCAGTTAGGTATTTGGTCACAGGCAGGTCAGCAATATACACCACAAGATGCCGGTCAACTGATGTTCTATAAAGAGACTAAAGATGGCCAAATTCTTCAAGAAGGAATTACGGAAGCTGGTGGGGTTAGTTCGTGGATCGCTGCAGGAACCTCCTACTCTAATTCAAATGTACCTATGATCCCATTCTTTGTATGTTACTCAATGTTCCAACTACAGCGGACATTCGATTTAGTTTGGGCGGCAGCGGATCAACGTGCGCGTGGTTTCTTAATGGGGGGTACTGCAGGGAGAACAACGCTCAACGGAGAGGGTCTGCAGCATGAGGATGGGCATAGCCATGTCTTTGCCAGCCTTATTCCTAACTGTATGCCATATGATCCGGCGCTCCAATATGAGTTGGCTGTAATTATTCAGGATGGATTGCGCCGTATGGTGGAAGAGCAGGAGGATATCTTCTACTACATTACGATTATGAATGAGAACTATGCACATGCAGCGATGCCTGAAGGGGTAGAGGAGGATATTCTTAAGGGAATGTATCTCTATGAAAAGGCAGCAGCAAATGAGGGGCCTCGGGTACGCCTCTTAGGCTCAGGGACAATCTTCCAAGAGGTCTTAGAGGCAGCGCGTCTCTTGCGTGAGGAGTGGGGGGTAGAGAGTGATATCTATAGCTGCCCAAGTTTTACACTACTTGCTCGGGACCTACATGAGTGTGAGCGTCAAGCGCTCTTTAATCCTGGTGAAGAAGTGCAAGAGTCATTTGTGTCGCAGATGTTAAATGATGGCTCAAAGGATCCCGTAATCGTATCAACAGATTATGTGCGTATGTATGCAGAGCAGATTCGTCCAGCTGTTGAGGGGCGCTACCGTGTCTTAGGTACAGATGGTTTTGGTCGCTCTGATTCACGGGCTCAGTTACGTAAGTTCTTTGAAGTGGATCGCTACTATATAACTGTTGCTGCACTCAATGAGTTAGCGCACGATGGTAAGCTTGAGTTTAGTGTCGTTAAAGAGGCAATTGCTAAATATAACATTGATGTTAATAAACCAAATCCTTTAACGGTATAGGGTTAGCGCGCCATCGCCAAAAGTGGTGGCGCAGCTTAAAAGAAGGAATTAACACTCTGTTTATTTAGAAAGATAAAAGGATATTAGAGATGGCAAAAATAGATTTGATAGTGCCAGATATTGGAAACTTTGATGATGTCGATGTAATTGAGATCCCCATTAAGGTGGGTGATTCTGTAGAGATCGATCAGACCCTCTTAACGCTAGAATCAGATAAGGCATCGATGGATCTGCCTGCCGAACATGCAGGGGTAATTACGGAAATTCTTGTAAAGGTGGGTGATACCCTTAAAGAGGGTGATCTCTATGCACGTATGGATACTGCTGCAGTTACGGCGAGTGAGGCAGATAGCGTGGAGTCGGTAGCTGAAGAGAGTGAAGTGAAAGCTGCCGCTTCAGGTTCTGTAGAAGAGCTTCGTGTTCCCGATATTGGTAATTTCGATGAGGTTGATGTAATCGAGGTTGCTATTAAGCCAGGGGATCTGGTGGAGGTTGATCAGACCTTAGCAACGCTTGAATCCGATAAAGCTTCGATGGATATTCCTGCAGAGAAGGCGGGAACGATCGTAGACGTGATGATTAAAGAGGGTGACTCCCTTAAAGAGGGTGATCTTGTTGCGACAATTGAAGTGGCTGGAACAGTTAAAAGTGAGGCGTCAGTTGCGTCTCAAACAACAGAATCGGCCTCTGAAGAGGTTGAGAAGAGTGTAGAGGCTGCACCAACATTAAAGGCTCCCCATCCTGCTAAGCCACTTCCCAAAGCTCCTGTAGTGGAGGAGGTAAAGATTGACTTTTCTGGAGTACATGCTTCCCCTTCAGTTCGGGCTTTTGCTCGAGAGTTAGGAGCAAATCTTAATGAGGTAAGTGGTACAGGGCGTAAAGGGCGCATTCTAAAAGAGGATGTTGTTAAGTATATTAAGAGTGTTCTTACTGGTGCGACTAAGCCTGCTGCTACGGGGTCAGGTGTTGGGTTAGATCTTCTACCATGGCCTAAAGTGGATTTCTCTAAATTTGGGGAAGTTGAGGAGGTGCCGCTCTCCCGTATCAAGAAGATCTCTGGTGCAAATTTGGCGCGTAACTGGGTTAAGATTCCCCATGTAGCGCAATTTGATGAGGCAGATATTACAGAGCTTGAGGCACTTCGTAAACAGCTGAATAAAGAGTATGAGCGTGAGGGTGCACGAGTGACCATTCTCGCTTTTCTCTTCAAGGCGGTGGTTAAGGCATTACAGAAGTTCCCTGAGTTTAACAGCTCTTTAGAGGGTGAGAACCTTATCCTCAAGAAGTATTATCATATAGGGTTTGCTGCTGATACACCTAATGGATTAGTGGTGCCAGTGATTCGGGATTGTGATAAGAAAGGAGTGCTAGAGATTGCAGCGGAGATGCGTGAACTTGCAGGGTTAGCACGTGAAGGGAAGCTAACACCAGATCAAATGCAAGGTGGAACATTTACGATATCCTCATTAGGGGGAATTGGTGGAACAAACTTTATTCCAATAATTAATGCACCTGAGGTGGCTATTTTAGGAGTTGCACGTAATCAGATGAAGCCTGTTTGGAATGGTAAAGAGTTTGAGCCGCGTCTCATGTTGCCATTAGCGCTCTCATATGATCATCGAGTTATCGATGGGGCGTTAGGAGCGCGCTTTATTGTCTATCTCAATCAGCTATTAACCGATATGCGTCGTGCATTAATTTAAGCGGAAGGAGATTAGATAAAATGACAATAGAAATAAAACTACCAGATATCGGAAATTTTGATGATGTTGATGTTATCGAGGTTCATATCAAGCCTGGAGATCAGGTTGAAATTGACCAGACTCTTATCACTTTAGAGTCTGATAAAGCTTCTATCGATGTCCCTGCTGAGATTTCCGGAACAATCACTGAGGTTAAGGTGGCGGTAGGCGATACTATAAAAGAGGGTGATCTTATTGCATTAGCTAAGAGTCATCACCAATCGGCTGAAGCGAGTGATGCTCCAATTTTAATCAAAGAGGAGCCTGTGGTCACACCTGAGCCTGAATCTAAAGCAGAGTCCGCCACTGCCCCTAGCGGTGGTGTTGTG
Source organism: Ignatzschineriaceae bacterium (assembly GCA_046462535.1). Taxonomy (GTDB): domain Bacteria; phylum Pseudomonadota; class Gammaproteobacteria; order Cardiobacteriales; family Wohlfahrtiimonadaceae; genus JAAZCI01. The sequence continues at coordinate 10,080 of JBKGVF010000023.1, read as the reverse complement.
GATCCTGACTGTGATCTTATTGTGATTGGTGGTGGGCCTGGGGGGTATTCTGCAGCCTTTAGAGCCGCTGATTTAGGGCTTAATGTGATTATGGTTGAGCGTTATCCAACGATAGGCGGGGTCTGTCTTAATGTTGGCTGTATCCCATCAAAGGCTCTTCTCAATGTTGCAGGGGTGATGGAAGAGGCGCGCTCATTTGATGCATTAGGAGTGACCTTTGATGAGCCTCAGGTGGATCTTGATAAATTGCGGGGCTTTAAAGATTCTGTTATTCAGAAATTAACCGGTGGTTTAGCTGGGATGGCCAAGATGCGTAATGTCGAGGTGGTTCAAGGCTTTGCAAAGTTCCTAGATGATCATCATGTTAATATTGAACTTGCAGATGGTTCTGAGCGTGTCATAGGCTTCCATCGAGCAATTATTGCGGCAGGTTCGCAGGCAGTTAAGTTGCCTTTCTTGCCGGAGGATCCGCGAATTATTGATTCTACAGGCGCATTAGCGCTGGAGGATATCCCTAAGAAGTTACTAGTTATTGGGGGAGGGATCATAGGGCTTGAGATGGCGACTGTCTACTCAAGTTTAGGATCTGAAATTACAATCGCTGAATTTGCAGATGGCTTGGTACCTGGAGCAGATCGAGATCTTGTAAAAGTGTTTGAAAAGCAGAACCGTGATCGATTCCACAAGGTGATGCTTAAGACCGCTGTTACAGCTGCGGAAGCAACGGCAGAGGGGATAAAGGTTAGCTTTGAAGGAGAGAATGCTCCTGATACTGATCTCCTCTTCGATAAGGTATTAGTTGCTGTCGGTCGAACTCCTAATGGTGCAACATTAGATGCAGGCCGTGCAGGTGTTATGGTCGATGAACGAGGTTTTATCCCGGTTGATAAGCAGATGCGTACGAATGTTCCCCATATCTTTGCGATTGGAGATATTGTTGGCCAGCCTATGTTAGCTCATAAAGCAGTGCATGAAGGGCATGTTGCCGCGGAAGTATGTGCAGGCTTAAAGCGCTTCTTTGATGCTCGCCAGATTCCATCAGTGGCGTATACAAATCCCGAAATCGCTTGGGCGGGAGTAACTGAAAGTGAAGCTCAGGAGAAGGGGATCGCATATGAAACCTCTATCTTCCCATGGGCTGCTAGCGGAAAGGCGATTGCTAACAATCGAGATGAAGGCTTTACTAAGCTATTATATGATCCTGAAACGAAACAGATCATTGGTGGTGGAATTGTGGGCACACACGCAGGAGATCTGATTGGTGAGATTGCTTTAGCTGTAGAGATGGGGGCAGATAATATCGATTTGGCCCATACAATCCATCCCCATCCGACGTTAATTGAGTCTGTAGGAATGGCGGCCAGTAATATTACCGGTGCGTGTACAGATCTTCCTCCTAAGCGAAAGTAGAGCTAGAGAGCGAGTTACTGAAATAGATGAGAGCCATACCCAATCAGGATATGGCTCTCTTTTATTATCTACTCTAATAGATTAATGATCTGCATTAATTCGGTAATAATGCTCCCTGTTAGGCCCCAGATATGGTATTGCTTATAATGGTAGCAGGGGGATGGGTGATGGGCGCACTCTTTAATATTGAGAAAGAATTGGAGTGGTGGGGCGAAAATTTCAGCGACCTCAGCACTATTTTTCACTAGGGGAGTGTCAGGGGAGAGTAGGCCGACATAGGGGGCTACATAGATTCCTAGATGTGAGTATATGGGAGTCAGTTTAGCAATAACATTGATTTCAGAGGGAGGGATCCCAACCTCTTCATAGGTCTCTCTTAGTGCTGTTTTCAGTAGAGTGCGATCTTCATGCTCATACATTCCTCCAGGAAAGGCAACCTGTCCTCTATGAGTCTCTAAGTTCTCTGAGCGCTGAGTTAATAGGAGTCTCGGTTCTATCTCGTGAGTAATGAGCGCAATAACACCAGCATGATTGCTCTTAGGCTTCGTTTGGTTGCTCACTAGAGGGGGATGTGATTTTAACTGTGCTATTATCTGGTCAATATTTATCATTTTACTGCTTCGTAGATAGAGAAAGATCCCACTCATAGAGGGGATCTTTATAATCTATTTCTCATCGAGATGTTGATAATAAGTCTCTTCGCTAATGAGTTTAGCACGCTCCTCTTCTATCGCTTTTCGTGCCGCTTCCTGCTCCTGTTGAATCTGCTCTGCTCGACTTTTATTAATCTCATCCATAATGCGGTAACACATAGATTGAGTATTCTCCTTAGCAATTGCTGAGATAGTAAAATAGGGGAGTGATCGATCCCAATTAATCTCATTGAGGAAGGCATCAATTCGTTCGTTCCGCTCCTCTTCCGGGATAAGATCAATTTTATTGAGTACAAGCCAACGGGGTTTTTGAATTAGATCAGAGCTATATTTTTTGAGCTCATTAACGATGGTATTGTAGTCGAAGACAGGATCTTGAGTGTCGCTGGAAGGTGAGATATCGACAAGATGTAGCAGTATTGAGGTGCGCGAGAGATGCTTTAGAAAGCGATCGCCAAGCCCCATTCCTTCAGAAGCTCCTTCAATTAGTCCTGGTATATCTGCCACGACGAAACTATTCATAGGATCAACAGTGACAACCCCTAAGTTAGGAGCAATGGTTGTAAAGGGGTAATCTGCAACTTTAGGGCGAGCGCGAGAGATTGCTCGGATTAGGGTTGATTTTCCGGCATTTGGCAAGCCAAGGAGACCTACATCAGCTAACACTTTAAGCTCTAGGCGTAATTCACGAATATCACCAGGTGTGCCAGGTTTAGATTGTCTGGGTGCACGGTTTGTCGAGCTTTTATATCGAGTATTGCCTAATCCTCGGTATCCACCTTGCGCAACTTTAACAGTCTGATTCTCTTCAGTGAGATCATAGAGTAGCTCGTCTGTCTCATCATCAAACACTTGTGTTCCAAGAGGGACCTCTAAGTAGAGATCCTGCCCAGACTTTCCGGTACAGTTTGAGCCTTGACCATCTTCACCCCGTTCAGCTTTAAATATTCGCTCATAGCGAAATGCCACTAAGGTATTGACAGATTTCACCGCTTTAAGGTAGACGCTTCCCCCATCTCCTCCATCACCCCCATCAGGGCCGCCGAAGGGAATGAAGCGTTCACGTCTAAAGCTAACGCAGCCATTACCACCATCACCCGCTTCAACGCGGATTCGTGCTTCATCAATAAATTTCATAGTCGTTATCGTTTTATCTGCTTAAAATAAAAAAGCTCCAAATGAGATGGAGCTTTTAGTATAGGGTAATAAGCTTCTATTAAGCAACAGGCTCGATGCTCACATATTTACGCTTATTTAAACCTTTAGTTTCAAACAGAACGTGACCATCCGTTTTCGCAAATAGAGTATGATCTCTACCGCAACCAACATTTATGCCTGCGTGGAATTTTGTGCCACGCTGACGGACGATAATCGATCCTGCTGTTACTAGCTCTCCCCCGAAACGCTTAACACCTAAGCGCTTGCTTTCTGAGTCGCGTCCGTTGCGACTTGAACCTACACCTTTCTTCTGTGCCATTATTTATCTTCCTTCTATCTTGATCAGTCAACTAGGCGCTAATGCCAGTGATCTTGATTTCTGTAAAGTGCTGACGATGTCCGGCATGTTTACGATAATGCTTACGGCGACGAAATTTGATTACATCAATTTTACGTGTGCGCCCTTGCCTTCTAACTTCTGCAGTAACTTTAGCATTCTCCACAACAGGGGTGCCAACAGTTACATCACCATTTTTGCTCACTAACAAAACATCAGAAAGCTCAATATTAGAGCCCTCTTCTGCGCCATCAATCTTTTCGATACGGAGGATTTGACCTTCCGCAACGCGGTACTGTTTACCGCCTGTTCTTATAACTGCATACATTTGCTGGATGCTCCGCATAACTTTAATTATTAATTACATAACAAATACGAGATAGATCGGCATATTTAAGAGTAAATACAACTTATGTCGTACAAATAGCCAATTCAAGAGGGACAATTTTAGAGGGAAATTAAAATATAGTCAAGCATTAGCGTCTCATATAGGGGATAGATTGCCATAAAAGTGTTGGGGGAGATCTAAATATGGTTTTAGGTGAGTTGTTTTCTCTCTTTTGCTAAAATATTGGATAGATGCTTGTATCAGTAACTTGATTGATGATTTGATAGGATTTTAAACGATTATGTTTGCTAGAGAGAGGATAATTAATCAGAAAGGGGGCTCTTTAATCTCCATTCTTATCGGTAGCCTGTTATTAATGATCGTAATCATTGCATTTCAGAGGTTTCATCTAGAGTTAACCAGAGAGCTGTTTGCTTCTGTTGCGATTATGAATCTTGCAACAGAGGTGGAGAATCGATTGGCTTGTAGTGGTACTGGAACGTTAGAGCAGACCGATCCGATTGTTATTGTAGAGGGTCGTTACCATTTGCAAACACAGGGAGATGAGTTAATTGTTACAGAGCAAGGTGGGCAGGGGTTAATAGTTAATTTTAATATCTAATGAGATTTTCTGGATATTCGCTTATTGAGCTACTGATTGCATCTGCCATAGGGTTGGGACTTTCTGTTGCGCTGATTGCGCTTTACCATTTCTCATTGAGAGTTGTTGTAAAGGAGCAGAGCTATAGTGGGGCGATGCAGGAAGTGAGTACACTGGAATCGTTCTTACGTGGAGCTATTCCTTATGGGCAGTTTCATCCTGCTTGTAGCTCTATTCTTCCCACTGGTGGGCGTCTCTATCTGGGAGTCTCCCGTCGAGAGCTTTTAGAGAGGGCGCTACTTGAGAGGCCAGTATCGATTGTGAGGGGGGAGCGAGCATCTTACTATAACGTTTCGAAGCCGGCGATAGAGAGTGTAACTGTGGCGGGTAGAGATCTCTCTAAGCTTGCAGGGAGTGACCTGCTTATTCTTAATAATCTTGCTGCTTTAGAGTCTACTCAGAAAAAAGGCTCTTACAGCTTCTCAAGAGATCAGGAGTCTCTACAAGGCTATCGCTGGATCTATCTCTATATGACCGATTGTGATAAAGGGGTGTTGCTGGTAGCTGAGCGTATGGGGGATTACTTTGTATTAAGTGCTGAAGATCAGAGGTTAGTGAGGCGGATATTTGAGGGGGAGGAGAGGCTTCAAACCTACCATCTGTATCAGCGAGGCTACTACCTAGCTGCGCAAGAGGGGGTCGCACTTGTGGTTGATGGGTTTGATCTATTACCGCGTCTGCGATTTGATCACTTTTATCGTTGGGAAGTTACACCACTCGATCACAAAGGTAGAGCGATCTCTCTAGAGGAGGAGTATGAGAGGCTTTTTGCTTTAGAGGTGCGCTATGCTTATGCAATAACCGGTGGAGGAGGTGAGGGGAAAGGGGAGAGAGATGATCCCTATTTTCCTCCATATCGTCTTGATGGTGATGTTGATGGGGTGATTACAGGTCGATGGGTATTTCGTCTCTACAATCTTTAAGAGTAAGAGAGAGGGGAGCAGTTTTATTGACTCTTTTGGCGCTACTCTTTCTTTTTTTGGGGTTAGGGGCCTACTTATGGCAGAGCGTCGCTGCTTTACGAAGTGAGGCGCAGGTTCATAAAGAGGAGATGGAACGGAAAGCTTCTATTCGTAGAAGGCTGCTACTCTTTGGAGAAGAGCTCTACCATTTGCTTATAGAGGGTAATGAGCTCTCTGATGGAGGCTGGTTATTGGCGAGTGAGCCATATCATGTGAGGGGAGCGGTGGCGATAAGGGAGCTTCCTGAAGAAGAATTCGTTGTTGTTATTGATGGGCGCTCTAAATATCAGGAGCGTTATAAGATCTACTATCGTAAAGAGGGTGTAGTGGGAGAATTAATGTTAATGGTGTCGCGCGATGGTAGAGATGGTGAGGTGAAGTTAGGGGATGGTTTGGATATACGGTACTCCTTTTCGATTGGAGAGAAGTTCTATTATATTGATCGTGAGTGGGGAGTGTGGCGCGACAATGTGGTGAGGGGGAGCAGTAAGTTTGGTTCGCTACAAAACATTCCTGATGGATTACCACTTTATTATGGGGTTAAGGATGGTTATCTGGTTCTCTTCTGGCTAGATGAAGAGGCGATGCAGGGTCTACATCTCTATCGTGCAGAATTTCCATTGGGGACGACATATAGAGAGCTTCGCAATTATAGTGAGCGTGTGCCAAGAAGAGAGTTTGTAGGGGGTAAGGAGCGTTATATTTTAACGCGTGCACCTAACACTCCATTTGAGCGGATAGAGTTGCGAGGGCATCGACTGCTTGATATTCAGGCGCGAAGGGAATATTTAGCGCTGCTAACTGAATATAGGGGGAGAGAGTGGCTCTGGCTCTATGATTATCGTGGGGGAGGTTGGCTTGATGGGAGAGAGGTGGCTTTTGTTAAAAGTAGAGATAAGGGGAGAGAAAAATTAGCTATTTGCACAACAAATCTATATCCTGTAAAAGAATATGATTATTGGCAGGTTGGCTGCCGACAAAAAGGATTGATTAATTTTAGATTTATAGAGTAGATCGGTGACGAGATAGCCCTTCTGAGGGAGTATCTTTTCTTGACATCGAGCGCTACTAATTATAAAGTATCTTGTCTTTGGGCACAGCCCATTTAATCAGATTTAAATAACATATTGTTTTATAAGGATTATTGATGGTAACAGTAAATCAGTTAATTAGACGTCCTCGCCGGACAAAAACTGAAAAGTCTGATGTGCCTGCATTAGAGGGGGCACCTCAGCGTCGTGGCGTTTGTACAAGAGTTTATACGGCAACCCCGAAGAAGCCGAACTCTGCGATGCGTAAGGTATGTCGTGTGCGCCTGACAAATGGATACGAAGTTTCTAGTTATATCGGCGGTGAAGGTCACAATCTTCAGGAGCATAGCGTTGTATTAGTTCGCGGCGGTCGTGTAAAGGACCTTCCTGGTGTTCGTTATCACGTTGTTCGTGGTGCTCTAGATGCTCAAGGTGTAGATAAGCGTCGTCAGGGTCGTTCGAAGTATGGTGCTAAGAAGCCCAAATAGGCATCTCTTTAGTTGGGGTGAGCTGTTTGTAGTTTGTTAGTTTTTTTGGATTTAGTATTTATTGAGAGTATCTCATGTCAAGAAGAAGAGAAGTCCCATTGCACAATATATTGCCCGATCCCGTATATGGCAGTACAGTGCTAGCGAAATTTATTAATATGGTGATGGTTTCCGGAAAGAAATCGATTGCTGAGCGCATAATGTTTGGCGCGTTAGAAGAAGTTAAGCAGAAAGGTCATGAGGATCCTATGGAGATCCTAGAGCAGGCCTTAGAGAATGTTCGTCCAAAAGTTGAAGTTAAATCTCGTCGTGTTGGTGGTGCTACCTATCAGGTGCCAGTAGAGGTTAAGAGCACTAGGCGCGATGCTTTGGCAATGCGTTGGATTATTGATGCTGCAAGAAAACGTTCTGAGAAGTCAATGGTTCGCAGAATGAGTGCAGAGCTATTAGATGCTGCAGAGAATCGCGGAGCAGCGGTGAGAAAGCGTGAAGATGTGCATCGTATGGCTGAGGCGAACAAGGCGTTCTCACACTTCCGCTGGTAGTCTGTGGTTGGATGTGTCAGCTTTCTGTGTTGTATTATGCGGTGCTCTCTTGTAGGGTTACCGCATTTATTGCTTTAAAGAATAATTTTATTTAAAAGAAGGATTGAAGATTATGGCTCGAACAATGCCAATTGAGCGTTATCGAAATATAGGTATTAGTGCGCATATTGATGCGGGTAAAACAACAACCTCTGAGCGGATTCTCTACTACACCGGTATGAGTCACCGTTTAGGTGAGACGCACGATGGGGCGTCTACAATGGATTGGATGGAGCAGGAAAAAGATCGTGGTATTACAATCACATCTGCTGCTACTACCTGTTCGTGGAGAGGGATGAAAGATCAGTTTGAGGAGCACAGAATTAACCTGATTGATACTCCAGGCCACGTAGACTTTACTATTGAAGTTGAGCGTTCAATGCGAGTGCTCGACGGTGCGGTAATGGTGTACTGTTCGGTTGGTGGTGTTCAGCCACAATCTGAGACTGTTTGGCGTCAGGCGAACAAGTATGAGGTTCCCCGTATCGCTTTCGTAAACAAGATGGATAGAACGGGCGCGAACTTCCTGCGTGTTGTTGATCAGATGAAGGAGCGTTTGCGTGCAAATGCGGTTCCGATTCAACTGCCCATTGGTGCTGAGGATGAGTTTGAAGGGATTGTTGACTTGGTAACCATGAAAGCCATCTATTGGGATGATGAGTCGCTTGGAATGAAGTATGAAGAGCGTGATATTCCAGAAGAGATGATGGCTGATGCTGAAAACTATCGTTCACAGATGGTTGAGGCTGCGGCTGAAGCTAATGAAGAGCTGATGGAGAAGTATCTTGAGTCTGGCGAGTTAACTATTGAGGAGATCCGTGAGGGGTTAAGAATTCGCACATTAGCCTCAGAGGTGATCTTAGTTACTTGTGGCTCAGCATTTAGAAATAAGGGTGTTCAGGCGCTCTTAGATGATGTGATCTACTATCTGCCCTCTCCGGTAGAGGTTAAAGCGATTACAGGTGAGCTTCCTGATGGTGAGCGTGGTACTAGAACCTCATCGGATGATGAGCCTTTCTCTGCTCTAGCATTTAAGGTTGCGAATGACCCATATGTCGGGAATTTGATTTTTGTACGTGTCTATTCTGGAGTGCTTAAGTCTGGTGACACGGTCTATAACCCTGTTAAGGATCGTAGAGAGCGTATCGGTCGTCTTCTACAGATGCACTCTAACTCACGTAATGAGATTAGTGAGATTCGTGCCGGAGATATTGCCGCGCTGGTTGGGTTAAGAGATGTAACGACTGGTGATACGCTTTGTGATCAGAGTGATGTGATTACTCTTGAGCGTATGGAGTTCCCTGAGCCTGTAATTTTCGTAGCTATTGAGCCAAAAACAAAGGGTGATCAAGAGAAGATGGGTGTTGCCTTAGGGCGTTTAGCTCAGGAGGACCCCTCTTTCAGAGTCTCTACAGATGAGGAGTCAGGCCAAACTATTATTGGTGGTATGGGTGAGCTGCATCTTGAGATTATTGTTGACCGTTTAAAGCGTGAATTTAAGGTAGAGTGTGGTGTTGGTGCGCCTCAGGTTGCTTATCGTGAGACGATCACAAAAGCTGTTGAGCAGGAAGGTAAGTTTATTCGTCAATCAGGTGGTCGTGGTCAGTTTGGTCATGTTTGGTTGCGTATTGAGCCACAAGAGCTTGGCGCTGGTTATGAATTTGTTGATGAGATTGTGGGTGGGGTTGTTCCAAGAGAGTATATCCCAGCTGTTGATCAGGGGATTCGTGAGCAGATGGCTAACGGGGTTATCGCAGGGTACCCAATTGAGGATGTTAAAGTAACGCTCTTTGATGGTTCGTACCACGAAGTTGACTCAAGTGAGATGGCGTTTAAGATTGCAGGATCGATGGGTTTCCGTGAGGGAGCTCAAAAGGCAAATCCTGTGCTGTTAGAGCCTGTAATGCAGGTGGAAGTTGAAACACCTGAAGAGTATATGGGTGACGTAATGGGAGATCTTAATCGTCGTCGCGGTAACCTTCAAGGGATTGATGATGCTTATGGTTCGAAGCAGATTAAAGCAGAGGTTCCTTTGTCGGAGATGTTTGGTTATGCTACCGCGCTTCGCTCAGCAACTCAGGGGCGTGCTACCTACTCTATGGAGTTCTTGAAGTATCAAGAGACGCCAGCAAATGTAGCTCAAGAGATTATCAGTAAGCATGAGGGCTAGGAAGTATTGGTAATCAGTACTGATTGGTAGTAATCTAATAGGCCTTAAGAGAAGTAATTTTCTTAAGGCCTATTTAATAAATAAGGTTGCAAATATTAAGGAAGGCACTATACTAGAGTGCTTGTTTTTGGCTCTTTAAAAAATTGGGGTATTAGAAATGTCAAAGGAAACTTTTAGTCGTACTAAGCCGCACGTAAACGTCGGTACAATTGGTCACGTAGACCATGGTAAAACAACATTAACAGCGGCATTAACGAAAGTTGGTGCTGAAGAGTACGGTGGTGATACACGTGCATAT
>JBKGVF010000022.1:0-146272 GCA_046462535.1 Ignatzschineriaceae bacterium | reverse complement strand
ATTATGGGCAAAGACCCACGCCTCTCCCCAAAGCTCCCGAGAGAAGGGGTGGGTATTGGCGATATTCACCCCACCATCAGAGGCCTTGCGAATATGTGCAACAATATTGTGGGATTTGATGGGATACTCTTCAATCAGCTTCGCAACAGGGGAGATCGAGCTTGGGCAATCATCCTTATAGAGCCTAAGCCCCTTCTCCTCAAAAAATGCAACGCCAAACCCATCTTTATGGCGATCCGTCTTCCCCCCTCGGTAACGAAATCCCTTAAACGAAAAGGTGATATCGGTGGGGGTATTACTATTCATTCCGAGTAGTTGGCACATGGTTATCTCCAAAACTTATAAAAGTAGAGCATTCTATATTGCTATAGAAAAGAAGCATAAAACTATAACAACTGATAACAGAATATATCGATTACATAGATAATCAAACAGTTGCATGTATAATGCGTATCCTCTGTTTTTATTTATAACTCACTATTTTAGGTGTCATATGAAAAAAGTTTTAAAATGGATCGGGATAGTTTTTGCCATATTAGTTGTCATTGGTATTTTTGCAGAAGAAAACCACTCCTCTACTGAATCTCTTCAAGAAAGTGCAAAAAATTTATTAACTGAAAGAGAGCTAGAAGCGATTCGAATCCTCATCGAGGAAGATATTAAAGTTGGCCTCAATGGGGGCGACTCAGTCATCCTATCAGAATATATACATATATCTGCTCCTGCTTTATATAAAGCATACTCCGCTAATGAAGTAAGAGGTGACCAGCTATATAAAAACAACAAGATCATTATTAATGGAACCGTAGAGTCTATTAATTCTAGCTTAGGAGATGAGCCAGTTATAAATCTAAAAGGTGGAGATATGTTTTCTAGCATTCTTCTATATTATAAGCGTGGCTTTAAGCATCTAGCTGGCGATGTAAATAAAAATCAAAGAATACAATTGGCATGCATTGGTAATGGAATCATTTTAGGATCTCCTGTTTTAAAGAATTGTGTACCTCTAGCAAATATCCAAGAAAAAGAATTTAACAAAAAACTTAAGGAAGTAGAGAACTACTTAAAAAACAGATCTAACTATTCTGACGATGTTGCTCAGATAGTTGCCTTTATTCAAGAGAAAGGAAAAGAAACCAATGATTTTGAGGAGTGCGATACTATTAACGTCAACTGTTTATCAAATTTACTACAATAAAATCCAAATTGATTAACGCAAAAAAAGCCCAGGCTGGTAATTAAAAGAGCTCTGGGCTTTTCTATATCCACTTCGCTTTCCGACTACCAGTATAGAGCATATTGAATTAATCACAATTATCCCCAAAAACATAAGCGCGCAGGATTTATCGAAAATGCTAGAATAGGGCGTTTATCTCCCTTAATCAGCTATAAAGGATGAATGATGACAACATATCCTCTAGCATCGCTGCTGCGACGTATGGGTGCACTCCTCTATGATCTAATGGCGGTAGTTGCATTACTAATGTTGGTCGGTGCCCTCTGGCTCCCCTTCAATGGGGGTGAGGCAATCACAGCTGAGCACCCACTCTATCGTCTGCAACGAGTTACCTTTATCCTGACGCCATTTCTCTTCTACCTCTTCTTCTGGTTAAGAGATGGACAGACTTTAGGGATGCGTGCATGGCGGTTACGGATTCAACAATTTGATGGCACCCCCATTACCGTAAAACAAGCAATCGTGCGACTCTTCGCCGCTATTTTAAGCTGGCTCCCCTTAGGATTAGGCTTTTTCTGGATGAATTTTACCCCTACCTATCGCATGTGGCACGACACCCTTTCACAAACAGAGATTGTTCAACTCCCTAAAGTGAAGCATTAAAATACCTCCTCAAAGAATCTATAAATTAAGATCGTTATGATAAAAAGAATCTCCCTCCCACCCCGCTCCCTTCCCACCACTCGCCGGACTGTGCAGTGGCAATCTGCCAATAGCTCTGACTTTGCCCTCCATCTTCTCAATAGCATTAGGGGGCGGAGTGAACCGGTTGTGGTGATTGTCGGTTCCATGCATGAAGCGGAGCGATTGCAGGAGGATCTTCACTTTTTTGGGGGGAGTGCACACCTTTTCCCCGATACGGAGACCCTCCCGTACGACCCCCTCTCCCCTCAAGTAGAGCTCATTGCACGCCGCCTCTCTCTTCTCTTTAAAATACGTCAAGGGGAGGTGCCACTACTGATCATCACTATCCCTACCCTGATGCAGTATCTTCCCCCCACCTCCTTTTTAGCCAGTAATGTTCTACTCTTTAAGGTGGGTGACCAATTAGAGCCGGAATCATTTCGTCTACAGCTAAAAGAGGCTGGGTATAACGCCGTTAACCATGTGATAGCCCCTGGTGAATATGCCCTACGTGGCTCCATCTTCGACCTCTTTCCGATGGGTGCTGAATCACCAATCCGAATCGATCTTTTTGATGATGAGGTGGACTCCATTCGCACCTTTGATCCCGAAACCCAAGAGACGCGGCAGCAGATGGAGCGCCTCTCACTGCTGCCAACGCGGGAGTTTGAGCGTAACCCCATTGGTCTTGAGCGCTTTCAGCGGAAATTTATCGAGAGCTTCCCCCACGGGGCAGAGCTCCCCCTCTATAAAGAGGTGTTAAAGGGGAATCTCCCATCAGGTATTGAGAATTATCTCCCCCTCTTTTTTGATGAGACCGCCACCTTTTTTGACTACTTAAAGGAGGAGAGCTGCCTTATTCTCTACCCTTCGGTGGAGCAGGAGGCGATCCGCTACCAAGAGCTGATCGAGACTCGATATGAGCGCTATCGTCATGATCAGATACGCCCTCTACTCCCCCCCTCTCGCCTCTTTTTAAATCTCAAACCTCTGATGGGGGCCATTGAGCAATACCCACAGCTACTCTTAACCTTCACCCATGAGGAGGGTCCTAAATATAATATTGAGAGATTAAAAGAGCATCAGGAGAATCCCCCCTATCCCCTCCTCCTGACCACCGAGAGTCGTGGACGACGTGAAGCGCTGCTAACGCGCCTTCACGAGGGGGGGATTAAACCGACTGTCATTGACTCAGCTGAACAATTTTTCCAAGCCCCAAAACCTTTAATGCTCACTTCCGGAGTGCTCAACGAGAGTCTCCATTCACTCGATCCACCCTTTGCAATCCTTACCGAAAATGCCTTCTTAGGGCTCCCACCACGACGTCGCTATCGAGCAAAAGAGCCCGTTGCCGATATCGACTCGCTGCTCACCAATCTCGATACTCTAGAGGTAGGTGATCCCATCATCCATCTTAAACATGGGATTGGGCGCTATGCTGGGCTTGATCATATCGACGATACTGAACTGGTGGTAATTCAATATCAGGATAATGCCAAACTCTACCTGCCGATAACCGATCTTGATCAGCTAGCGCTCTACTCCGGCAGCGCTAAAGAGGATGCACCATGGCATCGACTTGGCTCCTCTCAGTGGGAGCGTGCTCGGAAAAAAGCCGCTGAAAAGGCGAATGATACTGCTGCAGAGCTGCTCAATATCTATGCAATACGCGCCGCTAGAGAGAGTAAAGGGATGACTCTTGATGAGGAGGCCTATGCCCAGTTTAATCGCGCCTTCCCTTATGAGACCACCCCCGATCAGCAGCGGGCAATCGATGAGGTTATAGCCGATCTAAAAGAGGGGAAGATGGATCGTATCGTCTGTGGCGATGTGGGTTTTGGTAAGACCGAAGTGGCGATGCGTGCAGCCTTTGTTGCCGTTATGAATGGGTATCAAGTGGCGATGTTAGCACCCACTACGCTTTTAGCGGAACAGCATGCTCAATCCTTCCAAGATCGCTTCTCCGATTGGCCAATCGCAATTCGCTCTCTCTCCCGTTTTCGTAAGACAAAAGAGACTCGGAAAATTTTAGCAGAGCTCGCCGATGGCTCCCTCGATATTGTTATTGGTACCCATCGCCTCCTCTCTAAAGATACCAAATTTCACAATCTTGGCTTGGTGATTATCGATGAGGAGCATCGTTTTGGAGTGCGGCAAAAGGAGCGTTTAAAAGCACTTCGCACTGAAGTTAACTTTCTTGCTATGACGGCAACACCCATCCCTCGAACACTCAATATGGGGCTCTCTGGTCTAAAATCGCTCTCCATTATCGCAACACCTCCTGAAGATCGCGTAGCTGTAAAAACATTTGCCCATGAGTGGAGCGATGAGCTCCTTGTTGAGGCCTGTATGCGTGAATTTAAGCGGGGTGGGCAGGTCTACTTTCTTCACAATGAGGTTCAGAGTATTGAGGCTGTAGGGGCCCGTTTAACAGAGCTACTTCCCGATATTACCATCGGAATCGCCCATGGACAGATGCATGAGCGAGATCTTGAAAAAGTGATGATCGACTTCTACCATCATCGGATCAACCTACTTCTGTGTACCACCATTATTGAATCAGGAATTGATGTCCCTAATGCAAATACCGTTATTATTAATCGTGCCGACCATTTAGGATTAGCGCAGCTGCATCAAATTCGTGGACGTGTAGGGCGTTCCCATCACCGCGCTTATTGCTACCTTATCCTACCCCATGAGCGAGCAATGACTAACGATGCTAAGAAACGCATTGAAGCAGTGATGAATACCGATACCTTAGGGGCTGGCTTCATGTTAGCAAATCATGACCTTGAGATTCGTGGTGCCGGAGAGTTGCTTGGCGAGAATCAGAGTGGTGAGATTCATGCGATCGGCTTCTCCCTCTATATGGATCTACTGAAGAGAGCAGTAAAGGTCGTTAAAGAGGGAGGGCAGCTCAGTGTCGATGAGCCCTTCTCAAGAGGAACGGAGATTGAAATTGGCCTTCCAGCACTGCTACAGGAGGATTATATCTTTGATGTCACTACCCGTCTCTCCTACTATAAAAAGATCGCGAGTGCAGAAACCATTGAGGATCTTGATGCCATTCAAATTGATCTAATCGATCGCTTTGGATTACTACCTGAGAAGAGCAAAACCCTCTTTTATCTGGCAGAGCTCAAAATTCTCGCCCGCCCCTATAATTTCGCTAAAATTGAGGCGAATCAACATGGGGTGCGCCTCCTCTTTGGGGAGCAGCCACGCTTTAACCCTGAGAAGCTAATTGAGCTGATTCAGCAACAACCCCATCGCTATCAGCTCAATGGAGAGGAGAGCCTCACCTATAAAAGAGAGTTAGAGGAGCCTAAAGCACGTATTGATGCGATTATTCAACTCTTAAAAGCCCTCAGCTAAGAAGGGTAAAAATATAAAATAAAGGAGAGCGGCATGAAGATTGCCATTATTGGAGGAGGCATTGTCGGGCTAGCCACCGCCTACGCCCTAATTCATAAAGGGCTAACAGTGGAATTGATCGATGAAGCCGAACAGGTTGCCCATGGAGCAAGCTACGCTAATGGCGGGCAGCTCAGCTATCGCTATGTCGCTCCTCTAGCAGATCGCGGAGTTCCCCTCACTAGCTTAAGATGGTTAGGGCGAAAGGGTGCGCCCCTCAATATGCGGCTCGATGGCTCCATCGCTCAACTGCGCTGGCTCCTCCATTTTCTGCGCGCCTCAAATCGCACCACCCATCAGCAGAGCTACCGCGACACCTTGCGTTTAGCGCTGCTCAGCCAAGCGACGCTACAACGTTGGCGTAGAAAAGGGATTACTCCCCCTTCATGGCAGCAGCGGGGAAAACTGATCCTCCACCGCCACGCTACACAATTTAAGCAGAGTCTTGCCACCTTAGACCCCCAACATCAATCTTCTCTTGGTGTGGATGAGGTCGTTGCCCTTGAGCCTGCTCTAACCCCCATCAAAAAGCAGATCTATGGTGGTATCTATACCCCTAATGAGGAGGTAGTTGATGGCTATGAACTGGCCACAAACCTCTTAACAAAACTGCAGCAATCACCCCGCTTCACCCTAACACTCAATACCCCTATCGATCGATTGCAAGTAGAGGGAGGGAGTATTGTTGCCGCTAAGAGTGGAGCAAAAGAGATCGATGCAACGCAATTTGTAATTGCAGCTGGTAATGGTAGCCCTGCTCTTCTCAATCCATTATCGTTAAAGGTACCGCTCTATCCACTACAGGGGTATAGCTTAACCCTACCTAAACCAATAGAGAGCGCCATTGCCCCTACGCTCAGTGTGACCGATTTTGCCCACCGTATCCTCTATGCGCAACTTGGAGAGCAGCTTCGCATTGCCGCAATGGTGGATATTGGGTATCACACGATTCGCCCCAAACGTGTGGCCGCCCTTCGTGCCATAGTTAGACAGACCTTTCCACAATTATCTGGAGTAGATGAGGCGCAACTTTGGTCCGGCTTCCGTCCAACCACCCCCAAAGGAACTCCGATTTTAGGGGCGACACCTTATCCTAATCTCTGGCTCAATATTGGGCATGGGAGTTTAGGATTAACATTAGCAGCTGGGGCCGCCGAAGTGGTTGCCAGCCTCATAACGGAGCGGCCTAGCCCCATCGATCTAACCGGATTGACCTTAAATGATTGTTGAGCAAGAGAGATACCCATGATAAATCGCGCAACACTCCTTGGCATCCTTGCCATCTTAATTTGGAGCTCTTTTACCGCCCTAATTCGTACAGTATCAGAAGGATTAGGGGTAACATTAGGGCCTGCCTTAATCTATACGGTTGCAGCGGTCACTCTACTTGCCACCTATGGCGTGCCCAATATTAGACGTTATCCCCCACTCTATCTCTATCTTGGTGGTGCCCTCTTTCTCCTTTATGAAGTGCTCCTCTCGCTATCTGTAGGAATGGCAAAAGATCGGGCACAATCGCTAGAGATCTCACTGATCAACTATCTCTGGCCCACCTTTATTCTCCTCTTCTCTATTTGGATTAATCATACTCGCCCAACTTGGTTAACACTATTAGGACTCCTCTGCTCCCTTTTTGGTGTTATCTGGGCCCTCTCTGGTGAGCATGGGCTCAATCCTCAGCACATCATAAGTAATATTAAGGGCAATCCACTCCCCTATCTGTTGGTTTTTATTGCAGCAATAGCGTGGGGACTCTACTGTAATATCGCCAAACGCTTTGGAGCAGGAGAGAATGGTATTCCCCTCTTCTTTACGGCAGTGGCCCTCTCATTGTGGGGAAAGTTTCTCCTAGAGGGTGCGCCAATGCCTCAATGGCATACATCATCACTATTTGAGATGCTTATTGCCGGAATCGTTATCGGCTTCTCCTACACCTTCTGGGAGCGGGCCATTCAGTATGGCAATATGACGCTATTGGCTAATCTCTCCTACTTAACCCCTATCCTATCGGTACTCTTCTCTAGCTTATGGTTACAGATCAACCCTAGCGGAAACTTCTGGCTTGGTGTCATCTTAGTCACTTTTGGCTCCCTTATGGCACTCGTTGCCGAAAAAAGGGCACCTTAAAGAGGGAAATATCCTCATGCCAAATCCGCTATAATACTCTTTTATTTATCAACAACCACCAATTAAAGGGGGGATTATGAATACATTATCAATTGTTATTTTAGCGGCCGGATTAGGATCACGCATGAAGTCAGAGTTACCTAAGCCGCTCCACAAAATTGGTGGAAAGCCGATGTTAAGTCATGTCTTAGAATCTGCCCGCAAACTTAATCCCGACCGCTTAATTGTTGTCTATGGACATCGAGGAGAGGTTCTTAAAGAGGCCTACCAAAATGAGGAGGATATTACCTGGGTAGAGCAAAAAAGCTTTGAAGGGACGGGCGATGCCATGCGCTATGCACTGCCTAGCACACTTTCAGATTCTAAAATTTTAGTGCTATATGGTGACACCCCCCTTATTAATCACGAAACGCTTGCCAAGCTTACCGAGCTTGTCACACCGAAAACCCCCCTTGCTTGGCTAACCTCTGTAGTTGATGATCCTACTGGGTATGGGCGGATTATTCGCGATCACAATAATGAGATGGTCGCCATTATCGAAGAGAAGGATGCTAACGAAAATGAGCGAGCCATCTGTGAAATGAATACCGGCATCTTTGTGACAACAGAGCCATTTTTACAAAGTGCTCTTCCACAGCTCAATAATGATAATCAGCAAGAGGAGTATTACCTTACAGATATCGCTAAGATTGCTGTTGAGGAGGAGCTTCCTATCTTAACGTTGCAAGAAAATCCACAACTAATCTTAGGTGTTAACGATCGAGTACAGCTAGCCGAACTGGAAGCCGTTTATCAACAGAAGCGTGCAGAAGAGCTGATGCGAAATGGAGTCACGCTCGATCGCCCAGAGACTTTAACCATTAAAGGGCAGATTAAAAATGGTATGGATTGCCATATCGCCGCTAATGTAACCCTAAGTGGAAATATTATTTTAGGGCGCAATGTTACTATTGAGGCAGGGGTCATCCTAAAAGATGTCGTTATTGGCGATAATAGTACTATTCGTGCCTACTCTGTTATTGAGGGAGCGAAAATTGGCACCTCAGTCTCAATTGGCCCATTTGCCCGCCTACGTGAAGGATCAGATATTAATGATCATGCCCATATTGGCAACTTTGTTGAGACAAAAAATACCCAGCTAGGTGAAGGAAGTAAAGTGGGGCATCTGACCTATCTTGGTGATGCCTCGATCGGTGATCGAGTTAATGTTGGAGCGGGAGTTATTACCTGTAATTATGATGGCGCTAATAAATTTAATACGAGAGTGGAAGATGATGTCTTTATCGGTTCCCACAATTCATTAGTAGCGCCTGTCACTCTAAAAAAAGGGGCTACTACAGCAGCAGGGGCCATTATCACTAAAGATATCGAAGCTGAAGAGCTTGCTCTAAATACCATTGAGCTAAAACGGATCCCCCAATGGAAACGTCCCAAAAAAGAGGAGTAAAACATCCTAGCTACGATCAAATCCTCCCCCTTTTTAGTTATCTTTTAATGCAGATATGCTAATATTAGAGGTATAAAAGAATTATTTTTCATAGGGCGTCTTGCCCCTAACAACTGTAAGAGGTTAATAATTATGAGAAAACTACTTGTTACTGCATTGGTTGCGGCGGGTCTTATGAGCACAAGCTTTGCTCAAGTTGATGAAGAACTTGCAACAGCATCAGGCTGTTTTGCCTGCCATAGACAAGATGTTGGCATCACAGGTCCAAGCTACGACGATGTCTATGAGAAGTATAAAGATGATGAGGATGCGGAAGATTATCTTGTAGAGAAGGTTCGCACAGGTGGTTCCGGTGTTTGGGGTCCTATCCCTATGGCACCTAACTTCCATGTAGATGAAGATGATATCCGCACAATGGTGCGTCAGATTCTCCATAAAGAGTAATCTATTCATATCATAAGATAAAAGCCTCTCCCCTTGTGAGAGGCTTTTTTACTGCTTCTCGATAAAATCAAGAGCAGTATAACTAACTACTTATCGGAAATGAGGAAATATTGACAAAAGAGAGTCATCACCTCTTCATAACTATCCACCAGCTCAAACAGTGTTAAATCCTCTCTATTGATCATCCCTTCTGATAGAAGCTGCTCTTCAAACCACTCAATTAAGGGACTCCAAAAAGCGCGTCCTACCAAGATAATGGGCATTGCGGGCATCATTCTCGTCTGAATCAACGTTAATACCTCGGACAGCTCATCGAGCGTACCAAACCCCCCGGGCATACAGATAAAGGCTTCTGAATACTGCACAAAGCCTGCTTTACGCGAAAAAAAGTTCTGATAGTGCAAGCTAACATCCTGATAGCCATTTGGTTTCTGCTCATGAGGCAGCTTTATATTGAGTCCCACCGATTGACTATTTCCCTTTGCACCACGATTAGCTGCTTCCATAATGCCAGGCCCGCCACCTGATAAAATAGCAAACCCTGCCTTCGCAAGCCGCTCAGCAATTTTTATTGTGAGCTGATAATAGGGGCTCTCTTCTGATAGGCGTGCCGATCCAAAGATACTGACTGCTGGACTCACATCACGTAAACGATCACGAGTGGACTCAAACTCATTAATAATCTCTCCAAGATTCCACTTGCGCTCAGGCCGCTGTGCTGCTGCAACATTGGGATCGATCGGATCTATCCTTCTACTCATTTATCAACCTCATTTCAAATGAAATAAAAATGCCTCCCTAAAGATTCCTCTAGTGGAGGCAAAACCGTCAGATTACAACTATTGTGCAATCGCTGTCAATTAGAGACGATACTAGATAGCGCGCTGCTCAAGCTCTACTCGGCCGGTACAATACTCTTGCGGCTCAGCACAATTTTGTGCACTCACAACCCCATCAATAATTACCTGTGACATTCCCGATGAACAGCACTCAACTCGTCCACGAACCCCATAGACTTTAGCTAAATTCTCAGGTGTTATCACAGCACAAGGATGGCCACTTGCTACATGTTGCCCCGCTTTTAACATAATGACATAGTCGGCATGACGTAAGGCAATATTGATATCATGTACCACTACAATTGTGATGATATTACGTTTTCTCGTTGCCCGTTTAACCAAATCCATCACATGGTATTGATAATTTAAATCTAATGCGCTTAAAGGCTCATCTAATAGAAGCAGATCAGGCTTACGAATCAATGACTGGGCCAACCCAACTAGCTGTTTTTGCCCACCAGAGAGCTCATCTAGATAGGAGAAAGCTAAGTGTGCAATCCCTAATCGCTCTAACGTCTTCATTACCCGCTCTTCGGTAGCATATTCACTATTACCTGTTGCTCGAGCCGCCACTACAACCGACTCATAGACATGTAAATGAATACCTGTAGGAATCGACTGGGGCAGATACACAACCTTCTCTGCACGCTCACTAAGAGGCAACTGCATTAGATCGGTCTCGTCGAGATAGAGTTTACCGCTTGCACGCCCTAAGCCTGCCAATCCACGCATGAGTGTTGATTTTCCACATCCATTAGGCCCTAATAAGACGGTAACTTTTCCACGAGGAATATTCTCAATATTGAGATTATCGATAATACATTTTTTAAGATACCCCACCGACAGATTATTAATCGTTAAGTGACTCATATTCTCCCTCTATTTTTTAAGATGATGGTTAAGAAGAAGGGAACACCTACTAAAGAGGTAACAATCCCAACAGGAATAACCACACCATGTAAAATATTTTTTGACGCAATGGATGCTAGCGAAAGAATTAAGGCTCCTACCAGGGCGCTGCCGGGAAGGTAGAAACGGTGATCCTCACCAAACAAAAATCGTGCAATATGGGGGGATACTAAGCCGATAAAGCTAATGGGCCCCACAAAAGCCACGGATGCTGCTGCTAATAGACTCACTCTGATTAGGGTATTAAGTCGCAGGGCTCGAATATTAATTCCAAAGCTGAGCGCACGATCTTCGCCTAATCTAAAGGCAGTCAACTTCCAACTATTTGCAAATGACCAAGGCATGATAATCGCAAACAGTACTAACAGTATAGAGAGTTTTACCCAATCTGCACGGGTTAAGCTCCCCATTGTCCAAAATACTAATCCCTGTAATGTATCTTCAGTTGCAATAAATTGCATCATAGAGACTAGGGCATTAAAGCTAAACACCAGAGCAATACCAAACAGTACAATGCCCGAAGTCATTGCTTTGGTTAGTCGTGCCACAAAATCGAGCATCAATGCCGATAGTAGCGCAAAGATAAAGGCATTAGCCGAGACAAACCACTGTTGAGAGATAGAGGCAAAGCCAATACCTGAGACAATCGCTAACGCAGCTCCAAAGGAGGCAGCCGACGATACACCCAGTGTAAAGGGACTGGCTAACGGATTATTTAATACCGTCTGCATCTCTGCCCCTGCTAACCCTAGGGCAAGCCCTACAACGATTGCCATTAAGGCCTCTGGCAGTCGAATATTCCAAACTATATTTTGAATACCCTTTGAAAACTCATCTGGCGATACTAAAACCTGAAAAAAGGTCTTCGCAGAGAGATTCGACGGCCCTAAAATAAGGTCAAACCAAAGCGATACCGCAATCGCTCCAACTAATAGTAGAATAATCAGGAGACGGCGACGGATCAACCCTCTATAGAATTGGGTCGCCTCCCCTCTCTCTACCTCCCCCCGATTCTGTAGTGGGGGGAGCGGTTTTATCTGTTCTACTCCAGCTCTATCCAAAATGTACCCTGCTTATCTACTGGTAAAAATTGATTGTGCAAACGCTCTAATGTCTCTTCCGGATCAAGCTCTTCAAACTTATCAGGATAGAGCCACTTTGCAATATTTTGTATTGCTAATATATTATAAGGCGAATTGTAATAGTTATGCCAAAGCCCATAAACACGCCCCTCTTCCACTGCAGTAAGGTCAGCAATACCCATTCGCTCAACGACACTCTCTAAACCGGCATACGCCTCCTCCTTTGTCGTTTGCATACCAAAGGGTACCCCACTTAGACCTTGATTCGGCATGATACTCCCACTTGCGATATAGACATCCGGATCAGCAATAATCACCTTCTCTAAATTCACCTTACCTAATGCTGCTGGAAGTAGCTCTTTTGAGATATTTTTTCCTCCAGCTAGATCGATAAAGTCGCCCATATTCCCATTTCCTGCTGTTGAACAGCAATCATCGCTTGTGCCTGCCTTTAACTCAATAAAGACAGTGCTCTTCTCCTCTTCTGGAATGGTCGCAGTGATATCAGTTACTCGTTTTAGCTCCTCTTCATAAAATGCTATAAATGCTTCCGCCTCAGCTTCACGCTGCACTGCTTGACCTAATAAACGCATACTTGGAATCGTATTCTCTAAAGGTGCAGTACGAAAATCGATAAAGATTACGGGAACTCCTGAGTCTTCTAGATAGCGAACAAGATTGCTATCTCGTCCTGGTCCATGCCCCGATAGCCCTAAAATCGCTACATCCGGCTCAAGTGAAAGAACCTTTTCAGAACTCACACTCTCCGGCGTAGAATTACCGATAAGTGTCACTTCATCAATCTCTGGAAACTTCTCCTGATAAGTAGCATACGTTTGAGGATCGAGTTTTTTAAAATCCCCTTGCCAACCGACAATACGCTCAAAAGGCTTCTCCCCTTCAAGGAGGGCTAGCGCCTGAATATAACGCCCCTCACCTAAAAGGATACGCTCCACCTTCTTATCGGGATCTAATGTTACTGTACGCCCAGCAATATCTGTAACTTCAAGCGCATGACTAAAACTTGCAATCGCTATAGCTACGGCAACACTCATTCGTTTTAATAACTTATTCATAATCGTTTGCACCCTCTCCTTGGTCAATTTTTTAATCTAATAATAATTTTTTATCATTAGAATAAATATAGTAATTTAAATGAGAATTATTATCAAATGATAAGTTATTCCTATCATTAATTATCCGTAGCAACTTTGATCTTAGCTAAGTTTTACAGAGAGATAGTGGGCTTAATCGATTATAAATTAGTCAAATATAGGGTAGATATCGTAACGCGTATTGGGTGCTTCGACCGAATAATGGGGGGGACGATCTGCTAAATAGGGGGCACCCTGAGGCCGCTTAACGACAACGCGCTCCTTAGCGATCATCAGAGCTTGATTTAATAGCTGATCACTATCGGAATCGCTCCCGACTAGATTACGAATAATGCGGAGTTCTTTCTTAACCAGAGCGCTCTTTTTACGCTCTGGATACATCGGGTCAAGATAGATATGGTGGGGACGCTTATCATCAGGAATCTCCCGAACATTCAATGTTAGTGCATCTTTTTTTGTAAGATTGAGCCCCCCTCGATAGTGAGGATTCTTCTGTATAAACTGATTGCAAGCATCGAAAAGCAAGAGTTGTAAAATTGGGTTGCGCTCATACATAGTCACCTGAAATCCTGCATGTAATAGCAGTAATGCATCCCGCCCTAAGCCGGCGGTAAAATCCCACAGTCGCTTCTGCGCATCACTCTTCCAATCAAGAGCTCTTAAGAGTGGCTCCTGTTTACGGTTAAGGTGGCGATATCGCCACTGCAGCTGGGGCGCAAGAAAATCGATTGATAATATTCCATCAGTGAGATCGACCCAACGTAATCGCTTACCATCCCAAAGAAAATGGTTCTCCCCCTTCACCCCAGGATGAAAGAGTGATTCTTCAAGAGGGAGCGGAATAGCCAACCCCTTTTTAGTAATCAGCAGGGGATGGCTCATACCTCCTCTCTCCGGTAGAGATAGAAGCGTCCATGTGGTCCATGAGGTCCATAGGCAAAATACTCCTCTACCCGTCTAAATGCTGTTTTCTGACTAATATATCGATCCACCTCTGGAAGGGGATAGTAGATAATCATCTCCATCGCCCTAGGATTACGTCGATATGAGGCCTCAATATTTTTAAAGACCTGAATATAGATTTCGAGCGAAAATGGATTGAAAAAGTAGAAGCAGTTCGCGGTATCATCCACATCGTAATGCTCGGCCATACCGTAATCGAAGCGAATGGGCGCATCATTAACATTCTCTTGAGCTAGATAACGGTCTAGATTCCAAAGTGCCTCATCGAGCGTCTTCTCATTAACCTCTACCCCAATAACAGGAACATTAAACTTATGGTGGAGATAGAAAGAGACACGCCCTCGCCCGGCACCAAAATCGATCACCTTATGGTGAGAAGAGAGCTGATACTGATTAAATAGGCGATCTAACGCACGGTAGGGGGTGGCTTCATATCGATTATAACGCTCTTCGCGCCGCCCCCACTCCCTTAAACCTACCGTCTTAATGCCTAGCTCTTCATCCCGTTTACGTTCGTACACACAATCTCCTATCAGCAACTAACTCCCCTGTAGAGATTACGATTTGCCACTAAGCAGATCTAGCAAAGGGGTAAAGAGCAGATGCTCATCACCTGAGTAATAGCTATTAAGTAGAAAGAGCTCTCTATAGGGGATGGTAAATTCGATGATCCCCAATTCGGGGGATGCAATATCATGCCTATTATAGGTGAATTGTAACCCTTTATCTGTAATTGCATACTCTTTAGCAAGGCGAAATCCATATTTAAAACGATACCCATACTCATGTAAGGAACCCTCCTGCGGAATTCCCCGCTCATGACGAAAAATTCGCTCCCCTAGTTGCTGCAACAACATCAACTCCTGCTGATTAAAGAGATCAGTAATCATCAAAGTTCGCTGTGACTCAAGGTCGATATTCAGGTAACGCTTTCGATAAGTTAGTCCCCGCTCAGGATGCTCTTCCCGCCCCTCCATACTTAATACTAAAATAGCACCATTATAGTAGAGGAGTTCAATCTCATCTGAGTAGTGCCATTGGGGCTTATTCCCCTCTTCAACGGTATTTCGACAGATTTTTGCCATATCGACATACCAAGTTAACGCAGGCTCCTCCACCAACTGATTAAGCCAATCATACTTAAATTGTGGGTAACGAAGGGTAACGCGCCCCTCCACTGCACTCAATTGAATATAATTATGCTCAATCGCTGTACTGGCGTGATTAAGATAAGAGAGATCGACCCCTTTTTCGATAGCAAAGGAGGGGAGAAGGGAGAGCTGGAAACAGAGTGCTGCAACCATACAAAAACTACTTTTTCTCACCATATCTCACCTCTATCTTTAATCTAATATACCTTATTAAATAGTGAAGGACTGTCTAACTGCTCATCTTGAGCTATCTGTCCCATTATAATGCTTTGCAGGGGAAATTGAGGCCCTCACTCTCCCCTTACACTTCCTTTAAAGGGAGTCGCAAAAATACCCTAACACCAAACAGGTTATTGTCAATAAATTCAATGAGTAATGAATCAAAACTTTTACTAATCTTTATCAACGTCCTAGAGAAGAGCCTTCTAAAAATTGATATTACTGTAAAATCTTTACGTAACATAACCTCGATCAAGTGCTCGAAATGCGAGACTCTCTGTCAGATGCTCACCTCGAATCTCCTCTGACTCTGCTAAATCGGCAATGGTTCGTGCTACCCGTAAGAGACGATGGTAACTACGGGGAGAGAGATTTAAACGCTCTTGCGCCATCATCAAGAGACGCAACTCCCCCTCCTGCAGTTGGCAATCACGATCAATCTCCCCAACCTCCAGTTGAGCATTGGGTTTTCCCCGTCGCTGTAACTGAATGGCTCTTGCGGCATCTACCCGCTTTGCAATCGTTGCTGAAGATTCACCACCACTTTGCGCATGCAGCTCCTCTGTCGTGATTCGTGGCACTTCCACATGGAGATCAATGCGATCAAGCAGTGGCCCAGAGATACGATTACGATAACGCTCTACCATATGAGGAGTACAACGACACTCCTGCGCCTCATCACCATAATAACCACACGGGCATGGATTCATTGCTGCGATAAGCTGGAAGCGTGCAGGATACTCCACCTGTTGCATAGCGCGAGAGATATGGATCTCCCCCGATTCTAACGGCTCCCTCAGCACCTCAAGAACTCGGCGCTCAAACTCTGGAAACTCATCTAGAAAGAGAACCCCATTATGTGCCAGAGAGATCTCCCCAGGTTTTGGATAGGAGCCACCACCTACTAATGCTACCGATGAGGAGGTGTGATGAGGCGCTCGAAATGGTCGTACACCATACTCCTCAGCTCTAAATCCTTGCCGACTAATAGAGGCGATCATAGCGCTCTCGAGCGCCTCCTCCCGACTCATCTTTGGCAAGATACCGATAAAACGGGTAGCAAGCATACTCTTACCTGTACCAGGCGGACCGATCAACAAGATATTGTGTCCCCCTGCGGCAGCAATCTCTAACGCCCGCTTAGCAAAGTGCTGCCCCTTCACCTCACTAAAATCCCGAATCGGTTTACGTATTCGCTCCCCTAACTCTGCTACTTCACCTAATGAGCCATCCCCATTTAGATAAGCCACTACCTCAGTTAGCGTCTTTGCTGTCTTTATATGGGGATACTCTAAAAACGCTACCTCTTCCGAGCCCACATATGGAGCAATAAGGCAATGCTCCGCTCCCATTGTCCGAATTGCGGTAGGAAGTAGTCCCCGAACAGGGCGCAACTCCCCTGTTAATGCCAATTCACCCACCAACTCAAAAGTAGCCATCTCTCTTTGAACGACCGCTCCCGATGCCATCAATAATCCTAGTGCAATTGACAGATCATAACGCCCCCCCTCTTTCGGTAGATCTGCAGGTGATAGATTGACGGTAATACGGCGATTTGGAAACTCAAACCCCGAGTTAATAATCGCTGCACGTACCCGATCCTTACTCTCTTTAACCGCCGTCTCTGGCATACCCACTATAGTAAATGTTGGTAAACCATTACTGATATGCACCTCAACTCGCACAGCAGGTGCATCAAGTGCCGTCTGTGCCCGGGTATAGATCACCGATACTGACATAGATATCTTACCCCCTCTGATTAATCAGATTATATCGCTTACGCCCCAGATAGAAGATTGTTTTTTGAGGCAGTCGATAGAACTATCTCCTTAAGCTGAGTGAAAAATCGTAACATATTTACCCTCTTTCCTAAAGATTCCCCTACTCTTCAATCCATTAGCCCTTATCTTAATTAAAGGAAACGTGATAAAATCGGGACTAAATTTATACTCGTTCATCCAATTTTCAGATAAAGGATAAAAAATATGGGTTTTCTTAAAGGTAAACGTGCCCTTATCGTTGGGCTTGCATCAAATCGTTCCATTGCTTGGGGGATTGCTAAAGCACTACGCGAACAGGGGGCTGAGTTAGCATTTAGCTACCATGGTGAGCGCCTAGAGAAGCGGGTTACAGAGATGGCTAATCAGCTCGATTCGACCCTCGTCTTCCCCTGCGATGTGGCTAGTGATGAGGAGATTGATGCACTTATCAATTCCTTAACTAAAGAGTGGAGCGATGGTTTTGATATTGTTATCCACTCTGTTGGCTTTGCACCACGTGAAGCGCTATCTGGAAACTATTTAGATTCTGTCACCCGAGAAAACTTCGCAATAGCCCACGATATCTCCTCCTACTCCTTTGCCGCCCTAGGCAAAGCGGCAAGACCCCATCTTCGAGAGGGTGGGTCGCTACTAACACTCACTTATCTAGCGAGCCTACGCTCTGTACAAAACTATAATGTAATGGGCTTAGCTAAAGCCTCTCTAGAAGCGAATGTTCGTTATATGGCCAGCGCTTTAGGAGCAGAAGGGATCCGGGTTAATGCAATCTCTGCTGGACCAATTCGTACCTTAGCTGCCTCTGGCATTGCTGATTTTAGAAGTATGCTCAATGCCTTTGAAGAGACCGCCCCTCTAGGACGTTGTGTCACCATTGAAGAGGTGGGTAATACCGCGGCGTTCCTCTCCTCAGATCTAGCCTCTGGAATTACAGGAGAGATCACCTATGTTGATTGTGGCTTTAATACCGTCATTGCAGGAATGTGATCGAGATAGAAGAGAATAGATAAAAGATATTCACAATCACATCTTAATACAAAAGCCTTGCAGGTCGCTGATCTGCAAGGCTTTTTAATGGGTCGAGCATTAATCCTCCTCTTAATATTATCTCAATAATTTTATTAACTATTATTTAATAAACTTTCACCCCTTGACAAAAGATTATATAACCCCTATATTGTCCCCGACGTTTGATTCTATCAAACGTTCCTCCATATCCTCCTTTGGTGGTTATTTTACCGAGATAGCTCGCTATCTCGGTCTTTTTTTGCCTTAAATTCTCCCCCTCCTTAAATATCGAAAGGATCTACCTCCACAAAGAAGCGAACCCCATGGCGTGGATTAAGCTCTACAGTCTCGATAAGAGTCGCTAGCGCCTGATGTAATACCCTCCGCGACTCTGACTGCATCACTGAGTAGACACGGTAATACCCTTTACGACGCTGCATAAAGTGCTCCATCACCGGCATCATCTCTAGAGACGGCTCCCCACCACGCAGAGGAGTAATATCAGCCGCAGCGATAATACCCTCAAGGTAGGTAAAAGCACTCTTCTGATCTCGCGCTTCAGCCTGCAATAATACTTGATGACTATAGGGGGGAAGTCGAACCATCTTCCGCAGCGCTAACTGCTCCTGCGCAAACCGGT
Source organism: Ignatzschineriaceae bacterium (assembly GCA_046462535.1). Taxonomy (GTDB): domain Bacteria; phylum Pseudomonadota; class Gammaproteobacteria; order Cardiobacteriales; family Wohlfahrtiimonadaceae; genus JAAZCI01. Next base: position 127,275 of record JBKGVF010000022.1, on the reverse strand, counting down.
GATACCCTATCTGAGGTAGCTCTGTGAAGAGTGGGTGATGAGGGAAATGGGTCTGAATCATCACTTTTCCCTGATGATCAGCGCGCCCTGCACGTCCCGATACCTGCATCAGCAGCTGTGCTAATTTCTCTTCGGCGCGAAAGTCATTGGAGAAGAAGAGTCCATCACTATTGATCAGCGCGACTAATGTGATATGGGAGAAATCATGCCCTTTAGCCAACATTTGGGTGCCGATAATAATATCTACCTGTCGATTACGTACCGCCTCCACCTGCTGAATAAAATCCTCCTCTCGCTGCAGAATATCACGATCAAAGCGTAACACCTTTGCCATAGGAAATGCGTCAGTAAGGAGCTTCTCAACCTTCTGTGTTCCTTCACCAATCAGTGAGAAGTGCTGATCTCCACACTCTGGACACACCTTCGGAGATAGGATCTGCAAGCCGCAATGATGACAGTGAAGCCTTCCTGTTGAGCGATGATAATTCAGGTATGCCGAACAGTGGTCACATTCCGCCATCCAGCGGCAACTTTGACACTGAACAATTGGGGCAAAACCCCGTCGATTAATAAAGACCAATACCTGCTCTTGTCGTGCAATTGTCGCCTCAATCTCCCTCATTAAGGGGGTTGAGATCCCATCATAAAGCTGCTCCTCATTACAATCGATCACCTCCCAAGTAGGGAGCGTTCCACGGGCACGTTTAGGTAACTGAATATGGTGATACTGCCCACGCTCCACATTGTGGAGATGCTCTAATGTTGGGGTCGCACTCCCTAAAATAATCGGAATTCCCTGGTCATATGCATACTTAATCGCACTATTATGGGCAGAGTAGCGCACCCCATCACGCTGAATATAGGAGGGATCATGCGCCTCATCCACCACAATCAATCCTAAATTACGAAATGGGGTAAAGAGTGCTGATCGAGTACCAATAATCAGCTCTACACTCCCCTCGCCTGCTCTACGCCATGCCTCTAATCGCTCTTGATTACGAACCTCTGAGTGGATCACGGCATACCGCACCCCTAACTCTCGCTCAAGACGCTCAATAAATTGGGGGGTTAATCCTATCTCGGGGACTAAGAAGAGCACCTGTTTTCCCTGCTGAAGATAATGGCGTGCCACCTCTAAATAGATGGTGGTTTTTCCCGATCCTGTCACCCCCTCTAATAGATAGCACCCCCCCTCTTGCGCTAAAATGGTCGCAATAGCCCGCTCTTGATCATCATTAGGGGGGAAACTTCCAGCAGGATGGGGCGCTTGAGGTTGATAGGAGGTGGGCTCTACCTGCTCGCTCCACTCCCGAATATATCCCCACTCGATTAATGCTCGGCGATGAGTAGTATAATTGGGAAACTGCTTCTTAAACTCCTCCAATGGGCGCCCCTCTTCGGTAAGATGTTGCAAGAGACGCTCTTTAGCCGGTGTTCTTTTAAGTGCCCCTGCTGCTAAATCTTCTACCCCTAGCGGCGTAATAGCCACCTGCTCGACCAACTCAATAAAAGGGCGTCCCTCCCGCAATAGAGGGGGGAGAAAGAGCTGTAAGACAACACCAATTGGCTCATGATAGTAACTGGAGATCCAATCTGCTAATTTTAGTAAGGCACCATTTAGGAGTGGCTCTTGATCAATTACCCGGCCAACCCTTCTTAATGATGACTGAGGCAGATCACTCTCCCGCTTCACCGCTGTAATGATGCCAACTACTCGCCGTGCACCAAAGGGTACCTCAACCCGCGCACCAATCGGCCATTGCTTCTCACCATCAGGTGGAAGGTAATCAAATGTTCGATATAGGGGTAAAGGGACCGCCACCTCAAGTATCATCATCGGGCCTCTATCGATCACTTCCTGTACCGAGGATTATGGGTACCAAACTCTAGATCCAGTGGGCTCATAGCGCCAAAGCGGAAGAGATAGCTAATAAGATTATTGGGAAATGACTCTTTTAAAATATTGTAACTCATCACACTATCATTATACCCCTGCCGCGCAAATGCAATTCGATTCTCAGTATGTACCAATTCATCCATTAATAAACGCATCTGCTCACTCGCTTGTAGCTCAGGATACCCCTCGACCGTAGCGAGCAATCCTCCTAACGCACCATTTAGCATCCCCTCTGCCCCGGCAATCGACTGCATCGTTAACGCCTCACCTATTGATTGCTGACTTGCGGATAAACACTCTCTTGCTAAATTTCTAGCGCTTATTACGCGCTGTAATACCTGCGCCTCATACTGAAGGTACTCCTTAACAACCGCAACAATATTAGGAATAAGATCATAGCGGCGTGTTAACTGGACCTCTATCTGCGCAAAACTATTCTGACAGTAGTTACGGTAACGAATAAGGCGATTGTAAATTACCATCACCGATATCAATATTAGAACGACACCACCTGCGACAACAAGCATCAATGAGCCACCCATACCCCACCCCTTTTTTAGAGCTGAAGCTGCTGAGCAAGCTTACTAAAGAGACGACTAATCCCTTTTCGCATCGATGTTTTCGGTATATAGCGGACACTATAGACATTCATAGTCTCAAGCCGCTCTAAGAAGAAGCTATCACTCGTTTTTAACTCATCTACAAGCCCAAGCTCAATTGCTCGAGTCGCAAGCCAATGCTCCCCTGTTGCAATCTGCTCAATGGCAAGATCGGGTCGAAACTGAGTAATAAAATCCTTAAAGACCTTATGAATCTCCTCAAGATCCTCTTTAAATTTAGCACGCCCCTCCTCATCATTCTCCCCAAACATTGTGATGGTTCGCTTATATTCACCAGCGGTAAATTGCTCATAATCGATATCGAAGCGCTCTAACAGGCGGTGAAAGTTAGGCATCTGTGCTACTACACCTACCGATCCAACAATAGCAAAGGGGGCTGCAATAATATGATCTGCCACCACCGCCATCAGATAACCGCCACTAGCTGCCACCTCATCAACAGCGACTGTAAGAGGAATGCCCCGCTCACGAAGACGCACTAATTGGGCTGCAGCTAAGCCATACCCATGGACAACGCCACCGGGACTCTTAAGCTTTAGAAGCACCTCATCCCCCTCCTTAGCAATATTTAAGATGGCCGAGATCTCCTCCCGCAGATTATTTACCGCTGTTGCAGTAATATCCCCATCAAACTCCACTAAATAGAGATTCTCTTTAGGTCGCTCTTTAGATGATCCGGTTAGGGCCTTCTGCTCCCCCTTATCCTCTATTTTTGCTGTCTCCCTCTTTTGCCAGAACTTCCAAAAAGGTGGGGGATCATCGACACGATCCGCCTCTTCACGCTCAGTAAACTCCTTCTTTAACGCACGATAATATTGACCAATATTTCTAAACTCTAAACGTCCCCGCCCACCGCCTGAACGTTCCGGACGCAATGAGAGCAGAAGAATCATCACCACTACAATTGCAATAATAATTGTTACCGTCTTTGCTAAAAAGAGTAGATATTCTGCCATACTTTATCCCCTGATTTCCCTTTCAACGAAAATGTGCTCTCCCCCTATTTTAACCTCTGCAAAGGGGGCGCGACCCATCTATATAACCCTTAAAAACAAAAAGAGGCCTGAAGTATCAATGCTTCAGACCCCTAATGACTGCTTACATACGATTAAAACTTATAATCGATCTCAAGGTTGTCATTCAGCTCCTCTAAATAATCACGCATCTTCACCTCTAAAAGTAGCTGCTCTAACCCGTCACGCGCATTCTCAAAGCTCTCTAGCTCTGTCTCTCGCTGATCGTTAAGCTGAATAATATGGAATCCAAATTGACTCTCAATGGGCTCCTCACTAATCTCACCCACCTTCATCTTTGCCACAGCGTCTGAAAACTCAGTCACCATCATCTGTGGACGGAACCAACCTAAATCTCCCCCTTCAGCAGCAGAGCCAGGATCGATGGAGTGCTCTTTAGCTGCCTCTCCAAAGGTAATCTTCCCCTCTTTAAGGGCAGCAATGATCTTCTCGGCCTCTTCACGCTCTTCCACTAGTATGTGCGCCGCCTCATACTCCTCTTTATCAATGCCTGAGATCTGCGCCTCATACTCTTTACGCAGCTCCTCCTCACTAATCTCTAAATTCTCCGAGAAGTCAATAAGGGCAGACTCTGCTAATGCAGCAAGCTTGATCTGCTCCATCTTAGTTAAAAAGGCTTCCTCTTTATCTAGCCCCTTCTTAATGGCTGCCCCTGCTAACCCTTTCTGGAGGAGGTAAGCTTCTACAAGGCTCTCCGCCTGCTCTTTTGAGGTGAGCATTCCACTATGACCATCGGTCACAAAGTCGATAAAGCCTAAGAATTCATCACGCTTTAAGACCCCCTCTTTTGTCTCTGCTACAATTTCTGGCAGCTCAAAAGGCTCTTGAACTCTCAACTCTTGAGCATTAACCATAATACTTCCAGCCATCATACTCGTGGCAACAACTACAGATAGTAGACTCTTTCTCATCTCAATTACTCCTCTTCTATTTTGGTAGATATGTCTGAATACTTAACGCATGAATCTCATGGGGAAACATTGGCTCAAGAATCTGATAGATCATCCGATGCTGCTCAATCATACTCTTCCCCTCAAATTGGGCACTCGCCACCTTAAGGGTAAAGTGGCCTGCACCACCTTTTGCCCCCTCATGCCCTCGATGGAGATGACTATCATCGATCACCTCAAGCATAGCTGGCTTTAGTGCTTCGGCTACGCGTCGTTCAATCTCTGCGATACGTGCACTATTATCAATCTCGATTGTCACTCTCTATTCTCCTTCATCGCTAAATATTGCTTACCCTTTCGACTTAAATGGAAGAGAAGCATCGCTGTAAAGATTAACGTAATTATAGGCATTACAATCACCTTGGTAGTCACCCATACTTTCATAGGAAGATCTAATCCTGTCACCATTAATACCACAACAGCATTAATTAAGGCACAGATAAAGAGAAATATTCCCCAAATAATATTGATCTTTAACCACTCTTCCTGGGGTAATTCCAACTCCAATGTCCGTCCAAAAAGGTACTCAAAGGGGGCCTTCTTCATGAAATAGAGAAGAATTAATCCCCCACCTACCACACTATTGATTATGCTTGGTCGCCAAAGAACAAATCCCTCTTCATTAAAAAAGATGGCTAACCCTGATAGAAAGAGTGTCGCTCCGATAGCTGCCCACTCCATCCCCTTTATCCGCTTATAACTCAATGCCATTACAACCGCAGAGATGGCACTGCTAATAAAGAGCACTCGGGTAGCCAACATAATATCCATCCCAAAAAAGAAGAAGGTGATGGCAAAAAGAAGAGTGCTTAATGAGAGTAATGCTTGACCCATTGAGATTACCCTAATGTTTCAAGTAACGTAGCTAAGCTAGCACCATCACTTAAGTTATGACTCACTAAGTCTCGATTAATTCGACGATTGAGTCCTGAAAGCACTCGGCCAGGACCACACTCAACCAATGTAGTTACCCCCGCCTTCGCTAAGGTCTCAATGGTCTCTGTCCAACGTACCGGCTGATAAAGCTGCGCCACTAGAGCCTCTTTAATCGCCTCACTGCTCTGATGCTCTGCAACATCAACATTATGTAACAATGCAATTTTAGGCTTATTGAGGGTCAATGTAGCCAGCGCTTCAGCAAGCCGCTCTGCTGCAGGTTTCATCAAAGCACAGTGAGAGGGAACAGAGACCGCTAATGGTAATGCTCGACGAGCCCCCCGCTCCTTTGCAAGTGCACATGCATGATCAATACCTGCTCGACTCCCTGCAATAACTACCTGACCGGGTGAGTTGAAGTTTACCGCAGCAACTACCTCACCAACCTCCTGCTCACTCTCAGCAGCTAAAGCGATCACATCCTCATCATCTAGCCCTAAAATGGCTGCCATTGCGCCACTCCCCTCAGGAACAGCCTCTTGCATATACGTTCCTCTTAGGGCCACTAACTTAACCGCATCCTCAAAACTTAATACCTCTGCGGCCACAAGAGCGCTATACTCCCCTAAACTATGCCCCGCAACAAATGCAGGCCGCTGATCACTCTGAGTAATATAGGTCTGCCATAAAATAGTGCTGACTGTAAGGAGTGCCGGCTGAGTAATCGCCGTATCATTCAGCTTCTCAATAGGCCCCTCTTTTATAATCGTTGAGAGCTCGTAACCTAACGCCTCATCGGCACGCTTAAGATACTCTTGAGCAACTGCATCCTCTAAGAGATCCTCAATCATACCGAGACTTTGTGAACCCTGTCCGGGAAAGATAAATGCTAATGTAGCAACCGATTTCATATCATTACATCCTTATTAATGCTGAGCCCCAGGTGAATCCTCCACCAAAAGCCTCAAGTAGTACTAAATCACCAGTATTAATACGCCCATCTTTACGCGCAATATCCAACGCCAATGGGATACTCGCAGCAGAGGTGTTAGCATGTTTATCCACCGTTACCACCATCTTCTCTGCCGGTAATCCAACGCGGCGCGCAGTGGCATTCATAATTCGTAAATTTGCTTGATGGGGGATAAACCAGTCGAGTGCATCAGCCTCAAGCTGATGATGATCGAGTGTCTCTTTAACCAGTTGATACAGCTTTCCAACCGCATGTCTAAAGACCTCATTCCCCTTCATCTGAACATAGGGGTAGGTTCCTGCCGGTGAGATGACACTTCTCTTAAGCTCTAATAGATCTTTAAATTGTCCATCCGCATGTAGATGAGTGGAGAGAATTCCAGGCTCCTCACTCGCCTCAAGTACCACAGCAGCAGCACCATCCCCAAAGAGTACACAGGTAGCACGATCACTCCAATCCACAATCCGTGAATAGACCTCTGCACCAATAACCATCACTCTCTTTGCCGATCCTGCCTTGATAAAGTTATCCGCCACACCCAAAGCATAGGCAAAGCCTGAGCAGGCGGCACTAAGATCAAAAGAGGCTGCACCAACATTACCTAAACGCTCTTGAACTAACGTAGCGGTAGAGGGGTAAGTCTGATCAGGTGTCGAGGTGGCAAGAAGAATGAGATCTAACTCCCCAGCAGCAATCTTAGCATCTTTTAACGCTTCAACTGCAGCATGATAGGCCAGATCTGTACACTGCTCCTCTTCCGCTGCAATGTGGCGTTGATGAATCCCAGTTCGCTCAACTATCCAGGTGTGTGACGTATCAATTGTTTTTGCTAAGTCATCGTTGGTCACAATTTTTTCTGGCAAGTAGTGACCTGTGCCTATAATTTTTGAGTACATGATCCCATCCCCCTACTCCTCATCCTTCTGCCGAACAAATTGTGCGGCCATCTTAGTTAGAATATCCTGCTCCACTAGTCGTGCAGCAATTCCAATGGCATTTTCAAATGAAACGGCATCGGCATTTCCATGAGATTTTACCACAATTCCCCGCAAGCCTAAGAGGCTCGCTCCATTATGTTTCCGTGGATCTAGCCCCTCCTTTAGATCCGCTAAGACAGGCTTAGCCATAACCGCTGATAACTTAGTAAAGAGATTCCGTCTAAACGCTCGCTCAAGATGGCGTGTAATCATTTTAGCGGTTCCCTCCATCGTCTTAAGGGCCACATTGCCAACAAATCCATCGGAGACAATAACATCCACATCATCAAAGAAGATACCATCCCCTTCAACAAACCCAATATAATTTAACTGCTTATCTGCCTCTAAAAGTGGGGCTGCATTGCGTATCTGCTCATTCCCTTTAATTGCCTCCTCACCAATATTGAGTAGGGCAACTTTCGGTGCCTCCTGATCATTGATTACCGATGCTAAGAGTGAACCCATAAGAGCAAACTGGTAGAGATGCTCCTCTGTTGTATCAACATTCGCCCCAAGATCAAGCATATGAACATGATCATTAACCATCGATGGAATCGAAGTACAGATAGCGGGACGCTCAATACCTGGCAACATCTTTAAGACAAAGCGAGCAGTTGCCATTAATGCCCCAGTATTACCAGCTGACATGCAGGAATCTGCTAACCCCTCTTTTACACAATTGATCGCTACTCGCATAGAGGAGTCTCGCTTATTGCGTAGAGCACTTTGGGGTCGCTCATCCATCTCCACTACTTCACTGGCATGTTTAATCACAAGGCGTCCCGATCGATACGGTTCACTCTCCCGCACCAACGGCTCAATCACATTCTGATCACCCACAGCTAATATTGTTAAATGGGGGCGCTTCTTTAACGCACTTAAAACGGCAGGCATAAAGACTTCTGGCCCATTATCACCACTCATCACATCAACAGCAACGGTAATCTCTCTCGGTCCTGTCATGGCTCTTCTACTACTCTACCTTTTCTCTGAATCAACAAAAAAACCTACGCATCATTAACCTATTTTAGATCTCTAATGCGTAGGCTTTAATCAACAATCATTGCAATGATCTGTAGGCTCTAGGCTTATTCTAGATCTGCAACATTCTCATTTTTATTGATTACTTTACGTCCACGATAGTAACCATCTGCTGTTACGTGGTGGCGTAGGTGCTTTTCACCTGTTGTCTTATCAATACTTACAGGAAGAGCGGTAAGACCATCGTGTGAACGACGCTTGCCACGTCTTGCGCGACTTACTTTCGATTTTTGTACAGCCATAATAAACTCCTAAATACTATAAAATCTTATCCGATTAATTATCTAACAAATCTGACAAGACTGCAAAAGGATTTTCCTTTTCACTCTTCTCATCTTCAATAGTTATCCGCTTCTGCTGCTTTAAAAACTCACGCCCTGCACAGTAGCTCTCCTCATCATGATAAGGAATAATAGGCATTGCAAGGAGAATCTCATCCTCTAGGTGATGAACCACCTGGTCAGGATACCCCTCTTCAATCACTAAGACTGCAACCTCATCACCAATGAGGTCGGCCTCATACTCACTCTCTGCCAGCAACCAGATAAAATCAAATTTAAATGATTGTGAAAAAGGCTCTAGACAGCGTTGACAGCTAAGCGAGAGGGTAAACTCTAACGCTCCTGTAATCTGTCTATGACCATTGTCATTAATACCTGCCTCAATTGAAAAGAAGATATCACCCTCAATCCCCTCCACCACCTCCTGAACTCTCGGAAAGAGATCAGCCTTTAATGGCGCGGATAACTGAAGCCGATCTTCCACGGCATGCCAAACGGATAACTCTGAGTAATTCAAAGGACACCAATTCAAATCTGATAAAAGAGAGCTATAGTAAGCCACAAACAGCGGCAATGTCAAAAATAGTTCCCCTCACCCCTTACAGATCCCGAATAATATAGTGATGCAGCGGCCCTCTCACCTCCTTCTCACCTATTAAGCGCCCCCGCAGAGAGATCCCCTTTCTATGCAGCAATTCACGATCACCACTAATAAGATAGTGCCAATCGGGCAGAGGACGATTTTGATAGCGGCGAAGATAAGCGCAACTATCAGGTAACCAATTAATCTTCTTTAACTTAGAATAATTAAGCTGAATACACTCTGGGACATGCCGCTTACGATCGGCATAGTGACTACACTGATTACTCTCAAGATCTAATAGAGAGCAGGCCACATTAGTAAGGTAGAGATTCCCATCCTCATCCTCAAGCTTGTTGATGCAGCAGAGTCCACACCCATCACAGAGTGCCTCCCACTCTTCGTTAGTTAACTCTTTCAATGGCTTTTGCCAAAATGGCTTACACGCTTCCATGCTCCTCCCTCTTCGTAAGCACCCCCTCATCCTGCTGCTCGATCGAGCGCAGACGCCACTCCTGATGATGATAATCCGCCGCTTCAAGTGTTACTGTCAAAGTAACGGTACTCCCTTGCTGTTCAAATGTACGCTCCTTCGTCAAAGCCTCTGGATATTGCAAGTAGTAAGCGATCTGATTACCGATCAGAATAATGAGCCAAGAGAGATACATCCACATAATAAAGAGCACAACGCTAGCAAAACCTGAGTAGATCTGTGATTGCTTACCTGAAAGTACAACAAAATGGGTAAAGAGCTTCCCCACTAAATACCAACTGAGGCTAGCAATCAACGCCCCCACCAGTGCAGGGATAAATTGAACCCGCTTGTTAGTAATAAAGAGATAAGCAGCCATAATCATCCCTGTCATAATTCCGATAACTGCCATCTTCTCCAGCAGCAATAAAGCTCCCGGAGCAGAGACAGCCCCCATCATCTGAGCAATCATCCGATTCGATGCTAAAGAGATCAGGGCAAAGATAACCACCGGCCCTAGCAACACAACCAACAGATAGTTCATGATACGCTCACGGAAACTGCGCCCCTTGATTACTCCCCAAATTCGATTAAAAGCCCCCTCAATAGTACTGATCAATCCAACCACGGTATAGAAGAAGAAGAGCATACCCACTCCACCGACCACAGCACCACGCGCATTATCAACAAATCCGATTAGGCGAGAGACCATCTCCTGCGCCTCTTCTTCACCTAAAAAGCTCACTGCCTGAACCATATAGGGGATCAGTTCGTGGTGTACACCAAACCCCTTTAACACCGAAAAACTGATGGCAATTAGAGGCACCAATGAGAGCATTGTGGTGTAGGTGAGCGATTGGGCGCGCTCTTTAAAGTTATCAGCAAGAAAATTCTGCGCTAAGCGATAGAGAAGCTGAATAACAAAACGCCCCTTTTTAAAAGAGGCGTCTGGATTCCAAAGCCATTGATTAAGCTTCTGTACCATAATAGATATCCTTCTCTATTTTAGAGTTAACGCTCGCTTAAGCTGCTCAATGCGGCGCTTTAAGCTATCGGTTGAATATTGTGAGCTCAACTCAAAGTATCCCCACACAGGATTAGGCCAGGCAAGATCATCCTCATAACGAGCAATAATGTGAATATGGAGTTGACGAGTCTGGTTACCTAATGAGCCAATATTGAGTTTATCAGGATTAAAGACCTGCTTCATGGCATGAGAGGCAAAGGCGATCTCTTCTGTTAGCTGATGCAGATCTTCCATCTCAAGATCAATCAGCTCCTCAATATTAGGGCGCTTTGGAACGAGGACAATCCATGGAAACCGCACCTCATTCTGAATCCGCACTTCACAAAGATTAAGATCTGTGACAAAGCGACTCTCCTTCTCAATCTGCTCATCTAACTTCATTCCTCATCTACCCCCGTCTCTTCAATCTTTTTAATTAACTGCACAATCCGCCCATTAAAATTTCGTTCTAAAGAATCATGTCGATGTTTAGCCTTTAGAAATTCATTAGCTAGATTTAATGCCACCATCATTGTTGCCTGCTCAAGGGGAAGCCCCCCTTTACTACGAGCCTCTTTAAGACGTTGATCAAGCAATTTTGCCGATTGCATTAAGGAATCATACTCCTCTTCAGGACATGATATATGGTATGTTGCTCCCGAAATAACCACCGGTACTGGTTGATTTGCCATCCTCTCCCCCTAAAAATTTTGTTCAAACGATTTAACCCGCGCAACAAGTCGCTCATAGCGCTCACGTAACTCACTATTCTCCACATTTAGATTGTAGTGAACCGCTTGGAACTCCTCAGTCATGGCGGCAGCCTCCTGCTCATAACTACTCTGCAGATGGGTAAGCTCCCCCTCATAGTGCTGCTTCAATGCCTCTAACTGCTCTTCCGCCTCACGCTTTAGTGTTGTAAGACTCTCCTCTGAACCCTCTCGCAAGGAACGAATCTGCTCTTCATATCCTGACTGAAGGCGATCAATTGTCTCTCGCCCCTCCTTCTGCACCCGTTCAAGCTCTTGATTCAGTTGAGACCGCTCAACCTTTAGCTCGGTAAGCTCTCGCTGTAATGCACGCTGTCGATTAACGAGTTTAGTGATGAGCTCTTCTAGCTTATCTACATTACCCTCTATAATATTGCTACTCTTCACGTCTTTCTTATCCTATTGTTCCATTATGGTTTTACAAATTCAGGAATATCGCCATAATACCCCATCGCCATTCGCGCAAGTCTCTTTTTAATAAAGGGGGCTCTATCGACAACCGTTAGACCGAAATTCCGCAACTTCTGTACGGGATAAAGGGGACTGCCCGAGCTCTTTTTAATTAGATCCATAGAGCCCATAACCACCATATTATGGAGCTTTCGACGCCGCTCATACCGCTTCAACATAGTGATATCACCTAACGGGATATAATTCCGCTTCGCCGCCACTATCTCTTCAACAAGCGTTGCTGCATCGAGATAGCCGATATTCACCCCCAATCCTGCTAAGGGATGTATATTATGAGCCGAATCCCCCGCTAAAGCAAAGCCTGGCTTAACATAACTTTTCGCATGGTTAAGACGAAGCGGATAGAATCCTAGCTCTCCGGTAACCTCAATCTGCCCAAATCGCCACTCAAATGCCTCTGATAGGCGATCTGAAAATTGCTGATCCGTTAAGGAGAGCAGCTCATCTGCCTCCTCATAGCTAGTGTGCCACGCCAAAGAGCAGCGCCCATCATTTAAAGGGAGTAACGCTAAGGGACCATTGGCTAAGAACTTCTGCCAACAGGTATTCTCATGGGAGCGTTGTGGCCGAACCTGCCCCACAATTGTCTTTTGTCCATACTCCCAACCTATGGTAGCAATATGAGCAAAATCCCGCACAACCGAGCGTCCACCATCGGCCCCAACAAGAAGCTCAGTCTGAAATCTCTCTCCACTAGTAAGCGTAAGGGTAACCACCCCCTCCTCTTCAACAGCAGAGGAGAGGCTTACATTGTCAAGAAGCGTCAATTTATCCAAAGTTAAAGCGCGATCGAGTAGAATCCCTTGGGTCGCCTCATTATCCATAATCCAACCTAATGTGTCGGATCCTGTCCCGTCGGCATCAAAGGTTAATGCACCTCGCCCCCCCTCATCCCATACATGCATATGGAGAAATGGGGTGACCCGCCCTGAATGGACTAACTGATCCCATACCCCTACATGCTCAAGCCATAACTTACTTGATGGTGTAAAGGCAGAGACCCGCAACCCATAATCCTCACTTGGATAGAGTCGCTCCCGAGGATGGAACTCAAGCAGTAACACCTCTAACCCCGCCTCGGCTAAGGCAATCGCAATACTGGCGCCTACTAAACCTGCACCATTAATGACAACATCGTAACTCTCTCTTAATTCCATTCTTTCGACTCCTTGAGCTGCAGACTATCTGCGTCGCTTAATACCACAACAGAGGCGCGGTGGATACCCCATTCCAAAATGGGCAATGCTCCGCTTTAAAAAACCGATTCGCTCAACAGAGCGAAGAGCAATATTTCTTAACTTAGGCAGTGGTGACTGCTGATAACCAAATGCACGCACTAAAAAATCGGTAGCACCCACCACTAGGTGAATATCTCTTAGTCGCTCTCGGCTAAAATCCTCTAGCTGCCTCGCCGTAGGCTCACCAGAGGCAAAGCAGCGCAATAATTCCTCAACATCCCGCACCCCTAAATTGAGCCCCTGTCCCGCAATTGGATGGAGGGCATGGGCACTATTTCCGATCAAGATAAGCTGCTCCCGCACTAATTTTTTCGCCAACATCAAAGAGAGCTTCCACCCAAATCGTGGAGAGACCGCCTCGAGAGGGCCGAGTAGATCTGGCTCAAAGCGCCCCATCACTTCGTCAATATATGTCTGATCATCACAGGCTTGCCAGTAGGGTAACGCCTCCCGCTCGGTGATGAGAATAATAGCCATCTCCCGCTCATTAATCGGCAGTAATGCTAAGGGACCACGATCGGTAAAACGCTCATAAGCAATTCGATTGTGGGGAAGAGCAAAACGCCCAGTTGCAATAATGGCTGCCTGCTCATAATCATTGGTAATACTCTCAATCCCTGACTCTTGCCGTAGACGGGAGTGGGCCCCCTCCGCCGCAATCGCCCAACGGAATATCCTCTCCTCATCTACCCCATTATGGGTGAGTGTCAATTTAACTTGCCCCCCTCGATTATAGTGCAGCTTCGATACCGAAGTATTGGGCCGGTAATCGATATTAGGATGTTGCTCGAGTGCCGCAAAGAGGAGCTCTAAAAGTGCTCTTAATGGGATTAAAGCACCAAAATAGGGGAGGTCATACTGCTTTGCATCCATAAATACCGAATGCCGATAGCCACGCTCTGACACATGGACACACTCAATTGGGGTTGCAACATTCTCTACCTTCTCCCAGAGGGCGAGTCGCTTTAAGAGGTCACATGAGCGCTTCGAGAGAGCAATCATCCGAGTATCATCCTGATTAGGGCGCTCATCGATGGCAGAGTTCCGATCCACTAGCACCACACGGTATCCCTGCTGCTCCATCCCCAGCGCAAATAATAGCCCAATCGGACCTGCTCCGGAGATTAATATCTTCTGCTCTTCTCTACGCTCACTACTCATTACATCACCCTCAATCTTAGGAAATTCCCCTTACCATACTGCACTCTTTTTAGTCTACCGAGTCACCCTCTACCCCTATTGATATAGAACAAGGAAGCAGAGGTCTACTCTCCAAGATCACCCCTTATTTAGGCGTTGGAAGGCTGAGAATCTCATAACCATCATCGGTAACTAAGACAGCATGCTCCCACTGTGCAGTAAGGGATCGATCCCGAGTGACAGCCGTCCACCCATCTCGTAAAACTTTTACATCTGCTCGACCAACATTAATCATCGGCTCGATGGTAAAGATCATCCCCGGCTCCATAATATCTTTAACCAGCGGTGAACTATAATGGAGCACTTGCGGCGCCTCATGGAGGCTCAAGCCAAGTCCATGTCCACAGAAATCTCGTACAACCGAGTAGTTATAACGCTTTGCATTCTTCTGAATCACCTCCCCAATCTTACGAAAAGGGACACCAGGCTTCACAATCTCAATAGCCATCATCATTGATTCATAAGTAGCATCAATTAACCGCTGCGCCATGATGGAGACCTCACCGATACCATACATCCGACTTGAATCCCCATAATACCCATCCTTCTCAAGACAGACATCGATATTAACAATATCGCCACTCTTTAATGCCTTATCCGATGGGATCCCATGACAGACAACATGATTTGTAGAGATACACGATGCACCGGGAAATGGTGGGTTACCATAATTTAGGCTACCCGATCGGGCACCATGATCCTTCATATATTGATGAATTCGCTCATCAAGCTCTGCGGTGGTCACTCCCTCCTTCACATAGGGCGTGATCATATCCAAAATATCCGCAACCAACTGATTCGCCTTACGGATACCCTCTATCTGCTCTGCATTTTTAATAATAATCTCTGACATGTTCTCTCTTTAACAACTCCTAAGTAACTCTTCGTTATAAATTAATCGGTAATTATAGATGAAAATAGTGAGTCTTGATGAAAAGAATGGTACCTCCACTCTAAAAAAAAGAGGCGCAACCATCATTTGAGCGCCTCACCAATCCATTAATCTCTAGAAGCCGATCTCTCAGCCTCTATGTTCGTGGGAGTGTCACCCCCGTCTGTCCCTGATATTTACCCCCGCGATCTTTATAGGAGACCTCACACACCTCATCCGATTCAAAAAAGAGCATCTGCGCAACCCCTTCACCAGCATATATTTTTGCTGGTAGGGGGGTCGTATTTGAGAACTCCAACGTTACATGCCCTTCCCACTCAGGCTCAAGAGGGGTCACATTGACAATAATGCCACAACGCGCATAGGTGGATTTACCTAAGCAGATCGTTAAGACATTTCGGGGGATTCGGAAATACTCAATTGTGCGCGCTAAGGCAAAAGAGTTAGGCGGAATAATACAGACATCCGACTCCACATCAATAAAGCTCCCCTCATCAAAATTCTTAGGGTCTACAATTGTAGAGTTGATATTGGTAAAAACCTTAAACTCATTGCTACAACGCACATCATACCCATAGCTTGAGGTGCCATAGCTGATAATACGCCCAGACTCATTCTCTCGCACCTGATTCGGCTCGAAGGGCTCAATCATGCCATATTTTTCGGATTGCTCACGAATCCAGCGATCTGCTTTTATACTCATACTGCTTTAATTCTCCACCACTATGTCGGGAAAGATCCCTTTCATATCTTTAGCGCGTAGCGAGAGCTTTGCTGCCATCTTAATGGCCAGCTCACTGTAGAGCTCTGCTAATGTTCCCTCTGTTAATGCGGTTGGTCGCCCCTCATCTACCTCTGCACGGATTCGGGTATCTAAAGGCATCTTTCCTAAAAGCTCTACACCGGTATCCTCGGAGAGACGACTCCCCCCTCCTTCACCAAAGATCGCCTCCTCATGCCCACAGTTTGAGCAGATATGGTAGCTCATATTCTCCACAACCCCTAAAACAGGGATATTTACTTTGCGGAACATATTGAGTCCTTTCCTAGCATCAACGAGCGCTAAATCTTGAGGTGTGGTGACGATAACACTCCCCGCCACAGGAATCTGCTGTGCCAATGTTAGCTGGATATCTCCAGTTCCTGGTGGCATATCAACAATTAAATAGTCAAGGTCCCGCCAATTTGTCTCTTTCAGTAGTTGCGCCAGAGCTGAGACCGCCATCGGAGCGCGCCAGATAGCCGCATCCTTCTCAGCAATAAGAAAACCAATGGAATTAGTCTGTAAGCCCAGACTCTCCACCGGCTCCATCGACTTACCATCAAGTGATTTAGGGGTCTCAGTTGTTCCTAACATGGTAGGGACGCTCGGTCCGTAGATGTCCGCATCTAACACCCCCACACTCGCCCCCTCTTTCAGAAGAGAGAGTGCTAAGTTTACCGATGTTGTGGATTTACCCACCCCCCCTTTTCCAGAGGCAACAGCGATAATATTTTTAACACCGCGAAGGGGTTTTAAGCGATCCTGCACCTGATGGGCAACCACCTTAGTGCTACATTTCACCTCAACCGAAACACCGACAGCCTCCGTCAATCGCTGCGAGAGATTCTCCTCCACCGACTTTAGGTGAGCTTTAGCGTAGAAGCCATATACCAGCTCCACTACGATGCCCTCTTCGGTCTGCTTAATATCTTTTACAACATTAGCAGTAACGAGGTCCTGCTCTAAATATCGATCTACCTCTTTTGAGAGTAATGTTTTGATCTCTTCAACTTTAATCGCCATAAAACACCTACCGTTATCTATTTTAGTCCCTCTATTCTAACACCTAGCCCCCCCTTTTTTAAGCGCTACCTATAAACCATAACCCGATTCTTTCCAATCATTAACTGGTCATCACCGAACCTCACTCAAGATTGGTGACTCTAATATGGTCACTTTCAAGAAAAAGTGGTATTCTCTCTCTAATTATCTTTACAAAAATCAATCTTTATTATTTATCAATACCCTTAAAATGTAGATCAGATCGATCGAAATGATTGCCAATCTACCTTTTTGGAGATGAGAGAACAGAATGAAAAAATTATTTTTATATGCATTAATACCCTTAGCCGTAGCAGGATGTAATGTTGGTTTAAAAGCTGATGATCCTAACGGTCCACAACCTAAATTTCAGTTAGAGCAGCTAGAGAGTAGCTCTATTGAAGAGGCAACCGCTCAAGCAATTAAAGATGTTCAGAAGCGAGCCCCTTGGTTATTTAAAGATCAGAATAACTTTGTAATCGGCTCTGCGCTCAATCAAGCAGATTACAGCAAAACATATCAAACTGGTCGCTCGATCGGCGCACATCTAACCCGTGCTATAGCCGCTAAAAAGCGAGCACGTCATGTTCACTTCCGAGAGAATATGATCCGTGTACAACCCGATCTTCAAGGATATATTGGTGTCTCTGAAGAGGCCACAAACTTCGCACAGCGAATCGGTGCTGACACCTTAGTTGTCTCAAGCTATGAAGTAGATGGATCGATCATTACGGTACACTTAAACTTTATCCGCGCCATTGATAACTATCCCCTTGTACAACATAGCTATCAGCTCTATGCCGATGAGCAGACAAAAAAGCTTGCTCAGCGCCTATAGAAGCGAATATAGTCTCAAATTATGATCGATGAAAGATCGGCCTCTTGGCCGATCTTTTCTCTTATTCTAAGACGCGATCCGCTGCAGAGAGTTGATCAAGCAGCGCAATACCCTTCTGGCTCTTACCATACAGAGTAAGGGTTAACTCTTCCAGATCACGCTCAAGAGCTAATAGGAGATCTGCTGCTGGTAATACTCCCTGCCCCTTTTCCGGCCACTCAATAAGCCAGATAGCCTGCTCCTCCTCTAAAAACCCTAGATCATAGATCTCCTCAGCCGTTGCTAATCGATAGAGATCAATATGAAGAATCTCACCATTAGCCACTTGATATGGCTCTATCAGCGTATAGGTTGGACTCTTAATCGCCCCCTCCACCCCAAAGGTGCGGATAAAGTAGCGTGAAAAGGTACTCTTTCCTGCGCCAAGATTCCCCTTAAGATAGATCTTAACCCCATCCTCTAACTGAGCGACCGAGGCTGCCAGCGCCGATGCTAATTGCGCAGTCTCCTCCTCACTCTTAATAATCCACTGCTCTACTCGTTCCATAACTCTTCCCCTTCTCTATCTCTAATTGTCGCCCCATAAACCAAAGGCGGCTATTTAATAGAATAGCTGATACGGTTAATCCAACAATCAATCCAATCCAAACTCCCTCGGCCGCCATCCCCTTAACCACACCTAGTAGGTAAAAGAGGGGGAAGGCAATAAGCCAATAGGAGGTGATGCTCAAGAGCATCGGAATCTTTGTATCCTTCATTCCCCGCAAAACTCCATTAGCAACAATCTGTAAACCATCTGGAATCTGAAAGATTATTGAGTAGAGAATAAGGCCTGCACTCATAGCAACAATTTCAGGGTTACTATTAAAGAGCTGTGGCAATTGGTGACGCATTAGGAATAGAAAGAGACTGGTCAGCATCATAATCCCTAAAACGGTAATATGGCCCATCTTTGTAATTCGTTTAACACCGGCAAAATCCTCCCGCCCCATAGCCTGTCCGATGAGCGCTGTTAATGCGATAGAAAGACTCACGGGAATCATAAAGGTCATGGAGGTAATCGAGAGTGAAATCTGATGGCTACTTACAACAATCGCCCCAAATTGCCCTAATATCAGCCCCGCTGCTGAAAAGATCGCGACCTCTGCAAAGAAGGTGGCTCCATTGGGAAGACCTACCCGAATCATCTCCTTTAGACGACCATCAAGTCGATAGGGGCGGCGTAATAATGCTAATCCCTTAAGACGAGGGTCATAATGGGTAAATAGAAGAAGGAGAATAAACATAATCCAGAAGGTAAATGCCGTCCCTAACCCTGAGCCTACAATCCCTAAGCTCGGAATTTTAAGAGGGGGGAAACCATGGACTAAGGCGTAATTAAGGAGCCCATTAATCACAAAACCGACAGAGCTCACTAAGCTGATCGGTAATGGTCGTGCCACCCCCTCACAAACAGGGCGAAGACTATTGAAGAGAATAATAGCAGGCACCCCTATACTTAATGCTCGAAGATAGGTAACCGCACCAGGAATTAAGGACTCCTCCACACGAATCAGGCGCAAGATCCCACCTGAAAGGAGGTTCATAATACCCATAATCACTACAATAAGTAGCAGCGCTATCAGGACCCCATTATGCCAAATCGCTGCAACATGGTCAGCACGACCACGCCCAAACTCATGGGCACTAAAGATCGCAACACTCATTAACACTCCAGTAGCTGACAATAGCAGAGGATTCCAAATCATCACCCCTAGACCAACAGATGCTTGAACAGAATCACTATAGTGTCCCGTAATTGCGATATCTGTAACCCCCATCCCCACCTGAAACCACTGGGTGAGTAGAATCGGAAACATCAACCAAATAAGCTGCTTAAATTCTCCTGCACGCAGCCGCAGGCGCTCTGCTACCATATACTCCTCCATAATAAAACGATCATCAATTGATGATCGTCCTTTTAATACTCAACACACTACTCTCTAAATTAATAGATTTAGTTACTTTACACTGCTCTCCACACTACAGAGCTTTTGGCATTAAGCCATTGTAGTAACTTGCGGCATTATTGTAATACTTAATGAGCTGATCACGCTTACGCGCCTTAGGCTCCTCTCGCCCTTCCCAATAGGTTTGGGTAAATGCTTGTAGTGATTGTAAAACAGCGGGATAGATAATTGGCTCCCGCCCTAATCGACTCTGATTCTCTGGCTCTGATAGGAGCTGCTCTAACTGTGTGAGATGCTGCTCAATCGTCTCTATATAGTGATCGGCACGCGCAATCTGCTCATGATCACCCATATTTGCCTCAGATTGAAGCAGTGTAATGAGGGAGCGAGCCAGATCCATTGCATAAACAGTATGTGTTAACAACGGATCTTCCGCTACTGTAAGCTGAGCAAGAAAGCTCTCTTTTTGGGTGCTGCTGACCTCTTCAACTGCCTGATTAAAGGTGGGCCAGAGCGCAATAACAGCCTCTCGGGTCTCAATATAATTCGGTAGCAGCGCCTGCCCTAAAACACCCTCATCATCCAGATACCGCTTAAGGGCATTATACTCCTGAAGCTGTCGCCATTGAGGCAACCCTTCACGCAGCCGATCTCGGAGCATATACCCCACACGATCTAACTCACCTAAATCTACCTCTTGATAACGATTAAGGGTACGATTCAGTTCATAATAGAGCGCTTCATACTCATTGATGGGACGAATGCGGGTGAAATCCCCCTCTGCTACCGCCTCTTCTGAAAATGCTTGGAGACTCTGCTCCACTCGCGAATCCTGCTCCTCTTCTGGTAAGGCTTTATAGAGGCGATTCCATAAAAATGCCGCCTCATTGCTCTCCATAATGGCGGAATCCTCCCGCTCCTCTGCGGCCCAAATCTGTAAAAAAGCATTATTAACAGCAATGTAACCATTAATTTTACTATTGAGCTGATGGGCCACTTGAGCCTCTAGCATTGATTCTTCAGCCGAGGGTGAGCTCTGCTGTAATCCCACCTCTCTACCTACCCCTTCCTCTTCTGACTGGCAGGCGGCTAGTAGCGCCCCGAATAGGAGTAATCTCAATTTCCGCATCATGCTGCTGCTCTCTCTCTTACGCAATCTGAATCTCATATTATAGTGGAGTTTCCCCCACACACCAACCTCATCACCCTACCTAACTATGACTCCCGCTCCCGGTTAAGAGCTCGATAGATCTCTCCTGCTAGATGATGACTAATCCCCTCCACCTTCGCAATATCCTCAATAGTAGCTTTACGAATCATTGCTAACCCTCCAAAGTGGGCGAGCAGTGCCTGACGCCGTTTAGGACCGATTCCAGGAATATCCTCTAAAAGAGAGCGACGCCGCAACTTATCCCGCTGTGTTCGATGCCCCTCAATGGCAAAACGATGCGCCTCATCCCGAATCTGCGCCAAGAGATGGAACGCCGGACTCGTTGAGGCAAGGGGATCAGCCTCTCGCTCCCCTACCCAAAGTCGATCCATCCCCTGCCGTTTTCCCTCCCCTTGAGAGAAACCCACTAACAGAATCTCACCCTCATTACGCCCTTCAGGAATCTGCAACTTCTGCAGCACCTTACGCGCCACCTGAAATTGCCCTTTCCCCCCATCAATAAGCAAAATATTGGGATAACGCGCCTCCTCTCGCCCCTGAAATCGTCGAGTTAATGCCTGCTCTAAAGCCCCATAATCATCCCCTTTTGTAACGCCTTCAATATTAAAGCGCCGATATTGTTGCTTAAGAAACCCTTCAGGTGTATAGACAATATTAGCTGCTACGGTGCGCTCTCCAAAACTATGGGAGATATCAAAGCTATCGATCCGCTCAATAGGGCGAGGGTAACGCAGATGGGCCCGCAAAGCCTCTAAGCGATGGGTGATGGTGCTCTTCCCTGCCAACTTCACTTTAACTGACTGTAACGCATTGCGACCCACCATCTCTAACCATCGTCGCTTCTGCTGCCGCACATTACTCTGTACTACCACCTTACGACCGGAAAGCTCCGAAAGCCCACTCTCTAGCCACTGATGCTCCTCCTCTTCTAGGGGAATATTGAGCACTATATTTTGGGGCGGACGCCGGTTAGCACCATAATATTGCAGTAGAAATCCCCCCATTACCTCACTCTCTGGGGTATCTTTAGGAATCGTGGGGAAATAGGCCCGCGTTCCTAGCACGCGACCATCGCGCACCATCATCACTTCAATGGCTGTAACGCCAGAAAGGGTTGCTAATGCCATAAGATCGAGTGACTCATCACGCCCCCCCTCAATAGCATTTTGCCCCTGGATCTCATGGATCTGCTGAATCTGATCCCGTATCACCGCTGCCTTCTCAAAAGCGAGCTCCTTACTATAAAAAGTCATCTTCTGTCCTAAGAGCGTCAGTAGCTCCTGAGACTCCCCCTTTAAGAAGAGCAGTGCAGATGAAACATCATGATGATAAGCCTCTTTAGTAATCTTATTAACACAGGGGGCACTACAGCGATCGATCTGATACTGCAGACAGGGGCGGGTTCGGTGACTAAAAAAGGTATCATCACACTGCCGCACCTTAAAGACCCGTTTTAACAGAGCTAATATCTCTCGCACTGCCCCTGATGATGGGTAGGGCCCTAAGAGTGTTCCCCGCCGCTTGCGCCGCCCCCGATAGAAGCTAAATTGTGGATAAGGGTGGTCAGAGACATAGATGTAGGGGTAGCTCTTATCATCCACAAGACGGACATTGTAACGGGGTCGATGCTTCTTAATAAGGTTACTCTCTAACAGTAGCGCCTCATTCTCTGTTGCGGTGATTGTCGTCTCAATGGCGGCAATATTAGCCACTAACGCCGCAGTTTTAGGGGGTAGCTGCCCCCCTTTAAAGTAGGAGTGGAGTCGATTTTTTAGATTTTTAGCTTTACCAACATAGATCACCCGCCCCTCACGATCAAACATTAAATAGACACCGGGATCCGTTGGGGCACTCTTTAAGAAACGTGCGGCATCAAATTGATTACTCTGCTCCTTACTTCGATCCATAATCGCCTCCATCCCCCCTCTTCATAACTAAAATCGATCGACTACTACTGACAATAATCCACCTGCTGCCACGCCCCATCTAGATAGATCTTACTCTCAGCCGGACGCCCCTCAGCAATGATCTCCCCCTTACGGATAGAGTAGCGGATAGGCACCTGACGTCGAAGTGCATCAAAGCCACTGCGGGCAGGTAAAATTACCCCATTTGCCGGAGCGCCTACCTTAAGACCATACGCCTCTATATTGAGTGTCTTTGCACCATTTTCAGTCACTAGTCGCAATCCTCCATCTAACTCAGGATACCCCATCATCTGCCCTACATGGAGCCCCATATGGAGCACCTGCAACATATTTCCGGTCCCTAATGGATACCATGGATCAAAGACATCATCATGACCAAATGAGACATTCATCCCTGCTGCCAATAGCTCCTTCACCCGTGTCATGCCACGTCGCTTAGGGTAGTGGTCAAACCGCCCTTGTAGATGAATATTCACTAACGGATTTGCAACAAAATTAATTTCAGATAACTTCAGTAAACGAAAGAGGCGAGAGGTATAGGCATCATTGTAGGAGTGCATCGCAGTTGTATGACTCGCTGTTACCTTCGCCCCTAATCGATCGCGATAGGCAAATGCCGCAACACTCTCTAAAAAGCGCGATTGCTCATCATCAATCTCATCACAATGGATATCGATTAATGCATCAAACTCCTCTGCTAATGAAAAGATATACTCCAGTGATTCCACCCCATACTCACGCGTGAACTCAAAGTGGGGAATCCCCCCTACAGCATCAGCACCAAGTACCATCGCCTCTCTCAATAGTGCCGCCCCATTAGGGTAGGAGAGAACCCCCTCCTGCGGGAAAGCAACAATCTGGAGCTCAATCCAAGGGGCCACCTCTTCACGCACCTCTAACATTGCCCGAAGTGCCATTAATGTAGGGTCAGAGGTATCCACATGGGTACGAACATACTGAATCCCATTGGCTATCTGCCAGCGCAAGGTTCGCCAAGCCCGCTCCTTCACATCTTCAAAGGTGAGCTTCGCCTTACGCTCTGCCCATCGCTCAATCCCTTCAAACAGAGTTCCCGACTCATTCCAGTTTGGATCACCTGCCGTCTGCGTTGTATCAAGATGGATATGGGACTCCACAAAGGGGGGAATGAGCAAGCCCCCCTCCCCATCGAGAACTCTAGCCCCCTCCTGCGGCTCCTTTGCTTCTGACATTGCGATAAACGCAGCAAAGTGCCCCGACTCAATAATCACCTGCCACAACCCATCTTCACCATATCGGTGCACATTATTAATAATGAGATTCATCACTTACCTCTTCCCTTTATTTCCAATAATCTTCTCAAGTAAAATATAACTTACCAATGCCACTAACACTGCATTGAGAGGGACAATGCCCGGTAGTGTATGGCTTGCAATCATCCCCAGCAGTACCGCAGCAATCGCATTCCAGTTAATGGTGATCTGATCCATCTGTAAAATCTCCTCATAACGCTTTCGCCCCAAGAGGTAATCGGTAATAATCACCGTTCCCACAGGAGGAATCGCTGAGGAGAGAAATACCAGCCACCCGACAAAGTTATTATAGAGCCAGAGGGCAAAAATGGTTCCCACCACCCCTAAAATGATTGATAACATCTTACTTGAGAGACCGGTAATGTTGGCAAAGCCAAGTCCCGACGCATAGAGAGCATTATTGTTAGTTGTCCAGATATTGAGCCCCAAGACAAAAATTGCCGGGATAATGAGCCCTTGCGCTAACATTACATCAAAGATATCGGCCTCACCTAAGGCTAACGTGCCCATCGCACCAAAGATAAACATTAGGGAGTTCCCAATAAAGAAGGCGATCACGGCAACAGTAATCGCGGTAAAAGCATTTCGACCAAAGCGTAAAAAGTCGGCAGTGAGACTTCCTGCACTAATGAAGGAACCGATAACGATCGTCAGGGCGCTAGCCATACTGAGCGGCTCTTTCGGCTCAATCAATTTCAGCGCCTCATACCCCCCGGCGCTCCCCACAGCGGCAGTAACTGAATAGACCCCTAATATGGTCATAGTGGGCACCGCTAATATAGCAAGCGCCGCCAAAGCATTCACACCAAAAAACATTGTCGCTGTCATCATCGCACCGGCAAGGGCAATCAGTAGATAGATATTTAACCCTGTCACCTCACTGACGGGAATTACAAACATCGCCACACCAACACCAAACCACCCCACCTGCGTTCCAGCTAATAGAAGTGAGGGGAGCCAAGATCCCTTCACCCCAAAGGAGTATCGCGCTAAAAGATGTGTTGTCAGCCCCGTTTTAACACCGATATATCCTAAGAAGGCAGTATAGAGGGAGAGGAACCCATTTCCGATTAAAATTGCCCAGAAGAAATTTTTTAAGGTGAGCCCAGCCCCTAAATTCCCCCCTGCTAACATACTGGCAGAGAAGAAGGTGAGCCCCAACATAATAAATGCTAACGAGAAGATATTTTTACGATAGCGATCAGGAACCGGTCCATGACTAAAGTTAATATCCTGCGAAGATTCAAGCGACATATTGACTCCTAAATAAGAAGGAAAATAGTTATAAGATAGATACCGAAAAGGCGCAGTCTCCCTAGATACAAGGGTGCTCGTATCATAACGGTTTACCCTATAAAAATAAATTGGATCCCCCCTTTTTTTGACTCATCCCCACCCTTCCCCCTCTAACCAACTGATTCTATCGAAGTATCACCGCTCCTTATAGAAGAGCTATAAGAATCTTTCTTCACTACTCTTTATAGATAAATAGAGCATGTTATAGTGGAAATCGTTAACTAATTAGGTGGAGAGTAAAGGGGGAGATACGTATGGAGATCATTATTGTTGGGGCGGGTATTATTGGCCTAACATCAGCATGGCGCTTAACGGAAGCGGGGTATAAAGTCACCATTATTGAGCAGAATGATGGCCCCTCTCTTGGGGCAAGTTTTGCTAATGGTGGGATGCTCTCTGTCGGTCACAGTGCCCCCCATGCTAAGCCAGGTGTAATCTCTATGGCGTTCAAAAACCTCATCTCACCCACCCCATATCTCGCCATTCGCCCCACCTTCTCCTTTGCGCAAACAGGCTGGTTATGGCGCACCTTTCGTGAAGCTAATGAGAGCGCCTTTAAACGTAATCAGAAGCGGATGGTAGCCCTCTCAGCCTTAAGCAGCAGCGAGTTCCCAAAGATGGAGGAGGCCATCAATCACGCACTGAAGAAGCACCATCTCCCACCCCTTAACTTCTCTAAGCAGACTCATGGGATTCTTCAGATCTGCCAAAATGGGGCACAGCTTGAGGCCGCAAAAGCACAACAGAAGATGCTTGAGCAGTTCCAGATCCCCAGTAAGCTCCTCACAAAAGAGGAGCTCTTTCTCCATGAGCCAGCGCTAAAACGGAGTCAAAAACCGATTGTTGGCGCCCTACATCTAACACAAGAGGCATCGGGGGACAGTCTGCTCTTTGCCCAATCACTTGCCTCATTGCTCCCCCGCTTAGGGGTCACCATCCACTACAATACTGCTGTTACCGAAGTTTTAGTAGAGGATCACTCTGTTCGCGCTTTAGTTATCGGAGATGATGAGACAATTAGTGCCGACCGCTACCTCTTTACTACAGGTGCTCGAAGTTCAGCACTATTGCGCCGCCATCTAAAGGTGCCTATCTATCCAGTAAAAGGATATTCCCTCACCTTTCCTATTATTGAGCCCGATGCAGCCCCCCGCTACTCCCTCTTCGATACTAGCCAAAATATCGCCATTACCCGTTTTGATAATACTATTCGGGTAGCAGGCTATGCAGGTATTGAAGGCTTTAATTCACGGTTAAAGCCAAAGCAGATCGAAACGATTAAACGCACCTTCCTTCAGTGGTTTCCCGATGCCGTTGACCCTAATGAGGCGAATCCATGGGCGGGATTTCGTCCAATGACCCCCGACGGCACCCCAATCATTGGTGCAACACCCCTCAATAATCTCTATATTAATAGTGGTCATGGCACCTTTGGTTGGACCATGAGCGCAGGATCAGCCACACTGATTACCGATATTATCTCTAATAAGCCAACGTCTCTACCCTCAGAAGCGTATGCACTGGCCCGCTACTAATCAAGAGGGGATAGTCAAAAGTTAGCAGCCGAAAATCAACAAATATCAGTCAACACAATCAACTAATAGAAAAGAGGAGTTATTTATGCCAATTGTTAATGTCGCAATGCTTGAAGGTCGCAGTGATGAGGTGAAAGCAGCAGTAGCCAAAGAGATTACCGATACCCTCGTACGCCATTTAGGGAGCGCTCCCGAACATATCTACATCACCTTTGAAGATGTTCCCAATAATAATTGGGCTACCGCTGGTGTACTCTTTTCAGAGAAGTGCAAAGGGGCAAAGGAGCAAGGGGATGAGTAAGCCACGTCTACTCTTAGTAGGGGCGACAGGCATCATTGGTAGCGCAGTCGATAAGCTATTGACCCCCCGTTATGAGATCATCCGCGCCTCACTAGATGAGGGTGATCTTCAATTTGATCTTAGCGACCCTAACGCCCTAATGGAGGCCTTACGCGAGGTAGGGCCCCTTGATCATATAATCTCAACAGCAGGTCGTGCAGAGTTTATCCCCCTCGAGCAGATAGAGGTCACCTCCCTCGAGCAATCCCCCTACTATCTTGGGATTATCGATAAGCTTATGGGGCAAGTAAATCTCGCCTTAGCTGCCCGTACGCTCCTGCCTCCAAGAGGATCTATCACACTTACCTCTGGAACCACCAGTGATGAGCCGATTATTGGAGGATCTGCTCTTAGCATGGTTAATGGTGCCCTTGAAAAGTGGGTCATGGCCGCTGCCACTGAGATGCCTAACGGGATAAGACTCAATGTTGTCAGCCCAAGCTTAGCTGCCGAAACGCCCGAGCCGGGGTTAAGTGCCTTTCCAGGTTTTGAACCGATCCCTGCCCATAAGATGGCTCTAGCTTATCAACGCTCAGTTGAGAGTCTAATTACAGGCGTTACCCTAAAGATATAAATCAAGTATCCAGAGGGGATTAAAAAAGGGGGCTTAAATGCCCCCTCTTACATTTTATCCATTTTATATGTTTAAAGACCCTACCTAGCTAGCAACCAACACTCTGCAACCAAAGCTCTAGTAGAGCACAATGCCAAAGCTTCGATCCTTGAATATTAGTAAAGCTCGATTCTGCTTCAGGATTCTCTAAAAGATCCGCAACATAATCGGGATTAAAGAGCCCCCGCTCTCTCGCCTTCTGACTGGTGAGTAGATCCCGCATCATGGTGTAGAAATCCCCACGAACATACTTTAAGGCAGGCATAGGGAAGTAAGCTTTTGGCCGATCGATAATAGAATCAGGCACCCGACCACGGGCTATATCCTTCAAGATCCCCTTTCCATTTTGAGCCAACTTATACTCTGGGGGCATCGACATAGCAAGCTCTACCAGTTGATAATCCATAAAGGGCATACGGGAATCTAGCCCATGGGCTTGGGTCATATTATCCACTCGCTTAACAGGATCATCGGTTATAAGATTAGTCATATCAAGACGCCATACCTGATCCATAAAGGTGTCAGCCCCTGGTGCCGTAAGATGGCTACGAATGAAATCTCCAGTAATATCCCCAGTATGATAACGGCTCTGGAAAAGGGTCAGCCACTCCTCATGAGTGCGATCAAAATAGTGTTCACTAAAGCGCTTTAAAGGATCCTCCTCTCTGCTTTCAGCCATTAGAGGATACCAAAAATAACCCCCAAAGAGCTCATCTGCCCCCTGGCCACTCTGTACGATAGAGGTGACGGAACTTACCTTTTCTGACAAGAGATAGAAACCGATCGCATCTTGCCCAAAGAGTGGCTCACTCATCTCCGCTACCGCCTCGGGTAAACGAGTTAAGGCTTCACTATTCGGGATCTGAAATTTATAGTGGTCGGTTTGATATTTCGCTACAAACTGATCGGAAAACTCAAACTCTGAACCCGCCTCCTCAGGGGCATCCTCAAAGCCAACGGAGAAGGTTTGTAAATTCGTATGCCCCCCTTCAATCGCTAAGGCTGAGATAAGCGTTGAATCTAACCCACCAGATAGGAGCATCCCCACCGAATCCTCTTCCGCCTCCATATACCGATTGACTACTCGAAACAGCGCCTGCTCAATCGCATCACGCCAATCGTTATATGACCAATCACTCCGCTTTCGCCGCGCTTTTAGATACCAGTAACGCTCCTCACGCAATATCCCCTCTTGATCGAGCCATAAAAGATGGGCAGGGCGAACTTTACGAATCCCTTTAAAGAGGGTGTATGGCGCAGGCACCACTGCATGGAGCGTATACATAAAATGGAGCGCCTCTTTATCAAAAGAGGTGTCGATCATCCCGGTTGCCAAGAGTGATTGTGTGTTAGAGCCAAAGTAGAGCCCTTGTGCGCTCCGCCCATAATAGAGTGGCTCAATTCCAAGCCGATCTCGAGTTAGCAGCAACCGCTCCTTCTGACTATCCCACAGAGCAATCGCAAAGGTTCCATCAAGCTCTTTTACAAAATGCTCACCCCAATGGTAATAGGCACGCAGAATTAGCTCCCCATCACTCTCTCCTTGAAATTGAGCGCCAGCTATCTCCAGCTGCTCTCTTAAGGCAGCGCTATTGTAGATGGTACCAGTCATAGTGACGCCGCTCTTTCTAACAGGGTCGATATAGGGCGCCTCAAGATGCTGATGATTTTTACGGTGTGTGTGGATTAACCCCACCATTTTATCGTACGCGATCCTAGCCTCTCCGGGCCCCCGCCGTTTTAAGGGGGCAGCCATCTTAGCTAATAAGGCCTCCTCAACACGCTGATCTTTACGATTTAAAACCCCTGCTAATCCACTCATCTCCCTCTCCTTATCCTCAATTAGATCTCTCGATCTTGATTGCTTATTTACAGCATAAAGCTGTCACCACAGCCACACGCCCCTTTCGCTGCAGGATTGCTAAACTTGAAGCTACGATTTAATCCCTCTTGAACATAATCTAAAGTGACATTCTCAAGAAAGGGGAGCATCTCCTCATCTGTAACCACCTGTACCGGCTCCTGATCTAATAAAACTAAAGTATCATCCACCTCTTTACAAAAATCTAAGTAGTACATATAGCCAGAGCATCCTGAACGCTTCATCGCCACCTTAATCGCTTCTGCTTCGGCGTCGATCATGGTCTTTGCCAACTGCTTTTTTGCAGCATCAGTAATTGTAAACATCTATTTAACTCCTTTACTCTAACGACTATCAATTAATGGGTGATAATTGTTTGTTAAACGGGTTAATCCTCATCTCAATAGACTATAGAGGACCAATTTAGTCCTAATTATAGCGGAGATTTAAGAACTCTTCTTACGAATGGGTAAATTCCCCCACAAATCGTGAAAAATCGTACATTACGAGTTCAGTAGGTTGGTAATATCTACCCGAACCTCCCCATCCTGATATCGATTCTTAATATCGGGCAAGGAAGCATCAGCATAAATAATATCGAAAGAGAGATTGTAGTAGGTGCCATCGTGATTACGCTCTAGCGCCGCCTTTGTCCGCTCTAACCATTGGGGGGTGCGCAATCCTTGATAGGGCTCAAAGGGGCGTCCCGCGACAACGCGCGCATCATTAAGCAGTGTCTCAATTCGCTCATAGGTCAGGGTAATCTTCTCAATATAGAGCACCGAATCTTTAAAGCCTAACCCATGCATAAAATTCCCAATATCCTCGATATCAGGAAATCCATTGAGTGCAAAACCATCAGGATCGTACCACTCATAGAAGCTCCCCATCCCTATCGTTGTAAAGAGAAGGCGCCCTCCCCCTTTCAAACGCTCATAGTAGAGACGAAGACGCTCCTCAAATCCATGAAGATCTTGGAGATAGAGATTACTCACGATCAGATCATACTCTTGGTGCTGATCAGGATCGATATTCTCCATCACAGTAGCCTTAGGATACTGCTCCCTGAGAAGATTAGTAAAATACTCATCAAACGCCCCATCATTAACAATATCGTTCGGCTCCCCTTCCCCTAAATGTTGAATCATTCGTCGTGCGATCTCATGGTGAAGAAATCCATGATCAGCATAGAGCGCTCGGTGGCGGTGGAGATAATTACGACTCTTCATGCATACCTCTACAATAGATTGTGATTTAAGGGGAATATCATACCCTCTTTATTAGCCATGAACCAAAAGTCATTTATTAAATAACGCTTCAATGGGGAAAGGAGGCATTTTCTCAACTCTTCCTCTATAATTAGAGACCAATTGGGAATTGCCCCAGAATTTTTATAAAAAGCGATCAAACATAGATCAACCCAAAAGGAGGACTCTTATGAGCCAACTAACCGCCGTCTATCCCGGCACTTTTGATCCCATCACGAATGGACATATTGATATTATTCTCCGTGCCTCAAGTATCTTTCCCCGCCTAATTGTTGCCGTTGCCTGCGCCACCGGATCAACCAAGAGTCCCCTCTTCACCTATCAAGAGCGCCTTGAGATTGCCCAAGAGATTTTTAAAGAGAACCCTAAAGTAGAGGTGATCGGCTTTGAGGATCTTTTAGTCAACTTCATGGAGCGGATGAACTCCCGCATCCTTGTTCGTGGTTTACGTGCCGTCTCTGACTTTGAGTATGAGTTTCAGATGGCCAGCTTAAATCGCCATCTAAAACCCGATGTTGAGACGATCTTTCTGACCCCAAGTGAGCAGTACTCCTTTGTCTCCTCCACCATGGTAAAAGAGGCGGCTCGTCTTGATGGTAATGTGAGCTCTTTAGTCCACCCAATTGTCCGGCAAGCTCTAAAAGAGAAGTTTGATCTCCTTTAATTGTACTACCATCACCCATAATCTATGAGTCAGATCTTTACAGAGGCCCTTTTAGAGAAGGCGCAACAGTATGGAATCCATCATCTTAGTGTCACTGATATTGATCTGACCGAAGCGGGCGAGCACCTTAATGCCTGGCTTGAAGCGGGCTTTCATGGAACGCTCGATTATATGGCTAAACATGGCGAAAAGCGGTATCGCCCTGAGCTTTTAGTTCCCGATACCTGCTCAATCCTCACCTGCCAGCTAGATTACTATAACCCTGATATGGCGCCACTTGAGAAGCTGAATGATCCACAAGCGGCTTATATCTCAATGTATAGCCTTGGGCGTGACTATCATAAAGTGTTACGCAATAGCCTCAATCGACTCGGTC
This sequence comes from Ignatzschineriaceae bacterium, assembly GCA_046462535.1. Taxonomy (GTDB): domain Bacteria; phylum Pseudomonadota; class Gammaproteobacteria; order Cardiobacteriales; family Wohlfahrtiimonadaceae; genus JAAZCI01. The sequence continues at coordinate 95,062 of JBKGVF010000022.1, read as the reverse complement.
GTTGGTTACAGGAGCGAATCCCCGATCTGCAATTCCGAGCCTTTGTCGATAGTGCGCCAGTGATGGAGCGTGCCCTCAATGAGAAATCCGGTTTAGGTTTTATCGGCAAAAATACCATGCTCATCGACCCTAATCGGGGCTCTTTCTTCTTTCTTGGGCAGCTCTATCTCAACAAGACGATCCCCTTCTCTCGCCCCCCCATTACAAATCACTGTGGACGCTGCCAACGGTGCATCGATATCTGCCCCACTCAAGCCATTGTAGCCCCCTTTAAGATCGATGCGCGCCGCTGTATCTCCTATCTGACTATTGAGCTCTTTGGTCCAATCCCCAAAGAGTTTCGCCGCGCCATAGGGAACCGGATCTTTGGTTGTGATGATTGCCAACTGGTCTGTCCATGGAATCGCTTTGCGCAGCGGCACGAGATTCCTGACTTTGAGCCCCGCAATAACTTCCATCAAACGACACTCCTCACCCTCTTTTCTTGGAGTGAAGAGCAATTTTTACAGCGTACTGCAGGAATGCCCATTCGACGCCTTGGGTATGAGCGCTGGATGAGAAATATTGCGGTTGCCCTGGGTAATGATCAGTTCCGCTCCGAAAATGTTGCCGCGCTCAAGGCACGCCTAGGGGTGATCTCCCCCTTAGTGGATGAGCATATTCATTGGGCGCTCGATGAGCAGGCCCTTAAGGCTCAACAGGGGGATGTAAACTCCCATTTGCGGAAAACTTCCTCCTAAAAGTGCTATCATTTACCCAGCAGGCTAGTGGGCGCGCATCCCACCCTCTCCCCCACTTAACAGGGGGAGTTAAATAGAATCTCTGTTTGGGTGAATCCCTATTTTGCGGTAAAATTGGGCCTATTTATCAACTAATATAACTATTGTTAACGGAAGAAGAATGATTAAAGAGACGCTACTGATTGAAGTGGGCTGTGAAGAGCTCCCCCCTCGGGCATTAAAGACCTTAGCTAACGCCTTTAAAGAGGCATTAACAAAAGAGCTAACAACGAAAAAACTCTCTTATGGTGAAGTAAAGACCTTTGCTACGCCCCGTCGCCTAGCGCTACAGATTCATCAACTTCAAGCACGACAAGAGGATTACCAGAATGAGCGCCGAGGCCCTGCTCTCAAGGTCGCTCTAAAAGAGGGCAAGCCGACACCCGCCTTAGAAGGTTTTGCCCGCTCTTGCGGCGCCTCCATCGAAGAGCTCTCAATCTTAGAGACTGAGAAGGGGGCATGGTATACCTTTACACAACGAATTGAGGGGCAATCATTAGTCACCATGCTGCCAGAGATGGTAGAGCAAGCCCTTAAATCACTTCCTATTCCAAAGAGAATGCGCTGGGCTGATAATGATTTTGAGTTTGTTCGCCCGGTTCGCTGGATTACCGCTCTCTATGGCGATCAGATTGTCCCAATGAGACTCTTCAATATTGAGGCAAGCAATCAGACCTATGGTCATCGCTTTCATACCTCCGCCCCTCTCACGCTAAAACATGCCGATGCATATGAGCAGCTACTAGAGGAGCAAGGATATATCATTCCCAGCTTTAAGAAGCGACGTGCCCTCATTGAAGAGCAGATTCAATCGGCCACCGAAGCCTACGGATCAGCCCATATTAAGCCAGCGCTACTTGATGAGGTCACCGCTCTAGTAGAGTGGCCAGTCACCCTCGTCGGACGCTTTGAGGAGCGCTTTCTCTCTGTTCCACAAGAGGCACTCATTATCGCAATGGAAGATCATCAGCGCTACTTTCCTATCCTCGACCATGATGGCAACCTCCTCAATAAATTCTGCTTTGTTAGTAACATTGAGAGTAACGAGCCCGCGGCTGTCATCGATGGGAACGAACGGGTCATTCGTCCCCGCTTTGCCGATGCGGAATTCTTCTGGGAGGAGGATCTTAAAATCAATCTAGAGGCCTATCTTGAGCCCCTTGCCTCCGTCATCTTCCAAACCAAACTAGGAACACAAGCCGATAAGATTAAACGGGTAGCAAAGTTAGCTGATCTTATCGCTCCTAAGCTTGGTGCAGATCAAAATCTCGTCGCCCGTGCCGCCCGTCTAAATAAAGCTGATCTCATTAGCAATATGGTACAGGAGTTTCCCGAATTACAGGGCACTATGGCTCGATACTATGCCCTTGAGCAGGGGGAGAACCCCACTGTTGCCGATACATTAGAGCAGGTCTATTGGCCCCGCTTTGCTGGCGATAAGTTACCTACCACTAAAGAGGCTCAAACACTCTCAATTGCTGAGCGTATCGATACCATTGTGGGTATCTTCTCAATCGGAGAGATCCCCACCGGCTCCCGCGATCCCTATAGTCTACGCCGGAATGCCCTTGCAGTCCTACGCATTCTAATAGAGGAGGAGCACTCCCTCGATCTTTACGCCACGATTGAAGCAGCTGCAGCCTTAATGCCAATAGAGATTAATGCAGATAAGAGTATCGACCTTATCTTTAACTATATCTTTGAGCGGATGCGGGCCTACTCATCCGATCTAGGCATCTCAGCTGATATCTTCAACTCAATTGCACAGATCAAACTGCATAATCCTTTAGATATCTATACCCGCCTACAGGCTGTGAAAGACTTTAAAGAGCTTCCGGAAGCAGAGGTATTAGTACAATCGGACCGCCGGATTCGCCATATCCTTGAGCGAAACCAGAAAGAGGAGAGCACTACCATTAATCCTGATCTTTTTGAAAATAGTAGTGAAAGAATGCTCTATGAGGCAATCCAGAAGAGTAAGAGTACGGTAGAGAAGGCACAAGCAGCCAATGATTATCGTGCCAATCTCCACGCACTGGTTGCCTTAGCAGAACCTTTAGGCACCTTCTTTGAGGAGACTATGGTGATGGTAGATGAGCAGAGTCTGCGTAATAATCGCTTCGCCTTACTCGCAGAGGCAGGACGATTAATGATGAGTGTTGCGGATATCTCTCAACTACAGCTTGAGGGTTAGGAGATGAGATCGTGAGCCCAAAGAGCGAAAAAGCGTCTCGATCGCAGAAGCCCTTGGTTATTCTCGATCGAGATGGCGTTATTAACCATGACTCTGATGCCTATATCAAGTCAGCCCAAGAGTGGCATCCAATAACCGGTAGCCTTGAAGCTATTGCCCGCTTAACAGAGGCGGGTTTCGATGTCGCCATCGCCACGAATCAGCGTGGAATCGCATTAGGGCTCTATGATCATCTTGCATTGGAGGAGATGCATCACAAGCTCCATACGTTGCTTGCCCCATTAGGGGGGCGAATCTCACAAATAGAGTATTGCACAGCTGATGATACTGAGCACCCTAACCGAAAACCTAATCCGGGAATGTTGTTAACGATCGCAAAAGCTCATGGCTATCAGAAAGCTCAATACCCTACAATCTACTTTGTCGGCGATAAGCACTCTGATCTCATAGCAGCAAAACGAGCTGATATGCAGCCGATACTTGTCAAGAGTGGCAAAGGGAGCGCAACGGCAGAAACAATTGCCGAAGACCCCCACTATCGCCATACACCAATCTATAATGATTTAGCAGAGTTTGTCACCCATCTACTAAAGGAGGATGCATGATTATCTGGCTCCGCTCCACCCTCTTTTTTATCGGCTATCTCTTTATCATCTTAGTGATCACTCCTCTCTTACTCATCCCTTCACTCCCACTCCCCTACCATCACTTTCGCCGTGTCGTTCGCTTCTGGTGCGCCTTAATATTAGGGTGGTTACGGATCACTACCGGTATCCGGTATAACATTGTGGGAGCAGAATATCTTAACGCATTAAGACAACAGCCCCACGTCATTATTGCAAATCATCAATCGGCATTTGAGACACTACTCTTTTCCAAAATCTTGCCACCCCACGCCTTCATTCTAAAAAAGGAGCTTCTAAATATCCCTTTTGTCGGCTGGGGATTACGTAAAGCAAAACAGATCCCCATCGATCGGAACGATGGGCGACGAGCATTACAAAATATTATTACTGCCTCAAAAGAGGCCTTTGATGAGGGGCGTTCAGTGGTAATCTTTCCCGAGGGAACCCGCGCAAAACCCGATCAGAAACTCCGCTACCAGAGTGGCGGCTTTGCTATTGCACAAAAACTTGCGCAACCTATTCTGCCCATAAGTCACAATGCCGGCTTAGCTTGGCCTAGAAACAGTTACTTAAAACGGCCGGGGACCATCACCGTCACCATCGGCCCCCCCATCAGCACTGAGGGAAAGAAGACTAATGAGTTGCGCCAAGAGACAGAGAGATGGATTCGCCACCATATGATCCCTGAACTGAAAGAGTAAATAAACCGTGAGTACAATCAGAGTTATTGGGGGGCGCTACCGCTCCCGACAAGTTAAGGTTATCGATGCTAATCATCTCCGCCCGACTCCGGCACGACACCGGGAGACTCTCTTCAACTGGTTAAATTTTGAACTTCCCGGAGCGGAGGTTCTCGATCTCTTTGCAGGTAGCGGCATCTTAGGAATCGAGGCACTCTCCCGTGGTGCTAAAAAAGTCACCTTCATCGATCACAATCGACGAGCGCTAACAGCTCTTAAACAGACACTACAGCAATTTACCATCCCAGAAGAGCGCTATGAGATTATCTATACCGATGCCATCAATTGGCTCAAGAAGAGTCATGCTGAGTCTCACCATTTCAGTCACCTCTTTATTGATCCCCCATTCACCTTCAATTATGCTGATCTCTACTTGCACCTAGCAAAAAGCGCTTGGCTGAAGCATGTAGCGCATCTCATTATTGAAGAGCCCCAACTGAAGGGTATCACCCCCCTCCCCTCCTCTATGGATCACTTTACATTACACCGATCTATAAAGAGCCGCGAATCTAGACTCTCATATTATCTAAACTCGCAGCTCTCATAATTAATGGTAATGGGCTAATGGTGATTATTGTTGTTACTACTCTAACGGATATACTCACCCCAAAGATCTGATAGACGCTCCGGCAACTGCATCGGATCAAACGGTTTTGTTAAGATCCCTAACATCTTCGGTGGCGTTGCTTCAGAGTAGGCAGCAAACTGTACATTTGCCGTTAAAAAGATCGCAGGCGTCGAGGCAAACTCCGGTATATCATGCAGGGCTGTTAATGTCTCAGGACCGCTCATTCCAGGCATCATCACATCAATAAGAAAGAGTTGGGGGTTAAAATCCTTAACCTCCTCCAACGCCTCTGCTCCTGAATGGCAAACCTTTACTTCGTAGCCACCAACCTCTGCAAGCGAAAACTCAATGATACTCAAGATATCTGGATCATCATCGATACATAAAATTCGCTTTAATGGCTCCCCCATCACTTCTACCCCCTATTCTCGATTAACTAATCGACTAATTCGACGATCATACGCTAAATACTTATCTGACCAGTAGACCACTCTCCGCACTCGTGGCGTAATATACCGAAATATTTGACTTCGTGTCACCCAACGCCACTCACTATGTTCCGGGCGTCCAAGATCGGGATTGATCGGCAATTTGATCTTCTTCTGTTGAGTCTCAGCTAAGTAGTAGCGGGCCACCTTTCGTCCACGATAGTATGGTGGCGTCTCATAATAGTGACGCCCCCAGGTAAATCGCAGCTGTGTTAGTGTCGTCTCCTCTTCAATCTCCCGCAACGCGGTCTCAAAAGGATGCTCACCCTGCTCTAACTGCCCTTTTGGGAAATCCCAAAAATCATATGCTTTCAATAATAGATATTGAAATTCCTTTCCATCCCAGCGGACAATCACAGCTCCACAAGAAAGGATGTAAGGAAGATCATCATAAGCCACCTTAACATCCTTCTCTCTTTAGTGATAACGCGGGCTAAACTCATGCACCGCATCCACCATCGCTTTTACATTTTCAGGGTCGATCCCGGGATGGATGCCATGGCCAAGATTAAAGATATGACCACCACCTGTTCCAAAGTTATGCAGTACCTTCTTCACATTCTCTCGCACAACTTCAGGATTGGAATAGAGTACACCAGGATCCATATTCCCCTGTAGAGCAACCTTCTTCCCAATCAATGCTTTCGCATGTGCAATATCAGTCATCCAGTCAAGACCCACCGCATTTGCACCTATATTAGCCTGCTCGCCAAGCCACATTCCCCCATTTTTGGTAAAGATAATGCTTGGGATCGGATTGCCATCATAATTTTTAAGAATCCCATTGATAATCTTCTCCATATACTTTAAGGAGAACTCTTTATAATGCTCTTTAGTTAAGATTCCCCCCCAAGTATCAAAAATCTGCACCGCAGCAGCGCCATTAACAATTTGTGCGTTTAGATAATCAATCACCACATCAGCAAGCTTATCTAATAGACGGTGCATCGCTTCAGGATGCTCATACATGAAACCCCGTACCTTACCAAAGTCCTTGCTACCACTCCCCTCTATCATGTAGGTAGCTAATGTCCAAGGGCTCCCGGTAAATCCGATCAGGGGGATTGAACCATTGAGGGCTTTACGAATGGTTCGTACCGCATTCATAACATAGCCTAGCTCATCTTCAGCATCCGGTTTTGGTAACTGATCAATCTGCTTAGGATCTGTAATGGGGCGCTCAAATACAGGCCCTTTGCCAGGAACAAAACTTAAGCCTAACCCCATAGCGTCAGGAATCGTTAAGATGTCAGAAAAGAGTATTGCCGCATCAAAACCAAAACGCTCAATCGGCTGCAGGGTCACCTCACACGCTAAGTCCGCATTACGGCAAAGATCCATGAATCCGCCCGCCTCTTTACGAACTCGGCGATACTCAGGAAGATAGCGTCCTGCTTGTCGCATCATCCAGACCGGAGTTCTATCAACCGGTTCTTTTAAAAGTGCGCGAATAAAACGATCGTTCTTGTAACTCATCTTATTTTATATTCCCTAGTTAAAATTCATTATAATTCCCTATCAAATTGTACCATACCAACAAGAGGCTTGGATAGCAGAGAAAGAATAGTTGGTCTTTAATAGGCATCTCCTATATAATACTTTGCTTCTACACTTTTTCTGCCCTTTAACTTGGTAGTGAGGTAGAAGTGTAGAGATTTAAGGAAGTCGTCATCCAATGGCGATCCATTTTTATCAATAAAATTACTCACAAGCTTAATTCGTTTGAATATGGGTGCTTTTTGTTAGGTTTTAACGCTTAGCAACGAGTTCATTCAAATAGGCTTGGAGGCTCAACCCTAAATAGAAGGAATATCTAAATGTCTAAAGTATCAATGCATGACATGCTAAAAGCAGGTGTCCACTTTGGTCACCAAACTCGCTACTGGAATCCCCAGATGAAACCATATATCTTTGGCTCCCGCTCAAAGATTCACATTATCAACCTAGAGAAGACACTCCCCCTCTTCAATGATGCAATGAGCTTTATCTCACGTATTGCATCTCAAAATGGTCGGATCCTCTTTGTGGGAACAAAGCGTGCTGCCTCAGAAATTATCACTGAGCAAGCAATCAGAGCAGGACAACCTTATGTAAACCATCGCTGGTTAGGTGGAATGTTAACGAACTTCCAAACCGTTCGTAACTCTATCCGTCGCTTACGCGAAATTGAGGAGATGAAAGCAGATGGTTCATTAGAGCGCTTAACAAAAAAAGAGGGTATCCTTCTTGAGCGTGAACTTAATAAGCTTGAGAAGAGCTTAGGGGGTATCAAAGAGATGCCTAATATTCCTGATGCACTCTTTATTATTGATACCGGCTACGAAAGCAATGCTGTAGCAGAAGCGAAGAAGATGGGTATTCCTGTTATCGGTGTTGTTGATACAAACAGCTCACCTCAGGATATCGACTATGTTATCCCAGGTAATGATGATGCTATTCGCGCAATTCAACTCTACGCAACAGCAGCTGCAGATGCGGTTATCGAAGGACGTGGCTCTAACGCTCAGCTTGCTGCTGCCGACGCTGCTCAAGATGAGTTTGTAGAGGTAAAAGAAGAGAGTGAAGCAGTAACTGCTGAGCCCTCAGAAGAAGCTAGCGCAGAATAGAGAGCTCTCTAAACTCGCAAATCACCACCTGCTACCAATAGTTAGGTGGATCTAAACATTGAGAGGCGATATTTTTTATCGCCTTTCCCTTAATTATCCCCCTATTTTTAATCGTTTATTCAACTTATAGATGAGGTATTATATATGGCTAAAATTACAGCTGCCATGGTAAAAGAACTCCGTGATCGTACTGGTTCCGGTATGATGGAGTGTAAAAAAGCATTAACCGAGACTGCGGGTGATATCGAAGCAGCTATTGAGTTAATGCGCAAAAGCGGTCAAGCAAATGCAGATAAAAAGTCTGGACGTGCTGCGGCTGAAGGTGCCCTGATTATCCGCAATGATGATAAATTTGGTGTCATTGTCGAAGTTAACTGCGAAACAGACTTCGTAACTAAAAATGAAGATTTCATCAATTTCGCTAATCAAGTAGCTGATCTTGCCTTCGAAAATCGTGCTCAATCAGTTGATGATCTTGCCACGCTAAAGATCGGTGAGCAAACGGTAGATGAAGCGCGTCGTGATCTTATTGCAAAGATCGGTGAAAATATTACCGTTCGTCGTCTTGAGAGCCTCGAAGCTAAAGGTAAAATCGGCGCTTATGTTCACGGTGTACGCATCGCAGCTATTGTTGATATTAACTCAGATGATGATGAGTTACTTCACGATATTGCAATGCATGTTGCCGCTTCAAATCCTACCTGTGTCAGCGCAGATGATGCCCCTCAAGATGTACTCGCTAGAGAGCGTGATATCTTCACCGCACAGGCAAAAGAATCCGGTCGTCCTGAGAATATTCAAGAGAAGATGATTGAGGGTAGAATGCGTAAATTCTTAGAAGAGATTACACTTCTAGGTCAACCCTTCGTTAAAGATCCTGATTTAACAATCGATAAGCTCTTAAAATCTAAAGATGCCTCAGCAAATGCCTTTGTTCGTTTCGAGCTAGGTGAAGGTGTCGAGGTTGAAGAGACAGATTTTGCTACTGAAGTAATGGAGCAGTTAGGCAACTAACCCCTCCCCTACAGTAAGTACTATTAGAAAAAGAGCCTAGTACAGAGACGGTACTAGGCTCTTTTTATGCCCCATTCCCCCACTTCCTATTAATTTAAGAAGTAGAATAGGCAGAAAAAAGCCATCTCCCCCTAAGGGTAGATGGCTTCTCTAATTGTCAGGTCTTCTACCTGCTTGTAACCGTTAAAAGATATAACTCAAGATTGCATCTGGATAGATCCCAAGTAATGCAAGCAAGATCACATTCGCAGAGAAGAGTACCAATACTCGATTGGGAGCAACGACCCGAATATTATCCTCTTCAGTTAACTCATCAAAGAAGAGCACTTTAATTACTCTTAGATAGTAGTAGAGACCAATAACCGACATCACTAATCCAATAATAACAGTATAGATATAGCCCGCCTTAAAGGCACTCACCAGAACAAGTAATTTAGCCTGGAAACCAACTAAGAAGGGAATACCCCCCATCGATAACATCACACCTGCCATTAAAATAGCTAGCCAAGGATTTTTGCGACCAAAGCCCTTCAGCTCATTAATATACTCAATCGCCTCATCTCCATTCTTAAGAAGTAGAATAAATCCAAATCCGGCTACTGTTGTTAACGCATATGTTATCGCATAGAAAAGCCCTGAAGAGTATCCTTGCTCATCAACAAAGAGTCCTAATAAGATAAACCCTGCATGTGAAATAGCAGAATACCCCAACATTCTTCTTAATTTCTCTTGACGCAATGCAACAAGATTACCCAAAATGAAGGAGATTATTGCCACAGCAGAGAGCATTACCTGCCACTCTAAAGCTATATTATAGAGCCCTTTCATTAAAAGCAGTGCGCCCATTACTAATGCGGCAATTTTTGGTGCTGCTCCAATAAACATGGCCACTGGAATAGGTGATCCTTCATACACATCTGGCACCCAAGAGTGGAACGGAGCGGCACCTACTTTAAAGACGGTCCCCACCACAATAAAGACAGCAGAGAAGACTAATAACTTATTTGCTACAGCGGCATGTTCACTCTGAGCTAAACCTACTAATGCATTCGCAATATCTTCTAATTTAAAGCTACCAGTCGCCCCATATAGGAGTGCAATACCAAAGAGGAGAATCCCCGATGCCATTGCCCCCATCACAAAGTACTTCATTGCAGCTTCCGTACCTCGGCTACTTTTACGATTTAGAGCAACCAATCCATAAAGAGGAAGAGACATAAGCTCTAAGCCAAGATAGATAGTGAGCATACTAGCACTTGAGACAAGAACTAACATCCCTAAGGTGCTCAGTAGTGTGAGTATGTAGAACTCCACCTGAGCTAACCCTTCATCCTCTAAGCGGGGATAACTGTAGATTAACCCTATTGCCACAACAACAACAATAGCCAACTTAATAAAACTAATAGTTTTTGAGTGTGCTAACTCCCCATACCAATAATTAACCTGCTGATCGATATTCTCCACACTAAAGAGCGAAGCCATCTCGCCAACATCAAGGTTATATTGATTGACTGCTAAAATACCCGCACCTAAGAGGGTTACTAAGCTTAGACCATAGAGTAAGGCTTGATTTGTCTTTTTAGAGAAGACCTCTACTAATAACAAGATTAGGATCATCGCCAACATAAATATCTCTGGCATGACGATCATAAAATCTAATAGCGAAAGTTCCATGTTTGTCATTTATATTTCCTTTAACCTTGCATGCCTGTAACAGCTTCTAAGTGATTCAAAAGACCATCAATTGTAGGCTGCATAATTTCGGCAATTGGTTGAGGCCAAATTCCTAACAGAATAATAAGTACTGAAAGTGAGCCTAAAAGTAACCACTCTCGCGGTGTAATATCGCTAAGCTCCTGAATATGTTTATGGGTTGCTTCACCTAAAATGACACGCTTAGCTAACCATAAGTTATATGCTGCGCTAAGAATCAACCCTAGTGCCGTCGCTAATGCAACATAAATCCCATAGTGGAAGCTTGAAATGATTACCCAAAACTCCCCAATAAACCCTGAGGTTCCAGGTAAGCCTGAATTCGCCATGGCAAAAAAGATAAAGAACGCACCAAAGACAGGCATGCTATTAATGACCCCTCCATAATCAGCAATTTCACGTGAGTGTACACGATCATAGAGTACCCCTATCGCTAAGAACATCGCCGCGGAGATAAAACCATGGGATATCATCTGCATCATCCCCCCTTGTAGCGCCATCTTTGCCCCTGCAAATGAGCCACCAGCATTAGCTGCGATACCAAAGGGAATGAGGAATCCTAAGGTTACAAAACCCATATGTGCGATCGATGAGTATGCAATCATCTTCTTCATATCACTCTGAACCAAAGCTACTAATGAGATATAGACAATAGCCACTAAGCTTAAGCCGATCACTAACCAAGCATAAGCTTCCGCACCTAAGGGGACAATCGGCAGAATAAATCGGACAAAACCATAACCACCAATCTTTAGGGTGATCGCCGCTAATACGACGGACCCACCTGTTGGAGCCTCTACGTGTGCCGATGGTAACCATGTATGCACAGGCCACATCGGGACTTTTACCGCAAACCCTGCCAAGAAGGCAAAGAATAACCACTTCTGAGTTGCAGGATCTAACTCAAAGGCGAGCTTATGAAACTCTGCAATCTCAAATGTTCCCACTTGTAGATAGAGATAAATCAGTGCAACTAAGAGGAAGATTGATCCTAAGAAGGTGTAGAGGAAAAACTTCAGTGCTGCAACAATTCGGCCAGGACCACCCCACACACCAATAATAAGGAACATTGGGATCAGCATCGCCTCAAAGAAGAGGTAGAAGAGTAAACCATCCATCGATGCAAAGATACCATTCATCAATCCCTCTAAGATTAAGAAGGCCGCAAAGTATTGATGAGGACGATCCTTAATCACCTGCCAACCTGCAATTACCACAATAATCGTAATAAAGGTGGTTAGCAGAATAAAGGGCATTGAAAACCCATCAACCCCTAAATGGTAGAAAGCATTAATTTGTGGGATCCAATCATAATGGACAACAAATTGCATCCCTGCCTCTGCAGCATTAAATGAGGTCGCTAGCGGCAAAGAGACTATAAACGTTAGGACGGCAACAAAGAGCGAGAGCCAACGTGTACGTGCCGCTGAACTATTCCCTGCTGCCAGCACCACCAATCCACCAATGATTGGCAACCAAATAACTAAACTTAACCAATGTACTGTATTCATTACTCGTCCCTAGTTAAATAAAACAGCCCACGACATTAATGCCAACAGACCAAGAATCATAATAAATGCTGAATGATAGAGATAGCCTGTCTGTATTTTCCGTACAATACCCCCACAAGCAGACGCTAAACGGGAGAATCCGAAGACAAGTCCTCTATCTATTAAGCCCTCATCAATCTTTTGCCAGAGAAGACGCCCTGTATTAATTGAGCCCTGTGCAAATACTTTTTGATTAATCTTGTCAAAATAGTAGTTATTCTCAAACAGCGGCATCAATCCAATACGCTCAAGGAATGAGAAACCCTTCTTCTCTAAATCAGGACGACGGGTATATACAAACCACGCTCCGACAACTCCAGCAATCGTTAAATAGAGCGGTAACGTTGTAAAAGCATGGGCAACCATACCAAAGATTGAATCATAATCTTTATAGACCGCCTGCATTACCTCACGATTATCTTGCACAATCCCCTCTAAGAAGGCACCAGAGAAGATCGGCTCAGCAATAAAGAGCCCTAAAACTACTGAAGGAACAGCTAATGCCACTAAAGGGAACCACACTACAAATGGTGATTCCTGCGGTTTGGTCGGCAAAATACCTTCCGTTGCCCCATCTGTATTAGGATCAACCTTAAATCGCTCCTCTCCATGAAAGACTAAGAAGTACATTCTAAAGGTATAGAAGGCTGTGATTAAGATCCCAGCTTGTAGGGCGAATGAAGCAAAACCACTACCAAATAGTTCACTATGCCCTACCGCCATGACAATCCCCTCTTTAGAGTAAAATCCTGAAAAGAGCGGAGTACCAATTAATGCAAGCGCACCTAGTAGCGTGGTAATCCAAGTGATGGGCATATGTTTGCGTAATCCTCCCATATAGCGCATATCCTGGCCATGATTCATACCAATAATGACCGATCCCGCTCCCAAGAAGAGCAACGCTTTAAAGAAGGCGTGTGTCGCTAAGTGGAAAGCAGCTAATGAGTAGACCGATGCACCAAGTGCCACCGTCATATACCCCAATTGTGAAATTGTAGAGTATGCCACCACCCGCTTAATGTCATTCTGGAAGATACCCAGAATTCCCATAAAGAGTGCCGTGATTGCACCAATAATAATTACCAATGAGAGCGCCGATGTCGAAAGCTCATAGAGAGGTGACATCCGTGCCACCATGAAAATCCCCGCTGTCACCATCGTCGCTGCGTGAATTAATGCCGAAATTGGGGTTGGCCCCTCCATAGAGTCAGGTAACCAAACATGAAGTGGAACTTGTGCCGATTTACCCATCGCACCCACAAAAAGGAATACGGCAGCAAAAGTAACGATATTCCACTCCCGCCCTAAAAAGCTAAAGGTTGCCGCTTCAATACCCTCTCCCTGCAAAGCAAGAAAGACCTCATCATACTGTAACGCTCCTGTTAAGAGAACCACAGATGCAATACCAATCAAGAAACCAAAGTCACCAACTCGGTTAACTAAAAAGGCCTTCATATTGGCAAAAATTGCCGTTGGACGCTTAAACCAGAAGCCAATTAGGAGATAAGAGACTAAGCCCACCGCCTCCCAACCAAAGAAGAGCTGCATAAAGTTATTAGACATTACCAGCATCAACATGGAGAAGGTGAAGAGTGAGATATAGCTAAAGAAGCGATTATAGCCAGCATCCCCCTTCATATAACCCACTGAGAAGATATGAACTAATAGTGAGACTGAAGTGACAACTACCATCATCATCGCGGTAAGGTTATCCACTAGAAAGCCGACCCCAACTGCGATATTCCCTGTATCCATCCAAGTGTAGAGATTCTCATTAAATACCTCACCTCCTTGGAGATGATAATTGAGAGAATACCCAGATAGAATCGCTGCAACTCCCACCAATAAGATAGTTACCGTATGTGCAACACGATTACTAATAACACGGCAGAAAAGGCCCGATATTGCTGAACCTAATAGGGGCAATAAAACAATTAAAATATAGATTAACTTCATCTTTAACCCCTCATCTCGCTTAACTCATCAACATTAATCTCTTTACGATTTCTAAAGACTAAGATTAAAATCGCCAATCCGATTGCTGCTTCTGCTGCGGCTACCGCAAGAGTGAAGAAGACAAAGATCTGTCCATGTAGATCTCCTGAAAATTTTGAGAACGCTACAAAAAGAATACTCGTTGAGAGCAGCATCATCTCAATACACATAAGCAGTACAATCAGATTCTTTCTATTAATAAAAACCCCTGCAATGCTGATGCCAAATAGAATGCTGGATACCATGACATAATCGGTCAATACTAGACTCATTTCTGCTCCTCCTTATTGTTGCTCACCTCATCCGACCCATCTGCTGCATAAGGAGCCATTGTTGATGAGGGCATGCTAATCACCTCGACGCGTGTCGAAGGATCAACAGCGATCTGCTTAGAGACATTGACATCCTTTCTTCTTAAGGGGCCACTGCGCTGTGTTAGACGTATTGCGACAATCATTGCCGATAAAAGAATTAGAGCCACAATCTCAATGGCATATAGATACTCAGTGTAGAGCAACATACCTAGATCATAAGCATTTCCATTAGCGGAATTACTCCCCATCTCTTGGGTAAATGCATCACTATAGAGCAATGCTAATAAGCCATTTTTACCTGACGCTACGACTACCATCTCTAAAATAATGACTGCTGCTACCACGACACCAAGAGGCATAAATCGTGTAAAGCCATCCTTAACTGTTGCATATGGGATATCAAGCATCATCACGGCAAAGAGGAAGAAGACCATCACTGCGCCACAATAGATAATGATTAAGGAGAGCGCTAAAAACTCAGCCTCAATAAGAAACCACATCAGACTCGTCGCTATAAAAGCTAAAACTAGATGCAGCACGGCCACCATTGGGTTTTTAGCACTAATCACTCGTATAGCCGAATAGACTAATATTAGAGCGAATAGATAAAACAATATCTTTAATAACATTTCGCGTACCCCTTAATACTTATCAACATCTACTGCACGATCAGCAGCAATCTGATCTTCTAGCTGATCACCAAGTGCTAATAGCTTCTCTTTTGTCATCAAGTTGTCCCCCTTCTCCTCCATGTGGTACTCAAAAACCCGAGTCAGTACAATGGAGTCTACCGGGCATGCTTGCTCACAAAGCCCACAATAGATGCACTTAAATAGATCAATATCATAACGTGTTGTACGTCGTGTTCCATCCTCTCGCTCTTCAGTATCGATGGTAATTGCCTGTGCAGGACAGACCCCTTCACAGAGCTTACAGCCGATACAGCGCTCCTCCCCATTAGGGTAGCGACGTAAGGCGTGCAATCCCCTAAAGCGATTCGATTGTGGTGTCTTCTCTTCTGGGTATGAAACAGTGAACTTAGGCTTGAACATATAACGCAAGGTTATCCAGAGGCCTTTACGTAGCTCCTTTAGCGTGTAGGTCTCGTAAAGCTTTTTTAATCGTTTTAACATCCTTTTATATCCTTAAGATCTATCTGTTAACTACTATGCAAACCAAGGGCCAACTTTAAAATAACCCAGTGCGATAACCACCAAAATCCATGCAATAGCAATGGGTATGAAGAACTTCCAACCTAAGCGCATAATTTGGTCATAGCGGTATTGTGGGAAGGTTGCTCGAATCCAGATAATGAAGAAGAGGAAGAATGCCATCTTCACAATCATCCATAGAAGATGATCAGTAGCTAGAAATCCTAAAGCACTCAAAGCACCCCCCTCCTGGAATAGGGCAACTCCTCCAAATGGGGAGAGCCAACCACCAAAAAAGAGTAACGTTGAGAGGGCTGCCACTAAAATCACATTGGTATATTCCGCTAAATAGAATGTGACAAACCCAGTTCCTGAATACTCAGTAAAGAATCCTGCGATAATTTCAGATTCCCCTTCAACAACAGCAAATGGGGCACGCCCTAACTCAGCTAATGCCGAGATAAAGTAGATCACCATAACCGGAAAGAGTGGCACAAAATACCAGCCAACTAACCCCATATTTGAGCGCTGCCCATCAACAATGCCAGTGAGTGTTAATGTTCCAGAGCACATGACAACAGTTATAAGCGCAAAACCCATCGCTAATTCATATGAGATCACCTGTGCTGCGCTTCGTATCGCTCCGAAGGTAGCGAACTTAGAGTTAGAGGCCCACCCTCCAATTAATGATGCATACATCCCAATGGAGGCCATAGCCATAATAAAGAGAATGCCTGAATCTAAGGTTGAAGCAATAAGGGTGTCACCAAAGGGTACCACCGCCCAGACTGAGAACGCTGCCATAACCGTAATGAAAGGGGCCATAATAAAGAGGATCTTATTTCCTGCTGAGGGGATCACCCACTCTTTAAAGATCATCTTTAATAGATCCGCAAATGGCTGTAGTACCGCAAAAACACCAACACGGTTTGGCCCTAAGCGAACATGCATATATCCCAGTATCTTACGCTCTGCCAAGGTTAAATAGGCAACCGCTAAAACAACAGGTATGATCACCATAATCGCCTTCATTAGCGACCAAATAATCGGGTAATCATGAACAATAATGTCAATTAACTCCATTATTCCGCTCCCTTGTAAATCTCATAATATTCAACTCTATCTGTTAAACCTACGGGAACAAGTAGAGTATCTTTTGCCACCTCTGCAGAGGGAATGACTGCCAACGATTTAGCCTCAACACTCACCTCCTCATTCACAAAGAGTGACTTCGCTGCTGCTAACTCTGTTGCCTGCAAAGCAGGGCTACGACGGAGATAAGCATCAGAGCCATAAAATCGTTGGTAAGGGATAGCAATAATCCCCTCTTCTTCCTTAAATCGACGCTCTAATGGCGCCGTTAAAGAAACAAAATTGCTCTGCTCCTCAACGCTTAAATGGGGCGCTGCAGCCTGATAAACATCTTGCGAGCTTACATAGTCAAACCCTTCAACTGAGAACTGATTACCTAAAACCCGCAATACCTTCCATAGGGGACGTGCAACACCTTTAGGCTCAGCTGCCCCTTGAACTGCCTGAGTACGCCCCTCAAGATTGATCAATGTCCCTGACGTCTCACCCCATGCTGCCACCGGAAGGATAATCGTAGCCTTCTCTAAGAGACCCTTTGTAATGAAGGGTGTTAACGCAATAACCGCTTCAGCCTTCTCAATTGCCTCAATCAGAGCAGGTTTCTCCGCAAAGTCCTCTTGATAATCGAGAGCACCAACTGTGAGGTAGAGTCGTTTAGGCTGCTCAAAGAGAGACGCCCCACCCCGCTGCTTAAAGCTCTTATGTAGAAGCTCTGCCGCAACACTATTTGCACCCTCGCTTAAATAACCAAATGCTGCACCTGAGATTCTGGCAATCTCCATAGCTAATGAGCGAATTAAATTAAACTCTGGGTGATTGATAGCATCGCGCCCTAAAAGCACCCACTGCTGCTCGCCCGATAATAGTTGTGTGGCAATCTCTCTGCTCTCCTGCGAGGGCGTGATCCCTTCAACTATATTGCTTAATACCTGCTCTACTACCTGACCCTTTTCTTGAGCTAACGTCGCTAAGATACCACCTAACTCTGTAACCCAGTGGTAAGGGGCCACAAGAGCACGCACATTCATCTCAAAATTTGGATCTTGTATGAAACTATTGAGAAGTGAGACCTTAGCACCTTTACGTGTCGCCTGTCGGAGATGAATCCCTAACACTGGCGCTTCAAGACGAAGGTTCGCCCCTACTAAAAAAGCGGAATCTAATTGTGCCACCTCATCTAAGGGTAATCCTAATGAGCGATAGCTTGGCTCCTGTGATTCACCACTAAAATCACGCTGATTATAGCGATGATCGACAGCTTCTATCCCTAATTTTTGACAGATCCGTGCAAGCAGATAGAGCTCCTCTACTGTTGCCGATGGAGAGACAATCACACCAATCTCATCAGCACCATACTTCTCAATTGCTCCCTCAACGACTAAGCGGGTTGCTGTTAATGCATCCCCCCAATCTGTTGCTGTTAGCTTCCCTGACCCATCATCAATAAGGGGTTCTAAGGCACGCTCATCATGTACAATCGCCTCATAACTAAAGCGATCTCTATCAGCAATCCAAGTCTCATTAATCGCATCATTACGCCTCGATACTACCCGAGCAATCTCATTGCGATAGGTATGAATATAGGTGTTTGTCCCTAGCCCATCATGAATGCTGATGGAGGGATAACTCTTATACTCCCAAGGTCTCGCCTGATATTTTGAAGGTTTAGCTGTCAATGCGCCAACCGGGCAGATATCAATGATATTTGCCGACACCTCTGAAGAGAGCGCCTGCTCAACATAGGTAGTAATCTCTAAGCGATCGCCTCGATTAACACCACCAAGCTCACGCAATCCAGCAATCTCCTCTCCATAACGGACACAACGAGTACACTGAATACAGCGATTCATATATGTTTGAACCAAGGGACCAATATTGATCTCTTCATAGTGTCGCTTCTCCTCTTCATATAGGGAGTACTTCGCACCATATTGGAGTGAGAAATCTTGAAGCTCACACTCACCACCTTGATCACAAATAGGGCAATCTAATGGGTGATTAATCAGTAGAAACTCCATCACAGAGCGCTGCGCTGCTTTCGCCTTTTCACTTCGTGTATGAACCACCATCCCATCTGATACTGGTGTTGCACATGCCGGTGCTGGTTTTCCCATCCGTTCAACATCAACTAAGCACATACGGCAGCTTGCAGATATTGAGAGCTTTTCATGGTAACAGAAGCGGGGAATATAGATTCCTTCACGATCCGCTACCTGGATGAGAAGCTCACCCGGTTTTGCCTCAACCTCTTTTCCATCGATATTTAATGTGAGCATATCTTCATTTGTCATTTAATTTGCTCCCTCAATCATGCTACGCCCATGCTCAATATAGTATGAGAACTCTTCTGGGAAATATTTAATAAAGCTTAATACTGGCGCTGCTGCTGCATCACCTAAAGCACAAATGGTTCGACCCTCAATATTTGATGCTACATGTACAAGACGCTCTAAATCTTCGGGACGCCCTTTCCCTTCTAAAATTCGGCTAACAATTCGATAGATCCAGCCTGTTCCTTCACGACAGGGAGTACATTGTCCACATGACTCACTAAAATAGAAGCTAGAGAGAGTTTTAAGGGCTTTAACCATATCGGTCGTTTCATCCATAACAATGACCGCGCCAGAACCCATCATTGATCCTGCCACCTGGACAATGGAATCATAATCCATATTGGCTTTCATCATCTTTTCCGCCGGAACGACCGGTACTGAAGAGCCTCCTGGAATAACCGCTTTCAGCTTACGTCCCTTCCAGACACCTCCTGCTAGCTCCAGCAGGTCTTTAAAGGGAGTCCCCATTGGAATCTCATAGTTACCTGGCTTCTCAACGTGACCTGAAACAGAGAAGATCTTCTGCCCACCCGCTCCAGGGACACCATGCTTCTGAAACCACTCTGCCCCATTTTTAATAATGCGCCCCACCGAGGAGAGTGATTCCGCATTATTAATAGTTGTAGGCTTGCCATACAGACCAACAGCTGCCGGGAAAGGGGGTTTAAAACGGGGCTGCCCCTTCTTACCCTCTAGGGACTCTAGTAGTGCCGTCTCTTCACCACAAATATAAGCTCCGGCACCTAGAGCACCATACATATCGACGCTAATACCTGATCCTTGAATATTCTCACCTAACAGACCAGCATCTCGCGCCTCTTGAACCGCATTTTCGAAACGGGTAAAGGGCTCATCAATAAACTCACCCCGCATATAGTTGTAAGCCACTTTCGCACCGACAGCAAAGGAGGCAATCGCCATTCCCTCTACAAGTGCGTGGGGGTTATAACGTAAGATATCTCGATCCTTACAGGTACCCGGCTCTGACTCATCGGAGTTGCAGACCAAATAGTTAGAGCCATCCTCACTCTTAGGCATAAAACTCCACTTCACACCTGTAGGGAAACCTGCACCACCTCGCCCCCGAAGCTCAGAGGCCTTAACGATCTCGATAACCTCTTCACGGGTTAGCTCTCCACGTAAAATCTTCTTCCACCCCTCATAACCACCTAAACTCAAGTAGGTCTCCAAAGACCATGGCTTATCGTGGCCAAGAGTAAAGTAACAAACTTCATTTTGAATCATTACTTTGCTCCTTTTTCTTGCGATTCAATTGCATCAAGAATCTCATCGATCTTTTCGATAGTAAGATTCTCATGATATTTATGGTTCACCAACATCGCTGGCGCTGCAGTACATGCGGCAATACACTCATCCTCTTTCTTCAATGAGAAGATCCCATCAGGTGTTGACTCACCAGCCTTAATTCCAAGTCGCTGCTCAACGTGGGCTAACAGCTCTTCTCCGCCGCGCAACATACAAGAGATATTGGTACAGATTAAGAGCGAATTTTTACCACATGGTTTCAACTCAAAGTTTGAGTAGAATGATGCCACCTCATAGACAGCTATAGGCGCTAATTCTAGATACTCTGCAATTGCATCCATATGGGGCACGGTTAAATAACCCTCATTATCGTGCTGCACCTCTCGAAGCGCAGCAATTAACGCAGATTGCTTTCGATCTTTTGGGAACTTAGCTAACCATTTATCAATTTCAGCTTTTGCCCGTGCAGTAATTAACTCTTTTTTATCACTCATCTTCACACTCAAACTCTCTATCTATCAATATCCCCGAAGACCATATCTTGGGTTCCGAGTACCGCAACTAAGTCCGACAGCATATGCCCCTTCGCCATCGCTTCTGTTCCAGCTATATGGGGGAAGCCAGGCGCTCTAAGTTTAACGCGGTAGGGCTTATTCGCTCCATCAGATACAAGGTAGACCCCAAACTCACCTTTTGGATGCTCAATAGCAGCATAGGCTTCACCTTCTGGAACACAGAAACCTTCAGTAAAGACTTTAAACTGCTGAATGAGTGACTCCATCCCCTCTTTCATATCTGCCCGTTTTGGAATCGTAACGCGGCTATCTTCCGCCATTACCGGACCGGGATTCTCCCGCAACCAAGCAATACACTGCTTGATAATACGATTCGATTGCTTCATCTCTTCTATACGCACAAGGAAGCGATCGTAACAATCTCCATTTTTACCTACAGGCACATCAAATTCTAACTGATCATAGACAGAGTAAGGTTGTTTCTTTCTTAGATCCCACTCAACACCAGATCCTCGCAACATCGGTCCAGTAAACCCTAATTGGAGCGCCTTCTCCGCCGAGACAACACCAATGCCAACAACACGCTGCTTCCAGATTCGGTTACCGACCAGCAGATCCTCATACTCCTTGATATGACCATCAAATCGTTCACAGAAATCCTCTAAAAAGTCTAGAACATCACCCTGTCTTGGCTTGTTCAACTCTTTAAGACGCTTCTTTGAACGAAGTTTTAATATACGCTTTTTCCCAATGCGACCTGTCTCTCCAGGTTCATACTGAGGCATTGTATCGGGAAGATCTTTAGCCACACCTCCGACACGATAATAGAAGGGATGGATACGTGCACCTGTAATCGCCTCTTGTACATCATAAAGCTCTTCACGATCTCTAAAGCAGTAGAGAAGCATCGCCATAGCACCTAAGTCATGACCATGAGCACCTAGCCACATAAGGTGATTCATAATCCGCGTAGCCTCATCTAATAGAACACGGATATATTGCGCTCGAATCGGCACCTCAATGCCCATTAACTTCTCAATCGCTAAGATATAAGCATGCTCATTGTTTAAGCAAGAGCAGTAATCGAGGCGATCCATATAGCCAATTGATTGAGTATAGGGCTTTGCCTCCATTAACTTCTCGGTACCGCGATGGAGTAGTCCGATATGAACATCAATACGCTCAACAATCTCCCCTTTCAGCTCAAGGATCATTCTCATCACGCCATGAGCAGCCGGGTGTTGCGGCCCAAAGTTTAAGGTGTAGTTTTCAATATTAGCCATGATTCTCCTCACTCTTACGGATCGTACGGGGGATATTGACACGCGATTCGATAGTTACTGGCTGATAGATAATCCGCCGCAACTCCGCATCATAGAGCACCTCAACATTACCTGTTAAAGGGAAATCCTTTCGTAAAGGATGACCAATAAACCCATAATCCGTTAAGATTCTACGCAGGTCAGGATGATTTCTAAATCCAATTCCAAACATGTCAAAAACTTCACGCTCATACCAGTTAGCAGATTCCCAAACACCAATAACCGAGTCGATCATTGGTAAAGAACCCTCTTCTACCCCATTAAGGTATGCCTTCACCCGTATCCGAGCGTTATGGGTTAACGAAAGAAGGTGATATACAACGGCAAAACGGGCCTCAATGCCCGCATTCTCTCTAGTGCTAGCTAACTCATCAGCTGAGCGCCCTACCGACCCATCCTCAACACCACGGCTAAATCCTAAGTTTGATGCCTCAACATCCCACTCTTCGATTCCATATCCCGCATAATCCACTGCGGTTATATCTACTAAAAGGGCAAAATCGAAGGCTTCATCACCTTCTAACCGCTCCATAATAGGATAGATCTCTTCACTCGGAACGGTAATGGTTAACTCATCTTTAAAGACTCGACTATCAAGAATCTGATCACCAAAAGCGGCCTTTACCGCATCGGCTAATTCATTTGGATTACGTATATACATTCATCGTCACCTTAACCTAAACGAGCAATAGTGCTGGTTCGCTTAATCTTCTCATGCAGTTGCATGATGCCATAAATAAGAGCTTCTGCTGTTGGAGGGCAACCTGGAACATAAACATCGACGGGAACAACCCGATCTGCACCACGCACTACGGAGTATGAGTAATGGTAATATCCACCACCATTAGCGCAGGACCCCATTGAGATTACCCATTTCGGCTCAGGCATCTGATCATAAATCTTACGGAGCGGAACCGCCATCTTGTTGGTAAGCGTTCCGGCAATAATCATTAAATCTGACTGTCTTGGTGAAGCACGGAAGACAGCACCTCCAAAGCGATCTAGGTCATAACGTGCGGCTCCGGCATGCATCATCTCAAGCGCACAACATGCTAATCCAAACGTTACTGGCCAGAGTGAACCTGTTCTCGCCCAATTGATGGCATTATCGAGGGTTGTTGTGACAAACCCTTGCTCCAACTTGCCGGCAATTCCACCACCTGTTAATCCCATTCTAATGCTCCTTTCTTCCACTCATACGCGAAACCGACTACAAGAATAAATAAGAAGAGTACCGCTGCAATGATGCCTGGCCCACCTATCTGCTTAAAGACAACCGCCCATGGGATAAGAAAGATCAGCTCTAGATCAAAGACGATAAAGAGAATCGCCACAAGATAGAAACGTACATCAAACTTAAGGCGCGCATCCTCAAAAGGCTCAAACCCACTCTCGTAGGGTGATAGCTTCTCAGCATTGGGTTTTTTAGGGCTTAAGGCATAACCTAGAACAACTAAAATCCCAGCAAAAGCTAGACTGAAAATCACAAAAACGGCAGCGGTTAGATATTGCTCCATACCCTATATTCTCCTAAGAATTCTTACTCGGCAAATTCAAAATATGTTGTATAAATTCCTGCTCAATCCTAGTATAGATCAGTAAGCAACATATCGAATAAAGTGTAATTTAATTCAACTATAGTAATTGATTACACTTTGGAATTAAAGTTATAAATAAAATTTATCCATTTGAGGAATGATCTTATATGAGCCTTTCGGTCTTTAACAACCCCCATACCCCTCTGATAAAAAAGTTAATGCAGGAGCGCCCCTATTTTGTAACGTTGCGGCAGCGGCTACACCAGAATCCTGAGCTCTCTCGGCGAGAATATCAGACTGCAGATTTTATCGAATCACTACTGCATCGCTGGGGGATTGAGACAACTCGCTACGATAACACCGGTATTGTAGCGACAGTGACTAAAGGGAGTAGTGATCGGAATATCGCTTTCCGCGCCGATATCGATGCGCTGCCAATTACAGAAGCGAATCAGACTCTTCCCTACCGCTCAAAAAATGAGGGGGTAATGCACGCCTGTGGTCACGATGGGCACACAACGATGTTGCTTATGGCACTTAAGTATCTTAAAGAGGAAGCCGACTTCTCAGGAACAGTAACCGCGATCTTCCAGCCGGATGAGGAGGATACAGCCGGCGCTGAGCGGATGGTAAAAGAGGGGCTTTTCCAGGATCATGATATTGATTACATCTATGCAATGCATAACTTCCCGGGGGCGAAAGCTGGAACAATATTGCTCAATCATGGCCCTCAAATGGCAGGAACATGTACGATAGAGATCGATATTCTCGGCCCTGGTGGTCATGCTGCTCACCCCTATCAGACAGCCGATACTGTTCTAGCATCAGCCCATCTAATCACAGCCCTCCAATCGATCGTCTCTCGCAACCTATCGGCAATAGAATCTGCCGTCGTTACCATCGGAAGTATCCATGGGGGATCGGCCAATAATGTTATTCCCAACTGTGTCTCACTATTAGGGACCTTACGCTACTTTGATATTGCTGTACGCGATCGAGTAAAGAAGCGTATCGAAGAGCTCAGCCATCAGATCGCAGCAAGTTTCAATACTACTGCAAAAGTAACACTCACCGATGGCTATATCCCCACCATAAATGATGAGGATGCAACAGAGCTCGCCCTTGCAAGCATTAAGAATCTTATTGCCCCACAATATCTAAAAGGGGATAAGATCCCCTCAATGGGGGCGGAAGACTTTGGATTTATGTTAAAGGAGAGACCCGGCGCCTACCTCTATATAGGAAATGACTTTGATGATGAGATTGTCCCTCTACATACCGATCGCTACAACTTCAATGATGATAACCTTCTCGTAGGTGCAGCAATTTGGATTCAGCTTGCTCTCGATTACCTATAATCTATATGGATAATCATAGCGCTTGCTGATCTAGGCCGATTAATTTGAATCTAAATCGATTAACATTTGATAAAGATGAGCATAAAGGTTACATTTATTAACAATTTTTTAAGCTATTATCAAACTGAATAAGATCCGAGGTTTTTTATGTACAACAGTATTCGTAATACGCTCCTAGCGTTGCTTCTACTTTTAGCCCCCTCATCTCTTTTTGCCCAAACAATCTATATTTGGGAGGATAGCCAAGGGCGTAAACATTACACACAGCTTCGCCCTGATGAGCAGATCTCCACTACAGCAAAAGCGCAAGATGGCTTGATTCCACCTCAAGAGCAGAGCAATGATAAGCAGGAAGTGCCAAAATTTAAAGCGATGGAATCTAGCTCCGCATTCTTAATCGATTCTAGCTCCCACGTCCGCCGCAAACAGCTCGAGCAGCAACAAGCTCTAAGAGAGGAGCAGGAGAAACGACTTGCAGATGAGCGGAAGAAACGTGATACAATTGCTCAGATTGAAGAGACAAAGAGACAGAACTGTACAATTGCGCAAGAGAACCTCGCTGTCCTCGATCAATATTTGAAGGGTGAGCTCTCTGGGTTAAAATATGAGGATACTGATGGTAACGAAGTTGAACTTAGCCTAGAAGAGATTCAGACCATTCACAACCGCACTGTTGAGGAGGTTGATTACTTCTGTAACTAACATAGAGTAATCATCCATCTCCATTCATTTTGATATAGCGGGCTAGTCAACAACTAGCCCTTTCTCTTTTTATTTATTTAAAATTTAGACATCTATGAAAACTTCAAACTTCTTAATTAATACCCTGCGAGAGACACCCAGTGATGCAGAGATAAAATCGCATCAACTGATGTTGCGGGCAGGCTTAATCCGCCGCGTTGCTTCAGGCATCTATACCTGGAGCCCTTTAGGATTGCGTGTTCTACGCAAAACAGAAGAGATTGTTCGTGAAGAGATGAATCGTGCCGGCGCCCTTGAAGTCTTAATGCCAATGACTCAACCTGCTGAGCTGTGGGAAGAGTCAGGGCGCTGGGAGCAGTTCGGCCCTGAGCTCCTCCGCTTTAAAGATCGTCATCAGCGTAACTACTGCTTAGGTCCTACCCATGAAGAGGTGATTACTGACTTCGCCCGCTCTGAGCTACGGAGCTATCGTCAACTGCCAATCAATCTCTATCAGATTCATTGGAAATTTCGTGATGAGATTCGCCCTCGCTTTGGTGTTATGCGCTCCCGAGAATTCTTAATGAAGGATGCCTACTCATTTCATCTTGATGATACCTCTCTGGATGAAACATATAATAAAATGTACACCGCCTACGCTAACATTCTCGATCGTTTAGGGCTTGAGTATCGTGCAGTCTATGCCGACTCCGGCGCGATTGGGGGGAGTAAGTCTCAAGAATTCCATGTAATTAGTGAATCTGGCGAAGATGCCATCGCCTACTCAACTGAGTCTGACTATGCCGCTAATATAGAGGCCGCTGAAGCGATCGCTGTAGGGGAGCGGCAACCAGCAGAACAACCCTTAAAAGAGGTTAAAACCCCTAATGTTAAGACAATTGATGAGCTCTCTCGCTTCCTTAATATGCCGGCAAGAATGCTCCTCAAAACACTCATTCTTCATGATCCGGAAGGGGAGCTAATCGCTGTCTGCCTACGGGGAGATCATGAGCTAAATGTGGTAAAAGCTGAAAATTCAGGACTCTTTATGACCCCCCTCTCATTTGCAACTGATGAGGAGATTATCGAAAAGCTGAATGTTGCCCCTGGCTCAATTGGTCCTGTCAATCTTCCGATTCCCCTTATCTTTGACCGTCAAGCAGCGGTTATGAGCAACTTTAGTTGTGGTGCGAATCAAGATGATCTTCACTACATCAATGTCAATATCGGTCGTGACTTAGAAGAGCCTAAAGTGATGGATCTCCGTGAGATTCAAGAGGGCGATCCCTCCCCTTGCGGTCGCGGGACTATTAAGATTGCACGGGGTATTGAAGTGGGACATATCTTCCAGCTTGGCGATACCTACTCAAAAGCAATGAATGCCACTATCCTCAACGAAGAGGGGAAAGCACAAGTCATGCAGATGGGATGTTACGGTATTGGGGTAACCCGTATTGTTGCTGCAGCAATTGAGCAACAGCATGATGAGCATGGCATTATCTGGCCTGAAGCGATCGCCCCCTTTACCCTCTCAATAATCCCGATGAATTACCATAAATCGGAAGAGGTACGTACCGTTGCTGACCAGCTCTACCAAGAGTTAACCCAACTGGGAATCGAGGTTCTCTTTGAGGATCGTAATATTCGCCCAGGCGAAGCTTTTAGTGATCATGAGCTGATTGGTATTCCCCATCGCTTAGTTATTGGTGCGCGCAGCCTAAAAAATGGTGAAGTAGAGTATCGTGGCCGTACTGATCAATCCGCTACCTTAATTAAGCTCGACGAGGTGGTCTCCACCATTCAATCGCGCCTTCAACATTAAGCATTAAGAGTCGCCCTATCGATCGGGTGCTTTAATTTCTAATCAATAAAAAACCCATCAACACGATGGGTTTTTTACACCTAAGGGAAATTACTGATCAGACGATAGAGTTACTCAGCAAATTGAGCTGCCTATCCTCATCCCCCTACTCCTGAGCTTTCGCTGCACGCAAAGCCGCTTGCTCTTGGAGAGTAAGGGCAACATTATCCCGCAGATAGATGGGAGATACCTGATCAGCATAGAGCCCTAATCCCTGCTCAATCTCTCTTTTCGCTAAGAGTGCTACCTCCCCCGCACGCGGATGACGCTGCTCAGAAAGCGCATAAGGGGCGATAATCTGCTCAGATTGCTCATCGAGTAACCATCCATCACCCACCCCCACTAGGTTTTCTCCTTTACCCTCAAAGAGTTCGTAAAGATAATCGAGCGAGGAGACTTGATCCTCTAATACATGACTAACCAGTTGATTCTCACCCTTACGGTAAAGCCCCCAGTAGACCTCATTCATCCGCGCATTCATAATTGGAAGAATCTCCTTATCAGGATACTCTTCGAGCAGCGGTAACGCTAAAGTTGCCAATGTTGAGATCGGAACAATAGGCAGATTGAGCCCACTTCCTAACCCTTGCGCAAACCCGCAAGCGATTCTCAAGCCTGCAAAGCTTCCAGGGCCAGCGGCAAAGGCTAAGCCTGATAACTCCTGATAAGTGAGTTCTGACTCAGCCATCACCTCTTTAATCATCGGCATTAATACTTCGATATGTTTACGCGGTGTTACTGCTAAGCGCTCAACAATCTCACCATTAACATAGACCGCAACCGAGCACGCCTCGGTTGAAGCGTCCAACGCTAAAATCTTCATTTAACTACTCTTTAGCCTCTGCTACCTGATACTCCGTGCTACAGTAAGGGCAACGGGCCACACCATTACGATTTGGCTTTAAGTAGACGCGCGGATGGAGATTCCAACTCTTCTCCCCTTCAGGTGGACAACAGATGGGCAGATCCTTCTCCGCGACAGCAATTTTTTTATCCGTAACACTCATTGAGTACTCCTTTTAGCGTGTAATAGGCTTATATTTAATACGTTGAGGACGATCCGCCTCATCACCTAAGCGACGACGCCGATCAGCTTCATACTCCTCATAGTTTCCTTCAAACCATTCTACATGAGAGTTCCCCTCAAAAGCTAATATGTGGGTAGCGATACGATCTAAGAACCAGCGGTCATGCGAGATTACAACAACACAACCAGCAAAAGCTAAAATCGCATCTTCAAGAGCACGTAGCGTCTCAACATCCAGATCATTCGTCGGCTCGTCAAGTAGAATAACGTTACCACCAGCACGCAATACTTTGGCTAGGTGAACTCGATTGCGCTCTCCACCTGAGAGATCCTTAATCCGCTTCTGCTGATCTGCTCCCTTAAAGTTGAAGCGCCCACAATAGGCTCGTGATGGGGTCTCATAATTTCCTACTTTAATAATATCGAGGCCATCAGAGATCTCCTCCCACACCGTCTTATCAGGATCAAGAGAATCGCGGCTCTGATCTACATAGGCTAGCTCAACACTCTCCCCTACACGAAATTGCCCTGCATCGGGCTCTAACTCTCCAGTCATCAACTTAAAGAGGGTGGATTTTCCTGCACCATTTGGGCCAATTACCCCAACGATTCCCCCTTTCGGTAGATTAAAGTTGAGATCTTCATAGAGCAGCTTATCCCCAAATGCTTTAGAGACCCCTTCAGCCTCAATCACAAGATCCCCTAAACGAGGACCGGGCGGAATATAGATCTCCATTGTCTCATTACGGCGCTGAAACTCTTGGCTCTCTAACTCTTCAAAGCGAGCAAGACGTGCTTTTGACTTTGATTGTCGCCCCTTCGCCCCTTGACGCACCCACTCAAGCTCCTTCTTAATCGCCTTTGCACGGGCCTCCTCTTGCTTCTCTTCCATCGCTAAGCGCTTATCTTTCTGCTCAAGCCAGCTTGAGTAGTTCCCCTCCCATGGAATACCCCGCCCACGATCCAGCTCTAATATCCAGCCAGCTACATTATCTAGGAAGTAGCGATCATGGGTCACCGCAACAACTGTTCCTGGATACTCCTCTAAGAAGCGCTCTAACCAAGCTACTGATTCCGCATCAAGATGGTTCGTAGGCTCATCGAGGAGCAACATATCTGGCTTCTCTAAAAGCAGCTTACAAAGAGCAACCCGACGCTTCTCCCCCCCTGAGAGTGTCACCACATCACGATCCATAGGGGGAAGTCGTAGGGCATCTGCAGCAATCTCTAGTTGTCGCTCTAAATTATGCCCATCCGTGGTGGCAACAATCGCCTCTAGCTCTGCTTGTCGAGTCGCTAAAGCATCAAAGTCAGCATCAGGATCTGCATAAGCCGCATAAACCTCATCAAGCTCCTTCAACGCTGCTTTAATCGGCCCTAAGGCCTCCTCTAAGTTTCCACGAACATCTAACTCTTCATTAAGTTTTGGCTCCTGTTCAAGAAAACCAATTTTAGTCCCAGGTTGTGCCCATGCTTCTCCCTGAAAATTGGTATCCACCCCCGCCATAATGCGAAGTAGAGTTGATTTCCCTGCGCCATTTAATCCTAGTACCCCAATCTTTGCGCCAGGGAAGAAGGAGAGGGAGATATCTTTTAAAATCTCACGATTTGGATGAACAGTCTTGCTCACCCGATTCATCGTATAGATAAACTGTCCTGACATAAATTTTCCTTATTTTGTAACTATTTCAATTTAATTCAAGCATGCTTAAATTTTTGTAAATTCCACATTCTCTGTAAATGCCGTACCCCTGAGATTCTACACTATTTCCAGTAAAATTATGTATAGTGAAACTATCTTTTTTGGTCCATTCAAAAGCCAAAAATTCTGTAGTACATTACTTTCAACAATCGAAGAGGAGCTCATATTATGGCATATAAAATTACACTTAAAGCACAGGGAGGCATTGAGAATTTTATAAAAGAGCCTTTAACGGTCCGCCCCCCCAATGCTAATGAGGTAACTATTGAGCATAAAGCGGTGGGATTAAACTTTATCGACATCTATCATCGCTCAGGCCTCTATCCCCTCAAAACACCGATGACTATCGGTCAAGAGGCTGCAGGTATTATTACCGCTGTAGGCGATGAGATCACTCAATATCGTGTTGGAGATCGTGTTGCCTATGCAAGCTGTTTTGGTGCGTACGCCACCCACAACACCATTACCACCGAACGCTTAGTTCCCATTCCCGATAGCATCGACTTTAAGGAGGCCGCTTCGAGCCTACTACGAGGCGGTACCGCAAGCTATCTACTCTTTGATCTCTACCCACTACAAAAAGGGGAGAGTCTTCTGATTCACGCAGGTGCAGGAGGTGTTGGGCAGATTCTTATTCAGTGGGCTAAAGCACTTGGTGCAACAGTCATTACAACGGTAGGTAGCGAAGAGAAGCGAGCTACCGTCGAGGCTCTAGGTGCAGATCTAGTAATCAACTATAACAAAGAGGAGATTGCCCCTACACTACGTCGCTTTCTACCTGAAGGGGTGGATGTTGTCTATGACGGGGTAGGTAAAGCCACCTTTGAAGCCTCTCTCGATTCATTAAAACTCTTAGGGATGATGGTTTCCTATGGGAATGCCTCAGGTGCACCCCCCGCCATCACACCACTCAAACTGCTTGAGAAGGGGAGCCTCTTTTTAACGCGCCCAAACCTTAAGAATTACACCTCTACCCCAGAGCGATACCAAATGGTCATGAGTCGCTGGATGGAGGCTTTAAATCAGAAGAGAGTTACGCTAGCTCTGCATGGCGAGTACCCCTTAAGTGAGGTAGGACGCGCCCAAACAGAGCTCGCTAATCGAGAGGTCATCGGCACTATTGTGTTGATACCATAACCTTATCAATTTATTAGGAGCATTGTGTAATGGGAGAATTTATCGCATTAATTTCAGGAGCATTCATGGTGGGTTTTTTGGCCCAAACCCACTGTGTTGGGATGTGTGGTCCTGTCATCGGCATTTTAGGGATTAACAATTCATATAAGCGAATTCCTGCCGCTATCTTATATAACCTAGGGCGGATCTCTACCTATACCTTTTTAGGTATTATAGGTGGATTAATTGCTACTCAAGTCTCCGATATTACCAATGTTCAATATGTCATCCGCTGGGTAGCGGGGGGGATCATGATCTTTATCGGTCTCCAGCTATTAGGGATGCCTCAATTTTTAGCCTTTGTAGAAAAGCCATTTCAACTCATCTGGAAACCGATTCAAAAATTTGCTCAGCGCTTCTTTCCAATCAAAACAGCGCTTGGCACCTATATTGTTGGTTTTATCTGGGGCTTTCTCCCCTGTGGCGCTGTCTACGGCCCTTTAGCGGTCGCGATGGGAACAGGCTCAGTCACTACCTCCGCCTCTATAATGTTTGCTTTTGGCTTGGGTACCCTACCTATGATGCTAGGTTTAGCAATCTTTGGTAACTATATGGGGCGCTTCTTTGCTAAACAGAGTGTACGCACCATCGCCGGTCTACTCATCTTAGCGATGTCCATCTACTATCTTGTTACAATTGCCCCAAAAGATAAGGTTAGCATGAAGGCAGAGAAACTCGGTGAGCGTACCGAGCAGGTCCGCTCAGGTGAAACCTCCTCTACCGATGCACTAAAAGCACTCAGTGAGATGGGGCATCATCATGGTGGCTCAGGTGAGCATGGCGGAATGATGGATCATTCAGAGATGGGACATTCCCATATGGAAGAAGAGATCATAGAGGATTCGGAAATGAGTCCCCAAAAATAGAGCGACTACATGCTCTTTTCATTGAACGCAAGCCCCTACCAATCCGGAGGGGCTTTCTCTATAGCACAGTAGAATCCACAAGCTGTCGACATGCACGAACGAGGCTATACGCAGCTAGCGATGAGGTTTTGGGATTACTCGGCAAAGGATCCCCCTCCACAACTACGGTAAACGTACCAAATCGCCCCACCACTTCAATATAGTGTTGATTCTGATTAATGGTGGGATCAACCACTAACTCCACCTCTGTCTCATCCAACCCTAATCCCGCCAGCGCAATAGTTGCCGCAACATTCGCATTTTCTGGAAATTGCTGTGCTGCCTCACGGGCACTCCCTTTAAAAAAACAGACCTTCTCACTTCCAGCAGCAATCTCTTTAAGATCTACCCTCTTCTCTGCCTGGGAACCAAGCCAACTCTCTGGCCCTTTAATCCCTCGGTAGAGTACCTTCGTTAACCCCCCTTCACGGGCCGCTGATAAGCCATCAATGCCCGCTATAGCACCGGAGAGGAGTGTCAAATCACCTCCTCCTTCTGCCGCCGCAATACTCAATCGATGCTGTAACTCCCTATCCGCAAGCGCCCCTGTTGAGATCACCACTAAAGACCATCCCTGCCGTAAGACCCCTTCGGCATGCTCCGCAACTGCACTCTGTCCTGCCATCTCCAGGACTAAATCGGGCCTCTTACCTGCAGCAATAGCGATACTACTTCCCACCTTTACCCCATCTCCTAACACTGCTTGTAGGGATGCAACACGTTCATTAGGCACCACAACCCAGCGCAGAAGAACACCTTCTGGTAGACCTCGTACCACCTCCTGTGCCATTGCGCCATAACCGATAAACATAACCTCTTTCGCCACTGTTGCTCCTTTTTCACTGTTTTTCATAGATTAATAAATATCCCTTGCTACAATTATAGGGTGTCGTGGTTCGGCAGATCCTTTACCACCCTACTAGATAAGTGAGAAGAATAAGAAATAGATCGAGAGCTATATCATGCCGACCCCCTAAAATAACAGAGGAGATAGAAATCATGTCCAAATATAGTATCCACTCAGAAGTCTATGAGCAATATGAGAACTTTAGCCATATTATTGTGGAGGATGCGACCCAAAAAGCGGTCATTATCGATCCTGCGTGGAATGCCGAGTACTTCTTTAATCGTGTAGAAGCATTGGGGGTAACACCTATTGCTATCTGGCTCACCCATGGGCATCATGATCATGTCTCAGCGGTAGCACCAGTTAAAGAGCGTTACGATATTCCAGTCTACATCTCAAGAGTAGAGCTCGATTATATTCAGAGTTTTACACCCGAGGAGCTTCATACCGCTTTTCGTCCTCTTCCAAGTGATACCATCCCATTAGATGATGGCGATATTATGACCTTAGGTGATGTGAAAGCGAAAGTTATTCATACACCAGGACATAGCGCAGGTTCTGTTTGCTTTCTCTTAGAGAATGATATGATCACTGGCGATACGCTCTTTATCAATGGCTGTGGTCGCACAGATCTCGTCACTTCTGATCCTGAAGCGATGTTCCACTCACTAGAGCGCCTTAAACGAGAAGTTCCCCCCCATGTTCTGCTTCACACAGGTCATGCCTATGGTCCGAAAGCCACCGATACGATGGGCAATCAACTTAAAAGCAACCCCTTCTTGCAATATGATGAGATGGCCCCCTTCATCAACTATCGAATGAATCGCTAAGGATCAATCTGGATAGTTAAAACGTAGATGCTGAAAGTAGAATCGATTGGGGTGGCACGCCGCCTGCAACGATGGTTTCACGGGAAACATCCCTCCAAATGGGAGGGATCGAGCGACCTCTTTCGGTCCCATGATATAGTTTGCCAACATCAATCCTCCATAGGGTGCAGTCAACAATCCTCGCGCACCATGAGCAATATTTAGATAGAGCCCCTTAAGCCAAGGTACAGGCAGATCGGGCTCTGCCCGCGCATCTTTACGCAAAATAGCGAAGCGCTCTAAAAACTGCTCCCGATGAGCAATTGGGCCAATAAGGGGAAGATAACCCTTCGCATTAGAGCGATAGGCCGCTCGCCCAGAGATTCTTTTCGCCCCTGAAAGCAGGGCAGCTTTGAGCTGAGGACTATTCGCCGCTAACATTGATAGATTCTCCTGCTCCTCCTCTTTAGTTGGGTGAAGATTATCCGCCTCTACACGAAACGTAGCCCCAAACGTGTAACGGTTATTCAACGGTGGCGCAATATACCCCTCTCCACTGACAACACATCGTAAGGTGGGTGAGAGGTTCCCCTCAATCGTAGTAATCTGACCACGACTCTTATGTAACGGTAATTTCTCTAAAAGCGGAAATGTCGCCGTCTTCTCTGCAGTCGCCAAAATCAGAAGTGGAGTCCCCATCTTTTGCAACATCTCCCCTTTTTTTAACGTTAATAGCCACGCCCCTTGAGCATCATGCTGCAGATCGACCACCTCCTCTGAGCAACGCACCTCAATATTTGGATGGCTTAAGAGTGCCGCCGTTAATGCCTTTGGGGCCACCCAACCCGCTGTTGGGAAGTAGAGACCACCTGATGTGAGCGGATAACCCGCCAAAGCACTTGCCTCCTCTTGCGTTACCTGCCGCAGTAGAGTATCAGGAAAAGCGGCATCGAGTGCCCCCTGACGCTTCGCCTCTCGTGCTGAATACGCAAGCTGTAGCAAGCCACACGCATCCCAATCAATCCCCTTGATCAGTAAACCTTGCTCCGTAAATTGATCTAGTAGCTCTCGTAAATATGCAAATGCCTCTAATAGTAATTCCGTCTGCTCTGTCCCATGGGCTGAAAGCTTAAGGTAGAGCATCCCTTGTGGATTACCTGAGCCTGCCATAGCAGGAGCTTCCTGTGCCTCAATCACAGTTACCTTCAGCCCTAAAGAGGCTAAGTGGTAAGCACTGCTTGCACCAGCTAAACCCGCCCCTACTACAACCACACTCTCGGCCGGAGGGATTGAAGGGAGATGATACCAATTAGGCAAATGTTCACCGTACGGCATAGCTCTTTACCTCTTACTAAGTTTATAGCTGCTCAAGAAGCTCTTGCATGAGCCACTCATTAAAGAGTGCATAGCTATAATTATGGATATATTGGCGAAGGTCACTATTCTCAAAATTTTGTAGACTCCAAAGGTAGAAGCTCTGCTCATTATATCTCAGCAACCCCTTCTGCTCATTGGGCATAAAATGGTAAAGTTCACCTCGCTCGAAAAATGGAACACCCGCATCATTTAATACCCATTCAACAACCTCTACAATCTCTCCATATGGGTAACGTGCATTTATCCGCTCCTCAGCAGTAGCAAATGAGCGCTCAAGCTCTGCTAGCTGTAACGTAATTTTTGTATACTCTTTACACTCATCATATCGCTGTGCTGCAAGCTCTTTACAGCTACTGATTGGCTCTGTAGGATAATCCTGCAATGCCCGCTCTAATGCCCCTCTTAAATGAGGGTATAAGCGCTGGGTAATATCGGCACGCTCTTTGGCAATTCGCTCCTTGTAAAGGGCATCAGCTTTTGCCATCTCTTCCCGCATCGCATCAAAGCCATTCTCAATCGAGTATGATTGCATCTCCATTGGGCGCTCAATCTCTTCTGAAAAGATCGCGTATAATTCTGCAGTAGCATATTTAGAGATCTCATCATAGACAAAGCCCGATAATCCCCCTTCACTCTGATAAAAATTACCACGCGAATTATGAGCCTCTAAATAGAGAGATAGGGCATTATCTGCAGTAAGCTCAGCAAGTGCCTGCTCTAGGCGCGCTCGCTTCTGCTGATCCTTCTCAACTCGCCAGCCTAAACTCTCCTCTTGATACGCTAGCTGCTCATTAAGTTGCCGTTTTATCCCCTCATAATCGGCTACTGCCCAATCATAAGCATCTTTTCGTAACTGGTCGGTATAAGCGCTGCTCCCTTTCATAATGCAGCGATAGCGAATCTGATCCCGATTAAATTTATCCTTCTCAGTACTCCACTCTGTCTGAGCACAAATAGCACGATTATCTAATAAATAACCTAACTTAATACTCTCCTCATCATCAAGATATTGATTCTTTACCTTGTTAATTGGACCTCCCCCCAAAAAGCTCTTAAAACCGGTCAAGAGCAGTAATGATCCCACTAAAAAAAGTACTTGTATCGGCGATTGGCGTAATTGGGCGCTTCTATTGGTCATCGACTCCCCCATCAAACAAAAAAGTAGATATTATAGAGTAATTGTATAGCAGCTCCTTATAAAAGGCCCCTCAGTAAGCAGATAAGCGAGCTTAAATCAAACAATATTAATATTGATCAGAAGGGTCGGCAAAAGAGAGCCCCCTTTTTAGATGGCTAATGACCTATAATTGCTTAATCACTACCGAATCTTATCATTGATGATCTCTCAGCTGAGAAGGCAAAATTATTTTCGAATCATTACTGAGCTCTGCTGCTGTTAAACCACTTAACACTTCATCATACCCATACTCATATTTTGCTAATTCAATGACACGCTGAGGAGTAATTTCACGATTTAAAATCGATTTTATTACATCAAAATAGCCCTGTAGAATCTCTTTCAGATTGTGTGAAATCTCATCTGGATGGAGTAAAGTAGCCTGAATATTTAATCTCGCGATCGCTCTATTGAGCCTATGCCAATCATTATTTAAATCAAAATATAAAATTGGGTAATGATAATTCTCAATTGTAGAAAGCACATAATCGGCGTTATGGCTCGCTTTTATCTGTAATCCTGCAGGCTTAGCACTTGATGGGCTACTATTAGGTAAACATAATAATTGCTCTTCAACTCTATCTTTATGTACCCAAATAATATCTCTCTGAGTATCATTCGGATTATAAAGTTGAGCGTAACATCTTTTGGTTCTCTGTGAGCCTGTCGCAACGGCAACATATTGATCTAATATGTGATGCCTTCTTTCGCCAAATCTAGCATACATACCCAAAGTTCGATTAACTTCAGGATATTGATTACACATCTTCACAACAAGGGACTCAGCGATGCTTCCTATTAAGCGTGTTGCATCTGCATCTCTATTATCTGTCGTAATTTGACGCAGCGTAAGATCTTCAGAAATATAGGACTCTTCCACTAAAATATCTAAAAGAGAATTGCCATAGAGAACGCTCTGAAACTCAGGAGAAGGCTTTTTCAAAAAACTTGGATAGGTTTGTGAGACAACGATATCCCCATTATCCTCTAAAATAATTTTTACCTTTGACGCATTACTAACAACAGACACAAAATCCCTTCCCCAATCCAACCCCTCAAATTAGATAGAGTATGATAATCAGAATAAAAAAGCCTCTATTATTTAGAGGCTTTTTCCCATTTCATCTGCTTGATGATTCTAGAGTTTCTTAAACATCTAAATTACCCACCATCTGAGCATTCTCTTCAATAAACTCACGACGTGGCTCTACCTCATCGCCCATAAGCATAGTAAAGATCTCATCTGCTTTTACTGCATCTTCTACCTTAACCTGAAGAAGCAGGCGACTTTCTGGATCCATAGTAGTCTCCCAAAGCTGCTCAGCATTCATCTCTCCAAGCCCCTTATAGCGAGAAACCTGTTGTCCACGTTTCGCTTCTTCAATAAGCCAATCGATCCCCTCTTTAAAGGTGCGGATCGGTTGCACTTTTTCTCCTCGACGAACGTGTGCCCCTTCATGCATTAAGCTATTGAGCTCATCAGCTAAACGTGCGATATACTCATACTCAGTAGAGGCTACAAATCGATAATCAAGGGGATAGAGCTCTTCGATATTGAAGCGGGTAACCCCTAAGGTAATCTGCTTCTCTCCCTCATTATAGAAGGCACGATACTTCACCGAACCTTCTGCCTGATGACGATTAAGCTCATCAATTAAGGCCACCATCCACTCAGCTACCGTACCTGATAGAAGGGCTTCTTCTGTGAGACGTGGCAACGAAAGGAGTGCGTAGAGCACCTCTTCGGGGAGACGATGTGTCAGACGACTAATTAATTGCTCCACCCCCAATAATTGCTTAGCAAGCTCTTCCACTTTAATCGATGAGAGAGCCGGAGCATCTGGACTAACATGGAACGTCCCATTCTCTAATGCACTATTAAGGAAGTGGAGTGTCAACTCATCATCATCTTTAATATAGGTCTCTTGACGCCCCCGCTTCACCTTATAGAGTGGTGGCTGTGCAATATAGATATGGCCTCGCTCCACCAACTCGCGCATTTGACGATAGAAGAAGGTCAATAGCAAGGTACGAATATGGGCACCATCCACATCCGCATCCGTCATAATGACAATGCGGTGATAACGCAACTTATCGGGATCAAACTCTTCTGGTCCAATACCACACCCAAGTGCAGTAATTAGAGTCCCAATCTCAGCAGATTGTAAAATGCGATCAAAACGAGCCCGCTCAACGTTGAGAATTTTTCCCTTAAGGGGCAAAATCGCCTGAAAACGGCGGCTGCGTCCCTGTTTTGCTGATCCACCAGCAGAATCCCCTTCCACAATAAAGAGCTCTGATTTTGCAGGATCCTTCTCTTGACAGTCCGCTAACTTCCCCGGTAATCCAGCAATATCGAGTGCACTTTTACGGCGAGTACTCTCACGAGCTTTACGCGCAGCCTCCCGTGCTGTAGCAGCATCAATAATTTTTGCTGTAATCGCTTTAGCATCATCAGGACGCTCAAGTAGATACTCCTCTAAGCGCTCTGCTAAGATTCCCTCAACGACAGGGCGTACTTCACTTGAAACTAGCTTCTCTTTCGTCTGAGAGGAGAATTTAGGTCCAGGAATCTTAACTGAAATGATCGCCGTTAAGCCCTCCCGAACATCATCACCGGTAGTGGTGACCTTTGCGCGCTTTAAGATCCCCTCCTCCTGCATATAACGGTTGAGAGTTCGTGTCATCGCCGCACGAAAGCCAGCAAGGTGTGTACCCCCATCGGTTTGGGGAATATAGTTAGTGTAGCAGTAGACATTCTCTTGGTAGGTATCAGTCCACTGCAGTGCAATTTCAACACTGATATTATCTTTAAAGTTGTCGCAGTAGAAGATATTGGGGTGGATAGCGGTGCGATTCTTATTAATTAGCTCCACATACGCCTGTATCCCCCCTTCATACTCGAAGAGATCCTCAACATCATTACGCTCATCTTTTAAGTGAATCCGTAGTCCTGAGTTGAGAAAAGCTAACTCTCGTAGCCGTTTATAGAGAATCTCATACTCAAACTCTATATTGGTAAAGACATCGGCACTCGGCTTAAAGTAGATGGTTGTTCCACTCTTCTCTGTATCGCCGACCCGTTTTAACGGATATTGAGGCTCTCCAAAACGATAATCTTGCTCATAGAGACCACCATCTTTATGGATGGTCATTTTTAACTTTGAAGAGAGTGCATTCACGACCGAAACACCAACCCCATGAAGGCCTCCTGAGATAGCATTATCCTCAAACTTACCCCCTGCATGGAGTACTGTCATTACTACCTCAGCTGAAGAGACCCCCTCTTCGGGATGAATTTCAACGGGAATCCCCCGACCGTTATCCGTTACCGTGATTGAATTATCAACATGAATCGTAACACTAATATCATCACAATGGCCCGCTAATGCCTCGTCAATAGCATTATCGACAACCTCAAAAACCATGTGATGAAGACCGGTTCCATCGTCAGTATCCCCGATATACATCCCTGGGCGTTTACGAACGGCATCGAGCCCACGTAACACCTTGATACTGGGGGATTGATTCGTTGTTGTCATTCAATATACCTCATCTACTTTTACTTATAATTTTTCGATTAAATCAGCCCACTATTATACCACTTTTTGTGCTTTACCGCCTGAAAGTTCATAGCGGTACGCCCCATCTACCAGCGCTCCCTCCTCTAGTTCGGGAAATTCCTCACTCTCTAATGCTGTAATAAAGAGCTGCGCATTTAGTTGTAAAAGCTGATGGACTAAGAGCGCCCTATGGTGGTAATCGAGCTCAGCTGTTAAATCATCCATCAAGAGGATGGTTTTCTCCTCTTGTTGATCTTTATGGAGA
The DNA here is from genome assembly GCA_046462535.1 of Ignatzschineriaceae bacterium. Taxonomy (GTDB): domain Bacteria; phylum Pseudomonadota; class Gammaproteobacteria; order Cardiobacteriales; family Wohlfahrtiimonadaceae; genus JAAZCI01. The sequence goes on along the minus strand of JBKGVF010000022.1, from coordinate 54,510 downwards.
GCAATTTGCGCCAACATTAATGCAATAGTAGTCAGCTTCATCTGCCCTCGTGAGTAGATCTGCCCTACATCATGCCCCTCCGCCTTAAGGAGAAAATCCCCCCGATGAGGTCCGACATGGGTATAACCCCGCTTTCGATCCCGATCACGGGAGCTTTTAAGTGCCTCAAGTAGCGTCTCAAAACGCTCAGGAATCCCACTTCGATACTCTAGCTGCCACCGCTGATCACGGGTAAAAAATTGTGCCATAAAGGGGTAAAGTTGCTCTGAGAGCTGCTGTGTAAAGAGCACTCTCTCTGCGGTAAGATAATCCCCCGCTTCTGCTAACTCCTGCTCTAATGCATTTAAGACTGAATCAGAATATTGATTTTTAAGGGCTGAATTTCGCTGCTTTAAGGCTCGATCATAGCGCAACCATAAGGCGTGATATTTCGGGTTATTCTGAAACAGCCCCCAATCTAAAAAGTTACGACGAAAGGTTGGGGACTCCTGAAGTAGCTGCCCACTATCCGGCCCAATAAAGAGTATAGGGAGTAACTTAACCAGCTCAGAACGCCGCTTAACCGGCTCAAAATCCTTCCGAATTTCAATACCTCCTCGCTGCCGTTCTATCCCCACTTGGGCATCTTGACGCCCATCGGTAAGACGCGCGAAGAGACGAAACTGCTCATTATCAAGTGCAATAAGTTGATTCGGTCGATTAGTACGAAATGATTTTACCTGCGCCACAAAGTAGAGCGCCTCAAGAAGGCTGGTTTTACCCGACCCATTCGCACCAATAATAAGATTAAATTGGGGATGGAAGGTGAGTGATTGTGCTGCTAAATTACGAAACCCTTCCAGGGTTAATGAGGTGAAGATCATCTCACCCCCCTTAAAGAGCAGAAGAGGCACGAACGATAATGTTCTGTGCCTCTCTCAATAGCAATAAAATAGTATGATGCAGCCGCTGGGCTCTAAATGCGCATTGGCATAACCACATATTGAACATCTTCCCCTTCAGAGTTTTGTATTAAACAGCTAGAGGTGGGGCTAGTAAAACTTAGACGCACCATCTCATCTGTTAGCGCCTTTAAAGCATCTAGCAAATAGGTGACATTAAAAGCAGTGGTGAAACTATCACCTTGGTAGTTAACTTCAATCTCCTCTTCCGCTTGCTCCTGCTCTGGTGTATTAACATGGAGCTTAATAAGAAACTCAGAGAGATTAAAGCGCACACCGCGGAAACGATCTTCAGAGAGGACCGAAGCTCGTGTTAAGGCATCAATCAACCCTAGCCGATCTGCAACGATGATCTTATCCCCTAATGGTGGAATGACACGGCGATAGTCGGGAAACTTCCCTTCAATCAGTTTTGTAGTAAAAGTAATGCTCCCTAACTCAACCCGAAGATGGTTATCGCTCAACTCTAAATGGAGAGGGGCTGACTCATTCTCTAAAAGTTTAAGGAGCTCTTCTACCCCCTTACGTGGGATGATTAATTGCTTTTTAAGATCAGATGGCTCCGAAAGTGTTAGATATGCCGCAGAGAGTCGATGCCCATCGGTAGCCACCGCATTGAGACGCTCCCCATCGATATCGAGCAGCAATCCATTCAAGAAGTAGCGCACATCAGAGACCGCCATCGAGAAGGCAACCTTCTCAATGATCTTCCGCAGCTCTTTCTTCGGCACCGTTAACGTTTGTGAAAACTCAAGATTATCAAGGACCGGAAACTCTTCCGCTCGTAAACAGCTTAAAACAAAGCGGGAGCGCCCCGCAATTATCGTTGCTCGCACCCCATCAACAGTAATCTCCACCTCAATATTGTTAGGAAGGGCTTTTAATATGTCCAACAGTTTACGTGCTGGGAAGGTGATCTCTCCCGTCTCTACAGCAATATGGGGAAAGGTACAGGTGAGCTCTATCTCTAAATCAGTCGTTGTCAGCGTCACTTCATCCTCACTTGCAATACACTTCACATTAGCAAGAACAGGCATTGTTTGTGTCCGATCAATTACTCCAATAATCGCTTGGAGAGGATTCAATAATTCTTCACGCTGAATAACTAGTTTCATTTTGCTTCTTTAACCCTATCTGTTGATTAATACTTGAGGCTTAACCATTATTGACAATAACTTGACGCTTGTCACCTTTATAAGAGAGGCGTCTCCATCATCATATCAATAATTCTATATAAATCGCTGCTCCTATCATCATTTAATAAAGACAATCATGTAGGTAGAAAAGCACTCACTTTGCTCTCAAACTCTTTGCGATCGATAGGCTTAGTGATGTAATCGGATGCTCCTTGACGCTCAGCCCAGATCTTATCGACACGCATACTTTTCGTACTCACCATAACTACAGGAATATGCTTCGTCTCCTGCATCTGCTTAATCTTGCGCACCGCTTGAAACCCATTAATATCCGGCATAATAATATCCATTAATATGAGGTCGGGACGCTCTCTTTTCGCTAGATCAATCCCCTCTTGACCATTATTTGCCAACACTACCTGATGGCCCATATCAACGAGATATTCTTCCATCATTACCTTCTGGACTCTTGAATCATCAACCACTAATACTTTAGCCATATATAACTTTACTCATCCGCTACTCAGATTAATCATTTTAATACTTTCCCCGCTTGAAAGTATGCGTTCTATTGTACCATTTATTCGTTGCTTTCACTATCGGCAATAACTTTTGCATCCCGCTCATAGCGCTCTTTTAAAGAGACATATTGCTCGGCTGAACGATAGAGCTCTGCCTGCTCCTCATCTGAGAGTCGACGCACTCTACGAGCAGGTGCCCCAACCCACACTTCACCTGCCTTAACCACCTTGTTAGGACCAAGAAGAGCACCGGCACCTAAAACACCCCCCTTCTCCACGCGCGCCCCATCCATTACAATCGCCCGCATCCCTATTAATGCCCCCTCCTCAATAACACATCCATGCAACATCGCTCCATGCCCAACCGTCACATGGGGACCGATAATTGTCGGATACTCAATACCCTCTTCTCCCATAGGGGTAACATGAATGACCGCTCCATCTTGAATATTACTCCCCTCTCCGATAGAGATACGATTCACATCACCTCGCAAGATCGCTCCAGGCCAAATAGAGACATTCCGCCCCAACTCAACAGCTCCAATGACTACCGCTGTTGGTGCAATCCACACCCCCTCCGCTATTTTTGGTACTTCTCCCTCAAAACTCATAATTACCCCTTCCGCCTGCTTCATTCTTCGCCTCCTCGATTTCATCATTGCTAGATTTTTCATTGGGTATTAGTATAACTTATTCAGTTATGCGCAAGGAATTCTTTCCCCCCTACAATCAATTAGCTTGTAGAGTGAAAGGTTTCAAACATTAATAATTAAAAGAGTCGTTAAACTTAAGGAGAGAAGATGAGTAGCAGCGAGCACCCTAACGAGATGCAATCCACGACCCAGTATGATGAAGCAATGGCCACCCATCGCGCCGCTATTGACCAGTACGATGCAGAGATTTTAACGCTCCTTAATAAACGGGCTAAAGCAGCTCAAGCCATTGGAGAGATTAAGATCGCCGCCGGCGATACCGAGATGTATCGCCCTGAGCGGGAGGCGAAAGTTCTCGCCAGTAAAATGGCTCAAAATCAAGGCCCAATAAAAGATGAGGATATCGCTCGTCTCTTTCGGGAAATAATGTCAATCTGCCTCTCCCTCGAAAAACCGCTTCATGTGGGATACCTAGGCCCACAGGGGACCTTTACTGAGGAGGCCACTCTTAAGCACTTTGGGGGCTCAGTCAATGCCACACCTATTCGCACTATTGATGAGGTGTTCCATGCCGTTGAATCAGAAAAGATCGATTTTGGTGTTGTTCCTATCGAAAACTCCACCGAAGGAGCTGTCAATCAAACGCTCGACTCATTTATGAGTGCAAATGTCTCCATCTGTGGTGAGACAGAGTTAAAGATCCATCAAAACTTAATCTCCCATGAGAGCGATTACAGTGCAATCAAGACAATCTATGCACACCCCCAATCATTAGCGCAGTGTCGCAGCTGGCTGGATGAGTATTTACCCCATGCCGAACAGGTACCAACCAACTCAAATGCCGGGGCTATTATGCGCGCAGCAGATGAGCCTAATAGTGCCGCTCTAGGGGGGAAGCAGGCAGCTCGTCACTATGGCGTTCCCATAGTACAAAAGAATATTGAAGATAACCTCACCAATAGCACCCGATTTTTAGTGATTGGCCGTAAAGAGGTCCCTCCTAGCGGTAATGATAAAACCACTATTTTAGTATCCGCCAATGATCGGCCAGGATTACTCCTCCACCTCATTGCCCCCCTCTCGAAATATAATATTACGATGACTCGCATTGAGTCACGCCCCTCCAAAAATAGTAATTGGAGCTATGTCTTTTTTATCGACATATTAGGGCATCAGAGTGAGCATGGCGTCCAGCTGGCACTTGAGGAGATAAAAGAGGTCTCCTCATTCTTCAAGGTATTAGGTTCATACCCTATTGCAGCTTACTAAGAAGCCCCTCAAATGACCAAATATTGGGTTATCACCTAGTGTGATATAGGAGAGATCCTGATTTCAAAGTTTTATTAAAAGAAGATGATATGAATAATTTTACTAATCAATACCAAAACTCGAATCAGCAGCAGAAGCTATATCAAAATAATGACCACTACTCACAGCCAGTCAGTATCGGCGAATGGGTAGTCGCCCTAGTTGTGCTGATGATCCCTCTCGTCAATATCATCATGTTTATCTATTGGGCTATCGCGGCTAAAAATCCAAGCAAAAGGAATTTCTTCCGCGCAAATCTCTTGATATTTGGCATCTTCCTGGCACTCTCTCTTCTGATAATCCTTTTTGCTGGCAATTAATAAACCTAAATAGATGAGAAAAATGAACGATATTGTCTTTATTAAGAATCTAAAGTTGGATGTCATTATCGGGATTTATCCCCATGAGCGGAATAATATTCAACCCATTAGCCTCAACCTTGAGATGGAATGGGATAATCGCCCTTCCGCTAAAGAGGAGGATATCTCCCTCACCCTCGATTATGAGAAGGTGAGTAACTATATAAAGAAGTTTGCTAAAAACTCTGCATTTCTCTTAGTAGAGACCTTTACTGAACAGTTAGCAAAGGAGCTCATTGAGGCCTTCTCGATTCCTGCGCTCACCATTGAGCTCAACAAACTAACGGCGATTGAGGATACCGATGCTGTCGGCGTTCGCATCTATCGCACTAAAGCCGATTATCAGTAGCATTGATGCTTGACTCTAATATCCTAAAGAGAGAAGCCCCTCATTTGAGGGGCTTCATACTACTGATTGAACACTATTTAAGTACTAAGTGTAACGGGAAACATCCAGCCCATCTGTGCTAATCTCCGGCTGCTCTCCAACCATTAAATCACTGAGGTAACGACCCGATCCTGCTGCCATTGTCCACCCAAGTGTTCCATGACCAATATTTAAGAAGAGGTTAGAATAGTGAGTTGCACCAATAATAGGTGTTCCATCTGGTGTCGCAGGACGCAATCCTGTCCAAAACTCTGCTGCTGAAAGGTCTCCCCCCTCTGGGTAGAGATCTTTCGTCACAAGCTCTAACGTCTCGCGACGCTTAGGGTTTAATGAGAGGTCGAATCCACTCACTTCCGCCATACCCCCAACGCGAATACGATCATCAAATCGAGTAATCGCCACTTTATAGGTCTCATCAAGTACCGTCGATTTCGGAGCCATTGCTCCATCGGTAATAGGGATGGTTAATGAATACCCCTTCAATGGATAGACTGGCACCTTAATCCCTAAAGGTAGCAACATCTCAGTCGCATAACTACCTAAACAGACAGCATATTGATCAGCCCTTAAGAGCTCACCATCGACCCAAACCCCTTCGATTTTATCACCATTGCGGCTAATCTTTTCAATTGTGGCATTAAATTTAAACTGCACACCTAACTCTTCTGCCATACTCGCCAAACGCTTCGTAAAGAGATAGCAATCCCCCGTCTCATCATTCGGAAGGCGCAATCCCCCCGCTAACTTATGAGCGGTCTTCTCTAACGCAGGCTCGACATTGATAATGCCATCAACATCTAAGACCTCATAGGGGACTCCAAACTCCTCCAAAACCTCAATATCACTCTTAATCGCTTCCATCTGCTTCTCTGTTCTGAGCAGCTGAGTTGTCCCTAAGGTTCGCTCCTCGTAAGTGATTCCAGTCTCCTCTCGAAGCGCTTTCATGCAATCACGACTATACTCTGAGACCCGCACCATACGCGCCTTATTGACAGCATAACGGGAGGCAGTACAGTTACGTAACATCTGCCACATCCATTGATACTGAAAGAGTTTACTCGTTGGTTTAATCGCTAAGGGAGCATGATCTTGTACAAGCCACCTCATCGCTTTTAAGGGTATTCCGGGTGCCGCCCAAGGGGTTGCATACCCAGGTGAGATCTGCCCAGCATTGCCATAGCTCGTTTCAAGCGCAGGCCCCTCCTGCCGATCAATTACCGTCACCTCAAGTCCTTTTTTGGCAAGATAGTAAGCGAGGGTTGTCCCTACGACGCCACTTCCTAATACTAATACCTGCATAACCTCTCCTAAAATTTGATAGTCTCTCACCCCATTAGACTATATAATAGGGCGTTTTTCTATATTGAGAATCGTGCCTGTCACCACGGATCGCTCAGGTCGATTTTAACACACATTCAATAAATGACTGTAGCGAATCACATAAGCAAGACTCTACTCGCTGCGGCTAGAGAGGGACTTTTAGGATAAGAAATAATGATAATGTTTGCGCAAGAGATTGTTGATCTGCTTCTACTGATTTTATGGGATTACCTCTTAATCTACCTACTATGTGGCACAGGAATCTACTACACAATCCGCTTAGGATTTATTCAGATACGTCGCTTTAAGGTAGCCTTTAAATCCCTCTTTAAAAAACTTAACTTCTCGGGTGAGCGCGCAGATAAGAGCGGCATGAGCTCTTTTCAAGCAATTACAACAGCTGTAGCAGGGCAGGTGGGCACCGGAAATCTTGCCGGTCCGGCAACCGCTATTATGGCAGGAGGCCCCGGCGCAATCTTCTGGATGTGGATCTCCTCCTTCTTTGGGATGGCCACCATCTACGCTGAAGCTATTTTGGCGCAGAAATTTAAGAGTAAAGATCGTAATGGGCAGACTGTGGGGGGGCCAGCCTACTATATCGAGCAGGGCTTAGGGTGGCGCTGGCTTGCGGTTCTCTTCGCACTCTTTATCATCTTTGCCCTAGGTTTAGTGGGTAATATGGTGCAATCAAACTCCATCGCCTCTGCCTTTGAGCACTCACTTAAAATCCCCACCTGGGTCTCTGGTGGCATCGTCGCCACAATTATGGCCTTTGTGGTGATGGGTGGATTACGTACAATCGCCTCCTTTACCGAAAAAGTGGTCCCCACGATGGCACTCTTCTACCTAATAGGTGCCGCCATCATGTTGATATACAACTACCAATATATTCTCCCTGCTTTTAAATCGATCTTTATCGCTGCCTTTAATCCTACTGCCGTCTTAGGGGGAGGTGCGGGCGTGGCTATTCAGCAAGCAATGCGTTATGGAATAGCCCGTGGTCTCTTCTCTAATGAGGCAGGAATGGGGTCAACCCCTCATGCCCATGCGGTCGCTAAAGTCCGCTCACCAGAGGAGCAGGGCTTTATTGCGATGATGGGGGTCTTTATTGTGGGGGTGATTGTCACCTTAACGGGCTTAGTCATTATCACCTCCGGCTTACGGGGCTGGAGTGAGGCTAATCTGACCGATCCCTCTTTTTTAAGCTTCTATAGCGATGCTGGAAAGGCAGGAATTGCCGTTACTCAATATGCTTATGAATTAATCTTTGGCCATATTGGGGGAATATTTATCTCCTTCTCCCTCCTCTTCTTCGCTTTTTCTACCATTATCGGATGGTACTACTATGCTGAAAATAATGTGCGCTATCTCTTTAGCTCCCCTAAAGCTGTTCGCCTCTTTCAGCTTACAGCAGTTATTGGTGTCTTCTTTGCCGCTATGATCAATGTGGAATTAGTGTGGGATCTCTCTGACCTCTTTAATGGGTTTATGGTGCTTCCAAACTTAGCAGCCCTCCTCCTCCTCTCCCCTATTGTCATCAATCATACCCGGCAACAGGTCTATCATATAGAGAAACCAATCAAGAGAAGAGGCAGATAGCGAAGAGATATTGCCCTTCGTCACGCCACTGTTATGGTGAGGTGATAGAGTAGAGCATCTAAATATCTATGGAGAGAAGAATAGAATGATTAAACATACCATTGGGCTTGTCGCCCATGATGCAAAAAAGAGTGAGCTCGTGGAGTGGATAGGGCATTATCACCACTTCTTTAAAGAGCAGATTCTCTTTGCCACCGGGACAACCGGACAACATATTTTGACCGCCTATCCTGAATTCAGCTTAACTCGCCTAAAGAGTGGACCACTGGGGGGTGATCAGCAGCTAGGGGCAATGATTAGTGATAAGAAGCTCGATCTGCTCTTCTTCTTTACCGATCCACTCACCCCAATGCCCCATGATGTCGATGTTAAGGCCCTTATTCGCCTCTCTACACTCTACAATATTCCTGTTGCATGTAATCAGCGCACAGCAGATCTACTACTAAAAGGATTATTAACCGAAGATCAGAGCCTAAAAGGGCAGCAATAGAGGGAGCGTCTCTAGCGATACCCCCCCTTCTCCTACTGCAATGACGGTGTTAAGAGGCCAACCTTAAGCTGCTGAATAAGTGATGCCCCCAATCCCTTCATCAGACGACCGAAGGGATCCTCTCTGAGGGTAAAATCCACAGTAAATGGGGCACCAATCAACTCCCGTGCCACATAGCTCGTTGACCCTAACCCATCAATTAATCCCATTGCTAATGCCTGCTCACCATTCCAGATCAGCCCTGTGAAAAGATCAGGGTTCTCCGCCACTTTTAAGCGCTCCCCACGCCCCTCAAGCACAATATTGATAAATTGTTGATGCACACCATCGAGCACCTCCTGCCAAAAGAGCGTCTCCTCCTCCTTCATCGGCTGAAAAGGATCTAAAAAGGCTTTATGCTCACCTGAAGTATATAAACGACGCTCAATACCAAGCTTCTCGAGGCTCTCAACAAAACCAAAACCAGCGCCCGTCACCCCAATTGATCCCACTAAACTGGCTTTATCCGCATAGATCTCATCGGCTGCTGCCGCAATGTAGTATGCTCCCGATGCTCCGATATCGGTGATGACAGCATAGATCTTAATATGGGGATTAAGTGCCCTTAAACGATTAATCTCATCGTAGACATAACCACTTTGAACCGGTGAGCCACCCCCTGAGTTGATGCGTAACACAATCCCCTTCACTTTAGGATCTTTATACGCTCGCCGCAGTGCTGTAATCAGACGATCGGCACTTGCAGACTCACCATCAGCAATGATTCCTTTGAGGTCGATCACCGCAGTGTAAGCTTCCTGAGTACGGGCACGCTCATCTAGCTCTCCACGTCCCCCTACCAATAGGAGAATGATCAATGTGAAGTAGAGAAGCCCAATAATCTTAAAGAAGATACCCCAGCGGCGGCGACGGCGCTGCTCTTTAGTTGCCTCATTTAAGGTTCGCTCCATCACTCTCCAAAGTCGCTCCTGCTCTCGCTCTGATCGCTCTTGCTTCACAATCTATCTCCTCTCACTCTCTACTTATTACTTATCATTCCACTTATCAATGTTAAGCAGATATAAGAGAGACCGAATCGTAGAAAGATGATACTCACTACCATTCGGTCTCTAAATAATTAATCACTCAATGCTCAATGCACCCTCTAAACTTACAGTTTAGGGAGCAAGCCTCTAAAGGTTCGCATCACTCCACCGATTCCCCCAGACTTAAGTTGCTTCATCATTCGTTGCATCTGGTCATACTCCTTTAGAAGACGGTGAACCTCTTGAATATTCACGCCAGCACCGTTAGCTACCCGTAAACGGCGTGGGGGACGCAATAATTTAGGATTGGCGCGCTCTTCCGGTGTCATGGAGTTGATAATCGCAATTTTACGCTTAAAGATCTTATCATCGGCCTTTCCCTTCACCTTCTCTGAGATATCCCCCATCCCTGGGAGCTTATCTAAAAAGGTATTGATCCCCCCCATCTTAAGCATCTGCTCCATCTGCGCTTTAAAATCATTAAGATCGAGACGCTGCCCCTTCTTAAACTTCTCTGTTAAGCGCTCAGCTTGCTCATGATCCACCTTCGCTTCAATCTCTTCAACTAACGAGAGGACATCCCCCATATCTAAAATACGGGATGCAAGGCGCTCCGGATGGAATGGCTCTAAGGCATCCGACTTCTCCCCCACACCTAAAAACTTAATAGGCTTTTGGGTAATATGACGAATCGAGAGTGCTGCACCCCCACGAGCATCACCATCTACTTTCGTTAAGATAACACCACTTAAGGGGAGTGCATCATTAAAGGCTTTAGCGGTATTAGCAGCATCTTGCCCTGTCATACTATCAACCACAAACAGGGTCTCGATAGGATCAAGTACTGCATGAACGGCTTTAATCTCATCCATCAATGTCTCATCAACATGAAGACGACCTGCCGTATCCACGATTAGAACATCAAAGCCCCCATTCTTTGCAAACTCTTTTGCTGCGGCAGCGATCTCTGTCGGCTTTTGATCGGTAGTAGAGGGGATAAATTCTGCCCCAACTTGCCCAGCAACTTTTTTGAGCTGCTCAATTGCTGCAGGGCGATAGATATCAGCACTCACCACCGCAACACGCTTCTTTTCACGCTCTTTGAGAAATTTTGCAAGCTTTCCAACACTCGTGGTCTTTCCTGCTCCTTGGAGTCCTGCCATTAAAATAATCGCTGGCGGCTGAACCCGTAAATTGAGGGACTCATTCTCCTCCCCCATCAACTTAACGAGCTCCTCATGGACAACCTTAATCAATACTTGACCGGGGTTTAAGCTCTCTAAAACCTCCCGACCAATTGCACGCTCTCGCACACCTGCGATAAATTCACGCACTACAGGAAGTGCGACGTCCGCCTCAAGCAGAGCCATGCGCACCTCACGCAGAGCATCCTTAATATTATCCTCAGTAAGACGTGCCTGACCACGCAAGCTTCTTACCGTCTGACGTAAACGTCCACTTAAATTTTCAAACATATCTGTCCTATCAATCCAATGCTCAGTTATAACTGCAAAGAGGGGCGTAATGAGCCCTCTTTCAATGTTATAATGGTATAATTTCAGTCTATAGTTTACTTTAAAAGCGAACCCCTTTAAAGTTTTCTATATAATTAGATTTTCACCTAAATCAAAAGCGGAATTATGGTACTTACGACAATCACAATCGCACTCTATCTTGTAGCGCTCATCTCATTGATCTACCTGGTACGTTCTCGCAATAATCATACTGCACTCGTTAGCGCGATCAGCAGTATCAGCGCAGCATTAATTGCCCATGCCGCACTCTTAAGTCATCAAATTATTGGATTTGGAGAGAGTATCGATATTGGTGCCCTTAAAGCACTCTCATTAACCGCTTTTATTATGGTGCTTGTCCTCTTCCCAAAAATAAAGCGGCTACCTAATACTGCAATTGCCTTAACGCTATTTGCAACAGGTGCGGTCGGACTCTCACTCTTTCAGTCACAACATCAGATCAATCTCGATAGCTTACCCCTTGGTGCCCATATTATTACCTCGATTGTCTCCTATGCCATCTTAATGTTAGCTGCCATTCAAGCGCTCCTAATTATTTTGCGAGATCGTGCGTTAAAATCCCCTAAAAGCTCCTTTCTTACCCGAAATCTTCCTCCTATATTGCGCATGGAGCGTTGGCTCTTCCAATTAGTTACTATCGGCTTTCTCCTCTTAACACTCAGTCTTATTACTAGCTTCTTCTTTCTAGATCACTGGTTTACAAAGAGCACCATCCATAAAACCGTGCTCACCTTAGCGGCATGGTTCCTCTTTGGAGGGGTGATGATTGCTCACTACCGCTACCATGTTCGCGGAGTGCGTGTCGCTAAATTTATTATTATCTCCTCTCTTGTACTCCTTATGGCAATAACAGGAACCCGCCTTATTCAAGAGGTTATCTTCAATCGCACTTAGCTTATCAGTTATAGAAGCATCGATAGAGAGAGCCGTATGATATCTACCCAATATCGAATGATTAATTCAGCCCGATCTAATTCGTCAGTGAGAGCACCACTGTCACACTAATACCTTACGTTAGGAGTAGCCGAGCCCATGAGTGAGACTTCAGTACATCATGATAAACAGCAGCAGGATGAGTCGACACAATCATATCTCGATCACCTTATTGAATTACGTGACCGCCTTTTAAGTGCTATTAAAGGCATTGCACTTATCTTTGCCTGCCTCTTCTTTTTCCGTGAGGAGATCTACCTCTTTGTAGCGCAACCACTCATCAACCATCTTCCCGATGGGGCGCAACTTATCTCCATTCGAGTCCAAGATAACTTTCTTACCCCTATCCGATTGGTGATTTGGCTCTCCTTCTACTTTACAATCCCATGGACCTTCTATCAGCTCTGGCGCTTTATTGCCCCGGGTCTATATAAACATGAGCGCTCCGTCGCTGTTCCCCTTCTCCTCTCGAGCATTCTACTCTTCTATCTGGGGGTTCTCTTCGCCTACTACGTTGTGCTCCCATTAGCATTTGGCTTTTTAACTAACCAGCAGATCCCTGGCAGTGCGCTGCAGCAGGATATTAACCAACTCATCTCCCTAACCCTACTCATCTTCTTTGCGTTTGGTGTAGCCTTTGAGGTGCCAGTTGCCGTCGTCATCCTAGCGGTATTGAAGGTAATCTCAACTGAAAGAATCGCCGCATCACGCCCCTATATCATTATTGCAGCCTTTGTGATTGGTGCAATTATCACCCCTCCCGATGCGATCTCACAAATTCTCTTTGCCTCGATTGTCTTAATTCTCTTTGAGGTCGGACTCTGGTTTGCCCGTAAAATAGAGGGGAAAGAGCGGATTACGATCAATGATCCCCTAATCCGTACCGCCTTTACCCTCTTTGGAATCGCAGCGATCTTCGCGACGACGCGATACTTTATCACCGATCTCTATCAGCTGATCACCCCCCTACTTCTTCCATCCCTAAGCAGCAGTACACCTCCCCCGAAAGAGGCGATCCCCTTACTACTGCTCCTACTGATCACAATGCTCATTAGTCTGCCATGGATTCTCTATAACTATAGTCGCGCACTCCCCACTAAGGGATGGAGTGAGAAGAGCTACCGCTACCTTCAACGACTCCTGCTCATTGAGCTACTCTCTATTCCACTTATTGCTACCCTCTTCTACCACTACTTACTCCCCCCTATTGAGGAGTACTATATCTGGCCTTTTGCTACTAATGGTGCGCTCCCACTCACAGAAGTGATCCGATTGATCGCTCTCGATGGGCTCCTGCTATTAGGTATTCTCTCACTCCCCTGGATCCTAACCCTCTTAGTTGGATATCGCCTCCTCACCCTAAAGCAGCTCCACCGTATTCGCATGGGGGTTATCCTCTTAGCACTGTTAAGTTTTATTCCCATCTATGGCAGTGGGGGTGATCTTGCTACCCATACCGTTTTAGTACTACTCACTTTAAGCCTCTATGAGTCAACCCTCCTCCTACTGCGCCCGCTCCCTCTAACAGCTGAAGAGAGTTAGAGGCTACCCCTAGCCACCACTTATCTTGTATACTTATAGCTCATCTACTGACCTGAAATTTTATAGGATAGCCCATGACATACCTCTCCCCTACATTAATCACCATACTCCTGCTAGCACTACTTCTCTACGGTGCCATTCTCATTCGCAACGGTTTAGTTAAGAAGCGTAACCAATATCTGACGCTCTTTGCCCAAATCGATACCGAGCTGACTCGCCGTTACGATCTTATCCCTAACTTAGTGGAGGTTGCTAAAGGGTATATGCAACATGAGCAGGAGACTCTAACTGCCGTCGTTAATGCCCGTAATGGTGCTGCCGGCAGTTTTGATACCCTTAAAAAGAACCTTAACGACCCAACCCTCAATCAGCTCTTTAACAGTGCAGAGGGGGCGTTGAATAGCTCCTTAGGTCGCCTAATGGCGGTCGTAGAAGGGTATCCAGAGTTACGAGCGAATGAGCAGATGATGCAACTCTCTACTGAGTTAAGTCGCGCCGAAGAGCGTATCGCTACATTACGGAAACATTACAATTTCTCCATTGAGGAGTATAATAACTACCGTTCACTCTTCCCTAATATTCTAATCTCACACTTACTTAAGTACCCTGAGATGCCCTGGCTAAAAGCGGAAGAGGTGAAGCGCTCACGCCCTAACGTAAAGTTTTAACCCGTTAGGGGCAGACCTCCTCTAATCGGGAGGCATCCTAATTGAGTGGCCCTACAGTTCGACATCACCGTACGGTGAACTGTAATGCCACTTCCTATTCACTTCAACATTGATAGATAGAACTCATGATAAAAACTCGTTTTGCACCCTCTCCAACTGGATATCTCCATATTGGTGGCGCTCGCACTGCGCTCTTCTCCCATCTCTTTGCTCGTCACCATGGGGGTAGCACAGTCTTACGTATTGAAGATACCGATCTTGAACGCTCCACACCCGAAGCGGTGGAAGCCATCATGGAGAGTCTTGAGTGGCTTGGTTTTAAGTATGATGAGGGCCCCTACTTTCAAACAAAACGCTTCGATCGCTATAAAGAGATGATTGAACAGCTCCTTGAGAGTGGGCATGCGTACTACTGTTACTGCTCACCAGAAGAGCTCGATGAGATGCGTGCTGCTGCAGAAGCGAAGAGAGAGAAACCTCGTTACAATGGCAAGTGGCGTCCAGAGCCTGGCAAAACATTGCCTGAGATCCCGGAAGGGGTAAAGCCGGTCGTTCGCTTTAAAAACCCATTAGTAGGGCGTACCGCCTTTACCGATATGATCCATGGCACATTGAGTGTCGATAATGGCGAACTCGATGATCTTATTATTGCTCGCCCCGATGGCTCACCCACCTATAACTTCTGTGTTGTCGTTGATGATATTGATATGGGTATTACCCATATTATCCGAGGTGATGACCATATTAATAATACCTATCGACAAGTGAATATCTTTAAAGCACTCGGAGCGGAGCTCCCCCAATTTGCCCATCTATCGATGATCTTAGGGGATGATGGACAGAAACTCTCTAAGCGGCACGGTGCAGTAGGGGTGATGGAGTATTATGAGCAGGGGTATCTACCTGAGGCAGTAATTAACTATCTAGTACGTCTCGGCTGGGCCCATGGTGATCAGGAGATCTTTACCCTAGATGAGATGATTAAGCTCTTTGATATTACTAAGGTGAGCAAATCAGCGAGCGCTTTTAACACCTCAAAATTACGTTGGCTCAATCAGCACTATATGATCAATAGTGATCCTCTTAAACTTGCTGAGCTCCTCACTCCCTTCTTAGCAAAGCTCGGAGTTGATATAAAAGCCGATGAGCGATTAGCTCAAATTGTTACCGCCCATGTTCAACGAGCCCACACACTTGTGGAGCTAGCTGAGCAGGTTCAATACCTCTTCCTCGATGAGGTAATCTTTGATGAGAAGGCGAAAGAGCGAAACTTAACTACCACATCACTCCCAGTGTTGAAAGAGCTCCATACCCGACTCTCTGCCCTTACTGCTTGGGAGAATGAAGCGCTCGATGGTGTCATCAAAGAGACAATGGCAGCTCTTGATGTCGGTATGGGGAAAGTTGGCATGCCTCTACGTACCGCTATTGTGGGACGAACAAGCTCCCCTAATTTAGATGAAACTCTCTACCTTGTAGGAAGAGAGAAGACTCTTCAGCGCCTTGAAGCTGCCATCGCCTTAATTACGGCGTAGTAGCCCCAATAATTGCCTCTTATCAGAGAGCGCTCCGAAGTTAAGAGGAGCGCTCTCTTTTTATCTATCAATTACTTACGATTGCGTGCCCGTCGATCGAGCTCTTTTAGATAGGCAAGCTTCTTACTAATTTGCCCCTCAAGCCCTCTTGGTGTGGGTTGATACCAATTTTGCTCCTCAAGCCCATCGGGGAGATACTGCTCTCCTGCTGCATAGGCGTTGGGCTCATCATGGGCATAACGATACCCCTCACCATGCCCCATCTCTCGCATTAACTCTGTTGGCGCATTCCGTAAATGGAGTGGAACAGGTCGGGTCTGGTCATTCCGTACAAAGGCTCGTGCCCGCTTAAAGGCCATATATGCCGCATTTGATTTTGCTGCAACAGAGAGATAGATCACCGCTTCAGCTAACGCAAGATCACCCTCAGGGGATCCTAAGCGCTCATATGTTGTTAAAGCATCGGTTGCAATCTGAATCCCACGAGGATCAGCAATTCCAATATCTTCCCACGCAATCATTAAAATTCGTCGCCCTAAATAACGGGGATCTGCACCACTTTCCAACATTAAAGTGAACCAATAGAGCGCACCGTCAGGATTAGAGCCTCGAATCGACTTATGCATTGCTGAAATCTGATCGTAAAAGTAATCCCCCCCCTTATCAAACTGCTTTGGCTGTGTCGATAAAGCCTGTGTTACTCGCTCTTTACTGATCTTCTGCTCCCCTTCAGCAGTCGCTGTACGGACAACTTGCTCTAAAAGATTGAGGGAGCGGCGTCCATCCCCCCCAGCAAATTGCACGAGCTGTTGATGTGCATCCTCATCAATACTCAGCTCAGGATATTGCTCCGTCAATGCTCGCTCCGTTAAACGGAGTAGCGCCTCATCGGAGAGCGGCTCAAGACGATAGACAAATGCTCGTGATAAGAGTGCTCGATTAATCTCAAAAGAGGGGTTCTCCGTTGTCGCCCCTATAAAGTAGATCAAACCCGATTCAACATAGGGAAGAAGCGCATCCTGCTGCCCTTTGTTAAAGCGATGAATCTCATCGATAAAGAGCATTGTTCGGCGCCCTAATAGCTGATTCTGTTTCGCCTGTTCAATCGCTTCTCGAATCTCTTTAACCCCTGAAAAGACCGCCGATAGTGCAATAAAAGCAGCATCAAACTGATCAGCGACAAGATTCGCTAAGGTCGTTTTACCCACACCAGGGGGCCCCCACAGAATCATTGAGTGGGGCTCACCACTTTTAAAAGCCAATCCTAATGGAGCATCATCGGCCAATAGATGCTCTTGCCCCACCATCTCATCAAGCGATTTAGGGCGAAGACGATCGGCTAGAGGAGCAAACTTTTTCGCACTCTCCTCTGCTAAATCGGCAAAAAGATCATTATTACTCATAGATAACTATTATCGCTCATCAATTAGATCCACCCCTTTAGGGAGGACAAACTCAAAAATTTTACTATCGAAGATAGGATTCTGTTTAATATTGGTCAGATGTAATTCAATCTGCTGCCCACTGCTCTCAATAGCAGTAAACCCCTTTAAAACACCCCCCTCAAAATAGACCGCTACCTTATCAAGGGTGATGCCCTCTCCACGCTCTTTAGGGATTAACTCATAATGGCGGCGATCTTTACGCACCTTGATGGTAAAGAAGTCGGTTAGCTCCTCCTCTCCAAGAAGAATCACTAAGAGTGGATTATCGGCAAGGGTCTCAGTTGAGCGGATAACCACCTGCATTAGATCCACATCATAATCCCACATCTGTTTACCATTACTGATGAGCTGCTGAGGAAATGGTGCTTGATAATCAAAAAAGAACTTAGGGTTTAATTGATGCATTGAGCGCTTCTGAAGGTAGAGATCTCCACTTGAACGCTCCTCTTGCCGCTTATTGGTGATCACCTGCGTAAACTCCGCTTCTAAAGCATCAAATCCTTTAAAATATTGGGTGATAAAAGCCTCATCTGCGCCAGCTAATAGTGGGAGAAATAGTAGAGAGAGCCCTATCCAACCCTTAATTCTATCTAAACATCTCATGTCTTATTGATCCTTTTACTTAATGAAGAGTAGTTCGAGTATAACAGGCTTTATTCACCCCATAAAAGGGGGGCGCCATTTAATGCTAAAATGGAGTGTTTTAATCACTCATTACTATGATTACTATGATTCATTGAATGTTATAGAAGGAATTCAATCGATATGGAGCCAATAACGATCGGTGCTTACGGCACATTAGTCTCTGCGAGCATTACCCTCTTGATTGGGCATACCTTAAGCAGGAAAGCCCCCTTTCTTCATCGCTTTACCATCCCTAGCCCTGTCATTGGAGGATTGGTTGTTGCCACCTTATTGCTGCTTATCAAATCCCTATATGGCGCCGAGTTTAGCTTCAATGAGGGATTAAAAGAGGCATTGATGCTTAGCTTCTTTGCCACAATAGGGCTCAATGCCAATATTGCCAGTCTTCGTGCAGGGGGTAAGCCTTTGGTGATCTTTCTCTTTGTGGTGACCGGCCTATTAATCGTACAAAATAGTATTGGTATTACCCTTGCTAAATTGATTGGTCTCGACCCACTGTTAGGATTACTCTCAAGCTCAATTACCCTCTCTGGCGGACATAGCACTGGAGGGGCTTGGGCAGAGGTCTTTAGTCGTGAATATGGGTTAACAAATGCCACAGAAGTCGCTATGGCCAGTGCTACCTTCGGACTCGTTCTCGGTGGGCTAATTGGGGGACCTGTTGCCCAACTGCTTCTTCGCCACCAAAAAGAGCGCCCTCTGACGACCCATGCTCCTATTGAGGAGGTGGATGTCACAGCTGAGCGGGAACCTACTGTCCCCCAACTTACAGCAGTCACCCTATTAGAGACCATCGGATTGATCGCCCTTGCGCTCTTTATAGGCTCCTCTCTTGCGGAGCATTTTGGACAAATCCCCATCAATGAGGAGCGCTCCTTAACAATCCCCCCCTTTGTCTTTATCCTCTTTGTGGGGGCAATCATCAATAATACACTCCACTTCACCCCTAAGGTGAATCTCTCAAGCAGTACCGTAACCCTCCTTGGGAATGTCTCACTCTCCCTCTTTTTAGCGATGGCATTAATGAGCTTAAAGCTTTGGGAACTTGCCTCCTTAGCTCTTCCAATGTTTGTTATTCTCTTAGCACAAACCGCTGCAATGGCACTCTATGCTCTCTTTATTACCTATCCTGTGATGGGGCGCAATCATGATGCCGCCGTCTTAGCGGCAGGGCATTGTGGTTTTGGACTCGGAGCAACCCCCACTGCGGTTGCCAATATGCAAGCGGTTACAAGTCGCTTTGGCCCCTCTCGAATGGCTTTCTTAATCGTTCCTATGGTGGGTGCCTTCTTTATCGATATTGCTAATGCTCTAGTGATCAATCTCTTCTTAGCACTCCCCCTCTACTAACAAAAGACGATAAAAAACGCCCTTAACCATCTATTAAGGTTAAGGGCGTTCTCTTTATTATAGATTCTCTACTTATCGCCGCTTTGGCTTCATACGAAGTAGACGCAATCCATTGAGCACCACCAATAAGCTGGTTCCCACATCGGCAAAGACGGCCATCCACATCGATCCCATATTTAGCAGCACTAAAAGGAAGAAGAGCCCCTTCACCCCTAAAGCAAAAGCGATATTCTGCCGTACAATCGCCATCGTCTTTCGGGTCCCCTCAATGAAGAAAGGAAGCTTCCGAAGATCATCATCCATCAGCGCAACATTAGCCGTCTCAATCGCCACATCAGTGCCCATCACCCCCATTGCAAAGCCGATATCAGCAAGTGCAAGCGCAGGAGCATCATTGATCCCATCCCCGATCATGCCACTTTTACCCTTCGCTTTAAGGCGCTCAATCTCACGCACCTTCTCTTCTGGAAGCAATCCTCCGTCAGCCTCTAAAATACCTACCTCTTGGGCGATATGATCAACGGCTCGCTGATTATCCCCTGAGAGTAATACCGTATGGATTCCCTGCTGATTGAGGGCTGTAATCGCCTCTTTACTATGTGGCTTTACCTGATCTGCCACAACAAAGTAGCCAAGGAGCGCTCTCTTTGATCCAAAGAGGCTAACGGTATGTCCACGCCTCTCATCTGCAGCTAAAGCTGCCGCTACAGCATCATCAATCAACCCGTAACGCTCAAAGAGTGTACGCTTTCCTAAGGCATACTCTTCACCCTCATAATGAGCGACCACCCCCTCACCAAGTAGCGCTTTAAAGGCCGTTAAAGGGTAACGCTCCCCCTGATAATCTGCCACAATGGCCCGTGAGACAGGGTGATCAGAGTAGTAAGCTAAACTCATCCCAATCGCCAACGCTTCAGGATCAAGGAGCTCTGTCGCCACTAGTTGGGGTGAACCTTTCGTAATTGTGCCCGTTTTATCAAAGGCAAGATTTTTAAGCTCACTTCCAATTTCAAGATATTCCCCCCCCTTAACCAATATTCCATGACGGGCAAAAGCAGTGAGCGCACTCACAATTGAAACCGGTGTGGAGATCACTAATGCACAGGGGCATGCGATAATCAACACGACTAAAGCATTATAGATCGCATCAAACCAGCTAATCTTAAAAACCCACGGTGAGAAGAGTGCAATTGCAATCGCCACCATAAAGACAATCGGGGTATAGAGGGCTGCAAAGCGATCGATAAAACGCTCTACTGGCGCTCGCTTACCTTGCGCCTCCTCAATGGTGTTGATAATTTTTGCTAATGTTGAGCCAGAGGCATCTGTTGTGGTGCGGTATTCTAATAACCCCTGCTGATTTATACTCCCTGCATACACAGAGTCACCCACAGACTTATCCACAGGAAGAGACTCTCCGGTAATTGGCGACTCATCTAAACTGCTCATCCCTGATGTAATCACCCCATCAAGTGGAATTCGCCCCCCTGGCTGGATACGAATCATCGCCCCTACCGGAATCGATTCGGTTGCCATAAGTTTCACCTCATCACCCTCTATAACCGTCGCCTCATCCGGTGTTAAGGTAAGCAGATCCTCAATGGCATTTTGTGCACGACTTAATGACTTTGCCTCAATCACCTCAGAGAGGGTGAAGAGAAACATCACCATTGCCGCTTCGGGAAAGATCCCTAAAAGTAGGGCACCAGTAACGGCAACACTCATTAATGCATTAATATTTAAGGTTCGATTCTTAAGAGCAATCCACCCCTTCTTATAGGTATCTAATCCTACTAGAGCAATCGAGAGGGCAGCGAACAATCCGGTAACCAGTAACTTGCTCCCCCCATCGGCCATCGTAAAATGAAAAAGTTCTGCTAATGCAGCTGCAACCCCAGAGATAATTAGTCGAGCCGTCTGATAGCGCGCAAACCACCCTTTTGGCGCCTCCTCTACACTCTCGCCCGCTAATCGAGGTGTCATACCTAATTCAGCGATCGGCGCTAAAAATCGGCTTACATCCCCTTTATGTACAATGTGACATTCACGCTTTAAATAGTTGAAGTAGAGATCATCTACCCCCTCCATCGGCTCAATCAACTCCCGCAACATAGCCCCTTCCATAGGGCAATCCATCTCAGGAATAATTAGAGTGCTCTTTTGATAATCCTTTGGAATCGATAATGATGCTAAGCGCGCTGCATCCCCCTCATGATCATGGAGGGAGCAGGCATCATTTCCAGTTAATGCCACCTCATCTACCCCATGATCATGGGTGCAGTGATCAGAGTGCTCATGTATCTGCTCATCGGCTCTCATAGACTTCTCCTATAATTTTCACTATATTGAAATCTATTAAACACCCTATAGTCACTACAGGGTCAAGCTAAAATGGCGATTTTAAGATGAGAGGGGGCAATCGTGAGAATTGGGCAATTAGCAACAGTGAGCGGAGTACCGGTAGAGACAATCCGCTACTATGAGAAGGAGGGCTTACTGCCAGAACCTCAACGGGCTGCGAATAATTATCGTATCTACCAAGAGCACCATCTAGAACGACTCACCTTTATCCGCAATTGCCGTGCTTTTGATATGTCACTTGAGGAGATTCGTGCGCTCCTAACCGCCGCTACCGAAGGGGAGAGTACCTGTCTTCCCATTAACGATATTGTGCGAGAACATATTGAACATATTGAGATTCGGATCCATGAGTTGCAAGATCTCAAACGGCGCCTTGCCCAGCTACAAGCAAGCTGCGCCACAAATCATCCCCCCGATGAGTGTACAATTATTGAAGGTATTAGCACATTAGAGATGGATCTAAATGCACACAAAAAGACCCATCTCTCCTAACATTGGCATCAACTCAGCCAACCAATAATATAATTGTAGATCGCATTGATACTTAAGAGGGTCATCACAATCACCACCACCGCCCCAAAACAGGTCTGCCAGATGGGATGTTGGTAATCCCCCACCACCTCACGCTTATATGCCGCAAAGAGGAGAGGCCCCAGAGTTAAAGGGAGAATCAGCCCATTTAAGGTACCCACTAAAATTAAGATCTCTACCGGACGTCCCACACTAACAAAGACCACTGTTGAGATAAGAATAAAGGCGATAATAAAGCGGTTTTGATAGGTAGCGACAAGAGGGGAGAAAACCCGAAGGAAGGTAACCGAAGTATAGGCCGCCCCAATCACTGAAGTGATGGCAGCCCCCCACATAATTACCCCAAAAATATAGTACCCCATATCACCAGCAGCATGCCGAAAGACAGAGGCAACCGGATTCCCTTCAGCTAATCGATACCCTTGTGAAATCACCCCTAGAACGGCTAAAAAGAGAATAAGGCGCATCACTGCCGTAACCCCAATACCCATCATCGACCCATAGGAGACCTCTTTGAGAGCCTCTTTACCATGAACCCCTGCATCAAGAAGCCGATGAGCCCCAGCAAAGGTGATATACCCCCCTACTGTTCCGCCCACTAAAGTCACAATGGCTAAAATCACCCCAGCATCAATATACTCAGGATAGAAGGTGCGTAGCGCCGCTTCACCAATGGGGGGTGATGATTGCGCAACCACATAGAGGGTTAACAATATCATTAAGATCCCCGCATATTGAACAAATTTATCCATAATGCGCCCCGCCTCCTTAAAGAGAAAGATCCCAATGGCCACCGCAGCACTAATGATCGCCCCCATCTCTACCGATATCCCCGTAAAGACCTCAATCCCTAAACCCGCTCCAGCAACATTACCAATATTGAAGGCGAGCCCTCCAATCACCACAAGAAAAGAGACAAAATAGCCCAATCCAGGAATCACCTTATTCGCAATATCTTGCCCCCGCATATTAGAGACGGTAATCACCTTCCAGATATTGAGTTGCGCTCCAAGATCAAGAAGAATTGAGACTAAAATGACAAATCCAAAGCTCGCCCCTAGTTGCAGGGTAAATTGGGTAGTTTGTGTTAAAAATCCGGGACCAATGGCAGAGAGTCCCATCAGAAAGAGTGCACCAATAATGGCTCGACGACGCTCTTGAATGACATTCATAACCGCTCCTTTATTGTTATTATTATTGTTGTGGTTATTGTAATGATTATGTTTATTATTAATTATGGGTAACCACCACCAGTTGATAGTGGTCACTCTCCTCACGGTGAGTCGATTACTCCATTAATAGCACAACCCTACTTAATTCCCTAATGGTACATAGGATCATCTGCGCTGCAGAAGGATGAGGTAATCATAATCCCTCGCTTCCTTAAAGCATGATGGATCGTATGCGCAAATTGGCGTGCCGTGACTCCATCTCCATGAATGCAGATTGTGTCACACTCAAGGGGGATGACCACGCCAGTAGTGGTGGTAACCTCGTTATCGACAACCATCTGCAAAACCTGAGCGATAGCAATATCAGGATCTGTAATCAGCGCATCTCTCTCTAACCGTGAGGTAAGATGCCCATCCTCTTGGTAGGTGCGATCGGCAAAGACCTCATTGGCCACTGATAGCCCAAGTGATCGACCTGCTTTGATGAGCTCACTGCCCGCTAACCCATAGAGTATTGCCTCCCCATTTGTAAGATCTGCCACCGCTTGCGCAACCGCAAGGGCCAGAGACTCATCACGTGCTGCCATCTGATAGAGGGCCCCATGAGGCTTAACATGGTGTAGCGATGCTCCAAAGAGCTTTAAAAAGCCCATTAATGCACCTACCTGATAGATGATCAGATCGTACGCCTCCTCAGGGGTGATGGCGATATTACGTCGCCCAAACCCCACAAGATCCGGAAGGGAGGGGTGTGCACCAATCGCCACACCCTCTTCTAGTGCGTTTTGCACTGTCTCTCTCATAATGGCAGGATCACCAGCATGAAAGCCACAGGCAATGTTAGCTGAGGAGATATAGGGCAGAATCTCTGCATCACTCCCCATTCGCCATAATCCTAAACTCTCCCCTAAATCAGAGTTGAGATCAACACGCATCGGTTTACTCTTAGTCATAATATCGTCCAAACGTTGCTCCATCTAAATGAATCATATATTCCAAGTTATTTAAGTATTGTTGCTGCTGCTTCAGGCGTGCTTCTGCCGCCTCATCATCAATAAGGGTAAAGTAGAGTGGCTCACGATAGGAGAGATAGGCGAGCTTCCAGAGCTCTGCTTGAGGAATCACACCAATTCGGGGATAACCTCCAGTACTTTGTGCCTCCGCGGCAAGAATAAGGGGCTCACCATTAGGGGGTACCTGAATCACCCCCTCATAGACGCCTGATGAGAGCAGATCACCCTCCTCAATTCGCTCTAATTGCCCCCCCGTTAACCGAATCCCCATCCGATTACTATTGTTACTCACCTGCCACGGCTGCTCTAATAGGCGCTGTTGCGCCTCAGGAGTAAAGTGGTGAAACTCTGGTCCTTTTAAGAGCGCGATCTGAGAGCTAATAAAATTGCGGTTAAACATCTTCGCCCCAATCGCATGGGTGATGGTGCTGCTCGGTGACTTAAGTTGTAGTCGATCCCCCCTCTTCAAAGGAGTACCATCCCCTTTATGCCCCCCAAGATGATTCTTAATATCGGTACTGTAAGAGCCCAACACTTTTGGTGTATCAAGCCCTCCAGAGAAGGCAAGATAGCTATAGAGCCCAGAGTTGTGGGTGGGACGTAACTCTAAGGTATCACCTGCCTTGATAGCAATACGCCATCCATGCCACCCTTGAGCATGTTGGTTAAGGATAATTTGGCAATTAGAGCCGGTAACGGCAACCCAACAGGGGTGATGAAATTTCAGGCGAATCGGCGTAAGAATCACCACCTCTAATGCAGCTGTATTGCCGGCATTCCCCACTAAACGATTAGCGATATGGAGTGATAGGGTATCCATAGCACCCCCCTTCCCTACCCCTAAGTGAGCGTAGTGGAAGCGACCATAATCTTGAACAGTGCTCTGCAACCCTGGAGAGAGAATCTCAATCATTCTAAAATCTCCTCTGCTACAAAACGGAGCTGATCCCCCGGCATTAAGAGTGAAGGCTCCTCTTTAGTGACATCAAAAAAGGTGAGTTTACTATTACCAATAATCTGCCATCCCCCTGGGGATTCTTTAGGATAGACCCCCGTTTGAGCACCACCAATTCCGACACTTCCTGCAGGAATAGCGAGTCGAGGAGTCGAGTGACGAGGGGTGATAAGAGCGTCATCAAGCCCACCAAGATAGAGAAAGCCAGGCATAAATCCTACAAAATAGACTGTATAGAGGGGCGCTGTATGGCGCTCCACCACCTCATCAATTCCCATCTGGTGATACTTGGCAACTGCGGGAAGATCCATCCCCAGCGGACCACCATAGGTGACCGGCACCTCAACAGTACGCCCAAGAGGAGCGGTATCAGCAGTCCGTTGAGCACTCTCATGCCAGAGTGATTCTAACCGCTTAAGAAGCGATCGCTGCCTCGATTGTTGTGGCACAAAAGTGAGGGTGAGGTTATTCATCCCTGGAATCACCTCTAAAATGGGCAATCCCTCCTCTCTCTGCTGCTGAAGGGTCTGAGCGATCCACCAGATCCGTCTCTGAACCGCAAGCGAGACCCCCTCTCCCCCACAGCTCAAGGTGACCCCTCGATCCCCTAGTGGATAGAGTTTAACTGGCACAGCACCCTCCTCTTCTTCTGGTCTTTTCGACTCTTATTCTTCTATAAAAATTCTGTAAAAAGCGACGGCTTAAGTAATAATCAGCTGCCACTTATCACCCTCATAAAGAGGATAAATGATCCTTAATATATGATGAAGTGGGGTACTCCTGTCAATAAGGGTGATCGGAAATAACACACTCTCCTCACTCTATTACCTCAATTGACAACCCTTTAATAAAATTTACCGCTCCTTGAGCTTAAGTGCCTCCTCATCTGTCTCACAGGCTAAGAGCGCTTCCCCTAAATATCGAGCCTCCGCCGTATCACTTGCCCAAAAGATTCCCTCCTCTTTTTTTGGCGAGAGCCCCGCTTTCCCTAATGTCTCTTTAGTCCCACTATTGAGCCCTACCATAATGATCCGGATCCCCTTCCCTTTTAGACGCTCTAACATCGCTTTGAACGTAATTAATCCTGTTAAATCAATTAAAGGGACTGCCGAGAGATCAATAATAACCACCTCAAATGATTGACTAATATGGGGGAGCCGCTCAAATGACTCGAGTGCCTTTCGCGCTGCACCAAAAAAGAAGGGACCACGAATCTCGTAATGAAGAATCGGACTACGGCGCTCCTCCTCATCACAGGAGGCATCATCATCACATGCAGCGCCCTCTAAAAGAAAGTCTGCTTGAGTCATCTGTGTCATACGGGCCATAAAGAGCAGACTAGCTAAGATCATCCCGACCATTACCGCCACCACCATATCAAAGAGAACCGTGAGGATAAGACAGGTAAAGAGGATGATACGATCTTGAGTCGGCGCCATCCTTAAGGTCTCTTTAAAGTAACGAAGATCGGCCATGCTCCACGCCACCATCAGTAACATGCCGCCCAATGCTGCCATTGGGAGATATCCTAGTAGGGGCGCAAGCAGAAGCAATGTGACTAAAACAAAGAGTGCATGAATGATTGAGGCAATCGGTGTCTTCGCCCCTGCACGAATACTTGCAGCCGTACGAGCAAGTGCACCGGTAGCAGCAAAGCCACCGAAGAAAGGGGCGACAATATTCCCAATCCCTTGACCGACAAGCTCCGCATCGGGGTTATGCCGAGTATTTTTCATCCCATCAGCAACGACCGCACAGAGCAGTGACTCAATCGCACCTAAAATCGCGATAACGAAGGCACTTGGCAATAGCTCTTGGATAATCGTCCATGAAAAGATTGAGTTTCCCGCTTCATCATTCCATGGCGGTGAGAAGGTAGGAAGAGTCGATGGAATGCCCGTTGCCGTCGTTCCATCAACAGCGGTATAACTAAAGACAGAATCGATAGTGCGAAACTGAAAACCAAGCTCCTTAAGCCAGATACCCAAAAGCGCCACAATACCTAAAACGATTAGATGGGGGGGCACTCGCTTAATAAGACGCGGCAGCAGAATTAAGCCTAAAAGGGTACCGATGCCCAGCATTAAGTCGACGTAAGAGACCTCTTTAAAGAGCCCAACAATCCCCTCCATACGGGAGAGGAAATCATTCATTGCGGTAGAGGGCTCAGCTCCTAATAGATCAGGCAGTTGAGTCATAGCAATCACAATCGCAATGCCTGTACTAAATCCTGTCGTGACTGGATGGGGTACAAAATGAACCATTCGCCCCAACTTAAAGAGTCCCATCAGCAGCAGAATGATTCCTGCCATAAAACTTGCAAGTAGTAAGCCTGCCACCCCATATTGGTTGGTAATGGGTTGGAGAATAATCACAAAGGCTGCCGTTGGACCCGATACGTTAAAGCGTGATCCCCCAAATAGGGCGATTAAAAATCCGGCAACAATGGTTGTATAGAGACCATTTTGTGGGCTAACCCCTGAGTTGATCGCCAATGCCATCGAGAGCGGCACCGCAATCATTCCCACCGTCAATCCCCCCATCAGATCGTGACGTAGTGTTGTTAATGAATACCCTTTTAATGCTTGTAGAAAGGGCCATCGGGCTAAAATACCATCTCTTTTCACCACTTCTCCCCCATCTGTTATCTCAAGAAATGAAGAAGGATCGTAAACCGATCCCTCCCTTACTATTACAATCAGTTGCTATAGTTTAAAGAAAAATTGACTCACATGGAGCAACCTAGCTCAACCATCACCCTTTTAATAGAAGGCCTCACGCCTCCCCCCTAAATGGCGCCAAACCTGCTCCGTAATCACCCCATCGGCACGCAGTTGATGTGCCTGCTGATAACGATAGAGTGCTAAGGTCGTCGCACCATTAAAGTAGCCTTTATCAATATGATCCTCATCTAAAAAATCGGCTGCCATCAGCGCCTCTTGCACACTCCTTACCAAATGCCCTTGTGAGCCATGTTGCAGTATTAGAGCCCTACTCCCTAAAGCGATCGCCTCAAGGTGACGAGTATGGGTAAGTAGATATTGGTAGGGAAGACCGATCTCATCACGATGGGGCTGAGCGCTCAATCCGGCAAAGAGGCGAAATGTTTGGTACAACCCCTCAATCCCAGCGTCGGTCTGATCCCCTTCTACCACTTGACAGCCCGCCGAAGCATAACTAATCCCTGTCGGTTGTGTTCTGCTTTGGGCACTATGGATATGATCATTGGGTACCGATAAGTCGAGCCAAAGCCCCTTCTCACCATAACGCCAGATAGGCACCGGCTGCAGTCGGCTTAATCGAAACGCCCCCTCCTCTGGAGGGCGCCCTTCCGGCTCATGGGCACCTACACGGTAGTTGTAGAGCCCCATAGAGAGCTGATTAGCGACTCGTGCATCAGGTTGCTGCCGTTGCTCATTAACCGCTGTGATATGGGGGAGTGTCGATCCCCGAAATAGAGCGATTTTATGGTGTTTACGATCCCAAATCAGTAAGAGACAATTGAGAGACTGATAATCCCCCACCTGCTCATAGATGGTTGCCTCATTGAGCCAAACCCCAAAAGGGGCATCACTACCGGCAGCACGAATCCCCACTAATAGTAACGCTTCACCCCCTCCCGTAGGGGTGATCAGGTAACGATGCTGCTCTACAAGGCGTGCTAGAGTGGCCCCACTAATAGTAAAGGGAGCCCCCCTTAATGGATACTGAAGATAATCGGTATCGGGCTGTGCGCCACTATTTATCTGCTCAATATAACGCTCGATTGAGCCCACCTCACTCTTCCCCTGCATGACCATCCCCTTTAATCTCTTCTCTGCTCAAATCTAACCTACGCGCCACAGTGGGGCGCCGCTTAGTCAAGATAGTCTACCACACCCAATCCGCTAAAGTGGTTCTGCAAAGCAGGTTTGGTGGGGTATACTAACCCCCTTATCATCAGGTTTTTGGAGTTTAGCGAACTATGTTGCAATTGAGGAATATTCCATACTATCTACAACTGATGCGAGTGGAGCGGCCTATCGGCTCTCTTCTTCTGCTATGGCCTACATTATGGGGGATCTGGATCGCCAGTGAAGGCGCACCCCCCTTAAGTATCCTGGCAATCTTTGCCGCTGGTGTCTTTATTATGCGCTCAGCAGGTTGTGTTATTAATGATATTGCCGACCGTGAATTTGATAAGCATGTAAAACGGACCCTTCAGCGCCCCCTAACCTCAGGAAAAGTAACCTTAAAGGAGGCCGTAACTCTCTTACTCCTACTCCTTGTGGTAGCCTTAGGGTTAGCATTGCTCCTTAAATGGCAGACCCTTCTATTGGCTATCCCTGCCCTACTGATCGCGCTTAGCTACCCCTATATGAAGCGCTTCCACTCCCTTCCTCAAGCCCATTTAGGGTTAGCCTTCGCCTTCGGCATTCCAATGGCATTTATGGAGATTCGAGGGAGCATTCCACTAGAAGCCTACCTCCTAATGGTGGCCAATATCTGCTGGACCTTAATCTACGATACCGAATATGCCATGTGTGATCGAGATGATGATAAGAAAATTAATGTCCGCTCCTCAGCGCTACTCTTTGAAGCACTCCTTGGAGAGCGAGATTACTACATTATTATCGCCTTACAGGGGGCGATGTTACTGCTTCTGACCATTGTATCGATCCGCCTAGAGCATGGATTGATTGTCTACCTCGGGTTACTGGTAGTAGCCGGACTCTTTATCCAGCAAATTATGATGGTTAAGGGGCATGATCGCCTCGCCTGTTTTAATGCATTTCTCCAAAACAATCGGGTCGGTATGACCTACTTTATTGTCTTACTCCTCCACTATCTTCCCTCACCAGAAGCGATAGGAGGATGATAACAATGGGCAATCGAATCTCAAAAGTCGTTACCCGCAATGGTGATCGTGGCACCACTACACTCGCTAATGGTCAACAATACTCAAAGGGGGCGCTTGCGATCGAGGCGATCGGTGTGGTTGATGAGCTCAATGCCTTAATCGGTATTGGAATTTATCATCTTAATTGTGCAGAGTTAACCACGATTGCTGATGAGTGGCTCACACTGCAACATCACCTCTTTAATCTTGGTGGGGAGCTTGCGCTTCCTAATCAGATACTCTTTAAAGAGGAGCAAATCACCATCCTTGAAGAGCGAATCACTCACTATAATGAGCAGCTGCCACCATTAAAAGAGTTTATTCTCCCCACCGGATCACTCTTAATTAGCCACACCCACCTTATTCGTACCATAGTGCGACGCACAGAGCGGCTCTTATGGCGACTTGAAGAGCAGGAGAAGCGGCTCAACCCAATCTCATTAATCTGGCTCAATCGCCTCTCCGATTACTTCTTTATCATGGCACGCATCATTGCTCAAGCAGAGGGGGTATCTGAATATTACTGGCAGAGTGAGCGACTGACAAAAGATGAGTAAATACCCCATCTATGGCACCCTGATACCTATTACGCCCGAAAGCATCGCATGGGCAGAGCAGCACTATCCCTACTATCATCGTCCCTTTGGATCGAAGAGGCGACAGAGATCATATCTACTAGGGCGAGCACTCCTTCACCATCAGCTAGAACAGATGTTATCTCTGACGCTCGATCATCCCCTGAAAATGCTCCATGGTCCCCATGGGAAACCAGCACTGGCCCACCATCCTGCCAGCTTTAATCTCACCCATAGTACAGAGTGGGTAGCCCTGCTTCTGACGCGAAAACCCGATTCTTTATTAGGGATCGATCTAGAGAGGATCGATCCTCAGCGCGCCTTTGATAAATTACTGCTTCGCACCTTTTCCAAGAGTGAACGGCAGTGGATTGCAGAAGCCCCCTCATTTTTAGAAGCATTCTACGCGCTTTGGTCTGCTAAAGAGGCCTATCTAAAAGCACATGGAGGTGGCTTATCAGCTCTTTCAAAACTGACTCTACACCCCCCCTCACATCAAACGCCCAATATCCAGGGCATCTGTGATGGCCCTTTAAGTGGCGGGGTGCTCTCAATCCATACCCCTATTGCCAATAATAGTTTTGCCCTCTACTACCCTCAAGAGGGGCAATTAATACTTACTGAGGGCAATATTCAGACCAATAGAGAAGGGCTCCATCTTGCGATGAAGCCCCTAACGCCAACATGGTCTTACCATCTCTACGATCGTTAATGGCTAGCTCTCCTCTTTAATGCGAAAATCCTCTTTTGTTCCCCCCTCTCGCTCAATAATCTCACGCATCCAGACAGGCATCCGGCCACGACCACTCCACTGCTCTTCGGGGTTATAAGGATTCTGGAATTGCATCGGGATTTTTCGCCCTTTACGGGGATTCTTCTCTTTAAAGACATCATTCAGGCTTAAGCCAGAGTCCTCTAAGATTCCCTTAATCTTCTGTCTAATTTTACTCGCTTCAGCAAGGCGACGACGCTCAATCTCTTCACTCGCCTCAACAACGATCGCTTCTAACTCATCAAGCGTTAACGCTTCATAATCTATTTTGTCAGACATAATCTCCTCCTATCTTTTATTAGTATTATATTATAACTATATCTGATTATTAGTGACGATTATTAATATAATGTTATCTATGTAATGTTATAGATAATATATTCTATATTTGATAATAACCCCCACTTAATCGGACCCAACCCTACCGTAATCGATGCTTAATAAAGTAGCAGCTTCGAATACGAGGATTGCGTTTAAAATCTTCTGGTAACGTAGCACGGGAACGATCTTTAATCTCATACCGCTCATTAAGCGCCTCCGCTAATCTAAAGGAGCGTAGATTGGTTGAGAAGATCAAGAGCCCCTCACGATCAAGCAAGCGCATCGCCTGTGTAATAAGATGCTCATGATCCCGCTGGATATCGAGTACCCCCTCCATCTGCTTTGAGTTGGAAAAGGAGGGGGGATCCATAAAGATGAGATCATACTTATCTTCTCGCTGCTTCAGTAGCGGTTTTTGGCGCATCTGCTCAATACGTGCAGCTAGCCAAGCGGTAACATCCCCTTGAATAAATTGGTGACGCTTCCCCTCACTATGCTCATTAAGACGCATATTGCGCTTCGCCCAATCAAGATAGTTGTGGGATAGATCCACCGATGTAGTCGTAGCTGCGCCCCCATTAGCTGCCTGCACAGTAGCCGTCCCTGTATAAGCGTAGAGATTTAAAAAACGTTGGTTTTCCGCATGCTCATGAATATATTGCCGCACTAAACGGTGATCGAGAAAGAGTCCTGTATCGAGATAATCGGTAAGATTAACATAATACTTGGCACTCCCCTCCCATACCTGATGGAACTGCCGCTCAGAATCCCGCTTCTCATACTGCCGTTTCCCTCGCTGACGCTCGCGCACCTTAAGGTGAATATTTTCTGGCTTAATCTCTTTAAAGAGGAGCGGCACAATCCCCTCAACTTTTGCTAACCGCTCGGCAGCCCGCTCACGCTTGACACTCTTCGGTGGGGCATACTCATAGATCACCAATGAATCCCCATACCGATCGATAGCCACATTAAATTCTGGCATATCTGCATCATAGAGGCGATAGCAGCTTACCCCTTCCCGGTTAGCCCAACGCTCCCGCTCCCGCCTATTCTTGGTGAGCCGATTTTTAAAATCTTCGCCACCTCCGGCAAAGAGCTCCTCTTCCCGTCGCTCAGCCTCACGGGCATCTGCCTGCGCCCGATCCACATAAAATTGAGGATCGAGTGTAAATTGGAGATAGGTACAATCTAATGGGCCATTGAAGAACTTATTCATACGCTCTGCACGAATACCCATCACCCGTCCAAGCTCAAGGTCTGAGGTAATCACACCTGCTGTAAAGCCCTCATATTGGCGTAACCAATCGCCTAACTCTTGATAAGTCTGCTCTAACTCTTGCTTCTCCCCTAGCCGCTCACCATAGGGAGGGTTTGTGACGATCAACCCCTTCTGATACGTTGGATCACGGTGATAATGTTGAAAAGGGCGATGGATAAAAGACATATTTTTCAGCACTCGCGCCCGATCAGCATTCGCTTTGGTAATCCCAATCATCCGAGCATTATGCTCTATCCCTAGTAATTTCCCCTTATAACGGGCCTCACCCGCTTCTGCCCGCTCTTTTGCCTCCTGAAGCACCTCTTCCCAGATAGGGGCTTCAAAACGGCGCCAATGCATAAACCCAAACTCATCCCGATAGAGGCCAGGAGCGATATCCCGCGCCATTAAGGCCGCCTCAATCAGCAATGTCCCTGCGCCACAGAGGGGATCGATAAAATCCTCATTATTTGCTGCCTTCTCTGGCCAGTTTGAGCGGTAGAGGAGTGCAGCTGCAAGATTCTCCCGAATCGGAGCGACCCCCTGCTCAACACGAAAGCCCCGCTTATGGAGGGGATCTCCACTTAGATCGAGATAGAGCAGATAACGATCTTCATCAATATGAAGCTGAATACGATGCATCGGTGCATCGGTATTCACATCGGGGCGCACCCCCATCAGATCACTAAAGTAATCAGCAATGGCATCTTTTACCCGGAGCGCAGCAAAATGGGTATGAATTTTAGGTTGACGCCGTGTTGTAACATAGGTTGCAAAGGTATCACTCTCCCGCATATGGGAGGACCAGGGAAAGAGGCTCAGTTCAAGATAGAGCTGATCGAGCGTAGTAAAACGCCCCTCTTTAAGTTGCAAGAGTAACCGCGAGCCACAGCGCACCCAGAGGGCAGCACGATATGCATCACGCATCTCCCCCTCAAAGGCAACCCCAGTTCCTTGTTGACGGCTTGCTATACCTAAAGCGGTTAACTCATCAACAACATACGGGGCTAGGCGATCGGCACAGGTAATATAAAATTGGGACATAATTTTGTGTTTACTTCTTTTTATTATTTATTATTTGTTATCGAGCGACAGAAGCTGTCGTTATAGTGGGATTAATCATAGCCTATCTACTAAATAAAAACTGCTAAAATCTACGATAATCCTCTTTAAATATTTTTTAACATTCTTTATTCAATTAGGGTTAAGCAGAAAGATTATTACCCCAATTATACCGGGCACTACCGATCACTCTCTGGGAGCCGAAGATAGAGAAGAAAGAGGGCAACGACTAAGGAGCCTCCTATAAAAGCACCGATGGCGCCTAAGTAGTGAAATCCCACTAAGACTGCACTCATCAATAGTAAAAGAAAGATCATTCTACGCCTCTCTGACAGATTCATTATTAAAAAATAGCTCAATCTCTATATTAAGGAGATTACCACTGATTTCAAAAATTAATCTTAATAAACGACGAGTCACACACCCATCATCACACTGTTAAATAGCTGTTATCCCAATTAATCACCTTATAACTGAGGATAATAGTCGATAAAAACAGTGGGTAAGTTTTAATCACCTCTCTGATTAATCGATTGGGCAATGTTTGACATCACATCACATTCCACCGTTTAATGAGGGGGTAATAAAATATGATTCCTGCAAGCGTAGGGGAGTCATCCATAATAATAGGTGACCTTAGGAGGATCAATATGGCACGCGAAAGTTGGAGTAATCGACTCCTCTATATCTCAACGGTTGCAGGTGCAACCATCGGTTTTGGCGCAACGTGGCGCTTTCCTTATCAAGTGGGACAAAATGGAGGGGGTGCGTATCTCATCATCTTCATTCTCGCAATGTTAATTTTAGGGGTACCAATGTTAATGGCTGAGCATCTCATTGGGCGACGCCTACAGACCAATACTGTCGATTCCTTCGCTGCAAAAGCAGGGGCCCCCGCAATCTCCCCACTTTGGAAGGGGGTAGGGATACTCGCCATTATCGGCGCTTTTGGCATATTGGCCTACTATATGGTGTTAGGTGGATGGGTCGCTAGCTATATTGGGGATATCACCCTGAAAAAGATCGACCTCTCAACCCCCATCAGTGGCACTGCTGTAGGTGAATACTTTGATAACTCAATCGCCAATCCCCTAAAGATGCTTCTCTACACCGGTGGGTTTGTGGCAGTTAACTATCTCATTTTAGTAAAGGGAATTATTCAAGGGATTGAACGACTGATCTCTTATGTGATGCCACTCTTCCTTCTACTGGTGATTGTTATGATTATTCGCGCACTCACACTACCCGGCGCTTTAGAGGGGGTGATCTTCTACCTCTCTCCAGACTTCTCCCTTATCAACGGCGATGTCTTTCTTCAGGCATTAGGTCAAGTCTTCTTTGCTCTTTCGATTGGTTTTGGCGTCATGGTTACCCTCTCCTCCTATCTAAGTAAGAGGGAGGATATGGTGGCAATTAGCCTCTCAGCAGGGGTCATTAACACCTTAATCCCATTAGCGATAGGGTTTATCATCTTCCCTGCCCTAGCCTCGGCGAATATCGCTCCTGATGCGGGCCCTACCCTCGTCTTTCAGGTACTACCCACTGTCTTTTCTAATATGTGGGGAGGAACGCTCTTTGCCCTTCTCTTCTTCACCCTACTGCTATTAGCAGCGCTTACCACGTCGGTGACGATCTATGAGGTGATTATCACCACGCTAATTGAGAAGACTCCGCTAAATCGCCGTGGAGCGACATTTATCACACTGGCAACGATCTTCCTACTAGGGAATCTTCCGGCGATCTTATCGAGCAGCCTTTGGGCCCATATTACCCTATTTGGATACTCTATCTTCGAGGCCTTCGATAACATTAGTGCCAATATCTTCTTTATTGGAACAAGCCTCCTCTCTAGCCTCTTTATCGGATTTGTGATTAAACGGGAAGAGAGTGTCGCTGAGATTACCAATGGTGGAACCATTCATACAGGAATCGCCCCGCTCCTCTTCTACTACTTAAAATATGTGATTCCCTTCATTATCCTCACCATCTTTATCACCTCCTTTCTTTAAAAGGAGCATCCAAACAGGAGAGGGACCCTATCGGTCCCTCTCTTTATCTGTATCGATCCTCTACTGATCATCACTTGTCGACTTTACTCATCAACTTTACGATACTCCCCTTCAAAGAGGGTACCCGATTGCGCCCCCTCTTCTGGTGACTTCTCTGAATGCATCTGCGCCATTGCCTCATCCATCATCTGTTGCTGTGCTTTAAAGAGCGCACGAAGATGGCGAGTACGCCACCAAATCACCCCGATACCAACGAACAAAAGTGCAAGGAGAAAGGGCCAGATCACCGCAATCACCATAAAGAGCCCCACTAATGTTAAGAGCCCTACTGCCCCTCCGATAATCTTCTGCCCTAGGGTTAAAGGGCGCCCATTAATATAGAATCGATTCATCCCATCCTCCTTATACTCACCCCTATTTTAGGTTAAGAACATCAAACATGGTGTAGATGCCCCCCTCTAGCTGCTCTTTATTGAGCCACTCAAGGGCTTTAATCGCCCCTTGCGCAAAGAGCGCGCGATCAAATGAGTTATGGCGGATAACAATCTGCTCTGAGAGGCTAGTAAAGCTAACATCATGCTCCCCAACAATTGAGCCTGCACGCTGTACCGACATCCCAATCTGCCGCTCTTCCCGCGCACTATTACCTACGTAGTAGAGCTCATACTCCTGCCCACGCTCCCGCTTCCCCTCTTGGATCTCCTCCACTAAAGAGATAGCCGTTCCCGATGGGCTATCTACTTTAAAACGGTGATGCTTCTCATGGACATCGATATCAAATTCATCACCTAAAATCGTTGCAAGCTTTCGAACTAAGTAGCGCTGAACAATCGCCCCGATACTTGTATTAGATGCAATAATTAGTGGGGCTTTACCCGATAGCTCCTTCAATTTAGGGGTGAGTGCTTCCTGATCCCATCCTGTTGTACAGATCACTAAGGGCTTTGGATTATCAATAGCGGCAGTAATAATCTCCTCGACCAATGAAGCATGGGAAAAATCCACAACATAATCACTCTCAGAAAAGAGTTGCGCTAAAGTGAGGGTATCCCGAGTCTCATGGCTATACCCCTTTCCAGCCACAAATTGAGTATGTTCTGCTAATGCCCCTCTTAACACCTGCCCCATACGGCCACTTGATCCAATAATCCCAATATTACTCTTTCCCACAGATAGACTCCTCTTACTTATCTAATCATGATTGTGACTCAGTTTGCCCTTCATTATGCGTTCTTTCACCCTAGCTGTCATCTTAGAGGGATAAAAAAAGGGGAAGTGACCCCTCCCCCTTATATAGAATTAATTAACCCTTCTCTCTCTCCTCTATTGAGGGTCACGCCCCTCCATCGCTGCGGTATACTCCTCTTCAGTCAAGCAGCGTGGCGTTGTTTTTGCATAGCGCTCAAAATTTAAGATCCCTTGGTTATGAGCTTCCTG
This sequence comes from Ignatzschineriaceae bacterium, assembly GCA_046462535.1. Classification (GTDB taxonomy): domain Bacteria; phylum Pseudomonadota; class Gammaproteobacteria; order Cardiobacteriales; family Wohlfahrtiimonadaceae; genus JAAZCI01. The sequence continues at coordinate 16,772 of JBKGVF010000022.1, read as the reverse complement.
CTTATCTAAGCAACCATCACCATTGAGATCAGCAGCAGCAAAAGAATCATAGCTAAAGTCTGGCATCTTTTGTCGATACTCAACTGCCACCTCTTCATTGCCTTGGTGATCGGTAACAGTGGTGATAATCGTCTCAACTTGCGCTTCTGCCACTGTTGCAAAGCAGAGAGCCGCTAGTAATACAGTTACTCTTTTCATCTCTTCTCCTTATCTTTATAAAGGGATTTACTTACCTCTAATTTTATATCAGCCAGAAAGAGGAACTCAAGGGGGTGATGATTTACATTTTTTATCCGATCCACCGCTGCTATAGCCCCCACTCCAAAATTGATGCTTAAGCAGAGCTAATAAAAAGAGAAGAGCCTGAAGCAAAATAGTAGGGGGTGCACTCTCTATATTGTAATAGAAACTAATGATGACCCCACCAAAAAGCGCAATTATGGTCGCTCCCCCGCCTAGTAACTGAATCATCCAGAATCGATTACTTAAAAGGCGCCCTGTTAAGCCGGGTGTAATGAGAAATGCACTCACCATTAAGATCCCGATAATATCAACAGCCACCACAATCACAACAGTTAAAAGCAGCAGTAACAATCCCGTCATCCCCTTTCCATTTGGAGCGACCGTATGGGTATAGATGGGATCAAAGGTCACCATCTTAAACATTCGCCCACCCCCAACCAGTAGGCTTATCACCCCAATCGACACCCCCCATAAGAGGATAAGATTACGCCCCTCTACTGCAAAAATATTGCCTAGCAGAAGACTCTGAATGGGAAGTTTAATCCCTAAAAATTGGTATAGAAAGAGCCCTAATGCCACGAGTCCTGAAAAGAGAATCCCCATTAAAGCGCCACTTTTCAACGTAGTACGTGCTCCAAAATAGAGTACTCCAAACGCACATAGCAATCCGGCAACTACACCACCGACAAGCAGAGGAACCCCTAAAAAGAGGGCTAAGAGGAGGCCTGGCAAAAGTGCATGAGCGACAGCATCCCCCATCAAGGACCAGCCACGATAGAGCAGATAAGGGGAGAGCAGTGCCCCCATAATAGCAACCGCAATCCCCGCAAGTAGCGCCTCTTGTACAAAACCATAACGCAGCGGTGTTAACAGAGTTGTGATAAGTACCATCATCAGCTCCCCCCCTTTCGCACAAAAAAGAGGGATAGAAAGAGTAGAAATTGAAGTAATACCGTAGTACTACCGGATGCTGTTCCTAAAAAGAAACTTCCATAAACCCCTAAAAAGGCAGTTACCCCCCCAAAAGCAAGGGCAAAGAGCAACATCCTCACAAAGCTTCCCCCCACTAATAGTGCAGCCGCTCCAGGAATAATCACTAACGCCACAATGAGCAGCGCTCCAACACTCTGAAGCGCCATCACTAATAGCACCGATAGAAGCGTAAAGAAGAGTCCTTGCCAGAAAAGTGGGGCGATCCCTATCGTATGACTCTGAATCTCATCAAAGAGCACCGCCTGAAAAGTACGCCAAAATAGTAGTAGAATCAGCAACAATCCCCCACTATAACGGAGAATCTGCCAGCGCTCGGCTGGGGTGACCCCTAAAATATTGCCAAAGATGAGACGCTCTACCGTCAAAGAGGTGGGGTAGAGATTAATGAGGAGGAGCCCTAACGCCATAAAGAGGGTAAAGATCAAACCAATCAATGCCTCTTGCCGCAAGGTGGTTAAGTGGCTAAGCAGTAGAAAGCTTCCCCCCGCTAAGAGTACAGAAAAGAGAGCGCCAAAGAGGTAGGGCACCCCTAAAATAAGCGCCAATGCAACACCTGGAATCACCGAATGGGCTAACGCATCCCCGGCTAAGGCCCAATTACGAAGATTTAAGAAGAGAGAGAATCCCCCCGCCACGATCCCAATGGCAACACTTACCAGAAAGAGAGAGCGCATATACTCATACTGAAAGGGGCTTAGGAGCATTTCAATCATCCCTGCTCCCCCTTAAGCTCCCTAAAGAGCTCCTCACCACATTGATGCTCAGGGTGGGTTAAGAGTAATGCCCGCAAATCACATCCAAAGAGTGCCTCTAAGTTAGCGCGGGTAAAGCAGTTATCCACAGCCCCCTGTGCATAAAGCTGTTGATTAAGTAGAATCACTTCATCACAAAAGAGGGGGATGCTCCCCAAATTATGGGTTGAGAGGAGAATAAGATACCCCTCCTTCTTCAACCCCCTTAACAGAGTGATAATCTCATGCTCACTGCGTTGATCAACACCTGTAAAGGGCTCATCAAGCAGTAAAATAGGGCTCTGCTGAGCTAATGCTCGTGCTACAAAGACCCGCTTACGCTGCCCACCAGAGAGTGCTCCAATTTGTCGCTGTCGATAGTTGGTCAGATTCACTCGTGCTAACGCCGCCTCCACCACCTGATGATCAATTGCTCGTGGACGCCGTAACCAGCCGAGATGATGGTAACGTCCCATCATAACAACTTCATAAACAGAGATGGGGAAATCCCAGTCGATCGCCTCTGTTTGGGGCACATAGGCTAACACCCCCTCTTTAAGAGCAGCTTTAATTGGGGCATCATTAATCGTTACCTCTCCGGTAGTAGGGGCGATAAGCCCCATAATGCTCTTAAAGAGGGTGGATTTTCCACTCCCATTAGGGCCAACCAAGCCATAAATCTGCCCCGAATTGAGCTGCAGGTCGATCGCTTGTAGTGCCGTTACCTCCCCTTTTGGGGTGGCGTAACGCACCGTTAGCCCCTCAATCTTAATGGTATGCATCTGCCCATCACTCATTCCGATATGCCTCTAAAATTGTCGTTGCAGTCTCTTCAAGTAGCTCTAAGTAGGTAGGAACAGCACCATCGGGAGCGGTTAATGCATCCGTGTAGATCACCCCACCATAACGCGCCCCACTCTCTCTAGCCACCTGTTTAATCAGGCGATCCGAGAGGGTATTCTCACTAAAGAGCACCTCTATTTGGTAGCGTCGAACTGTTTCGATCAATTGTTGCATCTGCTGTGGTGTTCCCTCTTCTAACGCCAATGCTCCCCATAATGTTGCCCGCTGAAACCCATAATCATGGGCAAAATAGCGCATAGAATCCTCATTGGTCACAATCCAACGTCGGGCTTCAGGGATGGTGGCAAATGCCTCTTGCAGCTGACGATCGAGCGCGCGAATCTGCTCAGCATAGTGGCGACTATTTGCCTCGTAACTACGCTGATTATCAGGATCATAGGTACTTAAGAGGGCCTCAATATTAGCCACGTAATGGAGGGCAGCTTTAGGGCTCATCCAGGCGTGAGGATTAGGATGAGTAACTCCACGATGATCCTCATCACCTAAAGGGGTTATTCCCTCACTCACATAGTGACGGTGACGCTTACGCTCCTTAGTTAAAAGCGATTCAAAATGGCTCTCTAACCCTAAGCCATGCCATAAGAGCAGATCTGCCTCCTCAACCAGTAGACGATCCCGCCCACTTGGCTGATACTCATGGAGATCCACCTCCCGCCCCACCAGTGAGCTAACCTCTGCATGCTCACCTGCAATATTTTGGGCAATATCGGCTAAAATAGAGAAAGAGGCCACCACCTTAAGGGGGGATTCTTTACTCAAGGTGGGCACCATCCAACCAAGGAGCAACAATAGTACCGCTATCTGCTTTAACCAGCCGTTTTGACTTATGATACAACCCTTACAATTACTCATGACTTCTCCTTTTATAAGGGCACATTAAAGGTGCCCATAGGGATGGAATGCCACCCCCTCTAATATTCATTACCTATTAACGACTAAATAAGATTAACCATGTCAAGACCATACTCCCTCACAGAGCTAACCCGACTCTTCTACCGCCTCCCCTATCACAGGGTGACTGTGGCGCAGCTTCACCCCTTTTGGCAGCAATTTCCAGCACCACTTTTCCACCGCTATCGCCTGCTGCTTACCCTTAAACCGCTTCCTCCCCCTTATAAAAGGCTTAAAGAGAGGCTAAGGGGGCAATTAACTCCCCTCCCAAAACAGGTGACAACCCTCCTTTCCCCTCTACTGCTCACTCTGCTCTATAGCAGCGCTCTTGAGCTATATGATCCCATACTGCCGCAGCTCTATGAGGCTCTCTCCTCCTTTTGAGCAAGGAGAGGCCCCTTTCGCCCAAGACTTAACGAATTGAGAACCACACTGACTGAGCTAAACGCCATCGCTCCCCCTGCCACCATCGGATTGAGAAATCCAAACGCAGCAATGGGAATTCCAATAATGTTATAGATAAAGGCCCAAAAGAGATTCTGCTTAATCTTCGATACCGTTAGCTGAGAGAGCGTGATCACCTGTGGCAAAGATAAGAGGCTGCCATTCATTAGGGTGATATCACCACTCTCCATCGCAATATCGGTACCTGTTCCAAGGGCAATGCCAAGATCTGCTTGCGCTAATGCTGGAGCATCATTCATTCCATCCCCTACCATTGCCACCACCGACCCCTCACTCTGTAGGGAGGCGACAAAGCGCGCTTTCTCATCAGGAAGCACCTCAGCCACAATAGCTGATTGATCTAACCCAACCTTTTCACCAATGGCAACAGCTGTTCGCCGATTATCGCCGGTTAACATATAGAGTTGATAACCCAATGCACCCAATTGTGCGACTGCAGCGGCGGAATCCTCCTTAACCTCATCGGCAACGGCAACAATAGCTAAGAGCATCGTCTCATCTGCTAGGAGCATCACTGTTTTCCCTTCAGATTCTAACGGTTCAATCGTACTCAGAAGTGGCAGAAGAGTATAACCACGCTCCGACAATGCCCGTGGCGAGCCTACAAAGTAGTGACGCCCAGCAATAACTCCCTCAATCCCCGAGCCTACTACGGCCTTAAAGTCATCGACCTCAAGGGGGAGCTGATCCTCCGGCAATCGCTTCGCCCCATATTGAAGAATCGCTTTAGCTAATGGATGCTCCGACTGCCGCTCAAGCGCCACCAGAGTTGCCAGAAGCTGCTGCTGATTCTCATGGTAGCCGGAGCGCTGCTCTGGATCATGCTGCTTAATGCCTGCAAGTGGAATAAAGTCAGTTACAACAGGCGCCCCTTCAGTTAGTGTGCCTGTCTTATCAAAGATGATGGTATCCACCTTAGCGGTCGCCTCGAGCGCCGCACCATTTTTTACTAATAAACCATGGCGAGCGCCAAGCCCTGTTCCCACCATAATGGCCGTTGGCGTTGCCAATCCTAACGCACAGGGGCAAGCGATCACCAAAACGGAAACGCTCTGCATCAGAGCACGATTCCAATCATCTGTAATGAGCCCCGCCAATAGAAGTGTCACCACGGCAATAAAGAGAACAGTTGGCACAAAGATTGCCGAAATACGATCAGCTAACTGCTGAATCGGTGCCCGACTTCCCTGCGCCTCATTCACCAAGCGAATTATTTGGGCTAAAGTACTATTTTGGTCACTTCGCTCCGCCTCCATAATCAGCACACCACTTTGGTTCACTGTGCCACTATAGAGATGATCCCCCTCCTTTTTCGATACCGGAATTGGCTCTCCTGTTAACATACTCTCATCAATATTGGATGCCCCCTTCAGGACCACCCCATCAACAGGAATCGTACTGCCTGGATGAATTAAGAGCTCATCCCCAATAGCGATCTGATCGAGTGGCAGCTCCTCCACTTGGCTTGGCCCAACAATTTTAAGAGCGCTCTTAGCCTCAAGAGCCATCAATGCCCGAATAGCTGCACCCGTCTGATTTTTTGCCCGCTCCTCAAAATAGTTACCTAATAATATTAAGGTGATAATGACAGCACTGCTCTCAAAGTAGAGGTGGGTAGGATCCCCCCCTAAAAAGCCGTTGTAGAGGCTAAAAAGATATGCAGCACTGGTTCCTAAGGCTACCAAGAGATCCATATTGGGTGCTCCTGCCCGTAGCGAGCTGTATGCCCCCTGATAGAAGCGCCAGCCAGCCCAAAACTGAACAGGTGTTGCTAAAAGTAGCTGCACCCATGGCGTATGGAAAAATGTGATCCATTCACCCGTCATCCCCAACATCTGCCCAACCATTGCAAGCAACATGGGTAGGCTTAAAATCCCACTGATAATGAGGGTGAAGATTAAACGCTGATGCGCTCGCTTCTGTTGTAATGCCAACTCCTCTGCATGCTCTTTATCATCAATAATGGCACCAAACCCCGTCCGCTCAATACGAGATAAGATCTCCTTGAGGGTCACCTTTTTCGGATCATAATGGAGCTGTGCTCGCTCATTAGCGTAATTAACATGGATCGACGCCACCCCCTCCATTCGCCCAATAACCCGCTCAATTCGTGCCGAGCAGTTACTACAGGTCATACCAGTAATGGCAAGACGAATCGCTTTTTGCTGCTCCTGCATCACTCTCTCTCCTCTACTCATTGATTTGGATTACACCTTACGCGCAGTCGCGGTAAAACCGATCTCATCGAGGGCCTCAATCGCCGCCTCAAGAGTAATTGTCGGATTATTAATCCGCACCTCCCGCTTCTCCAGATCGGTTACCACCTCACCAACGGCAGGGGTAATGGTCGCAAGATGCTCCTCAATCGCTTTCGTACAATTGCCACAGCTAATCTCTTCTACTGATAAAATAATTGGATTCATTCGTCACTCCATCTATTAGGTTATAACATCATTAATTAATCGGATCCCCTCGTCGGATCACTCTAGCGTCCCCTCAGATCCATTAAGGCATCGCAGTTAAGGTACGAGGGGCGACCTCTTGACAGGACTCACAAAGACATTGATCAGGAATACAGTCACAAGGAACAACAGGGAGCGCACTCGCTCGCTTCTTATCGATACTCTCTTGCAATAATTCAAGATCAGCAAAGGAGAGGGGGACCTGCTCAATGAGCAGGGCAATTTTTTGCCCCATCTTCTGTGCACAGATCGATTCGATCAACTGCGAGCTGGCGGCACGCCACGCTGCGCGCTCACTCACTAAAGGGGAGTAGTGAAAACGATTCCCTTCACGGCGAGTCTGCAGTAATCCCTTACTCACTAGGCGAGCAAGCAGCGTCTTAATGGTACTCGCACTCCACTCCATCTCATGGGCAAGAGCGGCAATTACCTCTCCGCTGGTGATCTCCTTATGGGACCAGATCACCCGCATCACCTCCCACTCCGACTCACTGATTGGGGGAATAATATCCCGTTTCACCACCTCTATACTCCTTCTGCTCTCCATTCATCTCAATCTGCTCTAAAGCACCCTTAATAAAAGCACCTACATACTGTTTACAGCTGTAGTCGTCGACAAGTGTAGATCTCTTTAAATTGGGGGTCAAGCCTTTTTACTTAAAGAGGGTAAAGAGATAGTCGAGAAAGAGACGTGTCTTTGCAGGAATATAGTGGCTGCTTGGATAGACTGCATGAATCGACAACTTTGGAGGGCGAAGATGGGGAAAAAGCTCCACAAGCCGCCCCTCTTTGAGAGGGGTCGCCACCGCATAATCGAGCATCTGCAGAATTCCTGCTCCCTCAATCACACTCTCTACCGCCCCTAATGAGTGGCTATGGATCAGATAGGGGCGAAAGTGATACTCCTCTTGCGCCTCCCCAAAGAGCCAAGGAAGAGGGGTCGGTGTATTGGGAAACTTAATACCAATTAAGCGGTGGTGCTGCAGCTCCTCGAGTGTCTCCGGCTTCCCCCACCTCTCCAGATAGCTCGGGGATGCGACCACTATTGGCGTTGTACTATGAAGATACTTAGCAACAAGCCGATCATCATTTAACGGACCAATCCGAATTGCTAGATCATAATCATCCCGATTAAAATTGATATACGCATTATTAAAGGAGAACTCAAGACTAAGCTGACTACTCTGCTCCTCAATAAAGGGGGATAGGTGGGGAAGTAATGCTGCCCCATAACTATTGGGCATACTGATCTTTAAGACGCCGCGTGGCTCAGAATAATTCATCAACTCCGCCTCGATTGCCTCAATACTCTCCACCGCCTCTTTACAGACACGGTAGTAGCTCTTCCCCTCCTCCGTTAGGCGCATCGATCGGGTCGAGCGATGAAAGAGGCGCACCCCTAACCGCCGCTCAAGGCGCAAAATCCCTTTACTCACTGCTGATGGTGTAACGCCTATCGCAATGGCACTCTCGGTAAAGTTGCGATGCTCTGCTGCATTGCAAAAGAGTTGAATATCATCTAAATCGATACCTCTAGATCGGGTCATCTCCCCTCCCATTTGTGCCTAGCAGGCATTAAAGAATTTCTTACGCGCTATAGTAGCGATCACCACTTCCCACTACCATAACACCATTAGCGCTGATTAATTGAGTATCAATTCCCTTAAGTGATTGGTATCCCATTAGGGGAATGGCTCAACGAGCGGCAAGCCGTTGAGCCACTCAATACTCAATTTAATACTTAAGAAGATCAGCGCCCCATTGATAATCATAGGAGATAAATAGTGAGTAAGACCCTAAAATTAATGAAAAATCGCCGCTCTATCTACCATCTAGGGAGTGATCTCCCCCTCTCAAAAGGGGTCATTGCGGAGTTAATCACTCAAGTAAGTGCTAACACTCCATCGGCTTTTAACTCCCAAAGCTCCCGCCTTCTCCTCCTCTTTGGTAAGGAGCATCAACGCCTCTGGCAAATCGTAGCCGATGCTCTTAAAGCAGTCGTTCCTGAAGAGAGTTATCCTGAGACATTAAATAAAATTGAGCAATTTGCCGCAGGAGCAGGGACTCTTCTACTCTTTGAGGATCAGAGCGTTGTCGCCCAGTTGCAGCGTGATTTTCCACTCTATGCCGATAACTTTCCAAAGTGGTCAGAGCAGGCCCACGGCATCACCGCCTTTGCCCTCTGGACCGCTCTTGCCGAAGCTGGTATCGGCGCATCACTCCAACACTACAATGAGTTGATTAGTGAGAAGGTGAGCACCACTTGGGATCTGCCCACCACATGGCAACTAAAAGCTCAGATGCCCTTTGGCGCCATCCTATCCCCTGCTGGGCAGAAGAGCTATCGCCCCACAGAGGAGCGAATCAAGATTGTCGGCTAATCCTCTAAAGCCGTAACCGTTACTCCCTAAAAGAGTCATCACAGCTACGGTTGTGATGGCTCTTTCTTTAAGTAGATTGAAATAGATGCGATAAACTTTGCGAACTATTCTCATTTAAACTATTCTTTAAGCGTCAATCATTATGGAGATCTACTATGTTTAATCGTAAAGCTTATGGCGCACTACTGTTACAGATGGTGCTCATTGGGCTCTCATTTATGTTTATTAAGATTGCGCTTGAGTACACTACCCCCTTAAGCGGAAGTTTAGATGGCGCATTCGATATTTTAGGGCACCGTTTTACCCTCGCCTTTATTGCAGCGCTGATTCCGATTCTCTTTGATTGGGTTAAGCTCTCCATCACCCCTAAGGGCTGGTTGCTCCTACTCCCACTCTCGCTGCTCTATCCCCTCCTCTTTTTTACCTTTCAAACATTAGGGATTGCCAACACAACCACAGCAGAGGCGGGGATCGTCTTTGCCGCATCCCCCATCTTTGTCGCAATTATCGCCGCTCTTCTACTTAAAGAGCGCACAACCCTCCTGCAGAAGGGCTCTATTCTCCTCTCTGTCAGTGGAGTACTCTATATTATTATGATGAAAGGGGAGCTTGCGGCGGGCGAAAGCTATAACTATAAAGGGATTATCTATACCTTACTCTCCGCTTTAGCCACCGGATTTTATACGGTACTCGTTCGTAAATATCGCAATGAGTATTCAAATTACACCTTAATGTTTCTCATGATGCTCATTGGCTTTATTATCTTTAATATTATTGCCTTAACAGACCATGGCTTACGGGGAACGCTGATCGATTACTTCTCCCCCCTTGCCTCTTTTCGCTACTTTCTATCGGTCTTCTATGTGGGGGTGCTCTCCACTTTTGTAACCCAGTTTTTAGCCATTTATGCTGTTGCCCGTATAGAGGCCTCTAAAGTGGGTGTCTTTAATAACTTAGCAACCGTAGTGACCATCTTTGCTGGGGTGCTCTTTTTAGGGGAGCAACTCTACTCCTACCATATTGTCGGAGCGATCATCATCATTGCCGGTATTATCGGTAGTAACTACTTTGCTAAGCAACGATAAGCAGTGGATCAGAAAGCATATATCAGCAACAAGGGGCCCGTAATATCGGTGCCCCTTATTTAATGCAAACAAAAAAATGCCCCTAATGGGGCGAGTTATTGTCCAACAAAGTCTTTTATTATTATTGTTATGCAACTTTATTACTACCTGAGGTAGTTTTGCTGCAATGTATGGCAAGAATTGATTAATCCTCGTGAATTTGGAGCAAGAATTTTATTATCGTACTGCTACCTTATGGGTCGACTGTACCCTCAAAAGAGGGCACCCAAGGAGAGTGCAAGATAGCAGCTGTTCCCTACGCTTAATGCTTGGGATCTATAACGATGCTCTTACCACACATTGCAAACAGGGTTATCGGGTGATGGTTCTTAATCGTGTTAAGGAGATTACCCCCATCACGCTCGATATTCGGTTATCAGCGATGATCCCTCACCGCGATATATCGATCTGTTTGATCGGTTTTATTTGGTCGTTTCAATTAATTCAAGTGAGATACCTATAGGTTAGAATTCTAAGAGCGACTTTGGCTCCATCCTTAGGTTTAGGTCTTGCGCGCCTCTCAATTGAGCGCTGAACTACGCTTCATATATCTCCCCCTCTCATCATTATTATTCTCTTTCGGGTCGATAAGGTGTAGAAAATGGGGCGATAAGCTCTTTATTCTTTATTATTCGTGAGCTTTTGCCACCTATAGTTATATAAAGGAGCCTCCACTCCTTTTGCTGGTCGTATGTTCGCACCTCTCTACGAGGTGCGCCCCATACTTCCGCCAGGGTCCTCCTAAATCACTCTATACCGCCTGGATACTCTATGCACTCAGCGTTGCACGGCTCCGTTTATTATTGTTAGAAGCTGGTATAGGGATTTAACCCTGCCTCCATAATCCTCCTACTTCCTTTCTCTCCTCCTGCTACAGATTGTCTTAAGAATGAGCGCTTATTTCTATTTCGGGCTTTCCGCCTCTTTTTACTTTATTGGCTCATTGTGCTCTTAGACGTTCGTTGTTCTTCTCTTCAACTTCTGAAGCATTTTTGAATCTGTCACCTTCATTGTTAGCTATTTTCCACTCTGTCGTCAATCGATCTCATTTACGCTCTTTATCGAGCTTCAATCTTCGCCTTCCTATATAGCAGTAGCCGTGCCAATCTTCTCTATCCCATTGATAATAAAGTGATTTTCTACATTCAACTTTTCTATTGTGAGCAAAAAAGAGACAAAAAAAGGGTGGTTTTTAAAAATCACCCCAAAAAACGCCCAATTATTGGCGTTCTTCCCGTTGCGCAATCTTATATTGTAAGGTTTGGCGGGGAATATCGAGCAGTTTTGCTGCTTGGGTGACATTCCCATTAGTACTGGCTAATGCTTGGGCAATCAGTTTATCTTCTTTACGGGCAAGGGCCTCACGCAGAGAGACCATCCCCTCTTTCTTCACCTGCTCTGAAAAATTACGGAATTGAGCCGGTAAGTTATGGAGCATAATGCGATCCCCTTCAACTAGATTCATAGCTGATTCAATAACATGCTCAAGCTCCCGAACATTCCCTGGCCAATCATGGGCAATCAGGGTATTCATCACCTCATCATCAACGGAGAGTACATTCCGCTTAAAGGCGAAATTGAACTTCTTAATAAAGTGTTGAACCAGCAGGGGAATATCCTCTTTCCGATCTCTAAGTGGGGGGAGCGAGAGATTGATCACATTCAGACGATAGTAGAGGTCAGCCCGTAAGGTCTTATTTGCAACACACTCGGCGGCAGGCTCGTTAAGAGCGGCGATTACCCGCACATCAACAAAATACTCTTTTGTCCCTCCAACACGACGAATAGAGGTACTCTGAAGCACTCGAAGGAGCTTCGCCTGTGTATCGAGCGGCATAGAGTTAATCTCATCGAGGAAGAGGGTTCCCCCATTGGCAAGCTCAAAGAGCCCGGGTCGATCAGTCGCCCCTGTATAGCTACCACGGGAAGTACCAAAGAGAATCCCTTCTAATAGGGCAGAGGGGATCGCTGCACAGTTCTGAGCAATAAAGGGGGCATTACGTCGAGGCGAGGCATTATGGAGGGATTGGACTAAGAGCTCCTTACCAGTTCCCGTCTCCCCATAAACCAGAATGGGGGAGTTGGTCTCTGCCACCTTAAGCGCTTGTAATTTAAGGCGTTTAAAGGCTTTGTTCGCGGTAATGATCTGATCCATCTCATAGCGGGCGCCGGTCGAGTCTTTCACCACAACCGCCTGTGCACCCCCCTCAACGCGGGATTGTAGATCGATTAGAGAGCTTGATAGATTGCGGATTGAGGTCACATCTTTAGCAATCTCCACGGCCCCGACAATCTCCCCATCAACAATAATCGGTAGGGTCTTATTAACGGTGTTGACCCACTCATCTTTACTGTTGATATATTTCTGATGTTGATTATCAGTAGGCTTACCACTCTTAATTGCGTGCAGCAGCGTGCTCGTCTCCTCATTCAGATCGGGGAAGAGATCAAGAACATGACGCCCTAACACCTCTTGCCCCTCTAAATCATCAAATTTAGCGGCAGTTTTATTGTAAAAAATGGTGATTCCATTGCGATCAACAATATGAATTCCATCCTCGATAATCTCTAAAACGCGCTGAAATATTGCGCGAATATTAGTCTCTGACACCTTCATCCTCCTCCTTTACTTTTGTTGCCGAAATATTGGCGTTTTGCGTGCCCATTTTCTGGCACTTTGCAAAAAAAAGCAAGTTTTCCCTAAAAATAGCAGGGTAAAAAAAATTACGTTTTGGGCAATAATCATTCAAAAAAAGCCCTTCTTCTACAAAAATAGGGGGGATTCGGGCTATAATTTTTGAACCATCCCCCATAATTGAGGGGTAAAAGAGCACTTTTTTCGTAAGGGAGGCGAGAAAAATGGCAAATATTTCTGATAAACGGTACCGCGAAATAGAATTTTGGTTAAAAAAGATCGCCGATCACCCCATCGAGCGGATCACTTATATCGAAACGGGGCTGACTAATGATAATTATTTAGTCGATATTGGGCGAAAGCAGATAGTAATCCGCATACCTAAAGTGGGAAATGAGCTTATTTTTGATTATCGGGTGGAGGCAAAAGTATTAAATTTAATCAAACCCCTCAAATTAGAGCCGAATCTCTATCTCTTTGATCCGAAAACGGGGGTAAAAATTACGGAATATATCCCCACCACAAAACATTTTGCGCCACAATATATTGAAGAGGCTGCCGATCTCATCCGCAAATTACATCAATCGAAGCAGACGATTGGGATCCCATTTAAATTAGTGGAGGAGTTTGAAAAGTATCGCGCCGCCACTAAGCAGAATTTTCATGATCTCTCTTTAGCGACCGATTACCTCTATCGAGCTGACCAGTATGATGATGAACGGATTCTCTGCCATAACGATTTAGTGGAGGGTAATTTTCTCTTTACCCCCGCGCAGGAGCATTATCTAATCGATTATGAATATGCGCGCGATAATGATCCCTTCTTTGATCTGATGTCATTTATTACCGAGAATGATATTCAAGATCTTACATTGCGCGATCGCTTTTATCGTCGCTACTTTGGGCGCACCCCTACCATTGAAGAGTATTTAAAATTGCGGGATTTTGAGGCCGCCCACCATGTGCTTTGGTGTCAATGGGGGATGATGATGCATGGCATGCATGGCGATAAGATCTACCGAGAGATTGCCGATCTTAAATATCGTCGCCTAACTGAGTTTATTGCCCTCCATAAGACCCCATAAAGAGAGGGCGCCACACTCTGAGACGTAAGTGGCGCCCCTTCTCTTAAATCGTGGAACTCTTAACGATTATATTTACTATCAAAGTCGAGATCATCCATAAAGAGATAGAGAATCCCCTCGACAAAGGCGATAATCGCTGGGATCAGTGTCCAGAAAAAGAGAAGGTAGAGCACCCCCTGCCACGTTCGACCCAAATAGAATTTATGTAGCCCGATCCCCCCTAAGACAAAGGCTAAAATAGCCGCTGAATTACGACTCTTTCGCCCCCCTCTTCGCTGTGGTGCACCACAGTGAGGGCAACTTGTCGCCTCATTTGAGATCTGTTTTCCACAATGATGACAATAGATTAACATCGATACCCCTCCTTACAGGTTCTATAGAGCGCCTCTATAGATAGAATCACATTCATAATCACTGCTCACTAAATGGGGGTATTATAGCCACTTCTCCCCCTTCGATGCACGAAAATGATTCAGTCATCACAAGAGCGGGGAACTGAATAGAAGGCCCCATTGTGAAGGGGGAGCCCCGTGCGATAGTGGTAAGCAACCAACTTTCCACCGGGGAGCGCAACCGAATAATCGACACAGATAACATTTTCCGCCAATAGCACTGGCGTACCACTCATCCAGTAATGACCAATAAAGGTTGGGCGGGTCGGATGTTGCCACTGCGCCATACAGGGGGGAAGCTTCTTGGGATCGAGGGTGATCCCCTCCAATGCCTTGACCCCTTCTGAAGGGATAAGGGCTAATTGCGCTAATTGATCACTTCGATTAAAGAGCCACCAGCGCAGGCGGGTACGAACACGCCGAATACCACTCCCATCGTAGAAGAAATGCCCCTTTGGTAAGGGGTATTCTACCCCCTTAAGGAGTGGCTCTAGCAGCTGATAGAGCGGAGTATGAGGAGTGAGCGCCTCAATCCAATGCTCCGCTTTAAGTGAGTTATCGGGGTTAAGATAGGGGCGTAGTTTCTCGATTAATGCATCATTCCAATAGGCATGAATAATCTGTGCGCCCCCTACCTCTAAAAAGAGGGGGATCTGCTTAAACCACTCAATCCACTGCTTATGGTGTGCTGTATCGAGCCCTACGGCATCTATAAAGGCGCGATGCTGCTCTCGATTGCGGGCATTACGGGGGCGGTAGTGGCTTCCCATCGCTCGCGCATAAGTGGCATAGGCGATGGCGTTATATTCGTGATTCCCCATTGTAATGAGGGCCTGCCCAGCCTCCACCATCTGCCGCACAAGGGTTAATACCCTAAGCTGCTCTGCACCACGATCGATAAGATCCCCCACAAAGAGCGCGGTTATTGTCGGGTGGCGGTAGAGCCCCCCTTTTAATGTAAACCCCACTGTTTGCAATAATCGCTCAAGTGCATCCGCCTCCCCATGGATATCCCCAATAATTAAATATTCACTCATCTTGCTCCCCCAATCCACGACCTCTCTCTATTATAGGGGCTCTTTAACAAAAGCCATAATGGGGCTAGTGATAATCGGCAAGATCGATTTTAGTAAACTGATGATTGCAGATCTCTTTGGTGCAGTGATTAATTTTTCGACTCAGTAGTCTCTCATCATAAAAAACATAATTATCCAGGTTAGGAGTGGCATAGAAGTTAAATTGTGTTGTTCCCCCAAAACCATATAACACTACTTGATGACCTTGATAGAGATAATCAGTAATGATTGCCTCAGCCATCTTATTAGGAATCAGATGCTCAACATTCTGAAAATAGGGTGTTTCATCACCAGGATGAGGAATATAGTGGGTAATCCCATACTGATTAATCACCTTCTGTAGTGCTGATAAGAGAAGCTCTTTTTTATGATCGCGCTGATTAGGGCTGCAGATATCGCGATAAGGTGAGCCTAAAAAAAGATGAATTGTCTTTCCTGATGTTAAAGAGGGGATGAGCGCTAAATCCACCAATGAGATTTCTGTTAATGGAGTCACTATATTTTTATAATCACGGTAGAGGGTATAATGCATCCGACTTTGTGCCATGATCTGCTCTTGCCAGTAACGGCGCCCAAAGAGATATTGCACCCCCCATTTAATAGGGTTTTCTCTTCGTTTCTGATAAAAGAGTGACTCTGAATTGATATTATCGATTCCATCATCAAAGGTATTGATCGCCCTAAACTTTAAGGAAGAGAGCAAAAAGCCATAAAACTTATTATACGTATTCGATAAAAGAACCCGCCCATAAGCAGGGTCTGAGCTAACCTTATTTTGGTGCCCTAACCGTTTAGCTAACTCATCTGCTTGCCTCTTTAAGTGCCAGCTATAGCGACTCTTTAACATTGCTTGATGAAAATAAATCACCTTACACCCTTGCTTTTGCAAGCGCTCTAAATAGTAATGCTTGCGCTGAATCGCAGGATTCCCTAAAAAGAGCAGATCATATCGATTGGTTAATTGCTCCTTCTCTACGATAGCGCAGGCAATTGCCAACTGTAAGGTGGTGCCGCAGATAAAGAGCACTCGTTCATCACTTTTTTGATTACTCATAATCCTCTCTTCTATCAGATATTACTGATTGGGGCTTGTTCTCGCTTAATTGCCTCTAACAGTAGGCGTGGTACTTCCTGCTGTAATTTAGGGCTATTACGGTAGATCATGGTGCGTCGCAGATCGTTGCCATGAATCTCCTCTACAAAACGGTTGACGGCGTTTGGAAATTCCCCATACATCACCTGATCTTCGGGGTTATTGAGAATCTGTTGAAGAATCTCCTCATCGGCGCTGGTTTTATGTTGTAGCAGCTGAAACCAGTGGCGTAGCTCCTCTTTATCCGACTCTAAACCACTGCCCCTAAAGAGGGCATTGAGCGACTCGATAATCTCATCGAGCAGCACCTCTTCTGGTTTGCGTATTCGCCCCGATC
>JBKGVF010000021.1:0-72988 GCA_046462535.1 Ignatzschineriaceae bacterium | reverse complement strand
AATTTATGCCAATGATACCATCCATTTTCAGACGGCAGATCGCAATGAGATGCGCAACTTTATCCAATCGATCTGCGACCTTAACCCCGATAAAACCTATGATCTTATCTGGAAAAAGTACTCCTCTAGCATTAAAGCGCTGCTGAAAAACCGCTATCTCTTTCAAGCCTTTTGGGATTTTCATAATGAAAAGATCACAGAAGTTGCGTGGTTTGAAGATTTTAAGACCGCAACAGAACGTTCTAATCAGGCGCTTGCTAACCAAAATACTCCCCAGCTACTCTGGGTTATCTTCGAGCGAATCTACACCTTGAGAAACCAGATTTTCCATGGGGGTGCAACCTATAACAGCTTAGCTAATCGCACACAGCTGCAAGATGCCTATAATCTGCTCTTTGATCTTAATCTTCTCTTTATCGAAACCCTGATTGAACACCCAGAGCACAATTGGGGCAAGCCGTTTTACCCTTACATTAGCGAGTAAGCATTTCTAAATGGTGTAAGAGATGCTCCCTTTCACTCTAAAATCTCTACGAATGAGCTCAGACTTCAGCGTCATATGTGGATTAAAAAATGGGGAGTCTGGCTCATGATAAAGATGGAAATCCCCCTGCAGAGCCCCACAACTCTGGCAACAATTAGCGTAGTACGAGCCTCTTACTGTTTGACTGTAGCGTTTTTTATAGTTTGCATTACGATCTGTCATCTCTTTAAGCACAGAAAAATCGATATGGGCAATATCAGAGACGTAAGTTCTATTCTTCTCTTTAACCCAACTTAAAAGAGTTTGATCTTCTGCATCAAACTCTTCAAGACTAAAATACTCCTCTAATAAAAATGCCGTAATAGTGGTGTTTACATCACACTTCCAACACCTTTTTTTACTCTTCACAATATAAAAATGTTCTGCTAGAAGATTCCATTTTGATTCCTGAATAAACCATTTTTGAAATCTCGGAAGAGATTCCCAATCATCTACATACCAGTGCTTAAGTGTAGGGTTCCATTTTGCTCCTAAACCTTTTGCCTCATCCTTTTCTGCATAAGGCACTGAAAGATAGATTCTATCTTTAAGCTGCATATAATCGCCTTTAAAATTCAATAATATATTCATTAAAATGAATTAGTTATTATAAAAAAACAAAACTTAGACAAAGAAAAAGCCCTGACCATCTTCATGATCAGGGCTTAATGATATAAACTGGCGGAGGTGGAGGGATTCGAACTCTCGAACGGTTTCACCCGTTTCCGGTTTTCAAGACCGGTGCCTTCAACCACTCGGCCACACCTCCAGTTGAAGGATTTATATATTAGTGGTTTTAGAAAAAAAAGCAAGAGAAGTTCGGATATTTTTTATCCAACCCTCTTCACTGACTACTCAACCTCAACAATACGGAGATTATTCGTCCCCCCCTTCTCGTAATTTAAGGTACCGTACGTCACTAAAATTCGATCACCCGATTTAATCGCCTTTTGTGCCTTAAGGTCAGCAACGATACGATCAATCATCGGCTCTTCAGACTTCTCCTCAAACTCAAACATAATGGGCTTCACTCCGCGACAGAGGGTAAGCTTGCCACAGGTCTCCTTATGACGTGTCATTCCATATATTAAGAGATTCGAGCTCAGGCGACTCATAATAATGGCAGTCGTCCCACTCTCTGTTAAACAGGCAACTGCCTGAATATCGTAGTGATTGGCAATAAAGATTGAGGAGAGCGCAATCGCTTCATCAGTACGAGAGAACTTTCCTTGACGCCACAGATCAAAGTTAGAGCGGATCGGTACAATTTCACTTTCAGCACCGATACAGATCTCCACCATTGCTTTAACGGTTTCAACAGGATATTTACCAGCCGCACTCTCAGCAGACAGCATCACGGCATCTGTACCATCTAATACTGCGTTAGCAACGTCCATCACTTCGGCACGGGTAGGTGATTGATTCTCAATCATCGACTCCATCATCTGTGTTGCAGTAATAACGGTTCGATTGAGTTGACGCGCCCGCTTAATAAAGCGTTTTTGCACCCCTACAAGCTTCGCATCCCCAATCTCAACAGCTAAATCACCTCGCGCAATCATGATTCCATCAGATGCAAGAATAATCTCATCAATATTGGTGATCGCTTCTGTACGCTCAATTTTAGCAATAATAGAGGCATTAGAGCCCGCCTTCTCTAAAAGAGAGCGCGCCTCATGAATATCATCTGCACTACGGGGGAATGAGACCGCAATAAAGTCGGTATTAAAGTTTGCGGCACAAATAAGGTCCTCCCGATCTTTATCGGTTAAAGCAGGTGCTGATAACCCACCCCCTTTAAGATTAATGCCTTTTCGGTTAGAGAGCTCACCCCCCACCTCAACAGTGGTAATCACCTCTGTATCGGTAACCGATTTAACGCGCAAAATGATCTTACCATCATCAAGAAGTAGCTCATCATCAACACTAACATCATTAACAAGCTCTTTATAGGCGATACCGACACGCTCCTGATCACCGGCATCCTCATCTAAAGCACTATCGAGGATAAAGGTTGCCCCCTCTTCTAAGGTAACTGCCCCCTCTTTAAATTTATCCACCCGAATTTTGGGTCCCTGCAGGTCAGAGAGAATCCCCACCTCTAACCCTAAACGGCGTGCAATTTCGCGGGTCTCTTTCGCACGCTTGATATGATCCTCATGTGTTCCATGGGAAAAGTTGAGTCGAACAACATTCACCCCTGCTTTTAATACCGCCTCTAATACTCCGGGACGATCCGTTGCCGGGCCTAAAGTAGCAACTATCTTGGTACGACGTGGCATAACTGTGCACTCTCCTTTAATCATTTGATTCTTTAATCTCAATGAGCAATATTTCTGCTCTAAAATCAGTATACACGGCTCACCGAGCTTGTGGCACTTCTTCCTAAATAATATCCTCTATTACGGAGGAGAGAGCGCTATCACCCCACCTTGAAAGGAATGGTTAATCTCTATCAACCCATCTGTAAATCCAGGGTTGCCCCATCATTTCTTAGGTAAGTAGGCTATAATGGGGGGAATTGTTATTGAGGGAGCTCCCTCCCTTTAAACGCTCTGCTACTGAGGGCATCTTAAAGGTGTGATGTAACAGAAAGGTAACTACCGAATAATTTATCGAGGGCTGTATGAATAAAATATTTAATGAAGAGTTGATTGCTAAATATGATAAGGCGGGACCCCGCTACACCTCCTATCCAACGGCGGTACAATTTACCGATCAATTTACCGTTGAGGATTATCTTCGTGAGGCTCGCGCCTCCAATGAGCGTAAAAACCCCCTCTCGCTCTACTTCCATGTCCCTTTTTGTGCAACCATCTGCTTCTACTGCGCCTGCAACAAAATTATTACCAACAATCGTCGCCGCTCAGAGCCCTATCTTGAGCGCCTCTTTCGTGAGATAGAGATGCAAGGGGCACTCTTTAGTAATCGTGCTCCAGTAAAGCAGCTCCATTGGGGGGGTGGAACACCCACCTTCTTAAATCATGATCAGATGGGAGCACTTATGGAGAAGACCCGAGAGCACTTTAATCTGCTGCCTAATGATGAGGGGGAGTACTCCATTGAGGTCGATCCTCGTGAAGCCGATGCAGATACGATTCGTTTCCTCCGCTCCATCGGCTTTAATCGTCTGAGTATGGGTGTGCAGGATTTTGATGAGAAGGTCCAGGTCGCAGTTAACCGAATTCAACCAAAAGAGATCACCCTTGAGACCCTCTACACCGCTCGTGAAGTTGGATTTAACTCCATCTCGCTCGATCTTATTTATGGTCTACCCCATCAGAGTGTTGAGAGTTTTTCACGTACATTAGATGAGGTCATTGAGCTATCACCCGACCGCCTCTCTGTCTTTAACTATGCCCATATGCCCCATCTCTTTAAGACACAAAGACAGATGAATGAGGCAGATATGCCCTCTCCCGAGGAGAAGCTTGCCATCTTAAAATTGGTGATTGAACGCTTAACCGATGAGGGATATATCTATATTGGAATGGATCACTTTGCAAAGCCTGAAGATCAGTTAGCAGTGGCACAGCGGGAAGGAAAGCTCTATCGAAATTTCCAAGGGTATAGCACCCACTCCGATTGTGATCTGATTGGTATGGGGATCTCCTCTATCTCCCAAATCGGGGCGATCTACTCCCAAAATCAGAAAGAGATGCCTGATTATGAAGCGGCCATCGATGGGGGTGAATTGAGCATTATGCGTGGAGTCACCTTAACTGAAGATGACTTTATCCGTCGCCATGTGATTAGTGAGATAATGTGTAATCTTAAGCTCGATCTCGATCAGATTAGTCGCGATCTTAATATTGATGCCCGCGCCTACTTTGAGGATGATCTTCCCGAGCTCGATGCGATGCAGGAAGATGGGTTAATCTCCATTGATGCCAATGGGGTCTATCATGTAGAGAATGCTGGTCGACTCCTGATCCGTAACATTGGAATGGTATTTGATGCCTATCTTAAAAAGAATGATAACCGCTTCTCACGCGTTATCTAGAGTTAAGTGACCATATCTCGAGCCTCACCTTTGGTGGGGCTCTTCTCTTTCTAATAAAAAGGCACAGGTAAATAGGGAGAGTTGTGGTATGATTTTGATGTATTCATACCGCAGATAGATCAATTGATGGAATTTGCACACCCTTATGTTACTACCCTTTATTCAATCCCTTATTGAGTTAGCAAAGAGTGACTACCCACTCTTTTTAGCCACAATCAAGCAGTATCTCTCAACAGGAGCACTCCTGTTGCTGCTTATTTTTGTTGTGACCGAGCTCCTCTTTTGGGGCTTAGAGCGATTAGGGCGCCATCTGCTTCCTAAGGTGCGGATTCCTCTTCTCTCCTCTCTTTTAGTGACCATCATGATGCCCTTTATCTATATGGTCCAGCTGATCTTTCTCTCCTTACTTTTGCTCTGGTTAATTCCAAAGCTCTTTACCTTCTTTCTTATTACCCCACTATAGTGGAAAGGCACTTAAATCATGACCATGCTCCTTCAGCTTCTCTTCTCTTTTCTGCTAATGACCCTTATAGTCACCCCTCCTGTTAAGCTTGCCGCTCAGTTTGCTGGGGCAGATGACGCCTCCTGGCTCGGAGCACTTAAAGCAGCCGCTATCTACTCAGGTGTCGCCCTTCTCCTTACCTTTACCGGTAGTGGTGGACTCCTCACCTTATGGGCAATTCTCTCACCACTGCTCTACTACATTCTATTACGTGTACCTGCGGAGATGTTTCTCCTCTTCACCGTTGCTATGGTGGTCTTAAATATGGTGATTCGCACCCTATTGATCGTGCTTCTCTCATCCCTATAGAGTCACTTTATAGCCATCTCGCCCCTACTCATCACTCACTAATCATCTCATCCACCCAGCGGGGGATCGTCTCAGCGGCACGACCATAAATAGTGCGGTCAAAGAGGGTGATATTGCTACTTGGCTCTAAATTGAAGGCTAAGGTGGGGATCCCCAAGGCCTTCGCTTCCGCCACAAAACCGGCCGCTGGGTAGACATTTCCCGAGGTGCCAATCGCCACGAAGAGAGTTGCCTGCGCTAATTGATAGGCGATCTCCTCCAGATAGAGGGGCATCTCCCCAAACCAAACAATATGGGGGCGAAGCGGGTATGACTTACTGCAACAGCGACAGCGCACATGCTCAGTAACCGGCTCACTGGTGGCCCAATCGTAGAGCTGCTCACTGTTGGGACAGCGCAACTTAAGCAGCTCACCATGCATATGCCATACCGATTGCGACCCACCCCGCTCATGAAGATTATCGATATTTTGCGTCACAATGGTAACGGATCCCCACTTCTCCTGCTGAAAGTGTTGCTCTAACTCTGCTAACGCTCTATGGGCAGCATTTGGCTTAATATGGGGGCTTAAGAGCTCTGCACGCCGCTCATTATAGAAGCGCTGCACCAACTGGGGGTTACGGGCATACCCCTCTGGGGTAGCCACCTCCTCAACAGGATGGTTCTCCCATAATCCGTCGGCTGCACGAAATGTGGCAATACCGGAATCGGCAGAGATTCCTGCACCAGTTAAAATAAGAATATTTTGCTGCTTTCTCATCAGTAGGACTCCTTATGATTAACGGAATAAGTTTATATAAGACAATGGACTTCATCTGGAGTAATGACTCGATGAAGCGGGATATCGTGGGGCTCACTAGGGAGTGGCTCCTCTAAGATCGGTAGCAAAGAGAGGCCGATACGGGTTGCCTTAGGTATCTGTGGCAAAAATCGATCATAGAAGCCTCCACCATAGCCCAATCGATGCCCAAATCGATCCACCCCTAAAAGGGGAATAATGACGACATCAATCGTCGACAATATTGCGTTCGTAAGGGGAGGGGTATCGCTCGGCTCTAAAATACCTAAATGATTACGGGTAAGAAGAGTGTCACGCCCAATAGCATGGTGCGTCAAGCCCCCCTCTAATGCCATCTTACTGCTGATCACAGGGTGCCCAGCCCGTAATAGTCGTTCAATTAATGGATAGAGATTGACCTCTTTTTGCTTTAAATGGGGTAAAAAGAGGTGGATAGCCCCACACTTAGTCTGGAGAATACCCTCCCACAATTGATTACAGATCTGTTGTGACCCTTTTTGATATGCCTCCGGACTCAACTCCTTACGCGCTTTAAGGAGTACCCGCCGTAAGGCTCTCTTCTGCTCGCTCACCCTCTTCCCCCTTTTGGTAATCATCATCAAATAGAACTTATGGCGTCAGTCTACCATTAATGTTTCCCGTGAAACATAAGCACAAAAAGAGCCCCAGTACGGGGCTCTCGGTTAGAATGCTCATTTAGAGAGAGCTGTCACCTTAATTAAAGAGTGCCACCACCTTACGTAAGGCGGTGACAAGGCGATCGATATCCTCACTATTATTGTACACCCCCAATGAGAGGCGCGCTGTAGCAGGCACTCCAAGCCGCTTCATGAGCGGTTGAGCGCAGTGATGCCCGACCCGAATGGCCACCCCTTCATGATCTAATAGTGTTCCAATATCATGGGGATGAATCCCCGCTAATGCAAAAGAGATAACGCCTGATCTCTTCTTCGCTTCACCAATAATGGTGAGCTCAGGAATACTCTTTAACTCCTCCGTGGCGTAAGCAAGTAGCGCCTCCTCATGCGCAATAATCGTCTCAAATCCGATCGACTCAATCCACTCAATTGCTCGTCCAAATGCGATCACTCCTGCAATATTGGGGGTCCCTGCCTCAAACTTGTTGGGCAATGGAGCATAGGTAGAGCGCTCAAATGAGACCTGCTCAATCATATCTCCCCCTGTTTGATAGGGAGGCATCGCCTCCAATAACTCTTCACGCCCATATAGAACCCCCACTCCTGTCGGTCCATAGAGTTTATGGGAAGAGAAAGCATAAAAATCGATATCTAACGCCTTAACATCGAGTGGATGGTGAACCGCTCCCTGTGCACCATCAATCAAAACCGTAGCCCCTACCTTTCGTGCCGCTGTAACAATTTGCTCAACATCATTCACTGTTCCCAACACATTCGACACCTGCGTCATCGCCACAATCTTTACCCGATCATCAAGATACTCATCGAGAAGATCGTAACGAAGATCCCCCGAATCGGTAATCGGTAACACCTTTAAGGTCGCCCCCCGTTCGGCACAGATCACTTGCCATGGAACAATATTAGCATGATGCTCCATCTCAGAAATGAGTACTGCATCACCGGGATTAAGAACCATCCGCCCATAACTTTGAGCCACTAGATTGATGCTCTCCGTTGCCCCTTTTGTAAAGAGGGTCTCCCGCTCTTCAGCTCCAATAAATTGGGCAACAGTAGCTCGTGCTCGCTCATAGGCTTCTGTTGATCGCTCACTAAAGTGATAGACACCACGATGGATATTAGCGTAGTAGCGTTCATAACACTCTCGCTCTGCATCAATTACAACCTGTGGCTTTTGTGCTGAAGCACCGGTATCTAAAAACGCCACTCTTTTTCCATTCACCTCTTCATTAAAAATCGGGAACTGTTTACGAATCTCCGGTAATGAAATCACATTATCCTCTCTTCTCCTTAGGAGACTTAACTAAATCTATAACCGTTACAAAGCAGAAACGGTATTGCCTAGTGCTTCTTAGAAGTTGCTAAACAATACCGTCTCCATCTCATCTCTACTCTAGATCAATAGAGTTTGTGCCCCTTAAACAAGGCTCTCAATATCTCGATCTAACTGATGCAGTAACCACTCTTGAATAGCAGCATTGCCAATGCTCTCTACAATCTCAGCACCGTAAGCTCGCATAAGAAGCTTCCGAGCAGTCACCTCATCTAATCCTCGTGTCTGTAGATAGAAGAGATGCTCGCTATCGATAAAACCGACCGTTGCACCATGAGTACATTGAACATCATCAGCGTAGATCTCTAACCGTGGAATCGTTAATGTCCGTGCTCCATCATCAAGAATTAATGAGCGGGTCATCTGATCAGCATCGATCTTCTGAGCATCTTTATAGACATGAATCTCCCCATCAAAAAGGGCCATAGCACGATCTTTAATAATGTTTTTAATCTGTTGATGGCTATCACAATTAGGAACCTGATGAGCCATATCGACAACATGGGCTAAATGTTGCTGCTCACGCCCAATATTGAGCGCATCCAGTTTTGTCTCTGCCTCTTCACCTGCCACCTCCATTCGTAAGTCAGAGCGTACAATCGCCCCACCACTTTGGTAGCTTGCAAGGTGAAGATGACTCTCTGCCGCCTGTTTTGAGATAAAGTCGATAACACTATAGGCGTCATCACTATTTAAGGAGGCTCGTGTCCACTCAATATTGGCACCTTGAGCAATCTCAAGGCGTACTTTAGGAGTGGCAAGATAGCGCCCCTCCCCCTCTTCTACAAAGAGAAGACTTCCCTTTGCTCCCTCATCTGCACGCAATGTAATTGTCGCTGCAACATGAATGGGAGTGCCATCACTCTCTGTACGGTGATAGATAACGATAGGACGCTCAATGATTGCCCCTTCAATAATATGGAGCTCTAAAAGCCCCCCCTCACTACGGAGCAATAGACCATCCGGTAGCTGCTTATCATCGAGCCAACGCTCACTAACTACCCCATTATAGAGAGGGATAATGACCCCATTTTCCGGTAAAACAGCATTAACAGGGGCTGAAGATTCCTTCACGGTGGGGGCAACCCAATCCTCCGCTAAAATAGTGCGGAAGGGGGTATCTTTCCAACGCTCAACCCTCTGATTCTCTTTAAACTTGGTTAACATGAATTCTCCCTATTGATCTGCTCGTGTACCACCCGCATTCTCGCCGCGGTATGCAACATAACCCTCTTTCTCAAGCTCTAATGCAAGCTCTTTACCGCCAGTACGAACAATCTGTCCATCGGTCATTACATGAACTACATCGGGCTGTACATAATTAAGTAGGCGCTGATAGTGGGTAATTAATAGGAAGCTGCGCTTCTCATCTCTTAACGTATTAATACCATCGGCAATCACACGTAGAGCATCAATATCGAGGCCTGAGTCGGTCTCATCGAGTACAGCTAATGTGGGCTCTAATACCAACATCTGCAAAATCTCATTGCGCTTCTTCTCCCCTCCTGAAAAGCCTTCATTAACAGAACGCTTAAGGAAGGCGCCATCCATCTTAACCAGCTTCATCTTCTCTTGAAGCAGCTCATAAAACTGGAGCGCATCGATCTCCTCTTCACCACGCGCTTTACGGAGACTATTGAGGGCAGTGCGTAAAAAATAGTGGTTATTAACGCCCGGTAGTTCAACAGGGTATTGGAAACCAAGAAAAATTCCTAAATGGGCACGCTGATCAGGATCGAGCTCTAAAACATCCTCACCATTGTAGGTAATGGAACCTTTCGTAACCTCATACTCATCTTTTCCTGCAATAACACTGGCTAAAGTACTCTTTCCTGAGCCGTTAGGTCCCATAATGGCATGAACCTTGCCTGGCTCTAATGTTAAGGTCAATCCCCGTAGAATCTCTTTTCCTTCTACTTCAACATGCAAATCTTTAATCTCTAACATAAATCTCTCTCTTATAAATCAGAATAAACTTTATAACGCTTCTCAAGTAGAGGGGATTAACCCACGCTACCCTCTAGACGAATTTCGATTAACTTTTGTGCCTCGACTGCAAACTCCATCGGCAACTCTTGGAAGATCTCTTTACAGTACCCATTAACAATCAAGCTGATCGCATCCTCCTCAGAGAGACCCCGCTGCTGACAATAAAAGAGCTGCTCTTCTGAAATTTTAGAGGTTGAGGCTTCATGCTCTACCTTAGAGCTTGAGTTACGCACATCGATATAGGGGAAGGTATGAGCACCACACTTATCACCCATCAACAGTGAGTCACACTGTGAGTAGTTATGTGATCCGGTTGCGCTTGCATTCATACGCACTAATCCACGATAAGAATTCTCTGCAACCCCTGCTGAGATCCCTTTAGAGATGATGGTCGATTTGGTGTTTTTACCAATATGAATCATCTTTGTACCTGTATCTGCTTGTTGGGCATCTTTTACTAAGGCTACTGAGTAGAACTCACCCACTGATTCATCCCCTTTTAAGATACAGCTTGGATACTTCCAGGTGATTGAGGAGCCAGTTTCAACTTGAGCCCATGAGATCTTAGAGCGACGCCCCTCACAGATCCCTCGCTTAGTAACAAAGTTATAGATTCCACCCACCCCTTTCTCATCGCCGGGATACCAGTTTTGGACTGTGGAGTATTTAATCTCAGCTTCCTCTTTAGCGATCAATTCAACCACCGCAGCATGTAGCTGATTCTCTGATTGTTGCGGCGCTGTACATCCCTCAAGATAGGAGACATAACTATTATCATCAGCCACAATTAGGGTGCGCTCAAACTGACCTGTATTAGAGGCGTTAATTCTAAAGTAGGTGGAGAGCTCCATTGGGCAACGTGTCCCTTTTGGAATGTAAACAAACGAGCCATCAGTAAAAACGGCCGCATTGAGGGCTGCAAAGTAGTTATCCTTATATGAGACCACGGTGCCAAGATGCTCCCGAACAAGCTCCGGATACTTCTGGACCGCCTCACTAAAGGAGCAGAAGATAATACCCTGCTCTAATAATCGCTCTTTATATGTCGTAGCAACAGAAACAGAGTCAAAGACTGCATCAACGGCAACACCAGCTAATACCTTCTGCTCTTCAAGTGGAATTCCTAAGCGCTCATAAGTACGTAGTAATTCAGGATCCACCTCATCTAAGCTCTTTGGACCATCAGCCATCGATTTAGGTGCTGAATAGTAGGAGATCGCCTGAAAATCGATTGGATCTATCTTCAGATGCGCCCACTCAGGTGCCTCCATCTCTAGCCATGCACGATATGCCGTTAGACGATATTCAAGAAGCCACTCTGGCTCATCTTTCATCTTTGAGATATGACGAATGACATCCTCATCTAATCCTGGCGGGAGGGTCTCTTGCTCAATATCTGTTGTAAAGCCGTATGCATACTCTTCACTAGCGACTTCTTCTAAAAACTCTCTTTCTGTTTTCATAATTACCCATACTTAATTTAACTATTGTTATTGATTAACTACCGTCGGTTGTATTGCTAACTTCCGTTTTAAGTGCTTTGGCTGCCCTAGTAGCTCTAATAGCGTGATGCTCGAGAAGCTGCTATACAACTTCTGGTTGATAATTCTCCAATGAGGTGCTAAATCACAATCATCCTTGCGGTCGCAAGGGTTATCATGATCAACACAGGCATTAATCGCCATCGGCCCCTCAATGGCAACGATAATATCTAAAAGCGAAATTAACTCCGGATTCTTTTTAAGTTGATAGCCCCCATAGACTCCTCGCTTTGATATTAGAAGATCTGCTCTTACTAATAACTTAAGAACCTTACTTACTAATGAGCCATTCAGCCCTGAGTCTTCCGCTATTTGGGCGGCGCTGACAGGCTTATCGGCTTCTGCCAGATAAGTTGCTGCAACAATGGCGTAATCGGTTTCTCGTGTAATTCTCAAGGTTTCTCTTCTCTTAAAATGAATGTAGGACTAATATAGTACCATATTAGTCCTACTTCAAATTTATTTTCCTTCTAACCGCTATTTAAAGGGGTTATGCGATTGTTTATCGAAAGTGATAATATCAATCGTTCCCTTAAAGCTAATTAAAACTTCACCGCTTTAAAAGCCTCTTTTCCAGCGTACTTAGCGGCATCTCCTAACTCTGCTTCAATACAGATTAAGCGATTATACTTTGCAACACGATCAGAGCGACAAAGTGATCCGGTCTTAATTTGTGTGCTAAAGGTTGCCGCAGCAAGATCAGCGATTGTTACATCGGCAGTCTCCCCTGATCGGTGAGAGACTACAGAGGTATACCCCCCCTCTTCTGCCATATTGATGGCAGCAATGGTCTCCGTTAATGTTCCGATCTGATTAGGCTTGATTAAGATCGAGTTGGCAATCCCCTTCTCAATCCCCTCTTTTAAGAGAGTGGTATTGGTTACAAAAAGGTCATCACCAACAATCTGCACCCGATCACCAATCCGTTTAGTGAGCTCTGCCCACCCCTCCCAATCATCTTCATCCATACCATCCTCGATAGAGATAATGGGATAACGATCCACCCAATCCTCTAAAAAGGCTGCAAACTCAGCCGAGGTAAACTCTTTCCCCTCCGACTCAAGATGATATGCCCCCTCTTTATAGAATTCAGATGCAGCAATATCTAATCCTAGATAGACATCTTTACCCGCCTCATAACCGGCATTTTTAATTGCGGTCATAATAACCTCTAACGCCTCTTCATTAGAGCCGAGATTAGGAGCAAATCCACCCTCATCACCCACCCCTGTCGCTAATCCTTTTTCTGTAAGCACATTACGGAGCTCATGGAAGATCTCTGCGCCATAACGAACCGCTTCAGCAAAGGTTGGGGCTCCAACAGGAAGAATCATAAACTCCTGAATATCTACTGAGTTATCCGCATGGGCACCACCATTTAAGATATTCATCATCGGCACAGGCATCTGATACTTTGGCTGATCATTAATATAACGGTAGAGAGGAATCCCTTTCTCATTTGCCACTGCATGGGCAATTGCAAGTGATACCCCTAAGAGCGCATTCGCCCCTAAATTCTCCTTATTATCAGTGCCATCAAGCTCAATCAACTTCTGATCGATAGCAGCCTGATCAGTAGCATCCATCCCTTTGAGCGCTTCAAGAATTGGTCCATTGACATTGGCACACGCCTTTAAGACCCCTTTGCCACCATAGCGATTCTTCTCGCCATCACGCAGCTCAACCGCCTCTTTTGCTCCTGTTGATGCGCCGCTTGGCACCGATGCTGTACCAGTAGCCCCTGAAGCTAACTCCGCCTTAACCCAAACTGTTGGATTGCCTCGAGAATCGAGAACTTCCCTTGCAACGAGTGATTGAATCACTGACATAATATCTATCTCCTTAAAGAGTAAAAAAGAAAAAGTGGCGTAGAAGAACCCTCCCACGCCACCATTAGTTAAATTAAATTGATCAGTCGATTATTCATCTTAATTAAATGATCGCTCCGATAATGCTATTTCTGAATTATAGATTGGGCATCTCACGACGCTTAGGACCAATATAGCGTTGACGAGGACGGCCAATCTTCATGTTAGGATCTGAGATCATCTCAGCCCAATGGCTAA
Organism: Ignatzschineriaceae bacterium; assembly: GCA_046462535.1. Classification (GTDB taxonomy): domain Bacteria; phylum Pseudomonadota; class Gammaproteobacteria; order Cardiobacteriales; family Wohlfahrtiimonadaceae; genus JAAZCI01. Next base: position 59,267 of record JBKGVF010000021.1, on the reverse strand, counting down.
TCCAACCACTAATACGGCCAATAGCAAACATTGAAGTAAACATATTAACGGGAATACCTAATGCTTTATAGATAATACCTGAGTAGAAATCCACATTCGGATAGAGTTTACGCTCAATAAAGTACTCATCTTTAAGCGCAATCTCCTCAAGACGCTTTGCAATCTCCATAAGCGGATCATTCCCATATTTTGCCAGTACTTCATCGGCAATTCCTTTAATGATTTTCGCTCGTGGATCAAAGTTCTTATATACACGATGACCAAAGCCCATTAAGCGGAATGGATCATTACGATCTTTCGCTTTATCAATATATTTAGGAATATTCTTCACATCACCAATCTCGGTGAGCATATTGAGAACCGCCTCATTCGCACCACCGTGAGAAGCACCCCAGAGACAACCAATCCCTGCAGCTACTGCCGCAAAGGGGTTAGCACCTGATGAGCCCGCTAAGCGTACTGTCGAGGTAGAGGCATTCTGCTCATGATCTGCATGTAACATGAAGAGAACATCAATAGCTCGCTCTGCAACAGGATCAACTTCATACTCTTCACAGGGGTTAGAGAACATCATCTGCAGGAAGTTACCCGCGTATGAGTGATCATTCTTTGGGTAGCGGTATGGTTCACCCTTTGCATGCTTATGGGAGAAAGCAGCAATCGTTGGCACTTTAGAGATTAAGCGATGAGCAATAATCATACGATGCTCAGGATCATAGATATCGAGCTTGTCATGATAGAAACCAGCCATTGAGGCTACGGTACCTGTTAACATCGCCATTGGATGTGAGTCGTGGCGAAACCCTTGAAGGAACTTTTTCATCTTCTCATGGATTAACGTATGCGACATGATGGTATCGCGATACTCAGCTGACTGCTCAGGTGTTGGCAACTCTCCTGTCCATAAAAGATATGTTACATCGAGATAGTTTGAGTGTTCTGCTAACTGCTCAATGGGATAGCCTCGGTAGAGTAACTCCCCCTTCTCACCATCAAGATAGGTAATAGCACTTTCACAGCTGGCGGTAGAGACATATCCTGGATCGAAACTAAACATCCCCATATCACGGTTTAAGGTACCAATATCGACAACAGGATTCCCTAATACCGACTCATATACTGGTAGATCTACACTCTTTTTGGTCTCATTATCCGTAAGGGTTACGGTTCTGGACTTAGACATCTCCTAATCTCCTCTCTAGTTTTAATTTATTTGTGCTTCAAATTATAGTTAATACTCTATGGGAGCTACTACAAATAAACAACAATTGCTTCGCTATTATACTCAAGAAGGAAATAATCGCTAAATTTTTATCGTTATTTATGAGTAATAATCCTTGATAAATTGTCACACTTCCAATCCACTACAATTGCACAACAACTGCTCGCTTTATAGAATGTAATGTGATACTCCCTCTACTTAATCTGCCCCTCTTCCTCTTTAAGAATGGCTCGATTAATCTCTTGAATTAATCGTGGACCTTCATAGATAAAGCCACTGTAAAGCTGAATTAGCGACGCCCCTGCATCAAGCTTCTCTAATGCATCCTTCGCTGAATGAATCCCCCCAACACCAATAACGGGAAAAGCGTGATTGCTCTCTTCAACTAAGAAACGAATCACTTCGGTTGAGCGTTTTGCTAATGGCCTTCCACTTAATCCCCCCGCCTCCTCCCGATTGATACTACGTAACCCCTCCCTGCTAAGAGTAGTATTCGTTGCGATAGCCCCATCAATTCGGCTCTCTTTAACAATGGCAATAATATCGTGAAGCTGCTCATTCGTTAGATCGGGAGCGATCTTTAGTAGAATCGGCTTTCGCTTTGGTTTTCGCTGATTCTCCTCCTGAAGACGATTGAGGAGTGCCGTTAATGGTGCCCGCTCCTGTAGTGCCCGTAAATTTGGCGTATTTGGAGAGCTTACATTCACAACAAAATAATCAACATAATCGAAAAGCTCATTAAATGCCATTATGTAATCTTCAGCTGCAAGATAATTAGGGGTCTTCCGATTCTTACCAATATTTCCCCCAATCAGCACTCCACGATTACGCATAAGGCGAAGTTTAGCCGCCTCTACACCCTCATTATTAAATCCCATACGGTTGATGATGGCTTCATCCTCTACTAAACGAAAGAGCCGTTTTTTAGGATTTCCCCCTTGAGCTTTTGGGGTTAAGGTCCCAACCTCAATAAATGAGAATCCCAATGCCGCCAACATCTCATACGCTTTTGCATCTTTATCAAAACCGGCAGCCAACCCCACAGGATGGGCAAATGTTAAGCCAAATAGCTCCCGTTTTAGCTTAGGAGAGTCGCTCTGATAGAGCATCGTTAAGAATCGTTTCATGCCAGGAATCTTATTGAGTATTGCCAACAACGTAAAAGTTAGCCGGTGTGCTCGCTCAGGATCGATACGAAAAAGAATCGTTCGAATCAACCATCTCATCATCGCTATAGCTCCTTACTCTGTTTATCAATAGTGCAATAAAAGCGGGTGCAAAAAAAAGCATCTGCCTAAATAACAGATGCTCCTAAATAGTTCACACAGATTGATCCAATTAACGACCGTATTTTTTACGGAAGCGATCAACACGACCCTCAGAGTCTAAGATGTTCTGCTCACCTGTAAAGAAGGGGTGTGATGCTGATGTAACATCGACGCGGTAAAGTGGGTACTCATTCCCATCTTCCCACTGAATTGTCTCTGTTGTTTTTACCGTAGAACGGGTTAAGATTGCAAAATCGCTCGAAGCGTCTTGGAATACTACTGGGCGATAATTTAATTCTTTGTCTGACATAATCATTCATCCATATATAAAAAATTGATAAAACCGGTTCTATCCCACTTATCGGTGTTAGTTCGTCAACTTCAGGGCGCTAACAGTACCGCTCTGACCGATAAGGAAATAAATTTAAGGGATACATTTTACTCAATCCCTCCCTATAAAACAAGCCTAGCTCTTCATTGAAGCAAAAAACTCAGCATTCGTCTTCGTCTCACGCATCCGATCGAGAACAAACTCAAGGGCTTGTGTCTCATCCATTGGGTGAATAAGCTTACGTAAAATCCACATTCTCTGAAGCTCCTCAGGATCTACAAGCAGCTCTTCGCGGCGGGTTCCTGAGCGATTAATATTAATTGCAGGGAAGATTCGCTTCTCGGCAATACGTCGATCGAGCTGAATCTCAGAGTTACCTGTTCCTTTAAACTCCTCAAAGATCACTTCATCCATCTTAGAGCCCGTATCCACCATCGCCGTAGCAATAATGGTTAAGCTACCACCATGCTCAATATTGCGCGCGGCACCAAAAAAGCGCTTAGGGCGATGGAGCGCATTTGCATCAACCCCTCCTGAAAGCACCTTTCCTGATGAGGGTACCACCGTATTATAGGCGCGGGCAAGACGGGTCATTGAGTCAAGAAGAATCACCACATCTCGTCCATGCTCCACTAAGCGGCGGGCCTTCTCAATCACCATCTCAGCCACCTGTACGTGACGAAGCGCAGGCTCATCAAAGGTTGAGGCCACCACATCCCCCTTAACTAAGCGCTGCATCTCAGTTACCTCTTCTGGACGCTCATCAATTAATAGCACCATGAGATAGGCCTCAGGATGATTGATGGCAATCGACTGCGCGATATTCTGCATCATGATGGTCTTTCCCGCTTTAGGTGGAGCGACAATCATGCTTCTTTGCCCCTTACCAATCGGAGCTACCATATCAATTAGGCGTGCCGTAATATCTTCACTTGATCCATTACCGAGCTCCATCTTTAAGAGCTCTTCAGGATGGATCGGGGTAAGATTCTCAAATGCCACCTTACGGCGAGCATTCTTCACCGGCTCATAGTTGACCTCCTCAATCTTAACTAAAGCGAAGTACTTCTCATTATCTTTTGGAGGACGAATAATCCCAGAGACCGTATCACCTGTTCGTAGATTGAAGCGTCGAATCTGTGAAGGGCTAATATAAACATCATCAGGCCCTGCTAAAAAGGAGCTATCTACCCCTCTTAAGAACCCATACCCATCACTTAAAACTTCCAATACGCCATCACCAGTGATCTCTTCACCACTCTTAGCACGCGCCTGCAGGATGGAAAAAATTAAATCATGCTTCTTCGCCCGAGTAGAACCCTCAAGATTCATCTCTTCTGCGATCTCAATCAGCTCTGTTGCTGTCTTGCTCTTTAAGTCTGTTAAATTCATAAATGTTTTTGATTAATATTATTATAGAAATGCTGCATAAAACGCCACACAATCAATCGGGTGGTGGGTATATAAAAGTTATATACAAGTAATGCAGATATAAATTAGGGGTAGAACATCATACTCAACTGCTCTATATGCTTACCAATAAGCGGGGGAGATTGCCTCTTAGGGTGATAAATACCTTTATCAGCAGGGGCAATCTATTAACGATTGCATCCGCAATTTTAGTCTGAAAGGGCAATGCTTGCAACCTCTATTTCCTCCTCTGCCAATAATGCTTCCCTACTTCAAAGAGAATAGGCAGGATTGAGATAAAGATAATTAATAGGACTATTAATGAGAAGTTTTTCGCCACCCATGGTAGTTGACCAAGAAGATATCCTCCCCCTAGCATACTTCCTGTCCAGAGTAGTGCTCCGATAATATTAAATGTTGTAAATCGGCGATAATCCATCCGGCCTGCACCGGCAACAAAGGGAGCAAATGTCCGTACAATAGGGATAAAGCGCGCAATAATGATTGTCTTCCCACCATGTCGTGCGTAAAACCCCTCTGTCTTCTCAAGATATTTCAACTTAAAGATGCGTGCATCAGGTTTAAACGGCTTTGTCCCAATCCGTAGACCGATCTGATAATTTACCGCATCACCTAAAATAGCCGCTACCAACAAGGTAAAGAAGAGGATCCAGATATTGAGCAACCCCATTGCGGCCAATGTGCCTGCTGCAAAGAGTAGTGAATCTCCTGGCAAAAAAGGAGTGACCACTAACCCGGTTTCACAAAAGACAATAAGAATAAGTATTAAATAGAGCCAACGGCCATAACTCTCTACTAACGCTAATAGGTGTTGGTCGACGTGAAGAAAAAGATCGATAAATTCTGCGATCATAACTTAATGTTCCCGAGTCAATTGATAATCTTGGATCTTCCAACATTGATCCATCTTAGCAGCAAGCGAGTTATCGTGAGTGACTACAACCAGTGCCGTTCCCACTTCATCATTAATCTCACACATAAGATCGAAGATCGCATGAGCATTCTCCTCATCGAGATTCCCTGTTGGCTCATCAGCTAGTACAACAGATGGGGTCGTAACTAAAGCCCGTGCTATCGCAACCCGTTGTCGCTCACCCCCCGAAAGCTGACTGGGCTTATGGGTAATACGGTGACTTAATCCCACCCGTAATAGGAGTGACTCTGCTGCCGCCCGTGCCTCATCGATACTCCCCCCACCAATCACCAATGGAAGCGCAACATTATCGAGCGCAGTAAACTCTGGAAGAAGGTGATGAAACTGGTAGATAAAGCCTAGGTAGCGATTTCTCAAATCACCCCGCATCTTCTCAGAAGCAGCACTAAAGTGGTGATCGTGGAGGTAGACATCCCCCGATGTAGGCTTATCGAGACCCGAGAGAAGATGCATTAATGTACTTTTTCCTGAGCCTGAGGCCCCAACAATGGCAATCTTATCCCCCCGTTCAATGGCAAGAGAGATTCCATTTAACACCACCACTTCACTCTTCTGCTCGAAGAAGGATTTCGTTAAATTTTCTGCCCGCAATACTGGACGACTACTGATTGGATTACTCATAACGTAACGCCTCCGCTGGCTGTGTTCGTGCTGCTTTCCACGCAGGATAGATCGTTGCAATACTTGCAAGAAGGAATGCGATACCCGCTACAATCGCAACATCACTAAAGAGTACTTCTGACGGTATCTCTGAAATTGGATAAACACTCGGCTCAAAGAGTGTTTTACCAACAAACTCTTCGATCCATTTCACCAAGTCATCCACATTAAAGGCGATGAGAAGACCTAAAGTAATCCCAATGATTGCCCCAAAAAAGCCGATGAAAATCCCTTGAACCATAAAGATCATCATAATGTTGGCAGGACTCATTCCTAATGTACGTAAAATTGCGATTTCAGAACGCTTTTCTGTTACCACCATCACCAACATCGATACTACATTGAAGACTGCTACCGCGACAATTAAGCTCATAATAATAAACATAATGAGCTTTTCGATCTCAATCATCTTAAAGAGCGCGGAGAATTGATTAATCCAGGTATGCATCAAAATATCCCCCCGCATTAGATGCTGGTACATATACTCAGCAGTCTCTCGCGCCTTCATAGGATCCTCAAGCTTTAAGCGCAACCCCTCCACTGCTCCTTGAGGTATTCGAAAGAGGCGTCCTGCATCATTAATATGCATTAACATCGTTGAGGAGTCATACTCATACATCCCAATCTCAAAGATGCCCACCACCTTAAGTCGTTTCATTCGTGGTGCTAGCCCTGCAACTGTAACATTAATATCAGAGGTAATGAGTGAGAGAGTATCCCCAATATCTAGATTTAGATTACGCGCAATATCCACACCCACAATCACCCCAAACTCCCGATCTTTTAAAAGATCAAAAGAGCCCGGAATAAGCTGGGTAAACGCCTCATTAGCAGTCTCAATCTTATCTGTTAAGGGGGAGACCTCAGCCTCATGCTCTGGATCGATCCCCACAACAGTCACAGGCGCCATCTCACCATCATGGTTCACAAGCCCCTGCCCCTGAGTAAAGGGGGCACTACCGATAACATTAGGTGCCTCTTTAGTGGCTAAGCGTAGTGACTCCCAATCCTCAAAGTAGCCCTCAGTACTGAGAACCGAGTTTTGGAACGCCATTGAGATACTGCGCTCTGCCACCTCCTTTTGAAACCCATTCATCACCGATAAGACAACAATCATCGTCATTACCCCTAGGGCAATACCTCCGATTGAGACAAATGAGATAAATGAGATGAAATTATTCTCTCGCTTAGCTGCGGTATAACGCAATCCAATAAAGAGCGACAAGGGTTTAAACATAAGATTCCATCACTTAAATGTTACACATAAGGGGCCTATTATAGAGCAATTTCCTCTACTCGTCCCGATTATCCCTCTCCTCTTCTGCCCCTAATGGAAAGGGTACCTCCTGTTGCAAAAACTCATCGGGAAGAGGGGGAAGATCCTCTAATGAACGGAGATTAAAATCATTTAAAAAGTGGGCCGTCGTACCATAGAGCATCGGTCGCCCGGGTACCTCTTTACGCCCAATAACCTCAATCCATCCTCGCCCCTCTAAAGTACGAATAATATTCGTATTAACCGAGACCCCCCGCACCGCTTCAATCTCGCTCCGGGTAATCGGCTGTTCATAGGCAATAAGGGCTAGTGTCTCAAAGAGAGGCTGACTATAACGTTCTTGTGGCTTGCCATAGAGGCGACTTAACCAAGGAGAGAAACGGGCAGGAACCTGCATCCGCCACCCTGAGGCCACCTCCACTAATTCTACTCCACGATTGCGGTAGAGATGTTGTAGTAAGGTAAGTGCTTGCTGAATCTCTCCCCGGGTAGGTGGGGCTGGTGATTCACTAAAGAGGCTATGGAGTTGCCGCAGTGAGAGGGGCTCTTCTGCTGCCATTAAGATCGCCTCAATAATTGTTATAAGATCCTCCTGCTCATCGAGTATCTCGATCCGCATATCATCACCCATTATTTCTGCTCCTCTAACCCTCTTTAAACGGGGGTAAGTTTACCACTGAATCCGCTTAAGCACCTACTTTTGCACTTAAAGGGAGAATCGGGCGCCCAGCGAAGTAGAAGGCTGTGCGTAAAATGGCATTCCAAGGCTCCTCATGAAGTGCCCCTTTAATCGCTCGATCAATCTCTACCACCATCTTTGAGCAGCGATGGAGATGGTGGGGAGAGAGTCGTTGCAAAGCTCGTCGATAGAGGGGCTGTTTATTGCGCCACACCTTCTGGAGCACCCCCTCCATAGAGTATCCCTCGCTTAACTTCCGCTGCATCTCCCGTAACTTACTAATCTCACTGTGAAGGAGCCAGTTAACCAGTGTCTCTGGCTCCCCTTCACGGCGCAAACCAGTAATAATACGGTAGATACGCCCTAAATCCCCTATTAGTAGGGCATCACCAAGGTCAAAGACCTTAAAGCGAGAACTCTGTGTCATCGCCCCTTCAAGCGCGGTAGCAGTAATCTCCCCCTCATTAAAGTAGAGCGCAAGATAATCTAACTCCTGAATAACGGAGAAGAGATTGCCTTCATTATATTGAGCTAATAACTCAAGAGCATCTGCGGTTAGTTGGAGCCCCTTCTGCCTTGCACGTTGAGCAATCCATTGTGGAAATGCATGATGATCAGGGGGATAGACCGGAATTACTACACCACTTCGATCGATGGCACCCACCCACTTTGCACGCAGATTATTACGATCAAGTCGTGGGGTGGTTACTAAAATAAAGAGATCTTCTATGGGGGATGTAAAGTAGTTCAGTAGCTCTTTTTGTGCATTCTGATCGGGGCGATTCTTAAAGCGAAGCTCCACTAATTTACGTGTTGAGAAGAGGGAGAGGGTTAAAGTTGAAGTGATAAACGCCTCCCAATTAAAGTGCCCATCAACCTCAATAACTTCCCGCTCATAAAACTCTTGATGCCGTAGATAATTACGTATCTGATCGCCCAGCTCCAATATTAAGTAGGGCTCATCGCCAGAGATCAAGGCACCAGCCCAATGGGGGGCTCTCTCTAACTCACGCGGTAAATCTTCAGGCCTTATACGCATCTTCTTCCAATTACTACTTTTAGTACACTCTTCAATTATAGTGGGTTACTACTCTGATAGAGATACAGTATAACGATCCTAACTAAAATCACCTAACTTTCCCTTATAGATGCTCGCCCGCTACACCGCTACCCTCCACCAACCTTAAATAGGAAGAGATCGTTCTACTCTCTCCCCATTCAAAAAGCCGATTGGAATAATCATTTCTGATAATCATTACATAATAACTTTTCCTATTAACTCGATAATTGATTGTTATATATTATATCTTCATGAGCGCTTTCTTTTTGTTGCCGACTCCGCCCTTATATGCGATATTAAACAGATAAATGCGTATATAAAAAAATAACAATAATTTATTAGGAGGAGATTCAATAATGAATAGATTACGCTTATCTAAATTAGCAACCCTTATATTTTCTGGTGCCCTTTTAGTTGCCTGCTCTCAAGAGGAAGCAACAACCGATGGCACAACAGCAGATAATCGACTCGATACCCGCATTGTTACCATTGCGACAGGGGGTGCTTCAGGACCTTATAACATCATTGGTACCGCCCTAGGAGAGAGTTATGTCCAGACTTATGGCGTTAACTCTCGCACCCAAACAACAGGCGCCTCAGTAGAGAATGTTAATCTCATCGATCAAGGTAAAGTTGAGCTTGCATTTATCATGAGTGACGTTTTAAGCCAGGCGGTTAATGGTGAAGCTCCCTTCCCCAAAAAGATCGACTCCATCTACCAAGTTGCGGCAATGTATGACAACTATATGCAGATTGTCACCTCTAAAAGCACCGGTATCAAAACGATGGATGATCTCCGTGGTAAACGAGTTGCCGTAGGGGATCAAAACTCAGGAACAGAGGTTAATGCCCGGACACTCTTAGCGGGTCACGGCATCACCTATGATGATATTAGAGTAGACTATTTAGGATTTGCAGAAGCAGCCGATGCTCTACGAGCGGGACGTATCGATGCCGCAGTCCTCTCTAGTGGTATGCCCAATGCATCCATTATGGAGCTTGAGCAGAATTTCGATCTTCAAATTGTGAGCATCTCTCCTGAGCGTATCGATGAGATTGCAAAGGATAAATCTTACTTCCATTCCCGTGAGATTCCTGCAGGAACCTATGGCAATGAGGAGCCTATTCCCACTGCCGTTATTACGAACGCATTAGCAATTAGCGCTAAAGTGAGTGATGACGATGCTTATAAACTAACTAAGACCTTCTTTGAGAGTCTCGATAATCTTAAAAATGCCCATCAGGCGGCTAGCCATATCAGTTATGAGCATGCCCGTACCAATTTAGTGGCCCCACTCCATCCTGGAGCTGAGCGTTACTACAATGAGATGGATGCTAAAAACTCTGAAGAGTAGATCTCTTCAGCTATTAATTGGAGGGGCGGGCATTCTGCTATCGTCCCTTCTTTTTGTCACACTCCCAAGCCAAGCGGTTGTTCGACTCTCAACCGATCATCATCAGCAGAGCTGCTTCATTAAAGCAGAGTACTTCACACTCCGCTGGATCCACTCCGTGGAGGGAACACCTTGGCAGGAGCAGTATCAACATAATGGCAGTCGACTACTGCTAACAACAACAGAATTTACAACCTACGGGGCCGGCACTCCCGATTCGGGAGCACTGATCAAGAGTGATCATACGCTAGCCTACACCATTAACCGTGAATTGAAGGAGCTATATTGGATTGTCTCCCGCAATGTTCGCTCTACACTCATAATAGATGGAGCATCGTGGCCACTCTATCGTGAGCTACCCGACTATAGTGAAGTTCAATTCATTCCGATGAAAGTATCCCTATGGGATTATTACAAGAAGGAGGATTGTTATGTCAACGCACTCAACTAATAATGCGGACTTAACAGCTGAGCACCCTCAAACCGACAAGATATTAGAGAAGTATGACCGTGAATCGGTAACACGGAAGCTAGATAGCCGCCCAATTACACGATTCATCTCTGCTTTTGCCATCTTCTATGCCCTGTTTCATCTCTATACAACGGTCAATCCGATGGCAGAGCTCCTCTATCGGGCAACACACGTAGCGGTGGGGATCTCGCTGATCTTTTTAATCTACCCAACTCATAAAAACCAGCCTCGTAATAAAATACCCTGGTATGACTGGGGTTTGGTTCTCCTCTCATTGGCTTCACTCACCTATCTCACACTCGAGTATCAAGCGATAACCACTACCCGTGGTGGAATTCCTAACTCAATGGATATCGCTTATGGTATCTTAACGGTGATATTGGTCATTGAGGCAGCTCGCCGTGTTATGGGGATGGTATTACCAATCTTGGCACTCACATTCCTTGCCTTTCCATTTATCAGCCATATGAGCTTCATCCCCAACAAGATGAGTACACGTCCCTTCGATTTAGGGGATATTTTTGGCCAAATGTATTTAAAGATGGAGGGACTCTACTCTACAGCCATTGGTGCATCGGTCTCCTTTATCTTCCTCTTTATTCTTTTTGGTGCATTCTTAGCCCGCTCTGGAATGGGGCAGCTCTTTAATGATCTCGCTTTAGCATTAGCAGGTCACAAACAGGGGGGGCCGGCAAAAGTAGCCGTAGTTGCCAGCGGATTTATGGGAAGTATTAATGGATCAGCGGTTGGTAATGTTGTGGGTACTGGTGCCTTTACAATCCCAATGATGAAGAAGGTGGGGTATAACCGCGAATTTGCTGGTGCTGTTGAAGCCAGTGCATCAGTGGGAGGTCAGATTCTTCCTCCCATTATGGGCGCAAGTGCCTTTATTATGGCAGAAACAACAGGGATCAGTTACGGAACCATTGCGCTTGCGGCACTCTTTCCTGCTCTTCTCTACTATTTAGGGGTTATTGCCCAAGTTCACTTTAGAGCGGGTAAAGATAATCTTAAAGGAATTCCAAAGCCAGATCTTCCACGGGCAAAAGAGGTTCTTCTCGAGCGAGGGCATCTATTGATCCCTATTTTTGCCTTAGTCTACTTTCTTTATCAATCGATACCGATCTCTTATGCTGCCTTCTACACAATTATTATTAGTGTAGTGGTTGCCTCGTTACGCAAATCAACGCGCATGTCTTTCAGAGATATTTTAGGCGCACTAGAAGATGGTGCTCGCCAATCCCTCTCTGTGATGGCAGCCTGTGCCGCGATCGGGATTGTAATCGGTGTTGTGAGCTTAACCGGTTTTGCTAACACAATGATGTCTCTTATTCTTAGTGTTGGGGCAGGATCACTCTTCCTTACGCTCCTCTTCACTATGGTGGCATCAATGGTATTAGGGATGGGACTACCCTCTATTCCCGCTTATATCATCACCTCTACTATGGCGGCTCCAGCATTAGGTGCTCTCGGTGTTCCAGTCTTGGTTTCACACCTCTTTGTCTTCTATTTTGGGCTCTTTGCTAATATTACACCGCCTGTTGCTTTAGCTGCATTTGCTGGTGCAGGAATCTCAGGAGGTGATCCGATGAAGACCGGATTCCAATCCTTAAAGCTCTCAATTGCAGGGTTTATCGTCCCCTTTATGTTTGTCTATAACAATGCAATGTTAATGATTGATACAACAGGGTTACCCACTAATGCAACGGAGTTTCCTATCCCCCCACTATGGGATATGTTCTCAATTACGGTGACCTCTATTATGGGGATTATTGCTCTTAGTGCCGCAGTTGAAGGGTACTTTTCTGCCCGCATTAAACCTCTAGTGCGAATCATTTTAGGGGCTGGTGCTCTACTGCTAATTGCTCCAGAGATGATTACTGATGTTATCGGGCTCACCGTTGTTGGAGTAATCTTAGGTATTAACCTTATCCAAGCAAGGCAAGAGCGCCATCAACTAGCCTCTTAATAGGCCTGGAGTCGACAAGAATAAAAAGCCCCATCCAGATCTGGATGGGGCTTTTTCACAGCTACCTAATTAATAAATTAATAGAGATTAACAGATAGCCATCACTCTCTACTTCTACCTATCGTTAGGCATCAACTTTAGGCTCTTCTGCCGCATCAGTCTGAGCTAAACGCTCAGCATAAATAGCATTAAAATCGATAGGCGCTAAGATAATCGGAGGGAATCCCGCACGGCGCACTAAATTATCGATAATTTCACGAGCATAAGGGAAGATTATATTAGGGCAAAAAGCACCACGCATATGGCTAAGCTGCTCCTCTTCAAACCCTTTAAGGGTGAAGATACCCGCCTGTTCAACCTCTACTAAAAAGAGTACCTTCTCCTCTACTTTTGCCGTTACGGTAATTCGTAACGCCACCTCATGTTGATCATCACCTAATGCTTGTGTCTCATTTGAGAGCTGAATACCGATCTCTGGCTGCCCTTGCTCCATAAATACTTGAGGGGAATTAGGGCACTCAAGAGAGATATTCTTGGTGTAGATTCGTAGAATATCGAAGTGGGGTTGTTGTTGATTACTCATAGATCTAAGCCTTTCCGATTATGGCAATGTGCCAGCAAGATATTGATCAAGCTCTTTCTTACGATCAAGAGCCATCAGATCATCACAGCCACCAATATGGTGATCATTAATAAAGATTTGGGGAACAGTCGTGCGCCCTGAACGTTTTTTACTCTCATCCCATAGGGCTGCATCTTTGCCCACATCATGGATAATGGGCTCCACCCCTTTACGCTCTAATAAAGCTTTAGCGCGCTTACAAAATGGACAAGAATTTGAATAGTACATCTCAACTTTCATCGGTTACTCTCCTCTATTTTTTACCTTTTGAAACAGGTTGATTCGCATCTTTCCAGGCAGTTAAACCCCCGGCTAATACATATACTTCATCACTATCGAGTAATTCACGCAATTGAATACAGGCTTGCTGACTTCTTGGCTCACTCGAACTATAAAGTATGATGCGGCGTGATCCATATTTATCGCGATTCCCTAACTCCTTCTCAATATTGCTATATTCAATATTAACTGCATGGAGTAGATGCTCCTCTTGATACTCTTTCGGGGATCGTAGATCCACAAGCAGCGCATTCTTCCCCTCTTCATCATAGTTAGAGAGGAGAATTGTCTCTGACACGGTAAGATAATATTTCTTAGAGCGTGCACTATTGATCTCATTGACCACAATAAGCAGAATAATCACTGCTAAGGCTGCAAAGTAGATCCAATATGTCTGAACAAAATCGATAAATTCCATAGATATCTCTAATTCTCTATTAAATAATTGAGCAATAATTATAGCTCATCTCCCTATTAATTGATATGTAGGGAGCAGAGAAGCCTCTCTACCATTAAACCGGATAGGGTGGGAAACAGAGCCGACCATGCTCAGGATCATCTAACTTCGCTAACGCTAAACGATCCTCCTCATCGAGTGAGAAGTTATAGAGCGCACGGTTATCCTTCATTCTCAAGGGATCGATACTTTTAGGGATAATCGCTAACTTTCGCTCTAAATGGTACCGTAAAACAATTTGAGCCGGGGTACGATCATGCTTTTCCGCTAATGAGAGGAGCAGAGGATGATCAAGATTACGCCCTCCAGCAAGAGGACGATATGCCTGTACCGCCATTCCTAATGATTGACAATAAGCCACAAGCTCTGGCTGCTGAAATGTATGGTGCACCTCTATCTGATTAACCATCGGCATAATGTGCGCCTTCTCCATAATCACTTCAAGCTCAGGACGATCGAAGTTGGAGACTCCTATCGTATGGACACGCCCCTCCTCCAGTAGAGTCTCTAGCGCACGCCACGATTCTGTATAGAGACCCTGTGGGGTAACCGGCCAATGGATTAGATAGAGATCGATATACTCAAGACCTAACCGTTGACGACTCTCCTCAAAGGCCGCTAGAGTCTCCTCATAACCATGGGCATCATTCCACACCTTACTAGTGATGGTCACCTCTTCACGGGTAACAATCTTCTCATCAATAGCACGGCGCAGGGCAACGCCAACCCCCTCCTCATTACCATAAATTGCGGCCGTATCGATCAGGCGATAACCAACTTTTAAGGCTTCATATACCGCCTCTTCAATCGCTTCGCCCGCCTCAATCTGCCATGTTCCAAAACCGATCACCGGAATCGACCGTCCATTAGTGAAGGTGAGTTGTGTCTGACTCATAAATTCTCCTCATGTATAGATTTTATTTTAAAGGTCTTTCGCTCTATTCGACCCTTTTTATAATATAGATAATCGCCATACTCATCCCAATCACTCAACACATAACGGCACCCATAAGGGTAATAATGCATTGCAGCGCGATGGGTATGACCATGGATCATAATCGCTCTTTTTTTGCGCTCAAAGAGCCTTCGAACGCTTAACTCATTCACATCCACAATTTTATTGCCCCCCCTCATTTGGCTCTTATGGCGGATACGCGCCGCTAACTTTAAGCGGTACGATTTTGGCAAAGTGCGTAATAGAGCAAGTATTAATGGATTTCGAATAACCCGCTTATATCGCTGATAGGCTCGATCATCACTACAAAGCTCATCACCATGAAGCAATAGAAGATTAGGATATGCTTCTGGCATATAGAAGGGGGGGATAATTCTCAATCCTGCCTCCTTAGCATACCTCTTTCCTAACGCAAAATCTCTATTTCCATGTTGAAAATAGAGCTCAACCCCTAATCGTTTAAGGGAGATTAATCGCTCCGCCACCCCCTCCGTGATAGGTGTGCGGATATCATCCCCAGCCCAAAAGTCGAATAGATCCCCCAAGATATAAAGCGCATCAGCCTTAGGAGCAATCTTCTCTAAAAAAAAGTAGAAAGCCGTAACGATATCGCTACGGCTCTCTGAAAGATGGAGATCGCTAATAAATAGGGCGCTACGCTCACTCTTCATTTAGACCTCTACCCCGTTGATCTATGCAAGTATCTCAACACGATCAATCGTAATATCCTCAACAGGAACATCTTGGTGCCCACGGCGCGAGGTGGTCTCGACCTCTGCCATCTTATTAATCACATCCATCCCCTCAGTGACGCGACCAAAAACCGCATAACCCCATCCCTGTGGACTCTCATTTTGAAAGTTTAGAAAGCTATTATTCACTAAGTTGACAAAAAACTGTGTAGTTGCCGAGTGAGGGTCCATAGTGCGGGCCATTGCAACAGTACCCACCTCATTCTGCAAACCATTATTCGCCTCATTCTCAATTGGTGCTCGCTGCCCTTCATGCTTATCTACCATCCCTGGGAGCAATCCACCCCCTTGAACCATAAAGCCTGGGATAATGCGATGAAAGAGTGTCCCCTCATAATATCCCTCTTTGCAATACTCAAGAAAATTGGCCGCTGTTTTTGGTGCCGCTTCATGATCTAATTCAATGGTAAATGCCCCCACTGAGGTGTGAAATGTTACCTTTTTCTCCATCGTCTATCTCCTAATGACTTTAAATATCAATAAATCAATGATTGTTTTCGCCTGTTAATGGCTCGCTCACCTGATAGAGAGGATATTCCGCCTCCCCATCCTGTAGAAGTAACTTCTCCTCTTCCACAACAAATGTTAATGGTGGCTCCCCTATCCCATCAAAGGTGATTCTCTCCCCCTGCTCATCCCATAAAAAGGGGCCTTTGCGACTCACCTCAACATTTTCATCCGCTAACGTTGTCGGAAATAGGAGCAGAAGCTGATAATCACCATCGTCGCTGAGGTTCACCTCAATACGCACATCCTCATCTATATTGAGTCCCGATTCTGCTAACGCACCCATCGGAAGCATCCCGCGATAAAGACCTGCATAGCTTAAAGCCTTTTCCCCATTATGTCTATCATCCCCCGCTTGAGAGGATGAATTAGCTTCATCCTCCTTCAAGAGCTGATAGTTAAGTCTACTCTCAATGGTTCTTCCCTCTTGATCGAGAAGCTCAACACCACCATCAAAGATACGTAGCAGTGGGAAGTTATCACTCCCCTCTAATCGAATCCTCTCCTCACCATCCATCCAGATAAAGTGACCACTCTCAACAATGGGTTCACTCTCATCATCAAGATAGGTGATAGTACGGCTATAGGCATCATCATAATCGAGCTCCAAAACCACCTCAATTCCTGGGCAATCGGCACAGGGAAGAGTGCCACGATAGACCCCAGCATAATCAACCGCTAATAGCGGAGCATCCCCATCCGTCTCGATGGTTGCTTCATTAGCGGTATCCTCTTTAAGAGGGATAGGCGCCACATGCCCATTTGTCCGCATCAACATAAACGCAGAGCCATCTTGCTGCATACATTGAGTACCATCCATCCCTAACTGATAGAGACGATCATTGAAGAAGAGATATTTACTCCCCCCTCCTCCTTGAAGCTCAATTCGCTCTCCCGCCTCATCCCAGATGAAGTGCCCTCGATCGACAATTGGTCGCTCCTCCTTCCCAATACGGCGAATCGTTCGCTGATAGCGCCCCTCATGCAACTCCAAAATCACCTCTATTGCCGGACAATCAGCACAGGGAAACTCTCCAAAGTAGCGCCCTTCATACTTAAGCCCCTTCTCAGGTGTAAACTCAACACTAAAATGGGGCGCTTCTGTTAGATCTGGTGGTAGATCCCCCCGAGAGATCTCACCACTCTGCTCCTCATTACCACAAGCAGCAATCACCATGAGCAGCAGGGCAATGAACCCCCCTCTAACGGCTGAAATATGAGGCAATCTAAACATCTTTACTCCTTTCTTCCTACTAGGCGCTACATCATCGAACAGTTCAATCTCTCAACTAACTCAATTGGGAGCATCTATCAGATAGAGTCGCTCAATCAGAACAGGCTCTACCGGTACATCACGATGCCCTTTTGCTGTTGTCGTCTCTACTTTACTAATATTATCGACCACCTCCATCCCAGAGATAACCCGCCCAAAGACTGTATACCCATATCCATCATGACCTGGATAATCTAAAAAGGCATTATCAACTGTATTGATGAAGAATTGACTCGTTGCTGAGTTAGGATCGCTACTGCGCGCCATTGCTACCGTACCCCGCTCATTCTTCAATCCATTTTTTGATTCAATACTAACGGGAATCCGTGTAGCTTTCTGCTCCATAGAGGGATCAAATCCACCCCCTTGAATCATAAACCCATCGATAACACGATGGAAGATAAGCCCATCGTAGAAGGACTCATTGAGGTACTCTAAAAAATTACCAACTGTATTAGGGGCACGATCAGCATAAAGCTCTATAGTAATCGCCCCATAGTTCGTCTCCATCTCTGCATAGAGGCGTAATGGTGCCCCCTTCTCCTCCGCTTCAGATGTAACCTTCCGCTGCTCGACAAGATGCTGCTCATCAATAGCAATCGGCTCATCGGTAGTAGTCGATTCAGCTGCACCTGCAGTATTCAAGAGAAGCAGTGAAAGGAAGAGAGCCATTACAACTAAGTACCCTCTATGTAAAAGATTATTCATATTTAATACTCCTAACATTCCGCAATTATCTACTGGAGAGATCCCGATAATCGATGGAGATCAGATCCCCATCGTAAGTGGGTTAATAGAACGCTACTCTTTAGGGAGAATCTCAAGATATTTAACATCTAACTTCACCCGTGTAGAATCATCACGCTCTCTCTTACGGGAGCGCTTCTCTCTCTTCTCTACCTCGGCAAGTAATTTTATGTCGGTTTCACGTGAAACCTTCTGCCCACGCCACAATTTATCATCAATCTCCACCACGATCTCATCCGACCCATCGGCAAAGCGGTAATACTCATCACGCCCTTCAATGCGCTCAAGAATACGCCCCTCTAAGGTAACATAGGTCTCGTTGGGCATCGTTTTAACCACCTCTACTGAGTAGGTCTGCCACGGAGAGATTAACTTAGCCATATCCCGGGTCAATTTTGGCTCTTCTGTAAATTGGGCCTCTGCTAAACCCAATACACCGGCAAACAACAGTAATGCAACGCTCTTCTTATACATACCAACTCCTCTTTCGGTTGATTTAATAATTAACTAATAGAGCCATCATAGAATATGCCTCTTCGATTGCAATCTCTTTTTACAAAAAAAGAGCACCTAAAAAAGGTGCTCTCATCTCTTAATAATTTCCCTCTCTCTAGGCTCGCCCACCATATTCACCAGTTTCGGTATTTACCAAAATAGGGGTTCCATTCTCAATATATTCAGGCACCTGAATCGTAATGCCCGTTGATAAGATGGCTGGCTTTGTTCGACTGGTTGCTGATGCACCCTTTAACTCAGGCGCAGTCTCCATAACGGTTAATGCAATCATTTGAGGCGGCTGCAGTCCAACGGGGAGACCATCGACAACTGAAACAAAATACCCCTCCACTCCCTCAACAATATACCCTACTTGGTTAGCGAGAAGATCCGGAGAGAGATAGTATTGGGTAAAATCCTCACTATCCATAAAGACGTAAGTCTCACCATCCATATAGGAGAAGGTTGCTGGACGACGATTCAACTCAATCGTCTCTAACTCATCATCAGCCCGTAAAGAGAGATCGAGCTTCTGCTGAGAGGGAATTGAGAAGAGTTGCAAGCGAAAGGTAGTATTACCTCCCCGCGCTGTAGGTGCTGATCGCTCTATATCACGCACAACATAATAATTGCCATTGAGACTAACAGCATCCCCACGTCGAAGATCACTTGCTTTTATCACCTCTTCCCCCCTCTACTTTATCAATCTCGGCAGAATCTCAACAGACCACTATGCTCTATGATCTCTTGGATCAATATCAAAATAGTCGAGTCGCTTCTTTAAGGTTGAACGGGTAATGCCTAAAATCTCCGACGCTTTCGATTGATTTCCCCCTGTATAGTCGAGCACTTTCTCAAAGAGTGGACGCTCTACCTCGTTAATAACCAAACGGTAGAGGTTAGGGGGGTATTTTCCATCAAGCTTCTGAGAAATATCATCTAGAGCCTCTTTAACTGATTCACGTAAAGGCTGATGCTCTCTTATTCTTTCGCGGGAAATCATATATCTACTACTCCTTCATATCATAAATAAGTTAATACTTAAGTTACGCCGCCTGATGACGACGCAATATTGTGTTAATCCAATCTAACTGCTCCTCTTCACTCTTGGCAGCTAATAGAGCAACGCGGCTCTCTCGATCAGGGAAATACTCGTCTAAATACCAGATAAGATGTTTCCGTGATACTCGTACAGCATTCGAACCATAAAGAGCATAGAGCCCCCGAAGATGGGTCCGAATAACATCAAAAATCTCTTCTCGCGATGGCTGATATGGCTCACCACTGACTAACTCTTTAAAGATCCAAGGGTTTCCTAATGCCCCTCGACCAATCATCACTGCGTCGGCATCCGTATAGCGACGCACTGCAACTGCTTTCTGATAGGAGGTGATATCACCATTGGCCACTACAGGGATAGTAACGGCAGCCTTTACCTGAGCAATCGTCTCATACTCCGCCTCACCCGTAAATCGTGCTTCCCGAGTGCGTCCATGCACAGCAAGGGCGGCAATACCACTCGATTCTGCTATCTTAGCAATGGAGACTGCATTCTTCTCTGCTTCACTCCAACCGGTACGAATTTTTAACGTGACCGGTATCTCTACAGCCGAGACAACCGCCTCTAAAATTGCTGCCACAAGCTGCTCATCCTGCATCAATGCTGATCCTGCCGCTTTTTTACATACTTTTTTTGCTGGGCATCCCATATTAATGTCGATTATATCTGCCCCTTGATCGGCATGATAACGGGCAGCATCCGCCAACATCTTAGGCTCTGTCCCTAAGAGCTGAATGCTAATTGGCCCCTCTTCCCCACTCGTTACTTGACGTCGTTGCGACTTCTCAGTATCCCATAACTCAGGATCTGCATGTATCATCTCTGATACCGCTAAACCCGCCCCCATCGTACGACATAAGTGACGAAAAGGTTGATCTGTAATACCCGCCATTGGCGCCAAGATATAGGGGCTCTTTAATTGAAAAGAGCCAATCTTCATTGCTTATCTCTTTACTCCATGTAGTCGTACCCACCCTTCACGCTCTTGAGGCGCCTCAAAGGTGAAATACTTCTCATACGCTGCTTGAACATTCTCTGCGTCATGTTCTAACAAACCGGATAGAACAATATCCCCTCCCGATACAACATACTTAGTCAGGAGAGGGGCTAGATCAATCAGTGGATTAGCAAGAATATTCGCTAATAGAACCGCAGCTGGCTCTGGATTAAAATCCTCTGGTAACGTGGGATTCACCTCAACACCATTACGATTAGCATTCTGCTCAGCTGCGCGAATCGCCTGTGGATCAATATCCGTACTAAAGCAGACGCCAGCGCCAAGTTTTTTTGCCGCAACCCCTAATATTCCTGATCCACACCCATAATCGATCACAGCTTTATCAAAATAGCGCTCCTTATGATCGGAGAGCCACTCCAAACAGAGAGCTGTTGTTGGATGGGTTCCCGTTCCAAACGCTAATCCTGGATCGAGCATCACCGTAGTAACCTCAGGCTCTGGCGGCTCAAGATGGGTAGGGCAAATCCAAAGATTATCTCCAAATTTTATAGGTTTGTAATTATCCTGCCAAGCACCAACCCAATCCTTATCTTCAATATCTTTGGTGACAACAATCGGTAAAAATGGTTCATTTAAACTCTCAGAGAGGGACTCTTTAATGGCTTCTACATCACAAGGTAATTCAAATAATCCTGTCACTAAGGTCGTACTCCATAAAGGGGTCTCACCTGGTAACGGTTCGAAAATAGGATTATCCTCTCCATCTTGCATGGTTACCGCCACTGCACCTGCATTAACAAGCGCCTCATCAATCTCTTCAGGCGTTAACATAGCACCAGCTTCCAATGTTAATTCAAACCATTTATTCATAAAATTATCTGTCACCTTCTGAATTTTAAGGGTATAAATACTAGCCAATAGAGTGGATCTAAGTCAAGTTATACCTGGGGTTCCATGGGCAATTTTGCTCATATTACCCCTGATTTATTTATCTAAATATTCAATTACAAACCTGATTAAATTTTAATCAACACCTCTGGAGGTCGATCCCCCTCTCTCTTAAAGAGGAGTAGAGATCATCTACCGAATCCCTCCGCTCTTTATGGTAAAATTATCCTTTTCTGCTCTACATTTAAGCAGATGATTGACTAAAAAGCGAACAATTTTAGTAAGCCCTCCCTACCAACCAATTGAGTCACACGAAGGATTTAGAGATGAATGAAAAATATGATATGAGAAAGATAAAGTGGCGCTCTCGACGTGGAATGCGTGAACTTGATCAATTATGTGATTACTATCTTGAGCATCACTTTCCAACTGCTTCCGATGAGGAGCGAGACCTCTATCTCTCGCTATTAGAGATGCAGGATCCTGAACTCTATGCACTCTTAATGCATCGGGCCCCTTACCCATCAAAGGCTGTTGAAGAGTTGGTCTTAAAAATCAACCCTCATAGAATAAGATAGTGATAGACCCCATCACCATTGTTGGTGGGGTTCCCCTCTGCAGAAGCAGTCACCCACTAATCATCAATCAGGTGATTATTAAATATGGTATTGAATTAACGATCAGGCACAAAAAAACCAGTCGCATAACGCTCCTGGTTTCATCTAAGAGTCAAATGGTGCCGGCACCACGAATCGAACGCGGGGCCTACTGATTACAAGTCAGTCGCTCTACCAACTGAGCTATGCCGGCCTTGACCTCTAACTGAGAAATAGGAGTATATAGAAGCGAAAACACCCTGTCAACAAATGACTAATCTTTATCCACCACTAACTCTTCACGTCGGAGGGCACAGTAGAGTGCACTCTTAGGTTTCCGATATGTACGGGCCGCCGCCAACATTCGCTGATCCCAATAATCAAAGGATCCCAACACCCCCTCAGGTAATAAAGCTCGACTCTCAGGTCGAAGAAATGGCGCCTCTTTTAGATGATATACATCAGCATGCCACTTTTTTTCCATCCTCTTGACTAACTGCTCTCCCGCCTCAGTTAACGGCTTTATCATCACTGCTGCATGTAGCCCTGTACTCTTATCGCGATGGGTACCAATATGGACCCATACAAAGCCATAGTAACGCCAAAATGTTAATAGCTCTTTCGTAAGTCCAAAACTAACCGATAGATAATCTACCCCCATCCTCAACGCCGCCTGCTCCAACTTCTTAATTAATCTGCCTGCAATCCCTCTTCGGCGAAGATACTCATCAACCGAGATGCGACTGATACGAATGCTTTTCAGTAACATCGCCTCCAGAAAGTATCCATGAGCACTCAATGTTTGCGGCACTAAATTTCCTTTAGGTCGTCGCAATCCACGAAAAAGAGCCCAGGCCAACTCCTTAGATTGTCCCCCCTCCCTTAAAGCCCAAAGCAATCCTACCACCCGCTCCCCTTCTGTAGCGATAGTGATACTCTGCTCCTGATTATCGAGCAGACGACGAATATCTTGTACATTTGTCTGATAGTGGGTTGTTAATAGAAGATTGTAGAGCGCTTTAAGCTTCTGATAATCTTGTTGCAGATCAGGGAGGGTAGCACCCTCATAGTGCCCAATCGATAGTTGCTCCATCCCCCTCATCTCCTTATTCTGGTTCTCCCCCCACTGTAGGGTTAAATAGCGCCCCCATTGCGCTACAGCATCACCCTCATTAAAGCGCATCCCCCTATTGAGTTGATACGCCTTAGTAATTGTTAAGAGGGATCCTAACTTTTGCCGTAACCCCTGCCCAGTCCCCTCATAACCATCTAAAGATGAGATAAGAAGCACCTTCCCAAAGCGCTTCGCTAACCGCTCTAGATGAGCTAATGGTACCTTCGCAGCCTCTTCAATGATTAAAGACTTACCCTTAAGGGTTTCACAACTCTCATTGAGCAAAAGATCATCGACCGCGCGAAAATTGAGCTCTAGCGGTGCTTTTCGATATTGGATAATGGCTTGCTGATTCGCTGCCGTAAGGATTACCTCCTCTTCTGCCTGCGCTATGATTACCCTTCCTATCCATGACTTTCCACGCCCCCTAGGTGCAAAGAGTGTATAGATACCCCTCTTCGCCCTTAAAAAGTGATCAATAATAGATTGCTGCTCCTGTGATGGCCGCTCACCAATAGTAGGAGAGATTACCCTCCCTTTCTGATCGAGATCGTTCCATAAATCTGATAGGGTTGAGACCTTGGTGCTAAAGCGAACTAAACTCTCTTGAAGCAGATGATTAAAGTGGGGAGTGATAAAAGGCTCGAGCGAAAAGCGGCCACCATCCCTATCTACCCCTATCTTAGAGGGGCGAACCAAAATTAATAC
This sequence comes from Ignatzschineriaceae bacterium, assembly GCA_046462535.1. Classification (GTDB taxonomy): domain Bacteria; phylum Pseudomonadota; class Gammaproteobacteria; order Cardiobacteriales; family Wohlfahrtiimonadaceae; genus JAAZCI01. The sequence continues at coordinate 35,160 of JBKGVF010000021.1, read as the reverse complement.
TCCACCTGCCCGCAGTGTATTGATCGCAGAGAGGACAAAATCGAGCGGAAAACTCTGACGCAAATCGAGCAGTAGCGCATCAATCGTCACCCCTAAAAGCTGACGCGCATAGAAGAGGGGGGCTAAAGTGAATGCTCCCTTCGATCTCTTAGTGAGTGAATCAGAGAGCAGTACCCCCTTGGGATAACGCTGAAAAAAAGGGGTGGCAATGGTAGAGAGGGGGGACTCCACACCCAACGTGAGCGTATAGAAGTGACGTCCGGGTAACATAATCTCAACAATATCAATAGGATCATGGGCACTCATAAATAGAGAAGCGACCCTCTATTATAAATTACCCACATACAAAAAAGCCCTTGTTTTAAACAAGGGCTTGATTGATTTATATGGTGGGCCGTGAAGGATTTGAACCTTCGACCAACTGGTTAAAAGCCAGCTGCTCTACCCCTGAGCTAACGGCCCCAAGAAGTAGAAACCAATTATACGGTTTTAAATCCGTTCGTCAAGCTTTATTACTGCTTTTTCTGCTATTGCCTACTCTTTATTCAGCAACCGGTCTCTTGGGTTCGATTCTCTCAAATCGTGGATGCAATAATAACACCCTTTTTTAAAAAGTCCAACGCCGATCTGAGCAACTTTTTAGCGTTGCGTGTAATATAAGATTGAGTAGGCGCTCCTCCAATTAGTTATCTGTTGAAAAGAGCGCTTATCTACCTATTTACTACCTATTCACAATAATAAATCGATGAGGATCATCTCTATGAATAATAAAGTTTTAGGAGGAGCATTAATTATTGCTGGTACTGCTGTTGGAGCCGGCATGTTAGCAATGCCGCTCACCTCTGCTGCAATGGGGTTTACTATGACCTTCCTTCTGCTCTTTACCCTCTGGGCTCTTCTCACCTATACCTCGTTCCTCTTTATTGAGCTCCATCAGTATGAGGCGAACAATGCCGGAATTGCCACCTTAGCGAGTCGCTATTTTGGAGAGAATGGGCGTCTCTTTGTAGATTTTATCCTGCTACTCTTTATGTATGCTCTGCTCACCGCATATATGACCGGTAGCGGAGGATTATTAGAGTCGCTACTCCCAACATCAATCACAGGTAATAATCCTCTATTTGCGCAGAAGTTAAGCTCATTTCTCTTTGCTGCCTCCTTAGGGATAATTGTCACGGTTGGGGTTAATTTAGCTGATGTCACTAATCGCTTCCTCTTTGCGATTAAGATATTGGTCTTTATTGCTGTTCTCTATCTCCTTTTTAAAAATGTCTCCTTTGAGAATCTCTTAGCTAAGCCAACCGATAGTCGTCTCTTCCTCTCAGGGGCCTCAATCTTCTTTATGGCATTTGGATTCCATATCTGTATCCCTACAGTCAATGAGATGTTAAATGGAGATATTAAACTGGTTCGTCGTGCAACCTTTATCGGTACCCTCTCTGTTTTGGTGGTCTATCTTGTATGGCAACTGACAACTCATGGGGTCCTTAATCAGCGGGCACTACTAGGCGTATTAGAGCGCTCCCCTAACCTTCCAGGATTGATTGAATCCTTTAAGGTGACCACCGGTAGCCGTAAGATAAGTGAAGTGGTTCGCCTCTTCTCAATCTTAGCGATTACCACCTCCTATATAGGGGTCTCATTAGGGTTAGCCAATGCGGTTCGCTCTCTACTCCTTCGCTTTAAGCAGAAGAGCAATCGTGGTGTCATTGGTCTACTCACCTTTACGCCCCCCATTGTTGTAGGATTAACTTATCCCAATATCTTCTTAAGTGCCCTTGCCTATGCTGGCGTTATATTTGCCTTTATTGGGGTGATCCTCCCGGTCATTTTAGTCTTTAAATCCCGTAAAGAGCATCCTAATGGTGATCATACTTTTGGGGGTACTCCGCTCCTAATCGTTGCTCTTATTTTAGCGGCAATCATCATTATCACCCCATTTTTGGTAGATTTAGGTTATCTCCCACCCGTAATCGCCACTTAATATAAGTATGAGCAATAAAAAGAGCACCCATCGATACCTCTCATATCAAGTGGGTGCTCTCCTACTTATCAATAGTTGGGCTGATGGCAACTGATTCTGATTCGTTACCAATGATTGACCATTAAGCCCCTCATCCCTAATCCCCTTAACTTACCCCCCATCGAGCCTCAATGAAGCTAGATGCTTTTATTGACCATCTCTTTTAACGTCTCAAGCTCCAACAATTTAATCTCACGATGATCGACAGCTATTAGATTCTGATCTTGTAACCGCTTTAAGAGGCGACTAATGGTCTCCACAGCTAAACCGAGGTAACTACCAATATCGGCGCGGGACATACTTAAGGTAAATTCCGTCGCAGAGTAGCCTCGACGATGAAGCCGCTCAGAGAGACTTAAAAAGAGCGCTATCAGACGAATCTTAGCGGGCTGAGAGCCGACCATCATTAAGAGACGTTCATCACTATGGAGCTCCTGACTCATAATCCGCAGAAGCTGTCGCCCAAGATTAGGCATCTGTGCCGATAACTCTTCAAGACGATCGTAAGGGAGTTCACAAAGGCTTGCTGTCTCCAAGGTCTTTGCCCCACATGGATGAACCCCAGAGCAGAGCGCATCGAGCCCAATAATTTCACCTGGAAGATAGAAACCAGTAACATGCTCTGTCCCATCCGAACCCACACTATAGGTCTTTACTGTCCCGGAACGTACCGCATAGAGGGATTTAAACTCATCACCAGGAAAGTAGATATGCTTACCGCGAACAAGTGGTTTGCCACGATCGACAATTCGCTCTAACTTAACAAACTCATGCTCATCTAACCCGACAGGTAGACACAATTGTTGTAGACTACAATCTGTACAGGCTACTTTTAATCTGTTGCGCACCTGAATTACTCCTTACCGTAAAATATTTCATATTCATTGATCTTTATCAGACTAATAAGGTATCACTAAGAGGTCGCTTCTGCTACATATTCTTCTCTTATCTGTAGAGATTACCTAGCCTGACGCCCCCTTAACTACAGCAGATTCAGCCCAATGACACCTCCAATAATCAGCGTTAAACTGATAAGCTTTACACCATTGAGGGATTCTTTAAAAAAGATTACTCCTGATAAGGTCATTAAAACAGTGGAGAGCCCTGCCCATACAGCATAGCCGATACTCATATCGATTCGCTTTAACACCAGAGTGATTAGAAAGAGAAAGAGCCCATATCCCACCACCACTCCGGCTAGGGCATAAATTTTTTTATTCTGGCTAAAAAACTTAAGTGATGTCGTTCCTACAGAACTAAAGAAAATCGCCGTTAAGAGGATAATCCAGGCATTAATCTGATCTGTAAACGTTAAAAGATACTCCATTACTCTGTAACACCCGCTTCACGCTTCTGTAGCGACGACTCATCAAGCGTTAATCCAACCACACCTAGAGTAATAATCACCAAACAGCCCCCTTTAAGAAGGGTAATCTCCTCGTTAAAGAAGAAGAAACCGAAAAGAGTGATTCCCAACATTCCCAATGCAGTCCATAAAGCGTAAGCAATAGAGATCTCAATGCGTTTGATGGAGTAGACAAAAGCAAGGAAAGAGAGTCCATAAAAGAGGAGCATTAACAGGGATGGAAGCCATTGAGAGAAGCCATCTGAAAGCTTCATACAGACTGTACCAATCACCTCAAAAAAGATCGCTATCAGTAATGTAATGGTTGGTGATAATCTCATAGTTCCTCTTAACATATGAAAGTGGCGAATTCCGCTTCTCTTAATAGTAACCCTTCACCCTCTTTTTATACTGCTTTTATGAGTAATCCTACCCCCTAATCAAGTAAGATAATTCAGAAAAGAGCGGTGATTTGTTATACCTTTAAGATCTCATTCCACTATAATCGGTTAGATGGAGAATGAATACAACATTATTTAATAGGATATTTTAACAGTAACGGATGATGGCCAATTATATCAAACAGATCATAAGTAGCGTATTACTTATAGTATTGACGCTTCTCACAGTCGTTAAAGGTGATGAGCAATCCCACTCCGACTACTTAAGTGTTGCCTTCGATAGCAATGAGGCTGAGGCGATGCGAAGTGTAGTCTTTAACCCCTTTATTATTGCAGGACAGGTTCCTATCAGTGAAAATTACTATGAGTATGCCCACCATCAACTCCCCGATCCTATCCCCCCTTTTTGGGATGTTATTGCACTCAATCGTGATACCTTAATCCACTATTGTGACCGCGGCGATCTACTCCCCCTTAATTGGGCGAACTTCCCCCATAAAGAACTGTTGATTCCTACTGCATTAGAGAGTTGTGGTGTCGGATACAATATCTCAAGCACTGTCCTCACCTACTCTATTCTTCATCAGTTTGGTTTACCCCCCCACTCATGGCAAGATTTTTTCGATCTTAATCGCTTCCCTGGTCGCCGCGCACTCCCAACAAAAGCTCGTGGTATCTTTGAAGCCGCTCTCTTAGCAGATGGGGTAGCAAAAGAGGAGCTCTACCCGCTATTAGCAACTGATGAAGGGGCTCAACGAGCCATCGACAAGCTCGACTCTATTAAAGAATCTATTGTATGGTGGGAGGAGATTTCAGAATTGCAAGAGTGGCTCCTCAGTGGTTATGTCACCCTTGGAATCGCTCAAGATGGTCCCCTCTTAATGGATGAGGGGCGTCATAATATCGGTATTGTACGTAATGAGGCCCTCTACCGTATCCGCTATCTAGCCATCCCTACTGCAAGTAAGAATCGTCAGCTAGCCTACTCCTTTATCTCATTTGCAACCCATCCTAGTCGGCAAAAAGAGCTCTATACGCTTCTACCATACGGCTCAACACTGAAACAGGGATGGGCACTATTTGAAGAGAGTGAGCAGCAACATCTAACCAATACACCTAAAAATCTGATGCATGCGATTCCCGAGGATTACCACTTCTACCTTGAGCATGGGGAGCGACTCAATCAACTATATGAGAGGTGGTATCTCGATAACGCTCTCCATATTCGCTCTGTTGATGTCAACTATGCTCACCACGAAGAGGAGCACATTATCCATCTTGATGAGGCACAAGAGAGTGTCGCCCCTCAAAATATCGATAATCCTCAGTTTATTGGGCCACCACATCCCGATGACCTTATGCCATCTGGGGTAGAGAAGGAACTAAGCAGTCAGGAGGAGGCAGATTTTATTGATACCATTCGCGCTGAGTTTAGTGAGGAAGCGGGCGATGAATCACCCAGCTCAGTAATCGAAAATCCCCCTCTTCCATGAAATAGAGAAAATTAAACTTGCTTATTCTGAAAATGATCCTATAATAGGAAACCTAGTCAATCGCGGGGTGGAGCAGTCTGGTAGCTCGTCGGGCTCATAACCCGAAGGTCGTTGGTTCAAATCCGGCCCCCGCAACCAAACAACGTGAGTATAATAAAAAGCCCGTTTTTATAGACGGGCTTTTTGTTTTGTAACACATATTTAGATTGAGAATATTTAACTTAACTGTTTTCTTAACTTTAATAAATGTAGCAAGAGGTAGCCTCTAAGAGTCATGCAGAAAGATCCTTATGGTTTAACTGAAATTTTAAAACCCACCATCGAGGCGATGGGGTTTATTCTGTGGGGTATTGAGTATCACCACAATAGTAAAAATGCTATTTTACGTCTCTATATCGATCATCCTGATGGAATCGCTATTGATGATTGTGAGTTGGTGAGCAATCAGGTTGCTGGGTTACTCGATGTCCATGACCCAATAAAAGTAGCCTACACTTTAGAGGTCTCCTCCCCTGGTTTAGATCGCCTCTTCTTCTATCCAGAACAATTTTTAGATTACCAAAATCAAGCGATTGCTTTTGATTTACGCTCCTCGATTAACAACCGTCGCCGCTTTCAGGCTAAAGTTATTGCATTAGAGGAGGGGAATCTAACCGTTACTACCATTGATGATGAGGAACAGTTGATCATCCCTATTTCCAATATTAATCGTGCCCGCTTGGTTATCGATTTCTAGAGTACAATTTAGAGAATTCAGAAATGAACAATAAAGAGATTTTACTTGTCGCAGAAACAGTATCGAACGAGAAAGGTATCTCCCGTGCCGCTATCTTCAATGCCCTTGAGCAAGCACTAGCTGCCGCCGCAAGAAGAACATTTAATATCGATGTGGATCTTCGCATTACAATCGATACCTCTACTGGCGCTTATCAGACTTTTCGCCGCTGGGAGGTTGTTGAGGATGATCTTCCCGAAGAGGATCAGTCACCGACACGACAGATCACCTATTCTGCAGCCTCACTCGTTAATCCTGATATTGCTATCGGTGATTACATTGAGGAGGAGATTGAGAATATTCCATTTGCCCGTATCGGTGCTCAGACAGCAAAACAGATCATCTCCCAAAAGATTCGGGAGGAGGTGCGCACCCAGCAAGCAAAAAGATATCAGGAGCGCGTTGGAGAGCTGTTACGTGGTACAGTAAAAAATGTTCGCAAACAGACTATTTTTGTTGATCTTGGTGATAATGCTGAAGGGGTTATTCCTCCTGAAAATAGCATCCCAAGAGAGAACTATAGAGTAGGGGATTCTATTCGTGCTGTATTAGAGGAGATTGATATGGATAATCCTCGCGGTCCACAGATTATCCTCTCTCGCAACTCTGAGAAGCTGATTAAAGCACTCTTTGAGATAGAGGTCCCTGAATTTAAGCAGGGATCAATTGAATTTATTGGTGCTAGTCGAGACCCTGGTAACCGTGCTAAAATTGCGGTGAAGGCTCACGATAAACGAATCGACCCTATTGGTGCCTGTGTCGGTATGAGGGGTTCTCGGGTTCAAAATATCACCCGTGAGCTCAGTGGTGAACGGATCGATATTGTTCTTTGGGATCCAAATCCAGTCCAATTTGTTATTAACGCTATGTCGCCGGCAGAGGTGGTCTCTGTCGTTGTTGATGAAGATAAGCATGAGATGGATATTGCGGTACGCCAAGATAAGCTATCTCAAGCAATTGGTCGGGGTGGGCAGAATGTACGCCTCGCCTCCGAATTGACTGGGTGGTCACTCAATATTATGGGTGATGAAGATGCTCAGGAGAAGAATGAAGAGGAGTTTAACCGCATCCTCAATCTCTTTATGAGTGAGCTTAATGTCGATGCAGAGGTAGGGGAGATACTGATTCATGAAGGTTTCTCTACGATCGAAGAGATTGCCTATGTCCCTGTTCATGAGATGCTCGAGATTGAAGAGTTTGATGAGGAGATCATAGAGGCATTAAGAGAGGCTGCAAAAGAGGCTCTTGAGCGTCAACGTGATATGCTTGAGGAGCTAGGTGATGATGCACCCACCGATGAACTAATCAAGCTTCTAGAAGGAAATGAGTTGTTAGCAATTAATTTAGCTAAAGAGAAGATTCAGACTGTCGATGATCTTGCTGAGTTATCCACAGATGAGTTGTGTGACTTAGTCTCCATAAGTGAAGAAGATGCAAGCCAATATATAATGGCTGCAAGACAGAGCTGGTTTGAAGAGTAATAAGAATTAATTTACGACAATCATTTGTCGATTTGGAAATTGAATAACTATGAGTGATAAAGATAACAAAACACAAAGCCCCCGCAAAATTACATTACGCCGTAAAAAACGTACCGAATTAAAAGTAGAGACTGCACCAGGCCAGAAGCGCACGGTAGCGGTTGAAGTACGTAAACGTCGTACTTATGTAAAGCGCGATGTGGTAGATACCAATGTCGAACCTGAGAGCGTAGTGGAGACGAAAGCCGCTGACGTTAATGAGGGTCTGTTACCTGAATCCCCTCAAGTTACTTCAACCGACAGTGGGACAAAAGCTCCTGTGGCAGATAAGAAAGCATCTCCACAAGAGAATCTCCCCAAAACAGAGGTAGAAGCCCCAGTCGACAAAGAGAAACAGAAAGCTGAAGAGGAGCGCCTACGGAAAGCGAAACAGGCTGAAGAGGAGCGTCTACGAAAAGAGCGGGAAGAGCAGGCGAAAAAACTTGCAGAAGAGCGTGAGCGTGCTGAAAAAGAGGCAGAGCAGAGACGCAAAGAGGAGCAGGAACGCCGTCAACAAGAGGAGATTGAGCGCCTTAATCGGGTTGCTCGCTCATCAGAAAATACCGTCTCAAAAGTGGCAATCAAATTCCAATCCGATAAAGAGGAGGAAGAGGAGATTGATGAGCCTATTGAAGAGCTTACTCCACCTGCTGAGAAGAAGAGTCGCTCACGGAAAAAGAGTACGGAGAACGAGGAGCGGGGCAGTCGTCGTCAACCGAAGAGTCGTCGCCGTCGCGAACCAAAAGAGCGTGAAGAGATTGCTCTTAAAGGTAAAGGGCGTAATCGACGCAACCGTAACAACCGTCAAATTCAACAAGAGCATGGTTTCCAATTACCCACTAAAGAGAAGCAGATTGAAGTGGAGTTAGGTGAAACTATAACGGTTGCAGATCTTGCTCACAAAATGGCAATTAAAGCTGCTGAAGTCATTAAAGCACTAATGAATATGGGAACGATGGTAACCATCAATCAGGTGCTCGATCGTGAAACGGCAGCGATTGTAGTAGAAGAGATGGGACATACCTATCGCTTTGTCAGTGAGAATGCTCTAGAAGATGAACTTCTTGCAGCACTAGAGGAGGGGGGTGATACCTCTGATCTTAAAGAGCGTCCCCCTGTTGTCACCATTATGGGACATGTTGACCATGGTAAAACCTCTCTACTTGACTATATCCGTAAAGAGCATGTTGCTACCGGTGAGGCTGGTGGAATTACCCAACATATCGGTGCCTATCATGTGGAGACAAGCAAAGGAGTTATCACCTTTCTTGACACCCCAGGCCATAGCGCCTTTGCCGCAATGCGAGCCCGTGGTGCTGAAGTAACCGATATCGTTGTACTGGTTGTTGCATCTGATGATGGGGTAATGCCCCAAACATTAGAGGGAATTCAACATGCTAAAGCATCTGATATTCCGGTTATCGTCGCCATTACCAAGATGGATAAGCCCACCGCTGATAAAGATCGAATTATGTCTGAGCTCTCACAACATGGGATTATCTCTGAGGAGTGGGGAGGCGAAAACCTCTTTGCCTATGTCTCATCAAAAACTGGTGAAGGGATCGATCACCTACTCGATCAGATCTTAGTTCAAGCTGAGATTATGGAGCTCAAGGCGGTCGATAAGGGTCCTGCACGCGGTACTGTTATCGAATCTCGTCTCGATCGGGGTCGCGGTCCTGTTGCTACTATTTTAGTTCAGGGTGGGTGCCTTAAGAAGGGGGATATCCTCCTAGCTGGATATGAGTATGGTCGCGTTCGTGCCTTGATTAATGAGAATGGTCAGAATGTGGAGAGCGCTTCACCCTCTATTCCTGTTGAGGTCATAGGTCTCTCCGGAGTCCCTAACGCTGGAGATGAGGTCACCGTAGTTCCTGATGAGCGTAAAGCGCGCGAAATTGCCAACTTCCGTCAAGGTAAATTTAGAGAGATTAAGCTTGCACGCCAACATAAGGCTAAGTTAGAGAATCTCTTTGACAATATTGCAGAAGATGAAGCGAAAGTGCTCAATATTGTACTAAAAGCCGATGTTCAAGGATCTGTGGAAGCATTAGTTAATGCTCTTCACGAACTCTCAAACGATGAGGTTACCGTAAAAGTTGTTGCTAGCGGCGTTGGTGGAATTAATGAATCGGATGCCCACTTAGCAGTCTCATCTGATGCTATTGTTGTCGGATTTAATGTACGCGCCGATAGTGCCGCACGTAAAATTATTGAAGAGGAGTCATTAGCACTCCACTACTATAGCGTAATCTATGATGTAATCGATGAGATCAAGAAGGCCATTATTGGTAAGCTTGCTCCTGAATTTAGAGAGGAGATTGTCGGTATTGCCGAAGTGCGTGATGTCTTTAGATCACCGCGTATTGGCGCTATTGCTGGCTGTATGGTTACTGAAGGGGTCGTAAAGCGTAATAATCCGATTCGTGTTCTAAGAGATAATATTGTTATCTACGAAGGTGAGTTAGAATCACTCCGTCGCTTTAAAGATGATGTTCGCGAAGTAAGAGCGGGAACCGAGTGTGGTATTGGCGTGAAGAACTATAACGATGTTAAGGTGGGTGATCAGATCGAAGTATATGAGCAGGTAGAAGTTCAACGCACCCTATAGGTAGAGAAAGAGAGGTAAAAAATGGCGAACTATTCTCGTGTAAAACGTATTGATGAGCAACTAAAGCAGGAGCTCTCCCTCTTAATTCGCAAAGAGATTCATGATCCTCGAGCACTGATGATCTCAGTGACGGATGTGGATATGGTGAAGGACTTCTCCCACGCGAAGGTTTATGTCACCTATCTTGGACCAGAAGAGGAGCGGGATGAGATTATTGCACTCCTTGAGGAGTATGGGGGAGAGTTTAGACGGCAGCTAGGCAGAGTTCTCCGCCTCCATACCATCCCACAATTCTTCTTCCTCTATGATGATCTATTAGAGCGGAGCAATAAGATGAGTGCCCTCATCTCTCAAGCGATTCAATCAGATGAGGCGAAAGCGGAGCAATACAATACTGACTATGAGCCAGAAAAAGAGTAGAAAAGAATACCGTCATCTAGACGGTATTTTGCTGTTCGATAAACCTAAAGGGATAAGTAGTAACCGAGCGTTACAGCAGATTCGCCATCTATTTGCAGCTAAGAAGGCTGGGCATACAGGTACATTAGATCCCATGGCGACAGGGTTACTCCCTATCTGTTTTGGTGAAGCGACTAAGTTTAGTGGTCAACTACTGAATAATCATAAAGAGTATCAATTTACCTGCCGACTAGGGATTAAGACTGATAGTGGTGATGCAGAGGGCACTATTATAGAAAAAGCCCCTATTCCACCATTAACGCAGCAGAGACTTGAGTCACTCTTTCAGCAGTTTCTCGGCCCAATCGAACAGATCCCCCCTATGTATTCGGCCCTTCACCATAATGGTGAGCGGCTCTATCAATTAGCACGTAAAGGGGTGGAGGTAGAGCGAAAAGCCCGTAAGATTACCCTCTTCTCCCTCACGTTAGATCACTTCGATGAGCTGCACTTTACTGCAACGGTACGTTGCTCAAAAGGGACCTATGTGCGAGTTCTTGCTGAAGATCTAGCCCAGACCTTAGGGAGTGTTGGGCATCTAACTATGTTAAGACGCATCAGCATCACCCCTTTTGAGCGTCCACAGATGGTGACACTCTCAGAGTTAGAGGCGCAAGGGGAGGGGGCTGACTTAGATCATCTGCTTCAACCGATTGATCAAGCGGTCGTAGATCTTCCTAAATTACTCTTCTCTCAAGAGGAGAGTCAAAGGCTTCTCTATGGTCAGCGTATTCCTATACAACATCCCTTAACAGAAGAGCAATACCGACTCTACTGTGATGATGGGACTTTCCTCGGTATCGGCGCACCGCACAATGGAACCTCTATTGGTGCAAAGCGATTAATTAAAACAAATTAACTTGTTATAATAACAAGCGTTTAAATTTAAAATAAATTACAACTAAAGGAGCTTCGTGATGAGTTATCAACATATCTCAATTCCTGCAGGTGAAAAGATCACCGTCAATGCAGATTCATCGCTTAACGTACCCAACAATCCCATTATTCCTTTTATTGAGGGTGATGGCGTTGGCGCTGAAATCACCCCAGTAATGAAGAAGGTGATTGATGCTGCTGTTGAGAAGGCTTATAACGGTGAGAAGAAGATCTCTTGGATGGAGATCTACGCTGGTGAAAAATCAACAAAGATCTATGGTGCCGATGAGTGGCTTCCTAAAGAGACTATGGATGCTTTAAAAGAGTATGTCGTCTCTATAAAAGGGCCATTAACCACCCCAATTAGTGGCGGTTTTCGTTCATTAAACGTAGCGATGCGACAACAGTTAGATCTCTACCTCTGTCTCCGTCCTGTACAATACTTCCAGGGAGTTCCTTCACCACTAAAGAATCCTGAAAAGACCGATATGGCGATCTTCCGTGAAAACTCTGAAGATATCTATGCCGGAATTGAGTGGGAGGCAGGCTCTGCAGAGGTGAAAAAGGTTATCGACTTCTTACAAAATGAGATGGGCGTTACCAATATTCGCTTCCCAGAGAGCTCAGGGATTGGAGTAAAACCAGTATCAAAAGAAGGGACTGAGCGTCTTGTTCGAAAAGCGATTCAGTATGCTATTGATAATGATAAACCCAATGTAACCTTAGTTCACAAAGGGAATATCATGAAATTTACAGAGGGTGGATTCCGTGATTGGGGTTACAACCTTGCAAAAGAGGAGTTTGGTGCAACTGAAATCGATGGTGGTCCTTGGTGCTCTTTCAAAAATCCTAAAACTGGAAATACCATTACCATCAAAGATAGTATCGCCGATGCTTTCCTGCAGAGAATTCTTTTAGAGCCTGAGAACTACTCAGTTGTCGCTACTATGAATCTCAATGGTGACTACATCTCTGATGCACTTGCTGCCCAAGTAGGCGGTATTGGTATCGCTCCTGGTGCGAACCTCTCTGATTCAATTGCTATCTTTGAAGCAACCCATGGAACAGCTCCTGATATTGTTGGGAAGAATATTGTAAACCCTGGGTCAATGATCCTCTCAGCAGAGATGATGTTACGCCACTTAGGGTGGACAGAGGCTGCTGATGTCGTTATTAAGGCTCTCAATGGAGCAATCTCCTCTAAGCGTGTGACAGGAGACTTTGCTCGCATGATGGATGATGCCACAGAGGTCTCTACCTCTGAGTTTGGTGATGTGATGATTGAGAATATGTAATCGTCATTCACTCTAATCATCTAGGGTCAATTAGAAGCTTATCTCTTCTGGAGATAAGCTTCTTTTTCTCTCCTCTAAAAAGACTCTAGCTGAGTCATTTTTCCGAACAATAAGAAAACCCCTCTTAATCTTAAATTAAGAGGGGTTAATTATTTGGTAATGAATGATGATATTACTTAATTGAAGATCATCGAATCATTTTTTGAATCAAGTTTACGTCTTAAGCAGGTACACAAACGGTCGTTTGCATGCCGCGATCGCTCTCTTTAGCTTCAAACTCGACTTTTTGCCCTTCAGCTAAAGTACGAAATCCGTCTCCTTGGATTGTAGAGAAGTGTACAAATACATCATCGCCACCATCTTCAGGAGTAATAAAACCGAATCCTTTGGATTCATTGAACCATTTAACAGTTCCAGTACGCATAAAAAACCTCAAATAATAATACAATTATGGCGCTATGCCATATAATCTAAAAAACGTTCACCACCACTTGTGGGGAACTGACTCAACATTACGCTGATGCGACCATTTAATCAAGCACTATCTTTGCATTGGAGCTATAAAAACATTTTATGAAGACAGTTTATCTCTCACTTGGGGCGAACATAGGGGAGCCCTATCAACAACTCAAATCTGCTCTCTTAAATCTAAAGGAGCATCCAGAGATTGGAGAGCTAGAGAGCTCTTCATTCTATCGGACTAAACCAATTGGTCCTAAGCAACCGGATTTTCTCAATCTAGCCGCAAAAATTACCACAACCCTATCACCACACGCACTTCTAGCGGAAACTCAAGCGATCGAAGCTGCTCACCACCGTCATCGTACAACTCATTGGGGGCCTCGCACCTTAGATATCGATCTACTTATGTATGAGGAGATTCAAATTCAAAGTGATACATTAACCCTACCCCACCCTGAAATGGAGCAACGCGCCTTTGTATTAATTCCATTAGCAGAGATTGCGCCTCACCTCATCTTGCCCTCAGGACGAGCTATTCAGAGCCTCATCTCGCACCTCAATCCGACAGATGTTATTAAACTTAAGGAGCCTCTATGATCCCTAAAAAGATATTATTAGCCAGTAATAATAGTGGTAAGATTAAGGAATTTAAGGAGCTTTTAGCACCTAGTGGTGTCGATATTCTCTCCCTTAAAGAGCTCAATATTGATTCCAATCCCCCAGAAGAGGGGCTCACCTTTCTCGAGAATGCACTCATTAAGGCGCGCCATGCTGCTACTTTAAGTGGTTACCCTACCATTGCCGATGATTCAGGATTAGTCGTCCCCCATCTTAACGGTGCACCTGGCATCCACTCGGCACGCTACTCTAGTTTAGGGGATGATCGGAGTAATAATCTCTACCTCCTGCAACAGATGGCAGATCTTACTGGAGATCAACGCTCTGCCTACTTTGTTGCTCTCTTAATCTATCTCGAACATCCTAACGACCCACAACCTTTAGTCGCTGAAGGGATATGTCGTGGCACAATCCTTACCGAACCTGATGGTGATGGAGGATTTGGTTATGATCCACTCTTCTACTATCCTCCCCTCAAACGTAGCTTTGCTGCGCTCTCATCAAAGGAGAAGGGGAGAGTCTCCCACCGTGCTCAAGGGGTGAAGAAACTTCTTACCCTCTTAAATGAACGCTACCCCAATTAAGAAAAGCGGTTATCTTCAGTTATTTTAGATTATTGAGCACTTGCTTTAACTCATCCCCCACCAACCGTGGGGGATTTTTTTATTCTTTCAGAGAGATCGTTACAATTGATTCACATCTTTTCCACAATTCAAACCCTCTCCTTCAGTGAGAGTAGAGCTCTAAATTGAGTGAAAAACCTCAAGTTATCCACAGCTTTTGATAATTATCCCCATAAATAGGCGACTATTTTGTGGATAACCTGTTAACAAATGGGGCTTTGAGATATCCAACCCTCCATAAAAAGGCTTATTCTCTACTTATCCACAACCCTTCTTTATCTAAACCCTTGTTTTGTCTGGTTTCTCCTACTTTTTTGTGGATAAACCCCCTTTCTCATCATCATCTCTTTATATATAAGAGAAGATTAAGAATAGGAATTTCTCTTAATCAAAATCAGAGAATGTGAACTTTTTTCCAAAAAGTTTGCGCTCTAGGATTTATTTATAGACAATAAAAATATTGACCCAAAAAAAAAAGAACAAAATTCTCTAAAAAGGTTTGAGCGATCCTCAAACAATATTTGTGGTTGATATAACCTTACCCAGGTTCTCTAGCTCATCATCACTTTTTTTGTGATCCAAAAAGAGTTGTGATTATTATTTACTTACTTTCGAGATTTTGAGAATCACATTATGCATAAACGAACCTTATTCATTGGTTTTATGTTATTTGCCCTCTTTTTTGGGGCTGGTAACTTAATTTTTCCCCCTGTTGTTGGTCAATTAAGTGGTAGCAATTTTACCCCAGCAATTTTAGGCTTTATTGTCACTGGTGTAGGACTCCCATTAGTGGGTGTTATTGCGGGCTCATTCTCAAATGAAGGATTTAGAACCGATGCTCGCAGAATTCATCCGCTCTTTGCGCTTCTATTTATGGTGACCATCTACTTAACCATCGGTCCATTCTTCGCGATACCAAGAACATCCATGGTTGCTTTTGAGATGAGTATTCTCCCCTTTTTAGAGCTCTCAGCGGAGGAGGAGCCAAGTAGTGGGATTATCACCCTCTTTTCTGGCATCTACTTTATTATTGTCTTTCTCCTCGCCCTTAACCCGACAAAGTTAGTGGATCGGATTGGGCAGATCTTAACGCCACTTCTATTAGTTACGATTGTCGCTTTAATTATCTATGCATTTATTCTGTTAGATACCCCCATTACTGCTGTTGATCCTGATTATGCAGCAGCCCCCTTCTTTAAAGGATTTGTTGAGGGGTATCAGACAATGGATACTATTGCCGCTGTAGCCTTCTCTATTATTGTTCTGAATGCTGTAAAAGCGACAGGGCTGAAGAGTCAAGGAGAGATCTTTAAGCAGGCCTCAATCGCGGCAATTATTGCTGGTGTGGGATTAGGGTTGGTCTATCTCTCCTTAGGGTGGATTGGGAACCATTATCCCTTAGGAGCAGAAGCAGGTAATATGGGTACCGCTATCTTAAATGGTGTGGCCCTTCTAACCTATGGCTCTGGAGGACGCTTCCTATTAGGATTAATCGTCAGTTTAGCCTGTTTAACAACTGCTATAGGACTTATTGTGGCGGTTAGTAGCTACTTTAATGAGATCTTTCCAAAAATCTCCTACCGTATCTATGCAATTATCTTCACATTAATTAGTTTTATCTTAGCAAGTCAGGGGCTAACAAAGATTATCTCAGGGGCTGTTCCCGTTTTAATGGTGATCTATCCGATTACTATCGTAATGATTGCTCTGATCTTTATCGATAAATCGTTAAAAGGGATGCCTAATTTAGCCCTTCAACTACCAATGGTAAGCACCATCATTATCAGTATCCTTTCAGTCTTTAATCAATATACTGAGAGTGTGGTCTTAGCTGAGTTTTTAGCTCGCTTCCCCCTTGCTAATGCCTCTATGGAGTGGATGATCCCAGCTATTTTCTTCTTTGCTATAGGTTTACTCTTTGGCTACTTAATCGAGATTCATCGGAAACTCTCCACCTTATAATTTATCTGATAGATATATCGGGTAGAGAATAGCTGATCTTCAATTAAAGAGAGCTACTTACTTCGGTAGGTAGCTCTCTTTCTCTTTAATAACATCAACTTAAACCACTTTTAAACAGGACTCGGTGTAGAAGGTCTTCTCTAATTTGTGGATAACTTGTGGATGCTTTTCCAGGAAAGTTATGCCATTTCCCTTCCAAAAATTACTCCCCCCTTTTATCGACAGGAAAAAGGGGGCAAAAGGGGCGAAATAGTGCTCTTTAACAAAAAATTGTGGATAACTTGGCATTATCATCATCTTCTATTATTATTAAAAGGAATTATTATAAGAATAAAAATAGATCCCAACTCATCAAATTAGGAGTTACTATGTTCAAGCGTTTATTAATGACTACCACCCTTCTTTTCTCTCTCTCACTGGCAGATGAGCCCCTTAAAATTGGAATCGAAGGTGCTTATCCCCCTTTTAGCTATGTAACTCCAGATCGCTCATTAGCAGGATTTGAGGTAGATTTAGCGAATCTCTTTTGTGAAAAGATGGAGCGTGAATGTGTTATTGTTCAAACAGATTTTGATGCCCTTATCCCTTCATTAAACTCAAAACGAATCGATGCGATTTTAGCTTCAATGTCTATTACTGATGTTCGTAAAGAGGCGATCGACTTCTCTAATAAGTACTATCAGACACCAGCACGCTTTACCGTTCCTAAAGGGAGTAAGATAGAGATCTCTGAAGAGGGATTAAAAGGGAAAGTTATCGGAGTTCAGAGCGGTACCATTCATGAGACTTATATGAATGATAATTTTAAAAAGATCGCGACAATTCGTAGTTATCGTAATTTAGATGATGGTATGTTCGATCTAGATTCAGGCCGTATCGATCTAATCTTTGCTGATGTAGTTGCTGTAGATACTGGTTATCTTCAGAAGGAGTATGGTGAGACTTTAGAGTTTATCGGCCCTGAGTTTACCGATGAGCGTTGGTTTGGTGAAGGGGTTGGTGTTGGCGTTCGTAAAGGGGAGAACGAGTTACGAGAAGCATTCAACCGAGCGATCTTAGAATCGAGAGAAGATAAGAGCTACCATGAGATTCAGGAGAAACATTTTGGTTATGATGTCTATGGTGCAGAGTAACAACCTATAGGCTGATGAAAATTAGTTAAAGCAGATTTAGAAAGGCTCCATCAATAGGGGCCTTTTTTCTGGAGGATTTAGGAAAATTTCTCTCTAGAAAGCTGGTAGACTATCCAATTTAGAAGCTATTTAAGATGACTTTTGATGAGTTAAGTAGGTAAGAGGCGTGGAGAGTAATCAATTACGATTAGAGAAGAGAGAACAGGCATTTGGAAGAGTGGTTTTGCCAGGATCGAAGAGTATATCAAACCGTTACCTTCTTTTAAGTGCATTAGCTGATGGAGAGACAGAGATCATAAATCTCTTAGAGAGTGATGATACTGAGCGCATGAAGGAGGCTCTTGTAACCTTAGGGGTCTCTTGGCGTAAAGAGGAGGAGCGTTACTTTATTAAGGGCTCTTCAGGCTCCTTTCCTAATAGAGAGGGGGAGCTCTTTTTAGGTAATGCAGGAACAGCATTTCGCTCCTTAACGGCAGCATTAGCCTTTAATGGGGGGAATTATCAATTAAGAGGGATCCCACGAATGCATGAGCGCCCAATTGGGGATCTAGTCGATGCGCTACAGATGATGGGGGCAGATATTCAATATGATGGTGATGAGGGTTATCCCCCATTAACCATTCGTCCTGCAACCATTACTAACGATAAAGTAATGGTGAAGGGATCGGTCTCTAGTCAATACTTAACGGCCCTGCTGATGGCATTACCTATGTTAAATCAGCGAAGCATTCTTCAGATTGATGGACCTTTAATCTCAAAACCCTATATTGATATTACCCTGAAGGCCTTAGCTCAATTTGGTATTACGGTGGAGGAGCAGGCAGACCAGACCTATATTATTCCTAAAGAGGCGACCTATCGTTCACCAGGCCGTTTAGTGGTTGAGGGGGATGCATCGAGTGCCTCTTACTTTTTAGCCGCAGGAGCGCTTGCAGGCGACGTTACAGTTGAAGGGATAGGGAGGAGCAGTATTCAGGGTGATAAAGCCTTTGCGACGGTCTTAGAGCAGATGGGGGCGATTGTAGAGTGGAGAGAGGAGAGTATTCGCGTTAAAAAACCGAATGGGCCATTAAAAGGGATCAATTTAGATTGTAATGATATTCCTGATGCGGCGATGACCTTAGCTACTATGGCCCTCTTTTGTCAGGGGCCGACCCATCTCCGTAATATTGGGAGTTGGCGTGTTAAAGAGACTGATCGAATAGAGGCGATGGTCACTGAGCTACGAAAGTTAGGGGCAACTGTTGAGGCGGGGAGTGATTGGATCACGGTAGCTCCACTTGCGGAGATTCGCCCTAATCAGTTAATAAAGACCTATGATGATCATCGTATTGCGATGTGCTTCTCCCTTTGTGCTTTTAAAGGGGCTCTACAGATACATGATCCTGCCTGTGTTAATAAGACTGTGCCAGAGTATTTTGATCTCTTTAATGAGATTACTTTACCTAAGGAGTAGCTAATGAAGAGTGGGGAGATACCGTTATTATCACGAGGAATTACACTAGTTGAGCTGATGATTCTCTCTGCTATTATCGCGATTTTAGCGATGATTATTGGGCAACATACATTTAATATCAATAATGAGACTCAGCGGATCAGTGTTCAACAGAATCTGCGCTCTTTAGAGGGGGCCTTAAATGTCTACTACCATGATATGGGGGCATTTCCTACTGAGGAGGAGGGGTTAAGAGCTCTATTAGAGCCGCTTGATGAGAAGGTAACAGCAGATTGGGCTGGTCCCTATATTGCCCATCACTTAACTATCGATCCTTGGGGAGAGCCATATCGTTATCAGGTGAGCGAAGAGGTCTATCAGCTCTCAACATTAGGGGCCGATAGACGGATAGGGGGGGTGGGATTAGATGAAGATATCATTATCACACGCCCTCTCAAAAGGGAGTGAAGAGGAGACAATAGTAGTTTTCGTTAAGAATAACGAAGCATTAAAAAAGCAGCATTAGGAGACCTAAGCTGCTTTTTTGTCGCTTGGAATAGTTAGATTCCGCGATCTTGCATTCGCTCAGAGGGATCGAGTTTATCAATTTCGATACCACTCATAGGCTCCCCTAGCTCTTTAGAGAGCTCCGCGATTAACTTGTAATCTTTATAGTTTTCAGTGGCTTTAACAATGGCACGGGCAAACTTTTCAGGCTCTTCAGATTTAAAGATACCTGAGCCAACAAAGACACCATCAGCACCGAGCTCCATCATAAGGGCTGCGTCTGCAGGAGTTGCGACACCACCTGCGGCGAAGTTGGCAACAGGAAGACGACCTAATTGACGAATCTCCATTAAGATCTCATAAGGAGCACTTAGGTCACGAGCAAATACCATCACCTCATCAGGACTCATATGGAGAAGTTTTTGAATTTGACCATTGACCCGGCGCATATGGCGAACCGCTTCAACAATATTACCAGTACCAGGCTCCCCTTTAGTACGTAACATTTTAGCCCCTTCACCTAAGCGGCGAGCTGCCTCACCAAGATCCCGACATCCACAGACAAAAGGAACGCTAAAATCACTCTTTAAGAGGTGAAACTCTTCATCTGCAGGGGTTAACACCTCACTCTCATCTAAAAAGTGGACACCCATCGACTCTAGTACACGAGCTTCAACAATATGGCCAATTCGTGCTTTAGCCATAACAGGAATGGAGACAGCGTTTAATACCTCCTCAACAATCTTGGGGTTTGCCATGCGGGCAACACCACCAGCTTTACGAATATCAGAAGGAACGCGTTCTAACGCCATAACCGCTACAGCACCAGCATCTTCAGCGATCTTAGCCTGTTCAGCGTTAATGACATCCATAATAACGCCACCATTTTTTATAATTGATTCAGACATATCTCTTTTATTTCCTATTTTAAGATGAAATTTAAGTTGATAGTGCTCGCATCTCTACTACGGCAAAACACTATCAAATATAGTAAGAGATCTAGTGAAAGGGGTCAATTAAGAGGGGGTTAAAGTAGCGTAAAGAGGGGGGAGAGAGCAAAAGAATAGTATTTTATTTAAATCTCACTACAATACCTATAAGCGCCGAGAGAGGCGTGTGGTTCGAAATCATCCCACAATAAAAAACTAAGGATTATTACATTATGAATGAGAAAGATGAGCAGTTGCTCAATTTAACCCTTCTTGGAAATAAGAAGACTGTTTACCCAACAGAGTATGCTCCGGAAGTTTTAGAGAGCTTTAAAAATGAGAATCCCGATCGGGATTACTTTGTCCATTTTCACTGTCCGGAGTTTACGGCACTCTGCCCAATGACTAATCAGCCAGACTTTGCAGAGATCTATCTCTCCTATATCCCCAACATTGAGATGGTGGAGAGTAAATCATTAAAGCTCTACCTCTTTAGCTTCCGGAATCATGGCTCCTTTCATGAAGATTGTGTCAACGTTATTATGGATGACTTAATTGAGTTGATGGCACCAAAATATATTGAGGTAAGAGGTAAATTTACCCCTCGTGGTGGAATCTCGATTCACCCTTTTGCAAATTATGGCGCCCCAAATACCCAATGGGAAGAGGTGGCATTTAGACGTTTAACAGAGCAGGGTTTCCCCCCAATATCATAATCGAGGTTCCACATGAAACATCTTTTCACCCCCCAAGAGCGGAGGCGGGCTCTTCCGTGGTTGGTACTCTTTCATATCACCATTATTGCTTCGAGTAACTACCTTGTACAGATACCGATGAATCTTTTGGGGTTTCACTCAACATGGGGGGCATTTAGCTTCCCCTTTATCTTTTTAGCCACCGACTTAACTGTACGGATCTTTGGGGCTAAAGAGGCGCGTCGAATCATCTTTTATACTATGTTTCCCGCGCTTATCATCTCATATCTGGTCTCTGTACTCTTTGTCGATGGTGTTTGGCAAGGGGGGGAGACTCTAAAGCACTTTAATCTCTTTGTCTTTCGGATTGCTTTTGCTAGCTTTTCCGCCTATGTGATTGGGCAGTTGATGGATATTGTTGTCTTTAGCCGTCTTCGGGAGAATTTCCGCTGGTGGGTCGCCCCATTAGCCTCCGGTGTGATCGGAAATGCGGTAGATACTGCTACCTTCTTCACAATTGCTTTCTATAAAACAACAGATCCCTACCTTTCAGAGCATCTACTTGAGGTGGCGGTGGTGGATTACTTCTTTAAGATGATCGTTTCAATCCTGCTATTTCTTCCCCTTTATGGGGCAATTTTGCGTGTTTTAATCCGCTATTTAACAGCAAGAGCTGATTATAACGGAGAGTAATTTACCCCTCTAGAAGGGCGATCACCTCTTGATAAACCGCTGTTACAGGGATTTTATAGAGGTGATCGCCAAGATTTTTGGTAAAGATAACAGAGGTGATGGCTCGATTATAGGGGACCCATTCAGGATTCTTTGCGCGCATAAGCGCTAATGTTTTACTCCCCACTAAGTTAGCAAGATGCATTACTGAGGTCTCAGCTGAGATAACTAAATCCACTTCTGCAAGAAGTGCCGGTAGTTGAAAAAAGTTATCGGCGGCAGTAAATGGGGTAATGTATTGAGCTTCATCTAAACCAATTCTCTCTACTACCTCCGCTAATCGCTCAGGAGCAACATTGATAATATAGTGCCCCTTCTTAAAGTGGGGGTGGTTTCTTAATTTTTGGATTAGAGTGAATGTTGCCGTTAATCCCCATGAGCGATCATCCATCTTAGCAAAGGGGTTAATGAGTATAAGGGGATTACTCTCGGCGAGAGCTCTCTCTTTAAGCCACTCTTGAATGGCTCTGGTGGCCTTTTTAGGCAGATCCAGATAGGGATGTCGCTGTTGGGCATCTAACTGCAGGGCAAAGAGTGCTTGAAACCAGTTAGCAAAACGATCACTAATGTGTGTTTCATTACCTGATGGTGGGGGGAGTGAGGCATCGAGCTTACGATAGGCAAGGATCCGATTTAATTGGAAGGGGAGTGGGGATTTCTTCTGTCCAACAATATACCCCTTAGGTGCGATATCGCGGGCTAAGTTTGCAAAGTGGTGTGCTTTTCGGGTTCCTAGTGAGACAACAATAGGATACTCTTCTCCCCTTGCTCTTATTCTACTCTCTCTAAAGAGCTGGGGACTATAGGTTTCGGTATAGATATGTCTAAAGTAGGGGATGCTTCTTAACCAATCATATAGGGCATAATTTTTGAGAGCGGGCCACTCTTTTGGATTACTGCTCCGACGAACCTCTTCCACCCAAAGATCAATTTTAAGATGTGGGTATTTGCGAGAAAAGGCTGCATAAAAGTTTTGAAAGTAGCAGAAATCACCAATGGCAAGTGCATCGATAAAGAGTATTTTATCTGCATTATAGAGTTGCTCTTCACTAATTAATGGCACGATTATTGGCCCTCAACCTCTTTTCTATGAGTAACATATCTACTGAGTAAGCCCCCTAATAGAGAGGGGGTATTGTGGAGAATTATAGCGCTTTTCCACTATAGTATCTTTATACTAATGGGGAGCAGATAAAAAAAGCACCTCTAAAGGTGCTTTTTAACTCTTTTAGTTAAGAGGAATCAGTTGTTTATTAGTCACTTACTGATAATGATCGAGATCGATATTTAATCACTACTTAAGATCCGCTACTCTTTCCACCAATTGGCAGGATCCTTATTCCACTCATTAAGGAGCGTACGTTGCTCATCGGTAATCACACCTCTCTCAAGGGCTACCTCAATAAGTGCAGGATAATTACTTAAGGCGGTATGTTTAATCCCCTCTTGAGTAAAGTTCCGCTCTGAGATGGGGAGCTGGTAAGAGAAGATTGCGGCAACTCCGATTACATCTGCGCCAACCTCTTTAAGAGCTTCAGCACAGGTAAGAGCACTACCACCGGTAGAGATGAGATCTTCTACAATAACCACCTTTTGCCCACTTTTGATAATCCCTTCGATCATATTGCCACGACCATGCTTTTTAGCAGAGCTACGAACATAGACCATTGGAATCTCTAAAACAGCGCTGACCCATGAGGCGTGAGGAATGCCTGCTGTTGCTGTTCCGGCTATCACCTCTACATCAGGATACTCTCGCTTAATCATCTCGATTAACTGCTTAGAGATAAATTTACGTACTTTAGGATAACTGACAATTAAACGATTATCACAATAGATGGGGGAGCGTAAACCGGAAGCCCAGGTGAAGGGCTCATCGGGGGCTAACGATACCGCATCGATGGATAAAAGTGCTGCTGCAACATCTTTACTACTCATAATAACTACTCCTTTTCCCACTGAGATTTAACGGTGTAATAGGCATCAAGTGGATCGGCTGCTTGGGTTATGGAGCGTCCAACAACGATATAGCTGGCGCCATTCTGTTTAGCATCATAAGGGGTCATCACCCGTCTTTGGTCATCGACAGCATCAGTAGCAAGACGGATACCCGGAGTGACACAGAGAAAATCTTCTCGAGTATTCTCTTTGACCATCTTCGCCTCTAATGCGGAGCAGACAACCCCATCTAAGCCAGAGTCATTAGTTAGACGACTGTAATGAATGACCGACTCCATCAGAGACATTTGAATCCCTTGCTCCTCTTGCATCTCGGTCTCACTCATACTGGTTAATTGAGTTACGGCAATAAGGCGGGGTCGCTTTGAGAGCCCTTGGCTTCCAATCTCTAACCCTTCAAGCGCCTCCTCCATCATTCGTTTTCCCCCTGCAGCGTGAACATTAACCATATCTACCCCCATCTTTGCCAATCCAATCATGGCACTCTTAACTGTATTGGGGATATCGTAGAGTTTAAGATCAAGGAAGACCTCATATCCACGGGCTTTTAGGGTCTCTACTAACATTGGCCCTTCATTATAGAAGAGTTCCATCCCTATTTTGATATAGAGCTCCTCTTCCGGGGGCATAATCTGTAAAAAGGCTTTTGTCTCAAGATAGTTGGGGAAATCGAGCGCGATAATAGGTTTGGTCATCTTTCTTCTCACTTAATGCATTTACTTTTTTGACAAAAAAAAACCGACTTCTTGGTCGGTTTTAAAAATATTTAAAAAATAGAGGAAGAGTGGCGCGTAGATCCATCATTATTATTGGGGATACTCCACCATAAACCATTCTTCACTCCTTGCTATTCCTGTAGGCACAAAACGGAGAGCATTTTATTCAAATAGTGTTGGAAAAGCAACCCTATTTTTCAGCTCACCTTGGTACTTAGTATACCGATACTGAAGTTTTTGTGGATAAGATTGTGGAAATTATTGGGATTATCTTCTCTTAGAGATTATTTTTAAGGAGTTGTTGGGGATAAAGATGTGGATAAATCGTTTAATTAATCGTTGAGAAGAGAGGGCTATCTTTAGTTATCCACATAACTAAGTCGGTAGAGAGGGGGTGCTCCAATTGTTAAAATTTATAACGATTATCTTTATAAAATCCTTTAATATCAGAGAAGTAATCTCTTATTGATTCCTATTGTAATCGGGAAGTAATTCTCATTAATGTCGAAGGTTGTGGATAACCTTGTGGGTAAGATTGATTATAATCTCTTGATGAGTAGAGAGAGAAGGGGGATTTCCCTTTTTTTATTGAAAGGGGTCGGGAAATACCCATTAAAATGGATAAAATTTGCTCTTTTATAAGGAAGATGGGAAAAAGTGTGGCTTTTTCTCTCATAGTTGGTAATAATAATCATTCTCAAGTAGAAAGAGATATCAAATAGGAATGATTAAATTAATTATGAGGAGAAGAGGGATGATAAAGAAGATAGTGCAATCAGTAAGGACGTTACTATTACTCATCATGTCAGTAATGGGCATAGCGGCAGCAACAGAGGAGCGCTTTGTGGTTATGGATTTTGGTGCTCTCGATACAATTGCTGCCTTAGAGAAGGGGGAGGTCGTTGTTGCCCTACCTAAAGGGAATCTGCCTGAGTATCTAGCCCAATTTGATAACGAGCAGTATCACAATACAGGTGGGATGAAGGAGCCCGATATACCATTAATTGAATCACTCAATCCCACAGGAATCATCATCTCCCCTAGGCAAGGGGCCTACCTAGAGGCATTAGAGGGGATTGCTCCCGTCTATAATTTTGGTGTTGAGGGGGATTATCTACCAGCGGTTGAGAAGAATATTCTCTCTGTAGCAGCACTGTTAGGGGTGAAAGAGATGGCTGAAGTGAAGGTTGAGGCGTTACGGACCACGTTGGAAAATATTAAAGCGCGTGCCCAAGAGCGTGATAAACGAGCAATTCTTCTGCTCCATAATGATGGAAAATTGATTCTCTCTACAGAGAGCAAATATGCAGATCTTCTCCATAATCAGTTGGGAGTAGCACGGGCAGAAGAGGAGAAGCGTGAACGTTTTCTAGTGGATCCTGCCTATTTAAGTAGCCTGAATCCCGATCTCATCTATATTGTTGATCGGAGTGCAGCGATTGGGGCGGAAGCATTCGATCTCGATTACTTTACTCAAGAATCACTTGTTGAGGTGGAGGCGGTTAAATCATCGGGCATTCACTACTTAACCCCTAAGCTCTGGTATCTCTCAGGTAATGGGTTAGAGAGTATTCGCCTTCAAGCAGAAGAGGTGGAGCGAAGCTTAATGGAGTAGAGCTGTAAGAATAATAAGATCGATCCATTCGGAACTTAACTCAACTCCTCCTTTCGGGTAGCCTCCATTTTAGGGGTTGAGATGAATATCTCCCATACACGAATGGATTTTTTGAGCTCGACAGCAATGTCGGGCTCTTTTTTTCTCCCCCTTCCACCTCGGCACTACTATAATCCCACAATTATCCGCACTCTTACCCACAAACTTATCCACAATACTCTCTCTATCTTATGGGATTCGGTAACTTGCTACTCGATTGCGCCAACCCGTTAACCAACGCTCCTCATTACGGCTCGGGTCGGCATTGGAGACACGTTGCGTTAAGATCTGATCGGCAGCATTACTAAAGGCAGCCATTACTGAAGAGTCATCTAGCTCTCCAGTATTGGGGGGCATCGCCTCTAAGACCTGTAATAATCCCCATCCCTGATTCTGATAACGTTCATTAGGGTTAACTCCCTCCCCTTTAAAATTAACATAATCGATAAGAGCGTAGAGACCATTCTCTGCAGCAGCTACTCGATAAAATTTTGTGCGAAGAGCGATGGGATCTTTTGCTTGTTGCTCCATCTTTGCTAATGCGCCTTCAAGTCGTTGGTAGATATAGAGGATCTGTAGCTCTTTTGTCTCTTCAAGAAAGGTAAGAAGTGCCTCTCCTGAGATATTATGTCGATCTCTTAAAAAGCTTTCACGATCAGGCCAGGGTGCACTTTTATGCACTTTTAAGATATAGGGAAGTTCAATACCATTGGCAACGAAAAAATTAACAAGTCCAGGAAAACTCTCTTCGAAGTGGGCCTCTTCCCCAGCTTTATACCAGATAAAATGACCGATCCCAAGAGAGGGAAAATTCTCCCCAATATTCCATACCATAAGGTTCTCTCGCTTACCACCGGTCTCATTACGATAGATTTTTTCAGCAACACGGGAGAGTTCATCTGATGTGATCTGGAGAGTCTGCTCTATACGATCGGTTGCTTTAGGAGGGAGCGTACCACTTATCCCAATTGTAAGGGGAGTGATTGTGAGTAGTGCTAATAGTATTGATATGGTTCGTTTCATAACTAAATCCTCAAAGATACCTTTTAATGGATAGTGAGTGTAGCAGCAGATTTATCGATCACCAACTGTGACGTTTACGCTGCTTCCAGCGCCAGTAGAGAAGGAGGAGTGCACCCGTTAAAGCCCCACCAAGGTGGGCAAAATGGGCTACTGGATTCCAAGAGAGATCTAAGAACCCTAAAATAATCTCCAGTACCATAATACCGGGAATCAGGTATCGAGCCTCGATAGGGAATGGGAGAAAGATAAAGATCAATTTATGGCGTGGATAGAGCAATCCATATGCCGCTAATAGCCCATAGATAGCACCGGATGCTCCTACAATATGGCGTAAAGCATACTCACTATACTCAATAACAGCAGGAACATTAGGGATATATTGGTGAATAAAGTGCCCTTTATAATCCAGAGTTAAAAGCTCACCAATCATATCGGGATCATAACCAGCAGCACTCACGGCTCTCTTAGCTGTTAAAAGAGGGTAGAGAAGCTCACTATTGTAGAGGATCCAAGCACCTAAGCCAGATAAAAAGTAGAGGAGGAGAAAGGCGCGTTTCCCTAAAGTTCGTTCAACAGCAGCACCAAAAATAGTGAGCGCTAATAGGTTAAAGAGTAGGTGAGAAACTCCTCCATGCATAAAGAGATGGGTTAATGGTTGCCACAGATGAAAGTTTGTAGTGATGGGGGAGAAGCTACCTAAAACCATGGTCAGCTCTATCCCAACACTCTTTAGTAGCTCTGTTAAAAGGAAGAAACCACCATTTAAGAGCAGTAGTGTTAAGGTGATAGGGGGTAGATTGCGGAACATAAAGACTCCTTTTTAGTAACAGATCAGCTCAATTAGCTCATAGTACCTTAGATTAGAAACTGGGGCGATTGGGGTGGTGTTGCCGGAAGTTTTAATCGCTCCAATAGAGTTTGAAAGGTATGATCCCACGGTGCTGTTACGGTTATCCACTGCTCTGAGAGAGGGTGGCGGAATCGTAATGAGGTGGCGTGAAGAAGAAGTCGCTCTGTTTGAAGAGTCTCTCTAAGAAATTGATTGTGATGATTATCGCCATGACTCGTATCTCCTAAAATAGGGTGACTGATATTATTTAAGTGACGACGCAGCTGATGAAAACGACCGGTGATCGGTTGTAGTGCTGCTAAAGAGTAGCGTGCAGTTGGATAGCGCCTTACTGGATAGGGGAGCTCTGTAGTGGCCAGAGAGCGGTAGTGGGTGATAGCTTCCTCCAATATTGCTCTATTATCACTGGTGCGTATCCGTTTTAAGGGGCGTGTAATCACCCCTTCGTCAGGAAGATAACCTCGGGTTACCGCATGGTAGAGCTTCTTTAGACGATTCTCTCTAAACTGTTGCCCAACCGCCTCTGCTGCTGTGGCGGTAAAGGCAAAGAGTAAGATACCTGAGGTGGGTCGATCGAGGCGATGGATTGGATAGAGATAGGCCCCCACCTGATCCCGTAGACTCTGTAGAACAACGCTCTTCACAGAGGGGTCGAGCGAGGAGCGATGCACAAACCAACCGGGTGGT
Source organism: Ignatzschineriaceae bacterium (assembly GCA_046462535.1). GTDB lineage: Bacteria > Pseudomonadota > Gammaproteobacteria > Cardiobacteriales > Wohlfahrtiimonadaceae > JAAZCI01. The sequence goes on along the minus strand of JBKGVF010000021.1, from coordinate 6,377 downwards.
TTATTAATGGCTATAATCGCCTCATCTTGGTAGAGAATCGGGAGAGGGTTGACGATATCTTTCGTTAAATCATTCATCATTATTGAATAGTACTTTCATAACATGAGAGAATGGAGCAGAGACTCTTTTCTGTAGGAGCAGGGTGATCCTTATTATTCTTAAGACTTCATAATAATCGAGAGAGGCTCATGTCCCAAAATTATCTTGTACTATAATGCAATCACACTTTAGAAGAGAGTAATCCCTAACCATAAAAGTAGAGATCGATCATATCAAAGATGGGTAAGGATTGTGGGTTAAAGGGGATTGTAATACACATTAAATGAAAACTCTGTGGAGGATTATATGTTTAGAGCTGTGGAACCTTACTTAGGGGATCCGATCTTCTCTTTGGTGGAGGCATTCAAAGCCGACGAGAATCCAAATAAGATCAATTTAAGTATTGGCTTTTATTATGATGATGAGGGCAAGGTTCCTCAGCTAGAGAGTGTTAAAGAGGCTCTTGATCGAATCTATAAGGAGTATCGGGAAAATCCGGCCCTCTATCTTCCGATGCAAGGGTCTGAAGCATACCATCAAGCAGTTCTTCCACTGCTATTAGGTGATGATCCAGCAGTTGAGGAGGGGCGCGTTGCCGTAATCCAATCTCTTGGAGGATCAGGAGCATTGCGAATTGGGGGGGACTTTCTTAATCGGTACTATCCTAACTCTACTGTTTGGGTGAGTGATCCGACTTGGGCAAATCATATCGATATCTTTACTGGAACAGGGTTTCACGTGAAACGTTACCCCTATTTTGATCATGAGCATTTAACAGTAGATTTTGAGGCACTCTTAGCACAAGTCGATGAGATGGCGCCCTTTGATGTAATGATTCTCCACCCATGTTGCCATAACCCAACAGGGGCTGATTTAACGGAAGCGGAGTGGGATCAACTATTAGAGAAGCTAAAGGCACATCAGATCATCCCCTTTTTCGATATTGCCTATCAAGGGTTTGGACGGGGTATAGAGGAGGATATCTATGCGATTCGTCAAGCTGCTAGGTTGGAGCTCTCTTTTCTTATCTCCTGCTCATTTTCGAAAACATTCTCCCTCTATGGGGAGCGAATTGGAGCACTTATAGTCCGTTGTGATGATCGTGAGGTACGGGATAATGTTTTTGGGCAGTTAAGAGCAACGGTTCGTCGCAACTACTCAAATCCACCTACCTTAGGAATGTTACTGGTTACAACGGTATTAAATGCCGATGGATTACGGACCAAATGGATGGCGGAAGTCGATGAGATGCGTCAACGTATCCGTAAAATGCGAGAATTATTAGTGGCGAAACTCGATGAAGTATTAGGCTCTTCACGCTTTAATCATCTCTTAGAGCAGAGCGGTATGTTTGCCTTTACAGGGCTTTTACCTGACCAGATTGCAACATTACGGCAACGTCATGGGGTCTATCTCCTCAATAATGGGCGTATCTGTATCTCAGGATTGACCAGTAGTAATGTCGATTATGTGGCCAATGCAATTGCTGAGACTCTACTTAACCCATAGATGGGAAGAGGTGGGGAGGTTTGATCGCTTCCCCATCCTAATTCGCATTCATTATGGAAGTAGCGTATAATGCGTCAAATTTTTTAGATGACTCTATTGTTAATAAGTGGGAGAGCAATTGGATCGTAACCAGATTATTGATGTAGCGGTTTTAAGCGAATTGCTATTAACGTGGCGATCTACTCATGCCACAACACTTATAGAATGGATGATTATGATTAATGGAGTGACCTCATTAGATCACTCGAAAAGAGCGCTGAGCCCATTTGGGCTCATTTTTTTATCCAAAATTTATCTAATTTAAGGAAAGAGAGTATAGATTATGAATGAAGAGCTTCTCTATAATGTTGAAGATCGTCCCCCATTAGGATTGGCTTGGCTGTTGGCCGCTCAACATCTATTAGCAGCATTAGGTGGGATTATTGCGGTACCATTAGTTATTGGTAGCGCGCTGGGAATGACCCCTACAGAGACAACAGCATTGGTTAGTGCGGCCCTTTTAGTATCGGGAGTTGTGACATTTGTTCAATCTCGAGGTGTAGGTCCTATTGGTATTCGTCTACCTACGGTAATGGGGACAAGCTTTACCTTTGTGGCAGCCGCTATCGCTATTGGTAAGAGTGATTATGGGGTCGCTGGTATTTTAGGCTCCTCACTTGTAGCCTCATTAGTGATGATTATTGGTAGCTTTTTTATGCCACAGATCCGTAAACTCTTCCCTCCTGTTGTAACGGGAACAGTGGTCTCGATGATTGGGTTGAGTCTTCTTCCTGTTGGGATCGATTGGTTTGCCGGTGGGCAGATTGGGGCTCCAGGATATGCGCAGGTATCGAATCTCTTGATGGCCTTTTTTGTACTCTTCCTAGTCATAGGCTTAGTTCAATGGGGTCGAGGAATATTCGCCTCTGCCGCAATCGTAATTGGAATGGTCGCAGGATATCTATTAGCTATCATATTGGAGAAAGGGTTTGGAATTCCGCTAGGTCTAGTGGATTTTACTGATATTCGGGAAGCAGCTCTGTTTGAATTACCGAGTCCCCTCCATTTTGGTCTCTCCTTTCCTATCTCAGGCATCATCGGTATGAGTATCGCCTATCTCGTTACTATTGTTGAATCAAGTGGTAACTTCTTAGCTTTAGGGGCGGCAACTAAAACCCCGATTACCGGAGCCCATATGCAGCGGGGAATTCTCTGTGAAGGGTTAGGATCGGCGTTAGCCGCTATTATGTCCACAACGCCATTCTCAACATTTGCCCAAAATATTGGAGTCATCTCATTAACAGGTGTGGCGAGTCGATTTGTGGTGGCGCTAACAGGTGTTCTGCTTATGATTGCAGGCTTCTTCCCTATCTTTGGGGCTACGATCGTTTCGATCCCGCTACCAGTATTAGGTGGAGCAGGGTTGATGATGTTTGCCATGATTATTACTGCTGGAATTCAGATGTTAGGTAAAGTGGAGCAGAATCGTCGTAATGGCTTAATTATTGCTGTCTCTTTAGGGGCAGGATTAGCGGTTACTATGAGGCCAGAGCTCTTTAATCATCTACCAAGCTTCTTTAAAGAGGCGTTAGGATCAGGGATAACTGTGGGCTCACTCTTTGCGTTAACGTTGAACCTCATTCTTCCTGGGCGGGAGAAGATCACCGAAGAGATCTAAAAACGCTTCTCGATCAATTTAAAATCTTTAAGCTTCTAAGATGCCCTAGTGATAGATACTAGGGCATTTTTTTATTGGTTAATAGACCCGTTCAAAGAGTGTTAAAAGGAGCTGATAGCTCATAAGATCAAACTTTTCAGGTGAATCCATTAATGGCTCTTTAGGACTTGTTGAGACAACGACTCGCTCACGATTTTTATCATCTAAATGGGCGATACGAATCACATTATGGGTTAAGACCCATGGCTCCTTATGATTTAAAAAATGGCTCGAGCTATACTCTTCCCAATATTCAATTAAGTAATGTTGCCCCGCTTTAGGAGAGAAGTGAGCAAGCTCAATGGCATTGTAGAGCTGTTGATTATTACTACCGACTACTAATGTCTTGGCATTGCTATTGGTTAGCTCAATGGTGATCGATTCAGCAGGCTCAACTAATGTCCCAATAGGATAAATCTCCTTAAAGAGTCCTGAGATTAAGCGATCGTGCCCTTTTGGGGCTGGCGTTGCACGCTGAAAAGCCTCATTCTCGGCAATTAAGCGTTTCTGTAACTCTTGATTATGAATCTCAATAAGATAGTCGGGATAGGTTGTTAAACGCTTTTGAAGCGCTGCTATAGCACGAATCTGTTGTTTATAGAGCGCAATTCGCTTCTGGTTATAATGAATGGTAGGGAGGTAGCGAAGACTTTTATGGCGTAGCTCATCATAGCCAGTAAAGAGGGTGAAGTTGATGGCTTGTTCAGTTTGATTAACAAAGGTGAGCCGAATTTTACTAGGAGCAGGTAACCATGAGACCTTAGGATCCACCGACTCAATTGTAAATGAGCACCCTGTTGTTAGGATAAGGGGCACAATAAGAGTAGAGAGTAGGTGGAAAAAGCGTTTCATAAGGTCTATAGAGCTCGTTTATTGATTGTAATGGGTAATGATTCCCCTCTTTCGAGAGGAGAATCATTATTTTAGCAAATCCCCTGCTATTGAGCGGATAAACCACCAAAAATAGTAACTATTTCCTCTAATTTGACGAAAGCAGATGGCTATACCCCATCTCAGTGGCAAATCCTTTCTCTAAAAGGTAGCCCATCGCTGCAGGAATGTGTAAGGAGTCATAATCGGATTGGGAGATTGTGTAACGAATCGCCCTCTCATCCCCCGCCTCAACTTTCTCTACCCATTTAGGTTCACGAAGTAGGGCCTTTCCTAATGCAACTAGAGGAATATTGTGGGCGATAACCTCTTCTGCTTCATCGGGGGTACTAATATTTCCCACCACAATAAGAGGGATACGCTCATTAAGTGCTTCATTTATCTGTATTGCAATGGGACGCTGATCGGGATGAGCCGTTTTTGGAGATTGCCATACATTAGCTAATGAGAGATGAAGGTAATCAATCGGCATCTCAATCAGATGCTCAATGAGTGTCAGGGTATCAGTTAAAGTAATACCGGGAGTCTCATACTCCTCAGGTGAGAGTCGATAACCGACAATAAAATTGGGAGAGCCATATTGCTGCACTACTTGTGCAATCCGTTCTACTACTAATAAAGGAAAGGTTAGGCGCTTTTCAAGAGAGCCCCCCCAACGATCTTCACGACGATTTGAGTGGGGAGAGAAGAATTGTTGTACTAGATACGTATTTGCACCATGAATCTCAACACCATCAAATCCAGCTTTCAGAGCCCGCTTTGCCGCTTTTGCAAAATCGTTAATTGTCGCTTCGATCTCATCTTCGGTCAGTTCACGAGGTATCTCAGCTCTAGGACGTTCTGCAGGAATAGCACTGGCACTTACCGGTTCTGCTCCCCGTAAGAGAGCAGAATTACTCATTCGACCACTATGATGAAGTTGTAAAATTGCTTTTGCACCCCCTACTTTTAAGGCATTAGCCACCTTTGTAAGGCGAGGGATGAAGCGATCTGAAGCGACACTCATCTGCCCTTCAAAGCCCTTACCTATTGCAGAGACATTAGCAGCAGCTGAGATTACCATTCCTGGACCGCCACTTCGTAAACGGTAATAAGCTAGTTCATCGTCGGTAGGTTGCCCATCATGAAAGCTAGAACAGGTGGTCATAGGGGCCATTACAATGCGGTTTTTAAGGGTCACCCCACTCTTTAGGGTAAAGGGGGCTAAAAATGTTCGTGTTGTCATTGAGAAATCCTCCTCTTCATCGATAATTATTATTCTATGCCCTCTCCCTACAGTATAGAAGTTGTGGTATCGGTGCGAGGACTATTTCTTGATTGGGAGAGAGAAGGGCTTGACTTAACTTGAAAAAATGAAACCAATCCCCATCTTAAAGAGAGTTGAAAGTTATGTAATATCGGGAGGATTCCTATGAATCAAGATAAATTTACCCAAGCCTTTTTAAGAGCATTAAGTGATGCGCAGAGTTTAGCATTACAGAAAAATCATCAATATATTGAGCCTGAACATCTGTTGAGTGTGATGCTTAATCAGAAAGAGGGATCGGTTCTCCCCCTCTTTCGCCAATGTCGTGCTAATCTTCCCCTTCTCAGCCAGAAAGTTGAGGAGTTAATTAGCCGTTTTCCTCAAGTCTCTGGCAGTAATGATCTCCATATCAGTCAAAATCTACAGCGTGTCCTAATTGCTGCAGAAAAGGAGATGCATCGCCGGGGTGATAGTTACCTCTCATCTGAAGTATTCGTTCTCGGAATTTTAGATGAAAACCGTGAGCTTGCGAAAGTATTGCAAGAGTGTGGTGTTACAAAAGAGAATTTAAATCAGGCCATCGATGCCATTCGAGGAGGTGAAAGCGTGCAAGATCCAAATGCCGAGAGTCATCGGGAAGCATTAAGCAAATATACCGTCGATTTAACAGAGCGGGCTGAGCTCGGTAAGCTCGATCCTGTGATTGGGCGTGATGAAGAGATTCGCCGTTCGATTCAGGTTTTATCGCGCCGGACTAAGAATAATCCTGTCCTCATTGGTGAGCCCGGTGTCGGTAAAACGGCGATTGTGGAGGGTTTAGCGCAACGGATCGTCAATGGTGAAGTGCCCGAGGGTTTAAAAGGAAAGCGTGTTTTATCACTCGACTTAGGGGCGCTTATTGCGGGTGCAAAATTCCGCGGAGAGTTTGAAGAGCGTCTAAAAGCGGTTCTCAATGAACTTGAGAAGGCCGATGGGCAGATTATTCTCTTTATTGAT
>JBKGVF010000020.1:0-298552 GCA_046462535.1 Ignatzschineriaceae bacterium | reverse complement strand
AGCGGGTACGCCCATTGAGGTTATTACATTCAATAATTGTTGTGGATATAGGAAGGAGTTTACACGATGAAGAAGCCCGTACGCGTTGCCATTACAGGCGCTGCAGGTAATATTGGTTATGCCATGGCTTTTAGAATTGCCGCTGGTGATATGTTAGGTCCCGATCAGCCGGTGATTCTGCAGCTCTTAGAGATCACCCCAGCACTTGATGCCCTAAAAGGGGTTGTGATGGAGCTTAATGATTGTGCGTTTCCCCTCTTGCATGATGTGATTGCGACCGATCAACTAGAAGAGGCGTTTGATCAGACAGATTATGCATTGCTCGTAGGTGCGCGCCCCCGTGGACCCGGTATGGAGCGCAAAGATCTGTTAGAGGCTAATGGTGCTATCTTCGGTCCTCAAGGTAAAGCATTAAATGATTATGCAAGTCGTGATGTTAAGGTGGTGGTGGTGGGGAATCCTGCCAATACAAATGCTTTGATTGCGATGAAGAATGCCCCTGATCTGAATCCTAAAAACTTTACAGCGATGACCCGTCTTGACCATAATCGTGGTATGAGTCTTCTTGCTGAGAAGCTTGGGGTGCATGTGAATGATATTGAGAAGATGACTATTTGGGGTAATCACTCCTCAACCCAATATCCAGATCTATCAGAGTGTCTAGTTAAGGGTAAACCAGCATTAGAGCAGATTGACCGTGACTGGTATGAGAATGAGTTTATCCCTCAAGTTCAGCAGCGCGGAGCAGCGATTATTGAGGCCCGTGGTGCATCATCGGCAGCATCGGCAGCATCGGCAGCTATTGATCATATGCGCTCATGGGCTCTGGGTACTAAAGAGGGCGATTGGGTGAGTATGGCAATTCCTTCTGATGGCTCATATGGTGTAGAAGAGGGGATTATCTACTCTTATCCCTGTGTTTGTAAAGATGGTTCCTATGAGATCGTTCAAGGGCTCTCTATTGATGAGTTCTCTCAAGCGAAGATGGATGCCACCGAGCAAGAGCTTCGTGAAGAGGCGGAAGCAGTGAAGGAATTACTTGGATAAGTGATTTAAAATAACGATTTTAAGAGAGAGGCTATATAATAATATAGCCTTTTTTATTTGAGATTAAACCAACATGAAACGGAGAGAAGAATGACTCAAAAATCTAAGATTGGGGTTTTGCTGGTAAACCTCGGAACGCCAGAGGCACCAACAGCTCAAGCATTGCGCCCCTATCTGGCGGAATTTTTAAGTGATCCGCGGGTAATTGAGACCCCGAAAATTATCTGGAACTTTATTCTCTATGGGATCATTCTTGTCACCCGACCTAAAAAATCGGCGGCTAAATATGCCACGATCTGGACTGATGAGGGCTCTCCACTACTGCTTATTACCCAAGAGCAGGCAGAGGCTGTACGGCAACAGCTCCCTGATGGGTATGAAGTTGAGATAGCGATGCGTTATGGAAATCCCTCTATGGAGCGGGGAATTGATGCACTACTAGCGCGTGGGGTTGAGGAGTTAATCATCTTTCCACTCTATCCTCAATATTCAGCTGCGACAACAGCATCGGTTGCCGATAAAGTAGGGGAGGTATTAAAGCAGCGCCGCTACTTTCCTAAATATACAGTGATGGGATCTTACTATAAAAACCCCCTCTATATTCAGGCATGTGCAGAGCAGATTCAGAGAGAGACAGCAGGGCTTGAGCTCGATAAGTATATCTTCTCTTACCATGGTATGCCTCTTGATACCTATGAGAAGGGGGACCCTTATTATGATGAGTGTCTTGAAACAACTCGTCTGATTGCTGAAGCGATGGGGGAGCCATTAGAGCGGTTTGAAACGGTCTTTCAATCCCGTTTTGGTAAGGCAGAGTGGTTAAAACCCTATGCCTATGAGTATTTTGTTGAGGCAGCTAGTCGAGATATTAAAAAGATTGCCGTTTTCTGTCCCGGCTTCAGTGCCGATTGTTTAGAGACTCTTGAAGAGATGGCTGATGATAATCGGGAGGTCTTTTTAAGTAATGGGGGAGAGGAGTATACCTTTATCCCCTCACTCAATACAGAAGAGCGCCATATAGAGCTTTTAGTTGACGAGATTCTTAAAGCGTAGGGAAAGTAGTAGTAATATAAGAGAGAGAGCCCCATAAGTTGCGGACTTATGGGGCTCTTTTTGTTTGCAATAATTCAATTAAATGGCTATTTATTGCTTTTTTAACTCATCTAACATCTTCTCAAGATGGTGGATATTCACTGCACCCTCTAAGAAGCCCTCATCTTCAAGAATCTCAAGATGGAGGGGTGTGTTAGTTTTGATCCCTTCAATAACCAGCTCATTGAGGGCATTTTTTAGCCGTGCGATGGCCATCTCCCGCGTTGGAGCGTGGGCGATAATTTTCGCAATCATTGAGTCATAGTAAGGAGGGACCGTATAGTCCGCATAGATATGGGTATCGATGCGAATACCGGGACCGCCCGGTGGATGATAGGTAGTGATCTTTCCAGGTGATGGCATAAAAGTATGGGGATCTTCAGCGTTGATACGGCACTCAATGGCATGCCCTTCAAAGGTGATCTCCTCCTGCTTTATGCTTAATGGAAGACCGCTGGCAATACGCAGCTGTTCCCGCACAAGATCAACACCAGTTAACATCTCTGTAACTGGGTGCTCTACCTGAATACGGGTATTCATCTCAATAAAGAAGAACTCCCCATTCTCATAGAGAAACTCAAAAGTTCCTGCACCACGATAGTTGATATTTTTACAGGCATTAACACACGCCTCACCAATGGCAGCACGCTCCTCATCGGTTAAGCCGGGAGCGGGGGCCTCCTCTAACACCTTCTGATGACGGCGCTGTAATGAGCAATCACGCTCTCCTAAATGGATTGCATTGCCCTGCCCATCCCCTAAGACCTGAATCTCAATGTGGCGAGGATTGCCAAGATACTTCTCCATATAGACCATCGGATTACCGAAGGTTGTAGCAGCTTCATTTTTCGTCTGCTTAATAGCACCGATAAGATCTTCTTCCCGCTCAACGACCCGCATCCCACGACCACCACCACCACCAGCGGCTTTAATAATGACGGGATAGCCCACTTCACGAGCGAGAGCGAGATTCTTCTCATCATCATCATCGAGCGCATCTTCAGAACCGGGAACGCAGGGAACACCTGCCTCAATCATCGTCTTTTTAGCAGCAACCTTATCCCCCATAATGCGGATTGTCTCTGCCGATGGGCCAATAAAGATAAAGCCGGATGACTCCACCTGCTCAGCAAAGTCAGCATCTTCTGCTAAGAAGCCATAACCAGGATGAATTGCCTGACTATCAGTAAGCTCTGCAGCTGCAATAATGCTTGGGATATTTAGGTAGCTCTCTAGTGGGGAGGAGGGACCAATACAGACCGACTCATCCGCAAGACGAACATGCTTAAGATCGCTATCGCCGGTTGAGTGGACTGCTACCGTCTTAATCCCGAGCTCTTTACAGGCACGAAGAATACGAAGCGCAATCTCACCACGATTTGCAATAAGTACTTTTTCAATCATTCTATCCCCCTATTCAAGGACAATTAATGGTTGATCGTACTCAACGGGGGCGCCATCTTCCACCAAGATAGAAACAACTTTACCAGAGAGATCACTCTCAATCTGATTAAACATCTTCATCGCTTCAACAATACAGATTGTATCGCCAGCACTAATGGTTTGCCCAACCTCAATAAAGGGGTCAGAGGTGGGTGAGGCAGCACGGTAGAAGGTACCTACCATGGGGGATTTAATAACCCGACCTTCCGGTAACGCATCACCTGCGGCATCAGCTTCAGGTTGGGGGGCTGCAGGAGCTGCCGCTTGGGGTTGCTGGGGAATGGTTTGTAGATATTGGGGAGCAGTACTCTGAACTACCATCCCATCACTACTGGGCATTCGAGAGATTCGAAGGGATTCCTCCCCTTCAGAGATCTCAATCTCAGCAACGCTCGATTGATCTAAAAGCTCAATAAGTTTCTCTATTTTTTTAATGTCCATCAAATTAAGACTCCTTAAGAATAAAAACACGGCTCTATCTGAACCGTATCGAAATCAATATTAGTTTTATGCTTTAACACTGCTCATCTAATAAGTGGATAAGCCCTATCAGTGCTAGATGATATCCCTGTGTCCCAACCCCAATAATAACCCCTGCGGCAATATCGGATAGATAGGAGTGGTGGCGGAAGGACTCACGCCGATAGATATTGGAGATATGTACCTCAAAGAAGGGGAGATCTACACTTAAAAAGGCATCTCGTAATGCAATACTTGTATGGGTGAATGCTCCTGGATTGATGATGATGCCATCATATTGATCGACAGCATTATGAATCGCCTCTATCAGCTCATATTCACGATTAGATTGAAAAGTGTCGAGAGTAGTGGAATGCTGCTTAGCATGCTCGATAAGTGATCGCTCTATGGCAGGTAATGTCTCTGCCCCATAGGTATCAGGTTCACGTCTTCCTAACATATTGAGATTAACCCCATTAAGGAGAAGAATTCGTTTTTGCTGCTCTAGAGCCATTACATACTCTCTTTATAAAAGTTTAGTGTGCGATAAAAAGGGTTGCTTGTCTACTCAAATTTACTCTGCTTTTTGATTCAAAAGGATCCCTCTACAATAGAGGTGATGTAAAAATCAAATTGAAGCTCTTTTTTTAAAGTTGCTATACTTAGCGCTCGTCAATAGAGAAAGCATATAACAATGAGTGAAAAACAGACCGATATTAAGCGGGTTATTATATCATTTATTTTTTTAGTTATCTTACAAGCGTGTGCCGTTAGCAACGACTTAGAGCGGGAGAGTGCCACGAAGGGGAGTGACCTGGAGGGGGAGCGCCCTTTAGCAGAGGTGGTTGAAGAGGGATTGCAGATCGATTACAACCAAGAGCATCCTCGTGTTCAGCAGCAGATTGCTCGCTTCGAATCGGATAATATCACAATCTTTAGTCACCTCGATGAGGAGGGGGTGATTATGTTGAAGTATATCCTCGCGGAGCTTAATCGCCGTGGATTGCCTGCAGAGTTAGCGTTTATCCCCTTAGTAGAGAGCAGCTACCGTCCGGATGCATCAAATCGTGGTCATCATGTGGGATTATGGCAGTTAGGGGGGCCGACTGCACGGGTCTTTGGTGTTGAGGTAGGGCAGCAGATTGATGGCCGTTATAATATTAAAGCCTCTACCGATGCCGCCTTAACCTACCTTGAGTATCTTAATAAGATGTTCGATGGTGATTGGCTCTTAACAATGGCCGCCTATAATGCTGGTGAGGGGCGTGTCTTAGGAAGCATAAAGCGGAATCAGCAGGCCGATAAGAAGGCGGATTATTGGTCATTATCCCTTCCCAATGTTACACAGGAGTATATTCCTAAAGTATTAGCACTCTCACAGCTTGCCCTTGAAGAGGAGCGATTAGATATTCCTACTGAAGAGATTCCTAAATTAGTAGAGTTAGAGGTTTCATCTCTATCAGATTTAAAAGAGATTGTTGATGATGAAGCAGTGATTCAACGCTTTAATCCCCAACTAAATGCATCTGCTTTAGATCACTATGCGGTCTTACTGCCCCACAATACTCTCAAGCGGCGCAAGCTAGAAGAGTTAGCTATTGAGGTGGTGGAGGAGGTAGAGGTGACAGGGGAGGAGTTAGTAGCAAGTTGAGTACCAGTTAAGTAAGGGGTCAGTAATGATCAGGAGGGGCTGCCACATAGGGCAGCCTTTTTTATGCTTTCAGTTCCGCCATAAATTGGGTGTGGGCTTTAAGCTCCTCCTCTGTAGCCCTTATAATAGGGAGAGGCTTACGGGTGGTAGGGCTCTTTGATTTTGTTGCTTGTGATGTCGTTTCGTTAGGAAGGGGCTCATTAAAGAGTAGGGTCTCCTGTCCTCCCGTCATATTTAGGTAGACTTGCGCTAAGAGAACAGAGTCGATAAGCGCCCCATGTAGCGTACGATCTGAGTTATCAATATCGAGGCGCCGACAGAGGGCATCGAGGGTATTACGCTGGCCAGGGTAGAGCTCCCTTGCCATCACTAAAGTATCGATTACAGGTGAGCGCTCGGTCACCTTAGGAAGTCCCATTCGGGTTAGCTCAAAGTTTAGAAAGCCAATATCAAATGGGGCATTATGGATAATTAGTTCAGCACCATCGACATAATCGAGAAAGGATTGACCCACTTCTGCAAAGAGAGGTTTGTCACTAAGAAATTCGGTGCTTAAGCCATGGATCTCAAAAGCATCGAGAGGCATCTCCCGCTCAGGGTTGATATAGACATGGAAGTGGTTATCAGTAATGATGCGATCAACCATCTCAATGCAGCCAATCTCAACAATACGATCACCATTCTCATGGTCAAACCCGGTTGTTTCAGTATCCAGAACGATCTGCCTACTCATCTACTATACCTCCTCTATTGGCGACCGCTTCGGTCGCTAATGTATCTGCGCGTTCATTCTCAGGATGGCCTGAGTGCCCCTTAACCCAGCGCCAGTCGATAGAGAGGTGGCGCTCTCTCTGGATCAGAAGTAGCTTCCATAAATCTTGGTTCAGCACAGGCTTTTTTCGTGCCGTCTGCCAGTTATTACGAATCCAGCCATCTAGCCAGTGTAATACACCCTGCTGTACATAGCGGGAGTCGGTGGTTAAAGCAACGTGGCAGGGGCGCTTTAATGCCTCAAGAGCCTTAATCGCTGCAAGCAATTCCATCCGATTATTTGTGGTATCAGGAAGGTATCCCGATAACTCTTTTTTATGGTGCCGATATTTTAAGACAACCCCCCAACCGCCGGGCCCAGGGTTGCCGCTACAGGCACCATCAGTATAGGCATAGACCAGTTGGTCGTCGGGGATGATAGGGGCAATAGGGGTCATTAGACAGCCACCTCTGCACGAATTGTAGGGTGAGATTGATAATTTTCGATAATAAAATCATCATACTCAAAATCAAATATTGAATCTCGTTGCTTCTTAAAGCGTAACGAGGGAAGGGGCAAGGGATCCCGGCTTAATTGCAGATCTGCCTGTTCTAAGTGGTTACTATAGAGGTGGCAATCACCCCCTGTCCAGATAAAGTCACCTACCTCAAGATTGCAGACATGAGCAATCATATGTGTCAGCAGAGAGTAACTAGCAATATTGAAGGGGACTCCTAGAAAGAGATCTGCTGATCGTTGGTAGAGCTGACAAGAGAGGCGGCCATCGGCTACATAGAATTGGAAAAGGAGATGACAGGGGGGAAGAGCCATCGCTTCTAGCTCTCCGACATTCCATGCACTAACAATTAAGCGGCGGGAGTTAGGATTCTCTTTGATGGCGGTAACCAGCTCGCTAATCTGATCGACAACCGAGCCATCTGCTTTGCGCCAACTACGCCATTGAGCGCCATAAACAGGACCTAGGTTCCCCTCATCATCGGCCCACTCATTCCAGATACGCACCCCATTTTTTTGCAGATAGGTGATATTGGTCTCCCCTTTTAAAAACCAGAGGAGCTCATAGATAATTGAACGAAGATGGAGCTTTTTTGTGGTTACAAGCGGAAACCCCTGCTGCAGATTAAAACGCATCTGCTTCCCAAAGAGGGAGTAGGTTCCCGTCCCTGTGCGATCATCCTTATAGGTACCATTATCGCGAACATCGCGCATTAAGGAGAGATATTCTTTCATACTGATCCTTTATCTTTATTTCTATAGGCAAGAGTCATTAAGAGAACACCAAAGATAATCATTGGCAGCGAGAGGAGCATTCCCTGTGTAAACCAATCTCCAAAAAGATATCCAATATGGTGATCGGGCTCTCGGAAGAACTCTACACTAAAGCGAGCAACTCCATAGCCAATTAAGAAGAGGCCAGAGGCCGCGAAGCGTGGTTTAGGCGTTCGGGTAAAGAGCCATAAGAGGAGGAAGAGGAGCAATCCTTCACCTAGAGCTTGATAGAGTTGGGATGGGTGACGATAGAGTCCCTCCGGATCCATAGGGAAGAGAATTCCCCAAGATTGGTCGGTGGGAATTCCCCAGAGCTCCCCGTTGATAAAATTACCAATACGGCCAAAGAAGAGACCTAGGGGAATTAAGGGAGCAATAAAATCGGTAATATCCCAGAAGTTCTTCTGATAGCGGCGTGCCATAAAGAGGGTAGCGATGAGCACTCCAAGTAGCCCGCCATGGAAGCTCATACCGCTCCATTCAATCTTCCCATTGCTCCAGCCAATAATGGAGAGAGGGTTTGCCACAAATTGCTGAAAATTGTAGAAGAGGCTATACCCTATACGCCCTCCTAATATCGCGCCAATAAAGAGATAGAAGGCTAGGTCACTGACTTGATCGGGCTCCCATCCTGAGTTTGGAGATTTTGCGCGATAGCGGCCAAGTAAAATAGCACTCCCTAAGGCAAGTAGATACATCAGGCCATACCAATGTAGGGCGACAGGTCCTAACTCTATTAGGACGGGGTTTAGGGTGTGTTCGAACTTCATAATACTCTCAGATAAGTTAAAAAGGGCTAAATAAATTAGCCCATAGATCGGTGATTACTCTAAAGAGCGAGGAGTGTTATGCTGCCTCTTCACTATCGGCTTGCTCTCGCTCACTACGAATCTCTTCCACTAGGCGATTTAAGATAGTTATCGTCTGCTGGTAAGGATTCTCCTGATTAGGAGTGATGCTATTAGCCGTTGAGATATCTAGAAAGTAGCGGCCATCTACAATAAGAATTGGGGTATGGGTAGCGTGATATTGGTTGGCTACTAGATCGATTGCCTTATTGTAATTGGTCTTAACGGTGAAGGAATCCCAGTTTTTAAGAAACTCCTCTTCTGTGGCGACTCCCTCTTTAGCCATAAATTTCGCCACCTGTTTTGGGCTAGTAAAGCGAGTGCGCTTCATGACAGCATCAAAGAAGAGCTGATGCCCCTTATCAACTTTTTTAAGGGCGAGTAGGGTGAGATAGGTCTTTGTATAGATCTCGTTGATCCCCTCACCCGGAACTGGAAGATGAATAAAGGTAATATCACCCTGCTCCTGTTGTTGCTCTACCCACTGATTAAGGTATGGTTCTAAGTTGTAGCAGTAACCGCAGCCATAAGAGAAGATAGCAACCACCTCAATCGGCTTCTTATCACCTCGAATCGGTAGTGTTGGTTTATCAAGGGTTAAGACCTCTTGGCCCATTTGCGGCATCTGTGCCGTAGCCGGTGCAATAAGGGAGAAGAGGAGAAGAGGGGTAATGAAATATTTTAGCATAAGGTTATCCTTCTGTTGTTTGCTCTCTTGATTAGAGTCTCTTATTGTAGATTATTTTAAGTAAAAGAGAGGAATAAAAAAGCCAGCTATTTGATCTGTTTAAGGGAGATATTCCCTTGTTACAATCAATATTCTGCTGGCTTCCCATCACTCTGCATCACCCTGATAAGGGTGGCAATGATATTTATGGGCGTGGTGTTTTTGGACGAGGCTTTAATCCCTCAATGTATGAGGAGACTGCTTTAATCTCATCATCGCTAAGGCGTTCAGCAATATCTCTCATCATGCGGGAAGGGTCATTAGCACGCTCAGCACTTCTAAACTTAACGAGTTGTGCTTCAGTGTACTCACTATGTTGACCAGCCAATTTTGGGTAGTTAGCTGGGCCATTCCCTTGACCTGTTGGGCTATGGCATGCTGCGCAGGCAGGAATATTACGCTCTAAATCTCCACCATGATAGATCTGAGCACCACGCTCAGCTAACGCCTCATTAGCGCTTCCATAGTGGGGCTCTTGGCTAGAGAAGAATGCTGCAATATGCTCTGCTGTTTCAGCATCGAGCACTTTATGTCCTTCGCCAGGAACAGCTTCAATCATCGGGCTAGTTACATAGGCCATCATGTTAGGATCTTGTCGAAGCGAGCCTTGCATCTCTTCCTCTTTTAGGTAGCTGGCTTGAAAGTCACGCAACTGCTGTACGATATAGTTGTGATGTTGTCCAGCTAATTTAGGATACATTGATGGCAGCTCAATAGGATCACTTCCATCAATACGCATCATTCCATCACCGCGTTGACCATGACAAGAAACACAGGTGGTCTCTGCTATATGCTTACCAATCTCAATATTGGGCTTGAAGCCTTCGGGAAGGGGTTGATCCATAGGGATAACAGAGTCATCCGCCATTGATTGACTCATGAACATCATTACGCCAATACCTAGTAAAGCTCTTAATTTAAAACGCACAGCTTGTATTCTCCTATGTTTCTATTCAATGATTGATACTATGGCTCATCTAAAACCAGTAATTCTTACAATTCTTACAAAATTTTTGATTCTCATATTCTAATACATGTGGCAGGAAAAATGTAGTGCTTATTTAATCATTAGGGTGGGAAGGCTCTTTTCTTGATATGCCTCTATCTCCTGTAGTACTTTTAAGCGGTAATCTGTATAATGTCTGCCATTTAAACGGTCATCATTATAGTTATATCGTAGGAGAAGAGAATCGTATGCCCATTATTACATTGCCCGATGGAAGTAAACGGGAGTATAAAGAGCCAGTAATAGGCTTTGATATTGTTAATGATATTGGTCCAGGATTAGCGCGCGCAGCTTTAGCGATGGTGGTGGATGATCAGCAGAGAGATCTCTCTGAGGTGATCACTGATGATGCTCGGGTGCGTATCTTAACGATTCGTGATGAGGAGGGGCTTGATGTAGCCCGCCATACCTTAGCAGCCCAGGTACTTGCACGTGCAGTAAAGGATCTCTATCCCACAGCAAAGTTAGCTATTGGCCCTACGATTCAACATGGTTTCTATTATGATGTGGATTTTGTTGAGCCACTAGTGCCGGAGGATCTACCCAAGATTGAGGCCCGTATGCGGGAGATTATTAAGGAGGGGCTCCCTGTTACCCGTGAGATGTGGCCAAGAGCAGAGGCAATTGAGTATTTCAAAAAGCGCGGAGAGATCTACAAAGTCGATATTATTGAGCGTGCACCAAAAGAGCAGAATGAGATCTCCCTTTATCGTCAAGGTGAGGGGGATGAAGATATCTTCATGGATCTCTGTTTAGGGCCCCATCTGCCTGATATTAAGCGGGGCGATATTGCCTTTACACTCACAAACTTAGCAGGTGCTTACTGGCGCGGGGATTCAAACAATAAGATGTTGACCCGTATCTATGCTATCGCCTTCCCTACGAAGAAGGAGCTCAATGAGCATCTAGAGCGACTTAAAGAGGCTGAGCGTCGCGATCATCGTCGTATTGGCCGTCAGCAGAACCTCTTCCATCTTCAAGAGGAGGCACCAGGGATGGTCTTTTGGCATCCAAAAGGGTGGACTATATGGCAGATTATTGAGCAATATATGCGTCGCCGTCAGCAGCAGGAAGGGTATCAAGAGATTAAAACTCCCACTGTTGTGGATCGAACGCTATGGGAGCGCTCTGGCCATTGGGAAAACTATCAAGATCTGATGTTTACAACAGCATCTGAAAATCGCGATTATGCAGTAAAGCCGATGAATTGCCCAGGTCATGTGCAGATATTTAACCATACCCAGCACTCCTATCGGGATCTTCCATTACGTCTATCGGAGTTTGGTTCATGCCATCGAAATGAGCCATCAGGAGCACTTCATGGGTTGATGCGAGTGCGTGGATTTGTTCAAGATGATGCCCATATCTTCTGTCGCGATGATCAGATTGTTAATGAGGTTGAGCGATTCCACAACTTTGCTATGAGTGTCTACCGTGATTTTGGCTTTAAAGAGATTGCAGTTAAGCTCTCATTAAGGCCAGAGCAGCGAGCAGGTGAAGATTGGATTTGGGATATGGCTGAGTCAGGCTTAAGAACCGCGCTGAATGCCGCTGGAATTGTCTGGGAAGAGCTAGAGGGAGAGGGGGCTTTTTATGGCCCAAAAGTTGAGTACCATATTAAAGATGCCATAGGTCGCTCTTGGCAGGTGGGGACAATACAGCTCGATTTTGTTCTACCGGAGCGTTTAGGAGCTGAATATATTGATGAGCAGAATGAGCGGAAGACGCCAGTGATGCTTCATCGGGCAATATTAGGATCCTTTGAGCGTTTTATCGGTATTCTTATTGAGCACCATGCCGGATCGCTTCCACTCTGGTTAGCCCCTATTCAAGTTGTAGTGGCGACAATTACCGATGCGCAACATGATTATGCGCAAAAAGTTGTCACAATGCTGGAGAAAAATGGTATTCGAGCGGTGAGTGACTTGAGAAATGAGAAGATAGGTTATAAGATTCGAGAAGCAACTGTTGCAAGAACGCCCTTTATTCTTGTAGTAGGAGCCCGTGAGGTTGAGATGGGTTTAGTAGCTGTTCGCACTCGTGAAGGGCAGGATTTAAGTGCAATGGAGTTACAGCAATTTATCGACCATATAAAGCAAGAGAATCGTGTTGGTGGCGCCAGTAACTAAATAAACTTAGGGTGATGGGTAATTAATCGATTACATTCCAGCCTATCTACTCTATAATTGGCACTTATCGCTGAGCGAATCTCGCTTTAGTAATATTCGTTAGTTTTAGGGTACATAGTTCAGAGTCAATCGATGACGATTAGATAGATATTAAGGAGAATAATTATTAGCAATCAGTATGAACATCGCATAAATGAGCGCATTTCGGTTAAGGAAGTACGTCTTATTTTGGAAGATGGAGAACAAAAAGGGATTGTATCGCTTGAAGAGGCGTTGGATTTAGCGTATGATGCAGGGCTTGATTTGGTTGAGGTGTCGCCAAATGCACGTCCCCCGGTATGTCGTATCATGAACTATGGTAAATACCGTTATGAGCAGCAAAAAAAGGCGGATGAAGCGCGTAAAAATCAGCGTAACACCCAAGTCAAGGAAGTAAAATTCCGTCCAGCGACGGGAGAAGGGGATTATCAGGTAAAACTACGCAACCTGATACGTTTCCTTAATGATGGTGATAAGGCTAAAGTAACGATGCGGTTTAGAGGTCGTGAAATGGCTCACCAAGAGATTGGTAGAGAGGTGTTAGAGCGTCTCAAAGAGGATCTTAAAGAGTATGGGGTTGTTGAGCAACATCCCAGGCTTGAAGGTCGACAGATGGTGATGGTTTTAGCACCTGTTAAAGGAAAATAGTACCGATAACGACTACCAAATATTAATCACATATTTATTTAAGAATGCGAGTGGATAATTATGCCAAAATTAAAATCAAATAGTGGCGCTAAGAAGCGTTTTCGTAAAAGTGCCGGTGGTGGCTTTAAAAAGAGAGCCTCACACCGTGGTCATATTTTAACTAAGAAGTCGACAAAGCGTAAAAGACATCTCCGTAATGATACGGTTGTAGCGAAAGCTGATGTGAAATCGATTCGACGCTTATTACCTTACGCATAAGAGAGGAGAGTTAAATTATGGCAAGAGTAAAACGTGGCACTATTACAAAAGCACGTCACAAAAAAGTATTAAAGAAAGCTAAAGGTTACTACGGCGCACGCTCTAGAACATTTAAAACGGCTAACCAAGCGGTATATAAAGCAGGACAGTATGCTTACCGTGATCGCCGTGTTAAAAAGCGTGATTTTAGATCGTTATGGATCACCCGTATTAATGCAGCTGCACGTGAGTGTGGACTCTCCTATAGCCGCTTTATTAATGGATTAAAGAGAGCGAATATTGAGATCGACCGGAAAGTTCTTGCTGATATGGCTGTTCATGAGAAGGAAGCCTTCAGTGTATTAGCAGAGCAGGCTAAAGCAGCATTAGCATAATTCGTTGATGCCGTTTTAATCAAGATTACGAAAGGAAAAGGGTGGATCATCTCTTTTCCTTTTTTTGTTTTTCATTATCGAAAATAGGTAGAGGATTCATGAGCTTAGAGAATATTCAACAGGAAGCCCTCGATGCAATTAATAATGCTGTATCGGCGCAAGATCTAGAAGCCGTGCGGGTAGAGTACTTTGGCCGCAAGGGAAAGATCAGCTCATTGTTGGCAGGTCTTGGAAAAATGGCCCCTGAAGAGCGTAAAACTCAAGGAGCAGCCATCCATAAAGTGCGTCAAAAGGTGATGGATGCTATCAATAGTAAACGTCAAGCAATTGATGAAGCGGAGTTAAACCGTAAATTAGCAACGGAGCGAGTCGATATCACACAGCCGGGGCGTCGTGGCAGTGTCGGTTCTCTTCACCCCATCTCACGCACGATGAAACGGATTCATGAGCTCTTTTCATCCGTTGGGTTTGATGTCATAGAAGGGCCAGAGATTGAGAGTGATTTCTATAATTTTGAGGCACTGAATATCCCCTCGCACCATCCTGCTAGGGCGATGTTTGATACCTTCTATTTTGATGAGCATATGTTGTTAAGAACCCATACCTCTAATACTCAGATTCATGTGATGGAGGAGCAGAAACCCCCTATTCAGATGATTGGATATGGTCGGGTCTACCGCTGTGACTCTGATGTAACCCACAGCCCTATGTTTCATCAGGTTGAGGGTTTGGTGGTGAATGAAGAGGTCACTTTTGCTGATTTGAAGGGGACATTAACTGAATTTATGCAGAAATTCTTTGAGCGTGATCTTAAGCTTCGTTTTCGCCCCTCCTTCTTCCCCTTCACAGAGCCCTCTGCTGAGGTGGATATTGAGTGTGTTATCTGTGATGGCGATGGTTGTCGCGTCTGTCAACAGACTGGTTGGCTTGAGGTGTTAGGGTGTGGCATGGTTCATCCAAATGTCTTTAAAGCGGTTAATATTGATCCTGAAAAATATCAAGGCTTTGCCTTTGGGATGGGGGTCGAGCGCTTAGCTATGTTGCGTTATGGTGTTAATGATTTGCGTCTCTTCTATGAGAATGATATGCGCTTCTTAACGCAATTTAGATAAATAGATTTAATGAGATAAGGTGAAAAATGAAGGTTTCAGTATCTTGGTTACAGGAGTGGATTAAAGAGATCCCCGAAAATTTAGCATCACGCTTAACAATGGCGGGGTTAGAGGTGGAGGCAGAATCATTAGCAGCCCCTCAATTTACCAATGTTGTTGTGGGAGAGGTTGTGGCCTTAAGCCAGCATCCTGACGCTGATCGTCTACAGGTGGCGCAGGTGGATATTGGTGAAGAGGAGAATCTCCAGATTGTTTGTGGCGCTCCTAATGTTGCAGTTGGAATGAAATCACCCACAGCGTTGGTGGGGGCAACCTTACCGGGCGACTTTAAGATTAAAGCGACTAAATTACGGGGTGTGGATTCACATGGAATGCTCTGTTCAGCAAAGGAGCTTGGGTTAAGTGATGATAGCTCGGGTCTTTTGGCACTTGATGATGATCTAGAGGTGGGGCGCGATTTTAGAGAGCTCTATCAGCTTGACGATCCGGTTTTTGAGTTGGATTTAACCCCTAATCGCGGGGATTGTCTAAGTATTTTAGGTGTTGCTCGTGACATTGCTGCCATCAGTGGTGGTGAGATTGAGTCGTTAGAGCAGCAGCCTCAACCTGTTGAGAGTGATCTACAGCAGAAGGTGTCAGTAACGGCAACAGAAGAGGCTCCCCGCTATCTTGGCCGTGTTATTGAGGGGGTGGATCCAAAGGCTCCTACACCCCTTTGGATGAGTGAACGCTTGCGCCGCTGTGGGATTCGTCCCCATGGTATTTTGGTAGATATCACGAACTATATTCTTTTAGAGTTAGGGCAACCCTTGCATGCCTTCGATTATGACAAAATTGAGGGGGATATCACTGTTCGTAAAGCGACTAAGGGTGAGCGGATCACATTAATAAATGATGAAACGGTAGCTATTAAAGAGGGAACCCTTCTTATTGCTGATGATAAAAAGGTACTTGCATTAGCTGGAATTATGGGGGGAGCTTCAAGTGCTTGTGATGATCAGACTACGAATCTCTTTTTAGAGTCTGCGTGGTTTGATGATATTTTAATTGCCGGGAAAGCACGCGATCATGGACTTCACACCGATGCCTCTCATCGCTACGAGCGAGGTGTCGACTTTAATCTAGCTGAGGTGGCTCTAGAGCGAGCAACTGAGCTCTTTATCTCATTAGCGGGCGGTCGAGCCGGAGCAATTACCCGTGTAGAAGGAGCACTTCCCGAACGAGCTCCTATTAAATTACGGTATGATCGCGTTGAGCGCTTAATCGGTATCCCATACGCTAAAGAGCGTATTGTTGAGCTGTTAGAGCGTCTTGGCACTGTGGCAGAAGTAGGGGAGGATTCACTCACCTTTATTGCCCCAAGCTACCGCTTTGATTTAATGATTGAGGCGGACCTTATTGAGGAGATTGTCCGGCTCGATGGATATGAGAATGTTCCTGTTAATGGAACGGCTAAATCGATCTTATCGATGCCGAATGTGCCAGAATCTGAGGTAACACTCTCCGATTTTCGTGAGATCTTGGTGGCAAGAGATTATCATGAGATCATCTCAATGAGCTTTGTTAGCCCTGAGTTACAGAAGATTTTAGCGCCCAATAAGGAGCCTATCGCTCTTAAGAATCCAATCTCTAAAGAGCGCTCGGTTATGAGAACGACCCTCATCACTGGTCTATTAGAGGCAATGGAGCACAATTTAAAGCGACAGCAGGAGCGATTGCGCTTCTTTGAGTCGGGGGCAACCTATAACGGGACGCTAGAGAATCTTGTTCAAGAGCGCTACTTTGCTGGTGCTATCTGTGGTGATATTGTCACAGCCCAGTGGGGTGAACCTAGTCGTCCTGTGGATTTCTTTGATCTTAAAGGGGATGTTGAAGCACTTTTAGATCGAACCGGTTTGCAGTATCGTTTTGTTGTCGGTGAGGAGTCGATTCTTCATCCAGGGCAGCAGGCTGATATCTATACAGAATCGGGAGAGCGTCTCGGGTATTTAGGAAAATTACACCCATCTGTAGCGAAAGCGCTCGATCTTAACCGTGATATCTACCTTTTTGAATTAGCTTTTGACCACTTAAAAGCATCGAAGACGCCAGCATTTAGTGAGTTATCTCGCTTCCCCACATCTCGTCGTGATCTTGCCCTTGTTGTGCCTAAGGAGATAACGACCGCTCAGATTATTGAGTGTATGCTTGCCGATGGAAAGCGTCCTCTTTTACAATCGGTCAATCTCTTTGATCTTTATGAGCCGAAAGAGGGGGCAAGTGAGCAGAGTAAAAATATGGCATTCACACTAATCTTCCAAAGCCGTGAAGAAAACCTCACAGATGAGGAGATTGATGCTATAATTGAGAGCATATTAGATGATTTAAGAGCGATGGAGATTCAACTCCGTCAATAGACACATAAAGGATTGAAATATTATGTCTACGCTAACAAAAGCCGATATAACTGAAAATTTATATCACAATATCAATGCACGTCGTGAAGAGTCTAAAGAGTTTGTTGAGGATTTTTTTGAGGAGATCCGCCTCTCTTTAGCTACAGGCGAGCCGGTAAAACTCTCTGGTTTTGGTAGCTTTGAGCTCCGTGATAAAGCAGAGCGTCCCGGTCGTAACCCTAAAACGGGTGAAGAGATTCCAATCACTGCTCGTCGTGTCGTTACTTTCCGTGCCGGTCAAAATCTTCGTGATCGGATGGATGCGTTAAGTGAGCAAGGTGCACCTGCAGAGTAGAGTGAAGGAGAATCCTTTATCCTATCAGTAGTGGATAGCCACGCTTGTAATAGCGTTAAGAGCCTTCAACAGTGGTGTTGAAGGCTCTTTTTTTAAAACCTCTTAGTTAAGGGGTCAGAATATTAGATGGACTTTAGATCGATAGAAGGTTGAGTTAAATTGAAGAAGCGATCACTCTTTCACGCACTCTTTACAGTGAGCGGGTTTACCTTTATCTCCCGAATTATGGGATTAGCACGGGATATTCTTTTCGCCAGCTATTTTGGGGCGGGTGCTGCGATGGATGCTTTTAGTGTCGCCTTTCGTATTCCTAATCTCTTCCGTCGTTTTTTTGGGGAGGGGGCCTTTAATCAGGCATTTGTTCCGGTCTTTAGTGAGTATCGGCAGAAGCGCACGAAAGAGGAGCTTGCCCTCTTTTTGGCAAAGATTAGTGGTTCGCTTGGATTAGTGTTATTACTCATTACGTTGTTAGGGTTACTCTTTGCGCCACAACTTGTGCTTCTATTTGCTTCGGGATTTGCTCGAGATGAGGGGAAGTTTCTTCTAACTACCGATCTAGTACGCTTAATGGTGCCTTACCTCTTTTTTATCTGTATGACAGCGATGTACTCAAGCACCCTTAATGCATTGGATCGTTTTGCTATTCCGGCAATGATTCCGGTTATTCTCAATATTGCTCTTATTAGTGGTGCGCTTTTAAGTCCTCTCTTCTCTACTCCTGTAATGGCTTTAGGGTATGCGGTCTTTATCGCTGGTGTGCTGCAGCTTTTGATTCTCTTTCTTGTGGTGCGCTCTGCAGGATTGATCCGCAAACCAAAAGTAGCGTTTCGCTCTGAAGGGGTTAAGCGGGTAATGCTCTTGATGTTGCCAGCATTAATTGGCTCATCAAGCAGTCAAATTAATATTCTAATTAATACACAACTCGCCTCTCGCCTGGTGGAGGGAAGTGTCACTTGGATCTACTACTCGGACCGCTTAGTAGAGTTTGCTTTAGGAACATTCGCGGTTGCTTTAGGTACGGTTGTATTGCCACGTCTTTCCCGTTTAAATGCAGAGAAGGATTACGATAACCTTAAAAATACGATCAATTGGGCCCTACGCTTAGCATTATTGATTGGCTTACCCGCTATGATTGGGTTAGTTGTCTTGGCAGAGCCTCTATTAGCATTGCTCTTTATGAGGGGTGCTTTCGGATTAGAGGATGTGGTGATGTCTGGACGTAGTTTAGCCGCCTATGCGTTAAGTGTCCCCGCTTTTTTTATGATTCGTGTATTAGCCCCTGTCTATTATGCGCGTCAAGATACTCGAACCCCTGTAACGTATAGTTTAATTGCGATCGGAACCAATATTATTGGGCAATTTATCTTGGTTCGTTATTACCAACATGCGGGGTTAGCATTATCATCAGCGATTGCTGCTTGGGTGAATGCGCTCCTGCTTCTCTATGGCTTAGAGCGTCGGAAGATTCATACTTTTCGTGGGGCATTGGAGGGCACCGGGTGGGGATTGCTGCTAAGTAATGCTCTCTTAACACTTCTTCTACTAAAGGTGGTAGGGGATAAAGCTTTTTGGCTATCAGCCCCTTTTATCCACCGCTTTGGGGGAATGATAGGCTTAATTGCTCTGGCTATAACACTCTATTTTATAACCATTCGACTCTGCGGTATTCCCTTGCGTTCGCTGCTCGAGCCCTCGGAAGTTCTCCCCGATAAGCAGTATTAGATCTATGCTTCAACTTGATGAATAATAGTGCCGGAGGGGGTCAGTTCGGCAGCTGTTAATTGCTTCCCCCAGACACAACCTGAGTCGATGCAGAGGGTGTTATTTCGGCCACTATGGAGTCCAAGTGTCGCCCAGTGACCGAAGATGATCTGCTCTTTGCGCAGTATTGAAGGAGGGAGCTCAAACCAAGGGAGCAGCCCTTGATCTGTCACCTGTTGAGGATGCCTTTTCTCAGAGAAGTTTAGCTCCCCACTCGGTGTTAAGTAACGCATCCGGGTAAAGTAGTTAACAATTGTTCTTAGTCGCTCAATGCCTGTTAAGGTGTCACACCAGAGTGTGGGGGTATTCCCAAACATTTCGGCAATAAAGTGGGTTGCCCGCCTCGGAGAGGTGAGGGTCTGCTCCACCTCCCTACTTAAGGCTAACGCCTGCTCCGTACTCCATTGAGGAGGAATTCCCGCATGGACAATGGCAACATTATGGTGTGGTAGATGGCGCATAAGAGGCTGTTGTTTAATGTAGTGGAGAATCGCTTCACTATCAGGGTGGTGAAGTAGCTCATTGAAGGTATCTCGATGATAGAGTGGGATATGGCCCGCTGCATAGACTAAGAAAGAGAGGTCATGATTTCCTAAGACAGGATAGAATGAATCGGTATCGGCCATCAATTGCCGAATAAGGGCTAGCGAATTCTCTCCGCGATTTATTAGATCCCCAACAAGATAGATCTGGTCGCAAGTAGGGGAGAAGTGGATCTCATCGAGTAGGCGATTAAAGGCATCATAAGAGCCATGCAGATCGCCAATAACATAGGTGGCCATAATCTTGCTATTGCCTCTCACGGTAACGTAACATGGTCTGGACACCGATAATTTGAGCATTGAGGGACCACGGGAATCCCCCTATAATTGAGTCAATCTCACCCCCCTCCTCAAGATTGATGGAGTTAAGATAGGTCATTGCATCCTCTTCCCCTGCTTGGGCTAAGATCTCATGAGCAATCGTAAAGTAGTGATCAGCGATTGCCATCTGATTTTGAGTGATATAGAAGTAGACTAGATCAAAGAGTGCTGGTAATGAGTAGTAGTGGGGCTCATCAGGATCTTTGGTAATACTTTGATTGATATTCTTTAGGGCAGCAGTATAGTAGCGCTCTGCAAGATCAAACTCATTTTGTTGGAGATATACCCAACCTAACATCGATTGTGTGCGCCCAATGTTATAGATATCGGGATATTCGGTTTTCTGGTGGAGTGCTAATTTTCGCTCAAGTTCCCGTTGTGCCGCAGGATAATTCTGATAGTCAATATAAAAGAGAGCAAAACGTTCTAGAGCAAGAACAGAGCGGATATCATCAAATCCTAATTGCGCAATATCAAGAGTCACTGCCTCTTGATAGAGCTTCTCTGCAGCATCAGTATTACGAGCTACCTCATAAAACCAAGCAAGAGTCCGCATTGTTTCGCTGATATCGGTGGTGTTCTTCTCCTTCCGTTTGAGTGTTAGTGCCTCCTCTAATCGATCGATAATAATCTCTAGCTCCATAGGGATTGTGTAATCATAAGTCCAGATTAACCGTTCAAGGAGGGTGGCAATGGCAGCATAGTTTTTATGAGCAGCATAGATCTCCTCAGCATCGTGGTAACGAAAACGGGCAATGAGTGGGTCAGACTCAAGATCGGCGCTTTTAACTAGCGCTTCGGCGTAAAGCTCACTCTCCTGTAGCAAAAAGCCTTCATTCACTGCAAGATTATAGAAGAAGCGGGCCTCTTCAAGATTATCCTGTTGATAGAAATAATCTCCCCCCTGTAGTGCAATGGTTACTCTAAGATTAGCTTCAGGGGTATGGGCCATCCATTCAAGATAGCTATTACGATTCGGCTCGGTATGAGTGCTCCCTGCTGCTCGAGCATTAGAGAAGAGTGTAGCAAACAGCAAGAGGAGGCAGGAGAGGGAGCTTAAGAGGGTCCCTAACCGGTTGCGTTGCTCTAAAAATGTATGCCGTAATCTAATAATCATGCGCTCTCACTAAAATCAATCAGTTGTAAATTTACAACATTAGGTATGCATTCTACAACATTTAGCGGGTAGGGGGAATATTCTTTATAAGATAAAGGGGATTATTTCAGTAAGATCTCTTATCTAGAGAGGCATTAAGGGATGGTATCGTTGTTTTTTTGATACAGCATTAAGTCTCTACTCTGTTATCACTAAAAGAGAATGATAATATTTCTTAAAGTGAATAGAGATTAGGCTAATCAAGAAGGGAAGATATGCTATTTTAAGCAAGTGTTACTTTTCCATATATTAAGAATGGAAGTGATAGTGATAAGAGATTGTTGATGAAGGGGAGAGTAGGGAAGCGTGAGTAGATATCGTTTAATTATCTCCTGCCCAGATGGGGTGGGTATTGTTTCGCGAGTTAGTGGTTTTCTCGCAGAGCATGGTGGGTGGATTATGGAGGCTAATCATTACTCCGATTTAGAGAGTGGCCTCTTCTTTATGCGGCATGAGATTAAAGCTGAGAGTCTCCCTTTTGGACTAGAGGAATTTAAAGAGCGCTTTAAACCAATAGCAGAGGAGCTCTCATTATCGTGGCGCATTACTGATACCGCTAAAAAGAAGCGTGTAATGTTGATGGCCAGTAGAGAGGCTCACTGTTTAGTAGATATTTTAGCTCGCTGGCATGCCGATGAGTTGGAGTGTGATATTGTTGGAGTCATCTCTAATCATGATGATTTTCGCTCTTTAGTAGAGTGGTATGGGGTGCCGTACCATCATATACCGGTGGATCCTAATAGGAGAGAGGAGAGCTTTGCGAAGGTGAGTGAGCATATTGAGGGGAGTGGGGCTGAGTGCATTGTGTTAGCTCGCTATATGCAGATATTGCCTCCAGAGTTGTGTGAGCGTTATAGACATCGAATTATCAATATTCACCACAGTTTTCTCCCCTCTTTTATAGGGGCGCGTCCTTACCATCAGGCAGCGAAGCGGGGTGTAAAACTGATTGGAGCGACATGCCACTACGTTACTGAAGAGCTCGATGCAGGACCAATAATTGAGCAAGATGTTATTCGGGTAACCCATGCCGATAGTGTTGAGGATATGGTTCGTTTAGGTAAGGATATTGAAAAGGTGGTGCTTGCCCGTGGGTTACGTTACCACTTAGAAGATCGAATCTTAGTGCAGGGTAATACGACCGTAATCTTCAATTAAGTAAGGGTAAGGGGGATGAGATAATATTTTATCGGTAGGGGAGTAAGGCTTCGATCGGGAGAAGCTGCTCTTTAAACTCCACCATTCCATTAAATAGTGATATTTTGCTAAAGTTTGGTAGGTCGGTGTAGTGAATAGCTGCAGGTGTAAGCACCCCTTGTGTAAGTAGCTGTGCCCGTTTTGTTCCTGGCAATAGGGGAGTCTGTGGTGTGAGCCATCGCAGACCATCGAAGAGGGCGATATTAGCGATGGAGGTATCTGTTAGATACCCTTGTTGGGTGATGAGAATCTCATCTGCACACCCCCGCTGTTGGTAGAGGGTATCAATTTCACGACGATCAGCATACTTATATCTGTAACGTAAGGTTGGAGCCTCTAAAAGCTGAATTCTCTGGATCGAGCGCCGCTGGTAAGGGTAATACTCAATTTTATCAATTCTCTCGCGATATAGTAGACGGCAACGAATCACCGTTTCGTGTGGGATCTCTGGCGGTAAGGGATTGAGTAGAGGGGCTAAATCAATGGGGGCAGAGTGAGGATAGAAGTGAGCCCGGGTGCGATTTAAGCGCTCATTATGGAAAGCAAGATGGGGGATCTCCCCTCGATAGATCTTTATTGTTTCAAGAAATTGGGGCATAGATTTTTTGAATTAACTCCTGATACTCATCGGCGACTTGACTCTTTTGGGTTATACCTCCACCACTTTTAAAGAGGTATCCTTGCTGTGGATCCTCCTCAAGAAAGCGAATTAGGACGGCACTCTCTAGATTCTCCCCATCAAAAAGACCAGCAACACCACTATAGAAATTTCGTTGATATTGCTCTATCTCTCGAATGAGTTGGAGGCTCTCCTCTTTTGGATATCCCGTAATAGAGCCTGCCGGTAGGAGGGTAAAGAGTAGCTCCCCCAAATGATCTCGATATGATGGGGGGAGGGTTGCTCGTACCTCTGAGCTGCTCTGAAGTATGGGTGCTTTATTGGTATTTAATCGTTCGATATAGCGATAACGGGTGATGGAGACATCAGACCCCACCTTGGCTAGATCGATCTTTGCTTGGGTTGTGGCAAAGTGATGCTCCTCTTGCTCTTTTGGATTCTCAAGTAGCTTCTGTTGAGCATGGGGTAGAGTGGCATCGATTGTTCCCTTCATAGGGTAGGTATAGAGGTAGTTGCCCTCTATCTTGATAAAGGGTTCTGGCGAGAAGGAGAGAAAACGAATCTCATCGGTGGTAACTAAGATACGATAGCGGGCAGCACTCTTGTGGAAGAGTGCTTCTAGGGTATAGTTAGATTCCACTGGGGTTGGAAAGGTAAGATTAGTTAAAGCACTTCGGCCACGACTCATCTGAGCCTGAAGATGATTAAAAGCACTCTGGTAGATGGTGTAGGAGGGGGGAGTACTCCGCCAGTAGAGTGCCTCGATCTGCTCTTGAGGATTGGTGGCAACTCTCTCTACTTTTGGAAAGTGAAACTGCAACCGGCGCGGATCCCACTTGGCCAGTGGTGTTAAGAGGGTTAAGGTACAATCGAAATTGATAACAAAAAAGAAGGGCTCTCTAGTGCGAGCCCACTGGTTGATCTGGTGGATTGCAGCCTGTTGTGTATAGCGCTCCATAGTTAATTAGCAACTTCCATTAAAGATCTTGATAACCGAGTGAGTGAAGGGCGCGCTCATCATTTGACCATCCTTCACGCACCTTAACATGGGCGCGTAAAAAGACTTTAACGCCAAAGAGCTTCTCCATATCTTCACGGGCGTACCTACTCACATCACGTAAGGTGTGCCCCTGCTTGCCAATAACAATCCCTTTTTGACTCTCTCGCTCAACCCAGATGGAAGCGTAGATTCGATAGAGATCTGGCTCTGCCTCAAAGGAGTCTATCTCCACTGTTAAAGCGTAGGGAAGTTCTTGATTGAGGCGACGAGTAAGTTTTTCACGTAAGATTTCAGATGCTAAAAAAGAGCTCGATGCAGTAGTGATCTCATCCTCATCGTAGAGAAACGCTTGCCGTGGTAGGTGGGTGCGTATAGCATTAACTACCAGTTGGGCTGACTGTTGAGAGCGTGCCGAGATGGGGATACAGCTTGAGAAAGGGTAGCGTTCTGTCATCTCCTCAATAAAGGGGAGTAGCGCCTCCTTATTAGAAATTTTATCGACCTTATTGATCAGTAGGATCACAGGCTTATCGATCCCCTTTAGTTTATGGAGGGTCTTCTGATCATCAAGAGTGAAGAGAAGTGCTTCCACCATAAAGAGAATGACATCCCCCGATTGTAGTGAGCTAATCGCAGTACGATTTAGCTGTTTATTGAGGGCGGATTGGATATTGTTATGGATTCCAGGTGTATCAAGAAAGACAATCTGCGTGGTGGGATCGGTATAGATGCCGGTCACCATATGGCGAGTTGTTTGTGGTTTATTTGAGGTGATGCTGATTTTCTGCTCAATTATTTGATTCATCAGTGTGGATTTACCCACATTAGGACGACCAATGATTGAGACATAACCGGAATATGTAGTCATGATAATTTTTCCAACATTAATTTTGCAGCTTGTTGTTCGGCTCGCCGTTTGCTTGTGCCGGTGGCGATTGTTTTCATCTCTTCAAAGAGGCAGCAGACCTTAAAGAGCTTCTCATGATCACGTCCAGAGACCTCCAGCACCTCGTAAGTAGGCACTGCTTTATTAAGGGCTTGTAGACGCTCTTGTAGGCGGCTTTTAGGATCTTTAAAGAATTCATTAATTTGATTAACAGGTTGTACCTCTATTTTTGCTAGATGCTCAGAGTAGAGTTGAGTGATAATTCTCTTCACCGTCGCAAAATCAGAGTCGAGATAGATGGCGCCGATAATCGCCTCTAACATATCGGCCAGTAGGCTAGGGCGCATTGCTCCATCATTATTGCGCTCACCTTGACTTAAAATAGCGCAGTGATTCACCCCTAGTTTAAGGCTAATCTCTGCTAAGGTCTCCTCTTTGACAAGGTGAGAGCGTAAATTAGAGAGCTCTCCCTCATTTGCTTCAGGTTGTAGAGAGAAGAGTAGCTCGCCGATAACAAAATTGAGGCAGCCATCGCCTAAAAATTCGAGCCGCTCATTATGCTCTTGTGAGTAGGAGCGATGGACCAGTGCTCGTTTGAGCAGTTTAGGATTCTTAAATTGGTAGCCTAACCGTTCACTTAACATCGTTTTATCACTCCTCACCCTACTTAAGTTTAGTAAAGATGCGGTCGCAATCTTTGAATTTAAGCAGGCAATTATAGTTCATCCAAATATAATCAGCCTTCGCAATCATCTGTCTATCATCTACAAAGCCCCAATAGCGGCTATCGAGACTATTATCACGATTATCGCCAAAAGCTAAATATTTACCATCAGGCACCGTGATGGGAAACTCGAATGCCAATTCACTACCACGAACACTTAAGCCGCGATCAGCAAAAGTAAGTTGCTTAAATTGTTGTACCTGGTAAGTAACATAGCCCTCGTCATATCGATCAGTAGGCATCTGCTCCTCTTGGATTAGAAACTCATTCTCCTCAGGAGGACGTGCAGGACCAGCTAATGCATATTTAAGTGGAACACCATTGATGGTTAACTCTTTATTTTGGTAATCCACATGATCACCAGGGAGAGCAATAATACGCTTAACGTAGTTGATGCGCTCATTTTCAGGATATTTAAAGATAGCGATATCCCCCCGTTCAACCCCATCGCCAGGTGCAGAGAAGATGCGGCTATTGGTGATGGGATAACGCAACCCAAATGACCATTTATTTGCCACGATCATATCCCCTTCGTAGAGCGTAGGCTGCATCGATCCACTGGGAATGATATAGGGTTCAGCAATAAAGGTGCGAAAAAAGCTAACAATAAAGACAACAGGGAAGAGGAAGTAGGACCAGTCAACTAAGGCTGGTAATTTCTCCCCCTTCTTGCGCCTTCTCTTTAGAAGCAGCTTATCAAGCAGAATAATAACTGCCGTAATTGGTGTGGCTAAAATTACCCCAATTGAGATAAAGTAGGTTAAGTTGGAGAGCAAGCCCATTATAGATATCCTTCTTTAGTTATGATCGATCGTGACCGATTGGGATTTATTTTAAGCTGAAGTTGGCACTGTAGATGAAAACTAATCATTATCCACCTGCAGAACAGCAAGAAAAGCCTCCTGAGGAATCTCAACACTTCCCACCTGCTTCATCCGCTTCTTACCCTCTTTTTGTCGCTCGAGTAGCTTACGTTTTCGGCTCACGTCACCACCGTAACATTTAGCGGTAACATCTTTACGTAGGGCTCGAACGTTAGAGCGGGCAATAATATTGGAGCCAATAGCAGCCTGTACCGCAATCTCAAACTGTTGACGTGGAATGAGTTCACGCATCTTCTCTACCAACTTACGCCCCTGATAAGGTGCGTTCTCTTTATGGGTAATGAGGGCTAAGGCATCGACACGATCACCATTGATAAGAACATCGACCTTAACTAATGGTGCGGCTTGGTACCGGACAAACTTATAATCAAATGAAGCATAACCACGAGAGACAGACTTTAAGCGATCGAAGAAATCGAGTACGACTTCACTCATTGGTAGCTCATACTTTAGTTGCACCTGATTGCCGGCATAGACCATATCGAGCTGAACACCCCGCTTCTCCATACAGAGTTTCATAATATTTCCGATATAATCTTGTGGGGTTAAGATGTTGGCTTCAATGATAGGCTCCCGAATCTCTTCAATATAGACCTGATCGGGCAATCCATCGGGGTTATCCACATAGATAACCTCACCATCACTCTTCTCTACTTCATAGACTACGCTTGGGGCTGTGGTGATAAGGTCAAGATCATACTCACGCTCAAGACGCTCTTGGATAATCTCCATATGGAGCATCCCTAAAAAACCACAACGAAAGCCAAAACCTAAGGCTTGCGATGTCTCTGGCTCAAAGTGTAAAGAGGAGTCATTGAGACGCAGACGCTGTAGTGCCTCTCGTAGATTTTCATAATCATCGGACTCAACAGGGTAGAGTCCAGAGAAGACTCGAGGTTGAATCGTTTGAAATCCAGGTACTGGCTCTTTAGCGGGGTTTTTCTCTAGGGTAAGGGTATCCCCTACAGGGGCGCCATCAATCTCCTTAATTCCTGCGATCACAAAGCCTACCTCTCCGGCAGAGAGTTGGGGCAGATCAACCCGTTTAGGGGTAAAGATCCCAACATTATCTACCTCGTGGGTATCACGGGTACTCATAACCTTAATCTTGTCACCCGCTTTAAGAACGCCATCGAAGATACGTACAAGGGAGATAACCCCAACATATTGATCATACCAGGAGTCGATAATAAGAGCTTTGAGGGGGGCGTCAGGATCCCCTTGAGGGGGGGGAATCTTTTTAATCATATCCTCTAATACATCGCGCACCCCTTCACCGGTTTTCGCAGAGCAGCGGACAGCATCCATCGCCTCGATAGCAATGATATCCTCGATCTCTATTGCTACACGTTCGGGATCTGCCGCGGGCAGATCGATCTTATTGAGTACTGGAATCACCTCTAATCCAATATCAATTGCAGTGTAACAGTTAGCAACTGATTGGGCCTCAACCCCTTGGGCGGCATCAACAATAAGTAGGGCCCCCTCACAGGCATAGAGTGAGCGGGAGACCTCATAGGAGAAATCCACATGCCCAGGAGTATCAATAAAATTAAGATGGTAAATTTCACCATCGTCAGCAGTGTAGTTGAGTGAGACACATTGTGCTTTAATTGTGATACCTCGCTCTTTTTCGAGATCCATCGAGTCCAGAACTCGATCTTGCATCTCACGTTCGGTTAACCCTTCACATATCTGAATAAATTGATCGGCTATGGAGGATTTTCCATGGTCAATGTGGGCAATGATGGAGAAATTTCGAATATTTTTCATATAGTAATTTATTTCAAATAGCAAAATGGTGATACTCAATTAACAAGCGAAGGGATTCCTTCGCTTGTTAAGGTAAGTGGATAGGGTAGGCCTTCAATTGTTAGAACCTACACCTATAGTGATTCTATCTACCCCCTCCCACTAGGGGAGGGTGGATTTAGAGCCCTATTATATCGGTAAATAGCATTCTGTGTGTAAACTTCCCACTATCTTAAATCATCACACCAAAGGTTTGAAGGAGTGCACTATTAAATGCACTTAATGTTTCGAGATAATTACTAAAGAAGAGGGGGGCAATCAGTGCTAATAAAATCGCCACTCCAGCGGTAATCAACATAATTAGTGCGCTCTCATCAAATCGACGTTCCGGAGGTGAGCCATAACGATTAACACCTGAGTTACCAGGAATGGCCACCATTGCTACCAGAAGGATTGAGCTAATTAGATAGCCAGCAATAAAGAGGAGGCGATATTCCCTATATAGGTCCCTCTTTAAGTTATCTCGCTGCGCCTTTCGTGAGAGTGTTGCGAGTTCTGCTTCAAGCTGATGCAGCTCAAGCCGATTCATCTCATAGTCGTGTAGTAACTCCTTATGGTGTGCAATCTCTTGTTTCACCTTATTCTGCTCATACAGGTTGAGGGTATAGCCATAACCAAAGAGCAGAAGTGGAAAGAGAAAGAGAATCGTAAAGTATGCAGAGAGCCCTAAATCATGGAGCCGTTGCCCTAATAATATAAAGGTAATGACGGCTAATGTAATTAGGGTACCGAGCGAGAGGAGAATCGCAGTCGTTTCACCGAGCTCAAAGTGTTTCGCCACCGCATAATAGAAGGGATTTAGAAAGCGATCAGTGAGCAGCATCAGAGCGATAAGTGCAATGATGCGTGTGATAAACTGCAGACGTGATGAGCGGGTATTGATGCTCAATAGGTTCCTTAAGGAGAAGGTGGCAAGTAGAGACTCTTTTTGCCAATCGCCATCATCCCACTTCTGGCGCACATTTTGATGCACGGGGGAACGCTTCTTCTCCTGAGGAGGGGGCTGTAGGTTGAGGGTTAATTCTACCGTCTCCTCCTCTTCTGTAATAGGGGGCATTGTTTCCGGCTCATTAGCAGTTTTGGGCGCTTCTGTTAGCTCCCCCTTAATCGCTTCAGAGAAGGAGCGGGCTAATGCTTTATAACGCTCATCTTCCCCCTCTATTGTTGTCGATTTAGAGGGGGAGGCCTTGACGCTCTGGTTCGCTTTAGCTCCATCTCCTTTTTCGATATGGAGAATGACCCCAGCCCGTTGAAAGATTGCTTGGGTATTGGCGGCACGCTCATAAGAGACATTGCGGTGTAGACAGAGACGTTTGTTGATAAAAAATTTGCGTACAACTTGCTCTTCAGGAATCTTGAGGAGTTCAACAAGATTCTGAATGATCTCACTTTTCTCAATAGTGTCGCATAATTCTCCACGGTAACAGAGGTTATAGCTCTGCTTAGAGGTGTCTATGTGCTGGTTAGGGGTAGGATGGATGTTAGCCATTGTTATTTGATCGGGCTCCTTATAGACAGTAATTCCTGCCTCCACAAGATCAGAGA
Organism: Ignatzschineriaceae bacterium; assembly: GCA_046462535.1. Classification (GTDB taxonomy): domain Bacteria; phylum Pseudomonadota; class Gammaproteobacteria; order Cardiobacteriales; family Wohlfahrtiimonadaceae; genus JAAZCI01. The sequence goes on along the minus strand of JBKGVF010000020.1, from coordinate 268,501 downwards.
GCCAACGATCGGCCTCCGCCTCGGAGAGATTAGATTTAACTGTGGTGGATTGATTAATAAAAAATTCTTGAATGATAGTACGAGTTGGTTGACCAAGCAACTGACTAAGATTGATAGCGATCTCACTTGGCTCTATTTTGTCGGATTGTTCCCCCCGATAAACGATCTTGTATCTCATTATTATCGTTATGTACTCCTTTTGTTATAAGAATTTATTATTGAAGGATTGGTGAAAAATAACGCTTTTCTTCTACTACAATTGATCTCAGTGCATCTCTATCTATTATCCGATATTATAGCAGTCATGCCCTTTCGGTAATTAGATGTAGGGCAACGAATCACCCCTCATTAGGTAAGGAGAAGTAAGTTTGAAGAGTCCATTTGTAAAGATAAAAGAGAATATGATTTCCTCTTTAAATATTAATCTACTTGAGTATGAACATAGGATCACAAAAGCAAGGCATATCCATTTAGCTTGTGATGATCCTAACAATGTCTTTTTGGTAGGTTTTCTAACCGTACCAGAAGATTCGACAGGCGTTGCTCATATTCTAGAGCATGTTGCGCTTTGTGGGTCGAAGAATTATCCCGTTCGGGATCCCTTCTTTATGATGATCCGCCGTTCATTAAATACCTTTATGAATGCGTTTACCTCATCGGACTGGACCGCCTACCCCTTTGCGAGTCAAAATAAGAAGGATTTCTACAATCTATTAGATGTCTATTTAGATGCCGCTTTCTTCCCTAATCTCGATTATCTTGATTTTCTGCAAGAGGGGCATCGTCTTGAGTTTGAAGAGCGAGATAATCCTAACTCCCCCCTAACGTACAAAGGCGTTGTTTTCAATGAGATGAAGGGGGCGATGAGCTCGATTGGCTCAGTACTCTATCAAGAGCTAACGAAACATCTCTTCCCAACGATCACTTACCATAATAACTCTGGTGGTGATCCTCAGGCTATTCCCGATTTAACCCATGAGCAGTTGGTTGATTTCCATAAACGCCATTACCACCCCTCTAATAGCCTCTTTTTAACTTATGGAAATATGGATCCGTTAGAGCATCAGGCTGTTTTTGAAGAGCGGGTTCTATCAAAATTTGAGTATCAAGATTTCGATTTTTCTCTGCCTGATGAGAAGCGTTATTCAGCGCCACAGAAGGTTGTTAGTTACTATCCGCTTCCTAAAGAGGAGTCACTTGAGCGGAAGTCCCATGTAATTAATGCTTGGTTGCTCAATCCGATTACAGATGCTGATGAGCTGATGCGTGCACGTATCTTAAGTGGTGTTCTGGTAGATAACTCTAGCTCCCCATTGCGCCAGGTATTGGAGTCCACCGATTTAGGAGCCGCTCCCTCCCTCTTTTGTGGATTAGAGGAGGGGACCCGGGAGGCATTTTTTGCTTGTGGCTTAGAGGGGGCAGATGGTGCCGATAGTGATAAGATCGACCAATTAATCACCGATACCCTGATTCAAGTGCGTGATGAAGGGGTGCCACAGGAGCGCATTGAAGCAGTGCTGCACCAGTTAGAGCTCTCATCCCGTGAAATTATGGGGGATCGATACCCTTATGGTTTACGTCTTATTGTTGATTGTTTAACCCCCTTACTCCATGGTGGGGAGGCGCTTGATGTACTCTCTTTTGATGCCTCACTAAAACGGATGCGGCAAGAGATTCAATCTCGCGACTTCATCCCCAATTTAATTGATCGCCTACTTTTAAGTAACAATCATAAGGTAACCTTAACAGTTAACCCAAGTCACACCTTATCTGATGAGCTGAGCGCTGCTGAAGAGGGGCGTCTTAAGGCATTAGAGGCAAGTCTTACTCCAGAAGAGAAGGAGAAGATTATTGCTGATGCTAAGGCGCTAGCTGAGCGTCAGGAGCAGGTTGATGATCCCTCCCTCTTGCCAATGGTGACCCGAGAGGATATTCCAACGACGCTCCCCTTTCCTAAGATGACTTACCATAAGGAGGGTGTTGCAATTGGTGATCCGGTTACCAATGGGATGACCTATCAGAGCATTGTGGTGGATCTACCAGAACTTAGCGAGGAGGAGCTAGAGCTACTCCCCTTTGTTGATGCTCTTATTACCGAAGTGGGTGCGGGAGAGCAGGATTATTTAACACAGCAGGCTAAGATCTCAGCTGTAACAGGAGGAATCACTGCTCGAACGCTCTATCAGCCTAATAAAGAGGGGGCATTGAAGGGATTATGGGTGCTCTCAGGAAGTGCGCTCGTGGAGAATCATGAGCCGTTAGCGGAGCTGCTGCAGGAGACCTTTTTTAAGGCGCGTTTTGATGAGGTGAAGCGTATCCAAGAGATCTTAGCGCAGATTAAGTTGAGTCGAGAGCAGGGGATCGTTAGTAATGGGCACCTCTATGCGATGGGTGTTGCAAGTCAAAATGTTTCAGAGATTGGGCAGCTCAATCAACGCTTAGCAGGGATGCGTTCAATTCAAGCATATCGTGCATTAGAGGTTAGTCTCAAAGAGGAGGCTGCTTGCCGCACCTTTGGTGAGCGACTAGCAGCGCTTTTAGCTCGTCTACAAGAGGCACCCTATGAGGTAGTGGTCTTAAATGATGCCTCTGAGTTAGAGGGGATAGCACAACAGTTTGCTCAAGTGATGAATCATCCTGTTAATGAGGAGCGCTTCTCACCCTTTACTACCCCCTTTAAGGTCAGTGATGAGGTGATAAAGTTGGGTTGGGCTATTAATGCTCCTGTCTACTACTGTGCAAAGAGTTATAAGACCGTTACGCGTGAGCATCCTGATGCGCCAGCCCTCCATGTGTTGTCAGGCTTTTTACGTAATGGTTATCTCCACCGCGCTATACGGGAGCAGGGAGGTGCTTATGGTGGTGGGGCAACTTATGACTCAAATTCAGGGGCATTTAACTTCTTTAGCTATCGTGATCCTCGCTTACAGGAGACGTTAGCCGATTTTGATCGGGCACTCGATTGGCTTCTAGATGGGGGGCATGACGAGTTGGCGCTTGAGGAGGCAATTTTGGGGGTGATCAGTGGTATTGATCGACCAAAGACTCCTGCTGCAGAATTTGGGGATCGTTACTTTATGGAGCGATATGGACGGAGGCCAGAAGAGATTCTTGACTACCGTGCACGAGTATTGGCGGTTACATTGGAGGATCTCGCCTCTGTTGTGACACGATACTTTTCTGACCGTAATACGCATACTGCAGTGTTAGGGCCGAAGCGTGCGCTCGAAGAAGCAGGTTTTCAAGTAGAGCAGCTCTCATAGGCGCCTTTACTGTTGCAATCAATCTATTAGAGGGTCCATTCAGGACCCTCTCTTTTTTTGCTTATCTCCATTATCAATATAGATATTTCGGGGATCTGCGCTATAAGGTTAGTTGCGTAAAACGCTCAGGTGCAGTGCGATGGAGGCTCGCTCGACTTTGAGCTTGAGCGATGGTGGCATTTAAGGGAGGATTAATCTCCTCTTGGTAGAGATGGGGTAGTCTAAATGCTATATAGTCGAGGGCAATCAGTAGTTGTAGAGTGCAGAGGGGGAGATGCTCCTCCTGATATTCGCTAGGAAGGTGGTTATCAAGCTCAGTTAGCGCGTTACGGAGCATCCGCTCTGTAATAGCAATAAAGGGGTGGGGGATGCTCTCTTTTGGTTGATTGTTTTTTAGACTAACATGACGAAACGTTGTCTCCATTAAGGTTTTACCATATCCATATCGAGGATAGGAATCGATTGGCTCTCCTCTTCCTTGCAGATGGAAGAGGTAACGAATAATTAGAAGACTCTCATAGATATTCTTCTCATAATGGCGCAGAGCAGGCACCATTGAGAAGGGATTTGCTGCTAATAACTCTGGCTCAAAAGCCCAAGGATCGCTCCAAAGAAGGGTTGGTTTAGGAAGGTTATACTCAAGTAGTGCGGCGGCCACGAGGCGGGCAAAAGGGGAGGTTTTGTTGAGAAAAAGCTGCATTTTGGGACTCCTATTGATTGAGAGAGTAATCATCCTTCACTATAGCGTTAATTGACTATAGCTGCTCTCTTTTCTCCCCCTCCTCTGCCTCCTCCTTAGCCGTTGTGGTTAATCCCTCTTCGTAATAGGCGCAATCTTGTATAGTGGGCCAATCAACATTAAGTTTAATACCTTGTCGCTTTAGCTCCCCTTTCATCTGGCAGAGTGCTTTATCCAGCTGCTCAGTGTGATTAAGAAGGAGTCGAATCGCATTCCCTTCAGGATCATCAATATCATGACTCATTCCATAAGCATTAAAGAGCTTCTCGGCAATCTCTCTCTTTAGGTTGGGGCGATCTGGTTTTGAGATACGGGCAGGAACGCCAACAGCTGTAGAGTTAGCAGGGACAGGTTTTACAACAACAGAGTTAGCGCCAACGCTGGAGTTATCCCCAATGGTGATAGGGCCAAGTACTTTTGCTCCAGCTCCAACGACGACATTATTACCTAGTGTCGGGTGACGTTTTCCCTTCTCAAGACTTGTTCCTCCTAGGGTTACGCCATGGTAGAGGGTACAGTCATCACCGATTTCGGCGGTCTCACCAATCACCACCCCCATACCATGATCGATAAAGAAGCGGCGACCGATCTTTGCTCCAGGATGGATCTCAATACCAGTGAGGAAGCGATTAACCGTTGAGAGCCAGCGAGCTAATGTCTTTAACCCACTACACCATAGAAAATGGTTGATTCGATGGCCCCAGATAGCCCAAAGACCGGGGTAGGAGAGCAGTACTTCTAGGGTATGGCGAGCGGCAGGATCGAACTTTTTTATATTAGCAATATCTTCTAACATTCTCTTAATCATCGGATTCTCCTCTGGGTTTCAGTTAAGATCCCCCTTAATATATTAATCTCCTCTTCAGTTAAATCGGCACGCTTATAGAGTAGACGCAACTTGCGCATAAGATGTTTAGGGTTTTGTGGATTGAGAAATTGTAGTTCGGTGAGGGTCTCTTCAAGGTGGTTGAAGAATCCTTCTCGAATCTTTTGTGAGGCAGGTTTCTGCCTCATCTCCCAACTACTGCTCTGTTGAGGGGGGGCGGTAATGAGCGCTTGGCGCAATTCGTAGGCAACGAGCTGGATAGCTGAGGCGATATTTAGGGAGTTGTAATTATTCTCTGTGGGGATATAGATCAGCTCTTGGCAATGGTCCACCTCATCATTCGTTAAGCCTGTCCGCTCAGTGCCAAAAAGCAGAGCGATCTTACTCTCCGGTTGAGCGATTGAGAGTGCAGCAATCTCTTTGGCAGCCTGATCAAGGGGAATTTCAGGTTTCCCGATATGGCGTGCACGGGCACTGGTGCCAAAAATATACTCACAATCACCGATTGCCTCCTCTAGGCTTGAGACAACAGAGGCGTTATCGAGCAGATCTAAGGCGCCGCTAGCTAGGGCCACCGCCTCTTGGCTTGGAAACTTTCTCGGTTTAACTAATGTAAGGTTGTAGAGCCCCATAACGCGCATCGCGCGGGCAGCAGCTCCAATATTGCCAGGATGAGAGGTCTCAATCATAACAATGCGGATGGAATTTAAAGGGTTCGGGCTCATGATTTCGCTTATACTGTGGTAAGATTTAACAAATTTTTAAATGACTGCAAATTATAACAAGTTTCCGACTAAGGGGTGTGATATGCCTAAAAATTTTATTCATGAGCTCGCGAAAAGTATTACAGATCATCTTCCTGAGGGGATAAAGAGTGCTCATAGTGAGGTGGAAAGAGTCGTGCGTGATGGGGTTGAGCAGGCATTGGGAGCAGTTCGATTTGTGCGTGAAGATGAGTTTGAGTTGCAGCGCAAAATATTATTAAAGACGCGTAAAAAAGTTGATCAGCTAGAGAAGCAGATGAGAGCGCTAGAGGAGAAATTGGCAGCAGCGGGAATCTTATCGGAGCACATTGATGAGTGATCAGGCTCAATAGAGCTCTCTCTATTGGTAATAATCACACAGAAGATTAATCGCTCCCTCCTGTTAAATTGAAGTAAAATAGACTAAAATTGTGGCTCAAATAATCTATTTATAGAGCTCATAGCTCTTTTTTATCAGAAACGATCTAAAGGTGAATCAAGTAATGGAAAATACCGGTCCAAAGTATAAGCGTATCCTTCTAAAACTCAGTGGTGAAGCTCTTATGGGGGATGCAGATTATGGTATCGATCCGGCAACAATCGGGCGCATCGCCGATGAGATTAAGGGGTTAACTGAGTTAGGTGTAGAAGTTGGTGTGGTTATTGGCGGGGGTAATATCTTCAGAGGAGCGGGCTTAGCAGAGGCTGGTATGGATCGTGTTGCTGGCGATCATATGGGGATGTTGGCAACGGTCATGAACTCACTGGCGATGCAAGATGCATTAGAGCAGAGAGATGTCTATGTTCGTGTGATGAGTGCTATCCGTATTAATGAGGTATGTGAAGATTATCTTCGTCGCCGAGCGGTACGTCATTTAGAGAAGAAGCGGGTCACGATCTTTGCAGCCGGAACAGGTAATCCATTCTTCACAACAGACTCAGCTGCTGCTTTGCGGGCAATTGAGATCAATGCTGAGATTATGTTAAAGGCGACAAAAGTTGATGGGGTCTATACTGCAGATCCTATGAAGGACCCCACAGCAACCCGTTATGATCATATTACCTATACCGAGGCATTACAGAAGAATCTTGGTGTTATGGATGCAACAGCATTAGTGATGTGTAAAGAGAATGATCTTCCAATCAAGGTTTTCAATATTTTCAATCCTGGCGATCTCATCCGTGTTGTTAAAGGTGAGTCGGTTGGAACATTGGTATCGGAAGAGTAGTGTAGATCAGGTTAAGTAAATATAAATCATTAGAGCCGTTTAGAATTGATCGGTTACGGGGTCATAATGGGCTCGCTCTGATCATCCTCTCCTACTGTTAATCTCTTTCTGATGGTGCAGTGGAGATGGGCTCTGATTCAGCTACTGTTATTAAAGAATTTTCTATTAGAGGAGAAAGAGTAATCATGGTTAATGAGATAATTAAAGATGCTAAACAACGTATGGGACGTTCGGTGGAGAGTTTAAGCTCTGCATTAGTTAAGATCCGCACAGGTCGGGCCCATACCAGTTTACTTGATCATATCGAGGTGGAGTATTATGGCTCGATGACCCCCTTAACACAGGTAGCGAATGTGACAGTCCAAGATGCGCGAACCTTAGGGGTTAGTCCATGGGAGGATTCAATGGTAGGGCCGATAGAGAAAGCGATCCTCGATAGTGATTTAGGATTAAATCCCGCCACAACAGGCAAGCTGATCCGTATCCCACTTCCAGCACTTACTGAAGAGCGCCGTAAAGAGCTGGTTCGTGTTGTTCGTGGCGAGGGGGAGAATGCTCGCGTAGCAGTGCGTAATGTGCGTCGTGATGCAAATCAGAGTCTGCAGGATTTAGAGAAAGAAGGGGAGATCTCTGAAGATATCCTTCGCCGCTCTGAGGAGGAGGTGCAGAAGATTACAGATGCTACGATGGGTGAGATTGATAAGCTTCTTGCCGCTAAAGAAGAAGAGTTAATGGAGATCTAAACGTCAATTGTGAAGACTCAAGAGAAAGCATGCCGTCACGTTGCCATCATAATGGATGGAAATGGACGCTGGGCAGAGCGAAATCAGATTGCACGAGCTCTCGGTCATCGCGAGGGGGTCAAATCCGTTAAGCGGGTTGTGAAAGCTGCGTTAACGCATCAGGTGGAGGTGTTGACTGTCTATGCCTTCTCCACCGAAAATTGGAAGCGCCCTCAGCAGGAGGTGAGCTATCTGATGGATCTGCTCTTTAAGACCTTAGTGAAAGAGCTTGATGCACTGCATAAGCAGGGTGTTAAGCTCTCTTTTATTGGGCAACTTCAAGGGTTGCCACCGGCGCTTCAAGAGCAGCTTGCACGGGCAAAAGAACGTACTAAAGAGAATGATGCACTCCACCTGGTTATTGCGCTTAATTATGGTAGTCGCGCCGAAATTGTTGATGCGACAAAATCATTAGGATCAGCCCTTCTCAAGGGGGAGATCTCCCTTGACGAGATTACCGAGGAGCGTTTTGCGCAGGAGCTCTATCTACCCGATCTACCAGAGGTTGATCTGCTGATCCGTACCAGTGGGGAGTTACGATTAAGTAACTTTCTTTTATGGCAATTAGCCTATGCTGAGCTCTACTTTACCGAATGCCATTGGCCAGAATTTGGTGAGACTCAATTTGCCGAAGCATTAGCAGCGTACGCTGAACGGGATCGCCGTTTTGGTGGGCGTTAATAGGATCTACATTAAAGGATATTATGAAAGAACGGATTATTACGGGAATTATTCTGGTTATTGCGGTTTTTGCCGCAATACTCTATCTAGATACTCACTACTTCGCCCTTTTAGTCTTTCTTGTCGGAGCGCTCGGTTTCGGTGAGTGGCGTAACCTCCTCAATCTAAAGGGGCGAGGAGGGCAGCTCTATCTCTTTGGAGGACTGCTACTGCTTGCCGGAGCATTACTGGCGATGATCTTCTCAATCAATTTTAATTGGTTACGAAATGATTGGATGCTCTATGGCTTTGCTCCCCATGTTGTGATTTGGCTCTTGATGCCTCTGATTCTAATTCGTTACAGTCAAGGTACGGCTCTTTGGCTCACCAACAGAGGCGTTCTACTCACCTTAAGCGTCGTGACTCTTCTAGGGTTAGCAAGCGCATTAATCTATCTTCATGCAGAGGATACAGGGTTGCTGGTCTACCTTATTCTGCTTATTGCGATTGCAGATAGTGGCGCTTACTTTTCGGGACGAGCCTTTGGACGACATAAGTTAGCTCGCTCTATCAGCCCAGGAAAGACGATAGAAGGGGCCTTAGGTGGATTATTATTGAGTCTTCTCTTTACCTGGCTCTTTTTTGGAGTCTACGGAGGAGAGGGGATTAAGGTCTTCTACTACCTGCTTCTTAATATTATTATTGTCCCCGCCTCAATTTCGGGTGACCTCTTTGAGAGTGTCGTTAAACGTTATCGGGGGGTTAAAGATAGTGGCTCGATTCTTCCTGGGCATGGGGGGATTCTCGATCGTATTGATGCGCTAACAGCGGCAGCCCCTCTCTTTGTCTCTGGTCTTATCCTTTTAAAGTTTATAAATTAATGCAACAGATCTCAATTTTAGGGGCAACAGGCTCCATCGGTTCTTCAACCTTAGCGGTTATTCGCAATAATCCTCATCGTTTTCAGCTTCACTCAGCAGTCGCGCATCAAAATGTTGAAGGGATGTTAGCGATCTGCCGCGAGTTCTCACCGAAGTATGTTGTTATGGTAGATCCTGATGCAGCTCTTCAGTTAAAGAGGCGCTGCTGTGAGGAGGGGATCTCAAGTCAGATATTAGCTGGAGAGGAGGAGCTTATTGCACTTATGGCAGATGGTGAGATCGAGACTGTCGTTGCTGCTATTGTTGGTGCAAAGGGGTTGCTCTCGAGCTTAGCAGCTGTTCGGGCAGGTAAGCGAATTTTGCTGGCTAATAAAGAGACCTTAGTTGTTGGGGGAGCACTCTTTATGGCGGAGGTGGCGCGCTTTAAGGCAGAGATTTTACCCATCGATAGTGAGCATAATGCCCTTTTCCAATGTCTGCCGAAAGAGGGGGGTGAGGCGACTCTCTCTGGTGTTGACCGATTGATCTTGACTGCCTCTGGTGGTCCGTTTCGTACCTATACTCACGAGCAGCTAGCTAAGGTGACGGTAGCGGAGGCGCTTGCTCATCCTAATTGGTCGATGGGCCCGAAGGTAACTATCGATTCCTCTACTTTGATGAATAAAGGGCTTGAGTTTATCGAAGCCCACTTTCTCTTTCAGATGCCTAGCGATCAGATTGAGGTGTTGATTCATCCTCAAAGTATAATTCATTCTTTGGTTGCTTATCGAGATGGATCTCTTCTTGCACAGTTAGGAGCGGCGGATATGAGTATCCCTATCGCTCACGCCTTAGGCTATCCGGATCGTATCCCATCAGGGGCAGAGATGCTAGATCTGATTGAGATTGGGCGTCTTGATTTTGAAGCGCCAGATTTAATCCGCTTTCCCGCATTACGCTTAGCAGAAGAGGCGTTAGCGGAAGGAGCAAGCGCATTGGTGGCCCTTAATGCGGCCAACGAGGTGCTGGTAGATGCATTTTTAACAGAAAAAATTCCCTATCTAGCCATTGCTGAGCAGCTAGAGCGGTTACTTAACCAGTTACCTTCCCAATCACTCCCTGATGAGGAGGCGTTATTGGCATATGATCAGAAGGTACGAAGGATTACTCACGATCAGATTGCAAAGGGCATAGGTGAATATTAATGGAGTGGATTGTCGGTATATTTTACTCTCTTTTCGGTTTTCTCTTACTGATGGGTGTCTTGGTGACTATCCATGAGTTTGGCCACTATTACGTTGCCCGTAAATTAGGATTTAAAGTACTCACCTTTAGTATTGGGTTTGGTAAAACTATCTGGCAGCGTCATGGCGCTGATGGGGTCAATTATCGTATTGGTATGATTCCACTGGGTGGCTATGTAGAGATGCTCGATGAGCGTCTTCATCAAGTTAATAGTGAGGAGATGGGGCAAACTTTTAATGCGCAACCACTTTGGAAGCGAGCAGCTGTTGTTATTGCAGGGCCTGGAGCGAATCTTCTTTTAGCGTTTCTACTATTGTGGGGGCTCTATATGACTGGAATCCCCTCATACAAGGCCTATATCGATCAGCCTGATGTGGGAACACCATTTGCCACAGCGGGGCTGGAGGCAGGGGACTTAATTACCTCGGTTGATGGATCGACAATTGTAACAATTGGAGATTTAGGGGAGAAGTTAATTGAGCATCTTGGTGATGGTCGAGCAGAGATAGAGTATCTCCGAAATGGGTCATATAACGTTGGTGTGATTGAGTTAGAGGGGCCACTTCGACTTGAGGCTAAGACAGATCTGAATGCTGAGCTCGGTTTTCGTCTCTACCTACCTAAGATTCCCCCTTTAGTTGGCGCCGTGATTCCCAATGGTGTTGCTGATCGAGCAGGGGTTAAAGCTGGTGATATGATGCATTCGTTAGGGGGAGTGCCCATTACAGAGTGGAATGATATTCCGCGAACGCTCAATCAACTAATCGCAGCCGAGGAGTTTGAGGGGGTCTTATCAGTGGAGCGTAATGGGGTGCTCTATGAATCTCCTTACCGCTTAGAGGCTGATGATGAGGGGCGTTATCTATTAGGGATTCAGAGTGAGATTACTGACGAGCTGCGACAGGAGATGCAGTCGCTGTTGGTAGATCAGAAATATAATCCATTAGCTGCATTAAGATTAGCTGCCGAGAAGACTTATGAGGGCTCACTCTTTCTCTTTAAGATTATCTATCGGATGATCAAGGGGGAGGTTCATCTAAATATGATGGCAGGCCCGCTAACCATTGCAGATATTGCCGGAAAGAGCATTAAGATGGGGGTGGTACAGTTTATACACCTTTTAGCCCTCTTGAGTATCAATATTGGGATGATTAATCTTCTACCGCTCCCTATTTTAGATGGTGGGCGGTTAGTAGGTTTTGCTATTGAGGGGCTTGTTGGTCGTGATCGAATCCCAAAACGGCTAGCAGAGATGACGATGCAGCTAGGGTTCTTCTTTATCATCGGCTTTATGTTACTAGTGCTCTATTTTGATGTGACCCGTTGGTTTTAAGATATTAATTAAATAGAATTGTCGACGCTAATTAGGTATATTGTTTACGTTTTAGCCCAATGAATAGATGGACTTTTAGAGAAGAGAAATGGTTTTGAAGATGAGAAAGAGCCTTTTGGGATTATTGCTCACCGCAGCAATAGCCTATCCCCAAAATTACCAAGTTAGTGATGTACGTGTTGAGGGTTTAGAGTATCTCGATGCCACAACAGTCTTTGCCACCCTTAATATGGATCCTACAGCAGGATCGCAGCGGGGAAATATTCAAGAGGCGATTCGAAAGCTCTATGCAACAGAGCTCTTTCAAGATGTATCGGTTCGACGGGTGGGAAGCACCTTAGTGATCGATGTGGTGGAGTATCCTGTTATTGCCGATCTTCAATTTATCGCTAACAAGGATGTTAAGGATAAGAATCTAAAAGAGATGTTACGCACCATCGGTGTCTATGAGGGGCAACTCTATAGTCCAGGTAAGATTCACGCTGCAAAAAATCATATGTTGAAGGCGTATGAGGGGCGTGGAAAATATGCCATCGATATTGACGTTCATGTACGTGAATTACCCCGTAACCGTGTAGGATTAGATTTTACCTTTTCAGAAGGGAAGAGTGCGAAAATACGTGAGATTAATATCACAGGTAATGAGGCTTATCGCGCCCGTCGACTAATTAATCAGACAGGGATTCGCAAATCTGGTTTTGGTACGATTTTTAGTGGCAAGGATAAGTATAACCCTATCGCTATTGAGCAAGATATTACTGCTATTGAAGAGTTCTACAAAAATCGTGGTTATATGCAAGCGGAGGTTAACTATACCGCAGCATCATTAACAGCAGATCGAGAGAATCTCTACCTTGATATTGCAGTCGATGAAGGGGAGCGTTATAAATTTGGGTCATTTGATGTTGTAGGTCTCTTCCCGCTTGATAAAGAGGAGCTACTTAAAGAGGTTGTGATTAAACCTGGGAAGCATTACCGGTTAAAATATGTTCAAGACTCCATTAAAGCCATTGAAGATCGTTTAGGAGATGAGGGCTTTGCCCTAGCGCGTGTTAATGCGATTCCAACCATAGATGAAGAGAAGAATATCGTTGATTTTGTCTTTGCGGTTGATGCAGGGGAGCGCTCTTATGTGCGTCGGATTAATATTGTCGGTAATGAGCGAACGCAAGATAATGTTTTTCGTCGTGAGATCCGGCAGATGGAGGGGAGTACCTTCGTAACCAGAGATATTGACCGCTCTAAAGTGCGGATTCAACGACTGCCCCATGTTGAAGATGTTGAGGTGGGCATTGAACCTGTAGATCATGATCAGGTGGATTTAACCTATCGGGTGAAGGAGCGTGGCGCGGGTAGTATCACGCTTGGATTGAGCTATGGTCAAGAGAGTAAGTTTGGGATGAATGCTGGTTTTGATCAACCAAACTTTATGGGGACCGGCCATCATCTCTCTGTTTATGGAGATTTTGATGATAGTGGACAAAACTTTATGATTAGCTACACCGATCCCTACTTTACTAAAGAGGGGATCAGTGCGGGAGTCTCACTAAGTTACTCTAAAGAGAAGCATGATTACAACAACACCGGTGACTATCTACAAGATGGGTATAGTGCCATGCTTCATTTTGGTTACCCCCTATCTGAATATTCTGATATTAATCTCGATATTGGGTATGAGAAGTTAAAGCATAAAACAACCCGTACCTCACCTATTGAGATTGTTAATGAGTTGGGTGGTAGTTGTACAGAATCCCCTATTGGGAGCGGTTATTGTAGTAATGAGACACCGATCTATAAGAAGAGTCGAAACCTATATCGCACTTCGCTCTCACTGACTCGAGATACCCGTAACCGTACCGTTTTTGCCTCAAGTGGAACATTAAACTCAGTGGCCCTATCGGGAACGCTACCAGGTTCAGGTGATGAGTTCTATAAACTCTACTATAGACATCAAAGTTACTTCCCTCTCTTCGATAATGAGGATTATGTCTTCACATTGCGTGGCGATATTATGATGGGGGAGGGGTATGGCAAAACCGATCGCTTACCCTTCTATGAAAACTTCTATGCGGGGGGGTTACGTACTGTCCGTGGTTACCGAGGTAGCTCGCTTGGAGAGAGGTATCGTAATGGTGCTTCAAAAGGGGGAGCCCTTAGAGTTAATGGTACTGCAGAGTTAGTGATGAAAGTTCCTGGCTTTGCAGATAATAATAATCTTCGCTGGAGCACTTTTATCGATGGTGGACAGGTCTATAATCGTAAGAGCGATTTTGAGGCTAAAGATCTACGTTATTCAGCCGGAGTCTCTTTTGTCTGGCTCTCTCCGATGGGACCACTCTCTTTCTCATATGCTAAACCCCTTAATAAAAAGGATGAAGATCGAACACAAGCCTTCCAGTTCTCAATTGGAGTACCTTTCTAGATGAGTGGAGAGCATAAAAGGGTAGGGGTGATGGGTCCTATTAAGCAGTTTGCAGCATTACTGCTTCTTATGTTTAGTATGGTGGGAGTTGGTACTACCAAAGAGATTCCCCTTAAGATTGGGATTGTCGATAGTCACCAGTTGCTAGAGCGTTATTCAGGATATATTGACGTCATTGCAATGCTCGATAAGGAGTTCCTCGATAAAGATAAGGTCTTAATTGAGCGACGCAATAATATTGATCAGGTTCGGACTCAATTATTGCAAGCAGGTGATGATATCGACCAGCTGCGCACATTAGAGCGAGAGATTCTCAATTTAGAACGGGAGTTTGCGCGCCTCAGTGATGAATTTCGGCAAGAGTATAATCTAAGAAAGAATGAGGAACTCTACAAAATGCAGCGACGGATCAATGATGCCATCTTAACCTATGCCGATCAGAATGGTTATGATCTGATTCTTGAGTCGGGATTGGTCTACTCGAAAGAGGAGCTAAATCTTACCGACCGAATTTTTAATCTATTAACGGAAGAGTTTGATGAGCAATAGTGAAAAGCGTGTGGAGCAGATTACCCTTAAAGAGATCTATCAATATCTGGTTGAGAAAGGATTGACGGTAGAGTTAGTTGGAGAGGGAGAAGAGGTAATTTCAGGACTCTCTACAATTCAGAATGGGATGAAGGGGACTATCTCGTTTGTCCATAACCCTCGTTATCGTCGTTATCTTGAGGGAACAGAGGCGAGTGCCGTTTTAGTTAACGAGCGGAATGCTAAATATTTGACGGGAGCTGGCTTAGTATGTGATGAGACCCATGTCGCTTGGGGATATATTACCCAGCTCTTTAAAGAGGATTATACCCATTATCGAGGTATAGATCCCACCGCTATAATTGCAGAGAGTGCCCATCTTGAAGAGGGGGTTACGGTTGGACCATATGCGATTATTGGTGAAAATTGCCATATTGGAGCCGGTAGCTATATCGATGCTCATGTTGTGATTGAGAAAGATGTAACAGTCGGTAGAGAGTGTTACTTCTTCTCCCATGTTACGGTTCGTTACAATTGTCATATTGGGGATCGTGTGATTCTCAACCCTGGTGCGGTGATTGGTGCAGAAGGATTTGGCTTTGCTCGCGCTAAAGAGGGGTATATAGAGGTTGCACAGTTAGGACGGGTGATTCTCCATGATGATGTAAATATCGGGGCAAATACCAGTATTGATCGAGGTGCGATTGAGGATACTGTTGTGGGCCGCGGCTCTAAAATTGATAACCACGTCCAGCTAGGGCATAACTGTACTGTTGGAGAAGATACAGTCATTGCAGGTTATACAGGCATTGCAGGCTCCACCAAGATAGGAAGCAATGTTCTAATTGGAGGAGGTGTGGGTGTAAATGGGCATATAACAATCGAGGATGGTGCCATTGTAACGGGGGGAACCAATGTCTCTCATTCGTTAAAAGCGGGCAAAATCTACTCTTCACCTTCACCGATGATGGAGAATCGGGAGTGGTTGAAAACAACAGGAAATATAAAACGATTAGGTGATCTATTTGAGCGGGTTCGTCAGCTTGAAGAGGCTTTATCTAAGAAGGATGAGTAAGGATAAAATATGAGCGATTCAGAGAATAAAATTGTCGATATTAATGAAATTATGCAATATCTTCCCCACCGTTACCCATTTTTAATGGTGGATCGGGTGTTAGATTATACGCCGATGGAGGAGCTACATGCAGTTAAAAATGTGACCTATAATGAGCCCTATTTTCTTGGGCATTTTCCTGTTAAACCGGTTATGCCGGGTGTGATGATTTTAGAGGCATTAGCACAAGCTACAGGAATATTAGGTTATAAATCTCTAGAGGATCCTGATGCGACTTCAGAGACGATCTACTATCTTGTTGGTATCGATAAAGCACGTTTTCGCCGTCCTGTTGAGCCGGGAGATGTTTTAGATCTTAAGGTGAAGTTTGTTAAATCACGCCGTGGTATCTGGGCCTTTGAAGGACGTGCCTATGTAGATGGGAAGGTGGTGTGTCAAGCCGATATTATGTGTACACGTCGTGAGGCATTTGATTAAGTTATGAGCAGTCTAATCCACCCAACAGCAGTAATTGATCCGACAGCTCAGCTCCATGAGAGTGTGAAGGTGGGACCTTATTGTGTAATCGGTCCCCATGTAACGATTGGGGCCAATACGACATTAACCGCTCATGTTGTGATTCAAGGACCGACGACCATAGGGGAGGGGAATACCTTCTATCAATTCTCCTCTATTGGTGATGTTCCCCAAGATAAGAAGTTTAAAGAGGGGGATGAGGTCTATCTTGAGATTGGTGATCGTAATACAATCCGTGAATATGTCAGCATTAGTCGCGGTACGATACAAGATAACTCTATCACTAAAATTGGTGATGATAATTGGATTATGGCTACTTGCCACATTGCACACGATTGTATTGTAGGGTCACGTACTATCTTTGCAAATGGAGCCTCTCTAGCAGGTCATGCAGTGATTGAGGATGATGTGATCTTAGGGGGATACTCTATGATCTATCAACGTTGCCGCGTTGGTGAGGGATCGATAACCGGCTTTTCATCGGGGATTCATCGTGATGTCCCCCCCTTTATTACCGCAGCAGGTTATCGAGCTGTCCCTGCCGGGATTAATGCTGAAGGGCTACGCCGTCGAGGATACTCTAAAGAGGCGATTTCAGCTACAAAAGAGGCCTATCGCGCACTCTATCGTAAAAACCTCCCTTTAGATGAGGCTATTGTTGCTATAGAGGCGTTAGGCAAAGAGTTTGATCATTTAGCCCGTCTAGCACAATTTTTACGGGCCGATTCTGATCGTGGCATTGTTCGCTAATTCTGGTGATGAGAACCCATAGAGCAGTATCACCGAACCCCTCTATTATGTTGGTAGCGGGGGAGTTATCAGGCGATCGATTAGGTGCGGGCTTAATACGTGCACTAAAAGTGTACTACCCTGATGCCCATTTTTTTGGGATAGGGGGACCTTCAATGATTGCAGAGGGGCTTGAGTCCTTAGCACCTTTAGAGGCGCTCTCGATCATGGGGCTCTTTGAGGTGATTAAAGAGTTACCGAAATTAGTGCGTCTAAAGAATCAGCTGCTCATTGAGGCGCGGAAGAATCCCCCCCTTGCCTATATAGGTATCGATGCGCCTGATTTTAATTTACGAGTAGCTAAAGCGATAAAAAGAGAGCAGTTAGCGCCAACGTTTCAGTATGTCTCCCCCTCTATTTGGGTTTGGAGAGCGGGGCGTGTTAAGCAGATTAAACGGGATATTGATCGTGTTTTATGCCTCTTTCCTTTTGAAGTGGCACTCTATAAAGAGCATCAAGTGGATGCGATCTGTGTTGGGCATCGGCTAGGGGATGAGATTCCGCTAGATCCGGATCCTAAAGGGGCTCAAAAGGCCCTTAATCTTCCCCATAATCAACCCTATTTAGCTCTTCTTCCTGGGAGTCGACATGGTGAAATTGAGCGTCTCTTACCACTCTTTTTAGAGAGTATAGAGCTCTTTTTAGAGCAGCGGCCTGAGTATAGAATCTTAATTCCAGCTGCCACAGAGTCGATTTATCAGATGATTGCCACAACTCTTGAAGAGCAGTTTCCTGCTCTTAGAGGAGCTATCCATCTCTATCATGGGGACTCCCGTTTGGTAATGGAGGCATCAGATTCAGTTCTTTTAGCATCGGGGACCGCTTCTTTAGAGGCGATGTTGCTTAAAAAACCGATGGTGGTTGCATACCGTTTTAACGCTTTTACGGCATGGTTAGCGCCAAAAATTGTCAAGATACGGCTCTTCTCTCTACCCAATATTTTAGCGGGAGAGGAGATTGTACCTGAGCTCTTTCAGGCTGCGGTTACAGCAGACAATATAGTGGCTCATCTCCTTCAATCATTAGAAGTGGGATATCGACAAAAGATTATCCCCCATTTTTATCGTCTCCATAAAGAGCTGCGGCTCAATTCAGATCAAGCGGCAGCGAAAGCAATCTATGAGAAGCTTGACGAATGCAGTTAGCACTATTTGAGGCGGAAGAGTACCAATATATTGCCGGTGTGGATGAGGCTGGGCGAGGTCCCCTCTGTGGCGCAGTTTATGCTGCCGCCGTTATTTTAGACCCTTCAAGGCCGATCGCTGGTTTAGAGGATTCTAAAAAGCTATCTGAGTCAGCACGTGAAGCAACTGCAGAGCAGATAAAGGAGCGGGCATTAAGTTGGTCGATCGCTTCAGCATCGGTGGAGGAGATAGAGCAGTTAAATATATTGCAGGCAACGCTTTTGGCAATGCGTCGAGCAGTAGAAGGGCTCTCTTTACCGCCTGATCTAATCCGTGTTGATGGTAATCAGAACCCTAATCTACCCATTGCAACAGAGTTGGTGATTAAGGGGGATGCGTTACACAGAGAGATTAGCGCAGCAAGTATTTTAGCAAAGGTTGCCCGAGATGCCTCAATGTATGAGTTAGATCGCCACTATCCTCAATATGGGTTTGCAAAACATAAAGGCTATGGGACGCGAGAGCATTTGCTCGCTTTAGAGCGTTATGGGGCCATTGCAGCCCATCGGGCAAACTTTGCCCCAGTGCGGCGTCTTTTGGAAGCTAAAGACAAGCAGCAAGAAAGATAGTAAACTAACCACTTTTAGGCTTAATCAATATTTATCGTTATCGGAGTAAGGATCAAAACCCATGGGAAATCCACGTTGGCTTAATATTACAGTAGGAATCTTTATCTTAAGTGGAATACTCGCTTTTGCTTGGCTTGCCTTAAGTGCAACCGGTAGTACCTTTAATCTCTTTGGTAGTAAACCGATTCAGGTCACTGCTAATTTTAGCAATATTGGCTCATTAAAAGCGCGTGCTCCTGTGGTGATGTCGGGAGTTCGTGTTGGAAAGGTGGCGGATATTGAGCTCGATAGCCGAACCTTTTCTGCAGTTGTTACCCTAGATTTAGAGCCACACTATCAGATTCCTAAAGACTCGGTGGCAAGTATTCAGACTGCAGGATTGGTGGGGGAGCAATATATCTCATTAGCCACCGGCGCCTCACAAGAGATGTTAGCTGCGGGGGATCATCTAGCGTTAACAAAAGCGGCAGTAGGGTTAGAATCGTTAATCGAGAGCTTTGGAGGGGGGAGTAAGATTGACGATAGCACCTTTAGTGGCGAGCCGACACTTGTTACAGCCCATTTTACCAATATTGGCTCATTAAAGGTGAATGCTCCTGTAACAATCTCGGGGGTCAATGTGGGACGGGTCGCCTCCATCTCACTCGATCCGGTTACATTTGATGCTGTTGTAGAGCTTGCGTTACATAG
This sequence comes from Ignatzschineriaceae bacterium, assembly GCA_046462535.1. GTDB lineage: Bacteria > Pseudomonadota > Gammaproteobacteria > Cardiobacteriales > Wohlfahrtiimonadaceae > JAAZCI01. Next base: position 249,048 of record JBKGVF010000020.1, on the reverse strand, counting down.
TGGAATTGAGATCCCTAAAGATACCGGTGCTAGTATCTATACGGCTGGATTAATTGGGGGGCAATATATTGCTCTTGATCCCGGTGGCTCTTTTGATAATTTAGAGAGTGGTGACCGATTGCGCTTAACACAGTCAGCTGTGGTTCTTGAGCGCTTAATTGGGCAATTTCTTACATCTTTAAGTGCTAAAGAGGGTACCGACTCTCAAGAGAGTGAGTAGTCATTAGCTGATGAGTGAGATTCTACGCACGACGGGCTATATTCTGCGAAAACAGCCCTATCGAGAGCGGGGGTTTCTTGTGGATCTCTTTACAGAGGATCTAGGGCGTGTCAAGATTCTGCTCAATTATCGCGGGAGGATGGGGCGCCTTAATCTTGAGCTCTTTACCTACGGAGAGTGGCTCTTAAAAGCGGGGCGAAGTTTCCATTTTATTCGGGATTATACCTTATTGGAAGCGCACTCAATTAGAGGGCGAGATATCTGGGTTGCTTACTATTTAAATGAGCTTCTTCTACGCTTAACGACACTTGAGCACCCCCTCTCGCCATTTTTGATGAGAGAGTATCGCAAAGTATTGACGACGCTCACCTATAAGGGGGATATTGAGCCTGAACTACGGGCGTTTGAGATCGCCTTATTAAATGAGCTTGGTGTATGGCCCGATTTAAGTTGTGATCAATATGGGGCCCCTATCCAGCATGAGAGGCACTATTGGCTCTCCCCAACATCGGGGCTCTTCAATTCCGCTATTTTAGGGGGATTGATGTTGAGAGGTGAGGTATTGATCAGATTAAGTGAAGGGCGACTTGATATCCCTCAGTTTCAACAAGAGTTAAAGCAGCTGATGCGTTTTCTCATCACCCCTCTATTAGAGGGGCGACCGTTACAATCACGTCTTTGGTTAGAGAAGCTCTATCGGCGTGAATCTCTTTAGTCTACTTTAATCGTGCTTTGTCAGTTCAGCATGCCAGTTAAAGAGAAGAGCGAGTGCCTCTCTTGGGGTTAAGTCATTAGGATCAAGCGCTCTGAGCGCCTCCTCAATAGGGGAGGGAGGGGATTCATTAAAGAGTGAGAGCTGTTGAGCCTCGTCCCCTTCGAGCTGTTTTTGATGTTGTGATTCGTCACTGCGTTGGGTAACACGTGCGAGGTTATCCTCTAATTCACCGAGTTTCTCTCTTGCTGCATGAATAACCCGCTTAGGGACCCCTGCTAATGCCGCTACTTGTAATCCGTAGCTCTTTGAGGCGGCACCCTTCTTCACTTTATGCATAAAGATAATCTCCTCCCCATGTTCGACAGCATCAAGATGGAAGTTTTTAATATTGGGATAGAGTTGCTCTAGCTCGGTCATCTCAAAGTAGTGGGTGGCAAAGATTGTCATCGCTTGAGCATTATTTGCTAAATCGAGTGCAGCACTCCAGGCAAGAGCAAGTCCATCGAGAGTTGAGGTGCCACGCCCCACCTCATCCATTAAGACTAAGCTCTCTTTTGTAGCATAATTTAAGATGGTGGCGGTTTCAGTCATCTCCACCATGAAGGTGGATTGCCCAGAGCTTAAATCATCTTGGGCACCAATCCGCGTGAAGATTCGGTCAATCGGTCCGATGGTAGCTGCCTCTGCCGGAACGAATGAGCCGATATGGGCAAGGAGCACAATGAGCGCAGTCTGACGCATATAGGTGGACTTCCCCCCCATATTAGGACCGGTTACGATAAGGAGATTCTGGGCACTATTGATGGTTAAGTCATTAGCAATAAAGGGCTCGGTAATGGCTGCTTCCACAATGGGGTGTCGCCCCCCTACGATGGAGATCCCAATTTCATCGCTAAAGTTGGGGCGCTGCCAATTAAGGGATTGGCTTAGCTCTGCAAGGGTAATAAAGAGATCGATAGCAGCCAGTGCATCACTGAGCCCTCTTAAGGCTTCCTGATAGGGGGCCACCTCTTTTAGTAGCTGCTCCCAGAGAGATTTCTCAAGTGCTAAGGCGCGCTCGCGGGCGGAGAGAATCTTATTTTCAAATGCTTTTAGCTCAGGATGAATATAACGCTCCACCTCCTTTAAGGTTTGGCGACGAACATACTCATCAGGCATTGCATCGGCATACTGCTTGGTGACTTCAATGTAGTAACCATGAACACGGTTATATCCTACTTTAAGAGTGGGAATCTTAAGGCGTTGACGCTCCTTCTCCTCTAATGCTAGTAGATAGCTATCCCCCTCCTGGGTTAGGGTGAGAAGCTCATCAAACTCATCGTTATACCCTTTAGCAATAACACCACCATCACGAATCAGTACAGGGGGTTCCTCAACAATGGCCCGCTCTAAGAGGGTGAGAAGCTCAGGGAGTGGCACGAGCCCCTTTAACCAAGTTGGATTAATGGCAAGAATGCTCTCTTGCTCCAATACTAGGGTACGTATTTTTGGGGTTAGTCGTAAAATAGTACGAATTTGGGCAAGGTCGCGCGGACGGGCATTCCCTAAAAGCACGCGGGTTACTAAGCGTTCGAGGTCACCAATGCTTTTTAGAAGCTCACTGAGGGGGGTTGTCTCAAAGCTGAAGGCTTCAATTAGATCGAGCCGCTCATTGAGTTGTGTATGGTTGCGAAGTGGCCGATTTAGCCAACGGGAGAGGAGTCGAGAACCCATTGCCGTATTACAATGATCAAGTAGTGCTCTTACGGTATGCTCTTTCTCCCCCGATAATGTTCGTTCAATCTCAAGGTTACGGCGGGTAGTGACATCTAAAATAACCGCATCATTGAGTGATTCCATAACAATGGTATCGATATAGGTAAGGGGATCCCGTTGAGTCTCCTTTGCATAAGTTAATAGGGCGCCAGCAGCAGAGATACCTTGATTATCAGGCTCAATAGAGAAGCCCCGAAGACTCTCAGTACCAAAGTGTTCACAGAGAAGCTCAAAATTTCGCTGCCGTTCAAAGTGCCAGCTAGGATATGGTGTCCAAGAGCCATAGGTGCGGAAAGCAGCTGGAATAATCGCCTCTTCAGGATAGATAATTTCAGCTGGAGAGATTCGTAGGAGTTCGGCAATTAATTGATCACTTTTCAGAGGGGGGAGAAGGGAGAAGTGTGCACTGGTGAGATTAATCCAGGCCAGTTGCCACCCTTCATCACCTGAGATAAGAGCGGCAGTGATGCTCTCTGCTTTAGCATCAAGTAGGTAATCATCCGTCAATGTTCCAGGGGTGATGATGCGTACAACATCCCGCTCTACAGGGCCACGGTTAGTGACCTCTCCCACCTGTTCACAGATAGCGATTGATTCCCCAAGGGCCACAAGCTTAGCAAGATACCCTTCGGCGGCATGGTAGGGAATTCCCGCCATAGGGATAGGCTCACCGGCGGAACGTCCACGCTGCGTTAAGGTGATATCTAGTAATTTAGAGGCGCGCTTTGCATCATCATAAAACAGCTCATAAAAATCACCTAATCGGTAGAAGAGCAGCATTGAAGGATAGTTCTTCTTGATGCTCCAATACTGCTTCATCATAGGGGTATGCTCTTGCGTTTCTCTCTTCTCTTTACTCATAGATGGGTAATAACTCGTCAGATTTGGTGAATAGTAATGTTTTTGGATAAGTAATTGGGGTAGAATGATTTAGATTCGCATATTATTATATACGTCTTTATTTCACTAGAGGAACTATATGGAAGTTTTGCAAGATCCCTCGTCTTGGGTCTCGCTTTTTTTAGACCCATCGGTCTGGATCTCATTGGTAATACTGCTTCTCTTAGAGGTGGTGTTAGGTATCGATAACCTAATTTTTATCGCTATACTATCAAACAAACTTCCGCCGAGCCAACGTGGGAAAGCGCGCGTTACAGGTCTCTCATTAGCGCTCTTAATGCGGATTGGGCTGCTCTCTATTATGAGTTGGCTTATCACATTGACCGATCCAGTTATTACATTAACCGAAGAGATTAGCTTCTCTTACCGCGATATTATTATGCTTTTTGGGGGATTCTTTCTCATTCAGAAGGCCACACGTGAGATTCATGAGCGGATCGAAGGAAGTGTCGAGTTTGGTGATAAGCCGAAAGAGTATGCTAAGTTTTGGCCCATTGTGATGCAGATTATTGTGTTAGATGCGGTCTTCTCCTTTGATGCGGTCATTACTGCCACCAGTATTGCAGAGCATCTTTGGGTTATGATTACGGCGGTAACCATCTCGATGGGGTTAATGATCTTTGCCGCTAAAGCACTGACCGATTTTGTTAATCGCCATCCCACAGTGGTGATACTCTGCTTAAGCTTTCTGTTGATGATTGGATTGACGTTAGTCATTGAGGGCTTCGGTTTTGAAGTGCCTAAGGGCTATATCTACGCGGCAATCGGATTCTCCATCTTTATAGAGATGCTCAACCAATGGGTTCACCGTAATCAAGAGAAGCGTTTCAATCAATTTTCTCGCCGAGAGCGAACTGCCAATATGGTTCTCCGTCTTTTAGGTACTCAGCTCTATGAAGAGCGGGAGAGTGAGAGTGAGGAGGGAGAAGAGGAGGAAGAGATTGTTGAGCTCTTCGGTGAGGAGGAGCGTAATATGGTTAGTGGTGTATTAACTTTAGGTAACCGCACGATTCGATCGATTATGACTCCTCGAAATGAGATCTCCTGGGTAAATATTAATGAGCCTATCGAGAAGATTATTGCCTCGCTGGAAGCAAATCCTCATAACCATTTTCCCGTTTGTGAGGGAAGTCTCGATGAGATTAAAGGGCTGGCGAATGCTAAAGATATTATGACCGATTTAATTGAGCATGGTGCTCTTGATTTAGAGCAGAGTATGCGTCCAGCTATCTTTTCACACCGCTCGACCAGTGTTCTTAAGATGATGGAGATCTTTCGTGATACCAAAACACCTATGGTGATTGTGACAGATGATTTTGGTGGTGTGCAGGGCGTCATTACATTGCTTGATGTTTTTGAAGCGATTGCAGGAGAGTTCCCTGATGAAGATGAGACGCTCTCCATTGAGAAGGTGGGTGAGGGGGAGTGGAATATTGAAGGGGGCTGTGACTTACTCCTTGTGGAGCAGACCCTTAATATTCGTGGTCTTGTTAGTGAAGAGAATGATTATAGTTCCTTAGGGGGCTTTTTAGTTGATGAGTTTGATGGCTTACCCGATATTGGTGCGGATTTTGAGTTGTCAGGATACCAATTTACTATTACTGATGTTGATGCAAAGCGGGTAGTGATGGTGAATGTTAAACGAATTGAGAATGAGAATGAGGATGAAGAGAATGATGACTAAAAAAGATGAAGTGTATGATCTGCTCGATCGCTTTATATTTGATGAGCATCCTATTCGTGGTGAGCGTGTACTTATAGAAAATATTTGGAGCGAGCTCTTATTGCGTCGCAATTATCCGAAGAATGTTCAGGAGCAGCTTGGAGAGCTGCTGGCAACAACAGCCCTCTTAGCGGCCACCATTAAAATTGAGGGGCGTTTAACGGTTCAGCTAGAGGCGGAAGGAGCACTTAACTTAATGGTAGTTCAAGTCAATCATCTAAAAGGAATGCGAGCAGTTGCTCGGTTTGATGATGTTGATGGATTGAGTGGATTAAAGGAGCTCTGTGGTGCTGGGCGTATTGTTATTACGATTGATGCACCTACCTTTAAGCATCCTTATCAAGGGGTGATCCCGCTTCAGGAAGAGAGTATTGCAAAAGCGATTGAGTACTACTTTGAAACTTCCGAGCAGCTCGATACACGCCTCTATCTTGCGGCAAGTGATAGAGCTGTTGCGGGCATGTTACTGCAGCGATTACCCGGCGAAATGCATGATGAAGATGCCTTTAACCGAGTAACAACGATGGCGGAGACATTACAGGATGATGAGCTCTTAACATTAGAGACGGAGGAGTTACTCTATCGTCTCTATTCAGAGGATCAGATTCGTCTTTTTGATCCGGATCATTTTCATTATGAGTGTAATTGTTCTAAAGATCGTTCGTTAATGATGCTCTATCAGCTTGAGTCTAAAGAGGTGCGTGAGATTCTTGCTGAACGAGATGGTGCCCTCTATGTTGATTGTGAGTTTTGTGGCAAACGATATCTATTTGATGAGTCTGAAATTGACTTCGATGCCATGGAGCAGCGAGAAGCGGAGCGTGCTCAGAAATCTAAGGAGACCATTCATTAGATGGTGAGTGATTTAAGAGAGCAGAAGCGTATCACCGTTGCGTTAACAGGCGCCTCTGGAATTCAATATGGTTTGCGGCTTGTGGAGTATTTAACACTTAATCGTTACCCCGTAGACCTCCTGATTTCAAAAGCAGCATTAGTGGTACTTGCTCTGGAGATGGATCTCTCATTAGGCAATCAGAAGAGGGAGCAGAAACGCCGCTTGATGGAGCTATTTGGATTGACAGATGGCGCGATGCTTACGATCTATGGTGAGAATGAGTGGACAGCACCGCTTGCATCGGGATCGAACTGTGCACATCAAATGGTGATCTGCCCCTGCACTGTTGGTACATTAGCCGCTGTGGCGACAGGGCAGTCAGATAATCTTATTGAGAGGGCCGCAGATGTAGTATTAAAGGAGCGGCGCCAACTAATATTAGTGGTAAGGGAGACTCCATTTAATCAGATTCATCTGCAAAATATGTTAACACTAAGTCAGATGGGAGCACAGATCATGCCCGCTAATCCCGGATTCTACCATCGACCTAAAACGGTGGAGGCGATTGTTGACTTTATGGTGGCGCGTATTTTAGATCAGCTCAACATCCCCCATAATTTAATGGTAAGATGGGGCGAATAATTCTGTGTTAAATTTAGTCATTCTTATCAGGGTGTCAAATAAGTAGGTAGAGGAGAGACGTGCAGGAACGATTTCGAGTTGAATTCCATGGAACGATGGTTGATGGCTATACGCAGGAGGAGGCGATCTTAGCGCTATCTAAGGCGTATGAGCGTCCTCAAGAGAATTTCTCCTCTTGGTTTTCTGGAGAGCCAGTTATATTAAGAGCAGAGGCCACATATGATGAGGCGGAGGAGATTCGTCACTTTTTCCACTCTTTAGGGATGGTGGTAGAGATCCATGAAATCGCTACTCGCGAGGAGCCTCAAGTTGAAGAGCGGAGCGCTGCTGATGAGGAGCGGGAGACCTTAAATCGATTAGAGAAGGCTACGACACCAGAGGAGGCAAAGCAGCTGCTTATAGAGCTCATTGAGCAGAGTCGCCGTCAAAATAGTTCATTGCAGGTTGAGCTCTTTAAACCTGCCTCACTCTTTAAACGTTTTTTAGCGTTGGTGATCGATTTTATTCTCTTAGCTTTTCTCTCGAGCCTGATTATTCAACTGTTTCTAATCCCTATGGGGATTATTGACCCACTCTTCATTGAGTTTACCCAATATTTAGTCACCGATATGGAGCAGAGTAATTACTTTGGTGGAGAGCTTCCCGAACGATTTCAGAGCTTAGATCTACAGAGAGAGATGAGTCGGATGATGATCGCAACATCGGTCATTACTATTCTCTACTTCACCCTTCTTGAAGGGGGAAGGGGCGCGGCGAGCTTAGGTAAGCGACTCTTTAGATTACATCTCTATAGTGCTGGTGGGGGCAGGGTTACTTATCTGCAGGGATTTATGCGAATTCTTCTGCTCTCAATCGCTTTTAATGTTACAGGATTAATTGATCAGATCTTGCCAGGATTAGGGACACTGATCCTCTTTGGAACCCTCTTTATGGCACAATTTGATCGAAGTGGATTGCGACGTACCTTTTACGATCGTTATACAAAAACCGCTGTGGGAGAACGATCAAAGTAGAGGGGCGAGAAGATCTCTGAATCAATCATTAGTACCGGGTAGTGAGCAGCTATTTTATAGATAGGATTAAATTGTATGGTAACTTTTTTTTGGTATGTCATTTTAGGGGGAATTGCTGTTGCAACAGCAGTGATTTGGTTTATCTTAGAGCGCCGCATTAAGGCTGAAGAGTTAGCAGAGCAGAAGGTTGAGCCGGATTTGAATGAATTCTTCTCTGAGCTCGACGAGGAGGAACCCTCACTTAAAGAGGAGGGGGAGAGGGGTGAGCAAGTATTGGAGGCCTCGGTTAGAGAGGAGGAGCTGTTTGCGGGACTGGAGGCATTAGATCCGATTGAGAAAGAGCCGGCTGTGGCAGCGGATGATCCCTTTATAGCTCCAGATGAGCCTCAGCTTTTATCCCAAGAGAGTAGCGAAGAGTTCTCTGCCGTTGAGATCGAGAATGCTGCTTCGGAAGAGAGAGAGGTAGCTGAAAAGTCATCACCCGCGACAGGAGGCTTTATCGGTCGAGTAAAGCGCCTCTTTGGGGGTAAAGAGGAGCAGCAGAGGGATGATGATGGTTTTGCTGTTGATCCAGATACGGGGGAGCGGATTATTCGTCGTCCCGATCCTGTGGAGACAGTTGCGCTAATTTTAGTGGCACCTGAGGAGCAGCCCTATCTTGGCTATGAGGTGTTAGAGGTGGCAGAAGAGCATCAGCTAATGCAGTGTGATGAGGGCTTTATTAAGCATGTTACCACCACCCATTATGGCAATGAGACCACTTATAGTATTGCGCATCTACTCCATCCTGGCAGTTTTAAGATTGATGGAATTGAGGAGATGGAGTTACCGGGTCTACTCTTTTTTGCCAATATTCCAGGCCCTGATCCAGAGATTGATACGATTAGTAATTTAATTGATATTGCCGCCCGTTATGGAAGCACCTTAGGGGGGACGCTATATCATGAGGATGGTGAGATTGCCACTAAAGAGAGTCTAGCAAAGCTCTACCAAGAGAAGAGTACATTAGATTCGGAAGAGTGGGATCGTGCAATTTCAGAGTATTACTAATCAATTAGTTATTGAGTGAGATAAAGTGCTAGCATCTGTTAGCACTTTTTTATTTGAGGAGATGTGATGAGTTCCTTATCAAAGAGTGAGATTAAAGCACGGATAAAAGAGTTAACGGCTGTACTTAATCATTATAACTATGCTTACCATGTAGAAGATGAGACATTGATTCCCGATCATGAGTATGATGCCCTCTTTAGGGAGCTTCAGCAGTTAGAGAAGGCGTATCCCCAATATGGAGAGCCAGATAGTCCTACTAATAAGATAGGGGGGGTGGTGCTGCAGCAGTTTGAGGAGGTCACGCACTCATTACCGATGCTCTCACTAAGTAATGTCTTTAATGAGGAAGAGCTAGACCATTTCTACACGCGACTTACGAGCGAGTTAGGATTAAAAGAGAGGCTATCACTCTATGCAGAGCCAAAAATAGATGGCTTAGCGGTGAGTATTCTCTACGAGGAGGGACGCCTAATACAGGCAGCAACACGGGGTGATGGGGTAACAGGGGAAGATGTGACCGAAAATATTAAGACGATTCGTAGTCTCCCCCATCAGCTAAAGGGTGATTATCCTCAACGCTTAGAGATTCGTGGAGAAGTCTTTATGCGGAAAGAGATCTTTGAAACCCTCAACCAGAGACAATTGCAGCGAGGTTTAAAACTCTTTGCCAATCCTAGAAATGCAGCGGCTGGCTCAATTCGGCAGCTCGATTCAAAGATTGCAGCGGAGCGACATTTAAGTTTCTACTGTTACGGTGTTGGGATCTATGAAGGGGTGCAATTTCCTATTACCCATCATAGCCAATGGTTAGAAGCAGTCGAGTCATGGGGCGTACCGGTCTCACCATTAAATGAGCGAATTGAAGATCAAACGACACTACATGCCTACCATCAACATTTAAAAGAGCAACGTGACCAGCTTCCTTATGAGATTGATGGTGTCGTCTATAAGGTAGATGATCTATCACTTCAGCAGCGTTTAGGGTTTATTGCTCGTTCACCTCGCTTTTCGGTAGCTTTTAAATTTCCTGCAATGGAGGCACGGACTCGACTAATAGGGGTAGATTTTCAAGTAGGGCGTACGGGTGCAATTACCCCGGTAGCACGTCTTGAACCCGTCGCTGTAGGTGGTGTGATTGTTGCTAATGCAACCCTCCATAATGCCGATGAGATTGATCGTTTAGGGGTGGAAATTGGTGATGAGGTAATGGTGCATCGTGCAGGCGATGTCATTCCGAAGGTAACTCGTGTGGTTACAGAGTCGCGTAATGATGGGGCGCTTCGTAAAAAGATTCACTTTCCAACCCAATGCCCTATCTGCGCATCGCCGATTCTCCGTATAGAGAATGAGGCGATTGCACGCTGTAGTGGTGGTTTAACCTGTGATGCGCAAAAACTGGAGGGGTTAAAACACTTTGTCTCCCGTGGAGCAATGGATATTGAAGGTTTAGGGGCGCGTTGGTTAGAGACTCTATTGCATGAGGGGCTGATTGATGAGATCTCTGATCTCTACCATTTAACAAAAGAGCGTCTACTTGAGCTCCCTCGTATGGGAGAGCGCTCTGCTACTAATCTGCTTGCTAACATTGAGGCGAGTAAAAATCCCCCATTTGCTCGATTTATTTATGCGTTGGGAATTCGTGAAGTAGGGGAGGCAACGGCGAGAACCTTAGCCAGTGCCTATCCAGATTTAGCGGGTTTAATGAATGCTAATGAAGAGGAGTTACAGCAGCTAGAGGATATCGGCCCTATAGTAGCGGCTCATATTGTGAGCTTCTTCCAGTTAGAGCGCCATCAGCAGCTGATTGATAACTTATTAGCGGCAGGAGTTGTGCCTCAATATGAGAGAGAATCTATAGTGGAGGTGGATGCACCCCTTGCTGGTGAACGTTGGGTATTGACGGGTGCCTTGAGCCATTTTACTCGGAATCAGGCGCGAGATTATCTTCATCAATTAGGCGCAACCGTAACTGGCTCAGTCTCGGCTCGAACCACCCATCTACTAGCGGGGGAGCGAGCGGGAAGTAAGTTAACTGAGGCGGAGCGTTTAGGGGTTCCAGTGGTGACAGAGGAGGATTTTATCGCCCTCCTATCACACCATAATATAACGATTGAGGGGGCGTGAAGATGGGGGAGTGTCACTCCATTATTGTGGAGCCCATTGCCCATCTCTATGGTAGTTATCCAGAGAAGTTTGGTGCTCCTCGACAAGCAGGATTAGTCTCAGAGGCGACGGGTGTGATCCACTTTACCCCCCGTTATCGTAATGCCGATTTTCTTCTAGGGATTGAGCACTATACCCATCTTTGGCTCACTTTCCATTTTCATAAAAATCGATGGAATGGGAAACCAACAGTCCGCCCCCAACGGTTAGGGGGAAATCGAAGAATGGGGCTCTTTGCGACGCGAAGCTCCTTTCGCCCTAATGGATTAGGGCTTTCAGCGGTCAGATTAGAAGCGGTCGATTATAAAGCGGTTACACTAACCATTTCAGGCCATGATCTGATTGATGGTACCCCTATCCTCTGCATTAAGCCCTATATCCCCTTTGCTGATGCGCTGGATGCAGAGAGTACCTTTGCGCCCGCTCCCCCTAAACGGGCAGAAGTGGTGATTACAAAAGGGGCGGAAGAGAGGCTCAAGCGGTATAACTTGCAAGATTCAGTGCCATTTATTGAGTCTGTACTTGCACAGGATCCAGCACCTAAATTTCATCACGACCCAAAGCGAGAGTATGGGATGCATTTAACCATTAAGGGGGACCGATATAATCTTCTCTTTACTCGGGAGGGGGCGGAGCGGATTACGCTTCAGGAAGTTGAGCACATCTCTTAAGGTTTGATGTAGAGGTACCCTGCCCCTTGGTAGCGGACAATTTCTGGCATAGCAGCTGGAATAATGAGGAGCTTAGCCGAGAGGGATGCGGGATCAACATCTTGCCCTATTAATGAATTGTTACAGACCTTAAATTGAACGCCCTTTGTGATCAATTGATCGATAGCGCTAGCTCGTTTTGGGTCGTTGAGATCTAAGATCGCAGCCCCATTGACGATAACGACAATCGCTTTGAGCTCATCGGTCATGGCCGCCATAAGATTGGTGATATTGTTGATAAGTGGTCCCCACTTATCGCGATCGGTATGATGAAATAGAACATGATAAGTGATGGCGCGTTCCTCCTATATATTGAATGAGTTGAATATTTGCTATCTGATAAAATCTTAGTATAACGAATTTCATTGTGACATATAATTGTATCTGAATGTAGCAGTGGAGATTCTTTGCATTAGGAGAATCAATTGCTTATATTTTATTAATCGCTGTTAAAAAAAGGGGCGGTTACAATTGAGTGGCGGAGATCCTCCACAGATTAGGGAGGAGATATGGGATGGGGTGCCATCATTAGAGTATTAAGTTGATAAAAGAGAGTGAGGAGAGGCGATGTCTAAAACAATTACAGAATCAGCATTGATAGAGTGGTTTAAGACAAAGCGTGCTCATTGGCCCGCCCCCTATTATGATGCCATTAAGGCAGAAGAGGGGCAGAGTAATTATAAAATGGCTCTTGAGACGGCCTACTATTTAGAGGAGCTAGAGATTGATGAGATAACGCCTCAAGCAGGCGCTATCTTTTTTGTACTTGATCTACCTGTTGAGCAGCAACCTGAATCATTACGTAAATTTATCTCCAATTTAGGGGTGATGAATCAGCTTACTCATATTCGTAGTGATAAGGAGCGTGCGCAAGAGACACAGCGAAAGATGTTTTTAGCGCTTGCGGAAGATGTTCGCGTTATTGTTGTTATGTTGGCTTATCAGGTGATTGTAATGCGTAATGCCCGCGGTATCGATGAGGCAGAGCAGCATCGAATCGCACAAAATACAAATAGTATTTTTGCACCTGTAGCAAATCGTTTAGGATTATCGCGAATAAAGTGGGAGCTAGAAGATTATAGTCTCCGCTTTTTAGAGCCCTTGGCTTATCGTGAGATTGCATCAAAGCTTGATGGACGTCGCGAGGATCGTGAACGCTATATTCACAAAGTGATTATGCGCTTAGAGCAGCTCGTAGCAGATGCTGGGATTAATGCGGAAGTGACAGGCCGTGTAAAGCATATTTACAGTATCTGGAAGAAGATGAATCAGAAAAATTTAAGTTTTGATCAACTGTTCGATCTTCGTGCGGTACGAATTTTGGTTGAGAGTACTGCTGAGTGCTACACCGTTTTAGGATTAATTCATGATTTATGGACCCCTATCCCTAAGGAGTTTGATGACTATATCGCTAATCCTAAGCCCAATGGTTATCAATCATTACATACGGTGGTTTTAGCGCCAGGAGATTTAACTCTTGAGGTGCAAATTCGAACCCGACAGATGCATGAAGATGCTGAATTAGGGGTTGCAGCTCACTGGAAATATAAAGAGGGGAGTGGAACATCGATTGATCAAGCAGACCTAAATTGGTTACGAGAGCATTTAAGCCGCGCCCTTGAAGCGGGTGATGATGAGCATGCTTCTGAGGAGAATATCTTTAATGATCATGTCTATGTCATTACACCTGAAGGGGAGCCCATTGAGTTGGCAGCAGGCTCTACCCCGTTGGATTTTGCCTATAAAATCCATACTGAATTAGGGCATCGTTGTCGTGGTGCAAAAGTTAATGGTCATATTGTTCCTCTTACATATCGGCTTAAAAATCAGGATCGTATTGAAATTTTAACAGGGAAGCATGCGCAGCCAAGTCGCGACTGGATCTCACCCCATCTTGGGTATACCCATTCGAGTCGAACCCGCTCTAAAATTCGTACATGGTTCCGGGCGCAGGAGCTTGAGAGTAATCAGATTGCTGGAAAACAGATGGTTGAGCGGGAGTTATCACGTCTCAATATACGGATGAGTAATGAGGAGCTCAAACGGCTTGCCGCTAAGTTACATTGCACCAGTCTTAATGATCTATATGCAAATGTTGGGGCTGGTGATATTACGATGAATCAATTTATCTCTCGATTACCAGGTGAGCGTGAGCGAAGTAGTAACTTTGATCCAGAGTTAATGGTACGGCCGCAGACAAAGGAGTCACAAAGCGCTGTTCGGGTACGTGGCGTGGGGGATCTTCTTACTACTATGGCGACCTGTTGTCGTCCTGCCCCACCAGATCTTATTGGAGGATATATCACGATCAATCGGGGGATCAGCATTCATCGAATGAAGTGTACCAACTATCAAAATATGTTAGAGCAGAATCCTGAGCGACGGGTAGATGTTGATTGGGGGAATAGTGAGGAGCAGCGTGTTTTAGCAGATATTCATGTAACAGCGGCTCCAAATATGAATCTCTTGCAGGAGATTAGCCTCTTAGTCTCTGCCGAGCAGCTTAAGATTATCGATATGCGGATGAAGAGTGAAGAGGATGAGAGCACCTCAATTGATTTTACCCTTGAGATTCAACATGTCGATCAATTAAGTCGGCTACTCGATCGCCTCAATCAGATGCCAGCGATCTTAAGTGCTTATCGGAAATAGTATGTCAATGCTTCAATAGACAATTATTAATAAAACAATAATTAATTGAGAGTGAAATCATCCACTAGAGCAGCTCTTTTGGGATATTCACTCTCTTTTTGTCTCTATTATTAATATGTTAATCGATAAAAAAGTGAGTAAATATTTATCGAGATCATCTTTTTTCTTGCGGATTGTTGATGGGTATGTTTTTATAAAACAACCACTTTTTCTGATTATAGAGGCAAATAACTCTATATAAATCAATATATTATAAAGCATTAATATAAATATCTTTAATCTATATTTAATCTATCTAATTTATATTTAAGGAGTCTATTTATGAATATTAATATCTGCTCTCTCTTTATGATGCCGATCTGTTGCTGTTTATCTTTTGTATCTTCACAAGAGCGATATCACCACACACAGAGAAAGAGACGGAGTAGAGGAAATGATCCAATTTGAAGCAGTTAATAAAGAGTATTTACGTAACGGAACCACAACATATGCCCTTAAAGAGATTAATCTCACCATCAATAAGGGTGAAATCTTCGGCATCATCGGCTGGAGTGGTGCAGGAAAAAGCACCTTAATTCGTCTTATTAATGACTTAGAGAGCCCCACAAGTGGTCGTGTTCTTGTCAATGGTGAAGATCTCTCTCACTACTCCCCTAAAGAGCTACGCAAGGCTAAAAAGAAGATTGGCATGATCTTCCAACACTTTAATCTACTTGAGACGAAGAGTGTTGCAGAGAATATTGCGCTCCCCTTAATATTAGCGAAAGAGCTCCCCCAAAGAGCGATTGAAGCCCGTGTGCGGGAACTACTCGCTTTTGTTGAATTACCAGATAAATATCATGCCTACCCACGGGAGTTATCAGGTGGGCAGAAGCAACGAATCGGTATTGCTCGAGCATTGGCGAATAACCCTAAAATTCTTCTGTGTGATGAAGCGACCTCAGCCCTCGACCCCCAAACGACAATAGCAATTCTCGATCTGCTTAAAAAGATCAATGAGGAGCAGGGGATTACTATTGTGATGGTAACCCATCAGATGGAGGTTGTGGAGTATCTTTGTAATCGTATCGCAGTGATGGAGCGAGGACGTATTATTGAGTTAGGCCCTACCTATGAGCTCTTTGGTAATCCTCAACATGAGACCACTAAGCGTTTTGTCCGAACGGTACTGGGGGATTCTATCCCTGAGCGAGTTCTTCTAAATTTAGATGATCCTACCTTAACCGATATCTATCGTTTCGAATTCTTAGAGCGCTCGGCTCAAGAGCCGGTGATTAATGCCCTCATTTTGCAAGGTGAGGTGGTGATTAATATCCTCTTTGCCAACATGATTGAGATTGAAGGGGCAATTCTTGGGAGCATGTTTGTGCAGATGAAGGGGGAGGCGAGCAGAGTTGCAGAGGGAATCACTTTTTTAGAGCAACATGGTGTTCGTGTCACCCACCAAGGGATAAAGAAGGGGATCAATGTATCACAGCAGAAGTTAGGTAAGGAGGCATAGAATGTGGCAGGAATTTTGGAATTGGTACCATTCGGTAGTGAAGACGCGGGTGACCTTAGCTCAATTTATACAGGCGGGAGAGGAGACCCTCATTATGGTGGGCGTATCACTCCTGGTGGGGATTATTATTGGCTCATTAATCGGTATACTTCTGGTGATTACCCGTCCCGGAGGGATTAAGCCGAATCGATGGATCTATCTACTCCTCAATCCCATGGTTAATATTATTCGCTCACTCCCCTTTATTATTCTACTGGTGGCGATTATCCCCTTTACCCGTTGGGTGGTGGGATCCTCCATTGGAACAGCAGCAGCGATTGTTCCGTTAATTATCTACATCTCCCCCTTTATTGGGCGCTTAGTAGAGAGCTCACTATTAGAGGTAGATAAGGGAATTATTGAAGCGGCACAATCGTTAGGAGCAACAACGCCTCAGATTATTTGGCGCTTTTTAATTCCAGAGGCTCGTGGCTCATTAATTCTTAACTTTACGACCGCTACGATTGGTTTGATTGGAGCAACCGCAATGGCGGGAGCGGTAGGGGGCGGTGGAATTGGAGATTTAGCACTCAACTACGGCCATCAGCGATTTGATACAGTTGCGATTATCTACACCGTTGTTGTCTTAATTATTTTAGTTCAGAGCATCCAATCGCTTGGCAACTATCTAGCTCGGAAGTATCACTAAGCAGATTGTAGGCTGTGGTGATCTGTGAATGATAACCACTTATCTGCGAAAGGGATCATTTCTACTATCGATATTTTATGATTTTTATTAAAAAGAGAGATTCGTCACTTTTAGAGTGACTCTCTCTACTCATCTGGAGAAAAGATATGACTGAGAAGAAGAGAGGGGCCGTTGATCTACTTGCCCTACCTACCCATAAGATGCGTTTAGAAGCATTAAGAGAAGCGATTAAACCATTTAAACAGAGGGCTGCAGCGCATGATTATACTGGGCATTATCCCTACGAAAATTATCAGCTATTACGGGCGATTAATCTACCTGCGTTAACGATTCCTAAGCAGTATGGAGGTGGTGGGATCTCCCTCTGTGAGATGCTCAAGCTACAGGCAGAGATTGCTAAAGTCGACGCCTCTACTGCTCTCTCTATTGGTTGGCATTTAGGGATTAGTAAGAGTTTAGGTGAGAGTGGAGCTTGGGATGAATCACTCTATGCTGAATTAGCAGAAGCGGTGGTGACCGAGGGAGCATTGATTAATAATGCCGCCTCTGAGCCAGCAACAGGAAGTCCTACACGGGGAGGGAAACCGGAAACGGTGGCTCTTAAAACTAAATTTGGATGGCGCATCTCTGGAAGGAAAACGTTTACAACCTTAGCGCCTGTGCTTGACTATTTCGCCGTGAGTGCTTCGATTGAAGAGAGTGATAAGGTAGGCAGTTTTCTTATCAAGCGTACTCTACCAGGGGTGTCGATCGAAGAGACGTGGGATTCTATTGCCATGAGTGCAAGTGGGAGCCACGATCTAATTTTAGATGGGGTTGAGGTGCGACCGGAGGATTTAGCACAATACCTTACGCCTGGAAAGAAGGCACCACAGGGGTGGCTGCTCCATATTCCAACAGTCTATTTTGGAATTGCGACGGCAGCATATGAGGAGGCGTTGACTTTTGCCACTCATTACGCACCTAACTCAATCTCATCGGGGACGATTGCTCAATTCCCCGCTGTTCAACAGAAGGTTGGGCAGATGCGCCTGCTGCTATTGGAGATGGAATCCTTCCTCTTTAATACAGCAAAAGAGTGGGATCGAAGTACTGATCAGGAGCGATATGCACTCGGTGAGCTCTTAAGTGCCGTTAAAGTCTCCACAGTTAATAAGGCGATTATGGTTGTCGACTTAGCGATGCGTCTTGTGGGTGCCCGTAGCCTTTCTCGTAGTAATCCCTTACAGCGTTACTATCGAGATGTGCGTGCTGGTCTACATAATCCGCCGATGGAGGATATGGTGATTACCCAATTAGCAAAAAGAGCACTCAATCTACCCTAAATTTTTTAATAAGCTCAGGAGAGAAGAATGGAGAATAGAGGAGTATATCGATCATTTAGGCGAATATTAACCGTCATCATAGTAGGTGCCCTTCTATTAGGGGGGTGTGGGGTTGAAGAGAATCAGCAGCCAACAATCACTTTTGGCTTAGGTCCTTCAATCTATGTCGATCAGGTGGAGAAGGGGATCAAACCGCTCCTAGAGGAGATGGGGTATGGGGTAGAGTTGCGGATCTTTTCTCAAAACTCAATGATTCCGGTCGCTCTTAAAGAGGGGGCGGTTGATGTTTCGGTCCATATTAGTACGGCTAATCTACATGAGATGAATCGACGTTTAGGGGGAGAGAAGATGATTGTCTGGGCAGATACCCCGAGTGCACCACAAACGTTGCGCTCTAGTAGACATAGTTCGTTAGATGATGTGCGTGATGGAATGCGTATTGCGATTCCTAATGATCCGGTTAACGCCGAACGAGCAGCGCGATTATTAGAAGAGATTGGTTGGGTCACCCTTGCACCTGATTTGGAGATAGCTACTTTCCATATTGATGAAGTAAAGCCAGGAAGTGTTGAGTTAGAGATTCTTGAAGTGGAAGCAGCACAGATGTTGCGGGTAATGGAAGATATTGATTTTGTTATTGTTAATGGTAATTACGTTACCAATGCAGGATTGCGAATTCAGGATGGTTTAGCGATTGAAGACTCACCACCTGAGCATCTAGTTAAGGTAGCGATTTTAGAGAAGAATCGAGAGGAGCCTTGGGCGCTCGCGATTAAGGAGGTTTATCAGTCTGCTGAGTTTGAAGCTTATATAAAATCGGAGCCTCTTTACGAGGGGCTAATTTTTCCTCAAAGATGGGAGAGAGAGTAATCTCCCTATTAGAAAGGTAATTAATGATGATAAAAGATAGATGGAATCGAGTGGGGTTATTTCTTGTTACTTCAGTATTGGGGATCCTATTAAGTGCTTGTGGTGGAGAGTCTTCTGACGATACGGTCATTCGTGTCGGTTTTGGGCCCTCGACCTATATTGATCAATTTGAAGAGGGGGTAGCGCCATTATTAGCTAAAGAGGGGTATCAAACAGAGGTGCGTGTCTTATCACAAAATGCGCAGATCAATCCAGCTCTTTATGAGGGATCGATTGATGTAGCGATTCATCAGAGTCAAGCCTATATGGAAGAGGTCAATCCCCACTTTGACAATATAATGGTGAAGTTAGTGGACCTTGCTAGTGCCCCACAATCCTTACGCTCAACACGTCATACTTCGTTAGCAGAGGTGCGTGATGGAATGACCGTCTCTATCCCTAATGATCCTGTTAATGCGGAGCGAGCGGCACGAATTTTAGAGGAGATTGGCTGGGTAACGATTGCTGAAGATGCAGATATTAAGCAGTTTAGCGCTAATGATATCCATCCAGGCTCTGTAGATTTAATCTTTAAACAGATCGAATCGCCACAAAGTTTACGAACGATTGATGATGTTGATTTTGCTATAGTTAATGGCAATTATGTTGCCAATGCTGGATTAAAGATGACCGATGGTTTGGTGGTGGAGAAGACTCCGCCAGAGCATGTGGTTATTGTTGTGATTCGTAAAGATGATCTTGATAAGCCTTGGGCTAGAGCACTTAAAGCTGCTTACGAGTCAGATTTCTATCGAGATTATATTCGTAGTACGCCACTATATGAGGGATTTATTGAACCTAAAATATGGCAGGCAGGGGAGTAATATTAAATTAATAAAAATGAAAGATAATAAAAAAGAGAGCTCCCATTAGAGGAGCTCTCTCTTATTTTGCTAATTGATTAGGGTAATTTACTGATAAACTGGAAATTTAGCGCAGAGCCCTTTTACATTGTTTGCCACTCGTTCAATAACCTCATCATCATTGATATTATCGAGTATGTCACAGATCCAGTTAGTAAGTAGCTCAATCTCTGCCTCCTTAAATCCACGGGTTGTGATTGCGGGTGTTCCTACACGGATCCCTGAAGTCACAAATGGTGATTGGGGATCATTAGGGACAGAGTTTTTATTAACAGTTATATTGGCGCGTCCAAGAGCCTCATCTGCCTCTTTACCTGTAATACCACGATCGATTAGATCTACCAACATGAGATGATTATCGGTACCATTAGAGACTATTTTATAGCCTCTTGACTGGAAGATAGTCGCCATCTTTTTGGCATTTGCAATAACTTGTGCCTGATACTCTTTAAACTCAGGCTGTAATGCTTCAAGAAAAGCGACTGCTTTTGCGGCAATCACATGCATGAGGGGGCCACCTTGGATACCTGGGAAGATGGCTGAGTTTAGCTTCTTCTCAAGATCGGGATTGGCTTTTGCCAGAATAAGACCACCACGTGGGCCCCGTAGTGTTTTATGTGTGGTTGTAGTAACAACGTCAGCATATGGAACGGGATTAGGGTAGAGCCCTGCAGCAATTAAACCAGCGACATGCGCCATATCAACAAAAAGATATGCTCCAACTTTATCAGCGATTTCGCGGAACTTAGCAAAGTCCAATGTTTTAGAGTATGCAGAGAAACCCGCAATAATCATCTTTGGCTTATGCTCTATAGCTAACGCCTCGACTTCAGCATAATCGATTAGCCCTTCATCGTTAACACCATAGTGAACCGCATTATAGGTACGCCCTGAAAAGTTGACACTCGCGCCATGAGTTAGGTGACCACCATGATCAAGACTCATTCCTAATACAGTATCCCCCGCCTCTAAAAGAGCAAGATAGACCGCACCATTTGCCTGAGAGCCAGAGTGGGGTTGTACATTTGCATAATCAGCACCAAAGAGCTTCTTCGCTCGCTCAATAGCAAGCTCTTCAGCAATATCAACAAACTCACATCCTCCGTAGTAGCGCTTGCCGGGATACCCTTCAGCATATTTATTGGTAAGTTGCGATCCTTGCAGCTCCATTACTAAGGGGGAGCAGTAGTTTTCGGAGGCGATCAACTCAACATGCTCCTCTTGACGTCTATTCTCATCCATAATGGCGGTGTAGAGCGCCTGGTCAAACTCTTTTAGAGCAATCTTCTTAAACATATTTTAATATTCCTCATAGTTAACGATGATTTCGGGGATAGTAGTTGTCAGCATTGAATTTTAGAGAGTCGCGCTACTCTTTTCAAGCAGCTATGGGGCTCTTTACCTATTTTAAAGTCTAAAGCAGACGCCCCCTAAAAAATCCTTGCAAACAGAGTAAATGGTTATGGTATTATAATCTAATTACAACTAATTTACTTATAAAGAAGTACAAATAGAGAGGGTAAAAGTGGCGAATAGTAAATTTAATATGGCGCAATCCCGGACCAATATGATCCAGCAGATGTTAAGACCTTGGCGGGTGTTAAATCAGCGGGTCTTAGATGCTTTTGACAACGTTCCTCGTCACCATTTTGTTCCAGAAGAGTATCGCCCTGTAGCTTACTCTGAGATGCGTATCCCTCTAAATAAAGATGTCAGCATGTTATCGCCGGTCATTGAGGGGCGTATTCTACAAGAGACACGTATACAGGCAGATGAGCGGATACTCTTAGTCGGCGCTGGAAGTGGTTTTCTTGCTGCTTGTTTAGGGCAGTTAGGAGCTTCTGTAGTGGCGGTGGATTTAGATGCAGAGCTCGTTGCGCAGGCGGCAGCACGCTGTGAGGCGGAGGGGTATCAAAATATTGAGTTTATAACTCTCAATATTGCTGAGGACTCTCTTGATGAGTTAGGGACATTTGATGTTATTATTTTAGCTGGCTCCTTAGCTAAAGTGCCGGAGTATTTAACCGATCTGCTCAATGAGCGGGGGCGCCTTACAGCAGTGGTAGGCAACCCTTATGAGATGAGCCTTACTGTTCATTACCGGTATGCCGATCGTATTATTGCTGAGCCAATTTTTGAGACGGAGTTAGAGCGTCTTGTAGGCTTTGAGGATAAGCCACAATTTATATTTTAAATCATTAAATCATTAGATATATAGACGATTAAATCACCTATAAGACCCATCAGTTACGCTTCGGTGGGTTTTTTTATTGTAGAGAAAAACTTATTTATGGGCAGTTTAACCAATCAAAATTTTGAACAGCGCTCTATGGCAGATTTTGCCGAAGAGGCTTACCTTAATTACTCTATGTATGTCATTTTAGATCGAGCTCTTCCCTATATTGGGGATGGATTAAAGCCGGTTCAACGACGTATCATCTATGCGATGAGTGAGCTTGGCCTCTCAGCGAGTGCAAAGCCGAAGAAGTCCGCTCGTACAGTAGGGGATGTATTAGGGAAGTACCATCCTCATGGTGATAGTGCCTGTTACGAGGCGATGGTATTGATGACTCAACCCTTCTCCTACCGCTACCCCTTAGTGGAAGGACAAGGAAACTTTGGTTCGCTCGATGATCCTAAATCATTTGCAGCCATGCGTTACACTGAATCAAAGCTCTCAAAATATTCGCAGCTACTTCTTCAGGAGCTTGGTGAGGGGACGGTTGATTGGCAGCCAAATTTTGATGGCTCACTGCAGGAGCCAGCACTGCTTCCTGCAAGACTTCCTAATGTTTTACTCAATGGAGGATCAGGTATTGCGGTGGGGATGGCTACCGATATTCCTCCCCACAATATCCATGAGATTGCAGCAGGAACATGTGCCCTGATTGATGATCCAAATCTGAGTGTAGAGGCATTAGTAGAGTATATCCCTGCACCCGATTATCCTACAGGTGGTGAAATTATTACACCTAAAGAGGAGCTTATTAAGATCTATCAGAAGGGGCGTGGCTCCATCAGGGTCCGTGCTCGTTATCGCATTGAAGAGGGTAATATTGTCATCTACCAGCTACCTTATCAGGTATCAGGTGAGAAGATTCAGGTGGAGATTGCCGAGCAGATGGAGGCAAAGAAGCTTCCGATGATTGAAGATATTCGGGATGAATCTGATCATGAGGAGCTGGTACGCATAGTTCTTGTACCTCGCTCTAATCGAGTGGATCTTAAACGGGTGATGAGCCATCTATTTGCAACAACGGATCTTGAAAAATCTTTTCGCGTTAACCTGAATATGATTGGGTTAGATTTAAAGCCACAGGTAAAGAATCTCTCTCAAATTCTTAATGAGTGGATTCAATTTAGGCGTGAAACAATCACAAAGCGGTTAACCTTTCACAAAGAGCGTATTGAACGGCGACTCCACCTTTTAGAGGGGTTGCTAATCGCCTTTCTTAATTTAGATGAAGTTATTCGAATTATTCGTGAAGAGGATAAGCCTAAGGAGATGTTGATTGAGCGTTTTCAATTAACAGATGAGCAGGCGGAATATATTCTAGAGACCCGCTTACGGCAGTTAGCTCGCCTTGAGGAGATGAAGATTCAGGGCGAATCTGCAGCGCTGCAAAAGGAGCTAGATGAGATTTTAGGTTATCTTAAGAGCCCGAAAAAAATTAATGCGCTCATGAAACAGGAGATTAAGGAGGATGCTGATCGTTATGGTGATGAGCGCCGCTCTGATCTTGTTGAGCGCCCTGCTGCAGAGGCGATTGATGAGGCGGCTCTCATTAGTGCTGAGCCGGTTATGGTAGTGCTCTCTAAGATGGGCTGGATTCGGGCTGCTAAGAGTCTCGATATTGATCCTTCCGGCCTTAACTACAAGACGGGAGATGGTTACTTAACATCCTGTTTTGGTCGCAATAATCAGCAGTTAGTACTATTTGATAATGATGGGCGCGTCTATAGTACATCGACCCATGATCTTCCGACGGCACGGAGTACGGGTGAGCCGATCACAGGACGAATCACTTTAGAGAGTGGTCGCCGTATCGAGCAGATTATATTGGATAAACCGGAACGTTACTATTTACTATCGGCTACAAACGGGTACGGTTTTGTGATTCAGTATAAAGAGCTTTTAAGTCGACAAAGAGCGGGCAAAAGTATGGTCAATCTTAATGATGGTGGTCAACTCCTTCCCCCTCAGCGAATTGAGAGTATTGAAGAGGATTACCTGATGGCTATCACTGCCACGGGGCGTGTTCTGGTGGTGAAGATAAGTGAAATACCCCAGATTAGTCGAGGTAAGGGGAATCAGATTATTCAGATGCCTGGAGCTGATTTTAAGTCGGGAGCTGATTCATTAAAAGCGATCATCACTATGGGGAAGAAAGATTCAGTACGGATCGGCTATGGTCGCCGTGAGTTTACACTAAAACCGCAGGAGTGGTTAGAGCTACTCGATGAGCGGGGTAAGCGGGGTGTGGAGATTCGTAAAAATATGGTGGTAAACTCAATTGCAATTGCAAATGAGGAGTAGGGGCTATATAATACCTTGCTTATTCGCTGTGGGTGCTGGTCGCGGTATCCCATGGACTATTGACTATTTATTGGAGTAATTAATTATGGCAGATTTAATTTTTAAAGGGACCAAACGGACCGATTTAGGGAAAGGAGCGAGCCGCCGCCTACGTCGTAACGGAGAGATTCCCGCAATTGTTTATGGTGCAGATAAAGAGGCAGAGAGCATCGTTCTTAACCATAACGCAGTATTACGTAACTTCCGTGATGAGGATATCTATACAAGTATCGTTACGATTGAGATCGATGGTGTAGAAGATAGTGCAATTTTACGTGATATTCAGCGTCATCCATTCAAGCCATTAATTACCCATTTAGACTTTATGCGCGTTCGTGCAGATGAGGCGATTGTTGTTGATATTCCTGTTGAGTTACTCAATGAAGATAAAGCTCATGGCGTTGTTCATGGTAATGGTCAGGTAACACAGCACTTAGCATCATTAGCGGTCTCCTGTTTACCGAAGTACTTACCGAATGTGATTGAGCTAGATATCACAGATTTAGAGCTAAATGGTACGCTTATGATCTCAGATATTCCTGCTATTGAGAATGTTGATTTTGTTGATCTTATGAATGAAGAAGAGCTTAATGATCAGCCAGTAGTCAGCATTATTGAGATGCAAGAGTATGATGAAGAGGCTGAAGATGCTGCTGCGGCAGAAGCTGAAGCGGCGGCTGAGGAAGCTGAGGCAGAAGAAGAGGATGCTGAGGCTGAGGCAGACGAGTAAGAGTCTTAATGCTTATGATTAAATTGATAGTAGGGCTCGGAAATCCTGGGCCTGAATATGCAAAAACCCGCCATAATGCGGGTTTTTGGTTTATTGATGCTATTAGAAGCGGTGTGCTCAACGAAAATAGGCGCTTTAAAGGGTTGGTAGGTGAGGTGCAGTTGGACAATCGCTCGGTGATGCTCTTAATGCCTATGACCTATATGAATCGTAGCGGTGAATCGGTACAAGCCTTAGCCCATTTCTATAAGTTAAAGCCAGAGGAGATTCTAATTGTTCATGATGAGTTAGATCTCCCACCTGGTCGAGCACGTTTTAAAGTTGGAGGTGGGCATGGTGGGCACAATGGTCTTCGTAGTATTATTACCCATCTAGGGACAGAGCAGTTCTCTCGACTTCGAATTGGTATTGGACATCCAGGTGATCGAAGAGAAGTCTCTAACTATGTTTTAGGTCGAGCAAGCGGATCAGAGTATGAGGCAATTTTAGATTCACTCTATTTTGCTCGGCAGAGTCTCAATGATTATGTTAGTGGTGATCGGGAGCGAGCGATGAATGATCTTCATCGTCGCTAAAAAGATTATCATGATTCAACTATTTATAAGGAAGAAATATGGCTGTACAGTGTGGCATTGTTGGGTTACCTAATGTAGGAAAATCGACTCTCTTTAATGCATTAACGAATGCAGGTATTGATGCAGAAAACTATCCCTTTTGTACTATTGAACCGAATGTGGGACGCGTCTATGTTCCCGATCCTCGTTTAGAGCCGCTAGTTGAGATTGTTAAGCCTGAACGCGTACAGCAAACCTATATGGATTTTGTTGATATTGCAGGCTTAGTAGAAGGGGCTTCAGAAGGGGAGGGGCTAGGAAATCAATTTTTAGCCAATATACGTGAAACAGATGCAATCGCTCATGTTGTTCGCTGTTTTGAGAATGATGATATTGTGCATGTGTCTGGAAGAGTGAGCCCTTTAGATGATATTGAGGTAATCAATACTGAGCTCTCAATTGCAGATCTTGCTACCGCTGAGCGCTTTCTACAGCGGGTTGAGCGCGTTGCAAAAGGGGGGGATAAAGAGGCTGCCGCACAAGCGGAGCTGCTTAAATCAAAAATTATTCCTGCGCTCAATGAGGGTAAGAGCGTTCGCTCGCTTGAGCTCTCTACTGATGAGCGACAACTCCTTCGAGAGCTTCATCTCTTAACGATTAAGCCGGTTATGTATATCGCTAATGTTAATGAGGATGGTTTTGAGAATAATCCTCTCCTTGATCAAGTGCGGGAGTATGCAGAGTCTGAAGGCTCTTTTGTGGTTCCTATTTGTGCCTCGATGGAGGCTGAGATCTCCCAACTCGATGAGGAGGATCGTGAGCTCTTTTTAGAGGATATGGGCTTTGAGGAGCCTGGTCTTAATCGAGTTATTCGAGCAGGTTATAAGCTTCTTAATTTAGAGACCTACTTCACGGCTGGGGTTAAAGAGGTACGTGCATGGACAATTAAGGCGGGAGCAACAGCCCCTGAGGCCGCCGGTGTGATTCATACAGATTTCCAGCGAGGCTTTATTCGTGCAGAGGTGATCGCATATGAGGATTTTGTTACCTATAGAGGAGAGAGTGGCGCTCGTGAGCAGGGGAAGGTTCGTTTAGAAGGGAAGGATTATATCGTTAATGATGGGGATGTTATTCATTTTAGATTTAATGTTTAGCCCTAACGTCTAATATTTACGCTTAATAGATCCCATGGTAGGAATACTATGGGATCTTTTTTAAAGGATCTATTGTACCAAGAGAAGTATTAGAGCCATAAGGAGGCCGACAGTGGCTAAGCTCTTATTAATGGTGCGTCCGGCAGAGCTCTTTAAAATTAAGAGTTCAAGTAGTAGATAGCCACTCCAGCTAAAGAGGGTGATGATAAGAGGTAGATGAAATGCCCATTCTCGACCAGCCCAATAGGAGTTAAGAAGAGTGAGGGAGAGTTGAAGAAAGAGCATAATCAATAGTATGCGAATAATGAGGTGAATAACCCCATAGATGAGGGGATTAAGTTCCTTGCGCTGTGCCATTATCTCTAACCTTTTAAGTAAATGAAGCACTTATTATATCGTAGAGGGCTACTAATTATGGATGAACGTTTAGAAAGTGAACGATTAGTATTAATACCATTAGGGGAGCAGCATCGATCAAAGCTCTATTGGTTATGGCGAGAGCCTGAGGTATATCGCTATATCAATTTAAAACCCCCATCTAATGAAGGTGAGATCCTTGAGATTCTCTCAGTGATGGAGGAGGCTCGCCTTAGTGAGCGGGGATGTCGTTATGCTCTCTATTATGATCAATCATTTATTGGGACAGCTGGCTATAATCATATTAATCATGATGAGTATCGTGCTGAGATTGGTTATGAGCTACATCCCGAGTATTGGGGGATGGGGTTAGGGCTAGAGGCTGTTCAGTTACTTCGTCACTATGCATTCACTCAATTAAATACTTTACGTTTAGAAGCAGTAGTCTCTCCGGATAATAGGCGTTCACAAAGACTTTTAGAGCGAGCAGGATTTATAAAAGAGGGGTTACTACATCACTATTTACGTAGTCAAGATGGGCGTTTTTTAGATATTATTCTCTATGCAGAGATCAATCGGGAGCATCTATGGTATTAACATGGGAAAGCCTCTTAAAAGAGGAGAAAAATGCAGATTACTTTACGAGATTACTTCAGAGAGTAGCTCAAGAGCGAGAGGCAGGAAAGGAGATTTACCCACCTAGAAGAGAGGTCTTTAATGCATTTCGATTTACCCCTTTTGCTTCAATACGTGTCGTTATTTTAGGGCAAGATCCCTATCATGGGCCAAATCAGGCGAATGGCTTAGCATTTTCGGTACGACAAGGGATGGTGATCCCCCCTTCTCTGCGTAATATATATAAGGAGCTAGGGGATAACTTTTCAGATTTTACCCCACCAAGTAGCGGGGATCTTACCCCATGGGCTAAGCAGGGGGTGCTACTGTTAAATAGTGTTTTAACGGTAGAGAGAGGGTGTGCTAATGCACATAAAGAGTATGGATGGGAAGAGTTTACCGATCGTGTTGTAGCATTAATTAATCAATATAAAGAGAGAGTGGTCTTTCTGCTTTGGGGAGCGCATGCTCAGCGTAAAGGAGCAAAAATTGATCGCACTAAGCATCTTGTGTTGACCGCACCACACCCATCACCATTAGCAGCCTATCGAGGTTTTTTTGGTTGTCGCCATTTTATTCGGACTAATGAGTATTTAGCGGCTCATGGTAAAGAACCAATCAATTGGCAGATTCCATAATGATTTTTGGTTATAAAAAAGAGCCTCAATAGGCTCTTTTCTTTATAAAGTAGATTCAGATTCTAAGCTAGAGTGCGAGTACAAAACATGAGGTATTATTACGTTTTAATTCCTCACAGGTCATATGTGCTCGATCATAATCGAATCCTACCAGTAGTGCGCGGTAGAGATCATCTTTGTTGACAATTTCGATCTGTCCCTCTCGTACTTGACGATGAACTAAACGAGCTTGGTTTTGAGCCGATTGGTAGCTGCTGAAGGCTCCAACTTGTATAGCAGCGCTACTATTAGGATGGATCTCTTGACTCGATTGTGCGATTAGATTAACTTTTGGTAGATTTGGGCGTGCAGGGCTCTTGCTTACTAAACGGGTCTTATCAGTAGCATTGGGATGATCGGGCTTAAAGAGAACCGTCATATCTCGTGTAATTACTGGATTGAGGGCTACCTGTCGTCCACTATTGAGCTGCTGGAATGAGGAGGCTAATAGATCCATCATTAGATCATCACGTAGCTTTGTAGTACGCCCCCCGAGAATAACAGCAAAGAGGCGTCGATCCCCCTGCTTAGCACTTGTAAGTAGGTTGAATCCTGATTTTCTGATATAACCTGTTTTGATTCCATCCGCACCGGGAAAGTTCTTATTAACCCGATTGTGGGAGGTGAATTGAGTGCCATTATAGGAGAAGGATTCTGTTTTAAAGAGGGGGTAATATTGAGGGAAGTCGTTATAGATAGCGATCCCTAGCTGTAGTAGATCACTAGCAGTGGAGACCTGCCGCTCATCGAAGAGTCCATGTGGATTTACAAAATGGGTATTATAGAGCCCCAGTTCTTTTGCTTTGCGATTCATCCGCTCAACAAATGCCCGCTCACTTCCAGCAAGGTTTTCGGCTACTGCTGTTGCGACATCATTAGCTGATTTAACAATTAACGCTTTAATTGCTAGATCTAAAGTGATTGCCTCACCGGCCGGCACCCCAATCTTAGATGGGGGTTGTGAAGCGGCATGTTGAGAGAAACGGATGGGTTGATTCAGCTTTGCTCGCCCCGCTTTAAGATCTTCAAAGGCAAGATAGAGGGTCATTACCTTAGTGATTGATGCAGGATAACGACTCTCGTAAGCATCATGTTCAAAGAGTACTTCACCACTCTTTTGATCCACAATGAATGCAGAAAAGCCGGTCTCTGCAATGGCTGTGGAGAAGAGTGACAGTAACATCACTAATAAGAAGGGAAGCTTAAACAGTCTCTTTCTATTCATTACTATCCTACTGAAAATATGGGAAATGGTTGGAATCTAACTATAGCATAAAAGAGAATTATGCCGATAGTTTTTCTCATTGACAAGTAACTACTATCGGCATTTTAAGCGGTTAATGGTAGGTTAGGTACTGATCTATATCTAAATATGGTGTGCTATTTTAAGAGATAGTGGCAGATACCATTAAAAAGAGCTCGTAATCCCATCGCTTCACCTCCGATTGGGCGTCCTGGCCGTTGACGAATATTCCAGGCCATAACATCAATATGGGCAAAGGGGAGCGACTCTTTTTGGGCAATAAAGTGTTCTAAGAAGAGAGCTGCGGTGATTGCTCCTCCTTGAGGATACTTGGCTGAGTTAGCTAAATCAGCAATATCAGGCTCAATCCATGATTGGTAGCCACGATGCAGAGGCAAGCGCCAGAGAGGGTCATCAGCCTGTTCCCCTGCAGCTAATAATATATTGGCTAAATGATCATCATTACTAAAGAGAGCTGGAAGCTCGGGACCTAATGCTACCCGTGCAGCACCGGTTAAGGTGGCAATATTAATTAGGAGATCACAACGTTGCTCTGTTGCGTAACTTAAAGCATCAGCTAGAATAAGTCGTCCTTCAGCATCGGTGTTATCAATCTCAACCGTTAATCCATTACGGGCTTTAACAATATCGCTAGGACGCATCGCCCGCTGGGAGAGGCTATTTTCTACAATAGGTAGGAGTAGACGAAGAGAGAGGGGAAGTTGTTCAGCCATAATCCACTTAGCTAAGGCTACTGCATGTGCAGCACCCCCCATATCTTTCTTCATTAGGCGCATTCCGGATGAGGGTTTTATATCTAACCCCCCTGTGTCAAAACAGACCCCTTTACCAACAATGGTTAAGGCAGGATCAGTGGATTGACCATAGGTAATCTCTAAAAAGCGTGGTTTATACTCACTACCAGCACCGACGGTATAGATAAGGGGAAAATTATCCTTAAGGAGTGCTTCGCCTCGCCACTCTTGAATGGTAATTGGATAATCACTCAGTTCTGCTTTAATAAGAGTGGAGAGGTTGTCAGTGGTTAGGTGATTTGGGGGTTCATTAATAAGGTCACGGGTTAGCTTGTGGGCCTGAGCACTATGCAATAGAGCCGTCGCTATACCTTCAGGAAGGTAGAAGCGAACTTTAGGGGGCTTGGTTGTTCGATACTTATCAAATTGGTAGGAGCCTAAAAAGAATCCTAATAGTAGGGCTTTCTGCTCCTCTTCAGTAAAGTCCCCTGAGAGCAGATAGGTTCCTGGTGGAAGCGAATGTTGAGCCTCTCCTAAGGTGAAGGTAATCTCCCTATCCTTAGCAATATAAACAGCTTCAACATCCCCCTTCTCATCGGGAATGATGATAAATTTTTGGGGAGAGAGATCGGCAGTAACTCCCTGATTACTTAACCAACGTTGCTGAAAATCGGAGAGATGACTCCATCTGATTTTATCGGTTATGTAAAGGGGGATATACTCACCCTTCTCTGTGGTAAAGAGTGGGGTGATCTTCTCATTAGTCATGAATACTCCTTTTAAGTTGGATTAAGTTAATCCTCATCAACATCATCAGAGGCGGCGGCGATTAATACTTCACGGCTACCGTTACCCTCAGGGGGCGAGACAAAACCATTGCGCTCCATC
The DNA here is from genome assembly GCA_046462535.1 of Ignatzschineriaceae bacterium. Taxonomy (GTDB): domain Bacteria; phylum Pseudomonadota; class Gammaproteobacteria; order Cardiobacteriales; family Wohlfahrtiimonadaceae; genus JAAZCI01. The sequence goes on along the minus strand of JBKGVF010000020.1, from coordinate 217,835 downwards.
TCATCCATAATGCGTGATGCGCGATTAAAGCCAATTCGTAAGCGACGCTGAAGATATGAGACACTTGCACGACGCGTCTCAATAACTATACGTACTGCTTCATCGTAGAGTGGATCAGACTCATCATCGGGAACGCCTGATGCTTCCTCTGAGAGGCCTGGGATTGGCTCTGTGGGATCGGTTAAGATCCCCTCTATATAGTTAGGCGCTCCAGTCAGTTTTAAGAATTCAACGATCTTGTTGACTTCATGGTCACTGATAAAGGCACCATGAACTCGTTGTGGGATAGACTCACCAATCGGAAGATAGAGCATATCTCCATTCCCCAAGAGCGTTTCCGCTCCCTGCTGATCGAGTATTGTGCGGGAATCGATGCGGCTAGAGACCTGGAATGCAATACGTGATGGAACATTCGATTTAATCAATCCAGTAATTACATCAACAGAGGGGCGTTGTGTCGCAATAATGAGATGAATGCCCGCAGCACGTGCTTTTTGAGTTAGACGGGCGATAAGCTCCTCACACTTTTTCCCCACCATCATCATCATATCGGCAAACTCATCGATAACAATCACGATATAGGGAAGCTTTTCAAGATACTCATCTTGTGCAAATTCAGAGAGATCATCACCACTGTTGTAGAGGGGATTACGTAGTGGTGTTCCACGTCTCTTATGCTCTAAAACCTTCTCATTAAATCCTTGAATATTACGCACCTTCAGTTGACTTAAAAGATGGTAGCGATGCTCCATCTCAGCAACACACCAGCGTAGGGCATTAGCTGATTCATTCATATCGGTTATCACTGGAGTTAAGAGGTGTGGAATATCATTGTAGACGGATAACTCCAACATCTTCGGATCAATAAGTATTAGGCGCAAATCTTCAGGAAGGGCCTTGTAGAGAAGGCTCAATAACATTGTATTAATACCTACTGATTTACCGGATCCTGTCGTTCCTGCCACCAATAGGTGGGGCATCTTCTGAAGATTAGAGATGACATGCTGTCCTGAGATATCCTGCCCAAGAATCATGGTTAAAGGATTCTTCTCCTGTCGATACTCTTTGGAGGCTAAGCCATCTTTAAAGTGGACAGTCTCTCGCCGTGCATTAGGTACCTCTAAGCCGACATATGGGGTGCCGGGAATAATATCTTCAACCCGAATATTGGTGACTGAGAGGGCGCGTGCAATATCTTTTGAGAGGGTATTGATTTGCGCCACCTTCACCCCAGGAGCAAGCTCAAGGCTAAAGCGGGTAATGATGGGACCTGGTTCGGCATCCACCACCCTAACAGAGACATTATAGTGTTGTAACTGCTCCTCGATGAGATCGCCTAAAGCGCGTAGTTCTCCCTCTTCATAGAGATTCTTTTTTGGAGGTGGATTACCGAGTAGATCGAGGCTCGGTAGCCGCCCTTTCATTGGGTAATGGGAGTCAGTAACCTCCTGCTGAGAAGTATCAGGCTTCTGCTGTAGAGCAGATGGATTATTGGTAGTAAATGTTGGTGGATTAAGAGTAAGGGGCTCCACTAGTGATGGGGGGGTATCCTCATGCTGTTGCTCCTCTTTAAGAGGTTGTGTAGAGACGATTTCGGGGGTAACCACCGGCTCAAAGGCAAAGGGGAGTGGTTCGCCAATTGGTTCTGTAGAGGATTCCTCTTCTAATGGCGCTAATTGGCTATCCGCTGTAGTACCCTCCTCTACAGCAAAGAGATTGAAGGGGGAGGAGCTCTCATCATTAAAGTGTTGCAAAGTGGGCTCTCTTCTCATCCCATCCCTCTCTATTGCGCTGGGGGGCTCAGCAAGCGGCATTGTAGGTTCATCAGCAGAAAAAGAGATGATAGGATCATCATAGTGCGTTGGCTCTTGATGCAGCTCTTCAGAATTCTCAATACTCTTTAAAGGGTTAAATGGGGGACGCTCTGTTTTAAGAAATGAGGCATCAAAAAACTTTGGCTCCTTACTGCGTTTGGTGCGCTTTAACTTAAAGCGATCGAAGAGACCTGGAGCATGCTCCTCTGATGCTGTCGCCAATGAAGGTGTCTCTTCTACTACCAACGGTGTTGGCTCTTGAGTGGTGATCTGAAGCCAGTTGGTTAATCGCTCTTTTCGCTCAAAAGGGTTAACAGGTGGGAGAGGGGGAAACTCCTCCTCGTCTAGGGTCTCTATAGGGCGCGCGCGCTCCTCCTTATTGGAGGGTTTAGGATGGTGCCATACCGATTCAGTTGCCGGTTCAAGCTCAAGAGCAACTTTATCGGGTGGCGTGATGATTTGCTCCTGCTCCTCCTCAGCTGCAAAGTGGAGAGAATCTTCAGATGGTGATTGTAAGGATTCGGAGGAAGTGGAGTGGGGAGCAATTATCTCCTCTTCTCCTTTATCTTCAGGCTCAAAGAGAGGGGTTTGATCATCTAAGGCGGAGAAGGGGGGAAGTGTCTCATGATCATTAAACTGAGGCTCCTGATATGGTGTTGTCTCCTCTAATATCGGTTCGGTTAGATCTGGCTGCTCATCAGAGGTTACGTTTGACTGTGATGCTGCCTCTTCCATGCGATCATTCCCTTTAGGATCGGGGCGCTGCATTAAATGCTCAACCGAGGCTAACCCATCACGACTAATCTGGGGCTCTTGATTAGAGAGTTGTCTAAAGAGCTTTCTTTTGAGTGTTAGTAAGAGATCACCAAAGTAGTCGGCCCAACGAATTGGACCTGCCCCTGAGGCTAGTGTCAATCCGATTAATGCTAGGAGTGCAAAGAGTAGCTGTCCACTATAGACAATAATGACTGAAGTTGAGCGAGAGATAAAATTGATCAGTTGCACATAGAAGCTTGAGATGGCGTTACCAATCACCCCACCACTTGCGCTTGAGAGATCTAAAAGAGCGCTAAAGGTGAAGAGAAAGAGCAGTACTCCCCCTAAGCGAGTTGCAATGAGGGGCACTGTAAGATGGATCATCTTCTTCTTTACAATGAGCTGATAGGCAAAGACGATGAGCAGTAGCGGGATAAGCCATGCTGCTCTGCCAAAGAGGGTAAAGGTAATATCTGAGTAGTAAGCTCCATAGAGGCCTGCCCAATTATGGAGTTTTTGTGTCTGTACTGCACTAGTCCAAGCAGCATCATTAGGATGATGGGTAATAAGGCTTAGATAGAGGGTGCAGGCAAGAATTAAGAAAGCCGAAAAGATGGTATAACGCATGATATCCGCCATCTTTGTTAGGATTTTCGGTGAGGACTTTACAGGTCTATAAATTGCTTGCGACAAGATCTCTTCTCTCTTTTTGCTATTAATGATCTAAGTATAAATATTGGGTGCAATAACTTACCTATTTTAACAGATAAGCTTAAAGATAAAAACCTCTACAGCGGGCTAGAGTAGCTCTAGATCGCTGTAGAGGCTTACCTTTTAGGGTTTTCTCCCCCTTCAAATCAGATCGATGTTTCGTAACTTAGAGGGCCATCTTTCTCTTTATCAGGAGATGGGGGAAGGAGATCTTCCCGTTTTAACCCTAAGATTAACGCTCCTGCTGCGGCTACGAAGATTGAGGAGTAGGTTCCAACAGCGATACCGATCAACATAATTAAGGAGAAGGATTCAATAGCAGCACCCCCAAAGATATAGAGTGCGAGGACTGCTAAGAATGTGGTGATCGAGGTCATAATGGTTCTCGATAAGGTCTGGTTAATCGAGGCATTGACGATCTCATAAGGTGTTCCATGACGTAGCTTTCTAAAGTTTTCCCGTATGCGGTCAAGAACAACGACAGTATCATTCACCGAGTAACCGATAACTGCTAGGATTGCAGCAAGTGAGGTGAGGTCGAAAGTGAGCCCTGCCAGTGAGAAGAAAGCGATCACGAAGAGGGCATCATGTATAGTTGAGAGTATCGATCCCACTGCAAGCTTCCACTCAAAGCGAATCCAAATGTAGGCAAGGATAAGTAAGACAGCAATTGTTGAAGCGATCACTCCTCCGGTGACTAGCTCATCGCCGACTTTCGATCCAATAAAATCGATACGTTGAATGGTAAGAGGATTCTCCTCATTCTGGAGGGTATCGAGAATCAGATCACTAATCTCTCCACTATCGGCATCCTCATCTGTAGCCATGCTGATAAGAACAGTATCGGCTTTACCAAAGAGTTGTGCCGTTGCATCAATCTCTGCCGCATCAAGCTGTTGATAGATTGGGGCCATTTCGACACCGTGCTCATACTCAACAACCACTTCAGTACCACCGGTAAAATCAAGCCCGTAGTTGAAGCCTTTGATAGAGATAATGGCAATTGCAGCAACGATAACTATTATGCAGGAGATAACCCAGAATTTACACAGACGCATAAAATCATAGGTAGTTTCGCCTGAGAAGATTTTAAGTCGTTCACGCCCACCTATTGGCAGCTTACTTAAGCGGCGTCCACCCCAGAAGAAGTTAATCAGAGCTCGGTTAAAGTAGACGGCAGTGAAGATGGAGGTGATAATCCCTATTGAAAGCGTTACCGCAAACCCCTTAATGGGACCAGAGCCTACATAAAAGAGTGCTAAAGCAGCAAAAAGACTGGTTAAGTTAGCATCCATAATGGTCGCAAATGCACGACCAAATCCAGCATCAATGGCATTTTGTGGACTCACCCCTTTCCGCAGATCTTCTCGGATCCGCTCATTGATTAAAACATTGGCATCTACACTCATTCCTAGCGAGAGCACAATTCCTGCAATTCCTGGCAAGGTTAAGGTTGCCTGGAGTAGTGAGAGAGCCGCTAAGATTAAAATGAGATTAGCAAAGAGGGCTATATCAGCAACGATACCAAAAGCACGGTAGCGAACAGCCATAAAGAGCATCACCATAATTAACCCAAAGAGCGCAGCATTCATTCCGCGATCGATATTCTCTTTACCAGCGCTAGGGCCAACGGTTCGTTCTTCGATGATATGGATTGGGGCTGCAAGCGCACCAGAGCTGAGGGTTATGGCAAGATTATTTGCCTCCTCAATGCTATCAAGTCCTGAAATTGAGAAGCGATCAAAGAGTTGTGAGCGAATAACAGCGGCATTTGCGATCTCTTTTGTGGTGATATTACGCTTCTCTGCAACACCATCGACCATCTCATAGTGAACCTTATTCTCTATAAAGACGGTAGCCATCAGATTACCAACATTCTCCTTGGTAATTGCACCAAAGCGGTCTGCACCTTTTGAGTCGAGACGAATATAGACTTCTGGCCCATTAGTTTCGGGGTTAAAGCCTGCGCTCGCACTAATGATAGAGTCACCGGTTAAAATCACCTGATCGTGAAGCAGCATCGGGCGACCATCACGGGTGTAGAGAAGCTCTGTGCCAAGAGGTGCCCGTCGCTCAATTGCACGTTTAAGATCAGCTGGAGAGTTGGTACGGCGCTCATCAACCATGCGAAATTGTAGGGTTGCAGTTGAACCAAGGATCTCTTTAGCGCGAGCAGTATCTTGAATGCCCGGTAGCTGTACAACGATACGATCAACCCCCTGCTGTTGGATGATCGGTTCTGCAACGCCGAGCTCATTAACACGGTTGCGCAATGTTGTAATATTTTGTGTCACAGCACTTCGCTTGCGCTCATTGATCTCATGATCAGAGACTAATATATGGAGACGATCTCGATTGAGAGTTACCTCTAGCTCCTGAAAGGAGGGATTTCTCCGTAGTACATGTGCTGCCTGTGCGGCCCCCTCTTCATTAGTAAAGTGAAGAGTGATATTTTGTGCTCCTGTTACCTCAATTGTAGGGTTGAGCCGCTCTTTTGCCATTGTATCCCGTAGCGTGCCGACATAACTATTGGTGAGTTGCTCAACAAGCGCCTCCATATCGATCTCAAGAAGAAAGTGAACACCCCCCCTTAAGTCGAGCCCTAGATACATTGGTTGCAATCCAAGAGTGGAGAGCCATTTGGGCATATCGGGAGCTAGATTGAGAGCGGTTGTATACTCCTGAGAGAGGACCTCATCGAGATAATCTTTAGCATTTAATTGCTCTTCAGGATCACGAAAACGAACCAAGAGCTGCTGGCTATCGAGGGAATCGATACGTTTAATGTTGAAACCTCGCTCGGCAAGTAGATTCTCAACCATCTCAGTGGTGAGGGTTGTCTCTGGTTTAGCAGAGATCTGTACTGAGGGGTCCTCCCCATACAGATTTGGGAGCGCCAGAATAGTGGAGAGAATAACAATTCCAAAAATAAGAATGTTTTTCCAAAGTGGATAACGGTTAAGCATAGATAATCTCTTTTAATAGGTCTCTAAATAGGCTCTCTATAGAGAAAGCTTAGGAACACAGATAGCAAACAAGCTTAGGAGAGTGGCTCCTAAGCTTTATACTCTATTAGGATTAGGTTAGATCACCTTTGTAGCTCCCTTTAGGAAGGAGCGTGCCGATCGATTGCCGTTGTACTCGTACGACAACATTATTCGCAACCTCAAGAGCGATATAATTTTCACCAAGAGCTTGAATACGACCTACTAGGCCGGAATGGAGCATTACCTCATTACCTACTTTAAGAGAGTTAATTAGGGCTGCATGCTCATTGGCTCGCTTTTTGTTTGGGCGAATAATCATAAAATACATGAGCACAAACATTCCACCAAACATGATTATGGTTGGCCAGATACTCTGTTCTGGTGCTGCTTGCGCAAAAGCAGGTGATAAGAGAGCAAGCGATGCTGCGATTATTAATCTTTTCATATCAGTATAATCACTCCATTTTTCTGAAATAGATTCAAGGAAGTTATGCTCTACCCCCTCTTTAGAAGAGGGGAGAGGAGATAACTTACAAATAAACGCCCTATACTAACACGTCTGCTAGAGTTTTCCCCCGAAATTTATCACTTTTCTCTCAGGTTGAGGGGATGAAAAGGAGGAGTATCCTCTGCCTGCTTGGCGATAAAAAAGGGAGTGATCTTGATCACTCCCCTCTAGGTTACTCTATGGAGTTTATCCATAATCTGTGATTTAGGTGCCGCTTAGAGTGATGCGATTACTGCCTCAACATCCTCAACGGTAAACTTATAGCGTTTAAAGAGCTCCTTTGCAGGGGCTGAAGCACCAAAGGTATCGATTCCGATAACGTGGTGAGCATACTCGTACCAGCCACGGGTAGCACCCGCCTCAATCGCAAGGCGTGTTACAGAGCCAAGCACCTGCTGCTGGTAGGCACTCTCTTGTGCTCTAAAACGCTCAACAGAGGGCATTGAGACAACTCGGATCTGCGGATTTCGTGCAGCGACATCCATTGCTAATGCTACCTCTGATCCGGTTGCAATAATGGTTAATATTGGGTTTTCCACCTCTTTAAGAACATAACCGCCACGCTCAATATTTGCTAACATCGCTTCATCACGCTGTTGGTGGGGTAATCCTTGTCGTGAGAGTGCAAGTAGTGATGGGGTCTTTTTCGACTGCAAGGCCACACCCCATGCCACCATGGTTTCAACAGCATCACAAGGACGCCAGAGATCGAGATTCGGTATTAAGCGTAGGGACTCAATATGCTCGATAGGTTGATGGGTCGGCCCATCTTCACCTAGACCGATGGAGTCGTGAGTCATGATGTAGACTACTCGCTGCTCCATTAAGGCGCTCATTCGTATTGCATTACGAGCATAATCTGAAAAGACTAAGAAGGTAGCGCCATAGGGAATAAATCCACCGTAGAGAGCTAATCCATTCATTATGGCAGCCATACCAAATTCCCGCACTCCATAGCGGATGTAGTTTCCTTTACCGCTCTCAATATCATAATCAACACTCCCTTTAAAGAAGGTGTTATTTGATGGGGTTAGGTCTGCTGAGCCGCCGATAATCTCACCAAGATTTGTAGCTAAGGCGTCAAGGGCATTTTTGCTTGCTACTCGAGTGGCAATATCCTCCCCTTTCTCATTCGCAGCTCTGATGGCCGCCTTGAAGGTTGCGGTAAAATCGTCTGGCAATTCTCCTGCTTGGCGACGTAGAAACTCCTTAGCTAAATCGGGATAAGCACTCTCATATTGAGCAAAGCGCTGATTCCACTCCTGCTCTAATGAGTCACCACGCTCTCGGGCATCCCAGGCGGCATAGATCTCTTCAGGAATCTCAAAGGGGCCGTAGGGCCAGTTGAGGGCCTCTTTTGTGGCTGCAATCTCCTCCTCTCCTAAAGGGGCACCGTGGGTCGCTTCTGACCCTTCTTTATTCGGGGAGCCCTTACCAATTAATGTTTTACACATGATTAAGGTGGGCTTGTCGGAGGATTTTGCAGCTACGGTTGCTTCCTCTAGTGCAGCAAAATCATGCCCATCGACATTTTCGATCACATTCCAGCCGTAACTACGGAAGCGCTCTGCTGTATTATCGGTAAACCAGCCTCGAATATCGCCATCAATAGAGATGCCGTTATCGTCATAATAGGCGATAAGCTTATTGAGTTTTAATGTTCCGGCAAGAGAACATACCTCATGGGAGATTCCTTCCATTAGGCATCCATCCCCTAGAAAGAGATAGGTGTAGTGGTCAATGATTGAGTGCCCTTCACGATTGAACTCGGCAGCCATTAGGCGTTCTGCAAGTGCAAAACCAACAGCATTTCCTACACCCTGCCCTAAAGGGCCTGTGGTGGTTTCAATGCCGGGGATATAACCATATTCGGGGTGCCCTGCGGTTTTAGAGTCTAGCTGCCTAAACTCTTTAATCTCATCCATAGAGAGTTCATAACCGGTCAGGTGTAGCAGTGAATAGAGGAGCATTGATGCATGCCCATTGGAGAGGACAAAGCGATCACGATTAGCAAAATTAGGGTTGTTAGGATTATGGTTAAGATGCTTTCGCCAAAGGGTAGTGGCGATCTCCGCCATTCCCATAGGGGCCCCAGGATGGCCCGAATTAGCTTTCTGTATAGCATCCATGCTCAATGCACGAATCGCATTGGCACACTGTTGGTTGGTAATTGACATGATGATAAATCCTTAGTTGAAAATGGGTGGATCAGATTATAAAGAATTATAGAGAAAATGCGACTGGATGTCAGGGCTCTTTTTTATCCGGTATGGTGGAGGGGTAGGAAAAAACCCTTTATTAGATGGCTAACAATGGTAGAGAGAGGCTATGGTATCTCCCCTTTAGTTAAGGGGTAGATTATAATAAATCAACCAAATTATTTTATTATTGAGGTCGAAATAATGTCTGCTTTCGATTAAAATACCCTTCCTGATGCATTAAGATTATTTATGATTCAGGAAGGGGCGAATGACACGTTTTATATTTGTTACAGGTGGGGTTGTTTCATCACTCGGTAAAGGAATTGCAGCAGCATCGCTAGGGGCGATACTTGAGACGCGAGGGCTTAAGGTCACCATGATGAAGCTCGATCCTTATATTAATGTCGATCCAGGTCGTATGAGCCCTTTCCAGCATGGAGAGGTCTTCGTTACCGCAGATGGTGCCGAGACTGATCTCGATCTTGGACATTATGAGCGTTTTATTCGAATGCGCGCTACACGTAAAAATAGTGTAAGTGCTGGACGTGTCTACAAAAGTGTTATTGAGCGTGAGCAGCGGGGGGATTATGATGGCAAAACGGTACAGGTGATCCCCCATATTACTGATGAGATTAAAGAGCGGATCAAGCATGTTGCTGTAGGCGCAGATATCGCTATTATTGAGATTGGGGGAACGGTGGGTGATATTGAGTCACTCCCATTTCTTGAGGCGATTCGTCAACTTAGAACCGAGCTTGGGTCACGTAATGCACTCTTTATGCATTTAACATTGGTGCCTTACCTAAAAGCGTCGGGAGAGTTAAAGACTAAGCCGACGCAACACTCCGCTAAAGAGTTGCGCTCTATTGGAATTCAGCCCGATATCTTAATCTGCCGCACTGAAATTCCACTACCTAAAGATGAGCGTCGGAAAATTGCACTCTTTACCTCTGTACCAGAAGAGGCGGTAATCTCATGCCTTGATGCTAGTTCAATCTATAAAATACCGATGATGCTCCATCAAGAGCAGCTTGACTCGATCGTATTAGACTTTTTCAATCTAGAGGCACCCCCCGCTGATCTTTCTGATTGGCAGCGAGTTGTGGAGCGCATTGAGAATACTAAGGCAACCGTAACAGTGGCGTTAGTGGGTAAATATGTTGAGTTGACGGATACTTATAAATCTTTAAATGAAGCATTGCTGCACGCTGGAATTCAGACGGAGACGAAGGTTGAGATTAAATATGTAGATGCTAGTGATCTCGAAGAGAGTTCACCGAATGATCTTGAGCAGGTTTTTGCAGATGTTGATGCAATATTGGTGCCCGGCGGATTTGGAGAGCGTGGAATAGAGGGGAAAATTCGAGCAATTGAGTATGCGCGTGTGAATAAGATCCCCTACTTAGGGATCTGTTTAGGGTTGCAGTTGGCGGTGGTAGAGTATGCACGTAATGTCTTAGGTTTATCGCAAGCCCACACTCAAGAGGTAGAGGAGGAGTCGAAAGATCCTGTTATTAATCTGGTTGAGGAGCATCTACCTGAAGCGGGGGAGCATTTTGAGTTTCGCGGGAAGATGTCTCTGGGCGCTATGCGGGCCGAGCTTAAAGAGGGAACCAAAACATATGCTGCGTATGGGGTATCGGTGGTAGAGGAGCGTCATCGAAACCGTTACGGGGTAAACTCTGATTACTTAGAGCAATTTGATGATGGCAATTTTATTATCTCTGGTGAAACAGAGCAGGGTGTAGAATTTATTGAGCTTAATGATCACCCATGGTTTATTGCAACACAAGCCCATCCTGAATTCACCTCAACACCGCGTGATGGTCACCCACTTTTTACCGCATTTGTTAAGGCGATGCTCGAGCATAAAAAGAGTTAAATTAGGGTTAAGACCCAACTTATAAAGGTAGGAGGCGCATTAATTAGAGAGGGTTAATGCGCCTCTTTTGTTTAAAATCTGATTAATAGGGAGGAGAGATGTGTAAGTGTCAAATAGAGCGTAGGATCAATAATGGGAGAGGGGGCCAGATTTTAGTCATAATGGCAATGCTTCTATTTTTAAGTGGCTGCTTTGCCTCCTTAGATGGTCAGGAGCAGCAAGAGAGTGAAGTGGTTGCCCCTTTAGCCTGGAGTCTGATTGGGAGTGATCCTGTTGAGTGGAGCGGTACAATTGAGGAGCGTGACTTCTCATTAACGGCGTTAGGCTTAGGGGAGAATCGGACAATTGTATGGCAGCGTAAACGGATTGGAGATAAAAAGTTACTTTTACAGGCAGCAACGGGTAGCTTAAAGTTAACATTGAGTGAGAATGCTTGTACCCATAAAGGGGAAGTCTATCCATATCAGATTGAACTACTGCATCACGATACCCATTTTCAAGGATGTGCAGATAATGAGGGGGGAGATTTTGCAACCCTTTTAGAGGGGCTAGAGGAGATAGAAGAGGATACGTCTAAGGTGGCATCTGAGCATAATCGCGATCAGGCGCAAAAAGAGGTGGTGCGTAAGGTTGAGCCAACACCGCCGATCGTACCGAAGGATGCGACCTCGTTATCCATTAACTTTTCTGGAGAGAGGCCCCATTGGTATGGCTCGCTAAAGGGGCGTTCATTTCAATTTCAGAGTACTTCTGAGATGATTTCAGAGAGTCGACGATTAAGTTGGCAGGGTGAAAATAGAGGAGGGAAGGCTTATATCTCATCACCTGATAAGAGTATTGTAATGGTGCTCTCGGGTAAGCGTTGTAATGGAGAGGGTTATGTCACCACCATTACCATTGATGGGCAAGCCTTTAATGGCTGTGGGATTGTGGAGTAGAATCGATGATGGAAAATAGACAATTATCTGTGATTCTCTATGAGCCTGAAATTCCACCTAACACAGGAAATATTATTCGACTCTGCGCAAATAGTGGTGCCGATCTACATCTGATTGAGCCGTTAGGATTTCAATTAGAGGATCGGGCATTACGCCGAGCAGGGCTCGATTATCAAGAGTGGGCAGCGGTGAGTGTATGGCCTGATCTCTCTTCAGCAATAGCGGAGATAGCCCCTCGCAAACTCTATGCTATGACAACGAAAGGGGCGCGAAACTTCTATGAAGCTCAGTTTGAGTCGGGAGATGCATTACTCTTTGGCCCTGAAACTCGAGGATTGCCTGAGTCGATACTCTCCTCCCTAGGGGATGATGAGCGACTCTATTTACCGATGGCTAATAATGGTGGGCGTAGCCTGAATCTCTCTAATGCGGTAGCGATATCGGTTTATGAGGTGTGGCGCCAATTCTCTTTAAGTGCGATTAAACCGTAATATTAAACCATCCGTTTAAGAGTAGTTATCATACTCTTTTATTCCTTAGCGACGCTTCTGCTCAATTGCCGCTTGCCGTTCGGCACGAATTCGTCTTGCTTCTTTAGGATCGATAATTAATGGGCGATAGAGCTCGATACGATCACCATCCTCTAGGGGATGGTGGGGGGGAACAATTTGGTTAAAGATGCCAAATTGGGCGTCGGGAACCAATGCTATTCCTTGATGATAAAGAGTAAAGAAGGGGAGAGCTTCCTGTAGTGTAATGCCCTTTTGTAATTGCTGTTTCTCGCTCTGCTGCTTATGGGGCAGGGCGAGAATAAACTCCACCGTAATACTCTTCTGATCTGTCATGATTAACGTGCTCCATATACTTCACGTGCCCGTTTACTAAAGGCATTAACCAATGAGGAGGCGATACTCTCAAAGACGGGGGTCATTAGGAGTCGGGCTGGACCAAAAGCGAAATCGAAATCAACAACAAAGCGAACCGTACATCCTCCCGATGGATCTTCGATAAAACTCCATGACCCTTTAAGATGTTTAAATGGACCATCAACAAGATCGAGTGTGATCTTCTCACCAGGCGTTAATTGATTGCGGGTAGTAAACCAGCGATTCAGAGGGCCTCGCGCCATTAAGATGGAGGCTTCCATCAGTTTCTCACTCTCAGTGAGTACCTTTGAGTCTTTACACCAAGGTAGAAATTTAGGATATGAAGCGACATCGTTAACCAACTGATACATCTCATTGGCGGAGTAGGGCTCTCTCTTTTCACGGCGTATAATTGACACAGCATACCTCTTTGCGCAGCTTTAAAAGGTAGAGAGCACCATTAGTGCGCTGCTAATGGTGCTCATTAGGTTAATGTTTTAATAGAGTGGTGATTGGCCACCGAGTAATATTAATGTGACTGAGCTTGAAGCGCAGTTATCGCGATAGTATACACAATATCATCCACAAGTGCTCCGCGAGAGAGGTCATTGACAGGTTTTGCCAACCCTTGAAGCATTGGCCCGATACTAACGACATTTGCGCTTCGCTGCACTGCTTTATAGGTGGTATTACCAGTATTTAGATCGGGATAGATAAAGACGGTAGCATGACCTGCTACGGGACTATCTGGCGCTTTTTGACGTCCTACCTCTGGCACACAAGCAGCATCAAACTGTAAGGGGCCATCAATAGCATATTGAGGTGCACGCTCCTGCGCAATTTTGGTTGCTTTAGCTACTGCTTCAACTGCTTTCCCTGCTCCAGAAGTGCCGGTAGAGTAGGAGATCATAGCGACCCGAGGCTCAATGCCAAAGCGTTCAGCTGACTGGGCAGACTGAATAGCAATATCGGCAAGCTGCTCGGGAGTTGGGCTAGGATTAACTGCACAATCACCATAGACATGTACTTGGTCAGACATCAACATAAAGAAGATGCTGGAGACGATACTAGAGTCCTCATCGGTGCCGATAAGCTGTAATGCGGGGCGAATGGTATCGGCTGTAGTATGGATAGCACCGGAGACAAGTCCATCGACATCCCCTTCAGCTAACATCATCGTGCCTAAAACAACATTGTTTTGTAGTGCTTCACGAGCACTCTCTTCAGTGGCTCCTCGATGTTTGCGACGAGCAACAAACCCCGCAACATAGCGTTCACGAAGCTCATTATCGGGAGTGATAATTTCGATCTCTTGAGGGAGTGTGAGTCCCCGCTGTTGTGCATTCTCCTCAATAGTGGCGCGCTCACCAATAAGTAGCGGTGTTGCAATTCCCTTCTCTGCACAGATAATTGCTGCTTGAATTGTACGAGGCTCTTCACCCTCTGGGAGGATAATGCGTTTCCGGTCAGCACGAGCTCGCTCAAGTAGGGCATATCGGAACATTGACGGAGGCATCCGCTCTTCACGCTCCTCATCGAGTCGCTCAATTAGATTGATGGTTGTGATATTTTCAGCAATAAAGCGAACGACATCGAGAGGGTTAGTGAGTTCATCTTTTTGGGGGATAACCGCAAGAGGCTCTAAAGCTTTTGCGGCAGGTCGCTGACATTGCTGTGCGATACCTTGCACATTATCAATATTCTGCACATGATTGAGGATATAGCCGGCAAACCAAGTGTGGGTTTGGCTAAATAGTTCAGTTTGAAGATCTAAATATTCGGCGATCACTGCAGCACTGTTATCCCCAGAGTTTCCAGCAAAGATGACCCCTGCCGAGAGTGTTCGAGCAATATCGAGATTGAGGCGGGTGATGAAGGGGTTCTTCTCCCCCCCTTCAGGATTTAAGCCCTCAACAATAATGAGGTCGTAAGGTTCACGCTTAAGTTGACTGATCTTCTCAATAACATCTTCTAAGATCTGATCGTAACAGTTGTGACGAATATAGTGCTCAGCTTTACGGCTATCGAGCGCTAAGGGGAGCTCTGCATTGAAGAGTTCGCGGTAGAGGTGAGTTGAGAGCTCCTCTTTGTCACGGGCTATGGGCTTTAGATATCCAACCTTAAGCCCGCTATTTTCAAGGGCCTGAATAAGGCCAAATGAGATGGGGGCTAGGTTATTAATCTTACCTACAGGGGTAATAAATAGTAGATTCATAATGGCTCCTAAATGATTCTTTGTAGCAGTTGTTTATATAAATGGTACTCATTATTAGCGCTCTTAACAGAGAGAGCGAAGAGTGCTTCTGATGAATATTATCGAATCAGGGCTAAGGTTTCGCGAACGATCATCGCCTCCTCATCTGTACAGACAACCATTGCTTTACCAAAATAATCACTTGTGGCAATAACCCCTTCGTTTCCACCACATAGGCGGTTATTGGCTTCCTCATCTAAGGTGTAGTGCATAAAGGTAAGCTCTTTAATCACCTCTGAGCGGATATAGGCGGAGTTCTCTCCGATCCCACCAGTAAAGGCGATTGCATCGACATGGGGGAGAGGAACTAAGTAGGAGGCAATTGTTTTAGCGATGCGATAGATAAAGATCTGAAGCGCAAGGGCTGCTGCTTCATTGCCCGCATTAGCGCTCTCTTGTAGAGTTCGGCAATCATTGGATAGACCTGAGAGTCCTAATAGACCACTCTTTTTATTAAGAAGGGAGTCAATCTCTTCAATCCCCATATTCAGCTCGTTAGCTAAGAAGCGAAAAATTCCAGGATCGATGGTGCCTGAACGCGTCCCCATAACCAGCCCTTCAAGGGGGGTCAAACCCATACTGGTGTCGATGGAGCGCCCCTCTTTGATGGCAGTAACAGAGGCGCCATTACCTAAATGAGCACTAATTAGGTTGAGCTCATCAACGGGCTTATTGAGTAGTTCGGCAGTGCGTTCAGTAATATAGCGGTGACTGCTTCCATGAAAGCCGTAACGACGGACGCTATGCTCATGATAAAGCTCTAGGGGCAATGCATATAGATATGCTTTTTTTGGCATGGTTTGATGGAATGAGGTATCGAATACAGCCACATGGGGAAGCTCCGACAGGACAGACATGGCAGCGCGAATCCCGATTAGATGTGCGGGGTTATGGAGCGGTGCGAGTGGATTACATGCCTCAATTCCTGCAATAACTTCATCATTAATTAGGGCTGGTTCACTAAATAGATCTGCCCCATGTACGACTCGATGCCCTACGGCTTCGATCTGCTGAGAGAGGGCCTCTTTCTGGAGAAAGTCAAAGATATGTTTAACAGCACCGAGATGATTCTTCTCAGCAAGGGGGGTTGTTAGCTGCTCTCCCTCCCACTTGATTGAGATTAGAGCATTATCGCTACCAAGATTTTCTGCAAGTCCACTGGTTTTTGTTATTTTTGTTTCGGAATCAACAAGCGCAAATTTAAGCGATGAGCTTCCACAATTTATTACTAGTGTATACATCATTTAATTCTCTCTTATTTAGTCTTAAAAAAATGCAAGCTACCCCTCTTCTCCTATCATAACGTTAAAAGGGTAGAGGTGTCCTTGATGGGAGAGAGCCTCTACCTGATATGCATCAATAATATGATGCAATCACTTACGATTGTAAGAAAAAAGCATATGATTCTAATTATCGAATCATATGCTTTCCTTCAATCTATTTATCGAGGTAAGGGGCTAATAAAAGAGAGTCCTCCTATCTTTTACTCTCTACCGCCTTTAACGCCCGCTATGTGGTGTTACGGCATAGCTCCCAATTTTTACTCGATCAGATGCCTCCATAATTAAGCCTAGACTAACTTGATCGAAGACTTTATAGACCATAATGGTGGCAACCGCTTCTGAAGGTAAGGCTACTTTCTGATTAGTATATGGATCACGGGTATAGAGACTATCAGTCTGTGCTAGAAGAACATCCCCTTGATGGATACCAGCATCGATACCGCGATCTAAAATTACTGTAGCACCTTTTGCTGAGCTTGCTAAGGCATTTGGCATGCCAATTATCTGTGCAGCTGTTCCATGAGGAGCTGCTTTAGGTTCAAAATAGAGGCTTGGAAGGGCCTTCTCTTTTAAGATAAGGCGGTGCCCATCGCGGGGGCCACGGTGATCGATAGCGATGATATTACCAGTTGCCATGCCATCCTTATTACGCTCAATTCGTACTTCGCCTGTTTTAATTAACTCTGTTCCTAACTCGACAGGGACATTGTAGTTTTGGCCACGTTTTGCTTTATATGTCTCACCTTGAGCATAGATATTGTAGACTTTTCCTGGCTCAAGCTCTTCACTGATATAGACACGGCGATCCTTAGTTCCCATGATACGCTGATCTTCAGAGGCGATAATATAGGGAAGCTCTTTGATCTCCTCTGCTGAGAGGAACTCCATCTCCACCACAGTGCTGCTAAGCTGATTGTAAGAGAGGGCAGGCACACCAGTATCAAGAGGCACTTCTCTCATCTCTGGGGTGAGACGAACTGCACGAACATTGCCTCCTCCTGCGCGGGTGATAGAGAGTGTACCATCCTTAAAGTGGATCTGATCCCCAGGATAGATTAGGTGGGGATTTTTGATCTGTCTATTTTGTGCCCAGAGTCTCTTCCAGTGCCAAGGTTCATCAAGATATAGTCCTGAGATAGCCCAAAGGGTATCCCCCTCTTTTACAGTGTAGGTTTCGGGGGCATTCGATTTAATCGTTACAGCAGAGGCAACTGTTGAAAGCATAATCGTCAATGCCACCAACATTCTTTTTATCGTCATCTAAATAGATCCTTATCTTACTTATATTAATACGTATCTAGTTACAAATTAGTCGTGTTAACTCATTTAACGACTAGGAATTTAAGCAAAATCCCTAACTATAATCAATAGAGCATATATACTACATATAGTGCAAAGGGTATAGTATTTCGCTAAGATAGTACACTATTTTTGTAGTAGATCATATTCTTATAGAGTCGTTAGAAACTTACATATATTAGCAAAGATTAACCATAATCGAAGAGGAATTCAATTATAGATATGTCGATATTAGAAGTTGTTACAGTACCCCATCCAGCATTACGGGCAAAGGCAGAGCCTGTAACAGAGTTTAATGAAGAGTTGGCTCAGTTTGCTGAGCAGATGATTGCAACGATGTATGAGCATCAAGGTATTGGGTTAGCGGCAAATCAGGTTAATGTATTAAAGCGTGTTATTGTTGCTGACTGCTCTGAGGAGCGGAACGCCCCCATTGTTATGATTAATCCGGAGATTGTTGAGGAATCTAAGGAGGTTGAGGACTCTGATGAGGGGTGCCTCTCGCTCCCAACATTAACCGGGGGGCCTGTAACACGATCATTAAAGATTAAAGTGCGAGCACAGGATGTAACAGGTGAGCCGTTTGAGCTTGAGGCAGAAGATCTGCTTGCCCGCTGTATTCAACATGAGATTGATCATTTAGAGGGGGTGCTCTTTATTGATTATCTCTCACGGTTGAAGCAGGAGCGGATTTTGAAGAAGCTTGAGCGTGTGCTCCGTGAGCGGGAGCGTAGTGCATAAGTTTATATAGGTTCTATATCTTCCTTGCACTAATGTGCAATTAACCAATCCCCTCACCGAAAAGAGTAAGAGAGTAGTAATTATCATGAGTATACGTGTCGTTTTTGCCGGAACCCCCGATTTTTCTGTTGCCACATTAGAGGCCTTAATTGAGGCAGATTATGATGTAGTAGCTGTCTATACGCAGCCTGATCGCCCTCGGGGACGGGGAAAGCGACTTCAGCCAAGCCCTGTTAAGGCAAAGGCTCTTCAATATGAGATTCCTGTGATTCAACCACTTAACTTTAAGAGTAAGGAGAGTATCCAGCAATTTCAAGAGTTGCAGGCTGATTTAATGGTGGTCGTGGCTTATGGGATAATATTGCCGAAGGAGATTTTGACGATTCCCACATATGGTTGCCTCAATATTCACGCATCACTCTTACCCCGTTGGCGAGGGGCAGCGCCACTCCACCGTGCTATTGAGGCCGGTGACCGAGAAAGTGGTATTGCAATTATGCAGATGGATGAGGGATTGGATACCGGACCGGTTTGGCAGATGGCTCACTATCCCATTACTGCTGAGACGACCACAGGGATGCTTCATGATGCCCTGATGAATCTTGGCGCTAAAACTTTAATTGAGACTTTGCCAGAGGTAATTGCGGGTAAGAGGAGACCAACACCACAAGAGGAGGTGGGGGTAACCTACGCTGAGAAAATTGCCCGTGATGAGGCGAAAATCGACTGGAGTGAGCCTGCAGAGCTACTGCAGCGGAAGATTCATGCCTTTAATCCAATTCCGGGTGCATTTACCTATCTTAATGGGCAGTTAATAAAGATCTTTGATGTTCGTCTAGAGGATGAGATGAGTAATAGGGTCCCAGGCTCATTGGTTACTCGTGATGAGAGGTTGTGGGTGGTGGCGGGAGATCAGAGAATGCTTGAGATCATAACACTTCAGGCGGCAGGTCGACGGAAGATGGCAACAGCACAGTTTCTGCAGGGTAACGACCTTATCGATGAGGTATTTAACTCATGAGTAGAGGGGGGGGCCGGAGAGCGGAATTAGTTAAGGGGTTAGAGCGTAATCCACGTTATGTGGCAGTTATGCTCCTTAAAAGTATTCTTCAGGGGCGATCCTTAGCGGATCAGTTACCATTACAGGTGGAGCCATTAGCGGAGGGGGAGCGCCGCTTCGTACAACACCTTATTTTTGGTACGTTACGCCACTATGATGAGCTTAATGATCGGGTGGGGCAGTTACTTAAAAAACCGCTCAAACGTACTGAAATTGAGGTTAAGCTGGCTCTGATTCTTGCTGCGTATGAGTTGACTGAGATGGCAACTGCGGAGCACGCGCTTGTTAATAATTGGGTTAATCTTATCAAGGGGTTAAAGAAGCCTTGGGCGGTGGGATTAACCAACGCTATTCTTCGCAGAGTTCAGCGAGAGGGGTTACCTCAAGCAAGAACGGTAGCAGGGCAATATAATTTGCCTCAATGGATTGTTGATAAAGTGCGGAGCAATTGGGGGGAGGCAGCTTTAGAATCTATCTCAACTTTTTACCGACTACATCCTGAGATGATTCTACGGGTTAATCAGCAGCAGATGAGTCGAGAGGAGTATCTACAGCGATTGGCTTCAGAGGGCATTATGGCCACTGCGCATAAATTTATTGCAACGGCGATTGTATTAGAGACCCCTACAGCAGTGGATCATCTCCCTGAGTTCTTTACAGGTGCTGTATCGGTGCAAGACGCTTCAGCACAATTAGCTGCGGAGATTTTAGCGCCAGCGGAGGGGGATTACTTGCTTGATGCGTGTGCCGCTCCTGGGGGGAAAACGACTGCGCTTTTAGAGGCAAATCCTAAGATTGGGCATCTTGTGGCTCTCGATAGCGTTGAGCATCGATTGAAGCTTGTGGCCGATAACCTAACCCGTCTCTATGGGGCGCTGCCAGAGCGGGTGACATTACAGAGTCTTCCCTGTCAAGCGTATCAAGGAGGGCCTTTTGATAAGATTCTGTTAGATGTGCCCTGTTCAGCAACAGGAATTATGCATCGCTACCCTGATATTAAGCGCCTCCGTAAGCCGAGTGATATTCAAGCGCTAGTGGCGGAGCAGCGGGCGATACTTAATCATGCTTGGGGGCTCTTAAAACCAGGCGGCCTTCTACTCTATGCAACTTGCTCAATATTAAAGGAGGAGAATAGCGATCAGATTGCCCACTTTTTAGCAGAGCATCCTGATGCAAAGGAGCATCCATTGTCATATCCTTTTGGCGTGGAGACCCCTCACGGCTTACAGATCTTGCCTCAATTCTTCTCTTCTGAAGAGAGTCTAGATGGATTCTATTATGCGCTACTTGAGAGAAGTGTAGCGTAGGTAGATGGTGATGCGAACTCGATTTATACCGATTCTAATAGGGTTGCTGCTACTCAATTGGGCTGCAGCATCACCCACCTCACACCTTGAGATTCGTGATGTAACCCGTAATAAGAAGCAAGAGCTGATTATCTATAGTGATATTAAGATGAGTGAGGAGCAGGCAGCGGCATTAAAAAATGGTATTCCACTCACCTTTAATTATGAGATTAAGATAATGGAGCAGGGGCGTTGGGGATTTCGTTCACTCTATGATGAGCGTAAATTACCCTACACCTTAAAGTATCACGGGCTCTCAAAGCAGTATGTTGTCCGTGATGAGCATAATCAACAGCAGAAGAGCTATCCAACCCTAACTTTAGCACTTGCGCAGATTGAACAGATAAAGATTGAGGGATTTGGGGAGGATCTCTATCACCATTACGATGCTCGTCATGGGCGAGTGGGGGGCCTCTACCAAGGACGCGCTCGTTTGCGTCTTGATATTGAGGCGCTTCCGGCGCCACTTCGTATTCCTGCTTACCTATCATCACAATGGCGGCTAAATTCAGATTGGTTTGTGTTCAATTGGAGAGAAGAGTTATGAGACGCGTTCGCCGTAATGGATTAGTTGCTTTTATTCTCTTATCACTCTTCTTGGTGATTATTCTTGCTTTTATGACACGGGCTATTGAGTCGGCAACACTCTATTCCCGCTACTATACCGTGCTGGTATTGGCAGGATTGGTTCTCTTTATCCTCCTTATTTCGCTGATTCTCTACTATCTTATCTATCTAGTTATCAGTGTACGACGGCAACGGCTTGGGGCAAGGCTTAATGCGCGGATGATGCTCTTCTTCTCTGGGCTTGCGGTTTTTCCGTTGATTATACTCTTCTCCTTTTCAGGATTGATGCTGACTCGAGGGATCGATAGTTGGTTTGATGAGTCCTTAGATAAGGGCTTTGATGATGCGCTTGAACTGGCTCAATCAGCTTTAGAGGTGCGACGCTTAGATGCGCTTCGTATCACCCAATATATTGGTGAGAAGATTGCTTATGTCCCCTTTATTGATCTACCGTATCAACTTGAGAGTATCCGTTATGAGTCAAATGCTAAAGATGTTGCAGTCTTTGACCTTCAGGGGCGCTTGATCGCTACTAGCTCGAGTAATATGGAGCAGGTATTACCTGAGCGCCCGGATAATGTTCTACTCCTCTCAGCAGCACAGGGGATGGAGTATGTCAGCTTAGAGCCTCTAATTGATGGTGAATTGCAGGTTCGAGTGGTGATTCGTGTCGATCTAGGTGGTTCTAAGATCATTCAAGCACTCTATGAGGTGCCTTCGAACTATACTGAGTTAGGTCTCTCCACACAAGATTCTGTAGAGAAGTATAAGCAATATAAGGCATTGAGAGGACCACTTAAGACAAATGTTATCTCCCTTTTGGGGATGGTCTCTCTATTGGCGATCTTATTAGCGTTGGGGGGCTCCTTTTTTGTGACACGTCGCCTTGTTCATCCTATTACCCGCCTCTCGTTAGCAACAAAGTCGATAGCAGAGGGGGAGTTTGATCGCACCATTAAGGTGGCATCACGAGATGAGATTGGGTTTCTTACAGAATCGTTTAATGAGATGATTTTGAAGCTACGGGAGGCACATGAAGCAGAGAAGGACTCTCAACATAAATTGGAGATGCAGCGGGCCTACCTGGCATCAGTACTAGAGAAGCTCTCATCGGGGGTTTTAGTTCTTGATGCCTTAGGGCGTGTCCGCACCTTTAATGATGCAACGTTAAAGATCTTAGGGGCGACGAAGGCGGAATTAGAGAATTTAACCCTCTATGAGATAACGCTGATGCCTGAACACCTTGAGAGCTTCTTTACCCCACTTGTTGCGATGCTCACTGATGATGAGGAGGATTGGCGTACTGAGATTACCCGTTTTCATGCGGGGGCAAAACAGATTATCTCCCTACGGGCTTCACTACAGAAGGAGCAGTTAGGATTACGGGGTGGCTATATCATAGTTTTTGATGATATTACACAGTTAATTAACTCTGAACGTGAAGCGGCGTGGGGGGAGGTCGCTCGTCGTCTCGCCCATGAGATAAAAAATCCCCTAACCCCAATTCAGCTCTCTGCTGAGCGACTACAGCTTCGCTTAAGTGATCGACTTTTTGGACGGGAGGCGGAGCTTCTAGAGCGCTCTTCAAAGACAATTATCGACCAGGTAAATGCCATGAAAGAGATGGTTAATGCCTTTAGTCAATATGCTCGTGCGCCGAAGCTGCATCTTACAAAGGTGGATCTTAATAAGCTCTCTGAAGAGGTGCTCTATCTTTACGAGGAGTATCCGGAGGAGGTATCGATCTCGGTAGATCTCTATGAGGAGCCTCTTTATGTGTTGGGCGATCGTATCCGATTACGGCAGCTGCTGCATAATCTTGTTAAGAATGGGGTTGAGGCCTGCTCTGAAGGGGAGCATCCTGGAGAGGTTATTGTCTCTACCCGTAAGGGGGTAGAGGGGGCAAGTCAATTGATTGTTGAAGATAGTGGTATTGGAATCGATGAAGAGCTCATCAAAAATATGTTTGAGCCTTATGTCACCACAAAAGGGAAGGGGACAGGGCTCGGCTTAGCAGTTGTGAAAAAAATTGTTGAAGAACATAATGGAACAATTACAATTCATACAGGTAAAAATGAGCAGGGTACCCGAGTTGTGGTTACCATTCCCCCTTTAGATGATGCGCTGATCAGCTAATGCTTTAGGGGCAGAACTCCGCAAGGTATCTGTATAATAAGAGAGTATTTTTTAATTAATGATGATTTAGAGTAGTGCGCAAGAGGCGCCGCGAGTAAGGAGTAATCATGACAGAGCAGGTTAATAAGCAGTGGGGTGGACGATTTTCTGAGAGCACCGATCAGTTTGTACAGGCATTTACCGCATCGGTGGCTTTCGATCAGCGAATGTATCAAGAGGATATCGCAGGTTCGTTAGCCCATGCAGAGATGCTCTATCGGCAGGGAATCCTTACTCAAGAGGATTTCACCTTGATACAGGAGGGGTTAGCTGCTGTAGCAAAGGAGATTGAATCCGGAGAGTTTGAGTGGTCAGTGGCCCTAGAAGATGTGCATATGAATATCGAAGCCCGCTTAACTGAAAAGATTGGTGATGCGGGTAAACGGCTCCATACTGGGCGCTCTCGTAATGATCAGGTGGCAACAGATATTCGCCTTTGGTTGCGTAATCAGCTCGATCAGATTGATGCTGAACTTGCCCGCTTACAACAGGGGATCTTAACGGTCGCAAAGCGGGAGTATGACACTATTATGCCTGGGTTTACCCATCTACAGGTGGCTCAGCCGATCACTTTTGGACACCATCTAATGGCATGGTTTGAGATGTTAAAACGGGATCGTTCCCGTTTTCGTGATTGCCGAGCACGAATGAATTATTCGCCTCTTGGAGCTGCGGCGCTTGCCGGTACTACCTACCCGATCGATCGTCATTTAAGTGCGGCCTTGATGGGGTTCGATGGCCCTACAGAGAACTCACTTGACTCCGTCTCTGATCGTGACTTTGCGATCGAGTTTGCAGCGGCTTCTAGTATTTTAAGTATGCACCTTTCGCGCTTTTCGGAGGAGCTTGTCCTCTGGGCAACACCAGCCTTTGATTTTATTAATCTTCCCGATCGTTTCTGTACAGGATCCTCCATCATGCCACAAAAGAAGAATCCTGATGTACCAGAGTTGGTGCGTGGTAAAACGGGGCGTGTCTATGGGCATCTCTTCTCACTTTTAACATTAATGAAGAGTCAACCTCTTGCTTACAATAAAGATAATCAAGAGGATAAAGAGCCCCTTTTCGATATTGTTGATACTGTATTAGGATCGCTACGTGCCTTTGCTGATATGGTTCCGGCCATCTCAAGCCGTAAAGAGAATATGTATGAGCGGACTCAACTAGGCTTTGCCACGGCAACTGATTTAGCCGATTATCTTGTTCGGAAAGGGATGCCTTTTAGAAATGCCCATGAGGTTGTCGGTAATGCCGTTCGATTAGGGGTTGAGAGTGGGCGCGATCTAGCAGAGATGAGTCTAGAAGAGTTGCAGCAGTTCTCTGAGTTAATTGAAGCTGATGTCTTTGAGTATTTAACATTAGAGGGATCGGTTGCTGCCCGTAATCATTATGGTGGGACAGCACCTAAGGCGGTTCTAGAAGCGATTGAACGTGCTGAAGATTACCTTATAGAGGTGAATCAGAGTGCGAACTAGAGACAATTAGATCATTATTGAGAGCTTAAGCCCCAAGAGTTGGGGAGGATTATTTTTTATTAAAGCGCTAATAGAGTCTAATCGGCCCATACTACAGAGCCGTCCCACTTTTAGCGCCTTATTTTTATAGAGAGTCTTATGAGCAAGAGAGATCGATTTACATATGGAGCATCCTTCCGGTACTATCGGAAAATTTTACTCCTCTTTTTGGCAGCTTTTTTAGCAAGCTGCGCTACTTCACCCTCTGCGATACACCATTTTGAGGAGCCGAAGGAGATGGAGGCGATGATCTCATTTTGGGAGCAGGTCTATAGCCGTTGGGATGAGAATGAGATCGCTTTTCATGATAATCGCTACCTTGATGTAGTCTATTTTAATTTAACATTGCCCCCAGGTGATAATGAGCGTCGTCGTGCAACTTTGCGCCATCTTGAGCGAGAATTAACCCTTATGGAGGAGCGGGTTCGCCGTGGTGAGCCTTTAACAAAAGAGCAGAGACACTATGCCGCGTTGCTTCGACGAGCGGGAGGGGAGGCGGCTCTTTTTGGGGCAGCTGATCGAGTACGCTCACAAAGAGGGTTAAAGAGTCGCTTTAAGCGTGGATTGGAGATGAGCACAGCTTACCTGCCCTATTTTAAGGCAACCTTTAATGCAGCAGGACTTCCAGAGGAGTTAGCCTATCTTCCCCATGTGGAATCCTCCTTTGTAAATCATGCTCTTTCAAAAGTTGGGGCATCAGGGATGTGGCAGTTTATGCGGGCGACAGCACGCAGTTTTCTCCCGATGGAGTCTGGTGTGATCGATGGCCGCTTAGATCCCTTTTTAGCTGCACAAGGGGCTGCGCGTTATCTACAGGAATCATACCAGCTAACCCTCTCGTGGCCATTAGCAATTACCGCTTACAATCATGGTGCAGGGGGAATGATCCGTGCTAAAGAGCAGTATGGGGAGAATATTGGAAAGATTGTTTGGCATTATCAGGGGCCTCGTTTCGGCTTTGCTTCCCGTAATTTTTATGCTGAGTTTTTGGCTGCTAAACGGATTGCTGAGAATCCTAATCGATACTTTTCAGGACTTAACTATGAGAAGCCCCCTAAAATCGAGGGAATTAAACTCTTAGCCCCCATAACTTTAGGTGAATTGGTAGAGCGAAGTGGGGTGAGCCGTTTTGAGCTTATGGAATTAAACCCTGCCTGGTTAGCGGGTATCCACACTGATCGTGCCCCTATTCCAGCAGGGGTTGATATATGGCTGCCGAAAGGGAGTGTAGGCAAGATGCGTGAGAAACATTTTTTTAGACGATCCGAGATCCAGCCGTAATGGATAGAGGTAGAGAGTGAGATGAAGATTGAATTATCAAAACCCTTTTATGTAGAGACCCTAACAATTATGGGGATTGGATTAATTGGTGGATCCCTTGCCCGAGCATTAAGAGAGGTGGGGGCAGTGGGTCATATTATTGCTTATGATAAGGATCAAGAGGCCTTAGAGAAGGCACTTGAGTTAGGGGTTGTAGATCAGATAGAGCAGGAGGCCACTGCTGCTGCTGCCCCTGCAGATATCATTATTTTAGCGACTCCAATTACAGTTATGGCTTCTATTATGAAGGAGATTATGCCGGTTATTAAAGAGAGTGCTGTCATTAGTGATGTGGGCTCTACTAAAGGATCGGTCATCGCTGAGGTAGAAGCAGCCTTAGGGAAATTACCTGCGCGCTTTGTTCCTGCTCACCCCATTGCGGGAACAGAGAAGCATGGCGTTGAGAACTCATTTAGCACACTCTTTAAAGATCGGCGCACCTTGATTATCCCCCATATTGGGAACAATCATGGGGCAGTGACCACGATTCATGATATGTGGCAAGCAGCGGGATCTATTACAGAGGAGATGGGGGTTAAACATCATGATCAGGTATTAGCTGCTACCTCCCATATCCCTCATCTACTGGCATATAGCACAGTGGATACGTTGGCAAATTTAGATGATCGTGCTGAAATTTTCCGTTTTGCTGCTGGGGGATTCCGTGATTTTACTCGAATTTCAGCATCTGATCCTGATCTTTGGGCCGATATCTGTCTTCAGAACCGTGAGTCAATTTTACAGGTTTTAGTAGCCTATCAAAATAAGTTAGATCTCTTAAAGAAGGCGCTAGAAGAGGAGGATCGCGAAACGCTCTTCACCGTCTTCTCCCGCGCGAAACATGCTCGGGATAACTTTTATGTAGAACCCAAATAGGGTATGGGGGGAAGTGATCGGCTTCCCCTCTTTTTATTAATAATTTTAAGTAACCTCTTCTTCTATTGGTATCACCTGCATTGGAGGAGGGTATGAGGTATCTATGACGCTTCTTTACTCATTTGGGCAGCAACTCTACTCATCAATGCCCCTCTTTCTTCTAATTGCAATCGGCTACTGGTTAGTAAAAGTTCGGAAGTGGCCTACACGATTTATTGATGATTTAACACGTTTTCTCTTTCGAATTGCAATTCCAGTAATGCTCTTTCGGATTATGGCGAAGTTTTATGAGCGGCCACCGGTAGATGTTAATCTCTTAGTGGCCTATTTTGGGGGTAGCATCATTGTGTTTTTGACGGCCCGTCTCTTTTTAGCTCGACTCTTAAAGTTAAATGGAGTAGAGGGTTCAGTCTTTGGACTGGGGGGAATTTTTGCGAATGTTGTTCTATTGGGGTTGCCATTAACGACCCTCTTTTTAGGGGAGGAATCGATCCCATCTTCAGCATTGGTGATCGCTTTTAATGCACTCATACTCTGGAGTTTAGTAACGATCTCTGTTGAATGGGCACTCCATGGCGCGCTCTCACTTTCGGGAATTAAGAAGACCTTTTTTGCAGTGATTAAAAACCCCATTGTGATCGGAGTCTTTTCAGGATTATTGGTGAGCTTAACTCATCAGCCACTCCCATTTATTGTTGATGAGGCGGCAGGTATGATTGCACAGATGACCGCCCCCCTCTCCCTTATTGTCCTAGGGATGGGGTTAGCTGAGTATCGTATCTCCGATAATATTGGCGTTAGTCTCTGGATGAGTGGCATTAAATTAATTCTTCATCCCCTTATTATCTTTCTATTAGCGCGACTTTTAGGACTGCCCCCATTGGAGACAAAGACCATTGTGATCCTCTCCTCTATGGCTATAGGTATGAATGTCTACCTTATGGCAAGAGAGTTTAAGGTATTGCAGGGGCCAGTTGCATCGAGCTTGGTCATTTCGACGGTGCTCTCCGCCTTTACTACCCCTTTAATTCTTGCTTTGATGAATCTAGCACTGCTGGAGTAGAGTAGGATTAATGGTAGCGTAATTTAGAGCACTCCTCCTCATCACTCTTTTTACCATAACGGCAGATAAAGGTAGCATAAGTGCAGACCTCTTCAATTGGGATGAGGGCATTTCGCTCGACTTTACTCTTCGCTTTTTCAGCTTTAGTTCGTTCAATCTCCTCTTGAATTGCCTCACGAATCTCCTCTGCGGGACGGTTTGCCATCTGCTCTTTTGCAATCTCATCATCAATACGGGGGTCAAGTGCCGCCGAGATGGGGGAGGTTAGGTCCGACATAATAATGTGAGGAGATGCCTCTTCTGGAGCACGCTGTAGTCTCTGTGTCGCTTTAAAGAGATTTAAGAGAATGATCGATCCACCCGCTAAGAGTGGGAAGAGGTAGAGCGCCGCCGGCCCATAGAGTCCGGAGAAGCGATCGGAGATTGATGCTGAAATCAGTGGCCCGATGGCTGAACCTAAACCATATACTACAAGAATAATCGCACTTAAGGAGACGCGACGCTCTTCATCAATATTGTCGTTTGCAATGGCAACCGTTAACGGATAGATCGTAAATTGTAGGCCTGTAATTAGTATGCTTAAAAGTAATATTGGGATAACCCAGACACCGAAACTACTACGGGTAATAATGAGTAATGTAATGGTAATTACAATAAGTCCACTGATGATAGTGACGAGCTTAAGGCGGTTAAAGTTATCAGAAAGCCATGCTAACGGCCATTGAGCAAAGAGAGCAGCACCGATGCTCACTGCCATAAAGATACCTGTTTCATGGGTGGTTAATCCCAGTCGATTTGCGAAAATTGGAGCTAAACCATAAAACGAACCCGACATCATCCCCCCAATAGCAGTAATTAAGAGGACTTGAGGCATCTTTTTTAGAAAGAAGGCGATCTCAAGTGGTGCCGCTTTCATAGGTGTAGGGTGAAGGGCACGGGTGACTGCCAACGGGACAAGGCAGAGTGAAAAACAGATAGCCACAATCATTAAAATATCACTATTGATATCGGTATAGATTAAGAAGACCAGTTGCCCTAGCATCATACCCAGATATGTTGCAGCCATATAGAGTCCAAAGACTAAGCCACGCTGATGGGGTTCTGCCTGCTCATTGAGCCAGCTCTCAAGCACCATATATTGACACATCATCACCAGACCAATAATAAAGCGTCCTGCCGCCCAAAAGGGGACATAATCAATTAATCCTATTAGCAGTACAATTGCGGCAGTTACACCGGAGGCAGCAACATAACTACGAATATGTCCCACCTTGGCAATAAGGTGATGTCCCAATTTAGCGCCAATTACCATGCCTGCATAATAGGCAGTAGTCATACTACTGACAATCACATCACTCGCACCCCTCTCTGCTAAAGCTAATGCGAGATAGGTAGTCAGTAACCCACTACCAAAGAGCATAAAGAGAGTTGCAATATAGAGTGAGGAAAAGGTTGTCACTGTTCTCATAGAGATATTCCAGAAATTGGGTGAGGTGTAATGCAAGAGGTGATGATTCTATTGTGATCTGCTTGAGAGTCATCATCAGTGATGGGAGTGTTAGGAGGCAATGCAATTGGGGAGTGGTCACATTTAATAGCCAATCGGTGGCTCATAACACTCAGATAGATTGGATCTACATAGGGGTCATTCTAGGAAATTTAAGAGGATTGGACAAGTTTTGTTCGAAAAATGATAGAGATCAATTAAATGCCAATCAATCCTATTAACAAACGCAAATAATTCTCATTTGTATTGACAATGATTCTCTCTTTGATAATAATTCTCATTATCAGCAAGGGGTGCTTTTTATTAAAGATACGTTAAGCACGATAAAAACGATCCATTTTGATCATCAACTAATTATTACATTAGGGAGTAATATCGATTATGAGTCATCAAGAGCCGAATCAACCAGTAGCAGATCTGAATCCGGTTAATCCTCTTAAAAAGCAGAAACCTCTCCGCCATCCGCTTACTATGGCGTTATTTTCTCTATTAGCGGGTTTCTCTACTAATGTTTTGGCGCAGGAGGGGGAGGTGCCAGAAGTTTCTACCGTAAAAGGGGGGGTTATTGATCTCTCTAAGGTGGTGGTCACTGCATCAGGATATGAGCAGAGCATAAAAGAGGCTCCAGCGAGTATCTCTATCATTACAGCCGCTGAGTTAGCGCAGGAGCCGGGAGAGGGTTTAGGAGCAATGTTGGGGGGTGTTGAGGGGGTAATGATTGAACAGGGTGGGAAGAGTGGTGGTGCCGATATCGGGATTCGTGGCTTACCGAGTGATTACACCTTGCTGCTGATCGATGGTAAACGTCTTAGTCAAAATAGTTCAGGGGCGCGTCCTAATGGATTTGGAGATGTCGATAGTAGTTTTATTCCACCCCGCTCAGCGATCGAGCGGATAGAGGTGGTACGAGGTCCAATGTCGACACTCTATGGATCAGATGCCTTAGGTGGGGTAATTAATGTGATCACGAAGAAGGTTCCTGATCAGTGGGGGGGTGAGATTAGTGCAAATACAGCAATTCCCACTAGCAATGATTTTGGTGGTGAAGGGGGGATTAGTCTCTACGCTGCAGGTCCATTAAAGGAGGATAAGCTAGGGCTAGCTCTAATGGGAAGTCTGCAACATCGTGGTAATGCTAAAGGGCGTTACGCCACCAACCCCACTGAGCGAGCATCAGGTATCTATACAGGTAGCTATGCTAACTTTACAGGATTAGGGGCACGGAAAAACTATAATGTTGGTGCACGACTCTCTTATACACCCACCGACCAGCACGATCTGCTCTTTACAATCGATCATGGAGTGCAGCGAGTGGATAATAGTGAAGGGCAGCTAGGCACCTTAAATAGTGATGTTGCGCTTGGAAAAGCAGGGGGTGGCTATAGTGAGGAGTTGCGGTTTAACCGGACGCGATACGCCCTCTCCCATGAGGGGCGTTTAGGGTTTGCCACTGTTAATAGCTCTCTTTTATGGGATACTACCGAGACCTTAGGGCGACTCAATCCTGTTCAAGCAATTCCTGATCCTGCTATTGATGGGACTGCAAGAGATATTAAGTATCGCAACTTAGTATTCGATCACACTTGGCAATTTGCCTTGGGGGAGAATCATTTTATTACGGCAGGTGGGCAGTATCGTACTCAAAAGCTAACCGATACCCTCCATAGCGCTCCGGTTGATGTGAAGCAGTGGCACTGGGCACTCTTTTTAGAGGATGAGTGGATTCTTCAAGATAATCTGGTGGCAACATTGGGGTTACGTTATGACCATAATGAGCTCTTTGGTAGCCACTTTAGTCCACGAGCATACCTCTTGTGGGAGATTAATGATAATTGGCAGATTAAAGGGGGGGTGAGTCGAGCCTTTAGAGCGCCCGATGTTAACCTGATGACCGATGATATTATCGGATTAGGTCGTCAAGGAACTTTGCCTCTGCTTGGTAATAGTGATCTACAGCCTGAAACCTCTACCTCATTAGAGTTAGCGCTAGGCTATGATAATAATGAGAATTTTAGTACAACTGCAACACTCTTTTACACCAAGTTTAAAGATAAGATTGATTCGGTAGATGTACCAAACTGTGCCATCAACCCTGTGGCTGGCTGTGTCGATTTAGGGGCAGGATGGGATGTAGAGAACTTCAGTCAACGGATGAATCTCGATAGCGCTAAGCTTTATGGATTAGAGCTTGGGGCAAAGTATCAGTTCAATGATCAGCTGGGCTTAAGTGCTAACTATACCTATACCGATAGCAGTTATCGTACCGATGAGGGACGGAAACTCCCCTTTAGCAGTACTCCACGCCATATGGTGAACTTAAAAGCAGATTATCAGATTAATGAGCGTTGGAATTTATGGGTTGAAGGGCAATATCGAGCTAAGCAGTATGATGGCCTCCATAAGGATGATGAATCGAAGGTCTACTACCGCTCCTATCTTATTGCTAATGTGGGCACTCGCTACGAGTCTACTGATCAGCTTAGCTTTAGTGCGGGGGTTCATAATCTTTTCGATAAGGATTTTGCCAAATATGAGGAGGCTTTAACACCCCAAAGGGGCGATACATATCGTAATCGTTATTACCGTCTTCGTGAAGGGCGTAAGATTTGGGCCAATATCACTTATAACTTTTAAGAGTAGCCTCTGTGGAGAGAGGGGAGAGTATTCTTCCCTCTTCTTATTAACCGATATGCAAGAGAGAAGCGTGTAATGCGACCAGTTAGCCAATCACAAATTCTATTAACGATCTCACTTTGTGTGGTATTAGTTCTGCATGCGGTTGCACTTAATCAGCTCTTTACACAAGATCATACCGTAGAGGTGATTATGCGAGAGAGTGGAGGGGCTCCCCTGGTGATGCAAAAGATTAATCTTGTTGAGTCTCAAGAGAGTCAGCAGGAGTTAGAGGCTCCCCCTCAACCAAAATCGAAGGAAGAAGAGAAGCTAAAGCTTGAAGAGAGACCAAAGATGGAAGAGCCTGTTAAGAAGAGGCGACGAGAGAAGCCCCCAAAGCAGGCGATTATCAGTAGTGAGCGTAGGAGTGATCGAGTGGTAGCGCAGCAGAGGAAAAAAGAGAGGGCGCTAAAAGAGGAGCAGCGGGTTGCTGCAAAGAGATCCACTCCCGCTAAAAAATCAGAGGTGAAGCCCCCTACAGCTGAGGCAAGTAGTCAACACTATCGGAAAGAGGCGCGTAGCGCTGCAACAGTTTTATCAGAATCACAAGCACAAGTATTACGTAAACCTCAACCAAATTATCCCCGTCAGGCGCGACGACGTCATCTTGAGGGAACGGTGGTGATTCTTATAACCACCGATAGTTCAGGTCAAGTTACCGATGCGCGAGTAGAGCGAACCTCTGGCCATAACATTCTAGATGAGGCGGCTTTAGAGAAGGCGTGGGAGATTCGACTACGACTTACCGAGAGTGAGATTCAATTTGGGGGTGTAAAGGTTCGCATTCCCTATCAGTTCAAACTAAGATAACAAATAGATAAATATATTAAGGAGAAGGAGCAAGTTTATGGACCCAGTAGAGAAGCAGAGTGTTGATCAGGCAGTTATGAGTGCCGATGGGATCGATAGTGGCATAACGAATACTCAGGTAGAGCTGGCTGTTGAAGGGGGAGGATCCTCTCTTCCCACTCCAGTTGAGATGGGGGCTGAGCTTAACCAGTTAGGGTTTGAGCACTTTATTGCCCAAGCAGATCTGGTAACGAAAACACTCTTCATTATCCTAATCGTGATGTCCATCATCTCCTGGATGATTATTATCTATAAATTTCTCCATTCCCTAGTGGAAGGGGGGCGTAGCCGCCGATTTTTACATCATTTTTGGCGGGCTGAGTCCTTAGCAGAGGTGGTGCAGTTTTGTGGGAAACGGATGGGTAATAATCCTTATGGGCTCTTAACAGAGGCAGGGTTGCAAGCGGTTAAGCGCCATCGGGAACGGGGGGGTGTTAATCTTAAAGAGGCAGGTACTCTTGATCAATTATTAACCCGTACCTTACGGACAAAGTTAGATGAGGAGCAGCTACGAAGTGAAAATGGAAGCTCAGCATTAGCAACAGTTGCGGCTTCGGCACCCTTTGTGGGGCTTTTTGGAACGGTGTGGGGAATCTATCATGCGTTGATTGAGATTGGGTCAACGGGAGCAGGAACGATTGATAAGGTTGCAGGACCAGTGGGCGAAGCACTTATTATGACAGGAGTTGGTTTAGCGGTGGCAATTCCGGCAGTTATTGCTTACAACTGGGTGGCGCGTAAAAATCAGGTAAAGATGGGGCGCTTAGATTCATTTGCATTTGATCTACTCACATTTTTAGGGGAGAAGCAATCGACACCGCTTGAGCGTAGTGGGGAGGAGATGTAATGGCTTTTG
Source organism: Ignatzschineriaceae bacterium (assembly GCA_046462535.1). Classification (GTDB taxonomy): domain Bacteria; phylum Pseudomonadota; class Gammaproteobacteria; order Cardiobacteriales; family Wohlfahrtiimonadaceae; genus JAAZCI01. The sequence continues at coordinate 183,789 of JBKGVF010000020.1, read as the reverse complement.
GACGCTTACGCTCAAGTGAGCATAAACCTTCCGCAGAGATCAATATGATTCCGTTAATTGATGTGATGCTAGTGTTGCTGGTGATCTTTATCTTAACGGCGCCTTTAGTAACCCAGTCGGTAAAGCTACAATTACCAGAAGCGACAGATCTTGAGGAATCGACTCAGGTGGAGGAGGATTCCCCCTTAGTAATTGCTCTTAATGGGGAGCGAGAGCTCTTTATTAATGATGAGCCACTTGGAGAGGGATCATTATTAGGGAGATTGCAGGAGTACCGAGCCGGTTTAGGTGCAGAGGAGAATCCTCTTGTACAGCTCCATATTGATGCCTCTGTACCCTATGAGGAGGTGGCAAAGTTAATGACCGATTTAAGTAAAGTGGGGCTCTCGAATATCGGATTTGTAACGCTACCTGAGAGTGATAAGTAGCAGTTAATATAGAGGATACATAAAGGGGGGCAGATCTCCCCCTCTCTTATTGAGCGAGCATTACCCAATCAGCTCCTCCCAATCAATTTTAGGGCAGCGATCCATAATAATACGCCCCTTAAAGCGCTCACCTAAGATGGTGGGTACATCAGGATGACTTAATCCTAGCTGTGCCCAAAAATAGCCAAAGTCCAGCTCTTTAACTGCTTCAGCCTCTTCTGGAAGTAGTTCGCTGCGACGAAAGAGATCGATAATATCGATCCGCTCGGGGATCTCTGCTACCGAGGCGTAGACGGGCTCACCGAGTATCTCTTTCCCTACATGGGCCGGATTGACTGGATAGATTTTACATCCCTTCGATTGCCAAAATGCTGCCACACGATAGCTTGCGCGATGCTCTTTGGGGCTAAGACCAACAACAGCAATGGTTTTAGCTGATTTTAAAATGGAGATAATCTCCTCATCACTGGGGTTTTGAAAACTCATTAGCTTACCTCTCTTTTTCGCTACTACATGGTACTATGGTCATTCAGTCTATCAGAGTAGGGGAGAAATGCGAGAGAGGTGAAAGGGTGATAAAAAGGCTCTATTTTTACGATCCAATAGGGGGTGCATATCTCGGATCGGCACCACAATTTGCCCTTCAAGAGGAGAGTACCTTTCCGGCAACAGAGCTACCCCCTCCTAGCGAGAGTCAAGATGGCTACCCCTACTTTATTAATGGGGAGTGGCAATTGAATTCTTACCCTCTAGAGGAGTCCTTCTGGCGGCAGGAGTGGTGGCATCTCCATTATTATAATCGTACTAAGCTGTTGAAACCCTATCAGCCTGCACCGATATTAGCTACCGATTTCCCTCCCTATCCGAATCCTATTGCAGGTGTAGCCGTGGAGGTTGTGGTGGTGACAATAGTGGAGAAGATTAGAGTAATTCAGCAGCGTTATCTGGCTATAGAGCAGCTCTATCAGAGGATTTGGCAAGCATATCAAGAGGGAAGAGGGGAGCGATTTCAGCTCTATCGCTATCGGTTACGCGTAGAGGAGTGGATTATGGCGATGCGGCATATTATCGATACTTTAGTGCAACTGAGCTATATATTAACGCATTCTGATAGGCTTCAGCGGGAGCCCCACATCAAATATAACGAGGTGGGGAAGTTTCTTAATTTGGAGAGAGTTGAGGATTCGATTGCTCGCATTATTATTGGTGATCCTCCATCAGCACCACCAAAACCGCTTAAAGAGCCGGCTTCAAAGGGGGTCTGGTTTGCATTTGATCCCAACAGCGTGTGGGTGCATCGCCGTATTCCCCACTACAAGAAGGGGAAGCTTCGACGGATATGGGAGAAGAGACGGCGGAGCGGGGCAGGTTGGCTTGATCTTATTAACTCACTCTCTAATAGCTTTAAGCACTCTCTTTTAGGGGAGGGGCTTTATGGCATTCCCCTTACAGATGCTACGCCCCATATAGGGGGACGTTTTGTCCGATTTAATCGTTTCTTAAATCCTGTTATCAATCATCACCACCCGCTAAAACCGATTTTATTAGGTTTTGAGGAGAATGTTCAGCGAATCCTCTATAACCAGCATCTCTATCTACGAGCATTAGATGATTAAAGTAGATCGATCAATTCAGAGATCTTAGAGACTCCCATCGCCTGCATTCCTTCAATAGGGCGTTTAGGAAGATTTGCTTTTGGTACTATCGCTTGAGTGAAACCATGTTTAACAGCCTCTTTTAAGCGCTCTTCCCCATGAGGAACTGGGCGCACCTCCCCTGCGAGTCCTACCTCACCAAAAACAATAAGATTTCTGGGGAGAATAGTATCTTTAAAGCTAGAGTATGCGGCAGCTAAGACGGCAAGGTCGGAAGCGGTTTCTGTAACTTTAACACCCCCAACTGCATTGACATAGACATCTTGATCCATCATCGCGATCCCGGCGTGACGATGGAGCACTGCTAGCAACATGGTTAGACGATTTTGCTCAATACCGAGTGTCACACGACGGGGCTGACTGCCTAAAGAATCATCGACTAATGATTGAATCTCAATAAGAAGGGGGCGTGTTCCTTCACGAGTAACCATAATAACACTCCCCGAGCTAGGCTCTTGTTGGCGGGAGAGAAAGATCGCTGAGGGATTATTAATGGGATGAAGTCCAAGATCAGTCATTGCAAAGACACCGATCTCATTGACAGGGCCGAAGCGATTTTTGTATGAGCGCATAATGCGGAAGCGCGAGTCGACCTCCCCTTCAAAGTAGAGCACGCTATCGACCATATGTTCTAATACTCGAGGGCCTGCGATAGCTCCCTCTTTAGTAACGTGTCCTACCAGAAAGATTGAGGTTCCTGTCCGCTTTGCAAACCGTGTTAAAAGGGCGGTACTCTCACGTACTTGGGAGACATTACCTGGTGCTGAATTGAGATTCTCTGTAAAAATTGTCTGAATAGAGTCGATAACCATTACATCCACTTTAAGAGGGGTGGCGATATGGATTATCTTTTCAACTGAAGTTTCGGAGAGAAGCTTGACCCGTTCCCCACTAACTTGAAGGCGCTCAGCGCGAAGAGCGATCTGGCTGGGGGATTCCTCTCCTGTTACATAGAGGACATTATTTTTCTGACTAAGATGAGCCATCGTTTGAAGAAGAATGGTAGATTTTCCAATTCCAGGATCGCCACCGATTAATACCACCGAACCATGTACTAATCCACCACCAAGAACGCGATCGAGTTCATTTAATCCTGTGGAGAAGCGCTCATGCTGCTCTTTTTTAACGTCACTTAAGAGCTGAACCCCTTCACTACCTGCACTGCCTGAGTAGCCAGAGAGGCGAGTGGGGGTCTGATCGAGAATCACCTCGTCAATAGAGTTCCAAGCGCGGCATTCAAGGCATTGCCCTGCCCATTTTTGTGCAATAGCGCCACACTCTTTACAGATAAATTGTGTTCGTACTCTACTCATGATGACTCCATTACTTAAGGGGCGAAAGGAATGATCATACCATAAAATCGAGTGGATCTAAGGGGGTTAGATCCACTCTTTCTACTCGGTGACTCTCTATTTATGTGGGGCGAATCTCTTTAATAGATGCGGCATAATCGCGACGATTCGGTAGGAGATAGGAAGCAAAGGAGCCAATGAAGAGAAAGAGGCCTGCTGCACCAAATGAGATCCAATGGGTATCGTAGTTAACGTAGCCCCACCCTCCTAACCAAGTGGCAAAGGTAGCACCAATCTGATGCCCGACAAATGCCCAACCATAGAGCATTCCGACAATTTGGGCTCCATAGATATCTGCCAACATACCGGATGAGATGCCCATATTTCCAGCCCAAACCAAACCACCAATAATTGCTACTGAATAGAGTTGCCATGGTTCCATAACCGCAACGAGACCGAAGAAGGCAATACCCCGTACAAGGTAGATAGCAACTAGGAGGAGGCGATGCTCTACGCGGGCGGCGATGCGACCAAGTGCAACGGTACTAAAGATCGCAGTTAAGCCAATTAGGCTCACCCCAAATGAGGCGATATTCTTGGGGAAATGGTGATCCACTAACATAGGAACAGCATGGGTTCCGAGAAGATTCATACTAAAACCGCACGAGAAGATGCCAATACAGATAAGCCAGAAGGGCTTGGTGCGAATGACCTCTTTTAGGGTAAAGGTAGGGCCACTCATGCGAGCCTTGCGGGCTGCTTCGAGAGCCTCATACTCGGCGATATCCTCAGCAGCTAAATCACTATATTGGGGGGGTGTACCACGAATAATAAGAAAAGCCACCAATAGAGTGAGGCCGGCAAAGATTACCGCGTAGCCAATTAGGGTCTGCTCCCAGCTAAAGGCCCCTATTGTATAGTTAAAGAGAGGGGTCATAACGGCAATTCCCGCCATCGATCCTGTTGAGAGAAAGAGGAGAGCCATTGCGCGCCGCTTAATAAACCAGCGACTAATTAATTGGGTAAAGGCTACCGGACTGGTAAAGGCAAGTCCAAGAGAGAGTAGAACGCCATAAGCCATAGTAAAGCCAAAACCTGTTCCCGCTTTGACGGTCCAGATAAGGGAGGTTGCAACAATAATTGCCCCCACAATGAGCACAAATCGGGTGCCGCGTCGAGCAACAAAGTAGCCGGCAATCGGCATTCCAATTCCATACATCATCATTCCTAGAGCGATGACATTTGAGAGGTAGGTGCGACTAATGCCTAACCCCTCACTCATAGGGGTTAAAAATGGGCCGATACTCATGCGCATGCCCACGGTAATCATCGTTAAGAGGGCAGCGGAGAAGACAATGGTCCAGCCGTAGTACCAAGGGGTATTATAGGGGTTATTTTCTCTGTTCATATAATATATTTTTAGTAATAGATGTGAATAGGGTGAAGAAAAGGGCGGTATTACCGCCCCTTATATTATAGTGCTTTAATATTGATTCTACGCTACAAACTCCTAACTGTTAAGGGGTAGGGGAGAATTCCTTTACAGGTTTAGAGTCCCATTTTTAGACTCGCTTCTATAAAGGGATCAAGGTCACCATCGAGCACAGCTTGTGTATTACCGCTCTCATGGCCGGTGCGTACATCCCGTATTCTTGCTTGATCTAAGACATAGGAGCGAATCTGGGAGCCCCAACCGACATCTGCTTTATTATCCTCTTGAAGATCTGCCTTTTCTCGTCGCTTTTGCAGCTCTAATTCATAGAGTCGAGAGCGCATCTGATTCATTGCGGTTTCTCGGTTGCGATGTTGTGAACGCTCATTTTGACACTGGGTCACAATGCCTGTGGGAATATGGGTAATACGGACTGCAGATTCGGTAACGTTAACATGTTGTCCACCAGCTCCCGATGCACGGTAGAGATCAAAGCGTAGATCAGATGGATCGATCTCAATCTCGATATTCTCATCAATCTCTGGGGAGACAAAGATTGAGGTAAATGAGGTATGGCGTTTATTGTTGGAGTCGAAGGGTGATTTTCGCACTAAGCGATGGACTCCAGTCTCTGTGCGTAGCCAACCATAAGCATAGGGCCCAATAAATTGGACTGTTGCTGATTTGACACCTGCAACATCACCGGCAGACTCCTCTAATATCTCTGTTTTAAAACCCTTCTCCTCCCCCCAGCGTAGATACATGCGCAGCAGCATCGATGCCCAATCTTGTGCCTCGGTTCCACCAGCGCCAGCTTGTATGGTTAAGAAGGCATTATTCTCATCAAGCTCTCCTGAGAACATTCGTTGGAATTCAAATTGCTCTACTACCTTCTGATATCGATCGAGATCTGCTTCAATCAAGGTGAGCGTCTCTTGATCCTCCTCCATTTCAGCTAACTCTAATAGCTCCTTGGTATCGGAGAGCCCCTGAGTAAGTTGCTTCATACCAGTGATAAACTGATCAAGAGTAGCCCGCTCTTGCCCTAATTTTTGGGCTCGCTCAGGATCATCACTCCAGAGGTTAGGATCCTCTAGCTCCATTAAGACTTCTGTAAGACGTTCAGACTTCTGATCGTACTCAAAGATACCTCCGTAGCTGCTCGGTACGTTCGGTTAAATCATCAATTCGGTGGTAGTGTGCGTTAATCGCATCCATATTAAGTTACTCCCTTCTATAGCATCAGGTTAAAGATTTACAAAAAGAAAATAGGCGATGTATTAAGATCGCCTATCTACTAATATTATACTCTTTGTAGAAGATTATCGATTCAGCGCACTGAGATAGGTGCAGAGATTAGATATGTTGATCTACAAATTGCTTTAACTGATCTTTACTTAATGCACCAACATGCTGACCAACAATCTTACCCCCCTTGAAGATCATAAGGGCAGGAATACCACGGATCTGGAATTTAACAGCGGTCTCTTGGTTGTTTTGGACATCAAGCTTAACTACCTTTAGCTTTCCATCATACTCTTCAGCGATCTGTTCAACGATGGGACCAACCATACGGCATGGCATACACCAGTCTGCCCAAAAATCAACAAGTACAGGAAGATCTGCTTCAGCTACTTCAGTATTGAAGGTGGCATCGGTTGCGTCAATAATTTTGCTCATTTGAGTCTGCTCCTAAATAGTCGTTACTAAATTAGTTGGAATTATCTTGTAAAATGAAGATAATGTATAAGCTATATTTAAACTGATAAGAGGGTAAATAACAAGATAGACCCTTTTAAAGATTTAAATATCCATCATAACAATTTTTTACTATCAGCAAATTAATGCAATTAACAGGCAGGTTATTATAACAATTATGGGAAAACCGCATCTTACCGCAACAAAGTTTACCGATTTAGAGCTTCATCAATCGTTACAAGAGAGTCTAGAAGATAATGGCTACATTTACTGTACCTCGATACAGGAGAAGAGTTTACCTAAACTCCTTGCTGGTAAAGATATTACAGGTCAGGCCCAGACAGGAACAGGGAAAACAGCAGCCTTCCTGTTAGCAACGCTCCATCACTTAATGACTGTTCCGGTTCCTGAAGATCGAAAAGGGCCGTACGCACTCATTATTGCTCCTACCCGAGAGTTAGCATTGCAGATCTATGATGATGCGAAGATGTTGGGGGCTTATACAGGATTAAAGTATGCTCTACTCTATGGTGGTGCCGGATATGGAGGGCAAAAAGAGCAGCTAGAGGCGGGAGCAGATATTGTTATTGGTACAGTGGGGCGGATTCTCGATTTTTATAAGCAACGTCTACTTAGTCTTCGTAATATAGAGGTTTTAGTACTCGATGAGGCTGATCGGATGTTTGATTTAGGATTTATTAATGATATCCGTTATCTTATGCGGCAGATGCCCCCTGCTGAGCAGCGCCGCAATATGCTCTTTTCAGCAACCTTTTCTCAACGAGTCTTAGAGCTTGCCTATGAGCATATGAATGATCCTGAACAGGTACAGATAGAGCCTGAGCAGGTGACAGGTGAGCGAATTGAGCAGACCCTCTACCATGTGGGTTCGGATGAGAAGATTAAGCTTCTCTTCGGTCTTCTTAAGGAGAAGGCGCCTGAGCGTACCATTATCTTTGCTAATACACGTCAAACGGTGGATCTAATCTATCGTTATTTGCGGGCTAATGATTATCGGGCAGCTGCTCTCTCAGGTGATGTGCGACAGAATCGTCGTGAGGCACTCTTAGAGGATTTTAAGGAGGGGCGCCTCTCCATTATGGTAGCGACTGATGTTGCTGCCCGCGGACTCCATATTGCAGATGTGACCCATGTCATTAACTATGATCTTCCTCAGGATGTTGAGGATTATGTTCATCGTATTGGGCGAACAGCTCGTGCTGGGGAGGAGGGGGTTGCCATCTCATTTGCGTGTGAAGAGTATGTCTACTCTCTACCAGATATTGAGGCCTATATTAAAGAGCAGATTCCTGTCGAGGTGATTACAGATGAGCTGCTCATTGAGCCTAAAAAGCCACAGATGCCTCGTCGTAGTCGTAATACTCGTAACAATCGTCGACCGAATAATCGACGATCGAGTAACCAGCGTCGTTCACAACCTCGAGATGGTGAGGTAAAACGAAAGAGTAATCCACGAATGAGACGGGATGCTCGCAACCATCAGAAGGGGCAGAATCAAAATCAAGATGGGGTGCAGAAGGTGCGTCGTCCTAACCCCCGTCGTAGAACACCAAAAGAGAGTACTGATGGGGCTGAACGCACCCAGAGTAATGAATAGAGAGGTGAGAGCGCTAATTCCTACCTATTAAGGGGGATTGGCGCTTTTTTCTTGCTTGAGTATTGAGTTAATATAATATTAGATAACATCAGAGGTCATACAGAGCGTAGGTCTGGAGGATTGAATGCAGCAGTTTAGAACAATGATTATACCGATTCTTCTTCTTTTTATTGTGGGATGTGCTTCAGCTAATCTCCCAGAGGATCAGCAGGCTGCTTATCGAGGAGAGGGGACTATTACCACTCTTGTTCTTAATGATGAGGGGCATCAAGAGATCGGATTAATTAATCGGGAAGGGGAGCACTTTACTGTTGTGCTTAAAGAGCCTCAAGAGCTCTTTCCTGGGCAGGAGGTAACTGTCAATCGCCGTGCTGGTGGCTTTGGTACGGTGACACAATAAGATGAGTCTTTGTCAATTAAATGCCCTATATGAGGGGGTAAAACGTCCAGGTTTGAGTGAGGGAACGCTTCCAAAACCCTCTGCTGATGAGAGAGCCCGTTCAGAAGCATTGGCTTTTGAGATTATTGAGGCTATGGAGAAGAATGGAGGAGCTATCCCTTTCTCTCAATTTTTTGAGATGGCGCTCTATCATCCGGAGCTTGGTTACTACACGGGATCGCTCCCGGTCTTTGGGGCAGAAGGGGACTTTATCACAGCGCCCTTAATCTCTCCATACTTCTCGTTCACCTTAGCCAATCAGCTATTAGAGATTCTCCCTCAGTTAACGGAGCCTATTATCTTAGAGATCGGCGCTGGTGATGGGACAATGGCAAAGGATATTTTGCTCCACCTTAAACAGCAGCAGCAACTGCCTAAGCGTTATACTATTTTGGAGCGCTCCCCCCATCTTCGAGCTATACAGCGAGAGACGATTGTCGCGGCCTTACCAGAGTATATTGAGCAGGTAGAGTGGCTCGATAATCCTCCACAAATGGCATGGCAAGGGGTTATTTTAGCAAATGAGGTAATTGATGCGCTTACTGTAGAGCGTTTTACTATTCATCAGGGAGCCCCTCACTATATTGATGTAGGGCTTAAGCAGGATGATGAGCGCAGAGAGTTACAGTTTGTGTCACAGCTGCGTCCTGCTGATGAGGCGTTAAGGGCATTTATTGCAACGCAACGGGAGAATGGTATTACCTTTATGGAGGGGTATCAGAGTGAGTATTGTGCTATTTTTGAGAAGTGGTTTGCTTCACTCTTTAGCACAATGGAGCGAGGTGCAGCCCTCTTTATCGATTATGGTTATGAGGAGCGGGAGTATTATCGACCAGAGCGTAATAGTGGCACACTCTTAGCCCATCTTAAACATCATGCCCACGAGAATTTCTATATCTACCCTGGCTTGCAAGATCTAACGGCAAATGTCAACTTTAGCCAAGTAGCGGAGGTAGGGTTAGATTTAGGGCTCGACTTTTTAGGATATACGACTCAAAGCTTCTTTCTTCTAGGGGCCGGACTACAAACCCTTCTTGAGGAAGCGTATCATAATCGGGAGAGTGATTTAGAGTGGTTTCAGATCTCAAAAGCGACTCAGGAGCTTATCTCACCAGAGTCGATGGGGGAGCGCTTTAAAGTTATCGCTTTTGGTAAAGAGTTTGATGAGGAGCTCTCAGGATTTTCCCTGATTACCCATGAGCATCTGCTCTAGCTAAGTCTACTCTTGCTGATCTGAGAGGTAGTGAACCTCTTTTGTTAAAGGGAAGAAGAGCCCAAGTGCATGGCGCTCCTCTACCGCTAAGATGGTGAAGGTTCGGCAGAGGGATTCAGTGGGCATGGTATCAATACCAATACCACGTTGATTGAAGAAGGCGAGCCATTTAGGATCGATAAAGCGCATCTCATCCCCAGTACTTAAGAGAATGATTCTAGGCCTAAGAGCCAGCCAAGCATGGTAGTGCTCCTCTGTTAGCTGATCGAAGGAATCAGGGAGGAGGTTGGTATAGAGCCGATTACCTAAGATGGCAATCGGGGTATGATACTCCTCACCATTACTTAATAGGAAGTACTCCTTATTATAGCTGCGGATATGGAGATTATCGGTCTCCTCTTTCTGTAATATCGATGCTGCGGGATTCATTTAGAGATACTCCTTTATGAGATTAATTAATGCTTTCTCTCCACTTATGCCATAGAGCCGCTCGGCAGGAATGGTGATTCCATATCGATTGGCTAATGCTTCATAACGGCTGACTCGATGCTCAATAAGGTGGGGGAAGACCCACTGTGCAAAGGCATTAGGATCAATCTCTTGCCACCCTGATAAGCCATTCTTCTGTGCAAACTCGGCAATCTTTTCTAACAGGAATCTATGGTTATAGTAGAGAGGTTTTGGATGGGTTTGCGCCCGTTTGATCACCTCATCTTTAATGGTATCACTGGCTTCAAGATAGATAAGCAACGCATTATTGAAGAGGGTTTCCCACGTCTCCTCATCATCAATCTCACAGAGACTACCACTGGTATCACAGATAAAATGTTTATAGCCATAGATCTGTTCGGCACGCTCCATAAAGAGTAGCGCATCTCGAGTTGCGCAGATCTCTGCTTGGCGATGTTTCTCGAGCCGTTCAATAAACTCTTCAAGTGGTAACCCCCCCTTCTCTAGATCGCCTACCATACCAACATAGGCAGAGAGTGGCTCTAAGTTATCAAAGGTGATTTTTGCATGGATGGCAATTGAATTGCTTCGAAGAAGGCGGGCTAAGGTAGGGTTCTTCATCGCCTCCATCTTCAAACGATTATCGATCTCCTCCCCTAAATAGCGGGTACCGATTCGATAGTCTACTGAATAGTGGAACCACTCTTGTCGGGGGAGTAATTTTGCTAGATAGGTCTTACCTACGCCGCTCATTCCCATTAAGGCTATCCGTTTTTGGTGAGCATCTAAAAAGTGCATTAAAGGTTGTTTGGCCATCGCTTCTCTACAGTGTATGAGTCAAAAATTGAAGATATTATCCGTAGGGAGTGAAGATATCACCCACAGGATTAGGTAATTGTATCGGATTGGTTAGAACTTAGGAAGAGTCATTCTAACATCTCGATTAGTAAGAAGATTTTTCGCATCATCACTCTATAAGTTGATCAGCAGGTGCTAGATGGAGATTCTGCTCTCGGTGCTAGAGGGGAAAAAAAAGAGAAATAAATCTGTAGATACTCTAAAATAGCCGGTGAGAAAAATTGAAGCAGTTCGATAGAGGAGTAGAAAGGTTAGATAATGATTGCGTTGAAGGATGTCGATTACTTTTATGGTAAGACCCAAGTCTTAAATAATGTCTCTATAACTGCTAAGCGTGGGGAAGTGGTGGTGCTTCTTGGACCTAGTGGTGCAGGTAAAAGTACCCTTCTTCGTATCTTTAATCTCTTAGAGCGCCCAAGTGAGGGAGCACTTACCATCGCTGATTTCTCATTCAACTTTAGTGAGAAGATCAAAGAGGAGAGCGTTCGCTCTTTACGGCAAAATGTAGGCATGATCTTCCAGCAATATCATCTCTGGCCACATCGTACCGTTATGCAGAATCTGATCTATGCGCCCATCAAGCTTAAAGGGGAGCGAAGAGAGGAAGCAGAGCAGAGGGCTAGAGAGATTCTCGCTAATCTTAAGCTAGAGGGATTTGAGGATCGTTATCCTCTTAAGCTTTCAGGTGGGCAGCAGCAGCGGGTGGCAATTGCGAGAGCATTAATGATGCGGCCTGAGGTTCTCCTCTTTGATGAGCCAACAGCAGCGCTTGATCCTGAGATTTCAACACAAGTGGGGAATATTATTATGGAATTAGCCGAATATGATATTACTCAGATTGTTGTAACTCATGATGTGGATTTTGCTAAAAAGATTGGCACACATGTGGTATATCTAGAGAATGGATCGGTGATTGAAGAGGGGGGGATGGAGATCTTTACCCACCCAAAAACAGAGGCTTTTAAACACTACTTATCCCACTCAAAGTGATGTTAGGAGAAGCGGGTGATGAACAGCCTATAGAGTCACTCTTAAGAGAAAATTTAATAACTAATAGAATAGTGTGAGGAGTATTGACGCAATGATTAAGAAAACCTTAGCGATTTTAGCAGTAGCGGCAAGTTTTACTTTAGCCCCAACCGTAGCACAAGAGTTACGCATTGGTACCAATCCGGAATATCCCCCTTTTGAGTTTAAAGATGAGAATAATGAGCTTCAGGGATTTGATATCGATATCATGAATGAGCTTTGTACCATTATGGATCGGGAGTGTACCTATGTTGAACGTAGTTTTGATGCGCTGATTCCTCAGCTACGTCAACGTCGTTTCGATATTATTATCTCCTCGATGGATATCACTGAGGCGCGCGCTAAGCAGGTGCTCTTTTCTGATCCATACTATTTAAACTACTCAATTTTTGTCACTAAAAAAGAGAATGTTGATCAATTAAAGCCACTGAATGAGGAGAAGATTGGGGTTCTTTCAGGCTCAACTCATCAGCAATATATCTCCAATACATATGGTGATGCGACAATCTCGAGCTACCCTGAGTATCCATCGGCCATCAATGATCTGTTAATTGACCGAGTTAATGTTGTCTTTGGTGATGGTGAAGCAGTATATGAGTATATTAAATCGAATGATTCACTGACCACTTATGGGGAGCAGGTGACGGATGAGGCCTATTTTGGTAAGGGATTAGCGATAGCGGCACGTCCTAATAATCAAGCGATTATTGATGAGATTAATGCAGCCTTGAAGGAACTAAAAGAGAGCAGTAAATATGATGAGATCTACCAGAAATGGTTTGGGGATCGTTAATATCGATTAGGCGTCGTTAACTAAAGGCGTAGAGAGAAGAGTGGGGAGGAATCTCCACTCTTTTTTAGTGAGGAAGGTTTCAATTGATGAGGAGCAACATCTGTGAGCAGGTTATATGATTTTTGGGAGAGTGGATGTCAGCTATTAACAAGCCAGTACTTTCTCTCACTTTTGAAGGGATTAGAGATCACTCTCTACCTCTCTCTTCTATCGGTGGGGATAGGATTTATCTTAGCGATGATCTATGCCTTACTTGAATTGAGCCGATTTAAGATTATTCGTTACCCTGCAACGCTCTTTGTCACCTTAGTTCGCTCACTACCTGAGCTGGTGGTGATCTTTCTGATAGGATTAGGAATCCCCTACCTCTACTATCTTGGGGTGGATTATAATCTCCCCCTTATTGCCGATTTTCACCAAAGTTATTTAGAGCGTTTTGGGCGGGAGTTTGAATTCTCTGATTTTCTTTTAGGTGCCGTTGCACTCTCTTTAATCTATGCCTCCTATGCCTCACAAACATTACGGGGGGCTCTTTTAGCTGTGCCTAAGTCTCAATGGGATTCGGGGGCGGTGCTTGGCCTTTCGAAGGTGGGAACATTCTTCTACATTATTTTACCGCAGATGATGCGCCACGCCTTTCCTGGATTAGGTAATCAGTGGCTTGTCCTCCTGAAGGATACAGCATTGATTGCTCTGCTTGGAGTGCATGAGCTTATGGAGGGAACTCGTAAGGTTTATGCCGCTACAGGGCAGGGCTTTACCTGGTTCTTTATTGCAGCACTGCTCTACTTAGGGGTCTCAATGGTGAGTCAATATCTGCAGGCCTACCTATATAAGCGGATTACCCACTATGATCATGATGAGGCGATCTCTTAAGGAGTAAGAAATGATAGACAATATTACCGATAGTTATCTCGATAGTTTTCTCTTTATCCTCAAAGGCCTCCCTTTAAGCTTAAGTATCACGTTTGTGGCGCTCTTTGTTGGGTTTCTGTTAGCAACACTCTTTACTGCTATTCAGACACTCTCGGCAGGGCGCTTAAGCGCAAAGCTGGTACGAGCATTTGTTATCTTTTTTACAGGAACGCCACTTTTGGTTCAGATCTTCCTTATCTACTATGGGCCAGGGCAGTTTGAAGGGTTTCGCGATACTTTTTTATGGGTCGCATTTGAAAATGCTTGGTTCTGCGCAGTATTAGCACTCTCATTTAATTCGGCAGCATATACAACACAAATCTTTCATGGTGCATTAAAGAATATCTCCTCAGATCAGTGGCGTGCATGTTCAGCATTGGGGATGAGTAAGGGGGAGACTTTTCGTCTCCTCTTTCCCCTCGCATTACGTCGTGCGCTGCCTACTTACTCTAATGAGATTGTGCTTGTTTTTAAGGGGACCTCCCTTGTGAGTACCATTGCTCTATTAGATATTATGGGGCGTGTCTCTATCTTAGTGGGTATTACATGGGATCAGATTACCTATTACTTAATGGCTGGGGGAATCTATATTGTGGTTAATGGTGTGTTAATTAGCCTAGCAAAGTTAATTGAGCGACGTGCTCTTGCCTTTGAAGCGATAGAGGAGTAAATCTTTTGGATGTGGGTAAAGCTTGCTCATTTTCGAGCTTTACATTTAGATTAGATCCCATATAATAGTGACTTCATTTTTAGGAAAAGTGGCCGAGTGGCTGAAGGCGCACCCCTGCTAAGGGTGTATACGTTAATAGCGTATCGAGGGTTCGAATCCCTCCTTTTCCGCCATCTAAAGATTGAAAAGCCCCTGTAACAATATGTTGCAGGGGCTTTTTGCTTATCTGGGATGGTAGGGCTACAGCTTCACTTCATATGATCTCCTTATTTGCCAGATGAGTACGAGTGAAGCAAAGGGTCACAAAGAGCATCAGGAGTGTTGAACTCCTACCTTTTGATAGAGCGTAGAGTGCTACTGTTGCTTTCGCTCTTTTCGTAATACTCTCCATGTAGCATAGAGATATTGCACCATCGACCAGAGGGTAAGAAAAGTGGCAATGAGCAGAAAGAGGAGTCCTATTGAATAGATGGGGAGGTTAAAGAGGGGCTCCCGATAGAGGAGAAGAGTGATCGCTACCATCTGAAATGCAGTTTTCCACTTACCAATCCAAGAGACTGCTACAACACCTCGCTCCCCCATGGTAGCCATCCACTCCCGCAGAGCAGAGATGGTGATTTCTCGACTAATTATAATAATGACCGCTACCGTTAAGTACCAGATAGGATTTGCCACGGCTAATAATATAAGGGCGGCAGCTACCAAAAGCTTATCAGCAACAGGATCTAAAAAAGCCCCAAAGCTAGAGGTCTGATTCCATTTACGAGCTAAATAACCATCGAGCCAATCGGTAAAAGAGGCTACAGCAAAGAGGAGTGCTAAAAGAAGTGATTGATGAGGGAAGGGTCTCATCAAAAAGAGGAGTACAAAGATTGGAATGATTAAAACACGTAGCCAAGTGATAATGCTTGGAATATTCATTAAAAGGGGCCCCCTATTTATGGTGATTTCTAGCTTTTTTGCATTATAGCAAAATAAAGGCTCAGCGGGATAAAAACGTTATTCCCTCCGTCAATTTATGCTAGAATAAAAGCCCTTTTAATTTTAGCTCGAGGAGTGTGTGATATGCTGCGAATTATGGAACAAGGATTAACCTTTGATGACGTTTTATTAGTACCCGATTATTCGGAAGTGATTCCTAAAGCGGTCTCATTAAAGACAAAGCTGACCCAATCGATATCGCTCAATATTCCACTCCTTTCGGCAGCGATGGATACCGTAACTGAGAGCCGGATGGCCATTGCAATGGCACAAGAGGGGGGGATTGGGATTATTCATAAGAATCTTACCCCAGCTGAGCAGGCAAAACAGGTGGCTAAAGTTAAAAATTTCGAAAGTGGTATTGTTGCCGACCCAATTACGGTAACCCCCTATGTCTCGCTCCATGAGGCACGTGAGATTATGCGCTCCCGCAACTTCTCCAGTATTCCTGTGTTAGATGAAGGGAAAGTTGTCGGTATTATCACGACTCGAGATCTCCGATTCCAGGAGGATCTCTCTAAAAATGTTGCAAGTGCTATGACACCAAGAGATCGTCTAATTACTGTTAATGAGGGGGCAAGTCGAGAGGAGATTGTCTCGTTACTCAGAGAGCATCGACTTGAGCGTCTTGTCGTGATTAATGATAAAGATGAGCTAAGAGGATTAATCACTGTGAAGGATCTCTCCCATACTGATACCCATCCTAACGCAGTAATGGATAGTGAAGAGCGCTTAATTTGTGGTGCTGCGATTGGTGCCGGTGCGGGAACAGAGGAGCGGATCGAGCAGCTTGTAGATGCTGAGGTTGATGTTGTTATTGTGGATACTGCCCATGGGCACTCGAAAGGGGTGATTGATCGAGTCCGTTGGATTAAGAAGCATTACCCTGACCTGCAGGTTATTAGTGGCAATATTGCTACAGCAGAGGCAGCAAAAGCATTAGCAGCTGCTGGAACTGATGGAGTTAAGGTGGGGATTGGCCCTGGCTCAATCTGTACAACACGAATTATTGCCGGTATTGGGGTACCACAAATTAGTGCAATTGCTAATGTTGCTACCGCTTTAAAAGGGAGCGGAATCCCTGTTATTGCTGATGGGGGTGTTCGCTATTCAGGGGATATGGCGAAAGCATTAGCGGCAGGGGCTTCTACCATTATGGTGGGCTCAATCTTAGCAGGAACGGATGAGTCACCCGGTGAGATTGAGTTCTACCAAGGGCGTGCGTATAAGTCATACCGTGGTATGGGGTCACTAGGGGCGATGAGTGCAGGCTCATCGGATCGCTACTTCCAAGAGGGAGCAAGCTCCGATAAATTAGTTCCTGAAGGGATTGAGGGACGTGTTGCTTATAAGGGGTCGCTTGTTCCCATAGTCCATCAACTAATGGGTGGAGTGCGGGCAGGAATGGGTTATGTTGGTTGTGCTACGATAGAAGAGATGAATGAAAAGCCCCGTTTTGTTCAGATTACCAATGCCGGAATGCAGGAATCCCACGTTCATGATGTAACCATCACCAAAGAGGCTCCAAACTATTCTCGCTAAGGGATGGCCGATGTGAGAGAGGAAATAGGCACTATCTTGTTTAGTGTCTATTTGTTTGTTAGGAGAAGAGCTCAATTTATAACTGGTGATAAGGGCTGATAGAATTCAATAGATAGATGTAGAGATGGAAGAATAAGATGACGGATATTAAGCAGAGTAATCAAGAGCAGTTAACCTCGCAAGAGGGGGAGAATCACCTAATCGCTGAGCGACGTGAAAAGCTGAATAAGATACGCAGTGAGCGTAAAGTAGCTTTTCCGAATGCTTTTCGCAAAGAGAGTGATGCTGCTGAGATTCATCAATGGGCTAAAGCGTATGACCGCGATGCACTGAAAGAGCAGGGGCGTCAGGTTAAGGTGGCTGGACGAATTATGGCGCGTCGCCTCTTTGGGCGTGGGGGCTTTCTTCAGCTGCGCGATTATACAGGCGATATCCAAATCTTTGTCAATACCTCTTTAATTGGTAAAGAGGCATTTGAAGATTTTAAAACGTGGGATATTGGCGATATTATCGGCGTGGAGGGGGAGGTCTCTCGTTCCGATAAAGGGGAGTTAACTATTCGTGCAGGAGAGATGATTCTCTTAACAAAATCGCTTCGCCCACTACCTGATAAGTTTCATGGATTAACCGATATTGAGGCGCGTTATCGTCAACGATATCTCGATCTGATCATGAATCAGGAGGTGCGGGAGACCTTTAGAAAGCGAAATCTTATTTTGCGTACTATCCGTACCTTTATGGATGAGCGGGGGTTTGAAGAGGTGGAGACCCCAATGATGCATCCCATTCCAGGGGGTGCGAATGCTAAGCCATTTATTACCCACCACAATGCACTCGATATGGAGTTCTACCTTCGTATTGCACCAGAGCTCTATCTTAAGCGGCTGATTGTTGGGGGGATGGAGAAGGTTTATGAGATCAACCGTAACTTCCGTAATGAGGGGGTCTCTACCCGCCATAATCCTGAGTTTACCATGATGGAGTGGTATTGGGCATATGCTGATTATATCGATATGATGGATATGACCGATGCCATGATGCAGCGTATTGCAGAGGTGGTTGCTGGTTCATTACAGGTTGAGTATCAGGGGGTTATGCTAGACTTTAGTAAGCCGGCACAACGGATGACGGTGCAAGAGTCGATTAACCACTACTTCCCAGAATCGAAAGAGTACGATTTAGAGAGTCGTGAGGGGGTTGCCGCGTTAGCCGATAAGATCGGTATTAAATATGAGGAGCGGGATTGTTGGGGGAAGATCATTATGGAGATCTTTGATGAGAAGGTGGAGGCACACTTAATGCAGCCTACATTTATCACCGGCTACCCTCTAGCGGTATCACCCTTAGCGCGACAGAATGATGATAACCCACTCATTACCGATCGTTTTGAGTACTTTATCGGTGGCCGAGAGGTGGGTAATGGCTTCTCAGAACTTAATGATGCAGAAGATCAGCATGAGCGCTTTATGGCACAGGTTGCCGATAAAGATTCCGGTGATGATGAGGCGATGCATTATGATAAGGATTTTGTTACCGCTCTTGAGTATGGTATGCCACCAACGGCGGGAGAGGGGCTTGGAATTGATCGTTTAGTGATGATCTTTACCGATTCTGCCTCAATTCGTGATGTTCTTCTCTTCCCCCATATGAGAAGTGTAGAGTAGCAGAAGTAACAGAGGATTAGATCCCGTTAATTTGTGAAGCCCCATCCTTTCAGGTGGGGCTTTTTTATGGGGTGAGTGGGGGTAGTTAGGGTGAAAGTTCCAAGCGAACTTTATCTTCTCTATCGATACTCTAAAAGTGGGCAGGAATCAGATACCCACCTTCCCCTTTCGCTTTAGGTGCCTGTTGTTCAATCAGTTGCCGTTCGTTAGGATCGTTGAGCATCAGCTCCATGAGTGAGAGGGCACACTGATCAAGTTTTGGAATACCGCTTGAACGTTCAAGTGATACATATGGGGGATCGGTAGAGACTAAGAGGAGGGCGCTACGTCCCTTTCCTTGAGCAACCAGTTCTGGGGGATAACACTCCTGCGAGAGCTCTTCAAGTGCTCTTTTATGAGCCTCTGTTTTTGCGGCTTCTGCTCTTTCAGTTTGTAACTCCTCTTGTCGAGCAAGCTCCTCTTCTGTAATAAAGCGCAAGGTTAGAGGGATCGCGTGCCGGGGTTCTTCGGGTTTAAAATCAAATTGACGTGTGTGCCGTTGGGGGGCAGATAGCGCCTCTGTAACTGATCTATCATAACTTGGGTTATTCTGCTTTTGAGGGGATAAAGGTTCGGTTGAGGAGGTGCTGATAGAGAGCTTAGTGAGGGGGTGTTGTGGGGATGTTGTTTGCTGCTGCCAATAGTAAAGCAGGGGCAGCAGATGCAGTAGCAAGGAGGAGAGTAGTGCAATCAGTGGGAGAGGGGAACGCATATCACTCCTTAAGTAATCTCTTGAGAGTTTCATAGTTGGGAGCAAAGGGGGTAGCAGCTGCTTTTTCGATAGTTAATAAGAATGGGGGATTATTTCGTTGATTAATAAATTGTTGCTTTAAGAGGTGAAAGTAGCGTTGGTCGAGTGATGAGAGATAGCACAGTAGTTTATCTCGCTCTTTAGCCCCTGCCTTATGTCCATGATAGATGGCAATTAAGATCAGCCCATTCGGCTTTAAGAGGGCTAACCCCTCTTGAATGCTCTTTAGGGTACTCTCAGCCTCAGTAGTGATAGATTTATCTCCACCGGGAAGATAGCCTAAATTATAGATAATAAGATCTACAGGCTCATCAATATAGAGGGGAAGATCGGCATGAGAGTGGCAATGTAGCTGTATTTTGGGGGGATGAGAGAGTGATGCGAGCCGTTTTTGAGTAGCAGCGATCGCCTCTTTCTGAATATCAAATCCTACAAGAGATCCGGTAGGACCTATGAGTTTCGCTAGTTTGTAGGCATCATGCCCATTGCCTAAAGTAGCGTCAATAACCTGCTCCCCCCCTTTTAGATAGTGTTGTAGTTTCTGATCAATTAGAGGATGGATGGTGGTTAAGTAGTGATATCGTCTATTTTGTCTCATAACTCTCTACTCTCTTTCTCATTGAACTCCGTTTATAGTGCTGCTTGCTTTTTTGTCGGGGGGAGGCGTACTCTATCTCCACTTGATTAAACTATATCGTTAATAAGTATGATTAGCTCTAATCTAATTATACCGAACTACTTATGGAGATGTGATAATGGCAACAGAGGAGCGCTTACCCCGTATTCTTACCCTACCGAATCTGGTGCTCTTTGGGTTAGCTTATATGGTGCCTCTAACCCTCTTCTCAACTTATGGAATTGTGACACAGATAACCGAAGGGCGCCTTCCTGCCGCTTATATCATTACCTTAATAGTGATGCTCTTTACTACCTTTAGCTATGGAGTAATGGCTCGAAATTATCCCTATTCCGGCTCTCTCTATACTTATGTGCAACAGACACTCAGTCATCATCTAGGCTTTTTTGCTGGTTGGATCTTACTATTAGATTATCTCTTCTTGCCGATAATTAATTATCTACTAATAGGGATCTATCTTCATGCACAATTCCCCACCATATCGATGGGAATCTGGATTCTGTTAGCAGTAGGGGGGATCACTATCATTAATATTGTCGGGGTGAGGGTGATGGTAGAGATGAATAAATTTCTAGTGGTAGCACAGCTACTCTTTCTTCTACTCTTTACACTTCTGACCGTTAGGACGCTCTTAGTTAGTGGCGCTCCTCTTCTTTCGCTTACCCCTTTTTATCAGGAGGGGATTCCATTATCAGGGCTCTTTGCTGGAGCAGCGATTCTCTGCCTCTCTTTTTTGGGGTTTGATGCGATCACCACCTTAGCAGAAGAGAGTCAAGATCCTACCCGGATAATGCCGAAAGCGATATTTTTAGTGACTCTAATTGGGGGGAGTCTCTTTATTGGTGTTGCCTATTTAGGTCATCTCATCTATCCCGATTACACCACCTTTAAGGCGCCAGAATCAGTAGGGTTAGAGATTGCCTATCTGCTTGGGGGGAGCCTATTTCAGGCTCTCTTCTTAACGGCGTATATTTTAGGCTCTCTAGCATCAGCGATGGTATCACATACTGCCGCTTCTCGGTTACTCTATGTTATGGGGCGAGATGGGGTGCTCCCTAGAGGGATCTTTGGCACACTCTCTCCCCGTTTTAAAACACCCCTCTTTAGTATTTTAGTAGTGAGTCTCTGTGCCTTATCGGCGCTTTTTTTCACCTTAGAGATGCTCTCTTCCTTTATCAGTTTTGGGGCTTTAACAGCCTTTACCCTAATTCATCTTGCGGTGATACGCCATAGTTATCGGGCGGGCGCTATTAGAGGGGTTAAGGGGGTGCTCGCTTATCTAATCTGCCCACTTATTGGGATCTCGCTTTCTCTTTGGCTCTGGAGCCATCTTAGCGATCACGCCCTCTTTTTGGGGCTTGGATGGATCTCTTTAGGGGGAGTCTATCTCTATTATCTAACAGAGGGTTTTCGGCAGCCACCCCCGATCCTTCATGATGTGACGAAGCCTCTAGAGTCTTCAGTTGCTGAAAAGTAGCCGCTTAGTGGGATTTATTCCTCTAGTTGTTATGATAGAGCGAATTAGCCACAAATTGATAAGAGCTAAAGCAGAAGATAGGTGATGATCTATTATTAATGAGGGTATTAGGAGGAAGCATGTCTAGAAAGATCACAGTTCGACGGATTCAAGAATTGAAAGAGCAGGGGGAGAAGATTTCAATGCTCACTTGCTATGAGGCAAGTTTTGCCACATTAATGGAGCGTGCAGGTGTTGAGATGCTCTTAGTGGGTGATTCATTGGGGATGACGGTTCAAGGGGAGAGGAGTACTCTTCCGGTAACATTAGAGGCGATGATCTACCATACTAAGGCAGTTGCACGGGGAGCCTCACGCCCTCTTATTGTGGTGGATCTCCCTTTTGGAAGTTATGAGGCCGGACCAAAAGAGGCTTTTAGAGCGGCTGTAGCACTGATGCAGGCTGGGGCTGAAATGGTTAAATTGGAAGGGGGGGCATCTTTTGCCCCAATTACTGAATTTCTTGTAGCGCGGGGTATTCCCGTTGCCGCTCATATTGGTCTACTTCCTCAAGCGGTTAATATAGAGGGGTATCGAGTACAGGGGCGTGATGATGCAGGAGCGGAGCAGCTTTTAGCAGATGCAAAGGCTCATGAGAGAGCAGGCGCCTCCCTACTTGTGATGGAGTGTATTCCGGCTCTATTAGCCACGAAAATTACAGAAGCGCTCACGATTCCTACTATTGGGATCGGTGCGGGTAGTGGATGTGATGGTCAGGTATTGGTAATGCACGATATGTTAGGTGCTTATCCAGGTAAAGTAGCCCGCTTTGTACATAATTTTATGGCGGAGGCTGACTCAATTGAAGCGGCTTTTCATCAATATGTTGCCGCGGTTAAAGCAGGGCAATTTCCTGCGGAGCAACATACGTTTTAATCAAGAGGTAAGAGAGAGCGAATGGAAATAATCGAAACAGCAAGCAAGATGCAGGCATGGCGTAAAGAGGTGGATGCTGTGGCTTTTGTCCCTACAATGGGTAATCTACATGCCGGTCATTTGGCATTAGTTAAACGAGCAAAAGCAACCGGTGCCCAGGTGGTGGTGAGTATTTTTGTCAATCCTCTTCAGTTCGGAGAGGATGAGGATCTTGATCAATATCCTCGAACATTGGCACAAGATTTGGCTCAGTTAGGGGCGCTTGGGGTTGGAGCGGTTTTTGTTCCTACGGTAGAGGAGCTTTATCCCAATGGATTAGAGTCTGCGCAGACGTTGGTGAATCCTCCTACTCATCTTATTGATGATCTGTGTGGAAGGAGTCGCCCTGGCCATTTTGAAGGGGTGGCGACGGTAGTAAGTAAATTTTTCAATATTATTCAGCCGAATTACGCCTTATTTGGTGAAAAAGATTATCAGCAATTAAAGGTGATTGAGCAGATGGTTGAAGATTTAAATTATCCCATTGAGATTCTATCGGCTCCCATTATTCGTGAAGAGAGTGGTTTAGCTCGCTCAAGCCGTAATCATTATCTTACCCCTCAGGAGAAAGAGGCGAGTACTCTGTTATACCAAACATTAAAGGGGGTCGAAGAGAAGATTCTTGCAGGGGAGCGAAATTATCAGGATTTAGAAGAGGAGGCAAAGGCGAAATTGGCTGCCGCAGGTTGGAAGGTGGATTACCTAACGGTTCGTGTAGCGGAGAATCTTAATGTAGCGACCGATGAGCAGGAGTTAATTCTGCTTGCCGCTGCAACGTTAGGCGAGACTCGATTGCTCGATAACATTCGTATTACTCTATAAGTGTCAATTATCCGATAGCTTGAATCAGCAGTAGTTAGGGGCACTCTAAGGGGTGCCTCTTCTCTTATGTGGGAAAGATAAGTAATAATTAATTAGGTGTCACAAAGATGTCATATTCCCCCCCTACACTAAGAATCAATCAGAGCAGTTGAGCTCACAGAAGAATAGAAGGTTGTTGATTCTTACTTGTCACCATAATTTAATGAATCCAATAGAAGGAGTTTACAATGTTAACAATTAAAAAGAGTGTCGGTGCCATTGCTTTAGGGCTAACGTTAGCTGCAGGTGGTGCATCCGCTTTAGCAGAGGGGAAGCCTGTTACAGTTGTAGGGGCGGGGGCCTCCTTTCCAGCACCGGTTTATGCTAAATGGGCTGCTGATTATGCTAAAGAGACGGGTAATCGAATTAATTATCAATCGATCGGATCGTCAGCAGGTGTGAATCAAATCACCGCGCGGACGGTAGATTTTGGGGCTTCAGATGCCCCTTTATCGGATGATGAGCTTATTGAAAAAGGCTTGCTTCAATTTCCTACAATGACCGGAGGGGTCGTCTTAGCGATTAATGTTGATGGAATTAAGACTAATGAGCTTCTACTTGATGGGGAGACATTAGGAGAGATCTACCTTGGCAACATTAAAAAGTGGAATGATCCAGCGATTGCGAAGCTTAATCCTGATCTTAAACTCCCTGATCAAACAATTTCAGTAGTGCGTCGTGCCGATGGTTCAGGAACCTCCTTTATCTTTACCAGCTATCTTGCAAAAGTAAATGGTACTTGGAAAGAGCAGGTGGGTAGTGGTACAACTGTAAACTGGCCTGTGGGGATCGGGGGTAAGGGCAATGATGGGGTAACCGCATTTGTACAACGAATTGAGGGGGCAATCGGTTATGTTGAGTATGCTTATGCTAAGCAAAATAATTTAAGCTACACCAAGTTGCGTTCTGCCGATGGTGAGATTGTCAGCCCAAGCATTGAATCATTTAGTGCGGCAGCGAAAGAGGTGGAGTGGACACAGAGCTTCGCACAAGATCTAACTAATCGGACAGGTGACAATGCATGGCCACTAGCAGCGACAACCTTTATTTTATTACATAAAGAGCAGAGTGATCCGATCATCGCTAATGAGATTATTAACTTCTTTAATTGGGGGTATGGTGAGAAGGGGCAAGAGATTGTGACTAGTCTCGATTATGCTCCACTACCGGAGAATGTTGTCTCAATTATTCAAAATCATCTTACCACAGAGCTTACGATTAAAGAGTAACTGTTAAAGGATTATCGTTAACCGATGAAAAAGAGTATAAAACCACAATCAGCCTATCCCGATAGGCTGTTTGCATGGGGGGTAAAAGCCTCTGCAATCTTTGTTCTGCTCCTTCTTAGCAGCATTATGGCCTCCTTAATTATTGCTTCTATGCCTAGTATTAAGGCGTTTGGATTACGCTTTCTCTGGAGTAAAGAGTGGGATGCTCCGATGAGTCAATTTGGAGCACTGGTGCCTATTTATGGAACATTGATCACCTCCTTTGTTGCGCTAATCATTGCTGTGCCTGTTAGTTTTGGAATTGCCATTTTTCTAACGGAGCTAGCACCTCCATGGATACGGCGTCCGCTAGGGGTGGCGATTGAGCTATTAGCTGCAATTCCTAGTATTGTTTATGGCATGTGGGGGCTCTTTGTTTTCGCCCCTTTCTTCGCAAAATATGTGCAGCGACCGTTAATTGCTTTTAGTGAGAATATCCCCTTTCTAAAACATCTCTTTTCTGAGCCCGCTTTTGGTATAGGATTATTTACCGCCAGTATTATTCTTGCCATTATGATTATTCCCTATATTGCTTCAGTAATGCGGGATGTTTTTGAACGTACACCTCGCATTATGAAGGAGTCCGCTTATGGTTTGGGAGCGACTACATGGGAGGTAATTTGGAAAGTAATCTTACCTTATACACGTAAAGGTGTGTTTGGGGGAATTATGTTGGGGTTAGGACGTGCATTAGGGGAGACAATGGCGGTGACTTTTGTCATTGGTAATACCTACCAGTTTGATAACTTTTCACTCTTTGCACCAGGAAATAGTATTACATCATCATTAGCTAATGAGTTTGCCGAAGCCTCAAGTGAATTACATACAGCGGCACTGATGGAGCTTGGTTTGTTGCTA
Source organism: Ignatzschineriaceae bacterium (assembly GCA_046462535.1). Classification (GTDB taxonomy): domain Bacteria; phylum Pseudomonadota; class Gammaproteobacteria; order Cardiobacteriales; family Wohlfahrtiimonadaceae; genus JAAZCI01. The sequence goes on along the minus strand of JBKGVF010000020.1, from coordinate 158,268 downwards.
TTCATTATCACCTTTATTGTATTGGCAATTTCAAAACTCTTTATGAATCAGGAGCGAATTTAGATGGGGAGTAGAGTAGTGGAAAATAGAGTGGCTCAGATGAGAATTGAGAAGCAGCGACGAAGAAAGAGGATTAATCGGATTGCGCTAGGGCTCTCAATGAGCGCAATGGTATTTGGATTAATTTGGCTCTTATGGATTTTATGGACCACTATAACCAAGGGGATTGGAGGGATCTCTCTTGAGTTCTTCACCGAGATGACACCACCCCCAAATAGTGAAGGGGGAGGACTGCTCAATGCGATGGTGGGAAGTGGTATCTTAATTCTTTGGGCAACGTTAGTGGGGACTCCATTAGGAATTTTAGCGGGAATCTATCTTGCGGAATATAATGAGAAGGGGAAGCTGGCAAGTATTATTCGCTTTGTTAATGATATTCTCCTTTCGGCCCCCTCTATTGTTATAGGGTTGTTTGTTTATACGGTTGTTGTCATACGTATGGGGCACTACTCTGCATTAGCTGGAATCATTGCTCTTGCTCTGATCCAGATTCCCATTGTAATTCGAACTACTGAAAATATGTTGCTTTTAGTCCCCAACACTCTACGGGAGGCGGCGTACGCTTTAGGAACCCCTAAGTGGCGAATCATTACTCAAATCACTCTCCGCGCTTCGATTTCAGGTATCGTTACCGGTATTTTATTGGCAGTAGCGCGCATCTCTGGAGAGACAGCACCCCTCCTATTTACGACATTATCAAATCAATTTTGGAGTACGAATATTATGGAGCCGATGGCAAGTCTACCTGTGACGATCTATAACTTTGCAATGACTCCAGATAGTAATTTACAAAATTTAGCTTGGGCTGGGGTCTTCTTTATGACGATAGCTATCTTGCTCCTGAATATTATTGTGCGACTCTTCTTCAGGCAGAATCAGAGAGATAGCTAGAGCTATAGTGATATTGGGAGAGGATAAAAAAGCCCTACAGAATCTGTAGGGCTTTTGCTTTTAAAGGAGGGCTAATTCTTAACCGTCAGCTTTACCAGTCATCACTTCGCGCACAATATATTCGGCAATCGCCATTGATGAGGTAGCACCAGGAGAGGGAGCATTTCGAATATGGGTGATTTTACCATCACGACGGATTACAAAGTCATCCACTAATGTTCCATCTTCCGCCATCGCTTGAGCACGAATTCCACGTGTGGTCGGTTGAACACTGACATCAGAGAGCGAAGGGACATATTTTGCAGCCTCACTGACAAAGCGACGTTGACTAAAGACTGTTTTCACTTCACGGAGTGCGGTGGGGATATTGCGAAATGCAAAGCGCCAGAAGCCAAAATAGGAGGCATAATCTGCAATATCTTTTAGATTAAACCCTTTTCCATCGTAGTTTTCACGAGCTTTTGAGAGAAAGGCATTTGGTCCGATCATCATCTGTCCATCAACACGTTTTGTAAAGTGAACACCTAAGAATGGATATTTAGGATCTGGAACAGGGTAGATTAATCCTTTAATCTCATCTTTACGAGCAGGATCGATAATAAAGTATTGACCAAAGAATGGAATAATTTTAGGGGTTGCTTTATCACCCGAATTACGGGCAAGACGATCAGATTGTAAGCCAGCGCAAGTTACAGCATAATCAAAAGTTTCTGGATGATCTTTGCCTGAAGCAAGCTTAATTGTGATTTTTCCCCCATTATCCGTTAGGCTATGCACTTCACTGCTGGTTAATACTTGGCCACCACGCTCAACTATCTCTTTAGCCATATGACGTGCGATAGTTCCGTAGCAGGTAATAGCAGTTTCAGGTGAATTAAGTGCGGCTTGTCCAACAGCATTGGGCTCAATCTCTCTAATCTTATCTTGGCCGTAGATCATCTCTACACCGGGAACCCCATTGGCTAGAGAGCGCTCATAGATATCGTGTAGACGTTCCTCTTCAATATCATTGAGAGCAACGACTAACTTACCACACTCATCATAAGGGAGGTCATTGGTTTGGCAATAATCACGAACAAGCTCAACTCCTCGACGGCATAACTTTGCTTTTAAGCTGCCAGGCTCGTAATATAATCCTGCATGAACAACGCCTGAGTTATGGCTTGATTGATGTTCGGCTACCTTATCCTCTTTTTCAAATACGGTGATCTTTGCATCGGGATAATCGAGCATTAATTGACGCGCTACTGCTAAGCCATTAATACCACCACCAACGACGGCGTAACTAACTTGAGACATTTTTTGTTTCTCCTTAAATAATTTATTGATTAATTAATCGACTCATAACTGATGAAGCAATTAAAAAAAGTAGAAAGTCTATCGGAGCAAGCTTTTACCCTTATTCGCAATGCGATTTTAGATAATGTTCTTGTTCCAGGGGAATTATATTCAGCCACTGAAATTGGGAAATGGATTGGTGCTTCTCGTACCCCTGTACGGGAAGCGGCCCAACAATTAGCCAATGTGGGTATGGTTCGTATTGAGAAGAATCGAGGCATTCGCATTCTACCCACCTCGTTTGAAGGATTGATCGAATCCTTTCAAGTACGGTTGATGCTGGAGGTGCCTGTTATTCGTCAGCTGGCTAAGTGCCGCACTGAGGAGGATCGAGTCAAGATAGAGGAGAGTTATGATAACTTCTATCAGGCAGCTAAGACTGATGATCCCCAAAAGACGTTGGAGGCAGATCGAGATTACCATTTGACCCTCTTGGAGGCGGCTGGCATTGAGCGGGTTATTCGAATTATTGAACACTCCCGTAATACCGTACTCTTGACAGGGCCTAGTACAGTTCCCCACTCCCGCTCCTGTATGGAGGCGTTTGAGGATCATAGAGCGCTCCATGAGGCGATTCTTGCTCAAGATGGTGAGCGTGCCGCCAAAGAGATGCGGGCTCACTTGATCAACACCGCTCAGATGCTGATTAAGCAAGAATCTGAAAAACGAGAGGGTTGGAGTGAAAGTGATCTCCTTACTCGTCTTGATTGGATTAATGGGTAGGCTGTGCGCGTGCATTAATGACCTTCTTAAATAGATAACATAACTATCTTTACACGTTGCATGCAACTTGTAAATAGCCAGGAATATAAATCGCCTCTCTAAGGAGGCGATGAGCAATCGATGATTTATATAAGGAGCAGAGAGGATGTTGACACTATTTCGAATAATGCGCCGATTAGTTTTTAGAATTTTCTGGCTAATTGGGCCAAAACTAATCACGTTTGCGCTGCTTCTACTGATCGGGTATCACTTTTTTGCTCCACAATAACCATAATTAATTATTAATTTACTGATCATAGGTAACGAGTGATTGGGTCGGATACTCTCTTAATAGTTGGGCATCATGTAGATAGCTTAAATTAGCTAAAAAAGAGAGACCTACGAGTTCAGCACCCTCAGCTTTAATTATCTCGATAATAGCTTGAATTGTGCCCCCCGTTGCTAAAATATCATCGATAATAACAACCCGATCCCCTTTTTTAAGATCCCCTTTATGCATCTCTTGTGTATTGCTGCCATATTCAAGTGAGTACTCAATTCGATGAACTTCGCGGGGGAGCTTTCCTGGTTTTCGAACAAGAACAAAGGGGAGTCCTGTTTTGTAGGCAACAGCGGATGCAAAGAGAAAACCTCGAGCTTCTGGGGCGACAATTACCTCCCCTTTCTGCTTAATTACAAACTGAGCCATCTGATCGACAGCGTAGCGGAAGGCAGTAGGGGTACTAATGAGTGGGGTAATATCTTTAAAGTCTACCCCCTTTTGAGGAAAATCTAAAACACTCCCAATATAGTTGCGTAGCTCCATCTCTTCTTCTATTCCTAACTGATTATTAATAAGGGTTAATGGTTCGGCGTACCGTACGCTCTTCCACCTAGTTTAAGGTTAGATGATACCATTTTATCCGATCAATTTAAGAATCTCTGTCACAGTCTTGTCATATAGGTTTTATAGAGTAGCAGCGTATAATAAATAAGGTGGGATCCTAGAAGTGTTTAGATCCCAGTTCGGTATCGGTTAGCACAAAATGAGTGAGTCTATGAGTCAAAAAGAGAGTAAAATTAGTGTTCGTAATCTCAACTTCTACTATCAGAAGTTTCAAGCGTTGCACAATATCACCTTAGATATTCCCGCTAATCAGGTTACGGCGTTTATTGGTCCATCGGGGTGTGGTAAATCTACCCTGTTACGTACCTTTAATAAGATGTATGAACTCTACCCCGACCAGAGGGCTGAAGGGGAGATTATTATCGGTGACGAAAATATTCTTACAAGTCGAGAAGATGTTGCACTTTTACGGGCTAATGTAGGAATGGTCTTTCAAAAGCCCACCCCTTTTCCAATGTCTATTTATGACAATATTGCGTTTGGTATAAAGCTATTTGAAAACCTCTCCCGTATAGAGTTGGAAGAGCGTATTGAATGGGCCTTGACGAAAGCCGCTCTTTGGGAGGAGACAAGAGATAAGCTCCATGAGAGTGGTTACAATTTATCTGGGGGGCAGCAGCAGCGGCTAAGTATTGCTCGAGCAATTGCAATTCGTCCTGAAATCCTCTTAATGGATGAGCCCTGTTCTGCGCTTGACCCTATCTCAACGGGCAAGATAGAGGAGCTTATTACCGAGTTAAAAGAGGATTATACCATTGTGATGGTGACCCACAATATGCAGCAGGCGGCAAGGGTCTCTGATAAGACCGCCTTTATGTATCTTGGTCAGTTAATTGAATTTGATGAGACCGACAAGATCTTTACAAAACCAAGTCATAAACAGACCGAGGATTATATCACTGGTCGTTACGGCTAGAAGGAGTCAGAATGAAGACAATTAAGTTGAATAATCATATCTCTGCTCAGTTTAATGCAGAGCTTGAGCGCTCGATGAGCAAAGTGTTAGAGATGGGTGGATTAACGGAGCAACAGCTACGGGACTCTATTCGTGCGATGATGACTCAAGATCGCCTTTTAGCTGAAAAGATCATTGAGCGGGATACAATCATTAATGATCTTGAGGTAGAGATTAATGAGCTCTGTATTACGATCATTGCCAAACGACAGCCAACGGCTAGTGATCTTCGACTTCTTATTGTGATTATTAAAACCATTGCGGAATTAGAGCGTATAGCTGACTCTGCTCGTAATATTGCACGAATGGCTTTTACCCCCTTAGCGGAGCATCAACAAGAGATCTTAGTCTCTCTTGAATCGTTAGCTAATCGGAGCCTAATCTTTTTTGAAGAGGTGCTTGATGCTTTTGCGCGTATGGATCTTGATACAGTGTTAGCTATCTATCCTGAGGATGACAAGATTGATGATCAGCATGAGAGCATTGTGCGTCAATTAATTACTTATATGATGGAAGATAGCCGTACGATTCCAGCGGTTTTAAGCGCGATGCACTGTGCTCGCTCACTTGAGCGAATAGGGGATCGTTGTCAAAATATTTGTGAGTATATCATCTACTTTGTGAAGGGGGTGGATATCCGTACACAAAAGAATGAGCGACTTCAGGAGCTCTTAGAGAATCGAGATCATAAGGCGCTCTAGATTTTAGTAGTGATTGTTTGTAGCTCGCTACAGTAGAGCGGTATTGTAAGTTGGGGGATCGATCTGATCCCCTTTTGTTATCCTATTTTAGGGAGGGTAAAGGAGAAGGTACTCCCTTTATTGGGTGTGCTCTCAATGATAAGTCGACTTTGATGATTATTGAGGGCATGCTTAACAATCGCTAATCCTAAGCCACTACCGCCAGATTCTGCTCGATTGCGAGAGGAGTCGACACGATAGAAACGCTCTGTAAGCTTATCAAGATGCTCTTTGGGAATACCCTGTCCGCGATCTTTAAAGCTAATGGTATATCCCGCTTCTGACTCAGTGGCGGAGATGGTTATTGGGGTATTAGGAGGGTTATGCTCAATGGCATTGTAAAAGAGGTTGGTAATTACCTTCAGTAGCTGATTAGCATCACCATAGATGGGAATGGATGGAGGGAGAGTGAGGGTGATAGGGGTAGGGGACTCCTCAACGGCTTGGTAATCATCCACCAACTTTTGAATCAATAGTGCAAGATCAATCTGCTCTTTAGTCCCCTCCTGTTTATCCGTTTCAAGACGGGTTAGTAGCATGAGCTGTTCAACCAGTTGCTGTAGGCGCTCCCCTTGCTCCTCCATACGTAATAAAGCAGTACGTTCAAAGTCGGTTAGTTCACTCTCCTCCAATAACATCTCAAGATAACCTCTCATCACAGTTAGAGGAATTCTTAGCTCATGGTTCACACTTGCAAAAAAAGTTTGTCGGGTTCGTTCTGCTGCTTCACGCTCACTAACATCACGGACGATAATGAGGAGATTATCCTCAATATAGGGGTAGTAGAGGCGACACTCTAAAATGGTGTGATGATCGAGAGAGAGGTGGTAGGGGTTGGAAAAATCTTTTTCCTCAAAATAGGTAAGAAAAGAGGGGTGGCGGATCAGATTAAAGAGGAGTTGTCCCTCATCTTTAGGCCAGTGGAGATCGAGTAGCAGTTCTGCCTGCGGGTTACACCAATTGAGGCGCCCCTTTCGGTCACATAAAATCACCGCATCAGGCATCGCTTCAGCCCCTTTACGAAAGTAGCTTAAGATATCGGCGAGCCGTTTTCGTTCCCGTCTCTGCTCCCGTCGCATTCGATGCAGTCCATGAAAGAGTGGGCGCCAGCTGCCACGTCCCTCAGGGGGGTAGAAGTGATGATCGCGCCAGAGCCAGTGGGAGAGACGAATCATTTGGTGAAAATGCCAGAGAAGAAGTAAAATCGCTGCTCCTAGAAGAGTAGGGGTGAGATAGCCAAAGAGGGTCCCTAAGATTCCAGCTATGATAAAAATGACAAAAGCCTCACTTAAGAGGCGTTTCCAAGAGAGATGACCTAACATATTTGCTCCTGAGGATTATCCATGATTAGTCAATTATTGATCATCGAAGTGGGAAGAGAAGCGATATCCTTCGCCACGGACGGTCTGTAGTAGCTGATTATGATTACCAGGGGAGAGTGCTTTTCGTAACCGACCAACAGTAACATCAACGGTGCGCTCATCTACATAACTATCTAATCCCCAGACGTAATCGAGCAATTGAGTTCGACTGTAGACCCAATTAAGGTGGGTCATAAAGAAGGCTAATAGTTTAAATTCGATAGTACTTAAGTTGACAGCTCTATCATGGATATAGAGCCGTTGAGCATTAAGGTCGAGCGATAACCCTTCCACCTCAATAAACTCATTCTCCACCTCTTTATACTCCTCAATCCGACGAATTAGAGAGTTTATCCGAGCGCGAAGCTCCTTGAGTGCAAAGGGCTTTGGGAGATAATCATCGGCACCACTATCTAATCCTGTTAGGCGATCTTCAAGTTCTGCGCGCGCGCTTAACATAATTACGGGAATTGAGCGGTGGCTACGGCTCTGTTTAAGGGTGATAAGAAACTCCAACCCTGACTTTTTTGGCAACATCCAATCGAGAAGGATGAGATCAAAGGGGATTCCTGAGTTGATCATCTCCTCTGCTTCATCCCCATCATAGGCGGAGTAGACTTCAAACCCCTCATTTTCAAGAAAGAGAATGAGCATCTCCTGAATGGCGGATTCATCTTCAACAATGAGTATCTTCTTCATTGGATACCTTATACCTCTTTAGGCGTTTAACATATAAGTAGTACGAAGGGATGACTAAGTTACCTTAGTACTCCCGATGGTGCTCTTTATAATAGGGGGGATATATGACATGACTGTGACAATGCTCATTCCGACCTACACTCTGATAGTAACTCAATCAGCAATTGTCTGGGTATTCTCGTAACGAGAAAGAGCAGAAGAGTATGATTTAGGATAGTATTAAAGTGGTTATTTAGTGATTTTTCGATAAGGAGTGATGATGTCAAAAGCGATGTGGGACTCAATCTTCTCTCAAGAAGCATTTGCCTATGGTGAGGAGCCTAACCTCTTTGTCAAAGAGATGGCACCCCACCTACCTCTTGGTTGTGCGGGAGGATTTGCTGAAGGAGAGGGGCGTAATGCAGTCTATTTGGCAGAGCAGGGGTTTGATGTAACAGTAATTGATCAATCTGAGGTTGGCTTACAGAAGGCGCAACAGCTTGCCGCAAAGCGACAACAGACGATTGAAGTGTTGCAGGCAGATCTCTTAAAAGATGAGCTACCGAAGGGGAAGTTTGATGTGGTCTTCAATATCTTTGGGCATCTGCATCGTGATGATCTACCCCATCTATTGACACAGATGATCGCGGCTCTGAAGTCAGAGGGGGTCTTGCTCTTTGAGTTCTACTCCCATCGACAGCTGCAATATGGAACGGGGGGACCAGGAAATCCAGAGTATCTCTACCATCCTAATGATCTACTACCACTGCTTGAGCCTTATCAGATTCAACACTTCTTCTATGGTGAGGTGGAGCGCTATGAGGGAGAGAAGCATCGAGGGCGCTGCCATGTAATACAGGCATTAGTAGAGATTTAACAAGAGTATCGAGAGAGGAGTTTTATGAAACGTATATATCGAGCTAAGCGAGTTATTTGTGCTGTTATCATCTCTCTTCTCTCACTTTCTGCAATGAGTATATCAGCAGAAGAGGTGGGATTGATTGGTGGATTTCGGTTAGGAGCTGTACTCCCTGATGATGTAAGCAGTCAAGCCGTAGAGCAGCGTGCTTTGACCAACTTTAGTGATCGACGTGTTACCCGTGAGTATAAGGTGCCACAAGAGGGCTTTTTTGATTTTGTCTATCTTAGAGTTAATGAGGATGAGCGTTTAGTGGGCTTGATCTTTAGCCATGAATATCGGATTAATCGTGAGAATATCAAAGTGGTTAAAGAGCGTATTAAGAGGGACTTTCAGGATTTCTACCACTCATTAGTGGCTCGGTGGGGGGTGCCGATTAAAGAGCAGAGTGAGTTACTCTTAAGCCGATATGCCTCATCAGATTTAAGTTTTTTAAATGAGTTACAACATCAGGAGGTGGTAATTGTCCCTGATGATCCACTGCTTAAGAAGATTGTTCTACGTACCTATACAGATGAGAGTACGCGAGGTTATGTGCGTGGATGGGATAAGGAGGCTCAATTTTTCATCGCATATCTTACAGAGGAGGCACTACGTGATGAGATTGAGCAGCGGGGGGAGCTGTTATTAGAAGATAAGACAGAAGGGTATTAAGTAAGAGGGACTTATTAGTTGTAGATAAGCTTTTAAGATTAAAAAAAGAGACCACACTTAAGGGCGTGGTCTCTTCTTCTCTTAAGTGGTTACTACGGTGATTATTAAATTTCACCTTGTATCACATTAGCTAAGCGATTCGCTAGTCGCTCACACTCTTCTACATCGTGACCCTCTACCATAACACGTACAACAGGCTCGGTACCTGATGGGCGAATTAAGATGCGTCCTGAATCACCTAGCTCTGCCTCCACCTCTTTGATTGAGCGCTCAAGGCGAGGGCTCTCCCAATTACTTGCCTTTCCGATTCCAACATTAACCATCACCTGAATGGTTTTGTTGAGCTCTTTTTGGATACCATTAAAGGTAGTATCAAGCTCGGTGATGGCACGTAAAGCTTGTAGCGCAGCAATGATACCATCGCCAGTGCCATGCTTATCGAGGCAGATTATATGGCCGGAGTTCTCTCCTCCTAATGTGAGATTATGTTTCTGGAGCTTCTCCAATACATAGCGATCGCCAACATTAGCACGAATGAGCTCGATGCCATGTGCTGCAAGATTAGCTTCAAAACCTAGATTACTCATAACAGTGCCCACAATGGCCTGCTCTTTACGGTATTTAGCCAAAAGATAGAGAATGTCATCTCCATCAAAGGGGTTACCTTGTTCATCAACAATAAGAAGTCGATCTCCATCACCATCAAAGGCGATACCACAGTCAGCCTTTTCGCTAATTACCCGTTTAATAAGGGCATCAGGGGCAGTGGAGCCAACATCTTTATTAATATTAAACCCATTCGGCTCAGCGCCAATCACAATGACTTCTGCCCCAAGTTCTCGAAAGACGTAGGGGGCGATATGGTAGGTAGCTCCATTGGCACAGTCGAGAACGATCCGCTTCCCTTTTAGTGAGAGATCACGGGCAGAGCTTTTACAAAATTCGATATAGCGTCCTGCAGCATCATTAATGCGTCGCACTCGTCCAAGATCATAGGGGGCAGCTGATATGAAGGGGGCATCAAGATAACGCTCAATCTCTAGCTCAACCTCATCGGGGAGCTTTCGCCCATTTTCATCAAAGAATTTTATCCCATTATCGTAAAAGGGGTTATGGGAAGCAGAAACAACACAGCCAGCCACCATATCAAGGGTCTCAGTAAGATAGGCTATGCCTGGTGTTGGCATCGGCCCGATTAGGGAGACGCTTGCCCCAGAATAGGTGAAGCCAGCCTCGAGTGCAGATTCAAACATATAACCAGAGATACGGGTATCTTTACCGATAAGGACTTTCCCCCCATTGCCAGCTAAGACTTTACCTGCAGCATATCCTAGGCGGAGGACAAAGTCAGGGGTCATCGGATAGACCCCAACTTTGCCACGTATCCCATCAGTTCCAAAATATTTTCTCATAGAGGCTTCCTTCACTCATCACTATTAGTTAGGTTTTATTAATCATTCGGTTAATGGTAAATATTTTACTATTAATAAGCAAGAAGAGGAGAGGATGAATGGTAAGGTGGGCAGGTAACGATTAGCGGAGATCCTGCTACCGAAAAGTGAAGAATTGGGGTAGAATAGGGGGTTAATTATCATTTTAATACTCTGCGACTAAAGTAATGGCTCTCGATGGAGCGTGGATTTTCGTTAGAGATTAAAACGAGCATCGATATTTAATGAGGAGTTGTAAGCTGATGAAAGTTATTTCGATTTTTGGTGGGACTGGATATATCGGTACTCACTTGACAGCAGCCTTGGCAAATGCAGGCTATAAAGTGCGAATCTTTTCTCGAGATAGGAATGTGCAAAATAGCGCTGAGTGCATGGATTTTGTCACTTATCGTCAAGGGTGTGATTTTACAGATCGAGATGAGATGCGTGCAGCACTTACAGGGAGTGATATTATAATTAACCTTGTTGGAATTTGGGATAGTAAAAAGAGTCGCTTACAACGAGCCCATATCGATCTACCAATTATGCTTTATGAATTGGCCGACGAGTTAGGTATCAGCAAAATGATCCATATGAGTGCGCTAGGGGCCTCTAAAGAGGCTAAAAGTCGTTATTTATCAACCAAGTATCAAGCAGAAGAGGCACTGACTGAGCGATCTAAAGAGAGTAGGGTGATGTTGGATATTATCCGCCCATCGTTGGTTTTAGGGCATGAGGATCCATTTAGCTACTTTATGGCGCGCCTTATCAATTATCTTCCCTGGTTTCCTCTGCCATTAGCTAATAGTGAAGTGCAACCGATCTACCTTGATGATTTAGTGCGTTTTATCATTGCGCTCTTAGAGGCTGACCAAGAAGAGGCGGCCATTTATGAGGTGGCAGGGCCGACAAAATATACTCTAAAAGAGCTGGTTTCAAAGATGGCTCTTGAGATAAAAGGGAGTGCTCGAGGGGTTAAATCACTCCCCAACTTTATTACTGCTATCGGTGTTACACTCTTTGGCTGGCTACCAGGCTCCCCATTAACGCGCAACCAATATCAGACTGCGAAAGTCGCTAGTGTAACGAATAAAAATGCGTTGATGGAGTTTGGAATTGAGCCTCTTCCAATGGAGAGCCTATTTGCATATGAGTTGCATGATAAGGTGCGTGATCAATATTTTGATGACCGATTAATGGCAAGGCGTTCTGAAGAATGGTAAATATTGAATATAAAATTTTAGATCGACGATTAGGTGAGGAGTTCCCCCTACCTGCTTATGGCACCTCTGGTTCCGCTGGGTTAGATTTGAGAGCAATGATCTCTGAGCCGATCACAATTCAGCCAGGAGAGAGTCTCTTAGTTAAGACAGGCTTAGCGATCCATATTGGTGATCCTAATTATGCTGCAGTGCTTCTTCCACGTTCAGGCTTAGGGAGTAAAAAGGGAATTGTGCTGGGTAATTTGGTTGGGCTTATCGACTCGGATTATCAGGGGGAGCTGATGGTCTCTCTCTGGAATCGAGGTGATACCCCATTTCAGCTGGAAGTAGGTGAGCGGATGGCGCAGATGGTAATTTTGCCAGTGGTTCAAGCACACTTTACTGAGGTAGCTGAGTTTGATGAGAGTGAACGCGGAAGCGGCGGATTTGGGCACACGGGGCGTCAGTAGTATGGGGCCAACTTCTCGAGCAGCGATTCCCTTCCACTTCTTTTGGCTAATTTTTTTAGCGGCAGCGACCCTAAGAGTTACCCTAACCTCGCTAGGACCATTGATGGAGACCATCGCAGAGGCACTCTCACTGAGCCACACGGTTGTGAGTCTGCTGCTCTCTATTCCAGTGATCTGTATGGGTTTTTTTGCACTCTTAGCAAAGCCGTTGAGTGATCGGATTGGGTTAGAGAGAACAATCACCTTAAGTCTATTTGCCATTGCCCTCTCAACATTTTTGCGTACTCACTTCAATAGTGTGTCCCTCTTAATAATCGCCTCATTTATTATGGGGGCGGGGATTGCGATTGCTGGGCCATTAGCATCAGGCTTTGTTAAGCGTTATTTTGGCAAAGAGAGTGGGAAGGGGATGATGCTCTACTCTCTAGGAATAAGCGTAAGTGGTCTGTTAGGTTCGATTACAGCTTGGGTATTCACCCAATATTTTGGTTGGGGTTGGGCATTCTCACTTGAATTTTGGACTTACCCTATTTTAGCTATTTCACTCTATTGGGCCTACTACTTTCTCTTTGCTAAGGGGCGGGTAACGGTAATTACTGAGCAGCAGGTTAATCTGCCATGGAATGAGCCTAAGGCGTGGCTTCTTATTCTCTGCTTTGGGTTACAATCTGGCCTCTTTTACACTATTGTTGCTTGGCTCTACCCCTATCTGGTAGAGCGGGGTATCCCTCAATTCCATGCGAATGTTCTACTTAATATTGTGATCTTTAATGGTCTACTTGGCAGCTTTATTATTCCCTTTTTATTAGCAAAGTTACGTCGCTCTTTGGTTATCTATGGCGCGTCCCTCTTAACTGTAGGGCTTTTTCTCCTCTTAATACTCTTTGGAGAGCAGCTAATAGTAGCTTATGCTGTGATCTTTGTATTGGGGATTTTAGTGAGTGCGGGCCTCTTTACGATCACTTTAACTCTCCCCTTTTACGAGGCGAATAATGGGAATGCAGTAGCCAGTTGGACAGCTATGATGCTCTTTGGTGGATACATTATTTCAGCCATTATCCCCACTCTTTTTGGCTATATCTATGATATAACTGACTCATATCAGAATGTATTTTTAGGGCTACTATTCTGCTCTATACTCCTGTTTCTCGCGTTTTATCTCTTCTTAAATATGAAGAGGCGATCCACTTATGAATAATTATAAATAGAAGGAAGAATAATCATGATGAATATATTAGTCCTCCCTGGCGATGGTATCGGTCCAGAAATTGTTAGTGAAGCGGAGAAGATTCTTCGCAATGTTGCTGAAAGGCATTCACTTGAACTTACAATAGAGCATGCCCTTATTGGTGGTGTGGCTATTGATGAGACGGGCCATCCTTTCCCTGCTGAGACTCTGGCAAAAGCAGAGGCTGCTGATGCAATTCTGCTAGGATCTGTGGGTGGGCCTAAGTACGATACACTTCCTCGTAATATTCGTCCTGAGCAGGGGTTGTTGGCGATTCGTAAAGAGCTTAATCTCTTTGCCAATTTACGTCCTGCGCAGGTATTTAAGGAGCTCGCCCATGCCTCTAGCTTAAAAGAGGAGCTGGTTGCAGGATTAGATCTCTTAATCGTTCGTGAGCTGACTGGTGATGTCTATTTTGGTGAGCCGAGAGGGATTGAGGAGCGGGATGGTGAGCGGGTAGGATTTAATACGATGATCTATTCTGAATCAGAAATTCGTCGGATTGCTCATGTTGCATTCCAGGCAGCCCAAAAGAGGAATAAGCGACTCTGTTCAATCGATAAGATGAATGTCTTAGAGAGCACACAGCTTTGGCGTGATGTTGTCACGGAAGTGGCTAAGGAGTACCCGGATGTTGAGTTGAGCCATCTGTTAGTAGATAACGCTGCAATGCAGTTGGTGCGAGCCCCTAAACAATTTGATGTTATGTTAACCGGCAATATATTTGGGGATATTCTCTCTGATGAGGCCTCAATGTTAACCGGATCGATTGGCATGTTGCCATCAGCATCCCTTGATGAGAATAACAAGGGATTATATGAGCCGATTCATGGTTCAGCACCTGATATTGCAGGGCAGAATCGGGCTAACCCTTTAGCAACGATCCTCTCTGTAGCTATGATGTTCCGTTACACCTTCGATCGTAACGATATTGCAACAGAGATTGAAGAGGCTGTAAAAGCGGTGCTGGCATCTGGTTTGCGCACTGGAGATATTGCCCAAGAGGGGGAGAGCGTAACAGGATGTGTTGAGATGGGTGATGCTGTTTTAGCTGCACTTAACGAGTAATTAGAGAGAGTTTAAGTTAGGAATGACGATGATGAAAAATGTCGGTTTTATTGGTTGGCGTGGAATGGTGGGCTCTGTTTTGATGGAGCGAATGAGGGAGGAGGGGGACTTTCAAGGTATCTACTCAACATTCTTCTCTACCTCTAATGCTGGAGGCGAGGCCCCTAAAGTAAGGGGAGAGTATGATACTACTCTAGCAGATGCCTATGATCTTGAGGCATTAATGGCACAAGATGCAATCGTAAGTTGTCAGGGTGGCGATTATACTAGCCGTGTCTACAGTAACCTGCGAGCGAAAGGGTGGGAAGGATATTGGATCGATGCAGCATCGACCCTTCGGATGGAGGAGAGCTCAATTATTGTGCTCGATCCAGTTAATCGCGCTATTATCGATCGCGGTATAGAGTCGGGGATTAAAGATTTTATCGGGGGTAACTGTACGGTCAGCTTGATGTTAATGGCATTAGGGCCACTCTTTAAGGAAGGATTAGTTGAGTGGGCAACATCGATGACCTATCAGTCAGCCTCTGGTGCAGGTGCACAAAATATGAAGGAGCTAATCGCTCAGATGGGTGCTGTACATGATCTGGTTGCTGATGAGTTGGCCGATCCTGCAAGCTCTATCTTAACGTTAGATCAGAAAATTACCGAAGGTTTTAATAGTGATCGTTACCCTACAGAGTGTTTTGGTGCGCCATTAGCTGGTAGCTTAATTCCATGGATTGATACAGAGCTCGAGAATGGGCAGAGTCGTGAGGAGTGGAAGGCGATGGCTGAAAGTAATAAATTACTGCAGTTAGAGCGGCCTGTCCCAATTGATGGTACCTGTGTTCGTATCGGTGCAATGCGATGTCATTCTCAGGCCTTAACCTTAAAGTTGACAGCTGATCTTCCCATCGATGAGATTGAGGGAATGATAAAAGAGGGTAATGATTGGGTAAAGGTCATTCCTAATGAGCGGGCAATTACAACAGAAGCATTAACACCTGCTGCCGTATCGGGAACATTAACGATTCCTGTTGGTCGTTTGCGCAAGATGAATATTGGTCCTGAATATCTGAATGCCTTTACGGTTGGGGATCAGCTCTTGTGGGGTGCGGCGGAGCCATTGCGCCGTATTTTAAAGATTCTTCGGGAGCGATAAATTATTAAAGGTCAAAGAGAGAAAAGTAGTGTAATACTATATTTGGCTAATCGGCTGTATCTTCATACTCGAGTTGGGTAAGATATGGGTGATTAGCCCTCTATTTTGTCTAATAATTAGCAGAGTCGAGGGTCGGGTTTCTTTTAGAAAACGAAGTCTATTTCAATTCGATGAGATGTAAAATAATGAGAATTAATGTAATAAAACGATTTGTATTAGCTGCGTCTTTATTTGGGCTAGCATCGCTTGCTTATGCGGTTAGTCTTTCAAACGCAATAATAAAATCCTATAGCAATGAGCCCCTCCATATTGAGGCGGATATCATGGGGGATGGTGAGATTACCCTCGCTCCTGCAACGGATTATCTGCAATATAATTATGAGCCCCTTAACTATGAGGTAACTTTAGAGGTTCGTGAAGAAGAGGGGGTAGAGAAGCTATTTATTACAACTGAGAATCCCATTGATGACCCATCACTCACTCTACTATTACGGACAAAAAGTGAAGAGGGGCGCTTAGGTCTGCTTGAGCTTCCAATTATTCTTGATTTCCGTCCACAAGAGAGTGACGAGAAAGAGAGCTCTGATGCTAAATTAGAGATGGCAGAGGAGGTTGCGACCTCTAAAGCAGAGGGGGAAGAGAAGAGTAGTGAAGAGCAGCGTTCTGATATTGTAAAAGAGAGAAAAGAACAGGAAGAGCGTGAGCGTGCTCAAGAGAAATCTGAAGAGAAGCGTGAGGAGGAAGTGGCTAGAAAGCCAGAAGCAGCGCCGGTTAAAAAAGCAGCAGCCCCAACAGCTTCAGTTAAATATGAAACAGCCCGCCGCTATGGTCCAGTAAAGGCTGGAGAGACGATGTGGAGTATTGCAAATGCTGTTAAACCGGCCCATATCTCTACACAGCGGATGATTGATGAGATAAAACGTCATAATCCCCGTAGTTTTACTCGTCAAGGGGTGTTATTAGAGAATACTACACTTAATATTCCTGATCTTGATCGCCCCCTCGGAGGTGAGCCAGAAGGTTCTAATGATTCGATTACAACAGAGGAGGTAGGGCGTCCTATAGAGGTCATTAATATTGACTTAAGTCGCTATGAGCCTCTACGTGAAGATGGTCCTGTAGGGGTAATTAAAGCATTACCAAGCCTCACTGAAGAGTTACCTATAGGTGAATCTAAGCCTACTGTTACCGAAGTGGAAGAGGTAGCGGGAGAAGAGGAGGAGTCAATTGAAGCGGAGGTGGTGGTTGCTCAGCCATTAGAGAAGCCTATTGTTGATCAGGATCAACCTCAGATTGAGGCAGCTTCGAAGGCGGAGATTATTGATGAGCAGGAATCTACTACAACTTCTGCTGAAGTAACGGTTACAGAGGAGGAGGCGACCTCAGTTGAAGCCTCGGTTACATCTGAGCCGCTTACAGTAATCAATGAGCCTAGCGAAGTAGATAAGGCGCTGAAAGAGGATCGTCTTCGTCAATTAGAAGCTGAGTTTAATCAAGAATTGGCTAAGCCAGGTATTCTTGAGGAGTATCTTGTCCCCATTGCCGCGGCATTAGTTGCGTTAGTTTTAGCGTTAGTTGGGTTTTTACTCTATAGACGTCGTTCTACGGAGCGCGCTCTTGAAGAGGAGATTGCTGCGGTAAATGAGGAGTTAGAAGAGGAACAAGAGAGCTCTATAGAGATGGAAGATCTTAATTTAGAGGAGCTCGATCTTGAGGATATCGATTCAGTCCTAGAGGAGTTAGATGAGGTTAATTTAAGTGAGGAGGTCTCTGCAGCTGATATCGATACAGAGACAATGGAGGAGCTAGAGTCATTAGCATCAATTACAGAAGAGGAGGCAGATCGTTTAGCTAAAGATCTTGCTGCATTGGAAGCGAGTGAATCTATAGCGGAAGATGAGGATTTGCCATTAGCGCTAGATCTAGATATTGAGGAGGTAGAGATAACCCCCCAAGAGGATGTAAAGCGCGAAGCGGTAATTGAGCCTGATATGGATGATGAAGGACTAGACTTCTCACTCACTTTTGAGAAGAGTGAGGAGGAGGCGAAAGAGGATGACTCTCAAGAGGAGTTGACACTCTCTTTAGATCGTTCAGAAGGGCGAAATCGACCATTAATTGATCCTAAAGAGGTAAAGATTGAGCAAGACTTTGATAGTTATGATCTTGCTGATTTAGAGATTAGTTCAGGTGCTTTACTTGAAGAGGGAGAGAAGGCGTCAGAAGAGCCAACGGTTTCGATAGGTCAAGAGACGGCCCTTACTGAAGAGGTGGATGATTTAGGCGATACACTTGAGATAGATCTCTCTCAGTTTGAGATAGATGAGCAGCCTTTAGAGATTACACGGGTTGCTGAGAGTAGTGCTCCCTCTAAGAGTATAGCTGAGGAGGAGTTGTCTGATGAGCCTGTTATAGAGTTCTCATTAGATGATGAGACACCCGATATTGAGAGTGATGGGATGAATCTTGTAGAGGAGAATGAGAATCTACAAGAGGAGCTACTTCTTGAGCCCTTAACTGAGTCTCTCTCTATCGACTCACTGGAGATAACACCCCTGGCGGATGAGCCAGAGCCGTTAGAGCCTATTGAACTGGTAGAGCTTCCGGATGATGACCTCTTAGAGCTCTCTACTGAGGCAAGTTCAGAGTTACCCTTAGAAACTGATAGTGGTGAGAGTCTTATCCCTAACTTCATTAGTGAGGTTACCCTTGAAGATGCATCAGCGCTTGAGAAGGCGCTTGCAGGTGAGGCTCCTAAGGCAGAAGCACCTAAGGTGGAAGAGTCTACCCCATTGACCGCGACGGCGGTGGAAGAGGAATCGACCCCTATCACGATTGAGGAGGAGTCCTTAACGCTTGACCCGGCAGAGTCCGTTAGAGCGCAAGAGGTGATCGATGAGAATCACTCTACAGACGAGGATGAGTATAAGAGTGAGCGAGTTAAGCTTGAGCTTGCCGAGGCTTATATAGGGTTTGATGCCCGTTTAGCGCGCCCCCTTTTAGAGGAGGTGTTAGAGGATGGTAATGAGGAGCTGAAAGAGAAAGCGGCCACTCTCTTAAAGAGATTAGAGTCTGTAGATTAACGGTTAGCTCAAATCGTTATAATGATTAATGAAAGATGCTTAGTCGAATACGGCTAAGCATTTTTTGTGAAGGAGTATATCTATGAAGAGTGAAAAAATAGTGTTATTAAAAGAGCGGGCTCTCTTTTTGCGTAGTATCCGAGAATATTTCTATCGACAGGGGCTTATAGAGGTGGATACGCCGATTATGAGTCAATTTGGTAATCCAGATCCGGCCTTGCTTAATTTTGAAAGTCGTTATCATGGGCCTGGTCGGCTTTATCGAGCAATAACTTACTTAATCACATCACCTGAGTACCATATGAAACGGCTTTTGGCAGAGGGTTTAGGTTCTTGTTACTACTTAGGAAAAGTGTTTCGAGATGGGGAGTTAAGTGCGCGACATAATCCGGAATTTACTCTACTTGAGTGGTATCGAGTTGGATACTCTTTAGAAGAGTTGATGGATGAAGTTGTAGCATTAATCAGTCATTTGGCTGAAGAATCTCTTGAGGTTGAGCGCTATACTTATCGAGAAGCCTTTCGACGATATTTAAATTTAGACCCTTTCTCCTCAACAGTTGATTATTTGAATCAGTGGATTAGAGAGAGAGGAGTAACACTTTCTTCCCCCTTAAGTGATCGAGATGAGTTACTTGACCTGATAGTCTCTTACTTTATTGAGCCTGCTTTCACAAAAGAGAAGCTCACGTTGCTCTACCATTACCCTGAATCGCAAGCTTCTTTAGCTACTGTTATTACGGATCAGAGTGGCGATCGAGTAGGTAAGCGTTTTGAGGTGTATTGGAAAGGATTAGAGTTAGCTAATGGTTATGAAGAGTTGACAGATAGTGCAGAGCAGCGCCGACGCTTTTTAAAGGAGAATAGGGAGCGAGAGAGAGCTGTTAAGATTGATGAAAAGCTATTAGAGGCTCTTGATCAACTACCCTTTTGTAGTGGGGTTGCCGTTGGTATTGATCGATTATTGATGGCAAAAAAAGGGATCACTCAGATAAATGATGTGATCCCATTTGCCTTCGAAGAGGCATAAAAAATAAATAAATTAATTAGCTAAATTAGCGTGATTTACGGTAAGTTAAGTGAGCTTTCGCGACGGATAATTGCTTCATCATAGCGTCGTTGCTGAAGCTCATTTTCTATAGTTAGTGGAGGAACAGGGGTGGGCTTTTTATCATCACCAATTGCCACCATAGTAAAGTAACAGCTATTTGTGTGGCGAACTTTACGGGTCTTAATATCCTGAGCCTCCACACGAATACCGATCTCCATAGAGGTCCGTCCAGTATAGTTGACATTAGCCTTGAGCGTAAGTAGCTCACCAACATAGACAGGCTCTTTAAAGAGAACTTTATCAACCGAAAGCGTAACGACATAGGCGGCTGCATATTGGCTTGCACAGGCATAAGCTACTTGGTCGAGAAGATGCAGAATATGTCCGCCATGAATATTGCCAGAAAAGTTGACCATATCCGGTGTCATTAATACCGTCATGGTTAAATCACGCTTTGGTGTTACTGTGTTACTCATATTATTCCATCCTTTTTTGTTATTTATTATCAGAATAATTATTGATTCTAGGTATAATTGAGCGTTAATCTCAATTACCCTTTGGATTCTACCCCTTTTTTACCATTAATTCTATTTTAGGTATATATAAAAACAGATTATGAGCTACTTATCCGATCTAAACGCATCTCAATATGAAGCAGTGACCGCCCCTTTAGGACCGGTCCGTGTCTTAGCAGGAGCAGGCTCGGGAAAGACTCGAGTGCTTATTGCACGCATTGCTTGGTTGTTAATGAATAATCAAGTAGCACCTCATGGAATATTAGCGGTAACGTTTACCAATAAAGCTGCGCTGGAGATGAAGGTGCGCTTAGAGAGCCTGGTTGAGGGCTCATTGCGGGGATTATGGTTGGGGACATTCCACTCACTTTGTCATCGCTTTTTACGTTTACATGCTGCTGATGCTAAACTCCCCTCAAACTTTCAGATTATGGATAGTGATGATCAGATACGACTGTGTCGTCGGATTATCCGATCAGCGTCGTTTGATGAGAAGGCGTATCCTCCAAGAGAGTTGGCTAACTTTATTAATGGGCATAAGGATGAGGGGCGCAGACCTCAACATATTGAGGTTTATGATCAACACTCAAAAAATATGCTCTATCTCTACGAGCGCTATCAAGCACTTTGTGAACAGTCAGCTTTAGTTGATTTTTCAGAAATTATTTTAAGAAGTCTTGAGACTTTGCGGACGAATGAAGATTTATTAGCCCATTATCAGGAGCGATTTCAATTTATTTTGGTTGATGAGTTTCAAGATACAAATAGCGTTCAATATGCTTGGTTACAACTTTTATCTGGTAAACATCAGCGTATCTTTGTCGTTGGGGATGATGATCAATCTATTTATGGTTGGCGGGGGGCAAAGATTGAGCATATCCTCAACTTTGATCGCGACTTTCCTGCTGCTACAACTATTCGATTAGAGCAGAACTATCGTTCAACAAAGGCGATTTTGGAGGCTGCTAATCATATTATAGAGAAGAATCAGGGCCGCTTAGATAAGCGTCTTTGGACTGATAATGAGTCCGCTGAGCTTATTACTACCTATCGGGCAATGGATGGTTACGATGAAGCGCGTTTTGTTGTGGAACGCATTAGAGAAGAGATTAGAGAGGGGAGGAGAGCACCCTCAGAAATTGCTATTTTATATCGATCAAATGCACAATCTCGTGTCTTTGAAGAGTTTTTAATTCGTAATAAAGTTCCTTATCGTGTTTATGGAGGATTACGCTTCTTTGATCGGGCCGAAATCAAGGATATCTTAGCTTATTTACGGGTTTTGGTGAATCCTAATGATGATGTCTCTTTAGAGCGAAGTATGACCGTTCCACCGAAAGGGATTGGGCCAGCAACAATTGAGCAGGTACGCACTTTTGCAGCAGAGCATCAACTCTCCCTTTGGGCGGCAATTGAATTAATGCTTGAAAGTCAAAGTTTGAATCGCCGGGCTCATAACGTTTTACTTCGCTATGTCGAGATGATTAATACTTTTAAAGAGGTGTTAGCTAAAACACCCCTTGATGAATTTTTTACTTATGTGATCGAAGAGAGTGGCTTAAAACCTCATTATGCAAAAGAACCCATGAATCGAGGTGAAGATCGTATTGAAAACTTAGCAGAGCTTGTTACTGCTGCTGATTACTTTATTAATGAATATAATGCAGAGCTAGCATTTTTGGATGAAGAGCATGAGCGAATAGAGGAGTTAAGCAGCGCGCAACAGTTAGAAGCTTTTCTACTGCAGACAACACTTGATTCAACGGATGGTCAAGCGGATGAAGGAGAGGAGAGTGTGCAGTTGATGACGCTACATGCATCTAAGGGATTAGAGTTTCCAGAGGTTTATTTAGTTGGGATGGAGGAGGGACTCTTCCCTAGTGAAGCATCTGCAACCGATCCAGATCGTTTAGAGGAGGAGCGGCGTTTAGCTTATGTTGGTATTACTCGGGCAGAAGAGAAACTCTATCTCACCTCAGCTGAAAGCCGAATGATTTACGGTAAGACTCGTTATGCTCGTCCTTCACGCTTCTTATTAGATATTCCAGAGCATCTTTTAGAGCATAGAGGGCCTGCAATAAAAATTCGACCTACACATATACAGCAGCGCAGGGAGGGGATAGCTTCTAGACGTAGTGGTAGTGGCATTAGTGGGTTTGGTGATTATAAGATTGGGCAGCTGGTAAAGCATCCTAAGTTTGGTGAAGGAGTTATTTTAGGATTTGAAGGGAGTGGGGTAAGCGCTCGCGTAGCAGTAGAATTTGCTACAGCAGGGAAAAAAGTATTAGTACTCGGTTATGCGAAACTCACAATTTTATAAGCTAAAAGTCTCTGCTGAAGTTTAGTTTAACTTCAGCGCAACAACACTTCATTATAGGTATACTTAAGAAAAAAGTATAATAAAAAGATAAAATTACGATCTTAGTTAAATAAAATCTTAATTTCCCCTCTTTTTCCTAGCTATTCCTGGCTAAAGCAGTTATGTTTTGTAGTAGGCCATCTGCTCTTTTTAGCAGAGATAATTGATTAAATATCAATATATTAAGAATAATTGGCCAAAACTGTAATCCAACTTACCAAGAGTAAAAGGGGAATATTATGAAAAAGTTAGCAGACCTTGATCAAGCACTCAGACCCAATGAATCCTATCAGTTATTGATTGATGGAGAGTGGCGTGATGGTGCCAAAAAAGAGCAAATTGAGAGCTATAATCCGGCAACTGGAGAGTTATTAACAAAGATTGCAGTTGCAGAAGAGTCCGATGTTGATGAGGCTGTGAAAGCTGGCTGGAGAGCGTTTGAGGAGTGGAGTCAAACATCACCTCAGGAGCGTTCAATGTTACTCCTTGAGATTGCGGACCGTATGGAAGCAGAAGCGGAGCGCTTTGCAACCTTAGAGACACTTGATAATGGTAAGCCTATTCGTGAAACTCGTGCGATAGATGTTCCCGCAGCAATCGATCACTTTCGATATTTTGCTGGAGTTATTCGTGGCGAGAGTGATGAAGCGAATTTAATTGATAAGAATAGCTTAAGTATCGTTTTAAGTGAGCCGATTGGAGTGGTTGGGCAGATTATTCCATGGAACTTCCCACTATTAATGGGAGCATGGAAGATTGCACCTGCATTGGCGGCGGGTAACTGTATAGTTATTAAGCCATCACGAGATACTTCGATTACTCTATTAGAGCTAGGACGTATATTAAATGAAGTACTTCCTAAAGGGGTGGTAAGTATCCTAACTGGTGGTGGCTCAACGACTGGTGAGTATATTCTCAATCATGATGGATTTAGTAAGTTTGCCTTTACCGGCTCAACAGAGGTTGGCTATAACGTAGCACGTGCTGCGGCAGATAAGCTAATTCCTGCAACGTTAGAGTTAGGAGGTAAGTCAGCCAATATCATCTTTGATGATGCTCAGATTGATAAGGCACTTGATGGAGCATTGATGGCGATCCTCTTTAACCAAGGTCAGGTGTGTAGCGCTGGATCACGCCTCTTTATTCAGAAAGGAATTTATGACGAGTTTACCCGTCGTCTAAAAGAGAAGTTTGAGCAGGTACGAGTCGGGGATCCTCTTGATCCAAATACTCAGATGGGCTCACAAATTAATGAGAAGCAATTAAAGCAGATTTTGAGCTATGTGGAGATTGCTAAAGGTGAGGGAGCTGAAGTCTTAACCGGTGGTGAGCGGGCTCAAGAGTGTGGTGCCTTCTTACGCCCAACCGCGATTGTCAATGTAAAGCCTGGCATGCGCATCGAGCAGGAGGAGGTATTCGGCCCAGTTGTTGCGGTGGTTCCTTTTGAGACAGAAGAGGAAGTCATCCGTTACGCCAATAACTCTGAATATGGTTTAGGTGGAGCAGTATGGACAGCGAATATTAATCGTGCGCTCAGAGTCGCTAAAGGTGTAAGAACAGGTAGAATGTGGGTTAATACCTATAATGAACTCCCTGCGCATGCTCCATTTGGTGGTTACAAGAAGTCAGGAATTGGTCGCGAAACACATAAAATGATTCTTGATGCCTATACACAGAAGAAGAATATCTTTATCAGTATGAATGAAGAGCTGACAGGCTTCTGGGATTAAATAGCTGATCCAATTAGAGTTTAAGAGATAAGAGAAGAGCTACAGAGATGTAGCTCTTTTTTATGTTTATGGATGCTCTTTCCAGGTTAATACTGGTTGATATAGAGGAGTATCAGGTTCATAAGAGAGAGTATTAATCTGCTGATCAAATCCTAAGTGGTTAACCCATAGAATCGTATCTTTAGGAATGTGAGCAGTAGCTTTTTGATTGATCAAGAAATAGCATCGCTCACGCTCCCAATGGGGTAGATCTGCTTCTTGTAAGAGCTTCTTTATGCTTTGGCTATGTCTTCTTCCAAAGGGATGAAAGCGACTTCCAGCTTCTCTTGGGATTAAGCGTAAATTTAGCTGTTTGATCTGTGTTTTGGTTAATCCATGTCCACCTTCTGCTACAGGAAGCCATTGGAGTTGAGGGTATTGTGGAAGATTAGCAGGGAGAAGATAGATGTAATCTCGATAGTAGCGTAGCTCATACTCACCGATACTGAATCGAGTGGTGTGGGGGGGCTCCTCTTCGATAAAGGTACGGAAAAACTCCCCAATCTGCTCTTGTGTTAATAGCAGATTGTATTGTGCTAACCAGTATTGCAGTAGGTTTTTTTGTCTCGGTAATGAGAGTTTGCGTAGAGAGGAGCGGCTGAGTGAGGGGGTCGTCTCTTGAGTATTTTTGGCTATTTTTGCTAGATCTTCTTTAGCCACCTCTGTTAGAAGCTGGTAGCTCTCTTGTAGATGAAGAGTTGACTGATAGATGGCCTCTTCGTAATAAGGGAAGTGTTTTGCAATACGAGGGAAGAGGTCGTTGCGAATAATATTGCGCGAGAGTTGATCCACTTCATGGTTAGTATAATCTTCCATCCAGGGGATATTGAGAGCAGTAGCTGCTCGATAGAGCTCACGTTTAGAGATCGATAGAAGAGGGCGAAATAGATTGATGGTGTAGGGTGTAAAGGTTAGGGTTGTCTGATGTCGCATTGCTCCTAAACCCCGCACTCCAGAGCGTCGTAATAGTCGTTGAAAAAAGGTTTCTGCCTGATCTGAACGATGATGTGCCGTTAACAGTAGAGATCTCTCCTCCTTCATACTAGCGGCAAAGAGTCGATATCGCTCCTCTCGCCCCGCAGCTTCCCATCCTCTAGGTTCATGCTGCTCAAAGTAGATATCATAATGGAGGTGGGGAAATCCATAGACAGTTGCGCGCTCTTTAGCAAATTCTGCCCAGATAATAGCATCCTTACCATGCCAATTATGGTTTACATGAATAGTTGTAATAGGGGGAAGCTCATCTTTATAATAAGCAAGCCAGTGTAGAAGTAGATTGGAGTCAACACCTGCGCTTAGGGCAAGATAGAGAGCTTCTTGCTGAACTAGTAAAGGCTTATACTGCTTAAATAGCTTTGGATACCAGTAGGGAATATTACAATGACTACTCATTATATCTATACTTATACAAAAGAGAGGTTATAGATCGGTCCCGATTGTTAAGTGAAGACGTACGGTATCCCCACTTTTATGGAAACCATGGGCAATATCGAATCGAACAGCTCCGATAGGGGAGTACCAGCGGATACCTGCTCCTGCACCCACCTTAAAGCTAGGACGATTTCCATTATAGGCGTCACCAGCATCAACAAAGAGAGCGCCAGCAAAATCTTTGCTCACCCGATGCTCAAACTCGCCACTAATAACTGCTAGCCGTTTTCCCCCAGCAACTCGACCACGATAATCATGTTCTCCAATACTATCGTAGCTATAGCCTCGGACCGTATGGTCACCTCCAGTATAGAAGCGAATACTTGGTGGAAGTCGATTCAGATCACCTTCTCGCATATAGGTATGGCCGAGCTCACCGCGGATAATGAAGCGATTATCGCTTCCAAGGGGCATAATATAGTGTGCTTTAAGGTGGGCTTGCAGAAAGCTAATATCGGAGCCTAATGAGCGATCAGCCCCCCGTAATTTGGCAAATAATTTAAAGCCAGAGCGTCCGAATCGTACACGATCACGGGATTTCCATTCCGCGTAGATAGAGGGCATTAGTGCTTTACTCTTCTGTTTGACCCCATTGAGATCTTGGAAACGATCATATTGATACTCTAATGAGTAGCCAAAAGACCATAAGCGTCGCTCCTTCTCTACGGCAGCGCCGATGGCAAATGTCGAATAATCTTTATCGCGAGTATCTTCATAATCATAGCGTAAAAAGAGGTGGTGACTATCTTTTACGGGATCATGACCAGGAATGGTATAGCGAATAATGCCATCCCGCTTTCGTTGTCCATACATTAAATCGGTGAGAAGTTTGTGTCCTCGTCGATTAATATAATGCCAATTCATTCCAGCTAAAGCACGAAAGCGAATATCGGTACTATAGCCAATTCCTCCTGTTAATGTACGTTGCTCACGCCTTTGGAGATAGAGATCAAGAGGTACACTCTTCGTCTCAGGATCGATACGTGGAGTAATCACTATATTATTGAAGTAGTTAGATGCAGAGAGCTGAGATTGAAACTCGGAGATATCATCATCTGAGTAGTAACTATTATCATGAAATGTAATAAGGCGATTGAGTAATTTATCGTCGAAGTATTCTTGGTTAAAATTAACATCACCAAAACGGTAACGTTCACCAGTATCAAGAATCAGATTGATATCACTGCTATTTTGAATAAGATCTACTAAGATCTCATGCTGCGTAAATTGAGCATCGAAATAACCTCGTTCCTGACTCGTCTCTAGCAGATCTGCTTTCGTGAGCTCATAGAGCTCATGATCTAGGATTGCCCCCTCCTTTAGTTTTGAAGTACGTATTGCTCGCTTCAGAGGACGATACTCCGCCCCACCTCCAATTAGTCCTAGATTGAGTTTCTTTACTCGATTAGGCTCATTTAGAGTGACGCTGTAGGTGGCATGCCAAGTATCGTCAATAAATGTTAGGCTTGGAGTTACATGGGCTTTATAGTACCCAAAAGGGATAAAGGAGTTCTCAATCTCTTCAACTGCTCGCTGATGGAGCCAATCAAGACGGAGCTTATCGGGGGCTTCCTTCTTATGGTGAATAGAGATAAGAGCAGCATTATGGGCATTTTTTCGCATCTCCTCATCCTCAACCCCTTCAATCTGCATAATAAAATCTGCCCCTAAGGCAAGGGAGGTTAAAGAGAGTAGGGGGATGAGTAGAAATCGTTGAGGCCGTTTACGCATAAAGATACCAAAAGCTGCTTTATCGGAGATTCTATAACTAGAGATTACTCGCCATCAAGATTAAAGGCTTCATGTAGTGTACGAACTGCCTTTTCAAGATGATTAATATCAATAACCACCGAGATCTTAATCTCTGATGTTGAGATCATGCGAATATTGATACCATTATCTGCAAGAATTTGGAACATTTTGCTGGCAACTCCTGCATGTGAACGCATTCCAAGTCCCACCAGAGAGACTTTAGCAATCTCCTTATCACCTAACACTTTACGAGCATTCATTTTTGCCGCAGACTCTTCAGTAATCGTAAAGGCCTTATTGTAATCATTTTCGCTAACAGTGAAGGTAAAGTCTGTTGTGCCATCTTGTGCGATATTTTGCACAATCATATCCACCTCAATGTTGGCATTACTAATTTGACTTAAGATATCAAATGCGATTCCAGGGCGATCGGGCACACCTAAAACGGTGATTTGGGCCTCATTTTTATCAGTTGCAATTCCTGAGATAATGGCAGATTCCATCTCAATCTCCTCTTCTGTTGTAATTAAAGTGCCATCTCCCTCTTCCATAGAGGAGAGTACGCGAATAGGAACATTATATTTTGCTGCTAACTCAACGGAGCGAATTTGTAACACCTTTGATCCTAAACTTGAGAGTTCCAACATCTCTTCAAAGGCGAGCTTATCGAGTTTTCTTGCTTTAGGCTCGATTCGCGGGTCAGTGGTGTAGACCCCATTAACATCAGTATAAATCTGACACTCTTTTGCTTTTAATGTTGCAGCTAATGCTACGGCTGTGGTATCTGAGCCTCCACGCCCTAATGTTGTTACCGCTCCCTCTTCAGTAACTCCCTGAAATCCTGCGACTACGACAACATATCCAGCGTCAAGATCCGCTTGTATACTACAGGGATCAATATGTTTAATTCGCGCTTTGGTGTGAAAGTGGTCGGTGATGATCTTTGCTTGATTTCCAGTATAAGATTTAGCCTTAATGCCAAGCTCTGCTAATGCGATTGAGAGAAGAGAGATACTCACCTGCTCACCCGTAGAGACTAGCGCATCAAGTTCACGCTCAAGGGGGGTGCTGCTCAGTGAGTGGGCTAGATCAATAAGTTTATCTGTGGTGCCAGACATAGCTGAGAGAACAACGACCAGATCGTGTCCTTCTTTACGACAAGCTTTTATCTTTTTAGCGACATTTTGAATACGCTCAATATTCGCAACGGAGCTACCACCATATTTT
The DNA here is from genome assembly GCA_046462535.1 of Ignatzschineriaceae bacterium. Classification (GTDB taxonomy): domain Bacteria; phylum Pseudomonadota; class Gammaproteobacteria; order Cardiobacteriales; family Wohlfahrtiimonadaceae; genus JAAZCI01. Next base: position 129,334 of record JBKGVF010000020.1, on the reverse strand, counting down.
TGAACTAACAGTGACATATCGAGACCTTTGTTACGATGACAGATCGGTAGCAGTGTATCATTAACTACCCTATGGTTTGTGAAAAGGAGCGCTAGAGATCTCTCTAGCGCCCGAATTATCAATATCCCTTCTCTCTACTACATTAAGAAGATCCAGTTAGAGAGGAGGTAGATTGGTGTTAGAACACCAAATGCTATGAACATATAGCCGAAGAAGGAGGGCATCTTAATCCCATCTTGTTCAGCTAACGCTTTAATCATAAAGTTTGGTGCATTACCAATATAGGTTAATGGGCCTGTAAAGACCGTACCCATTGAGATTGCTAGAAGGGTAGCTGGAATCTTCTCCATTAGGTAGGGTGCCGCTGACATCCCATGTTCTAATCCTTGAGCACCAGCCATCTTAAAGAAGACTAAGTAGGTAGGCGCATTGTCTAAGAAGGCTGAGAGTACAGTTGTAACCCAGAAGTAGATGACATTGATAGGGTTACCATCGGCGTCATGAGTAATATCGACAACAGCACTAAAGGCCCCCTGCTCACCCGCCTCTAAAATAGCAATCACAGGGACAATCGTTAAGAAAATACCTGAGAAGAGCTTAGCCACCTCTAAGATCGGTAACCAATTGAAGTTGTTATCCTTTCTAATTTTATCTGAGGTTATCTTTAAAGAGAGAAAGGTTAAAAAGATAAAGAAGAGATCTCGTAGAGCATTCTCAAGGTGGAGTTCAGTACCAAAGATAGAGATACTAATTCCTGGTCGCCATACTCCTGAGATGATAATACCCAATAAGACCCCCAAAATTATCAAAAAGTTGAGCTTACCCACCATAACAAAGGTTGGCTTCTCTTCACTTTTAGCGATCCCCTCTTTTCTAAAGAGGTAACTATCTAATATGAAAAATAGGGTCAGTAGGATTCCTGAGAAGAGGAGAACAGGGAGAAACATATGTTTTAGAGTCCAGAAGAAATCCACCCCATTGAGGAAGCCTAAAAAGAGTGGGGGATCCCCTAATGGGGTCAATCCACCACCGATATTAGCCACAAGGAAGATAAAGAAGATTGGGATGTGAACTCGATATTTACGATTCTTATTCGCTTGTAAAATAGGGCGAATTAGGAGCATCGCGGCACCGGTAGTTCCCATCAATGATGCGAGTGCAGTTCCAATCGCTAAAATACCTAAGTTGAATTTAGGGCTAGCGATTAGATTTCCCGAAATATGGATTCCTCCGGAGGCAGCAAAGAGCACCAATAGAAGAAGAATAAAGGGGATATACTCCTCAATCATAGCGCTTGAGAGTATCTCTAAGCCTGTCCCTAATCCGTATAAAAGGATTAGGGGAATAAAGAAGGAGAGAGTCCATAATGCGGTAATTTTACCAAAGTGGCGATCCCACACCTTAGGGGCAAAGAGTGGAAAGATCGCTATTGATAATATCACCCCGATAAAGGGGATGCTCCATAGTGGGGAGAGATTCTCGCCACTGAATTCTGCTAGGTTCTCAGCTCCTGCCCCGAGAGGGAGAAGGAGTAGAGTCAGCAGGGTTAAGAATGTCTTACGCATCATATCTCCAGATTATTATTTAAGTTGTTTAGATTGATTAGTGTCGATATTTTTTAAGTTTTAGCTCTATACCGTAGGTGATCTCACTGCCAAGTGATAGGATTACTGAGCAAGGTATAGTACTGACTGCTCTTTTAAGATCCAAGACGCCTTATAGACGTATATCTAATAATAATTGTTACTCTGCTAAGATACTCCTCCTAGCGGAGAGGTTTAAGAATCTTTCTCCTAAAAGGGAGAGGTCTTCACTTGCCCTCCTTTCGATACAGCACTTTTGTTAATTCCATTAAAAGTGCTATCCTAGCCAATTATTATCAATCAGCATAGAATACCATAATCGATGAAACACTTTCAAAAAGTTGGACTGATCTTAAGTGACGCGGACTCTCAACCAGTACAAGAGATTGTTGAGTATACAAAGCGTATATTAATTGCTAATGGTTGCCGAACCATCGAAGTGAATAATCTTCAATATCGGGAGAAGCGTGCTTACCCTAATGAGATTCTTGCTCAGTTAGGTGATTGTGATCTTTTCATTATATTTGGTGGTGATGGCACATTTTTGGGCATTGCGCGGAAGGTGTTACGTCTACAAATTCCGATTTTGGGAGTTAATCTTGGTCGTATAGGGTTTTTAGTAGATTTAGATGTTGAGGCAATTGAGGAGAATTTAGAGGATATCCTCAACGGACTCTACACGCGAGAGAACCGTTTTCTATTAAAAGCGTATATCGGTGAGCAGAAGGAGCGTTGCTCTCTGGCTTTAAATGATGTTGTTATCCATAAAACAGATCTCTCCCGTTTAATAGAGTTAGATCTTTTTGTGGATAATCAATATGTCACTACATATCGTGCTGATGGATTAATCTTTTCGACACCAACAGGTTCGACGGCATACGCTCTCTCGACCGGGGGCCCTTTAATATATCCAACACTCCCTGCAATCGTTATTGCGCCTATCTGTCCACATACTTTCAGTCATCGACCGATTGTATTACCTGCAAATAGCAATATTACGGTGCGTTTAAATCGAGAGATGCGTTATCCTGTAAATGTCACCTGTGATGGGCAGGAGTTATTTGAGTTTAATTTAGGAGATGCGTTAACGATTGAGAGTTGTAAGACCGATCTCACCATGATTCATCCATTAGAATATAGTTTCTTTAATATCTTAAAAGAGAAACTCAGTTGGGGACAACCACCGATAGAGCGAGGATAGAGCTATTTTCGTTCACCGAACCGGAAGATGCTTGCTCTTTTTTTATTTGTGCGTATAATTCGATTCGTTTGTGAGTAATTTAAGTGTGGGTGAAGGAATGATGAAATCAGATATTGATTTTTTTTTGTCGCAAGAGTGGATAGACTCTCTCTTCACCCATTTAGTTAGTAGATAAAACCTCCAGGTTATGGGAGGTTTTTTTTTGCTTAAATAGTGGGTCATTCATCAGATGATTATAAGTGAAATAGAGGGAGAGAAGATGAAAAATATTGCTCAAGCACATCGAGAGTATCAGCGTGATAAGAGTCTTAAGGCTTATCTTTTAAGAAGTATCAAAGAGCGGGGGGGCTGGGTTAATGCGCATATGCATGGTGATCGGGCATTTACTATCGATTATGAGGGGTTTGAAGTCTATCAAAATCAGACCCTTATTGAGAAATGGGATACCCTCGATCGTGTTAAGAGTCGAATGACGGAAGATGATTACTACCGCCATTTTAGTATGGCAATTGAGCGAATGATTGAGCAGGGTGTTACGGCAGTAGGAAGCTTTATTGATGTTGATCCAATTTGTGAAGAACGTGCAATTGATGCCGCTTTGAAGGTGCGAGAGGCATATAAAGATGAGATCACAATTAAGCTAGTTAATCAGACCTTAAAGGGGGTAATTGATAAGGAGGCTCGCTACTGGTTTGAAAAGGGGGCTGAGAAGGTTGATATTATCGGAGGCTTGCCCCGCCGCGATTTAAGAGATCATGGTGAAGGAATGGATGCAAAGCACCTTGATGTTTTAATGGAGACAGGGAAAAAACAGGGCAAAATGGTTCATGTTCACGTGGATCAATTTAACTCAAGTGAAGAGAAGGAGACAGAGCTTCTGGCCGATAAAACCATTGAGCATGGAATGGAGGGACAGGTAGCTGCTATCCATAGTATTTCAATTACTGCTCATAATGAGGAGTATCGTCAGATGTTGTATCAGAAGATGCTTGATGCGCAGTTGATGGTCATTGCATGCCCCTTTGCGTGGATCGATAGCCCAAGGCGTGAAGATCATGGCCCAACTCGAAATGCGATTACACCTGCAGATGAGCTGGCAAAAGCGGGTATACCGGTTGCGGTTGGTACCGACAATATTTCGGACTATATGCTCCCTTTTAGTGATGGTGATATGTGGGAGGAGTTGAAACTACTCATTACTGGTTGTCGTTATACTGATCTTGATGAGGCAATTAATATTGCGACACGCAATGGACGAATGGTACTCGGCTTAGAGCCTTACTCTTGGGTTTAGTTCTGGAAGAGTCTTTTTAATTAATCTTATCTATTTACTGAGCCTAGATTTTTTATAATCTAGGCTTTTTTATTGATAAGTTCCCACTTTTTTTTGCGCGAAAGTTGTTTGATAGCATACTCTCTTCGCAAGGCCTCTCGTTGAGTTTTGTGCGTTTCGTAATAGAGAAGGGTAACGGGGCGACGCCCTCGTGTATATTTTGCTCCTTTGCCACTATTATGCATCTGTAGACGATGCTCTAAGTTTTTGGTGTAACCAGTGTAGAGAGTGCTGTCCTGGCAAAGTAGGATATAGGTATAAAATTGTGGAGTACTCATGGTGCGGCACTCTCCTTTTGTGTCAGGAGTTGGATAAAGGCTTTCTCGATAGGTTTCAGCTCTCTTTTGTGATTCCAAAAGAGGTGAAGGGGGATATCTGCTACACCATCAAGTGGGGGTAGTTTCCGCAGTTGCCCATTTTTTACTTTAGAGATCGTCGCATTATCTGGAAGTGCTCCAATACCATAGCCAAGCTCAATAAGCCGCATCAACTCTACAAGATTGTTAGTTGTGGCGACAATATTACCTGAGAAGGCTCCTGAGTGACGGAAGAGAGCAATAGGTGAGAGAGCATCTCCAAGCTGTTCGCTGTCATAGATAACAAAGTCTTCTTCCAATACGCTTTGAACATCAATATTTCTCGCCTTAAAGAGAGGGTGTGCCGGACCACAATAGAGGGAGTATCGCTGTGGCAGGTAGTAGATATCTTGGAGTTGAGGCATTTTATGAGTAAAGATGCCAATAGCAATTAGGGGTTGTGGACTACTCAAGTAGCGCATAATTTCCACATTAGGGAGTGCTTTTAGATTGAGTTGAACGTTGGGATAGGTTTGACGAAATAGAGCAAGATCCTGATCAAACGATTTAGATCGAATTCCATTGACAATCATTAAATTGAGCGATCCTGAGTAGTGAGGCGACTCCTGTTTTAAGGTTAATTCATACTGAAGTAACTCATTATATATCCGCTTGACTGTGTGATAGAGATTTTTCCCACTCTTTGTAAGATAAAAGGCTTGATTATTGCGCTCAATGAGTCGAATACCAAGTTGCTCCTCTAATCTTTTTAAGCTTTGGCTGATGGCAGATTGAGTAAGATTTAGTCGTAATGATGCGGCACTGATCCCACCCTCCTCAACAATAATCAGGTAAGTATAGAGCAAACTCCAATTGAGTCGATCAATAATCATGAGATTACCTCTGTAGGTTACTTATATTTATATCTATATTAATTTTTCTAATATAGCATATTAGAAATGAGAGATTGAATTGCCACCAAGGTCGTGAATATTATCGAGAAGGTAGAAAAAATATAAAAACAGAATCTACCGGCCGCTTTTGCGGTCTCTCTATTCATAACGACACTTGGAGGAGTTTAATTATGGAGGTTGTGAACAAACAGCCGATCCGCGCATCTGCGGCAGCATTTATCGGCACAATGATTGAGTGGTACGATTTTTATATCTATGCGTTTGCATCGGCATTAATATTTGGGCATCTCTTTTTTGAGACAGAGAGTCTCTTTATCGCCACTATGGCCTCTTTTGCAACTTTTGCTATAGGGTTGTTGGTTCGACCTTTTGGAGCCATATTTTTTGGACATTTAGGGGATAAGATCGGGCGTAAACGATCGTTAGTGATTACCCTCTTTCTGATGGGATTTGCTACGGTGGCAATTGGGTTGTTGCCAACCTATGCGCAGGTTGGCGCGATCGCCCCAATTTTGCTTATTCTGTTTCGTATTATTCAAGGATTAGCTGTTGGAGGTGAGTGGGGTGGGGCGGTGCTCATTGCAGCTGAGCATGCACCTGAGAATCGTAAAACATTTTTCGCCTCTTTTGCACAGTTAGGTAGTCCGGCAGGATTGATTTTAGCGACAATTGTCTTTCGATTGATCTCTAATATGGAGGATGATGTCCTTTTTAGCTATGGATGGAGAATTCCTTTCTTAGCAAGTTTTCTCCTTCTAATTGTAGGATTTTTAATTCGTCGAGGGGTGGATGAGTCCCCTGAGTTTTTAGAGCAGAAAGCAGTTATGGAGCAACAGGCAGATTCTGGGGTTAAGCAGATCTCGCCGGCACGAGAGCTCTTTACAAAGATGCCTAAACTTCTCTTTTTGGTTATCGGAGCAAATACTTTAGGAATTGCAGGATTCTACTTTGTGAATACATTTATGCTCTCCTACACCACCAGCTACCTCTTAATGGATCGAAAAGTAATTCTCAATATTCTATTGGTGGTCTCATTTGTACAATTTTTTAGCCAGCCGATTAGTGCTTATATCGGTGAGAAGGTGGGAGCTCATAAGTATCTATTGATCAGCTCTGGCCTCTGTATTGTATTGCCCTATCTGATGTTTATTTTGGTAGATACTGGAAATCTCCCACTGATGACGTTTGGGATCTCGTTAACCACGATCTTTATGGCTGGCTTCTACTCGGTGATTGCAGGGTTTGTCAGTGAGCTCTTCCCAGTAAGATTACGTTATACCGCAATCTCGATTGGCTATCAGTTTTGTGGTGCTATTGCAGGCGGATTAACACCGTTAATAGGTACCGCCTTGGCTGAGACGTTTGTTGGCTCTTGGGTACCGTTAGCGATCTTATATAGCATTATCAGTGCGATATCGATGGGATCTGTCTATCTGTTAAAGAGCCAATCAGAGAAAGAGGATCTTGAGTTGGATTATGCACGGTAGCGCTTTTAATTAATATAAGGAGGAGAAGATGAAGATCTATTATCACGATAATCAAGCATTGCATCATCCACAAACCTACTTTTCTCGCGGGAAGATGCGCCAACCACAAGATACTCCTGCACGATTAGTGGAGTATCAGAAAGGGGTGGAGGCAGCGGGACTTACCCTTACATCACCGGATGATTTAGGAATAGCACCTATCCAACGTGTTCATGGGCATCGCTACCTACATTTTTTGCGAACGGCGTATCAGGAGTGGCATAAGATTCCTGATGATTGGGGGGAAGAGGTGATTCCCAACATATTTGTTGCAGAGCATAACGCGCTAAAGGGGATTTTAGCTAAAGCAGCCTACTATATTGCAGATGGGAGTGCACCCATAGGAGCTCAGAGTTGGGAAGCAATCTACTGGTCGGCGCAGAGCGCTTTGAATGGCGCTAAGGATCTCTATAGTGGAGCAAGAAGAAGTATGGCGATTAGCCGACCATCAGGGCATCATGCACGGAGAGAGCGTGCAGGAGGGTTCTGTTTTCTTAATAATGCAGCAATTGCAGCTGAGTATCTCTTTGATACAGGCGTAGCAGAGAAGATCGTTATTTTTGATACAGATATTCATCATGGGCAAGGGATTCAGGAGATTTTTTACCATCGTAGTGATCTTCTCTACCTTTCAATTCATGCTGATCCCACTAATTTTTATCCTGTAGTTGCTGGCTTTGAAGAGGAGCGAGGTGAAGGTGAAGGGGTGGGGTATAACATCAATATTCCCTTCCCTCATGGGGCGACTGAAGAGGAGTATTTTCTCTATTTTGAGCAGGCGTTAGCAGAGATTGAGAGTTTTGCTCCCGATATGATTATTCACAATATGGGCTTTGATCTCTATAAAAAGGATCCACAGACAAAAACGGCGGTGACTCAAGAGGGTATTGAGCGGATTGCTGCCTCAGTGGCGAGCTTAAATCTACCAACCTTATATCTAATAGAGGGGGGATATTACCTACCTGACCTCGGAGATAACCTGCGGCGTTTTATCAATGTGGTTATGGACCATTAACTACCAATAATGATGAGTAAGTTAAGCTGCCCCGTTATGGGGCGCTTTTCAGCATAGTATATTGATAAGGAGAAGAGATGAGGAGAGTATACATTAATCGTGAACGACTATGGGAGACACTAATGGCTATGGGAGAGATTGGTGCTCTACCAAAAGGGGGAAGTGGTCGTTTAGCCTTAAGTGATCTAGATATTGAGGGACGAAATCGTTTTATTGAATGGTCTCAAGCAGCGGGGCTCACTATCCATCATGATGCGATTGGGAATCTATTTGCCCGACGAGAAGGGCGAAATAATCAGTTACCTCCTATCCTGTTAGGGAGTCATTTAGATACTCAACCCGAAGGGGGGAAGTATGATGGTGTTTATGGCGTTTTGGCCGCTCTTGAGGTGGTGAGGACCTTAAATGATCTCGAGATTACTACGGAGCATCCCTTAGAGATTGCTGTTTGGACCAATGAGGAGGGGGCGCGATTTTCACCGGCGATGTTAGGGTCGGAGGTATTTACTGGTGCTCTGCCCCTATCGGAAGGATTAGCGACGAAGGATCGTAATGGAGTTACTGTAGAAGAGGAGCTTAAGCGGCATCAGATAGAGGCTGATCTTCCGCTTCAACGACCAATAACGGCTTACTTTGAGGCTCATATTGAGCAAGGGCCCATTTTAGAGGCAAAAGAGTGTGAGATTGGTGTCGTTACTGGTGGGCAATCGATTATCTGGTTGGATATCATCCTAGAGGGGGTATCTCTTCATGCGGGTACTGTACCGATGAGTTTGCGTCGGGATCCACTTTTAACATTTGCAGCGTGTGTGCAGAGATTAGAGGAGCGGATAGAAGCTGATGAGCAGGGAAAATTTACTATTGGAGAGCTTTCAATTCAAGCGCCTTCACGTAATACTATTCCTGGTGCAATAGAGTTTACATTAGATATTCGTCATCCAGATGATGAGCGGGTATTGCAGCTCAAGAGAGATTTTATCCACTTAATTGAGCAGGAGGCTCAGAGACGAGAGGTTGAGGTGGTGATAAAAGAGCGTTGGCACTCTCCGGCGCAGCCGTTTAATGAGAAGATGGTAGAGGCTGTTCAGGAGGCATCTGATCAGCTAGGGTATAAGAGCTTAGCTCTTATCAGTGGTGCAGGGCATGATGCGATTAACTTAGCAAAATATGCACCGACGACAATGATCTTTATTCCTTGCGTAGAGGGGATTAGTCATAATGAACTGGAGAAGATCTATCCATCTGATGCGGAACGTGGCGCAAATGTCTTGCTGCATGCACTACTCAATTATGAGCGATCTCTGCTTTAGAGAGGGGGAGAGCTCCATCAATCGTGGAGCTCTCTATTATATTCCACTTTAACTGATAAAGAAGCAGTGTGAATATCTCACTCTTTTCTGCACACTTAAACAAAATAAAGCCTTAATCGAGACGATTAAGGCTTTAAGATATGGCGGAACGGACGGGACTCGAACCCGCGACCCCCTGCGTGACAGGCAGGTATTCTAAACCAACTGAACTACCGCTCCTAATAGGATTGTTAGGGAAACATTGGTGTATTGAGCTCCTTGATCTAACTCAAGGAGCTCTCTATTTGGCGGAACGGACGGGACTCGAACCCGCGACCCCCTGCGTGACAGGCAGGTATTCTAAACCAACTGAACTACCGCTCCGTATTCGTTGTTTCCAACTAACGAAATAGTATTATACGAATTAAAAATAGTTTGTCACCCTATAATTGGGATATGGCTAAAAATAGATCATATTTGTGCGAAAGGGTAAGCTCTTAGGAGATGATCATAATAAAAATTAATTATTGCACATTATTTTATGGAGGGGGTATTCTTATTGATTCATTTAAATCTATTTAAGGAGTTTATTATGAGACGATTCACCTATCTTGCAGTGGCATCACTCTTAGGCTTTGGAATGAGCGCAACTGCGCAGGAGGGGGAGATGTTATCAATCACACCAATCTCTGATGAGCGAAATGTAGAGGTTACTTTAGATTTAGAGCGTAATCATTTCTCCATTCAAGGGGGATGTAACTCATTTATGGGGAGTGTTCAGATTGATGAAGCGGGTAATTTTATTATGGAACGCGATCGTGTTGCGATGACGATGATGGCGTGCCCAGGTGAGCTACAGAGGTTAGATGAGCGAATTCTCTCATTTATGGAGCAGACTCCAAAGGTAGTTCAGCAGGGGGAAGCTCTCTACCTGGTCTCAATTGTAGAGGGGGAGGAGAACTCCCATTATCTCCCTATTACGCTGGATCGAGGATCCTATAAGGGAATTGAAGCACGTCCTTATGAGTTAACATTCCTCTATATTTCCCATGAGCGTGTCCCTTGTGAATTAGCGGAAGAGGAGGGGGCTAAGTGTCTTCAGGCTCGTGTTGAGAAGGAGGATGCTTGGGAGATCTTTACCGATGAGATTGTAGGATTTGAGCCCTATGAGGGAGTTGAGTACCGTCTTCGTCTAAAAGAGTATACCGATGAGAGGGAGGATGCGCCGAGATTGGTTTTAGATATGATTGTTGAGCAAGCGCTTGTCGAGGATGACTCGGCGGAGTAGGGCTATACTTGGCAAATTAAAGAGGAGCAGTCTCTAGTTTGAGACTGCTCTTTTATTTAGAGCCACCCTTTTCGCTTAAAGAAGAGATAAGGGGCAATCCCTGAGAGAACCATTAACCCTAAAGAGAGGGGGTAGCTAATTTTAAAGGTGAGCTCAGGCATAAAGGCAAAATTCATTCCATAGATACTTGCGATCAGTGTAGGGGGAAGAAAGACAACTGAGGCGATGGAGAATATCTTAATAATACGGCTCTGCTCTAAAGAGATTTTCCCCATCGCAGCATCAAGAAGAAAATTGATCTTTTCAAAAAGAAAGGCTGTATGCCCAGTTAGCGATTCAATATCCTGCATAATTTCACGAATCACCTCCTGCTCATCATTGCCGATAAGACGGGAGCGAAGAAGAAAATTTAAAGAGCGCCGTGTATCCATCAGCGCTAGTCGAGCTTTTCCATTGATATCTTCCTGAATCGTGATCTCCGAGAGAAGATCATCCATAGGCATCTCTTCACTCTCTACAACACGATCAAGCATTAAGACATGGGGGCTTATCTTCTCTAATTGGCTATAGATTGACTCGATCAGATCGGCTAGCTGCTCAACAGCATTACCATGAAGAGCGATCAGCAGATCGTAAGCATTATTGATGGGGGAGAGCTCATTACGCTCAGGATGACGAGCCTTTAATCGGAAGAGGCGAAAAGAGCTTAAATCCTCTTCATGAATAGAGATAAGGTGTTGCTTATTAATAGTGAATGCCACCGTATTTTTTGTAGGAAAATCGGCTGCACTATTGAGAAATAGACTATGAATATGGAGTCCATCATGATCTTTATAGAATCGAGCAGAAGCCTCAATCTCCTCAAGGTCTGATGGGATAGGGAGTTCTAAATGGTAGTAATCCTCAACAAGCTTGCGCTCAAGATCAGTAGGGCTTACTAGATCAATCCAGATTAGCTCTTCTGTTAAATCATCTTGTGAGAGGATCTCTTGCTGTTGCAGTGCACCATCTTTTAGGGTAAATCCATTAATCATTTTCGCATCCTTCTATTTGGTGTTGGAGTATTAGAGACTTACTTTAAGAGATGTTTGATCTAGCTTCAATATAATATCGATTCTTAACAGATCTTTGGCGCCATTTATGTGTGGAGAGAGGATGAAAAAGGGTAAATAAGAGGGATTTAGAAAGATGATCGGAAAGTGACCTCATCTTAATTTGTTGTTTTAAAAGGGGGATTTTGCGGGAATAGAAAAAGGGCAATTACGGAGCTTGATTTCCATTTTAAAAATATATATAACGCACTCAATACTTTCATTCAAATGCCGTTTTAGAGGAGTTTATTATGATTGATTATGAGGATGATGATTTCTTTGCAGAAGAGTTTGCAGACTCTGAAGAGATTCCTGATGATGAGGAGGTAGAGCCAAAAGGTAAAAAATCTCAAGCATGGCGCAATATTGAGGCGCTACGTGAGGAGCGAGCGCTACAGAAGAAGTTAGCACGGGAGTATGATTTAGATGCTCTTGAGGATTGGTATTTCGACGATGATGAGTTCTAACCCTCAATAAAGTTCTACGGGTTTGAATGATTTGAGGTTGAAATATCCAAAATTATCCCAAAATTGTATAGATGCATTGGTACAATAGCCTTATGAGTTTATATAAATTTGAGGAGTTATTTAATGGAAGAGAAGAAGAAAAACGAAGAGATTCATCACAGCGACGAGCATCTAGAACAGGAAGGCGATGAATTAGAAGTTGAAGAGGAAGCGAGTGAGGAGCTCCAAGAAGAGGTGAGCGTTGAGTCGCTTCAAGAGAGAATTGCACAATTAGAGAGTGAGAAGAAAGCGCTACATGATCGCTATCTCCTTTCGGAAGCGGATGCGCAAAACATACGTAGAAGAGCAGAGATCGATGTTGCAAATGCACATAAATATGCCCTTGAGAAATTTGTTAAGGGGCTGCTTCCGGTAATTGATGCGATTGAACTGGAGCTGAAAGCAGTTGAGGAGGCAGAGTCAGAACATCTAGAGCAATTTAAAGAGGGCTCGGAACTAACCTATAAGATGCTACTGGATGCTTGTGCTAAGTTTGGTGTTAAACAGATAGCACCCCTAGGTGAAAAGCTCGATCCGGAGCTACATCAAGCGGTAACGATGGTGCCTCACCATGAACATGAGTCCCATACTATTATTCAGGTAGTTCAAAATGGCTATCTACTTAATGATCGACTCATTCGTGCAGCACAAGTGATTGTTGCAGAGTAGGGAGCTGGATGATCAATTTGATGATCCCTTATCAATTGTCAATAAAGTTAAAGATAGATTGGTAAAAAAGGGGGAGTTAGTTTATATTGACCCCCTAAGATTAAGGCAGCTGGTGGGCTCTCTACTCTGTGGGGTAGAGAGATCATCAGTATTAAATAGCATATTGATACACATAGAGACTTATATCCTTCTTCGCTTCTAACTTTTGATAAGAGGCAATCAGCAGATCTATGTGCTTTAAATTAAAAAGATATATAGGAGAATCGTTGTGCAACGTCGATCAGACCACGTAACTTTCCCACTATTCACAATACTTGCGGCGCTCGCTCTGTTAGGGGCATTAATTATGTTGCTAACCTCATTGACGCGCCTAATAATCAATGCAAAACCGGTAGGAACCCCCATGGTTTATAATGAGCTCTACGAGGAGCGAGTTGAGCCATTCCATATGGTAAATACTGGTAAGGTTGAAGTTACCGTCTCTGAAAAAACACCTCAAGAGGTTTATGATGGGCTCTGCTCAACCTGTCATCGTGATGGTTTGAATGATGCCCCTCTGCTTGGTGATACTGAAGCATGGCAAGCACGACTCAATGAACGTGGCTGGGATGGGCTACAAAACAGCTCACTCAACGGATTTAATAATAATTTAATGCCTGCAAAAGGGGGGGATCCCCGTTTGAGCGACTCTGAGGTAGTCGGGGCGCTAAAATATATGTTAAGTGAAGCTGGCATTGATGTTGATGCCCTTGGTGGTGAAACTGAGGTAGTTGAAGCAGAAACAGAGAGTGAAGAGTAGTTGATAAGCGGCTAAGCCTTAGAGAGAGCTCATATCAGATGGATAAATTTAATGCTTAGCTCCTAAGGAGAAGGCTCTTTACAATAAGCTTGACTATAATGGGTATGTGTATGGACGCATACCCATTATCGTTTTAATAATTGGAGGAAAAGATGAAATTTCTACACACTATGGTTCGGGTCACCAATTTAGAGGAGTCATTAGACTTTTACTGCAATGTTTTAGGTCTTGAGGAGACTCGCCGTAAAGATTATCCTCAATGGGAGTGTACTTTGGTCTACCTTGCTGCGCCTGGACAACCAGAGGTTGAGGTGGAGCTTACATACAACTGGGATTCTGATGAGGAGTATGGGATTGGACGAGCTTTTGGCCATTTAGCATTTGAAGTTGACGATATCTATGAAGTTTGTCAGCGTGCTATGGATGCAGGCATCGAAATTAACGTTCCTCCTCGAGATGGTTGGATGGCCTTCTTTAAATCGCCTGACAATATCTCAATTGAGTTGCTTCAGAAAGGGGAGCCTAAAGAACCTCAGTCACCATGGACAGAGATGGAGAATAAAGGGTGGTGGTAGAGAAAACTCACCCCTTAATCGATTGTGAAAGGAATAGCGTAGATGAATAAATACCCTATGACAAAAGAGGGAGCAGAGAAGCTCCGTGCAGAGATCAACGATCTTAAGCAGAATCAGCGGCCACGTATTATTAAAGCCATTGCCGAGGCGCGCGAGCATGGTGACTTAAAAGAGAATGCCGAGTACCATGCTGCCCGTGAAGAGCAGGGCTTTATTGAAGGGCGTATTGCTGATTATGAGAATCGATTAGCCAATGCTCAAGTGATTGATGTAACAGAGATTCCGAATACTGGGCGAGTTATTTTTGGTACAACGGTTACCCTTTATGACTTAGAGGAGGAGAGAGAGGTCACCTACCAGCTGGTAGGTGAGTATGAGGCAAATGTTCGTGAGAATCGTCTCTCCATTACCTCCCCTATCGCTCGAGCCCTTATAGGTAAAGAGCTTGATGATGAGGTGATCATTGAGACACCTGGTGGTCGGAAGCGGTATGAGATTCTAGAAGTTGAGCATATATAATAGAAAGGGAAGGTGTAATCATGAAAGCGCTCTCCTATCACCCGGTAGCTAAGTGGATTATTGGGATCACCCTATTAATAGGGGTCTTCTTTTTTCACTCCTTTTTAGTTCCAGCGTTAGGAGCATTAATTATTGCTTTCGTTACTTGGGACGCCTATTCCGATCTTTTAAAGCTCTGTAAAGGGAGGTCGCTTGTCGCGTCATCGATAGCGACCTCTTTTATTATTTTATTAATTGTTATTCCCTTCTTCTGGTTAGCCCACTTTATTGTTGGGGAGGTGAGCTCCATTATTAAGGTGATTCGCCAAATTGGAACCTATGGGGCAGATACGCCGGAGTGGATCAAAAATCTACCTTTCTTTGGTGAAAATTTAGATGAGCAGTGGATGGAGTATCTTGGACACCCTAATGGTTTAAATGAGCTCTTAGCGATGGCTGGCTTAGGGAATGTCTTCACCTACCTTACCCATATAGCAAAAGAGATTACTGGGCACTTTACTTCTCTTGGGTTTACACTTCTATTTGTTATTATTATTCTCTTTTTCCTCTATAAAGATGGGAAGGCGATTTGTGAGCAGTTAGATATTGTTGGAGAGCGGGTATTTCCTGGTCGTTGGCATCGAATTTCACGGATTGTACCCACATTAATTAGCTCAACAGTCTCAGGAATGGTAATTATTGCTATTGGTGAAGGGATTGTGTTTGGGGTCATCTACCACCTTGTTGGAGCCCCTTCACCGGTTACATTGGCGGTAATTACAGGAATCTTTGCCCTCATTCCCGGTGGTGCTCCTCTCTCGATGACGGCAGTATCACTCTATCTGATTGGGAGTGGCGCAGTACCAAATGGAATTTTCCTCTTCATTTGGGGGGCAATTCAACTCTTTGTTGTGGATAAAACAATTCGTCCTCGCCTTGTGGGTGGTCCGGTAAAGCTCCCCTTTCTTCCTACGATTATTGGGCTTGTCGGAGGTGTAAAAACAATGGGGATTATAGGGCTCTTTATCGGTCCAGTTATTATGGCACTATTGGTGGCGCTATGGCGTGAGTGGGTCTATGAAGAGGAGCATGATATTGAGGTTCGATCCCCCATTATTAAACCAAAGTCACCCCTTGATGTTGGTGAGCGCTAAGGCGCTTGTAAATTATTATCAATTGCTCTAGCAGATTTCTACTCTGTGATAGAGTATCTCCATATATATTGTTGATAGAAGGATTGATGGATGGTTAGGCGCTTATATCTAAGAGATATCATCTTACTTATCTTCTTTTTTCTTATCGTGACGGTACCAACTGTTGCTGCGGAAGGAGGATTGGTCATTGAGCTTGCAACTGCAAAAAGAGTAGAGAAGCATGAGACGATTTACTCGGTAGGCGTCTTAAATCCTTATGCAAAGGTGGTGATTAAACCTGAAATTTCTGGCCGTGTTGTGAGCATTGATTTTGAAGAGGGGCGAATGGTAGAGGAGGGGGATCTTCTCCTCCGTTTTGATCAGCGTATTCAGGAGGCGAATTTAAAAGATGCGGAAGCAAAGTATCTATTAGCTAAACAGAATGTTGAGCGATTACGAGCGGCGCGAGGAGGCTCAACATTACAGATGCTTGATACGGCTGAGGCGACCTTTCTTCAGGCAGAAGCTGATCTTGAAATTGCACATACTAATCTTGATAAGATGCGATTAACCGCCCCCTTTACCGGAATTGTTGGTCTTAAAAATATTGAGGAGGGGGATTATATTCAGGCTGGCACCGATATTGTTACCCTAACTAACACAGAGTCTTTAAAATTAGAGTTTAATATTCCTGAGCGGGTTGCTCATGTGGCTAAAATTGGGCAGCGGGTCCACTTCTCTATCGACAACTTCCCTTTTGATCACTTTACTGCAACGGTCTATGCCATTAGCCCGGAGATTGAGCAGGAGGGGCGTTCATTAAGAATTCGTGCTCATTATGATAATAGCAACCAGAAGTTAATTGCTGGGATGTTTGCCCGCTTGCTACTAAAGATTCCGCTTGGGTATGAGGTGGTTACTGTTCCTGAGGAGGCAGTATTTGCACTTGAGGGTCAACACTATCTCTATATTGCTAAAGAGTTATCTTCTGGCGAGTATCGTGCAGAATTGGTGGAGATTACGATCGGAGAGCGTAGTGCACATGCAATTGAGATTCTCGAGGGTTTAGAAGGGGGGGAGCTTGTTGTTAAGAGTGCTCACATGCGGTTAAAAGATGGGGATTCTTTTAAAGGAGCATTAACACCATCTTTCGATGAAGATGTTAAGGAGACGGAGGGGTAATAGTATGAAACTATCTGAACTCTCCATTAAACGTCCCGTTTTCGCAATTGTCATTAATATTATTATTATTCTTTTAGGAATTATTGCTCTCGATCGTCTAGCAATTCGAGAGTATCCTGATATTGAGATCCCTATCGTTAGTGTGAGTGCTAGTTATCAAGGTGCAAGCCCCGAAATTATTGAGACTCAGGTCACTAAAGTTATTGAGGATGCGGTGACGAGTATCGATGGAATTGATTACATCACATCAATGTCCCGTCGCGGACGGGCCTGGGTTAATATCAATTTTAAGCCAACGAAAGATATTGAAGAGGCGGCCAATGATGTACGCGATAAAATTGCACAAGCGAAACGGCGCTTTCCTGATGAAGTAGATGAGCCAATAGTGCGTAAAAGTGATTCTGATGCTGACCCAGTAGTCATCTTAGCTCTCTCGAGTGATGAATATAGCCCCATTGAGCTGACAAAGATGGTGGAGAATATAATTAATCCACAGATTGAGTTATTAGAGGGGGTGGCGAGCATTACGATATGGGGTGCACGAGATCCTGTGATGCGGGTTTGGCTCGATCCGCCAAAGATGGCGGCCTTCGATATTACCGTGGCAGATATTGAGTCTGCTCTACGAACCCAAAATGTGGAGATTCCAGCCGGTACCATTAAGAGTAATAGTCGAGAGTTCTCGATCGTAGCACGTACTGATCTCAATAGTGTACAAGAGTTTGAGAGCGTTATATTGCGCACCACAACAAATCAGGCAGGCAATCAACATATTGTGCGGTTAAATGATGTTGCGACTGTGGAGCTAGGGGGAGCTGAAGAGACCACGCGGCCACGAATGAATGGTCGAAGGGGGGTTGGAATTGCTATCTATAAGCAATCTGTGGCGAATCCATTGACATTGTCGGCAAATATTCGAGCCATTTTGCCTCAAATCGAAGAGAGTATTCCAGATGGAGTGACACTCTCTGTGAGTCAAGATAATTCAGTCTTTATCAATAAATCTTTAAGATCAGTCTATACAACTATCTTTGAAGCATTAATCTTTGTGGGTTTAGTAATCTTCTTCTTCCTTAGAGATTGGCGTGCCACGGTTATCCCTATGGTGACGGTGCCAATCTCTTTAATAGGAACACTCTTTTTAATGTACCTATTAGGCTACTCAATTAATACATTAACACTTTTAGCGTTTGTTTTAGCAATCGGGTTGGTGGTAGATGATGCTATTGTGATGTTAGAGAATATTCATCGCCATATTGAAGAGGGAAAAGATCCGATTACTGCTGCCTTTATTGGATCGAAGGAGATTGGTTTTGCGATTATTGCGATGACATTAACACTTGCTGCTGTCTTCCTCCCCCTAACTTTCTCAACGGGGCGAATCGGCAAGCTCTTTATTGAGTTTGCGATGACGCTGGCATTAGCGGTCCTAATCTCAGGGTTTACTGCGTTAACGCTCTCACCAATGATGTGTTCACGCCTCTTAAAGGGAAGGGGAGAGACGAAGGGGAGCCGTCTCTCTGCTCTCATTGAAGGGGGGTTAGAGTGGCTTGCAAAAGGGTATGAGCGTTGGTTGCGCTGGCTAATAGGGAAGCGTATTTGGGTCATTATAGGGATGCTCCTCACTTTAGGGGGCACTTATCTCCTCTATAGCGCTCTACCTCAGACACTCTCGCCGATTGAGGATCGTGGTAATATTCGTATTTCTGGTATTACTCCGGAGGGGGCAACCGTTGATTATACGGATCGCTATTTTGCCGAGGTTGAGGAGCATCTAATTGAGACTCTTGATGATGCGGTTATCTTTGTTGTTTCAGGGGTTGGCTCAGGAGCATTTGGTTCCGTTACTCTACAGGATTGGGATCTTCGAGATGAGAGTCAGATGGCGATTACAGAGCGGCTCAATCGTGAGTTTAGAGGGATGGCAGAAGGGATGCGTATCTTTGCAAGCAATCCCCAATCGTTAGGTCAGGGGGGTGGCTCAAGTGAGGTGGAGATCGTTATTCGCTCCAATGAGTCATTTGATGTACTCGATCAGCAGGTATCGGCAATCATGACACTACTCAATAGTAATGAGAAGCTTGTGACTCCAGATAATAATTTAAGAATGAATACACCCCAACTGGAGATTACGGTTGATCGTGAAAAGCTTGCACTGTTAAAGATTGATGTTAATAGTGTGGGACGTGCTCTTGAAACTGCTCTTGCGGGGCGTAATGTTACTCGTTATAAAGAGGGAGCTGAGCAGTATGATGTCTTAGTACAGGTGAATCCTGATCGTCGTAGTGAGCCTAGAGATTTAGGGAATATCTATCTTCGCTCAGGCTATGGTGAGATGGTACCTCTATCAAATTTAGTTACGATTGAGGAGACGATTGCACCACAAAATTTACGCCACTTTAATAAGCTCCGTGCAGTAACAATTTCGGCAAATTTAGCTGAAGGGGTATCTCAAGGGGAGGGGATTGCTATTGTAGAGGGTGCGATCCGCTCAATTATTCCTGATATGATGCTCGATTATCAGGGGTCATCGCGTGAATTTATAGAGTCGGGATCCTCCATGGTGGTTATATTTGGATTAGCTCTGGTCTTTATCTATCTAGTATTAGCAGCGCAGTTTGAATCATGGATTGATCCCTTTATTATTCTTATATCGGTTCCTTTAGCTGGATTTGGAGCTCTAGGAGCGCTCTATTTAACCGATGGCACAATTAATATCTACAGTCAGATCGGTTTAGTGACATTAGTGGGATTAATTACCAAGCATGGCATTTTAATTGTGGAATTTGCCAATCAGTTACAAGAGGGGGGTATCTCAAAGATGGAGGCAATTATTCAATCGGCAGTTTTACGATTGCGCCCCATTTTAATGACTACAGGAGCAATGGTACTAGGATCGCTCCCCCTAGCATTAGCTACAGGGGCGGGAGCGGAATCTCGCGAGGCGATTGGATGGGTGATTGTTGGGGGAATGAGTGTCGGCACCCTATTAACGCTCTTTGTGGTACCGGTAGTCTACCTCTTAATTAATCGGCATAAGAGTACTGATTACCATACTTATCAGCTGTAGAGGTGATAAAAGAGTATTATAGGGAGGGACCTCACTCATAGAGAGAGAGTATTTGAAAGATTCTCTTAAACTGCTACTATTGTGAGGATGACGGAACCAATAATCAATAATAATAACAAAGGAGGAGACGTTATGGGTAAGAGCAGTTTTCATTATGAAGAGGCGCTAAGAATTCTCTATCTTCATCAACAAAAGTTTATCGAGAATAGGGATACGAGCACGATCTTAACGATTATGAATGCCATTATTAATGATGAGCCATTACGGATGGGTCCTATTAGTAAGCTGACATCTGTTGATGAGATGGCTACTTTAATAATGAGTTATCTAAAAGAGCCTGAAACCGTTCGCGCAGATATTATTAAGGTGATTGCAGGGAGACGCATCCCTAAAGAGGGGCGCTCAGAGCGGGTTGCTAGTTAGAGGCTAGCGATCTACTCCAGCAAGATGATTATTAGGAGCTTTAGTAGCTCCTCTTATTTATATAATTGAGAAAAGATAGTGAATTCATAGCCGCCCTAGTTTGATACAATAGGGATCTTCATTTTTGGTTGATTTTGTTAGGGAGTAATGATGAGACAGATGGTTATGGCCTTTCTTTTAGTGGTGGCTTTAGGATTGGTGTATATGATTGGATACCCTCTCTATGTTGCTTATCAGGTAAGTCAGGAGCCGATTGAGGTGGTGGAGCCCTTAAGTCAATAGGGCCAGCTTAGGTTAGAGAACCATGCTTTTGATAGCATGGTTTTTTTGATTTCGCTATTTAATTTTCAGGATGTTGAAACGCCTTTTGTAGCGTCATAATCTCATGCTCTAAAATAGGAAAACCTGTTAATGATGGGACTCTCTTAATATTAGTACGAATCTGGCTTGCTGCAGCATTAGCTAAGGTTTCAAAGAGATAGAGTAGATGTGCTAAATCGGTTGGTGCTAACTCAGGAAGATCGTTACGTTCTGCTGCACGTTCTAAGAGAAAGCTAAGTCGCTCCATAGAGTAGATAATGGGCCAGTAGTATTCGATTAGTGATTGTTTGGTGGGAATCTCACCTGTTGCAGCATTATAGAGCTCATTTAGATTGGAGATATTGCGGCGCATTCGTACCACTTGTCGCTCTTTGCGGGGGATAAAATCTAACCGTTTTTTACCAAATAGGGTAAATAGCAGTTGTGATTGGGTTCGCAATGTGCGCCGAATAGCTCTTGGTAGACGTGAGGAGGCTGCTCGCCCTCCGGTACTCATCACCCCTAAAATACCGATTAAACTACCAATAAGAATATCCACCAGACGGGCAGAGAGAAAGGATTGTGTTCCTCCTGTAATGGTTTCAGCAATTAAAAGAGCATTAGGAGTAATAAAGATTACGGCTAAGCCATAGTTGCGCACGATAAAGAGCTCAACCGTTGCTGTACAGAGGAAGATAAGGGCAGCAATAAGGTATCCCGATGGGTGAAAAGAGAGAAGGATACTAGCAATAATTAACCCAATCATCGTTCCGACACTCCGCTGAATTGCTCGATGGTATGTTGCTATCAATGTGGCACCAGACATTACCGCTACCGCAGAGAGAGGAATCCAGTAGGAGCGGATAAAAAAGTCAAATTGGGTTGAGATAAGGGCAGCAATAAAGGTGATAAATCCAAAACGAATAGTGGTGATAAAAATTAAGGAGTCACGATCTAGAGCATCGAGCAGTCGCTCCATTAAGGAGTGAGATTTGGGCGAGCCAATTGGTGGAAACGATTCAATCGTCTCCGTTAAGTAGGTAGGAATTGCTCTGATCTTATCAAGAATCTGCTGACGATTACCTGATGGTATCGGTGTAGATTGGGGGAGGGTCGTAACAAGCTCCTCAAGTTCATCAGCTAACTGTCGACTTTTCCGATGATGAAGATGATTGCCTAAATGTTCGATAGGAGCAATCTGTTTTGGATCGAGTGGGGTTTGTGGCCCCATATCCTCCTCAATAACTAGAAGAGCAATCTTATTTGCATTGAGGGTGAGGTGCATTAAACGGGTAAAGAGGGGGCGGGGATACCAAGCGATATAGCCTGCGGCAAGTGTCTCTTCAGCCTCCTTTAAGACTGCCATCATTTTTGACTTCTCCTCACTATAATGTTGCGAGCCGACGGAGTGAAGAAAGAGAGCGAGCTGTTGGTAAACACGTTTTACAACCCGAATCTCTGGCCCATGAGGATTGAGGAGAAAGCCTACCATTGCTAAAATCCAGGAGAAGATACCCCCTGAGAGGACAAGTCCTGCGCGTAGAAGGGCTTCATTGAGGGGGACCGCAGGCATATCAGCGGTAATGGCAAAAATAAGAACAAAGAAGATAGCTGTTGGGCCTGATATTTTAAGGGCCCCAAAAATAAAGACGGTAATGGTGGCGATTAGTGCCATAGTGATGGCAACAGCGATCGGATAGGGGGCGGTTAGTGACCCTAATAGAGATGAGAGCGCAATACCAATCACAACAAAAAAGAGCTTCTTACCCAATTGGGCATAGGGAATGGGAAAGGCATAGAGATAAGCGAATCCTCCCATTCCGGCTAGGAGTCCATACTGTAGCTGATTAAAGAGTAGCCCGATAATAATAGGGAAGGACATGGCCAACCCAGCTCCCACTGCTTTCGGCCAGGGGAAGGGTTTATTATTCATCGTTAGGGCATCTTTAATAATAGTGCTAAGTGCGGCACGATACTTCATCGATTCTCCTTATTATTAGTGTAAGATGGAAAAGGGATAACAATACCTTCAAGCACCAATCCCAATTATTTTTTTAATTATAGAGATGGGGGTGCTATAAGAGGGGGATATCGAGCAATCCTCTATTGTATCAAAGATAAACCTTCAGAGGGGTATCTCTCTTATGGTGTCTCCTCCCTAAGGGGAAGTAGCTGTTCATAGCGATAGGCGGTGAGTGGATCCATTAGATCGAGCAGCGTTGTCTCAAAGAGAGCGATCTCCGCTAAAATACCATCTACAATAAGGTAGTACTCTTGAAAGAGAGGATCGGGGGTAAGATACTCCTCAAGCCAATAATATTGCACCATAAAACCTAAACTAATGGCCTTTTTCAGATAGGCCATCTGCTCTTCTTCCTCTACTAAAGTTGCTAGAGTGAAGGCGGCAAGGGCATCATTAGCATCTGCTGCCACCTTTAGATAGTGCAGAGCTTCAGCATTGCGCTCTTGATGATCGCTATGATCAATAATAAGACCCAGCCCTAAAATACGAGCTGCTTCTGGAAGATCGGAGTCCGCTGCATTGACTAAGAGTTGATAGATCATCTGTTGCCGTTCTGGATTAGGCGCCTCATTCAGTTGCTCTTGGATATAAAATTTAGCTAAAAGTAGTTGTGCATTAGGATTATCCCGCTCAGCAAGGGAGAGAAGTAGGGCATGAGCCTGCTCTTTATGATTGATAAAGTGGTATAGGAGATTGTTACTCTCTTCAATGAAGATCTTTATCTCTGGTTGACACTGCATCAATTGGTAACATTGTGTCATCCCCTCATAGAGTC
This sequence comes from Ignatzschineriaceae bacterium, assembly GCA_046462535.1. GTDB lineage: Bacteria > Pseudomonadota > Gammaproteobacteria > Cardiobacteriales > Wohlfahrtiimonadaceae > JAAZCI01. Next base: position 105,845 of record JBKGVF010000020.1, on the reverse strand, counting down.
CTAGGTGATAGATTGCTTTATTGAGTTCAGCCTCTTGATCCCCATCGACAAGGGCATCATTGAGTTGATGATAGAGTTCTTTAAGGTTAAAGGGGCGTAATGATGTGAGTGCATCAATATTGTGATGAATTCGCTCAACTAAGTACTCTTCAGCATTAAAGTAGGCGAGAGCATCCCGCTCCTGTTGGGTGAAGAGTTGTTCGATCGCTACACTGCTCTTCTCATGAGAGCCCTCAGTAAATGCAAGAAGTGAGCCGATCTTCTCTAAATCCTCAGCCTCCTCACTTCCAATCTCAATAACGCGCTCTAAGTTATGATGGAACCATGGCTTATCATGAGCAGAAGCGGATGTTAAGAGGGGGATGATTATAGTAAGGAGCAGTAGTAGAAGTGTCGTCTGGTATCGAGTCAGTATCATAATGGTACTATTCGTTTTAATTTTGGGTTGGTAAGGTATATTCAATACTCTCTAAAAGTGTGGCAATCTGCTCTTTAGGAGTCGATTTATCAGCAATAATTGAGGTGACAATAATGAGATCACCCGCTCGTTTTAGACGGGAAGTGGAGAGACTTTGCTCATCACGAAGTAGGGTGTAGTAGAGCTCATCATCAATAATCGCCATACTATGGTGGATCTTTAGCGCTTGCTGCTCCCTCTTCATCTCGTTGGCTAAGGTCTCTAGACTCAGCGCTTGACTCTCAGGTGAGAGGAGTGATGCAGCAACCATAACGGTGATCCCCTTTCGATGAGAGTGTTGTAATAGCAATAAGCCTTCCGGCGCCTTTTTGGCGGAGTAGTTATCATAAAAGCTACTATCGAGTGTTAAGGTGACATACCCATTTTTAGAGGTAACCTGTTTCGGCTTCACGCTTCTATTTTCAGAATAGAGAATAACGCCGGCAGCAATAATAAGAAAGAGAATAAAACTATAGAGTAAATTTCGTTTATGCATGGAATCCCTTCTATTCTGTGATAGTTACGTAGGGCTAGGATAGCACAGCACTCCATTTTATGAGGGATATCTTCGATAAAAAAGGGGCAACTGTTAGGTTGCCCACGATTCTATCGGGAGGAATGGGAGTAGTCTACTTCTGGACAGTAATAGTCCAAGCAGCATCCCCGATCTGTTGGTAATCGATCACCTCGTAGCCTGATTCCACAGCCCATTTAGGAATCGCTTCCGTAGCTTGGGTGCAATCAAATTCAATACGTAATTGATCCCCTTCAGAGAGCTCCTCCATCATCTCTTTCGCCTCCAATAAGGGGAAGGGGCAGACCATACCAAGGGATTTTAACTCATATAACATTCTCAATATCTCCATCTAATTTAATTAACTATTGGTGGGGGTAAAGCTTGGGATTGCTCCTTTTGCTCTTCTACGCGGACGAACATAGACAAAGTAGGAGGCAATCCACACCCCTAAAATGGTTGCAAAGAGCCCAATCCAACCTTGCCATGTCATAATTGCTGTATTGGTTAAGCCGTTACCAATAGTACAACCGCCTGCTAAACTTGCACCGATCCCCATAAGAATTCCTCCTATTGCGCTGGTAGCGATAATTTTACGCTCAGGGAGACGCCATTTAAATTCACGACTACCTTTAGCCGCGATAAATGAACCAAGGAAGATCCCTAAGACTAAAAAGACACCCCAATCGATAAAAGTACTCTCACCGGTGACAAGAAAATTGATTATATTGGCGGATGGGGTGGTGATTCCTAATCCGCTATTGCGCCCTGTTGCGATACTTGCAGGCCATGCGATCAGTGCGATTAACCCAATGACAGCACCAGCAGTAAAGGGATGCCACCGTTTTTCAAATAGTAGATGAAGAATCCCCTTATGCTTTGGTGGTAAGGTGGGTAAAATAAGTTTTGGTTTACGTAAGGTGCGATAGGCTGCATATCCCGTTACCCCAACTAAAAGGAGAAGCAGCAGCTCGTTAGAAAAAGGAGTTGTTGCAGCAATCGAGTTATTAAACTCTGTGGTGTTACGAATCTCTTGGTTGAAGGGAGCAAGTATCCCCGTTTTGGAGATGGCTGCAGTAATCATATAGAAGAAGAGGGCTACCCAGCTTCCGATCAGTCCTTCAGCAGCACGATACCAGGTACCTGTTGCACAGCCACCTGCTAGTACAATACCAATGCCAAAGAGGATACTTCCAAAAAGGGTACCGATAAGAGAAAAGGTACCTATTGAGATGGAGATTAATCCCCCTTGGGTCAATAGATAGAGCCCTACACTCTGAATGGCAATAGCAATTAAAAAGGCATAAAAGAGTGTATTATTGCGAGTAAGATAGATATCCCTAAAGCCACCAGTCATACAGAAGCGGGAGCGCTGTAGAACAAAGCCAAAGAGGGTGCCTATTAGTAATCCGGTAATCATCGATTATTCTCCTATTAAAGGATAAGTTAGATAAAAAGTTGTTATAAATCTTATGTTATAGGGAATCTTACGGAGTGGCGCTGCGCGTGCATGGTAGTAGGGGAGCATTATTATCTTCCTTATAGTCTTGCTTTGTAGGATAAAGAGCCCTAATACCCACTGTTAATAAGAGTATAAGTAGTATTAACCAATGCCGATTGTGTGGGCATCAGAGCACTTTAAGCCTAAAAAGCGGAATCATTTTCAACCACCATTTTGCTAATAGATCTCCATTAGCTTATGGGTATTGTGATAATGAAATTGAGTTAGATGAAGAGATAGCCTGTGATTCAGGGATGAATCAATGTTGCTTGAAGAGAGATCTCTACGCCATGTAACAGGCTGAACAGCAACAGCAGCAATGATCGATACACATCATCATGCCGAACACAGTAGTGCTGTGTGAAGGGGCAATATAGTTGTATCGTTGTTGCGTGTTCATAATAACTCCTAAAGGAAGTTGATATATGTTAGAGAGTAGCTCTAACAATTGAAGTTGTGATTGATTAATAGATATAGCATGCTCTTTTTTAGAAAACAAATAGGGAAATGGAATAATATCAATCAATTACTCTATATTAAGATAGAGTATAAATAGGTAGTTTTTTAAATCGAGCTATTGATCGAAGATAGTAGAGGGGAGCTCTATTTATGGTTCGGTAGTCACTACGCCATAGTTGATCACTCTTTATGCAGGTTTCTTTAGAGGAGCGTGAGTAATAAAGCCCCTCTAATAAGTGAGGGGCTATCGATTACTTCTAAAGTCAATCTAATTGGTTTTGATCTACTCTAATTTCATTGCATCTCAATAAAGCTCAATTGCAGAGCATTGCTTTAAGGAAACTGCATGCCACCATCAATCATGATGCATTGTCCTGTCATATAATCTGAGTCGCTTGATGCCAGGTAAGAGACGAAATTGGCGACATCTTCAGGTTCAGAGGGGCGCCCTAAGGTGATCCCTTTAATAAACTCGTTAAAGGCGGCTCCTCGCTCGGTGCCCATCTGTGTCGTCATCTCATCATCGATCTTATCCCACATGGAGGTCCCGACAATTCCTGGGCAGTAAGCATTAACATTAATATTGAATTGAGCTAACTCTTTAGCTGCTGATTGGGTGAGAGAGCGAACGGCATATTTAGTTGAGCTATAAACTCCTAATAGGGGGGGAGCGGTGTAGCCAGCGATACTACAGGCATTTACAATTTTCCCTTTAAAATCTTGCTGCTTCATTGTTTCAGCAGCTGCCTGTATACCATAGAGTGTGCCAAATACATTGATACTGTAGATAGCGTTAAGCTCCTCTTCAGTGACATTGAGAAGTGAATTGATCTGTACAATACCAGCATTATTAACAAAGAGATCGAGGCGGCCAAATTCCTCTACTGTCTTTTCCACTAGCGCAAACTGCTCCTCCCGTTTTGAAACATCAGCAGTGATAGCATATGCCGTATGTCCTGATGCTATAAACTCTTTTGTGGTCTCATCGATCTTCTCTTGTTTAAGATCACTAATAACGACATCATAGCCATCTTGTGCAAGGCGTAGTGCAATAGCTCGTCCAATACCTTGTGCAGAGCCGGTAATAATCGCAACTTTATTTGTGGTCATAATAAACCTCCATTTGGTTGATAAGGGCAGATTACCCTTATATCTCAGTATCCTCCTCTTTTTTAAAAAAGCGATCATCTTTACATCTTTCTGCTCTGAATAGAGCCCCATACTATTTATGGGCTTGGCAATAAAAAAGCCTACACCCAGCTGGTGTAGGCTTATACTCATCTCTGTATGAGAAGAGATTGATTTTCTATTTAGAGATATGGGCAACTAAATCAAGAACTTTATTGGAGTAGCCAATCTCATTGTCATACCAAGCAACCACTTTAACAAAAGTATCTGTTAAGGCGATTCCAGCATCAGCATCAAATACAGAGGTGCAGGTCTCACCAAGAAAATCAGTGGAGACAACAGCATCTTCCGTATAACCAAGGATCCCTTTAAGCGCCCCTTCAGACATCTCTTTCATCTTGGCGCAGATCTCATCGTAGGTGGCGGGCTTCGCTAAGTTTACGGTTAGATCCACAACGGAGACGTTAGGGGTAGGAACACGGAAGGACATTCCGGTTAATTTCCCATTTAGCTCAGGAATCACGACTCCAACTGCTTTGGCCGCACCTGTTGAGGAGGGGATAATATTTTGTGACGCTCCTCGACCTCCTCGCCAATCTTTAGCAGATGGGGCATCTACCGTCTTTTGTGTAGCAGTAACGGCATGAACAGTGGTCATCAGGCCTGACTCAATTCCCCATGTATCGTTAAGAACTTTTGCGATGGGGGCAAGGCAGTTTGTTGTGCAGGATGCGTTTGAGACAATATCTTCACCCTTATAGGTCTCTTCGTTGACTCCCATAACAAACATAGGGGTTTTATCCTTTGAGGGACCAGTCATAACAACTTTTTTCGCGCCAGCCTCAATATGTTTCCGCGCCGTCTCATCGGTTAAGAAGAGACCAGTTCCTTCAACGACGACATCCACATCAATTTCACCCCAATTGAGGTTTGCAGGATCCCGCTCAGAGGTAACGCGGATCGATTTCCCATTGACCACTAAGTTACCATCTTTAACCTCTACATCACCCTGAAAGCGGCCATGTGTTGAATCATACTTCAACATATATGCCATGTAATCAACATCAATAAGATCGTTAATTCCAACAATCTCAATATCATTACGTTCAACCGCTGCACGAAAGACAAAGCGGCCAATACGACCAAAGCCATTAATACCTACACGAATAGTCATGTAACTTCTCCTTATATTGAAGATAGACAAAAATAGAAGCTCTGAAGGGAATTATGCTTCATACTTCTTTAAAAAATTGAGGAGTAGAGGAACAGGGCGTCCTGATGCTCCCTTCTCTTCCCCTGTTTTCCAAGCTGTTCCTGCAATATCGAGGTGTGCCCATGGATATTCCTCTACAAAGCGCTCTAAGAAGCAAGCTGCTGTAATTGAGCCAGCTCCACGACCAGGACTGATATTAGCCATATCAGCAAAGTTCGATTTGAGCATCGGTTGGAAGATCTCTTCCCAGATGGGGAAGGGCCAGATGGGATCATCTGCTTTAAATGCACTCTCTCTTAATGCCTCTGTTAAGGCCTCATCATTACTAAAGAGTCCTGAGATCTCATAACCTAGAGCGATAATTATTGCACCCGTTAAGGTGGCAATATCAATTATTGCTTTTGGTTTATAGCGTGTTGCATAAGTGAGGGCATCACAGAGAATTAGGCGTCCTTCAGCATCAGTATTTAAGACTTCAATGGTCTGTCCTGACATGCTGGTGACAACATCACCCGGTTTTAGGGCGTTACCAGAAGGCATATTTTCTGTCGCTGGAATAATTCCTACTACATTGACCTTTAACTCTGATTGAGCAAGGGCATTAAAGGTACCAATTACTGAAGCAGCACCACCCATATCAAACTTCATCTCATCCATTGCCGCACCAGGCTTAATGGAGATTCCACCAGTATCGAAGGTGACCCCTTTACCGACTAAAACGATCGGGGCCTCCTCACTCTTCTCTGCTTGATTATATTCAAGTACGATAAAGCGAGGCTCCTCAACTGAGCCCTGTGCGACACCAAGAAAGGCACCCATCCCTAAGGCCTCAATCTTATCTCGTCCCATCACTGTGCACTTAATCGTTTTATGGGTCTGAGATAACTCCTCAGCGGCTTGAGCAAGTTTTGTCGGCGTCATATAGTTAGCGGGTGTATTGGCTAAGTCGCGCGTGATATTCATGCCAGAAACAAGAGCAGCACCATACCTCAATGCAGCATCAAGGTTCTTATTCTGCTCCTTCTCTAAAATCTTAATCGTAGTAAGCTTTGCTTTAGGTTGAGCCTCTTTTTTAGGGGCATCGAAACGATAGAGTGCGGTGCCTACTGCTTCCATTAAGGTGGGAAGTGAAGTCTCTTTCTCAGTACAACGATCTAAGAGAGCAAAGGTTGCAGTTGTAGCACCACTATTTTGAATCCATTTAGTGGCAGCAGTGACCCCCTTCTTCAAGGTGGCAAGAGAGAGCTTCTCCTCTTTACCAAATCCAACGATTAAGAGTCTTTTTGCGGCAATCCCTTGAGGGTTTATTAAGGGAAGTAGATGCCCAACTTTACCAGTTAGGTCACCGGCATCAATCAGTTGTGTTAAGAGGCCATCGAGTGCATTATCAATCACCTTTGCCTCGTTTGAGAGTTGCTTCTCTTCACAAATACCGATCACTAAACAATCGGTTTGATGCGCTTGGAGCGTATCGGTGGTGATGGAAAAATCTAATCTATTGGTACTCATCTAATGAAAACTCCTCATTAACTCTATTGATAAAAATGGTTGATAACTCTCTGCTTCCTGCCGCGAAAATTGGGGAGCAGTAATAATTAATAAACTACCCAATATTAGGCTCATCTGCTAAGCGTCCCCGTAGTGAGTTAGGGCGTGCTTCTGTAATCACAACATCGCAAAAGTGACCAATCAGCTCCGGTGGGGCCAAAAAATTAACAACACGATTATTTTCAGTCCTTCCTGCAAGCTCTTTAGGATTATTACGGGATGGGCGATCTACTAAAATTCTTTGGGTCGTCCCCACCATTGCCTCTGAAATAGCTTGAGCCTGCTTAGTTAATTGGGCTTGTAGGCGGGCAAGCCGTGCCTTTTTCTCCTCTAGTGGAACATCATCAGGAAGGTTAGCAGCAGGGGTTCCAGGGCGTGCTGAGTAGATGAAGCTAAAAGAGGTATCAAAGTTCATCTCTTTAACCAGCGCCATCGTCTGTTCAAAATCTTCTTCTGTCTCACCGGGAAATCCAACGATTATGTCGGTGGAGAGAGAGATATCGGGACGGATACTCCGCAATTTACGAATTTTTGCCTTATATTCGAGAGCAGTATGGTTACGCTTCATCAACATTAAGATTCGGTCAGATCCAGATTGAACCGGCAGGTGTAGGTGTGATACTAGTTTAGGCACACGCCCGTAAGCCTCAATGAGACGATCAGAGAATGCAATGGGGTGGGAGGTAGTAAAGCGAATGCGCTCAATCCCTTCAATCTGGGCTACATACTCAATTAAGAGAGCAAGATCAGCGATTTTCCCATCTGGCATCTCCCCTTGATAGTCATTAACATTCTGCCCTAATAGGGTTACTTCCCGCACTCCTTGATCAGCAAGTTCTGCAATCTCACCAAGGACATCGATAAATGGGCGGGAGATCTCTTCACCGCGCGTGTAAGGAACAATACAGAAGGAGCAATATTTATTGCATCCTTCCATAATAGAGACAAAGGCCATAACCCCTTCGGCACGAGGCTTAGGGAGATGGTCAAATTTCTCGATTTCGGGGAATGAGATATCTACTTGAGTGCCATTTCCTTCCCATACGTCATGAAGCATTTTAGGAAGACGGTGGAGGGTTTGAGGGCCAAAAATAACATCCACAAAGGGAGCTCTACGTTTAATTGCTTCCCCTTCTTGAGAGGCGACACAACCACCAACGCAGATCACTACATGGGGGTTCTCCTCCTTATATTTTCGCCAGCGACCCAACTCCGAGAAGACCTTCTCTTGAGCCTTTTCACGAATAGAGCAGGTGTTTAAGATAAGGACATCGGCCTCATCTAAGTTAGGGGTCTTCTCAAGGTTACAGAAAGCTTTTAGGGAGTCGGCCATCTTTTCAGAATCATACTCATTCATCTGACAGCCTTGCGTTTGTATATAGAATTTATTGTAAGCGCGCTTCGCCATAAGTACTGATTGATCTCTCTATTTGTGCGCTAATGATGATTAGCGGATTGGTCCTATAAATTAAGTTAAACCGTCATTGCGGTTTAAAACGATTCTATTAGTGAAATAGGGCTCTATTTTACCCCATTTCCATCTCAACTTCAGGATTAATCTCACCTTCCGGAGCAATCCAAATCAGAGAGGCCATTCGACCCGATGCTGCACCATCTCGGCGGTATGAGAAGAAGAGCGCTTCATCTCGATAAGTGCAGTAATCACCTCCATAGATCTGCTGTTCTGGTACTCCCATTCGGGTGAGGCGATTTCGAGCGAGCTGGTAGAGGTCTGCATAAAAATGTTGTGGGCGATCACTTGGATGAAAGGCGATCTGGTCGGCAGGGGTTTTCTCGATAAAGGCATCATAGACCTCAGGCCCTACTTCAAAAGCTGCTTGTGAGATTGCAGGTCCAAGCCAAATGAGATAATCACTGATCGCCCCTCTCTTTGCTGCCAGAGCTGTTAAGGTCTCTTCAATAACCCCATTGAGTAGAGAGCGCCATCCCGCATGAATTGCGGCAACTGCTCCCCCTTGACGATGGGTAACTAAAAGGGGAAGGCAGTCGGCAGTAACTACGGCACAGATAACACCAGGCTCAATAGTGTAAGCCGCATCCGCCTCCTGCTGTTGGTAGGTGTGTGTCGCTTCAATAGCGATATTGGAGTGGGTCTGAATTAACCAATAGGGGGCACTAGGGAGCATGAGTCGCTCTTGGAGAAGCCTACGATTCTCAGCAACAACAGCAGGATCATCCTCTGTTGAGAGTCCAAGGTTGAGTGAATTGAAGGGGGGGTGACTTCCACCGCCAAGGCGGGTGGTGCTATAGGCACGAATCTGTGGTGGTGTTGGCCAAGTGGGTGATAACAACATTGATCTATGATTAGGCATGGGATTCCTACTCCTTATTGGGTGCGGGTTAAATCGTGGCGCATTATGGTTAGCAGCTCTGTAATATCTTTAGGATAGGGCGCTGTTACATGGAGTGGCTCACCACTTTTAGGGTGGATCACTCCTAGCTCGTAGGCGTGGAGCGCCTGTCGCTTAAAGTGTCGTAATATCTGACGCTCTCTCTCATCAAATCCCTTAGGTAGCAAGAGACGGCCTCCATAGAGTGGATCACCGACAACGGGATAATTAATATGTTGTAGATGAACACGAATCTGATGAGTGCGCCCCGTCTCTAATTGACACTGCAGCAATGTATGGAGTCGGAAACGCTCTAAAATTCTTATGTGGGTGATCGCTTCACGCCCCGGATTGTAGCCCTCCTCATCATATTCTGTCACCATCATTTTACGGCGGTTAGAGGGGTTGCGACCGATGGGCTCATCAATCCTCCTTCCTGATATCATCTCTCCAACGACAAGAGCGTGGTAGATCCGATGGGGTGTACGTTTAGCAAATTGTTCCATCAGAAGTTGCTCACTCTCTTCATCTTTAGCAATAAGTAGAACGCCCGATGTCTCTCGATCGAGACGATGGACAATCCCAAAACGTTGAAGTGAAGAGAGATGCGGATGATGGTGGAGGAGCCCATTTAGTAGGGTGTTATCGGGGTTTCCAGCACCAGGGTGAACCACTAATCCTGCAGGTTTATTAATAAAGAGGAGCGCCTCATCCTCATAGAGGATCTCTAGCGTCATCGGTTGCGCCTTGGGGTTTTCAAGGGGATCTACCTCAATTGGCATAGTTAAGGTAATCTCTTCCCCCCCTTCAACGAGAACCCTTGCTTTAGTAGGGGTTCCATCAAGGAGTAGACGCTTCTCTTTTATCGCCTGCTGAATTTTATTACGGGAGTATTGAGGAAGAAGAGTTGTGACCGCTTGATCGAGGCGAAGACCATTTAGGGTAGAATCAATAGTAATCGTAAAAGTTTCTGACTGTTTCATAAGTTTTAGGTATAATCTTTTTCAGTTTGATCGGTTCTTAAGGGCTCATATTAATAAAATGAATAGAAAATTACGAAACTCTTTATCTTGTGTTCTCGTGCTGGCTATTTTAGCAGGTTGCGGTACCCCGAAAGAGGATAAATTTAGAACGATGACCGCAACACAGTTGCTCAGTAAAGGGCAAGAGCATCTCTCAAGTGGTAATTATGTCTTCTCTGTTGAGCACTTTGATATGGTCGAAGCACGCTTCCCTCATAGTAATCTTGCTGAGCAAGCGAAGCTTAATAAGATCTATGCCTATTATGGTGACCGTAAGCATGATGAGGCGCTAGCTGAAATTGATAGCTTTGTAACACTCTATCCAAACCATCCCCATGTGGATTACGTCTGGTATATGAAAGGGGTAATCAACTTTGATCGGGCACGCTCAATATTAGATAAACTTCTTCCGCCCGATCGGACTAAGATAGATCCACGGCAGCTTAATGAATCACTTGACGCATTTCTCTATGTAATTGAGAACTATCCTCACGGACCCTATGCAGAAGATTCTGCGAAGCGGGCGATCTATCTTAGAAATCTCTTAGCTGAGTCTGAGATTCATATTGCTAATTTCTATTATGAGCGGGATGCCTATGTTGGTGCAGTGAATCGTGCACAATATGTGTTAGATAATTATGATGAGACCCCTTCATTGGCAGATGCGCTCTATATTCAGGTGAAGGCTTATCGTAAATTGGGGCTCGATCAGTTAGCTGAGGATCGATTGCGGATCATGGAGCTTAACTTCCCTGCAGATAATCGTCTGCATACTCTCTAAATAGAGTGCGTTTAGGAGTTTAGAGTGATTTTTCATCTCTATCGTGTGTTATGGTGGGTTCTACTGCCCATCATAACGCTTTTTCGTTACTATAAAGATTGGCGCTCTCCAGTTAAATATCGTCCAGGAATGGGGCGCTTTCGTGATCGAATCGGATTTGGTCCTCTAAAGCGGGCTGATATTCATCTTCATGCTGTTTCATTAGGGGAGGTTCGAGCTATCACTCCACTGGTTGAAGCACTGTTAGAGCATTTTCCTCAACAGCGGCTTCTCTTGACAACAACAACGTTAACCGGAAGTGAGCAGGTAGTTAAGAGCTTTACAGGGCGGGTCGATCATCAATACCTCCCATTCGATAATGGCTGGATGATGAGACGTTTTTTCCGTTATGTTGCTCCTAAAGTCTCCATCATATTAGAGACAGAGCTATGGCCTAATTATCTCTATCAAGCTAATCAGCTGCAGATTCCACTCTATTTAGTCAGTGGTACCCTCTCAGAGTCCTCATATAGAGGGTATCAGAAGATTGCTAAAACAATGGCGAAGCTCCTTGAGCCTCTCCATCTTTTAGCCCAGAGTGAGAAGGATTCTGCCCGGTTTGTGGCTCTAGGTGTAAAAGAGCATGAGGTGATGGGGAATATAAAATATGAGTTAACGATTCCTCCCCATCATTATAAGGAGGGGAAGCGGTTACTCACCCGTTTAGAGGGGAGTGATCACTTCTATTGGGTTGTTGCCAGCACCCATGAGGGGGAGGAGGCCTTAATTCTATCGAGCTATCGCCGAGTAAAGGCACAATATCCTAATCTGCAGCTTATTTTAGCGCCCCGCCATCCAGAGCGTTTTTTAGAGGTGGAAGAGCTGATAAAGCAGGAAGGATTGAGCTACCAAAAGCGGAGTCAAACATCATTAGATGAGCTGCAGACTACGGTGGATATCTGGCTGATTGATACGTTGGGCGAGTTGCTGATTTTTTATCAAGTTGCCCATTTCGTTACGATTGGGGGGAGCTTTATCCCCATCGGGGGACATAATATTCTAGAGCCAGCCTATTTTGGTAAGCCGATCTCGGTCGGTCCACATATGGAGGAGAATCGGGAGATTGTAGATCATTTCTTATCCCGAGAGGCGCTTATTATGGGGTCGATTGAGGAGGTGGAAGAGGCGCTAAAACAGCTATTAAAGAATCCTCAATTAGGATCTGCTATGGGGGCTTCAGCAGCGCAATTAATGGCAGAGAGTCGCGGCGGTATAGCACAGGTAATTGCTGCGCTCACACCGGTCATTGAGCAGCGCGAAGAGCTGCTAGAGGGTAATTGAGCTGATCTGAATAAACTCATAGGCAGGCTCTTCGTATGGATGGGTCTCTAAGAGTGCTCTTAATGCAGATTTAGCGCTACGCTCAGTTACTAAAATCTCTACACGCCACTCAGGTACCCGTGTTAAGAGACCTACTTCCCCTGAGTATGGGTTGCTACCATCCATAGGTTGGAAGCTCCCTTCCCCTAATACCTTCCACGAGCAGCGACGATAGTTTCCGAGCGCTCCAGCGCCTGCGGCAAAGAGAGCCTCTTTGACGACTTTAAGATGACTATCGGGAACATAGAAGATCAGTTTATAATGGTTTTCTCTATTCATAGATAGATCCTTATTGGCTAATTGTAGATATTGATTCGGTTATAGGGGGATTCTACCACCCTTTTATTGAGAAGGAGAGAGAAGATGATAAGGCGATGGAGGAGGGAGTATGGCTTATGGCTACTGTTCACCATTATTTTAGGGGCATGTAGTGGGGCAACAGTGGAGAGAACGACTCAAGTGATTACCGTATCAGGAGCAACCAAGCCGTGTGTAGGAGTTGATCTTCAACGGTGTTACTTAATTACAGATTCAGCAGGAAGGGAGTACCTCTTTTATGATGAGATTGAAGGATATACCCATCAGGAAGGGGTAACAAAAACGCTCTTAGTCGCTATTACTTCATTGGCTTCACCTGCTGCAGATCAGGGGCGCTATCGTTACCAATTAATCAGAGAAGTACCTTAGGGTTTAGCAGGTGATTATGGAGTACTACTACAATCCCCCTATCGATCCATGGTTGACGATTCTCTACCAAAACTCAGCGATTATGGTGCTTGATAAGCCTGCTGGGCTTCTCTCTGTTCCTGGGAAGGGGGTAGAGTTGCATGATAGTCTATTAACGCGCATCCGATGGCAATATCCAGAGGCTGAAACTGCGCATCGTCTCGATATGGCCACCAGTGGATTGATTGTAGTCGCCCTCACAAAAGAGGCAGAGCGGCAGTTGAAAGCACAATTTCAACAAAGATCACCACAGAAGCGATATATTGCTCTTGTTGAGGGGGAGTTACCTACTGAAAAAGGGGTCATTGATCTCCCCCTTATCTGTGATTGGCCCAATCGACCAAAGCAGATGGTCTCATTTAGTGAGGGGCGGGAGGCGATTACCCACTACCACCGATTAGAGTTATTAACGTATCAGGAGGCTCCCCTTACGCGGGTTGCTCTCTCCCCAATTACAGGGCGCTCCCATCAATTACGGGTACATTTACAGGCGATAGGGCATCCAATTTTAGGGGATCGTTTCTATGGTAGCACTTGGGGACGGCGCGTGGCATCACGCCTCTATCTCCATGCCGATTATCTCTCTTTTATTGATCCAATGAGTCAAAAGCGATTAGCCTTTCGATCGCCCACCCCTTTTTAGTAATCATTAAAAGATCCATTAAGATATAAAAAATAGAATATAAATCAACCAATTAAATAGTTATTGACAAGCCTTTTTAATCACTCTAAAGTGAAAACCATGCCGATTTGATTAATAACAGCTTGCGGGCACGAACAGCTAAAGCGTTACATCTCTTTTTGCCTAATCTATTTTAGGGAAGAGCCCCTCTGAGTAGGGATTGGGAGATTTCCATCATCCATCAGGTAGGTGGAGGACGATTGAAGCAGAGCGCGCACGCAAGTGAGTAGCTCTATTTTTTTGTCCACTATAAAGGAGGCACTCATGCCACAATTACCCCTACCGATCTTAGATTTCCAACAATTTATAGCTGATGATAAGGCGCGAGATCTATTTCTATCCCGACTCCGTGATGCCGCTCATCATGTGGGCTTCTTCTACCTAATTAATCATGGGATTGATGAGCAGATTATTGAGAATGCCAATCGCTCTGCAGAGGCGTTTTTTCAGCTTCCTCTTGAGGAGAAAGTAGCCGTTCACATGGTGAATTCTCCCCACTTCCGTGGTTACACCAATCTTTATGATGAGATTACACGTGATGCGCCTGATCGGCGAGAGCAGTTTGATTATATGCCTGAATACCCTGCTTATCCACTTGAGGAAATTCCCGTTGACGAGCCTTGGCTCCGTCTTCAGGGGCCGAATCAATGGCCAGAGGCTCTGCCGCAGTTAAAAGAGCATCTCTTAACTTTGCAGAAAGCGCAAACAGAGGTCGCTAAGGAGTTGCTAAGAGCCTTCGCCTTAGCATTGGGGCAACCTGAGGATATCTTTGCTCCCACTTTAGCAAATAAGCCTTCGGTCCTCTCTAAAGCAATCCATTACCCTGGAATTAGTGGGGAGGAGCAGGGGGTTGGTCCTCATAAAGACTCAGGCTATTTAACTTTTGTCTCTCAGGATGAGGTTTCCGGTTTAGAGGTGCTTAAGGGGGATGAGTGGGTCTTAGCACCACCAATAAAGGGGAGCTTTGTTGTCAATATTGGTGAGCTACTTGAGGTGGCATCACATGGATATCTAAAGGCAACATATCACCGTGTGCAAGCGCCTCCTAAAGGGGTGGATCGTTACTCTTTAGCCTTCTTTTTAACGTCGCAGCTGGATGTAACAGTTCCCCTGCTTGATCTTCCTGAAGCATTGGCTAAAGGGGCGACGGGAGTTACGGAAGATCCTAAAAATCCGCTCTTTACCCAGATTGGAAAGAATTTTCTTAAAGGGCGTCTTCGCTCCCATCCTGATGTGGCAGAGCGTCACTATCCTGGCATACAGATCGATTAAGGGGGAGCATAACGATGAGACGCAGAGTATTTTTATCACGATTGTGGCGGAGAATAGGGGGGGTCATTGCCATCGGTATTCTTATTGTTTCCTGTAGTAATGATGAGGGAGCAGGTGAAGAGAAGGTGTTAAGAATTGGTACCTCTGTTGGGGATTTTGCAACAATGGCGCATGATTTTCTCAAGCCGGAGTTAGCGAAAGCGGGGTACCGATTAGAGGTGAGTGAGTTTACCGATATCTTAGCCCCTAATATTGCCCTCAATGATGGTTCTTTAGATTTCAATACCTATCAGCATGCGGCATTTCTCTCTAGCTTTAATGAGTTACAAGGAGCAAATTTAACCGCTATATTTCAGATACCTACAGGACCATTAGGCCTCTATAGTGGACGGCGTTTAACATTAGCGGAGGTAGGGGAGGGGGCAAGAATTGCCATCCCTAATGATGTCAGTAACTATTCACGGGCATTAATATTACTGCAAGACCTTGGCTGGATTACCTTAAGCGAGAGTGATGACGCCATCAATTTTCGTGAGAGTAATATTATTGATAATCCCTATAACATTATCTTGATGGAGATCGCCTCACCACAGATTGCCCGTATTAGGGAGGATGTTGATTATGCCATCATCACTGGAAATTTTGCTGCTAGCTCAGGGATTCCTTTCACCGAAGCACTCTTTACTGATCCGGGATTTGATTATATCAATTGGATGGTGGTGCGAGATGAGGATCGAGAGGAACCGTGGGTAGCGCTGGTGGAGATGATCTACAATTCAGAGGAATTTAAGGCCTATATTGCCGCTGAGTTTCCAGGGTATAAACATCCTAAAGAGTGGGATGAGTCACTAAAATAGAGTCAAGAGAGATGAAACGATCGCTCCCCCCGTAAATAAAATGGGGGGAGATAGGAGAGAGATTATGATTAGAGATTGGATTAGAGGGGGCATGATCGCCCTATTGGGATTTTTGTTATTAGCAGGATGTGGTAAAGAGGAGGTGGGTGCTGAGTCTCGTGAGCTTCGAATCGGCACCTCCCCGGGTGATTTTGCTGATATGGTTCGGGATTATATTGGACCAGAGCTACAAAAGCGTGGTTATCAAGTCTCATTAGTGGAGCTGAGTGATATTATTGCCCCTAATATTGGTGTAGTTGAGGGGCATCTTGAACTCAATATCTACCAGCATAAACCCTATCTTGATGAGTTTAATGAAAATAGTGGCGCTTCATTAATTCCTATTGTTCAGGTACCGACTGCACCTTTTGGTTTATATGGTGGGCGATTAAACTCTTTAGAGGCGATTCACTCAGGATCTACTGTGGGGGTACCCTCCAATATTACCAATTACTCCCGCGGGTTACGCATTATGGAGGCGTTAGGTTGGATTCAGCTTAAGGAGGGGTTAGATCCTTTTCAGGTGAGTCATAATGATATTACTGCTAACCCATTGGGGTTGAAGATTGTTGAGATTGATGCTCCACAACTAGTGCGTGCACGGGCGGATCTTGATTATGTCGTCATTAATGGCAATTATGCGCAAGATGCGGGGATATCCGCCTCTGAAGCGCTCCATATTGAGCCGAGTAAAGCGTATGTGAATTGGGTTGTCATTGATGCGAAAAATAGGGAGAGGCCCTGGGCAGCAGCGGTGGTAGAGATTGTCAATTCAGAGGGATTTAAGGCCTACACTGCAGAGCAGTATCCTGGTTATAATCTCCCTCTTTCTTGGGAGAGTGAGGATTGAGTGGGGTTGTGTCTGGTGCTTCTACTGAATACCCTCTATACTTGTCACGAGCAGTGTCTTGTCACTAGTATAGGGCTTATGTAGATTAAACCTAGTCGATAAAGGAGTTACCATGACAAATCCAACCTCATACTTTACGAAAAAAGGGGTGAGCCTCTCCCCTCGTCGCTACTTTGTAGATGCTCTAAGCTACATGGCATTAGGGCTCTTCTCTTCACTCCTTATGGGATTGATTATTAAAACCTTAGGGGAGCAATTGGCAATCGATTCGTTTGTGGAGATGGGTCAGTTTGCTATGGATAGCAAAATTGTTGGGGGAGCGATTGGGGTTGCGATTGCCGCTAGTCTAAAAGCGCCGCCACTGATTCTCTTCTCCTCCCTCTTTGTGGGGGCCTTTGGTAATACCTTAGGGGGGCCAGTTGGAGCCTACCTCTCTGTTTTAGTAGCAGTAGAGGGGGCAAAGCTGCTCTATGGTGTTACCCGGATCGATATTATCATTGCACCCTTTACGACCTTTGTGATTGGATACTTTGTCGCTAAATTTGTAGGAATCCCCATCAGCTATCTTATGAGCTCGTTTGGTGAGATTATTAATTGGGCCACGGAGCAACAACCTTTTGTAATGAGTATTATTGTTGCCACTTTGGTGGGGTGGGCGTTAACAGCGCCAATCTCGAGTGCAGCACTCTCATTTATGTTGGGGCTTGATGGATTAGCAGCAGGGGCGGCTGTGATTGGTTGTTCAGCACAGATGGTAGGATTTGCCACCGCGAGCTATCGTGAAAATGGGCTAGGGGGCTTAATTGCTCAAGGGGTGGGTACTTCGATGTTGCAAATTGCTAATATTGTTAAAAATCCTTGGATTCTTATTCCACCAACTTTAGCAGGAATCATTACCGCTCCATTAGGTGTTGCGCTCTTTAAGATGAGTAACAATGCTGCTGGTGCTGGAATGGGAACCAGTGGTTTTGTCGGGCAATTTATGGCCTTTGAAACAATGGGTTTTTCTCTTAATGTTGCGCTCATGGTGGTACTATTTCATCTATTATTGCCGGCGGCTATCTCTTGGGTCAGTGCCCGTTATATGATGAAGAAAGGGTGGATTAAAGAGGGCGATATGAAGTTAACGTATGAGTAGCGCAATATTAAAATAGAGTGAGGTTCTAATTATGAGTGATGATTTAAAGAAGAAGCTAACCCCAATGCAATATCACGTAACGCAAGAGAATGGAACTGAGCCACCATTTCAGAATGAGTATGATGCCCATTTTGATGAGGGGATCTATGTCGATATAGTCTCAGGAGAACCCCTCTTCTCCTCTACCGATAAGTTTGATGCAGGATGTGGTTGGCCCGCCTTCTCGAAGCCGATTAACTCTACGGAGATTACGGAACATGAGGATTACTCCTACGGGTATCATCGAACAGAGGTGCGCAGTAAGGGGGCAGATTCCCATCTAGGTCATCTTTTTGATGACGGCCCTGAGGCGCTGGGTGGAATGCGTTACTGTATCAATTCGGCAGCATTGCGATTTATTCCGAAAGAGCGATTAGCAGAGGAGGGGTATGGCGCCTACTTAAGGCTCTTTGAGGAGGGGGAGTAGTCCCATTTGCCCCTCAAATAGGGTATATTAGGGGATTAATTTCCCCTTTTTATGCAGGATGTGGATGAATGACGGCAGCAGTACCCATTACAATCAATGTACGTTACGGCGATCACTTAACAAAGCGACGTCTAACCATTCCTGAAAATGGCTTTTTAACACTGCTAGGGCCTAATGCGTCGGGAAAAAGTCATATTTTACGGGCACTGCGGGATTATTTTAAGAGTGATGAGACATTAACATTAGGGCGTCAGGTGCGTCTTTTAGCATCAGGACGTCTCTCTAATCTAGAGTCTTACCGCATTTTACATCATGCTAATCAAGCGCTTAAGGTGAGCTCTAAATATGTAGATGAAGCAACGCCATACCCCGATAGTAGTCGTTATTTTGTTGAGACGTTAGCTATCGATTATCAGTCGCTAAAAGCACGACCCGATATACAGCTTAAGATTCGGGCTCGTCTTAAGGAGTTCTTTAATCGTGATATTGATTTAGCTTGGGAAGCTGGGGGCCTAGCCGTTAATTTTGTGCGCGAAGATAGCCAAGGGGAGCGGTATGGCATTGGTCGTGAGGCCTCAGGTTTAATCCATTTAGTGGGATTATTAGCTGCTATCTATAACGATACGATAGGGGTACTCTTAATTGATGAACCAGAGCTTTCACTCCACCCACAATATCAAAATTTCCTCTTAGAGGAGATTCGTCGCTATAGCGGGATACCTGCTCAAAATAGTACCAAGAAGATTATCATTATTGCTACTCATTCTGAAGAGCTGATCCACCTCAATACCCCAGAAGACCTCAAATCATTAGGGTTCTGTATGGGGTTAGAGCACCCTGTCCATCAGTTTTTAGATTTCCACCATCTAGAGGAGCAGGAGCGACTTGAGAACTTAATTTCTCGCCTTTCAAGTGAATTTAAGCGTGCTTTTTTTGCTGATCATATTTTACTCCTTGAAGGTCCAACCGATGAGAAGATCTGCCACACCTTAAATCGTAAATTAGAGCTCTCACTGACAGCACGAGGTGTCGAGCTACTCCCCTTACTAGGGAAGGGGGATTTTATTGCTGCTCACAAGCTACTTGAGCTGCTTAAGAAGGAGGTGAGCATTCTTGCTGATTTAGATTGGATTATCGATGCGCCAGAGTGGGTCGATCAATTCTTAAATCGGGGCCGTGTTAGTCAAGAGGTATTGCCACCTGAGCGTCGCTTTCACTTTAAGCGACTGATCGATCGTTTAATGCAGATTACCTTTAACCCAAAGATGGGGCTTTTTCAATATTTTCAAGAACATGTCTACTATAGTGAGAGCTTTGATGAGATGATCACCTATCTCTCTCAACAGAATCGAGGGGATATTGAGAGCTTCAATAGGATTCGCCACCTTCTTATTCAGCAGCAGAAGTTTTCAGAAGATCAGATTAAGAAGTTTCTCATTGCTTTGCGGCGTATTATCGTGTGTCGAGAGATTGAGCGTGCCCAAGAAGCGGGAGAGAGACGAGGGCTTTTTAAAGCGACTTGGAATCTTATCCATGAATTACAGCGTGCTGAAGCAGAGGGGATCTATCTAATCTGGGAGGGGGAGCTTGAGGCTTGTTACTTTTCCAATAAGCGGGGCTCTAAAACTGTACGGGTAAATGAAGAGATGATAGCGATTCAGCGTGCTGAGTGTGATGAGGTCTCGCAGCAGTATCGCTCTATTTTGCGGGCACTCAATAGTTTTGTTATCGATGATAGTTCTGCAGAGTTACGCCTTCTCTATGATGAACTCGATTCATTAGCTAATAATATTCGTCGCTTTTATGAAACGAATCGAATTAGCGAGATTCGTAATCTCTTCTATCAAACACGGCAAGAGGGGATTTTTCAACTCAATTTAGATGAGATACGGCAGCGGGTATCAATCACAATTGTCAGCAATATTTTAGTCCTCACTCAAGCGGCAGGGGCTTTAGTTATTAATCGTGGGGATGATGCTAATGAGATTGCACGAAAAGTAGAGCTCTTTGTTTATCAGGAGCAAGGGGGGCATTGTGATAGTCGACTGCTGGATAAATAATAGGCAATTTCTTTAGATTTTATAGCAGAGGTAACGTGAGTCATTATTAGAGCGCTCATCTCTGATGATGATTAATGCCATCCATTTCAAAGGGTTACTTTTATAAAAAGTTAGAGTACATAGCTAAGTTGAGAGATTGTAATAGTTAGCGTTATAACTATATGATTTCTATGCAACTTTTAATTTCTTCCTAAAGTAAAAATCTCTCCTATACTGAAAATAAATCAATCCACAAGCTAATAAAGCAAGGAGAGGGTATGAAAAAGCTATTTCAACGAGATCAATTAAGCAGCAGTGAAAGAGCAACACCAATATGGGATTTTGATCATGAGCATACACGGATCGCCTTCTCCATCAGCCATATGGGATTTTCCATCACACATGGATATTTTTCTCGCTTTTCTGGTGAGCTACATTATCAGGAGGGAATTCCAGAGAAGACGAAAGTAGTGATGGCTATTGAGGCCGACTCAGTCTCAACCCTATCCGAGGCACTCAATCAACATCTGAGAAGTGAGGATTTCTTTAATGTTGCCGAATATCCTGAGGTTATCTTTGTTGGTGAGGGACTCTACTTTGGGTTTACTGATGAAGGGCAGCTAGAAGGCGCATTGACACTCCTTGGGGTAACGAATCCGGTCACTCTACTAGTCACCCTAAATAAGCATGAACCTAACCCAATGAGTGGGGTGGAGACAATTGGATTTCAGGCAACCACAGTGATTAAACGTAGTCAGTGGGGATTAAACTTTCTCTCTCCTAATATTGGGGAGGAGGTGCGCATTACCATCGATGGGGAGGTAATGAGACGAGCAACTGAGTAACAGCTATTAGAGCTATTAGAGAAGAGTCGATTAATTTTTATATTAGGAGAAGAGTATGAAGCGAATAGTCATTGCATTATCAGCGGTATTATTAGGAGTGACGGGAGTTGGGGTTAGTCAAGAGGGGAGTATGGAGACTCAAGCAGCTCTCTCTAATCCTGCAGAATCCCTCATCATCAAAGAGATTCAGGGAGAATCTCTCACCTATCATATTGTTACGCCCGATCCGATTATGGGATCAACAGCAACAATTATTACAGCGGGTGATCGAGCCTTTTTAGTAGATACTCAATTTTCTAAGCGGGATGCGGAAAAGGTTGTCAACTACCTGAAAGCGCGAGGATTAAGATTGGAGATGATCTATATTTCCCACGGAGATCCTGACTACTATTTTGGTTTACCGACTCTATTAGAGGCTTTTCCTGAGGCGGATGCTTATGCGACACAGGAGACAATTGAACATATTGCTGCAACAGTAGAGGCTAAATTAGCTGTGTGGGCTGAGACTTTAAAAGAGGATGCACCGACAGAGATTAGCCTGCCAAAAGCTATTGAGGGTGAGATTACCTTTGGGGATAATCATTTCTTGATTGTCGGGAATGATCCTAAGCGCACTTCACTCTATAATGAAGCGGATCGCCTTCTTCTAGGGGGGATCTCTATCTCAGCAGATAGTCACCTCTTTATCGCAGATACGAAAAGTATAGAGAGTCAACAGAGTTGGATTGAGGATCTAATCTATTTTGAATCCTTAAAGCCTGCGATAGTTATTCCTGGTCACTTTGGTGCAGGTAACCGGTTTGGGATTGAGAATATCCATTTTACAAAAACCTATCTAGAGCGATTTTTAGAGGCAGAAGCTCAATTTGATGAGAGCAATGCAATTATTGCTTATATGAAGGAGTATTATCCAGAGCTAAATGATGCCGTTTTACCCTTAAGTGCACAGGTGGTAACAGGCGAGGTGGAGTGGGAGTAGGATGATTCACCCTTAGAGCGTGAGATAATTAATCAATAGAATAGCGCTAAGGGTATCCTTAGCGCTATTTTTATGGCCTATTTACAGATAGGTAAAGAGCTGCTCTTTAGGAAAGCGTGATTTTTTCAGTTTCGCATTAAAATCATCATCGCTCCGATATCCAAGAGAGGCAACGACTACAGAGTGATACCCCATCTCTTTAAGATTTAATATCTCATCAAGCTTAGCAGGGTCAAACCCTTCGATAGGGGTAGAGTCAATACCTAAAGCAGCTGCAGCAAGTAGAAGCTGTCCTAAGGCAATATAGATCTGTTTACCTTCCCACTGATGGAGTGCCTCTTGTGAATGATTATTAAGGCCAATGAAGTAGCGGCGCCCATTATCATTGGCCTCTTTCATCTCGTCAGTGGCAAAGCGGTTATCCTCCGCTTCATGGGCTAAAACACCTTGAATATGAGCATCATCCATCTCATTTTTAGCACAGAAGATTACAACATGAGAGGCATCGGTGATTCGTGGATGATTAAATTCAGAAATTCCAGGGAGAATTCTCTCCTTCCCTTCATCTGTAGAGACAATAATAAAATGCCATGGTTGAGAGTTGACAGAGGAGGGGCTAAAGCGCAGAACATCTAATAGTTGCGCTACCTTCTCTTGAGGGATGACCGCTCCCTTCTCATAAACTTTGCAGGTGTAACGTTTCTTTGCAATATCTGCAATATTGATACTCATTTCTTCTCCTTAAATATCGCTCGATTACTGAAATTAGAGTGCTTCTAAATACTCTTTTATAGCATCAGACTCATATAGCCAGTGGGTGGAGCCATCACGCTCTGTAATTCTTAAAGCGGGTACTTGTCGTTTGCCCCCCTCTTTTACAAGTTCAGTGGCATACTGCTCATTATTGAGGGCATCGCGAATCTCAATCGGTAGATTCTGCCGTTTAATAACCCTTCTTACTTTGACACAAAATGGACACATCTTAAATTGGTAGAGCGCAAGATTGGCACATTTTTGATTGATTCTCGCTTGCTCTTCTTCTCCCCGTTTTATCGGTGTTGGGGAGAAGATAAAATCCAAAAAGAGAATGATATTGCCTAAAACTATTCGAATAATCTTCATCTAAACCTCACGCATGCAAAAATCGATTCTCTATTTTAACAGACTAAAGGGGGGAGTGGTCTTTAGTGAGTGAATATTGCTATATCTTTGATATTTAAAGAAAATCTTAATTGAAAATAGTTGGGAAAAGCATTTGCAGGTGGAAAAATATATGATAGCTTGAAGATGCTCATTCTTATTGAGAGAGATGGAGGGATTTGGCCCGATGAAATCTCAGCAACAGGCTCGAAAGGGTACTGTGCTAAATCCAACAGTAGTTAGATCAGAATGGTGACTACTGGAAGATAAGAGGAACTTTAGTCACGATTAAAGCTCTTCTTACTCATAGAAGGGCTTTTTTTATCTATGGACTATAGGAGCAGATAATATGCGATCAATCGATACCCTACAAGAAGAGTTAAGCCAACTAAAACGCCATCAAGAACGGAGTCAGGCAGAGATATGGTTACGAGCTTGGGCTATTTTAGAGTTAGAAGAGCTGCTTAAGAGTTATCCCGATTATGATCTTAATTCCCCATTGACAGAGTCATTAGCGCAAGAGCCTGAATCTAAATAAGGAGAGACCAAATGAGCTCAGTAGCAGCATTAACTAAACTATCACAGAAGCGTATCCTAATTTTAGATGGTGCAATGGGAACGATGATTCAGGCAGAAAAGCTTGAAGAGGCAGATTTTCGGGGTGAAGAGTTTAAAGAGTGGCATAAAGATTTAAAAGGGAATAATGATCTTTTAAACCTTACAAAGCCGGAAGTAATTGAAAAGATTCATGATCAATATCTCGCTGCCGGTGCAGATCTTATCGAGACCAATACCTTTAATGCGACACGGATGTCGATGGCGGATTATGGGCTTGAGGAGTACGCCTACGAGATCAATAGAGCCGGTGCCGAGATTGCAAAACGGGTGTGTGATCGCTACTCCACGAAAGAGTCGCCACGATTTGTCGTGGGGGTCATTGGGCCTACGAGTAAAACAGCCTCTATCTCACCAGATGTGAATGATCCTGGCTTTCGGAATACCACTTTTGATGAGTTGGTGCTTGGCTATAAAGAGGCGCTCAATGGCTTAATCGATGGGGGTGCTGAGATTATCATGGTGGAGACGATCTTCGATACACTCAATGCTAAAGCAGCACTCTTTGCGATCGAAACAATCTTTGAAAGCCGTGAGATTCGCTTACCTGTGATGATCTCTGGTACGATTACCGATGCTTCAGGGCGAACGCTTTCGGGGCAGACGACTGAAGCGTTCTATA
Source organism: Ignatzschineriaceae bacterium (assembly GCA_046462535.1). Lineage (GTDB taxonomy): Bacteria > Pseudomonadota > Gammaproteobacteria > Cardiobacteriales > Wohlfahrtiimonadaceae > JAAZCI01. The sequence goes on along the minus strand of JBKGVF010000020.1, from coordinate 81,242 downwards.
ATTCGCTCAGGCATGCAAAGCCTTTCTCAATAGGGCTCAATTGTGCATTAGGTCCCGATCTTTTACGGCAATATGTCGCGGAGCTGTCTAGAATCTCGGAGTTTAGGGTTTCGGCACATGCCAATGCAGGGCTTCCCAATGCGTTTGGAGAGTATGATCTTGATGCCGAGACAATGGCAAAAGAGATGCAAGAGTGGGCGGAAGCGGGCCTGCTCAATATTGTCGGGGGTTGTTGTGGCACAACGCCGGAGCATATTCGGGCGTTTAAAACATTGGTCGCCGATTGTGCACCTCGGGAAATTCCTGATCTTCCTCGCCAAATGCGTCTCTCAGGGTTAGAAGCGTGTAACTTAACGGCCGGTAAATCGCTCTTTGTGAATGTGGGTGAGCGGACAAATATCACTGGTTCTGCCAAGTTTAAGCGCTTAATTCGGGAGAAGCGATATAGTGAGGCCCTCGATGTTGCGCGTGATCAGGTGGAAAATGGCGCACAGATTATCGATATCAACATGGATGAGGGGATGCTCGACTCTAAGCATGAGATGGTGACTTTCCTCAATCTTATTGCCTCTGAGCCTGATATTAGTCGCGTGCCGATTATGCTCGATTCCTCTAAGTGGGAGATTTTAGAAGCTGGCTTAAAATGTATTCAGGGGAAGGGGATTGTAAACTCTATCTCGATGAAAGAGGGGATTGAAGAATTTAAAGCAGATGCCGAGTTGCTCAAAAAATATGGGGCCGCCGCAGTGGTGATGGCGTTTGATGAGGAGGGGCAAGCCGATAACTTTACTCGCCGAATTGAGATTTGTGAGCGTGCTTACCGAATTTTGGTGGATGAGGTGGGTTTTCCGCCGGAAGATATTATCTTTGACCCTAACGTTTTCGCCGTCGCAACGGGTATTCCTGAGCATAATCGCTATGGCTTAGATTTTATTGAGGCCACACAATGGATTCGGGAGAATCTACCCCATGTACAGATCTCTGGGGGAATCTCGAATGTCTCTTTCTCATTTCGGGGCAATAACTTAGTGCGGGAAGCGATTCATGCGGTATTTCTCTATCATGGGATTAAAGCTGGACTCTCGATGGGGATTGTCAATGCAGGGCAACTTGCGATCTATCAAGATATTCCTAAAGAGCTTAAGACGGCGATTGAAGATGTTCTTTTTGATCGCTTTCCGGAGGCGAGTGAAAATTTGCTCGATATTGCACAGAAATATCATGGTGATGGGGCAAATCGTAAAACAGAGGATCTCTCTTGGCGAGAATTACCGGTCAATGAGCGTTTAACCCATGCGCTTGTCAATGGTATCGATAGCTATATTGAGGAGGATACAGAGCTCGCACGCCAAAATTTTATGCGTCCTATTGAGGTGATTGAAGGTCCACTGATGACAGGGATGAATGTGGTGGGTGACCTTTTTGGGGAAGGAAAGATGTTCTTGCCACAAGTGGTCAAATCTGCACGAGTGATGAAACGAGCGGTGGCCTATCTTATTCCCTTTATTGAAGAGGAGAAGCGTCGTACGGGGAATACCGATCAATCGAATGGCAAGATTTTAATTGCCACTGTAAAGGGTGATGTGCACGATATCGGAAAAAATATTGTGGGTGTTGTGTTGCAATGCAATAATTTTGAGGTGATCGATATGGGCGTGATGGTGCCAACGCCGGATATTATCGAAAAAGCGCTTCAAGAAAAAGTAGATGTGATTGGGCTTTCGGGACTCATTACACCATCGCTCGAAGAGATGGTGAATTTTGCGAAAGAGATGCAGCGCCGGAAGCTCGATATCCCCATTATGATCGGTGGGGCAACCACATCACTTGCGCATACGGCGGTGAGAATTGCGCCCAATTATGATCATACTGTGGTTTATGTGCGCGATGCTTCTCGCTCTGTGGGCGTTGCACAATCGCTAATTAGCCCAGAACTTCGGGAGCAATTTAAGGTGGATTTAAAGGTGGATTATGCAAGAAGGCGGGAACTCTATTTAGAACGTCAACGGGATATTGATCTTCTGCCATTTGATGAGGCTGTAAATAATAAGCACCATTTAGATTTTGAGAATGTTATCGTAACCCCGAAAAAGCTTGGCGTTTTTGAGATTGAAGTTGCGCTTTCGGAGCTTATTCCCACCATTGATTGGACACCTTTTTTCGCCTCTTGGCAGCTGCGGGCGAAATTCCCACGAATTTTAGAGGATGAGGTTGTGGGGGAGGAGGCGACAAAACTCTATCACGATGCCCTTGCGATGCTCGACAGAATTATTGCTGAAGAGTGGCTCACGGCAAAGGCGGTAATCGGGTTCTTTCCTGCAAGTAACGCCGGCGAAAGCACTACACTCTATACTGATGAATCACGAACGGAAGTATTGGCAGAGCTCCATCATCTTCGGCAGCAGACTCGGCGCCCTAATGGGATGCCCAATCGCTCATTGGCAGATTTTGTAGGGGATAGGGATTATATCGGCGCGTTTGCCTGTACCGCGGGAATTGGCATTGAGCCCTATATTGCGGCATTTGAGGCAGATCATGATGATTATAACTCTATTATGCTTAAAGCCCTTGCGGACCGCTTAGCCGAGAGCTTAGCCGAGTACCTGCATAAGAGGGTGCGTAAAGAATTTTGGGGATATGCGGCAGATGAAAGGCTCGATAATGAGGCGCTCATTCGGGAAGAGTATCGGGGAATTCGCCCAGCACCAGGCTATCCTGCGTGCCCCGAACATACCGAAAAAGCAACGCTTTGGGAGCTTTTAGAGCCCGATAAGCGTATCGGTATGACGCTCACTGAAAGTTTTGCGATGAATCCTCAATCCTCTGTCTCTGGCTGGTATTTTAGCCATCCTGACGCGATCTATTTTGGTGTCGGAAAGATCGGCCGAGATCAAGTGGAAGATTACGCCAAACGCAAAGGGTGGGATCTTAAAACCGCCGAAAGTTGGCTAGCACCTAATCTTGGATATAATCCGGAGGAGTGAATCAGCGAGAAATAAAACAGGCTAAATGAAGCCAATAGAAGTCACTATTTTGAGATAGTGGCTTTTCTTTTATGTGCTTATTACTAAAGGCGAGAAAATGAAAGCAACGGAAGCATTTAAGCGTATTGCAAACTCATATTATGGCTGTGATGGGGGAAATCCAGCGTCAGATTTTTGGTTTTGTGGTTTGGAGTGGGGGCGGAGAGCTCGATAGTATTCCTCCCGAAACCGTAACGGTTGAGGCAGGATACCGTGATAGAGAGGAGAAAGAGCGGGATTTTTTAACAAATGTTTCTTGGGCAGATGGCTTTTATGGAGCGGTAGTTGCTGGATATAACCAAAAAATTTGCTGGTTTTTAAATTATTTTCTTGATCTTGATCCAACAGATAGTTATCAGTATGAGCCTTTCGTGGAAGAGCATAAAATTTACTACAACGATTCTGAGGGGCTTGGTTTTAAGATGAACCTTTTTCCACTCAATTTCCCGTCCCACAATAGAGATTGGTCGTAGGAACTTGAAGAGTATAGCGGTTTTAAAAATCGTAATGAGTATGAAATGTGGTGTTTAGAGAATCGTGGGGATTTCTTTTTAGAGTTGATTAAGGGGCATAATCCAAAATATATTCTCTGTACCGGGAAAGCTGCCGATTGGAAGTTCTTTCAATTCTTTAAATGTGATAGGTCACCGGCATATTATAGAAGCAATGAGCTTGTTGATATTGAGGTCAGACAGATTCCCGGCACTAACAGCTATGTGATTGTCTCTGCCTTTTTTGGCGGGCCTTCTGGGATTAACTCTTTTGAGAAAATGCGTGCATTAACAGCGCTTATTAAGGAGACTATTGCGGAGATTGATCAGTAAAATAATTAAGCACTACTTATTGTAGATATTATGGTGCTCTTTTTTTAGACCAACTTGAATAATTGGAGAAGTTAATTGAGAGCGCGGAAAAACTGCTCTTTTCCTGTGCCTTTAGGGGACTTGCGATGCCACCAAGGTGAAGCAGGGTGAGGAATTCGATAGGCATTTTTTAGTTTAAGTTTTTTGCCTATTTTGTCGTAAGATTTGCTAGAAACAAAAATCACTTTTTCAGGTTGGATAATTTCTAAAATTTGCTTAATTGTTGTTAAAGAGTGTTCGATATCTAAGGGCTGTGATTTTATGCTTTTACCTAGTTTTTCAGCAGGTCTTAAATAAGCATTCATATAAGCGGTATGGCTAAAGTGATTTTCAAGGCGGGGGAAAGAGTATTTTTCATGTAATGCCTTATTAATATTGCGAAATATAGCGTGCCCTTTTTTACGGAAGTAGGTTTTATCTTTATTCTTATTAATAATTCCTCGGGTATTCATCCACTTTAGCTCAGTGCTCTCTTTCTCCCCATCTTTGTTAATGATATAGAGATCTTCTTGTGAGGATTGATACCATTTTTCAGCCTCCAAGTGAGTCCCGCTATTGATTTTCGGAAGATAATGGCTTTCTCCCAGTAAAAGAATGCGTGGAAGCTCTGAGTCTTGGTATTTTTCCCCGATAAAAGGGAGCAAGCTAGGATACCTTTGATAAATATCGATTTCTTTAAGTTGTTTATCAAAGCTTCTATCCAAAATAGGCATGTTTTTCTCCAGAATCATTTATTAAAGTTAATTAATATTGATTAATGTACGCGCTTTTGCACCCACCGATCAAGCGCATTACTAAAGTTTTGGCGATTGCGCTGATTAAATGGTTCTGGGCCCTTGGTATGAATGCCGCTTGAGCGGAGCGTTTCGTTAAAATCGCGCATAGTGAGTTTTGCTTTTATCGTCCCCTTATCGTAAAAATCGCCGCGAGGATTCAGGGCAAAAGCGCCTTTCTCTAAAACGTCGGCAGCAAGGGGGATATCGGCGGTTATCACTAAATCGTTTTTGCCGGCAAGGGCTACAATTTTATCATCGGCAACATCAAACCCATGAGAGACTTGAATGCTCTTAATGTAGCGAGAGGGTGGCGTTTTAATCCAGCTATTGGCCACAAAAATCACCTCGATCTGTGTGCGATTGGCAAAGCGAAAGAGAATCTCTTTTAAAACATTCGGAATTGCATCGGCATCGATATAAACTCTATATTCCATCTTTTTCTCCCCTTATATAAATATAGCCCCACCTCTCTTTGGCGGGGCTATAGATAAATGAAATAACTCAGATTTTTCGCTTAGCTAAAAGAGCTTAACTTAACGAACAATCAGCACATCGCACGTTGCATGGCGCATGGTGCTTTCTGAAACAGAGCCCATAAGAACTCGCTCAATCATGCCATATCCGGTCGCGCCCATAATGATGAGGTCGGCTTTAACCTCGGGTGCAATTTTCTTTGCAATGGCTGTGCGGGGAGCCCCTTCATAGATGATTGTCTCTACTTTGGAGAGACCGGCCTCATCCGCACGTTTTTTAGCATCCGATAAAATCTCATCTGCTCTAGTTTTTGCATGTTTTTCTAACGGTTCACGGTAGGCGATTGCCATTGAGTAGGAGCGAATATCGATAACATGCGCAACGGTTAAGGTTGCATCATAAAACTTTGCCATCTCAATACCCTTCTCTAGTGCCTCAAGGGAAGCATCAGAACCATCAACAGGGACCAAGATATTATTGTATCTCTTTTTACTCATCTTACTAATAACTCCTTTGAATGAATTGATCTCTCCCCTCTAGTATAACGATTTTAATGGGAGAGACCGAACTTATTCCTCATCAAAGGTGAGTTGTGGTGGATCCTTCTTAAAGAAATCGGTTAAAAATGCAAGATAGGTGACGCCTGCTATGAGCCAGATGGTACCTAAAGTGAGTGCAAGTTTATCAAGACTTAAAAAGAGCATAAACGTTGCTAATAATCCCACTGTAGGCGCTAAAAGATAACGGATAAAGGCCCCTTGATTGCGACGCTTCTCTTTAACCCAAAAGTAGCTAATAACTGAGAGATTAACCAGCATGAAGGCCAGAAATGCACCAAAGTTGATAAAGGATGCAGCAGTCATCACATCTACAAAGAGTGCTATAAGCGCAATCGCCCCACATAAAATTAGATTAAAGCTGGGGGTTTTGAAGCGACGACTTAAGCGTCCAAAGAGAGCTTTAGGAAAGACACCATCGCGACCCATTGCATAAAGTAGACGTGAAGCGCTGGTTTGAGCTGAAATACCTGAGGCAAACTGCCCAATGATTAAACCGATTAGAAAGATTGATGCAAAGAGATCGCCACCAATATTTTTGGCAATTTCTGTAGCTGCAGCATCAGGATTAACAAAAAGGTAGCTTGGATGAGCGGTTTGAACGAAGTAGGAGACAACGACAAAAATTCCACCGCCAAGTAGGGTAATCAAAATAATCGCTTTAGGAATCGTCTTTTCTGGAGATAAGGTTTCATCAGCTAATGTTGTTACTGCATCAAATCCTAAGAAGGAGTAGCAAGCAACGGCAGCACCACCAATAATAAGTGCAGTAGTTGCTTCACTGCTCCAGAAAGCATCAAGTGAGAAGAGGGGACGTGTCCCATCAGTTTTAAGGTAGTGAATGGCTAAGATAATAAAGGCAATAATCACAAGACCTTGGAGAATCATCATGATGGTATTGATATTTTTTGCAAGCTGTAATCCGATGATATTAATAGTCGTGGTGATTCCGATAAAGAGCAGTACCCAAATAGCAAGAGGAATAGAGGGGAATGCAGAGTGTAAAAAGGAGCCCCCAATGAGCCAAATGACCATCGGTAAGAAGAGGTAGTCGAGAAGGATAACCCATCCCGCAACAAATCCCATCTTACTATTTAACCCATGTCGAACATAAGAGTAGGCAGAGCCGGAAACAGGGAACTCTGCGGCCATTCGACTATAACTAAATGCGGTAAAGAGCATCGCAATTGAAGCGAGTAGGTATGCGGTGGGAACATGCCCTTGTGTGAGTGTCGCTAAGACACCAAATGTTCCAAGAACAATAATGGGTGTCATATAGGTGATCCCAAAGAGTACAACCGCAGGTAGACTCAGGGAGCGGGTTAATTGTGGATCTGACATAGAAACCTCCTAGATTATTAATAGGCAGCGTAATAAAATTTTTGTTAATGCTGCTCATGAATTAAACAGAAAGGGGGACCCCTTCTGTATCAAAACAGAATTTATATATGTCTTGATATGGCTGATCTTAAATAGAGGGGAAGTGTGATCTTCCCCGATTTAGGATGGGATTAAGGAATGATTAGTTCATAACGTCCATCTTCATGCTCGACTCGCTTACCTGTGAGGGTGAAACGGCGCTCTTTTAGATAGTCGTAGTCACGACGATATTCGGAGCATTGTGTTGGATCGATAGTGATTATTTGACGACACTCTTCGCGTCCAGCCTCTAAAAGTATCTCGCCGAAAGGATTAACCACACAGCTACCACCAGCAAAAACATGGCCATAACTATCCTTACCGACACGATTGACAATTACCGAGTAACATTGATTCTCTTGAGAGCGAGCCATAATGGCACTGCGATGGGTCTCATAATAGGGATCCATATTGCCATTAGTCACAAGCAGAAGATCAGCACCTAATTCCCCATTAGCGCGCGCCGACTCAGGAAACTCAATATCAAAGCAGATTAATAACCCAATACGAACTCCTCGCCATAAGAATGTCGTGTAGCGATCACCGGGACTGAAGATTCCACGATCGGTTAACCACATATGGGTTTTACGGTAGGTAGCAAGGAGCCCCTTTTCAGGATCGATAAAGAATGAGGCGTTATAATAGCCATCCTCAGCCTTCTCTGAAAAGCCAGCAACTACAGCGATCCCTTTCTTATTTGCTGCGGCACTTAATCGGGTAATGATTGAACCATCGAGAGGTTGTGAAATGGTGTCAAGATTCTCTTTATTGGGAAAACCACTAAAAAATGTTTCGGGAAAAACAATAATATCACTCTGCTCGGATGCTGAGGCGATCACCGCTTCTGCGCGCTGTAAATTATGGTCAATATCTCCATCCTTTAGTGAAAGCTGTGCTAATTCAACAGTTAACATTTTCTACCCCCTTTGGATTGTCACTCAATGTTATGAATAGGCCTTAAATAGAGTTGTGATCATTAATATCTACCCCAATACTGTTAAGTTGCGCTACTCTATATAGAGTGAGTAATAGTTAGAAGTTTATTAATGCTCCTATAATCAGTTGTGAAGCTGAATTTTGTCAAACGGTATCGATTAGGGGTAATAATCCACTTGATTCAGTAAGCATATTAAAGAGCATCTTTACCATAATATTAATGAATTATAGTGGTGTATAATTATTGGTCATCTATTATAGGCGCTATTAATTTAGCCATTATTATGCATTGAGCAGTCGTTATAAGAGAGGTGTTATTATGCGATTGACCGCTCACCCTATATAGGGGAGATAAGCACTATTAAAAGATGAGGCATTTCGGATAATTTAATATTATTTGAGTGGTTTCTGCTATAAAAGATTAACTAAAGAGGAGGAATAATTATTAGTAATAATCGTTTAGACGCACTGAGGAATCGACCTATTCGTCCGCTGCTTTGGCAGTATGCCTTACCTGCAATTGTTGGAAGTACGGTTAATGCCCTTTACAATATCATTACCCGCTATTTTATTGGGAATGCTTCCTATTTAAATGACGATGCGATGAGCGCAATGGGAATTGCTCTGCCCATTATGATGATTATTGCAGCATTTGGGATGTTAGTTGGGGCAGGAGCAGGGAGCCGAATCTCAATCTTTTTAGGAAATGAAGATTATGATAGTGCTGAACGAGTAGTGGGGACATCTCTGATACTCTCCTTGGGTATCACTTTAACTATCTCTTATGGAATCTTCCTTTTTCTAGAGCCAGTGGTCTACCTGCTAGGAGCAGATGAAGGGACCTATCAATATACTTATGATTTTCTTAAGTATTTTCTTCCCGGAGCACTCTTTTCAAACCTCTGTTTTAGTTTCAATAATATGATGCGGGCATCGGGCTATCCTAAAAAAGCAATGTATACGATGCTCTTAACTTTGGTAGTCAATGCTGTGACGGCGCCGATTATGATCTATCTTTTAGAGTGGGGCATGATGGGGGCAGCGCTCTCGATTATTTTCTCGATGTTTGTGGGTACCCTCTTCGTCATGCAACATTTTATTAGCCGTAAAACGGTTTTAAACTTTAAGTGGGATAAAATTCGCCTTGATTTTCGTATTGTACGCTCAATCTTAAGCATTGGTATGTCCCCTTGTTTAATGACTCTAGTCTCTAGTAGTGTTGTATTTATTATTATTCAGCAAGTAAAGATTTATGGTGGATCAGTAGGGGTTGCTGCTTACACTATTGCTAATGTGATGCTGATGTTAGTGGTTATGATTTTATTGGGGCTAACTCAGGGAATGCAGCCCGTTGTCGGTTATAGTTATGGGGCGAACCGTTTAGAGCGGATGGGGGAGGCGCTTCTTTATACAATAAAAGTAGGGGTAACCATAGGAGTGGTTGCGTTTGTTGTGGGGGTATTCTTTCCCCATTGGTTAGTTGCCCCCTTTAACCCATCCCAAGAACTGGCAGAAGTTACAATTAATTCAATGCGGATTGTAACGATACTCTTCCCCATTGTCGGATTTCAAATTGTTGTAACGATCTTTTTTCAGAGTATTGGTAAAGTGAAACAATCGATCTTTTTAAGCTTAAGCCGACAGCTCTTCTTTCTGATTCCTGCGGTCTTAATTCTACCGCGATATTTTGGATTAAATGGGGTTTGGGCGGCAATTCCTGTTGCCGACTTTTTAGCGGCGGTTATCGCCTATATATTTTTACAGATACAGCTAAAGGATTTAAGGCGCGACCGTGCAACCGCAGAAGAGAAAAATCTATAAACAGAAGGGGAAGAGCTCTTTAGAGAGTGACGTGGGGAATCTCAGCCAGAATCGATTGCTCTTTACCAATATTGGGCATATGGTACTTTTGGTATTAGCATTTATTCTCTCTCCATGGCTGGGGGGGCTCTATCTGATCTATTGGCTCTTTATCACCCCCTATTTGGAGCTTAAGCGACTTAGAGAGCGGAAAAAAAGAGGCCCACAATAGGTAACCTCTTTTCAGTTTAGTTAGAGATGCTCGGTACAGATAAGAAACTTATCCTCATACTGCTCTGCATTAATTTTTTGCCCAATGGTTTGAGAGATGATCTGCTCCTCCTCATTATACTCACCCGGTGAGTGCTCATAGGTAAAGGTACTCACCATAAGATCCACCTCTTTCTGAGTCAGATTGCTCTGAGTGACTATATCGAGATAGACATCAGCAATGCAGCGACAGAAGCGCTCACTTTCGCTACTACTCATGACAGGATTATCTGCTGTTGGAGCCTCTCCATTTGTAATGCAGTGGAAATAGCTTGCCTCCGCAACTTGCTCTGCTCTTTGTAACAGCTCCCCCTCTTTAGCGATCAGGGGGGTGGTAAAGAGGTTAATAGAGAGTAGCAATAGAACAATTCTCTTCATTGATATGACTCCTAGTTATTATTGTTTGTGGGCTCTAATGTTTGATGTAGAGCAATATTTATCTTTAGATAGGATACTCTATTTTCCCCATAGAGAGAATATGGGGAGTATTCACATTTGTTGTGGATAACTCTTTGGATAGTTTAAGAATATTTCTCTAAAGGGGCAATATTAGCGCTTGTAGGCTCAATGAGCTGAAAATAGGCACCAATTAAGCGATGGATGTGGTATTGATCTGAAGAAAGGGGGCATAAGTAAGCAGATTAATAGTATGATTAGAGATAAGTCGATTTATGAATATATCCACAACCCTAATAGAGAGAGGAAGAGGCAATTATGACAATTACTGCTTTTGAACCAAAAAAATTGTGGCGCCATTTTGCTGCATTAAGTGCGATTCCAAGGGGATCAAAGAGGGAGGAGAAAGCCTCTTTATATGTGATCGATTTTGCTAAAAAGCTTGGGCTTCAGTATCGAACCGACTCAATAGGTAATGTAGTGATCTATAAGGGGGCGACTGAAGGGTATGAGTCGATACCGACAACGATTTTACAGGGACATCTAGATATGGTGTGGCAAAAGAGCAGTGAAAGTACCCATAACTTTGAAGAGGATGGGATTGAGCTAAAGGTGAGGGGAGAGTGGCTTACGGCAAATGAGACGACACTTGGAGCAGATAATGGGATCGGTGTAGCAGCGGCTCTAGCTCTATTAGAGGAGGAGATTCCTCATGGAGCGTTAGAGATCTTATTGACGGTTGATGAAGAGGCAGGGATGGGTGGTGTACGTCACCTTGCTGCTGATTGGCTCTCAGGAGAGTATCTCTTGAATTTAGATAGTGAGCAATTTGGTAGTTGTTGCATCGGCTCTGCAGGGGGTGTTGATTTTGAGTTAAGTAAAGAGCTCCCCTTTGAGGAGAATCAGCAAGGAGTCTATCTTAAAGTTAAGTTATCAGGTGCACGAGGTGGTCATTCAGGGCTAGATATTGATAAAGGATATGGCAATGCTAATCAACTACTTGCTCGTGCTCTAAATGGGTTTTCACAGAAATATTCCTTACGATTAGCTACCTATTATGGCGGAACTTTACGTAATGCTATTCCACGAGAGGCGGAGGCGACAATTGCCATCGATCAAGCGCACCTAGATGCATTTAAGGAGTATCTAAAAGAGTGTAATGAAGCCTTAGCAGAATATTATATCGGTCGGGATGATGCGATTATCTTAACGATGGGAGCAGTATCCCCCCTACCAGCCCTCGATCCAATCCATAGCCGAACGGTTTTAGATCTCATGACACTACTCCCTTCAGGGGTTGAACGTTGGTCTTACCAGTTTGATCTACCCGAGAGCAGCTGTAATATTGGGGTTGTGCATCTCGACGCTGATGATCATCTAACTATTAAATTGCTCGCCCGTGCCCTTTCAGAAGCTGGATTGAGAGAGATTGAGCAGAAAGTGCGTAGTTTGGCCCTTTTAACAGATACCTTTATGGAGGTGAAGAACCCTTACCCTGCTTGGACTCCTGATGAGAAGAACCCCCTTCTGCCTTTGCTTCAAAATTCTTATCTAAAGCTTTTTGGTAGGCCTATTTCGGTAGAGGTACTCCACGCAGGGTTAGAGACAGGATTTATTAAAGAGCGTTACCCAAACTTAGCAATGATTAGTTTTGGTCCTACTATCGAAGGTGCCCACTCACCAAAAGAGCGTGTCAATATAGAGAGTGTTGCTCACTTTTACCAGCTTCTAAAAGATGTTATTACCCAAATAGAGTAGGAGGATAAGATATGAGTTTCGATTTTAGTCAGGTGGTTAACCGCCGCAATAATAATAGTGATAAATGGACTACCTACGGCATTGATACACTTCCTATGTGGATCGCTGATATGGATTTCAAAGTGCCACAAGCAGTACAAGAGGGGTTAGAGCGCTTAGCTGAAAGTGGTATTTACGGTTATGGTAAGAGTCGTCCAGAGCGACTTTTGGATGCTATTATCTACCGAATGAAGAAGCTTTATGGTTGGGAGGTTGAGCGAGAGAGTATTCTCTTTTTGCCAAGTTTAGTAACAGGAATTAATATCGCTGGTAATATGATTAAGCGTGATAATCAAGAGGCTAGTTATATTACAACAACCCCCATCTACCCCCCCTTTTTAGCGATGGCCAATCACTTTGATCTGAAGCTGATTCAGGCTCCACTCGCCCATGAAGAGCGGCATGGGGTGTTGCACTACTATTTAGATGCAGCATTAATCTCATCGCGCGTTGAGAAGGAGACGGAGCTCTTTCTTCTCTGTCAGCCCCATAATCCAACCGGTCGTATTTTTACTAAAGAGGAGTTGAAGGGGCTTGAATCGATAGCGAGTGCGCATGATCTGATTGTCATCTCAGATGAGATTCATGGGGAATTAACATTAGCGGGGAATGAGAATCTACCGTATGCGTTATTAAGTAGTCAGACACGTCAACATACCATCACTCTCTTTTCGGCTAGTAAAACGTTTAATTTAGCTGGATTAGGTGGTGGTTTTGCCATTATTGAAAATCCTCAACTACGAAAGCGATATCAAGCAGCGATGATGGGGTTAGTCCCTCGTATTAATGTGGTTACTGCTAAAGCAACAGAGTTGGCTTTTGATTATGGTGATGAGTGGCTATTCGCACTTAAAGAGTATTTAACCGCTAATCGTGACTATCTTATAGAGGCTTTTAAGGAGATGGAGGGCTTAAAGTGGAGTGAGCCGGAGGCAACCTACCTAATGTGGCTCGATTTTAGAGAGACAAGTTTAGGTGAGGAGGCCCACTCGATTTTGCTTAAAAATCATCTAGCCCTAAGTGATGGGGTAGCATTTGGAGCAGAAAAGGGATTTGTTCGTCTTAACTTTGCAGCTCCAAGGGTGCGGCTGCAGGAGGCGGTGGAGATAATTAAAGCGCTACTGTAACCCCTTGAAAAGAGCAATTGAGCCCCCATAATCTAGAGACAGATGCTATTTTTACTCTTCTTGATTTATATATTGATAGTTAAAGATTTACTAAATAGTTAAAATTAATGATCATTTAAAGAAAATTAAATTATCCAAAGAGTATTAAGAGCGCTATAGTGTGACAATTACAGCTAAGGATATGATTCCTAAAGCCCAAAAGGCGAGCTGAAGAGTGGGAGAGATTGATGAGATCCCTCCCCAAATAACCCTTGTTTTACAGAAACAAAGAGGAAGAGGATACACAATTATGGGCTATGCAACAAAGACAGAATTTGAAGAGATCATTGAGCGAGGTGCAACCGAGCAACAACAGGCTAGCTGGCAAAATGAGTCGATTCTTCAACAATATTTCGCTGAGATCGGTGAACATGAGCTGTTATCACCTGATGAGGAGCGAGCGTTAGCTGAGCGTGCTCAAGAGGGGGATCAAAAAGCGATTAATCAATTAGTAAAATCGAATTTGCGCTTAGTAGTCTCTATTGCACGTAACTATATGTATCGCGGTCTTGATCTTCCCGATTTGATTTCAGAGGGTAATTTAGGATTGATTCATGCTATCGGAAAGTTTGATCCCGAACGAGGCTATCGCTTCTCAACATATGCTACTTGGTGGATTAGAGATTATGTTGATAAAGCGATTATGAACCAAGGACGGACTATCCGCTTACCGATTCATGTGAATAAGATGATTAATTCATATCTTAAAAAAGGGTATGAGCTGCGAGCGAAGTTGAAACGTGAGCCAACAATTGAGGAGCTTGCCGAAGCCGTTAATAAGCCAGTTTCTGAGGTTGAACGACTCTTTAAAAATAGTGAGGAGACACTCTCTTTAGATGCTCAAATCTCAGGAGCTGAGCAGGATTTCTATAATGTAGTTGAGAGTGAGATCAATTTAGATAATACCCTTAACTTAGCAGCCGAGCTCTCTCTTTATGAGGAGTTAGAGTCGAGCTTAGCAGATTTAGAACCATTATCACGCTCAGTAATTGAGCTGCGCTTCGGACTCAATGGGCATGATAAAACCACAATTAAAGATACCGCTGAAGAGCTCTCAATCTCCCGTGATAGGGTGCGTAATATTCAGCGTCGTGGCCTTGATGAGTTGAGGGATTCGTTAAAGAAGCGCGCTTGGCATATTAATGAGTTGATTGCATAAAGTACATAATCAGGCTATAGTGGGGAGTGGATTTTTACGGGTCGCTAGTTGGGGAGACAGCTAGCGGCTTATTTTCCGCTCCCCTTTTTCTGTTTTACGGCAATTTGATAGTAGGCTTGAGCCGATAGTTACGCTACTCAAATCGCATTGTGAGCTATAATTAACAATATGTCGTAACTGACTTAGGGTTTTAGAGTTAATTGATAATAAAGAGCCAAGGATACCAGTTCTATTTATGAGTAAAAATAACGATATCAAGAAACAGCAAGAGCAGATAAAGAAGCTGATCGCCCATGGTAAAGAGCAAGGCTACCTTACCTATGCCGAGATTAATGATCATCTACCAAAAGATATTGTTGATCCTGATCGGATTGAGGCGATAACAGGGATGATCTCTGATATGGGTATTCCTGTTCATGAGGAGGTGCCCGACGAAGATACGCTCATGCTCAATGAGTCTGTCGATTCAGATGATGATGCAGTTGAAGAGGCGGCAGAAGTTCTTGTTAATATCGATAATGAAGAGATAGGTAGAACTACAGATCCCGTTCGTATGTATATGCGGGAGATGGGAACCGTTGATCTCTTAACTCGAGAGGAGGAGCGTGAGATCGCGATCCGTATTGAGGAGGGGCTAAATGAAGCGCTCTTCTCACTCTCTCTTTATCTTCCTGCATCGTACCATTTAATTGATTCTTATGAGCATGCAATTGAGAATGAGCGTCGCTTGAGTGATATTGCCACTGGATTTGTTGATGCAAGTGTCTATTTTGATCCTGACTCTGAGGCTGCGGCTGCGGATGATGAATATGTCGAGCCTGATCCAGATGGCCCTAATGAAGAGGAGTTTGCTCAAAAGATTGCTGAGCTAAAAGAGGTAATTGCTGATCTTAAGAAGGTACAAGATGAGAGTCAGGGGGGGGTCTCTAAAGAGTTAGGTGAGGCACGCGCGCGTCTTCGAGAGAAGTTTATGGAGTTTGAGCTTACCCCTAAAATTCAGGAAGAGATGTATGCAATATTGCAGGAGACGATCAACGAGATTCGTCCAATCGAGCGACGCATTATGCGCATTGCTGTTGGTGAAGCAAAGATGCCCCGCCGAGAGTTTCTCAAGACGTTCCCCCGTAATGAGGCGAATAAAGGGGTATTTGAGGAGATTCTTAAGCGTAAGGCGAAATATGTTGAGCGCTTAAAGGAGTATGAAGAGGAGATTTTCCGTTATCAAGATCGTTTAGCAGAGATTGAGAAGGAGAATGATCTCTCTATCTTTGAAATTAAAGAGATTAACCGTTTCATTTCGATTGGTGATGCAAAGGCACGCCGGGCAAAACGTGAAATGATCGAGGCGAATTTACGCTTAGTCATCTCAATTGCAAAAAAATATACCAATCGTGGCCTACAGTTTTTAGATCTTATCCAAGAGGGGAATATAGGTCTAATGAAAGCGGTAGACA
Source organism: Ignatzschineriaceae bacterium (assembly GCA_046462535.1). Classification (GTDB taxonomy): domain Bacteria; phylum Pseudomonadota; class Gammaproteobacteria; order Cardiobacteriales; family Wohlfahrtiimonadaceae; genus JAAZCI01. The sequence goes on along the minus strand of JBKGVF010000020.1, from coordinate 65,152 downwards.
AATTTGAGTATCGTCGAGGCTATAAGTTTTCAACTTATGCTACGTGGTGGATTCGTCAAGCGATTACCCGTTCTATAGCGGATCAGGCACGAACAATTCGTATACCTGTTCATATGATAGAGACGATCAATAAACTTAACCGTATCTCCCGTCAGCTTCTACAAGAGTTGGGGCGTGATCCCACCCCTGAAGAGATTGCTAAAGAGATGGGGGAGACTGAGGATCGTGTTCGGAAGGTTCTTAAGATTGCACGTGAGCCAGTCTCTATGGAGACACCGGTCGGGGATGATGAAGACTCTAACTTAGGGGATTTTATCGAGGATGTAACAGCGGAATCTCCGATTGCTTCAGCTACCGATGAGGGATTAAATAAGGCTACCCGAGAGGTGCTCAACAGCTTAACAGCGCGTGAAGCAAAAGTTCTAAGAATGCGTTTTGGTATTGATATGAATACTGATCACACCTTAGAGGAGGTAGGCAAGCAATTTGATGTGACACGAGAGCGAATTCGTCAAATTGAGGCAAAGGCGTTACGTAAGTTACGTCATCCTAACCGCTCTGAGAGCTTAAAAAGCTTCTTAGATGCAGATTAATATAGAGTAGAAAGTATTAAATACGTTTCATTATAGATATTAATGTTCCCCTCGATTCTAAGTCCGATTGAGGGGAATATTTTTATTTAGAGGAGTGAGATGGATAATTACCGTTTTAGTGTTGCCCCTATGCTTGATTGGACTGACCGTCACTGTCGATACTTCTATCGTGTGATGAGTCAGAAAGCGCTTCTCTATTCGGAGATGGTAACGACCGGCGCTATCTTATATGGTGACCGAGATCGTCACTTAGCCTTTTCTGAAGCGGGACCGGTAGCTCTGCAGCTTGGTGGTTCAGATATTGATGAGCTAGTGGCGAGTGCAAGAATCGGAGAGGAGTATGGATACGCGGAGATTAATCTTAATTGTGGATGCCCCTCCGATCGTGTTCAGAAGGGGCGATTTGGCGCATGTTTAATGGCTGAGCCTGATCATGTAGCAGAAGCCTTTGCTAAGATGCAAGAGGCGGTCTCAATTCCGGTAACGATCAAGGCGCGAATAGGGATTGATGAGCAGGATGACTACCCATTTTTAGCAGAGTTTGTACAAAAGAGTGCTGATGCTGGCTGTAAGCATTTTATTCTTCATGCCCGTAAGGCTTGGTTATCGGGACTTTCACCTAAAGAGAATCGGGAGATTCCTCCTTTAAATTATGAGCGAGTCTATAAAATTAAAGAGGCATTTCCCCACTTAAGAATCACTATTAATGGAGGTATTAAACGCTTTGTGGAGATGGAGCACCATCTGAAGCGTGTCGATGGCGTTATGGTGGGGCGAGAGGTATACCATAACCCTTATCTTTTAGCTTATGTAGATCAGATTATCTTTCAGCAAGAGAGCCCCCTTTTAAGTCGATTAGATATTCTAGAGGCGATGAAGCCCTATATTGAGGCACATCTTCACGCTGGAGGGCGTTTAAGTCATATAGCTCGCCATATGTTAGGGTTATTTCACAAGGTGCCTCGAAGTCGTCTATGGCGGCGTCATTTAAGTGAAAATATGCATAAAGAGGGGGCAAACTTCTCAATAATAGAAGAGGCATATCAGCGGATGGTAAATTAATTATGATTCACAACATCCCCATCCTGCTTATATTATGAAGATCGGTTATGGCGAATATTGAGTGAAGAGTAAAAGGGTTTAAGGAGTTAAGAGGCATGAAAAGAGGGTTATTAGGAATCGGATTGAGTGTGGGGATGTTATTAGCACCAGCAATGGGGCAGAAATCTCCGCTTGCAGATGATCTATATAAGATTTATAGCACCATTTATAAGCAGAGAATGACTCAGTTTCACCCCGAGCTTAAGTTTAGTGAATATAAAGAGGGGGCGGATCGGGCAACTTTTGAGTGGAGTGCGGAGTTTACCCAGCCAAACCGAAATGGAGAGGGTCGTTTTACTATTGCGATGATTGAGCTTGCTACGCTTACCGTAAAAGATGATGCGCTTAGTCAGCTCGAATCGATACTCTCATTAGGACGGTTAGATGGGGTGGATGCTACGATTAATGCAGAGCGATCAATTACCTTGCGCAATGAGGTGGATGGAGCAGTGCTCTATCACTTTCCGTTAGTTGAGTCTTTACAGATCAGAGGTGAGATTGATCGAGATAATTGGCGCTATCAAGAGGAGGGGGTAGCAGATCAGCAAGCAACGCCACTTGTATTAAGAGGACTTGATCGCGGCAAGCTGCAATTTGATCTCTTTACACAGAGCGATCAGCATCAATTTAATGTGGGCTTTAATGGATTGCGTTGGCAAGAGGGGGAGTATCGTATTCAGAATCTCTCAGTTGAGTTCCAAGAAGGGGGTGCACAAGGACGCCATCAGCTAAGGGCTGATGAGTTTGTTCATCGGCGATTTAAGGATTATGAGGTGAATGAATCTTCAGCAAATATGAGTGCTCGTCGAGTCCACTATAACCAGGGTGAGCAATCCTACCATATTGAGAGTATCGGTTATGGTTATGAGATGGATAATGAACGTAAAGATCGCTTTCGTCTTGGTGCCTCGGCGCAGATTAAGGGGCTTAGTGTGACAGATCCTCGTTGTCCCGATCATCGATGTCAGCTGGGCGATTTTAAGTTGGCGAGTTCATTAGCACCCTTAGCGAAGGGACGTGTGAGCGAATTGGAGGAGCGCGTAGCAGAGTTGCAACAGTTTTTGCGGGCAGATAATCTCCACTCATTGACAGGCTACCCATTAAAGGAGGAGTGGCAGAGGTTGTTAACTTTAATGGGAGAGACTTTAATCGATGAGACTCAATTGAGCATCACTCTCTCGGGGAGTCACACCAATCAAGGTCGCATCACTTTAATGGTGCAGCCATCGCTACTATTAAAAAAACTTCTTGAAGAGGAAGACTCTTTTGAACAGCTCCACCTCTTTTGTGGTGATGAGGGGTTCTGTCTTAGTGATTTAGTTGAGCAGTTTAAACTTAAAATCATGATCACTGATGACTATTTTTATGACCTGGCAACGCTCTACTTTATGAGTAAAGATGTTACACTCTCAAAAGCGGATGCTCAGCGGCAGAGTCGAAAAATTATTCGTAACATTATTATTGCTGACCTTCTTTTAGCAGATGGTGCAGTCGATATATTTGCTCGGAGTGGTAACTCTACAGAGATTGATCTTGAATATAGTAATGGGGAGTGGTTTATCAATGGTTCAGCACTTCCACTTGAGCAGCTGCTGAAATTGACTTTTTAATTATGGATATATAGATATGAAGAGAAGAAAAAAAATTATAAGCGTTGCTCTATGTACTCTTTTATTTGGTGGGGTAGCATCGGGTCTTACTTTAGAGGATATTAAAGCTGACTATCAGTTGCTTCATGAGGCTGGTATTGAGCTCTATCGTCCTCTGGTAAAAGATCAGTATCTATTTGAGACTGAGAATGAGCAGAAGCGTAAGAGTGATTATCGATTCAGACAAAACTATTTAACGAAAGTTGACGATGTTAATTTTATCTGGTCATTAGAAGAGGAAGGGGTGCTCACTTACGGTAGGAGTGATCGAACACCGATTCTATTTCAGGGTAAAATGAAACCAACGTGGGATATCATTGCTCATGATGAAAATCAGAAGGTTAGTATAACATTTTCTGATGAGGGGGATTTTTCTGCCGCATATAATCGTAAAAATCATCATTACCAATCTGAGATTCGCTATGGGAAAAATCAGCTCAATGCTGTTTTGGTAGATGGAGCGGTGCGAGAGGTGATAGGTGAAGAGGTGGGAATCACCTTTGATCAACTATTAGTCAATACTGATATTCAGTATGATGAGAGGTTACGCCGTGCATTAAAGCAAGAATCTAAGGTACAGCTTGATAATTTTATCCTTAAGATTGATCCCGCACTCTATGCAGATAACGATCCTACCAATATTAGTGAGATTGGAGTTGGAACGCTTAATGTGGAGGGGAAGCAAGAACTCTATAATGCCAATATCTCAGGGGAGATCAATGGAGATCTGCTTGCAGTAATCGCTGATTATTACCAACTAACAGCTGATAATTTTCGATATCAATATGATTTCTCCACTATCGATCAACTAGGCTCCTATAAGGAGCAGATTGCCCTCGACGGAGTGGCTTTTTTAAATAATGATGAGGAGTCTCAGGCTAATTTTGGCTCAGCAGAGATTAGCTCAAATATCTATAATTTAGGAATTGAAAATGAAGCAATTCTTGTTGACTTCTTAAAGGGGGTGGTGGCCCTCATCCATGAGGGAAGCATTAAGGGTGAGCTTGAAGGTGATGAGTTTGAGGCTCTTCAAGTAGAGCTTTATGAGAATCTACTTCGAGAAGATAGTGGTATTGAGTATCAGATTGATCTGATAAATAGTGCCGGAGAGAGCAATATTACTATTGCAGCTCAATTACGTAAGAAGATTGAGAGTGTTCAAGAGTTAATGGATGAGCTTGATGATGCTGAAGATATTTCAGTCTTCTTAGATTACATTGACCATTTCGACCTTAAAGTTGGGGCGGATGATCAATATATTATTGAGTTGGCAATGAATATCATGACTGTCGCTGGTGAGGTATATGATTATGAGGCCCAGCGTGCTGAGTTAGAAGAGCAAATACCTTTATTGTTAATGATGGCGATTGCGTTTACACCTGAAGGGATTACCCTTTTTGAGCGCGAGGTGGATCGTACACTCTTCTCAATTAGTTATAGGGAAGGGCTCTGGAGTATTAATGGTCGTAGTTACACAACAGCGCAGTTAGGAGATCTTTTAGAGAATTTGCTGTAAGAACTCTTCTAAAAAGAAGTGAGGTGATTAAGATCGATCACCACTTAATTTATTGAGCGCTCACTTCTGGGCGCTTACTTATTTATATAAGGAGATTAAATGAGTTTTAAAATCAAATTACAAGAGGATATTAAGGATGCTATGCGAGCAAAAGAGCGTAGAAAGCTAACAACATTACGCTCTATTATGGCGGAGATACAGAGCCTAGAGATTGAGAAGCAAGGGGTTCTTGAGGAGGAGGAGTATCTAGCGCTGCTCAACCGTTTAGTGAAACAGCGTCGTGAATCGATTGAGCAATTTACTCAAGCAGAGCGGACAGATCTGGTGGCAAAAGAGGAGGAGGAGCTTGCATATATTGAGCCTTATCTTCCTGAGCAACTTACAGAAGAGGAGTTAGTAGAGATTGTAACCTCAGTTATTCAGGAGGTAGGTGCAACTTCTATGAAGGAGATGGGCAGAGTAATGGGTCGATTAAGTAAGGAGCTAGCAGGACGAGCCGATCTTGGTGATGCTAATCGTATTGTTCGTTCACAGTTAGGATAGTAAGGGGAGAGAATGCGTCCTAAAGGATTTATTCCTCGGGAATTTATTGACCGACTAGTGGCTCAGGCAGATATTGTTAATATTATTAATATGCGTGTCCCGTTAAAAAAAGCGGGAAGCAATTATAAAGCCTGCTGCCCCTTTCATGATGAGAAGACACCTTCATTCAACGTTAATGAGCCTAAGCAGTTTTACTACTGTTTTGGTTGTGGGGTTGGGGGAAGTGTAATCGATTTCATCATGGCTTATGAGCGGCTCGATTTTATTGAAGCTATTGAAGTAATTGCGCGACATGAAGGGTTAGAGATTCCTTATGAGCGGCGGGGTAATTATAATCCTAAAGAGGCTGATCGCATTGAGCGATTACAGATGGCTCTGGCACAGGCTTCCGCATTTTATCAACAGAATCTTCACCGAGGTGAGGAGGGGCAGAAAGCTCTAGAGTACCTTACTAAGCGGGGGATCATTGCAAGCGATATTGAGCGATATGGAATTGGTTATGCCTCAGATAGTTGGGATGGCGTTAAACGTCATCTTGCTAACTTAGGATATAGCGACGAGGAGATGGTGGATGTTGGGCTGCTTAGCCAGTCCGATTATAATAAGTATGACCGTTTTCGGGGTAGAGTGATCTTCCCGATACGGAATCGACGAGGAGATACCATCGGTTTTGGAGGGCGTATTTTAGGGGAGGGTGAACCAAAATATCTTAACTCTCCTGAGACACCTCTCTTTAAGAAAGGGCATGAGTTATATGGGCTCTATGAGTTGCGTAAATATATGCGTAACTATAGTGAGGTGATTGTTGTTGAAGGGTATATGGATGTCGTCATGCTTGCCCATTATGGGTTTGGGAATAGTGTCGCAACCTTAGGAACAGCCATCTCAAAGATTCAGATTGAACGACTCTTTCGTTACACATCGAAAATTGTCTTCTGTTTTGATGGTGATAGAGCAGGGCGAGACGCGGCCAATAAGGCGCTTTATGAATCTCTCTCCGCTATTCCTAGTGGAAAAGAGCTTGCCTTTTTATTTCTGCCAGAAGGGGAGGATCCAGATAGCTTTATCCAAAGTGAAGGGGCTGATGCATTTCGCAAAGCAATTGATGGAAGTACACCCTTTTCAGATTATCTCTTTGAGATGTTAGAGCAGGAGATCGATAGTAGTACGATGGAGGGGCGCTCACAACTATTATCACGTGCAGCTGAGCTGATCAATCAGATGCGGGATACCCCATTACGGGATCTGTTACGTCAAGATTTGGCTGAACGGGCGATGGTTAGTGAAGCGATCTTAAATCGTCATGTTCAGCCTGGGGTGATCGATCGGCCACAGAGAAGGGCCATTCAGCACCATAATCACTCTATTGTGGCGCGAATTATCATTCTTCTTCTAAATAACTTTGAGTTAGCGAAAGAGTTAAATGGCATCAGTTTTCTATTAGAGAGTAATGATCGAGAGCAGAATATTCTCTATCAGATACTTATTCTCCTTAAGGAGCATCCGGACCTTAAGAATATCCCTCAGCTTCTACTCCATTTTGAGGGAGAGCCTTGGCTCCGTTGGTTGGAGCACCTTGCGGTTCAGGAGGCCTTCTTTGAGGAGGAGGAGTTACAGATTATTGAGATAAAAGATCTCTTTAATCGTCTCTTAGAGGAGGAGGATCCAATTAAACGAATTTTAGGAAAGATGCGTAATGGAGAGCCGCTAACTGAGATGGAGAAAGCATTGCTACGGCTACAGCATAGTAATCAGCAGCAGTAGCATGCCCCACGCTTATCGATCTGTGTGAGTCTCTACTTCTTTAGATGAGCTAGCCATCGTCGTTCCACCATCCGATAGAGCATCACAAAGAGGAAGGTGATCAACATATAGAGGGCCACGGCAATTAGGTAAGGGGTATAGACTGTTAAGGTTTGATATGAGATATTTCGTGCAACCCCTAAGATATCCATTAAGGTAATGGTCGATGCTTGAGCGGAACCATGAAGGAGAAAGATCACCTCATTACTATAGGCTGGCAATGCTCTTCTTAGGCCTGATGGGAAGATAATACGACGAAAGAGGGTGAATTTACTCATCCCGCTTGCAATGCCCGCTTCAATTTCACCTTGATTAGTATGCTCAAAAGCGCCTCGAAAGATAACAATTGTATAAGCGCAGGTATTGAGCATAAGAACTAATAGAGCGCAGTAATAGGGCTCCCGAAAGTAGGTCCACATCCAGCTATGGCGAATAAAGCCGATCTCTGATGCGCCTCGATAGAAGATATAGAGCTGAATTAGGAGAGGAGTGCCTCGAAAGATAAAACTGAAGAGCTCAATGGGCCAGCGAATAATTCGCCAGCGAGAGAGCGCTAATAGGGCAAGCGGGAGCGCTAAGAGCAATCCAATAGCCGCAGAGATAAAGGTTAATTGTAAGGTGAGAATAACACCATCGATAAATTCAGGAAGCCGTTCAAGAACAACAGGATTAATCATGATAGCGCCTCCCGGGTAGCACCAACATTAAAGCGGCGCTCTAGATAGCGGATTACTAAAATTGAGAGGGCAGTAAGTAGAAGATATCCTAAGGCTGCCACAAGATAGAATGCAAGGTAATTACGGGTTGCCCCTCCTGCATCGGAGGCGATTCCAACTGAATCTTTTAGACCCACAAGTGAGACTAATGCAGTTGCTTTTAGTAGAACAAGCCAATTATTACTTAAACCAGGCAGTGCATAGCGCATGGCTTGAGGAAAGATAATCCGGCGATAGGTTCTCCCGCGGTTCATTCCTAGAGCGGTACAAGATTCTAATTGTCCTGGAGGGAGGGCTAAGATTGCTCCACGAAAGGTCTCCGCAATGAAGGCGCCGAAAATAAAGCCAATAGTGATGACTCCAGAGACAAAAGGGTCAAGCTGGATCCGTTTGATACCAAAGCTTTCAGATAGATGGTTAAGCCCCTCTTGTAGGCCAAAAAAGAAGAGGAAAATGAGGACAATATCAGGAATACCTCGAACCATAGTGGTATAGAGGTAAGCGCTGCTACGAAGAAATCGGCTACTACTTAACGAGAAGAGGGCAAATAGCGCTCCTAAGATAAGGGCAGGAATAAGGGAGACTAATCCCAATTTAACTGAGAGTAGGAAGCCATCGAAAAGTGCTTCTCGGTAGAGATAGAGATCATTTAAACTCTTAGCCAGTTTTGGGTACTCAGTGAGTAACCAACCATTTAGTTCATTAAAGAGGGTGGATAGAATCCCCATATTTATTAGTGCCTCAGATAAATGATGTGAAGAGAAGAGAGTGTCAAATCCCTTCGACACTCTCATTAATAATAATTATTGTTATGTTATATAGCTACTACTTAAAGCCATCTTTAAGGGTGACGACCCGATTAAAGAGTAGCTCTTGCGATTTTGAATCGCGAGCAAAGTAGCCAACACGCTCAAATTGGTAGGCAACCGATACTTCAGCCTCTGCTAAGGAGGGTTCAAGTTTCGCATTCTCCACTACAACAAGAGAGTCATCAGCGACATAGTCGAGCATATCTCCCTCTTCACTTGCAGGATGAGGTGAGGTAAAGAGGAGATTATAGAGGTGAATCGGCGCAGTAATAGCGGTATCTGCGGCAACCCATTGGATGACACCACGAGCACGGACGCCCTCTACATTAGCACCAAGGGAGCCGGGAACAATCTCTGCGATCACCTCTAATACATCCCCCTTCTCATCTTTTATAACATCTGTTGCTTTAATGATGTAAGCGCCACGAAGCCGAACATATCCATCTAAAACGAGGCGTTTATAGCGACGATTTGCTTCCTCTTTAAAGTCGGATCGATCGATATAGAGGTTTTTAGAGAAGGGGACCTCTCGGCGTCCCATCGCCTCATTTTGTGGATGATTAGGGAGTGAAAGCAACTCTTCACCCTCGTAGTTTGTAAGGGTTACTTTGATGGGATCGAGTACTGCCATACGGCGCTCAGCTTTCTCATTTAAAACATCGCGCATCGCTTGATCGAGCTGCTGCACTTCGATATTGTTTTCCGATTTAGAGACCCCTATGCGATCGGCAAAGAGTCGAATCGCTTCTGGTGGACAACCCCGACGGCGTAAGCCTGCAATAGTGGGCATTCTAGGGTCATCCCAACCATCAACGATATTGTTCTCTACCAATTGGGTTAAGCGGCGTTTAGAGGTGATGGTATATTCAAGATTTAAGCGTGAAAACTCATACTGTCTTGGAATATGATCAACTTCACAATGCTCAATAAACCAATCATAAAGGACACGATGATCCTCAAACTCCAGTGTACAGAGTGAGTGGGTAATCCCTTCATATGCATCACTTAAGCCATGGGCAAAATCATACATTGGGTAGATACACCACTCATCCCCCGTTTGGTGATGATGCTCATGTCGAATACGGTAGATTGCAGGGTCGCGTAAATTCATATTAGGGGAGCTCATATCAATTTTAGCACGCAATATTTTTGCTCCATCAGGGAATTCACCGGCCCGCATCCGTGCAAATAGATCGAGATTCTCTTCAACAGAGCGATCACGATAGGGGGAGTTGACTCCAGGCTCTGTCAATGTTCCTCGCATTTTGCGAATCTCTTCAGCACTACTATCATCTACATAGGCTAATCCCTTCTTAATGAGGACGATAGCAGCTTCGTAAAATCGCTCAAAGTAGTCAGAAGCGTAGTAGAGCTCATCCCACTCAAACCCTAACCATGCAACATCCTCTTTAATCGATTCAACATATTCAATCTCCTCTTTAGAGGGGTTGGTATCATCGAAACGAAGATTACATCGGCCACCATAATCTTGTGCAATACCAAAGTTAAGGCAGATCGATTTAGCGTGACCAATATGAAGATAGCCATTAGGCTCAGGTGGGAAGCGGGTATAGATATCGGAAGGACTCTGATATTTACCATCCGCTAAGTCTTTATCAATGATTTGACGTATAAAGTTTGTGCGAATAATATCTTCAGACATAGATAGTTTCAGGCCTTTATTAGAATTAATGTAATGTATGAGGATTAAAGTGATCCCATCTACCGATGAGGGGGCACTTTACCGATTATTAGTCTTAAAATTTAATGCTCCATTCTAACACAATTTAGGGGTAGACGATGAATAGATATCAGGTGGCAGAGGGTATGGGCCAATGGAGACCTACCTTAACTAGAAGGATGATCACTTCTATCTCGGAAGAGGAGGAGTCACTCACAAAACTTCTTAAAGTTAACTCTTTAACGGCTGCATTAAAAGAGCGGGGTCATCCATTTGGTGTTGAGCTACTTTTTTGGGGTGAGCGGATACAGAAGGAGGATAAGAGGGTTGCACGTGAAGTATTGTTAACTTTAGCAGATCAGCCTGTGGTTTGGGCTGAGAGTCAGATCATAAGTAGTAGTGAAGAGAGTCGGTGGCTATCGATATTAGATCGTGGTAAGAGTCCACTAGGCGCAAAGCTCTTTGATGGATCGCTCTCCCTTAAGCGAACACCCTTTGAGTATGCCCTAATTGAGCGAAGCAGTAGACTTTTTCACCATATAGTGAGTCAGAGCAATGAGGAATGGAGCGATTGTAAGAGGCTGATTGCGCGACGCTCTCGCTTCGATCTTTTGGGGGAGCAGCTCTCATTGATCGAGGTCTATCTCCCCCCTCTCTATTGATTTATCAAAGTAGAGAAGCAGCGCTATCGCTTGAAGAGTAAAAAAGGGGCCTTAGCCCCTCTTTAGTTTACTGAATCTCTTATCCCACACCCATTAGAGTTGATTAGGATCGTCAATTCCATTTAGATTACACATGGCTGTTACTGTATTGCGTAAAAGACAAGCGATAGTCATTGGGCCGACACCACCAGGAACTGGGGTGATATAGGCCGCACGCTCTTTAGCTTCTTCAAAAGCAACATCTCCAACAAGTCGTGTTTTACCCCCCTCTTCGATGCGATTGATTCCAACATCAATAACGGTAGCCCCCTCTTTTATCCAATCCCCCTTAATTAACTCTGGAACGCCTACCGCTGCTACCACAATATCTGCTGCTTGGCAGAGCTCTTTAGTATTGGTTGTCCGTGAGTGAGCGACGGTTACAGTACAGTTTTGGGAGAGCAGTAATTGCATCATTGGTTTCCCCACAATATTGGAGCGTCCCACAATAACGGCATGTTTACCTGAGAGATCTTTTCCCAGCTTATCTTGGAGAAGGAGTAGAGAACCTAGAGGAGTGCAAGGAATGAGATTGGGCTTACCAATGGAGAGCTGCCCGATATTAACAGGGTGGAATCCATCAACATCTTTATAGGGGTCAATAGCGTTTAAGATACGCTCCTCATTAAGATGTTTTGGTATAGGTAGTTGCACTAAGATGCCATGAATTGTAGGGTCATTATTGAGGCTTTCGATCAAGGCTAGTAGCTCCTCTTCGGTGATAGATGCCTCTTTACGGTAAGTAATCGATTTAAAACCACACTCTTTGGCAAAGCGTTCTTTATTGCGCACATAAACTTGGCTAGCAGGATCCTCCCCCACTAATATTACAGCTAAGCCAGGGGTAATCTTCTGATTAGCTTTTAACGTCTTCACCTGTTCAGTGAGTGTTGCACGTAGATTGGCAGCAAAGCCTTTGCCATCGATAATATTTGTCATGATTTATTCCTCAGTTGTTGGACAAGTAAAAGCGGAATGGGTAAAAACAGGTCAATCCTGAAGAGAGAAGAGTTACGACTCCTCTTTAAGATCACGATGTTTTGCGGAGATAGTATACCCCTCTTTAAAGTGTTGGTATAGTCTCTCCACAAGATAGACAGAGCGATGACGCCCCCCTGTACAGCCAATTGCAATCGACAGATAGGAGCGTGTTCCACTCTTAAATCGTGGGATCCAGCGCTCTAGGAATTGGGTTAAATCTCTAAGATACTCTTGCATATCTTCTGTTTCTGCAAAAAAATTGATAATTGGGGTTTCGCGACCACTAAAGTCCCGTAATGATGGGACCCAGTGGGGATTAGTTAAGACTCGCGCATCGAAAAGAAAGTCGGCATCAAGGGGAATTCCATTACGAAAGCCGAAGGATTGTAGCTGAATAATGAGATTATTCTCACTGCTATCTAAGAGTCGACTTCTTAATTCTGCCCGTAATTGATGAACATTAAGGTGTGACGTGTCAATCACAAGATCTGCGGCTCTATAGATGGGCTCAATGAGCTCCTCTTCATACTTAATCGACTCAATTAAGCCCTGTTTTTGTGGGGCTAATGGATGTTTGCGTCGGGTGTTACTGTACCGTTTGAGAAGAATCTCTTCAGAAGCGGCAAGATAGGCTAATCGAACCGTGACCCCCTTCTCCTTTACACTTTTAAGAATCGCTTCTGTTTTTGGAAGATCATCAGGAAATCCGCGACCATCAATAACAACTGCTAATTTATGGGAGCGCTCTTCACGAATGATCTTATCTAAAAAGTCAGGTAGAAAGCTCAGTGGAAGATTATCGACACAAAAATACCCCTCATCTTCAAGAGTTTGGAGGGCAACAGATTTCCCTGATCCTGATTGTCCGCTAATAATGATTAACTCGCGCATTGTCATACTCCTAAACAGTTATATTCGTTATAGATCAAGCTTAAGTTGAACGGGCTCTCTATCATCCTTCTGCTTCTCTAAAGATAGCTCGTCGATTTTTGGTTGCACCTTTCTCTCTGCCGTTGTGCTCTGTTTTTGTTTATTACGTCTATCATTGCACTGTTTAAGTAATGCTCTATTAGCACTCTTTTTTTGTGATGCTTGTTGATTCTTTTTAGTGACGCTTGCAGATTTCCCCGTTCTAGCAGTAGTTATTGGGCGCTTAGGGGAGATATTATCTCCTCTACCTCTTTTTTTTTGGGAGATGCTCTCTCTATTGGCTCGCTTAAGAATCGCCTGCGCAGTTTTATTATAAATCTCTCCAGACTGTGTTGCTTTCTGGAGCCGCTGGCGCTGGAAGGAGAGGAGGGCAGAGAGTACCATAAAAAGGGTAATAATGGTGGCGATAAAGTATGGGTGCTCGTTAAGATAGGTGCGAATAAAGGACCATTTGATGGAGATGTTGGGTAATATCCAGAACATGATCGGCCAAATAAGTAGTGCTGCCGAGAGGTGGATCCACCAAGGGATATGGAGCCAAAATCCTGTTAGGCCATCGTATGGGTAGCTTGCTTTTGGTTGCTCTAACTTACGAAAGAGCTGATGAGGTTTCTCCATTCGGGTCCTCGCAGTCGAGATTATTAGGTGAGTATCGGTGAGTGCCCACTATAATTTTTTCCTTTCGATTCTTCAAGCTTCTCTTCATTGAATTACTTTGAGGAGGCAAGCTGTACCGCCTCTGTAGCAGGTGTTATAACATGATGAAAATAGTAGAGTAGACTAAAGGAGGCGTAGTGATTTGGTACAGGAAGAAGCCGTTTTAGGAACTTGTACTCATGTTTAGGTGTAGGCGCATAGAGTTGTTCCGATAATTTCTCAATGAGTTTTTTCATCTGCTCCTGCAGCTCTATATCTAAGGGCGCTAAGAGTTGAGAGAGTGATTGTGTATACCCTTGTTGTAGCGTGTAGGGATATTGAGTAAAAAACTCGGTCGCTAAATTCTGATCCCGCTTATTCAGCATATTATAGGCTGTTGGTACAAGGGGCCAGTTAAAGCTCATTTGATAGAGGTCGATATACTCAGTTAGCCGTTTTAAGCTCTCCTCCTTGGTTATTGGAGTATAACAGTACTCTTGGTAACTCTCTTTCTCCAATGTTAGTAGATAGGTAGCGGTCATTGGTTGATAGGCATTATAGAGTAGATGTTTTAGGTAGTAGGTGATGCTTCGTCGTTCATTCATTCTACCGGCATCATAATAGATTTGATTGGGGTTAGGCTCCCCTTTAGGGGTGGTAGATTGTTTGATCGATCCAGTAATGTTACCGATACTCAGTGGCAGATGGATGTCACATTCACGATATCCACCGAAGTTCAACTCTGAGAGACGTTTCACCATGGCTAGTGGTGGTGAAATAAGTTCATTCCAGGCAATCTCTTCAAAACCAAATTTTGGAAGGAGTCCACTCCTTTTGTAGCGTGGTGCAAGTATCTGCTCAATGGCAATTGATGGAGGATATCCCTCTTTTTGCAGCTGTAATAACTCATGAATAAGTCTCTTGTTAAGTTCAAATGCGGGTAACTCTTTTGGAAGGGTGAAGGGTTCTTCATCTAGAGGGAGTGCAACCTCTTGTTGGCGAGTGGAGAGATCGAGAGACTCCTCTATAATAGAATTTAAGGGGTTTTTATAGAAGTTAATCAGTGCGTGAGGGGTGAGAGTTGCCTCTTTAACAGAAAATTGCAGAGCTATTGGTGTAGCAAAAGACTCCTCACACTCTTGAATCCACTCCGATTGAAAGCTCTGCAGCGGACTCTTCTCCTTAAAGAGCCGCTTATTATAGGGTGCCATAGGGTGATAAAAGGTTAACCGCTCTTTAAGATCCCCATTGGGGATGGATTGCGGATCCACTAAGTGGGATAAAGTATCAAGAAGCTCATCAATAAGCAGTGAGGGTGCAAGATCTGTATTATCGTTTATAGAGCGTCCAATGTAGCTAAGATAGAGCTGCTTTTCGGCTGAGATAATTGCCTCGAGAAAGAGATAGCGATCATCATGTTGTCGTGTTCGATCGCCAGGATAGCGTTGATATTGCATTAAATTAAAATCAGTATAGTGGGTGACCTTTGGAAATTCTTCTTGTGATAGGCCGATAATAGCCACAATCTTAAAGGGAATAGAGCGCATAGGAATGAGTGAGCAGAAGGTGACGCGCCCTTCGATAAAATTTTGTTCTGGACGCACTTCATTAATAGCCTCTTCAAGGAGTGGGACAAGAAGAGCGATAGGAATTGGCTCATCATATCCCGCCTCAATGCCTTGGGTAATGATCCTATTCCACTCATCAAGAAGATAGTTTAGGCGCATTAGACTAGCGTCACTCTCATCAAAGAAGTCTTGCCATAGTTCAAGCAGTAACGGTTGCCACTCAGAGAGGGTCCGTGCAGTAGCTAAATGGTGGCGCCATCGATTTAGCATAACGACAAAATGAGTTAGTTGCCCGAGGAGTAGAGCATCTAATCCATGGATATGGGGGTAGGGAAGTAGCTTGTTATTATCAAGAGAGTGGTCGGTAGCGTAGCCGAGGAGCATACGCTTCAACCCCCATAACCAAGTGTTCTCCTCTTCTGCTCGAAAACCTAACCTATCTAGATGGTTATCATCTACACCTAGATGGATATTGACATCCATAATCCAGTGGTTGATGAGCTGTAGCTGATCTGGAGAGATATTGAATTTAGAAAGAATTTCAGGAACTTGAAGTAGTGTAAGGAGTTCATTAGCTTTAAAGTAACTCTCTGGAAGCTGCAGCAGTTGAATTAATGCATTAAGTTGAGGCTCCTCTTCCACTAAGCTGATATCTGAGATGGAGTAGGGGATTGCTCGCTCTTTTGGTTGATTATCAAAAACGGCCTTAATAATTGGGGCATAGCGTTCAATGTTGGGGCTCATAACCACAATATCTTTAGGGGTTAGAGTAGGATCCTCATTTAAACGATGGAGAAGTTGGTCATAGAGTGCTTCAATCTCCCGTGTTGGGGTGTAGTGATTATGGATGATAATTGAGTAATCATCAGGCGCAAGTTTAAGTAGTGGTTCCTCCTGCTCCTTCTGGATTGGTGTGAGATTGAAGATACTCTTTTGCAATCGCCCTAAGAGGGTGCTTCCATCGGGGGGAGTAAATGCTTCAAACTCCTGATGCTCATACTGAGCTAATATTTTAAGATGGTCACGACCTACCTTTCCGAGGGATGCTAATAGAGGGTGACCGTAGTGATCTTGCCAGTAATCTGACTCATCTTCTGTTAACGTTTGTGGCAGATGAGGGGAGTGAAGATCTTTCCGCACCTCCTTAGTTTCTAAGTTGATGCGACGTGCAGTGATCTTCTCTTCAGTTTGATAGATATCTCCCCAATAATATTGGGAGGGATTATTGAAAAAGAGGTGGAGATCGAGATAAGGGGAAAAGAGTGTCAGTAACTCTAAAAAGAGGGGAGGAAGCGAGGTTAGCCCAATGATAAAGAGCCGCTTAGGGAGTAATTTTTGAATATGGGGGTCTTTGAGTCGTTCAGTAATTAGGGTCTGTATATTACCAAAGTGATGAGGGTGTTGATAATAGGCGCTCAGTTTCTGCCAGAGTGCTTTCTGCCAAAGCTGGTGATCGGGCAGTCCTTCAATGAGCTGGTTATTCTCCCATGCTAAGATCCAATCGGGGCGGTGAACAACATATTGGTCAAAGAGTTGAGCGACTCTTTGGGTTAATTCACGTAATAGATGTAGAGATTCTTTTTGGTACTCCTTATCGGTAAGTTGCTCCTTCTCTTTTGGGGTAAGATAGCGATGTAAAGGGGCAAAGATCTCATCATTTGGTAGAGACTTTATAATTCTCATTAAGGGCCAAAAAAGCTCTTCTTGATTAAAGCTTTGAAAGTTTAGCTCCTCCCCCTCAAAGAGTAGATCGAGCAGGTTATGTAACATCTTGGCCGGTAGTAGAAATTCACATTGTGCCACGATGCCAAGTTGCTTCGCTAGTGTTACCTGCATCCATTTAGCCATCCCAAAGTTTTGAACAAGAAAATACTCTTTTTCAAATGGGGACTCAAGGGGATCATTCTCAATAATACGCCCCGCAATCATCTGTAGTATATCGAGGTGATTGGAGTGATAGATGGAAAAACTCATAGGTATAAACTCTCTAACGGCAGGTAAATTAACACATCAATACTTTTACCCTAATGACTACTCTTAAGATAGGGTGGATAGTGTAGATAAAATACTGATTATTATAACAGTATTTATGGTAGATGAGTATCATAGCCTTTAGGGGGATCGCTTAATAAGCTGTGGAAAGATGGCTGGATTTAAGAGGATAAAAGCGAATTATTTTGTTAGAATTGTGTGATGCTCTTTTCTATTTGGCAAATGGCTTAAATTAGCTAAGTTGTTTATTTTCGGGGCAAAAGAGTGGCTGTTATATTACTGATAATTTAAGGTTGTTGATTGACGTTGAGTCTATTTTTTAATTGTTGTTATTTAAGGAAGAGAAGATAATGGATGGATTAGAGAACCTCTTTGCGAAACGAATGCAGGGACCACAGAGTTCAATTGTTGCGAATCTACTGCGTTATGCGCAGATGGAGGGGATGATCTCACTTGCAGGGGGCGTTCCTGCTGCTGATACATTTGATATTAGAGGGATCAATGAGGCTGCAGCAGATGCATTGAAAGCAGGAGTTCTCGCCTTTCAATATAGCGTAACTGAAGGGGAGCGTGGCTTACGAGAAGAGATTGTTAACCTAGTAGAAGAGCGTGGTATTAAAGCGAATGTTGATGAGATTGTGGTAACCAGTGGCTCACAACAAGGCATTGATTTGATTGCCCAATCCTTTTTAGATAGAGGTGATAAGATTGCTGTAGAGCGCCCCACCTATTTAGCTGCCTTAGAAGTTTTTGAGATGTGTGAGGCGGATATTATTGAGATTGAAGGGAGTGATGAGGGGATTGACCTTGATGCGCTTGAAGCGACATTAAAGAGTGAAAGAATTAAAGCACTCTATATTGTACCAACATTTGCTAATCCTACCGGGTCTACATTGAGTAGAGAGGATCGTCAGCGATTAGTAGAGTTAGCGGCTAAATATCACTTCATTATTTTTGAAGATGATCCCTATGGGGAGATCCGTTTTACTGACCGCAAAGAGCCAACTCTCTATGAGCTCTCACTATCGACACCAGGAGCGAAAGGGTATGTTCTCTATCTCTCCTCCTTCTCGAAGATCTTGGTACCTGGATTACGCTTAGGTTTTATCATTGGGGCTCCATCTGTTGCAGATCGCTTAGTAACGGCAAAACAGTCACTCGATCTTCACAGTCCTGTTTTAGGGCAGTTAATTGTAGAATCTTACCTTAAAGGGGGGCGTTTAGCGGGACGATTGCCACTTATCTGTCAAACCTATGAGGAGCGTTGTCGTCTCTTAATGGAAGCATTGCGAACCCATATTGGGGAGTATATTGAGTTTAATGAACCTGAGGGAGGGATGTTTCTCTGGGCACGATTTAATTCCGATATCGATTCGGAAGCACTCTTATCTTATGCAGTAAAAGAGGGAGTGGCATTTGTGCCTGGTATCGCCTTTTATGCTAATAATCCCGACCGTTCAACAGTACGGTTATCATTTGCTACAATCACTGCGGAGGAGGCTGATGAAGCGGGGCGCCGTCTTGCACGAGCACTACAAGCTTATTTAGCGAAGTAGTGATAAATAGAGTGATAAACTATTAAGAGCCATCAGCTAGATGGCTCTTCTCATTTTCTAAGTATACATATAAGGGGGAGCGATGTCTCAGTCAGATAGTTATCGAACCATTGCAGCACCAGCCCAAGCTGAGTTTGTGGAGCAACGGAGCCGCTTTATCTCATTTGCCCTGCCAGTCACGACAGAGGAGGAGGCACTTGCAATAGTAGAGCATTATCGTAAAGAGTATAACGATTCACGCCATGTATGTTGGGCCTATATGTTAGGTGAGGCGCGAGATCATTATCGGGCCAATGATGATGGGGAGCCTTCAGGAACAGCGGGACGTCCGATATTAGGGCAGATAAACTCCTTTAACCTAACAAATATTATTGTGTTAGTCGTCCGCTATTTTGGGGGGATAAAGCTAGGAACCGGTGGCTTAGTAAGCGCTTATCAAAAAGGGGCAGAAGAGGCGTTAAACGAGGCTAAAATTATTACGAAAATGATTGGGAAGCGAATACGGTTCCGTTTCGATTATCCAGATACGAATCATATTAACCACATTATTAATGACTTTTCGGCGGAGAAGAGTGATGAGATCTATGGTGAAGATTGTACGATGACACTTTTAGTCCCTCAATCAAAATTTCCCGCCCTCAAAGAGCGGTTAGAGAAGGTGGAGAGCATTACCTTTATGACCGATGAAGATTAAAGGTATTGGTGACGATCAATTAAGGGGCGGCTATCAGTCATGTTGCCACGATCGATCAATCCCCTCTGCTCGGGAACCGCATCTATGAGGCGCCGATTATCGGTACTTGTAGGATAATCATAATGGCATGCATTTAAGAGTAGGGGGAGTAAGAGTAGGAGTATTCTTTTATACATAAGTGGTAGCTCTCTATTTTATAATGAGTCAACGATTTGTCGCACTGCTCTTTAGTGAGGAGAGAATCTGCATATAGCTCTCAACTCTTCGTCTGCTCACTACTCCTTCTTCAACCCCCTTTTGTACTCCACAGTGGGGATCTTGTAGATGGCGGCAATTAGTAAAACGACAATTAAAGGTTAGTGGGTAGACTTCGGGAAACCCAGCATTGATCGCCGAGATGGGAAGGTGCTCGATATTAAAGCTCCGCACACCTGGGGAATCGATAATAATACTCTCTTCTCCAAAAGGGAGATGGTAGAGAGTTGTTGTGGAGGTTGTATGATTTCCCAATCCCGTTGAGGCATTAATTTTTTGGGTCTGTAGTTCTAATTGAGGAATTAAAATATTTGTGAGGGAGGATTTACCTACTCCAGATTGCCCTACAAAGATGGAGGTTTTCTCATTGAGTCGCTCCCGCAGTAGATCTAAGCTTGCTTCATGATGGATAGAGGTAAAGTAGATCGGAATATCGATCGCTTTATACTCATTAAGGAAGGAAAATTCAGTCTCATCCTCAATTAAGTCATACTTATTGACAATAATAGCAGTGGGTAATTTTAGATAGTTCGTTGCGATTAGATAGCGATCAAAGAGGGAGGGGCTTGGTTCAGGCTTAGGGGCAATAACAATAAATATTTGATCTAAGTTAGCGGCTAATATCCGCTCTCGCCCTCCGTAGGCTAGACGAGAGAAGACATTCTCCCGAGGGAGTCGAGTTGTGACAACAGGCTCATCCTGCTCTAAGGTATAGAAGACATAATCACCGCAGACAATAGCACCAAGACTTTGGCGAAAAGCGGCTTTATGGAGGGTTCCCTCCTCATCTTCAATGGTCAGATGAGCGCCATGCTGGGCTACTACCCGAGCTAAAGAGAGTTGAGAGTCATCAAAATTCTCTAGCTGTTGAGCACGGCGCTCTTCTAATATGCGCTGCTGTTGTAAGGTTAATCGTCGACTCATAAATTGGACTTATCGCTCTAAATATTGAAGCTTATTTGGAACGCCATCCCACTCATCAGCATCAGCAGGAGGCTCCTTCTGTTCGGTAATAACAGGCCATTTTCGAGATAATTCAGCGTTAAGATCTAGAAAGATCATCTGCTCCTCAGAGAGGTCATCCTCAGCTAAGATCGCACCGGCTGGACACTCAGGCTCACATAAAGAGCAATCAATACATTCATCGGGATCGATAACTAGAAAGTTAGGACCCTCATGAAAACAATCTACAGGACAGACTTCAACACAATCGGTATATTTACATTTAATGCAGTTTTCAGTGACAACGAAGGTCATAGTATCAATATCCTCTCGATTTAATAGTGATTAGTGGAGTGTAGTTGTGATCATTATGTTTATACTACACTCACTTTAGCAATTCGGCGGCGACCCACCTGAATAATTACCGTTGTTCCCTTCTCAAGGGTAAGTGAGCGATCTTCGATCCGCTCTTGATTAAGGCGTACAGCACCGCTTTGGATCATGCGGAATCCTTCAGAGTTAGATGTCACCAATCCTGCTTCCCTCATGGCTGCAGCAATGCCGATAGAGCCATCTACAGATTGTACCTGTTTCTCTTCAATATTTTCAGGAAGATTACCCTTTTGGAAGCGCTCAATAAAGGCTCGTTTTGCTTCATCAGCTGCCTGAGCTGAGTGGTAACGGGTAATGATCTCTTCACAGAGTAAGAATTTAATATCACGAGGATTTTTACCCTCTTTAACAGATGCCCTGTAGCTCTCAATTTCACTCATCGGTTTAAAACTTAAGAGCTCAAAGTAGCGCCACATAAGGGTATCTGAAATCGACATTAATTTGCCGAACATCTCCTCTGGAGCTTCATCTACCCCAACGTAGTTACCTAGTGATTTAGACATCTTTTCTACCCCATCTAATCCTTCAAGGAGGGGCATTGTGATTGCACATTGAGGCTTTTCAAAGCCATAAGCGCGCTGAAGATCGCGTCCTACTAAAAGGTTGAATTTTTGGTCAGTTCCCCCCATCTCAATATCAGTCTTAAGATGAACAGAGTCATACCCTTGTAGCAGGGGGTAGATAAATTCATGAACAGCGATTGGCTGCTGTGAGCGATAACGGTTTTCAAAGTCATCTCTCTCAAGCATCCGGGCAACTGTATAATTGGAGGCTAGCTGGATTAAGCCTGCAGTCCCTAACTCATTTAACCAATGAGAATTGAAGACAACTTTAGTAAGGTCAGGGTCGAGAACTTTAAAGATCTGCTCTTCATAGGTGCGGGCATTCTCCAATACCTGTTCACGGGTTAAGGGGGGACGAGTGACATCTTTACCTGAAGGGTCGCCAATCATTCCGGTAAAGTCACCAATAAGGAAGTTGACCTCATGGCCAAGATCCTGCAGGTGGCGCATTTTATTAATTACAACTGTATGTCCTAAGTGAAGATCGGGAGCGGTAGGATCAAAGCCTACTTTAATTCGTAGTTTGCGCCCCTCTTTAAGTTTCTCTGTTAAATCCTCAACAGAGATAATTTCATCAACACCACGTTGAATGATCGATAAACTTTCTTCTATAGATGCCATCAATTGCTCCAAATATAAAGATTATTTTAATTAGTAGTAAAATATGAATAAGTTAAATATTGATAATTTTTTAAAAGTAAAGAAGGCGTTTTATACCCTATATAGTACAAAACGCCTTGATATTACTAGTGATTAATATGCATTCCAATCAATGCCTAAAGCACTCTCTTCTGCATCGATGGTGAGTTGCTTATAGGGATTTCGAGTGCCGACAATAACGGGAAGACCGCTCATTTGACGAATAGCCACATCCACTAATTCGCGACTTACCTCAATATTAGGGTCATCAATGAAGGGAGCTAAGAGCTCATAAGCCTTGATCAATAGCTCCTCGGTAGACATATTATCCTCTTCTAAGGGGGGATGAACCTCAATTAATAGATCATCACCCTCCCAACCCCACTTTATCGGCTCATTGAGGAAGGTTACTTCGGTTCCATTAGGAACGATATTATAGAGTTCTTCAATGTTGTCGGGAAAGAAGCGCATACAGCCGTGGGTCACGCGCATGCCTATCCCAGTCGTATCATTAGTGCCATGAAGGAGATAGCTTGGTAAGTTTAGGCGTAAAACATGGCGTCCCATCGGATTGTCAGGGCCAGCGGGAACGACACGAGGAAGTTCCCCTCGCCCCATCTCACGATGTTCGCGACGGATACTTTCCGGGGGATACCATGGTGGATCCACCTGTTTAACTGTAATTTTCCAGGTGCCGAGAGGCGTTTTCCAATCCATTCTTCCAACACTAACAGGATAGACATAAATTAAGTCTTCATCTTTAGGGAAGTAGTATGTTCTCATCTCCGGAATATTTGAGACGATTCCACTGCGCTTTCCATTAGGTAAAATATATTTAAAGGGAAGAATAATCGGGGTATCTTCTCCAGGGGTCCAGGTACTAACTTCGGGGTTAGCCCATTGAAGCTCATCAAAACCCGCTTCGTAACGCTCCCCGATATCAATAAGCGAGTCAGTACCTTCTGCATAGACAATTTTTGTTTCACCAATAACATCACCGTTAGTAGGCTTCTGATATACGGCCGAGAAGCTCACCAACGGGATTAGGAGTAGGGTTGCTAAAAGGGATTTCTTCATAAAGTTATACCTAGAAATAATGGATTAATTTTTTAACTGCTACTGTTAGCCAGCTTGGAGACGGTGGAACTTTTCTAATAGCTCCTCTTGAGTCTCAACATGGTCAGGATCGTGTGGAATACACTCAACAGGACAGACCTCGACGCACTGTGGAGTATCGAAATGGCCTACACACTCTGTACACTTATTTGGGTCGATCTCATAGATCTCTTCACCCATAGAGATGGCGTCATTAGGGCACTCAGGCTCACACACGTCACAATTAATACATTCATCAGTAATGATCATTGCCATAATTAAATCTCCTTCGACTCTAGCGATTGATTGAGAATATGTTAGATAAATTCTAGATTATTCATATAAGGTTTTAGGACATCAGGAACCTTTATCGTACCATCTTCTTGCTGATAATTTTCAATAACTGCAACAAGGGTACGACCTACTGCAAGGCCTGAACCATTAAGGGTATGTAAAAGCTCATTTTTACCACTCTTACTGTTGCGATAGCGAGCTTTAGCACGACGGGCTTGAAAATCTTCACAGTTAGAGCAGGATGAGATTTCACGATACTGCTCTTGGCCTGGTAACCATACTTCTAAGTCATAGGTTTTTGCTGCAGCAAAGCCCATATCACCAGTGCAGAGCACTACACGGCGATAGGGAAGCTCAAGGGCCTCTAAAATATACTCAGCATGACGAGTTAATCGCTCTAATGCTTCGTAGGAATCATCGGGCGCGACAAAGTGAACAAGTTCAACTTTTTCAAATTGATGTTGACGAATCATGCCGCGGGTATCACGACCATAACTTCCTGCTTCAGAACGAAAACAGTTACTATGAGCAGTCAGCTGGATCGGAAGTTCCTCTTCTGAGAGAATCTCATCACGAACAATATTAGTTAGGGGCACCTCGGCTGTTGGAATTAGATAGAAGTCGCGTTCATCTTCTAATTTAAAGAGATCTTCGGAAAACTTTGGTAGCTGTGCTGTCCCAAAGAGTGAATTCTCATTAACAATGACAGGCACATTGACTTCAGTATATCCATGTTTATCGACATGAGTATCTAACATAAATTGTGCTAGTGCGCGATGGAGGCGAGCGATACCCCGCTTTAGAAGAACAAATCGAGAACCAGTAATTTTAACAGCACCTTCAAAGTCCATCCCCTTCTCATAGGCTAGATCCACATGATCTTTAGCTTTAAAAGAGAATTGAGGAATCTCCCCCCAACGTTTTATCTCCACATTATCATTCTCATCCTTACCAACTGGGACAGAGTCGTGGGGGAGATTAGGGAGATCAAGGAGCAGTGCTTGAAGCTCTTTCATAACGGCATCAAGCTTATCCTTTGCCTGATCAAGTTTAGCACCAAGATCAGAGACTGCTTCAAGCAGTGGGGTGGCATCTTCACCATTTGCTTTTGCTTTGCCAATTGCGCGCGCACTCTTATTGCGCTCACTCTGGAGTGATTCCACCTCAATCTGCAAATTCCGACGCTGCTCTTCTAATGTTAAGTAGCGTGTTTTATCTAATTGATAGCCACGGCGTAAAAGGCGAGCAGAGACCTCATCAATATCTTGTCTAAGTAAGCGAGAGTCGATCACATCAATACCCTTAAAAGTAAATGGAAAAGAAGCTCCCCATTATATACGAGGTAAGGGGATTCTTCCAAAATGATTCAAAATGGTCCAAAAGTGATTAACGCCCCCATCAAAGAGGTGCTTTTAGGAGCATTTCGTCAGGAGATGATGTTAAGGCTAATATCTAGCTGAGAGGCTCAACTCATTACATCAGCTCTTAATAGGGGCTCTTCTATTGGTATCGATATTCCGCATAGAAGTTGCTACTAAAGTGAGATTCAAACTCTTCGCTAAAGAGAAAGGAGGGGCGGAGTCGATCTCTGTTAGAGAGTTGTAGAACAACCGATCCCTCCTCCACTTGATAACGAAAAAGGAGGGGGAGCCCTTCGTTAGCATCACTATGTTGGTTAATTAAGGCCATCAATTTTTGAAGGTGATCAGGTGTGATCGCAGTGCGATTAGTGAGGTAGAGATACTTTCCACGCTCTAGACGAATGTGGTCTAAGGTGTGGAGCGATGAGACTCTTATTCCCATGGCGCCATTATACTCATCCCACATCTGATGCCCATGGGCAAAAAGAATGGTTCCTGCTTCGATGGCTTCACCAAGGGCCTCGACCTGCTCATCGTAGTAGAGAAGCTCATAGCGAGCGGTATGATCCTCAATAACCGCAAAATTCATCTTATTTCCCTTTCGAGTGATGCGACTATATAGATCGGTTACAAAGCCTGCAATCAAGGTATCAGGCTCGCGCCCTTTGGTGCTGTACTGCTTAAACTCAGGTTCAGGAAGGGTTAAAAGCTCCTGCAGGGTGTGGGTGATGATAGATCGAAACTCTTTCTGATACTGCTCCGTAGGGTGGGCTGTGTAGTAAAATCCTAGCGTATCAAGCTCTTTCTGCAACAGCTCCATACGGGTATAAGCTGGGGCTTTGGTGAGGCTATGGCTGAGGCTTTTATCCGCCTCTTCATCTGCAAAGAGTCCAAAGAGATCATCTTGGCCAGAATTTTGGTTATGATGATGTTGTTGTGCTAATTGCATCGCCTCAGGAAGTGTCGCTATGAGTGATGCTCGGTAGGCGGCACGATCGAAAATTGAGGTAATTGAGCTCTCTAAGGCATCAAAAGCACCGGCGTTGATTAAGATTTCAATAGCTCGGCGAGTGGTTTTACTGGTATCAATTCGACGGCAAAAATCGAAGAGATCACGATAAGGGCCATTTATATTGCGCTCCTCAATAAGCTGTAGAGCCGCCGCTTTCCCATACCCTTTCAATCCTCCGAGCCCATAGACAAGCTCCCCCTTCTCATTAACTGAAAATTGGTAGAGGGACTCATTAATATTGGGTCGGCGGATGGTAAGTCCCATCGCACGACACTCATTGATAAAGATGACAAGCTTATCGGTATGGTCGAGATCGGCAGAGAGAACTGCTGCCATAAACTCAGCTGGATAGTGTGCTTTGAGGTAGGCTGTTTGATATGAGAGTAGGGCATATGCAGCAGAGTGTGACTTATTAAATCCATATCCTGCAAACTTCTCCATAAGATCGAAGAGATTTCCTGCTTTTTCGGCATCAAAGCCAAGCTCCTTAGCTCCTTCCATAAAGAGCGCTCGCTGCTCAGCCATTACCTCTGGCAGTTTTGCCCCCATGGCGCGTCGAAGAAGGTCTGCGCCCCCTAGAGAGTAGTTTCCTATAATTTGGGAGATCTGCATCACCTGCTCTTGATAGACGATTACCCCATAGGTGGGGGCAAGGACATCTTCAAGCTCAGGGAAGGGGTACTCTACCTCTTCTAATCCATGTTTACGATTGATGAAGTCGTCAACCATTCCAGATTCTAGAGGGCCAGGTCTAAAGAGGGCTACTAAGGCAATAATATCTTCAAAGGTATCGGGTTGAAGGCGATTGAGAAGATCCTTCATCCCGTGAGACTCAAGCTGGAAGACTGCGGTTGTTTTACATGATTTAAGGAGTGCAAAGGTAGCTTCATCTTCAAGAGAGATCGCCTCAATATCCAACTCAATATTACGGGACTTTTTAATATTTTTAAGGGCCCAGTCAATAATGGTTAATGTTCTTAGACCTAAAAAGTCAAACTTAACAAGCCCTGCAGCTTCAATATCATCTTTATCATATTGGGTAACTAGCGCAGTTGTCCCCTCTTCGCAATAGAGTGGAGAGAAGTCCGTTAGTAGTGTGGGTGCAATGACAACCCCTCCGGCATGGCGTCCTACCGATTTAGTTAACCCTTCAAGCTGTTTTGCTAAGTCAATTAGTTCGGCAACCTCCTCATCTTTATGGTAGAGATCGTAGAGATCAGGCTCTTGCTGCATCGCCTTTTCTAAAGTCATGCCAATCTCAAAAGGGATGAGCCGGGCAATTCGATCTACAAATCCATAAGGTTGTCCTAACGCTCGACCGACATCGCGCACTACTGCTTTAGCCGCCATCGTACCATGTGTCGCTATTTGTGAGACAGCATCACGCCCATACTTATCGGCAACATAGTCAATAACACGATCGCGCCCCTCCATACAGAAGTCAATATCAAAGTCTGGCATTGAGACACGCTCAGGGTTAAGGAATCGCTCAAAAAGGAGATCGTATAAGAGTGGATCAATATTGGTAATACCAAGCGCCCAGGCAACGAGTGAACCTGCTCCTGAACCACGTCCAGGACCAACTGGAATATTGTTCTGTTTTGACCATTGAATAAAGTCGGCAACAATGAGGAAGTAGTCCGGAAAACCCATCTCAATAATGACATTCAGCTCCCTCTCAAGCCGCTCCCAATACTCTCGATTCTCCTCATTAGGCTCCCCGATATGAGCGATGAGCCCCTCCTTAGATGCTTTACGAAAATACTCCTCCATCGTTACCCCATCAGGTGTCTCTAGATGGGGAAGTTGTGGTACATCGAGCTGCAAGGTGACGGTACAACGTTTTGCTAGCTCATTGGCATTCTCAATTGCCTCCGGAAGATCCTCAAAGAGTGTGATCATCTCTTCAGGCGATTTAAGGTATTGTTCCGGACTATAGTTTTTAGGGCGATTAGGATCGCTAAGTATATTGCCGGATTGGATACAGGTTCGGACTTCATGAGCTTCAAAGTCACTCTTATCCATAAAGCGTACATCATTATGGGCTACTAATGGAAGGCCAAGCCGTTCTGAAAAGAGTACCGCTTCATGAATAAAGAGATCATCCCCCTCTTGATTGAGCCGCTTCACACCTAGATAGAGACGATTATCAAGATACTCACTATAGAGGCCATGGAGAACTTTCTCTGCACTTTCAGGGTTATGGTGGATTAATGCTTGTCCAAAATGGCTCTCTTTAGAGAGGATTAAGATTAATCCTTCGTTATATTCACATAGCCACTCTGGGGTTACATGGGGAATACCCCGAATCTGCTTCTCGATATACCCTTTGCTAAGTAGTTTAGAGAGATTGAGATAGCCAGTATAGTTTTGGGCTAATGCAGTTATCCGTCCAACTTCGCCATCATCAGTTCGTAAAAGGAGGTCGGCACCAAAGATAGGCTTAATACCTGCCTTTAACGCTGCTTGGTAAAACTTAATTGCACCAAAAGCATTCCCTAAATCGGTTAAGGCTACGGCCGTGACCTGCTGCTCTTTTAAACGCTCAAAGAGAGGTTTAATGCGGATTAAGCCATCAACCAGTGAAAATTCGGTATGGAGAGATAGATGGACAAAGCTCATAGATGATTAATACTCGTACATTAATTCCGAAATCGGTGAATTGCTCTCTAAAAAAGAGGGATAAAAACGAAGAATTATAACACAATTTTTATAGAGGCTGATTGAGAATAAGTGGGGTAGGGGTGAGAAGTTGCTGATAGATCTCACTGATTGTGAGGTGGAATAACAATAGTGCAATGAGAATGATCAGTGCTTCTTTAACTAAAGTCGATTTTCGATGAGCCATATTGGAGGCAATTAGGGGAGCAAGATGAGGCAATATAAGCGTTACTCCTACCATAAGAAGAGGAGGAGAGAGGAGGTAGGGATGCCAAAGTGGAAGGGTAATCCAGTTGATAGCGAGTGGCTCGTAAGTAACGAGTAACGTATATCGAAGGATCATTAATGTAATTAGTGGCAGAAGAAGAAAGGCCACAATCAGGTGAAGGAAAGAGGAGGGTGGCTCTTTTGAGAGGGCTAGATAGTATGGAATTCCCATAAAAATCATTGGAGGGAGCACCATTAATAGGGGACCAAAGCGAAAAAATCGAAGGCTAATGGGGGAGTAGCCAAGTATTAGTGACTGATATTCTAGTAGAAAGAGGCTCAGATAGAGTAATAGGAGGAGTGGAAGTACCCCTTTTTTAAGTGTTTTTCGATAATAGGGGTGCCGGAAGAGTAGAAAAAGAGCGACGCCTGAAGGGAGTAAGCTGAAGAGCATCTGCCCTAATAGTGAGAGTGGGGCAAAGCTGATAAAGGTCGGCATACTTTTATAAAAGTGGGTATAAAAGTGGAGCGTCCAAAGAGGGTAGAAAAAGAGAAGTAAATATGTTGCCTGGGCGACTCCTTTTCGAAGATTATATTGATTAATCATGATTCACTCCATTCTTTTTTCCGATAACAGTATTACATTGCGAAAAGAAGACGCTATCAATCTGATAGCGTCTAATTTACTCCTCACTCCTAGATAGTCAAGAGAGTCTATGAGAGTCTCTCTTCAAGCCAATCTTTTGCAGCTTTAAGTGCATCATTAATATGTTCAGGATGACTTCCTCCTCCGGTTGCTGCGGTGGGGCGTCCTCCCCCTTTACCACCTACTTTTGCTGCAGCGATATTGAGAAGATCACCCGCTTTAATACGATCATTTAATCTCTTATCGACAGATGAGACTAAGGCAACCCGCCCATCAATGGCAGAGATTAAGAGGGTGATTCCTGCTGTTTCAGCCTGAAGATTATCACAAAGTTCTCGTAAGGTGCGATTATCGGTCCCTTCTAAGCGTCCAAGAATAATGGGGATTTCGGCAATCTCAAAAGCACCCTCAAGAAGTTCGCCCCGTTTTGCAAAAGCGAGTGCAGATTGTGCTGAAGCAAGTTCCCGACGAAGGGATTTAACCTCATTGAGACTCTCTTCTACACGGGATAGGATATGATCATGATCTGTATTGAGTAGATCGGCTAGTTGATGAATCAGGCGATTTTGTGACTCAATAATCGCTTGCGCATCTGTAGCGGTCACTGCTTCAATACGGCGAACCCCAGAGGCTATACCTGTTTCAGAGAGTATTTTAAAGGGGCCGATATCACCGGTATAGTGAACATGTGTTCCACCGCATAACTCAATTGAATCACCCATCTGTATAACACGCACTTCATTACCATACTTCTCACCGAAGAGTGCCATAGCTCCTCGCTCTTTAGCGGCCTCTAATGCCATCTCTTCCGCCTCAACAGGGTGGTTACGCATAATTTCAGCATTAACAAGCTGCTCAATAGTTTCGAGCTCTTCAAACATTAAGGGCGCATTATGGGAGAAGTCAAAGCGCAGGCGATTATCTGTCACCAGCGACCCCTTCTGCTCAATATGAGTACCTAATGTTTTTCGTAATATTGCGTGAAGCAGATGGGTTGCGGAGTGATTTTTCCGAATGGCATCTCTGCGAGAATTATCAATTTGTGCCGATACTTGGTCACCTATTGTTGCGGTGCCCTCAGTTACGACCCCTATATGAAGAATATTCTCATGTTGTTTTTGAGTATCTTTTACTAAAAAGGTGAAGTTATCACCACGAATATAGCCAGTATCACCCACCTGTCCCCCTGATTCTGGGTAGAATGGTGTCTCTTTTAGTAGGAGCACCGCCTCACTTCCATCAGTTGCTGATTGGCTCGATTCGCCATCGACCAATAGTGTGGTTATCTTACTGGTGATATTGGCGGTATCATATCCTTTAAAGATTGTCGCATCCTTCTCCTCGATGGTATACGTCGTATTAGCGCTAAAGTCGCTTGCTGCCCGAGCTCGAGCACGTTGCTCCTCCATGCAGCGCTCAAAGCCATCCATATCGAGGCTTAAATTCTGTTCCCGAGCGATATCATTGGTGAGATCTACCGGAAATCCGTAGGTATCATACAGTTTGAAGATTGTTTCACCAGGAATCACAGTCCCTTTGAGGTTAGCGATATCTTGCTCTAGCAGTGTTAACCCATGCTCTAAAGTAATCAGAAAGCGATTCTCCTCATCAAGAAGTGTTGCACTAATCTCTGTAGTTTTTTCTGCAATTTCAGGGTAGGCTTCACCCATCTCGGCGACAACAGCATCTACTAGCTGATGTAGAAAAGGTTCTTTTTTACCTAAGGTATAACCGTGACGAATCGCCCGGCGAATAATTCGGCGTAATACATAGCCACGACCCTCATTAGAGGGGCGGATGCCATCACTAATAAGGAATGTGACGGCCCGAATATGATCACTAATCACCTTTAGTGAGTTGTCGGTTAGGTCGGTTGTCTCCGTTACTTTAGCGGCCGCTTGAATAAGGTTGCGGAAAAGATCCGTCTCATAGTTACTGGTGACTCCCTGTAAGACAGCTGCGATACGTTCTAACCCCATTCCAGTATCGATAGAGGGTTTTGGTAGAGGATGAAGGTTCCCCTTCTCATCACGGTTATATTGCATAAAGACAAGATTCCAGATCTCGGTAAAGCGATCGCCATCTTCATCTTTAGAGCCAGGAGGTCCACCAAAGATCGCCTCACCATGGTCGTAGAAGATCTCAGAAGAGGGACCACAGGGTCCTGTATCCCCCATCTGCCAGAAGTTATCAGAGGTGCCATCGGGAAGATCACCGATACGAATGATCTTCTCTTCGGGCAAACCGATCTGCTCTCGCCAGATAGAGAAGGCCTCCTCATCATTATGGTAGATGGTAACAAGTAACTTCTCTTCTGGGATCTTATAGACTTGAGTGAGCAGCTCCCAAGCGAACTTAATAGCATCCTCTTTAAAGTAGTCACCAAAACTAAAGTTTCCGAGCATCTCAAAGAATGTATGGTGGCGTGCTGTATATCCAACATTCTCTAAATCATTATGTTTGCCGCCAGCCCGAACACATTTTTGTGCAGTTACGGCGCGGAGATAATCCCGTTGCTCAGCCCCTAAAAATAGATCTTTAAATTGATTCATCCCCGCATTGGTAAAGAGTAGGGTAGGGTCATTATGTGGAAGAAGTGAGCTTGAGGGTACTTCTGTATGATTTTTGCTGACAAAAAAATCTAAGAATTTTCGGCGGATCTCTTTTATCTTCATGGTGCTCTCTTTTTAATCAATATCAAGCGAATCAGTAATTAGTTAGTAATGGCAGATTCAGCAGAATAGAGAGGTAGGAGTGCTCTCCTCTTAATATGAGGGGGTTTGTGCCCCCTCTATCTGCATCTGCAGGCAACTCTATATCAGTTGAATAACCAAGGGGCTTCCTTTTTGCGACGAGCTTCATATGCCTTAATCTCATCTTTATGCTGCAATGTTAAGCTAATATCATCATAGCCATTTAAGAGCATCTCCTTTCTAAAGGAGTCAACCTCAAATGTGAAGGGATCGATTAAGGGCTCACCCTTTAAGAGAGGGCGAAGCTGCTGCTCCTTAAGGTCAATGGTTATCTCAAGCCCAATATGCTCCTCAACAAGCTCAAAGAGTCTATTGACCTCCTCTTTCGTCAAACGAATAGGAAGGAGACCATTTTTAAAGCAGTTGTTGTAGAAAATATCGGAGTAACTTGGGCTAATTATGGCGCGAATTCCATAATCATCGAGCGCCCAAACGGCGTGCTCGCGTGAAGAACCACAGCCAAAGTTTTCACGGGTAAGAAGAATAGTTCCCCCTTGGTAGCGCTCTTGGTTGAGGGGAAAATCCATATTTAAAGGGCGTTTGCTATTATCCATACCCGGTTTTCCGTAATCGAGATAGCGCCACTCATCAAAGAGGTTAACACCAAACCCACTTTTATGGATGCTCGTTAAAAATTGCTTGGGAATGATGGCATCGGTATCTACGTTAGCGCGATCGAGTGCAATAACTAGGCCGGTATGTGTTGTAAAAGGCTTCATCTAAAACTCCTTTAGAATTCTATATTATTTGAGTAGAGGCTATTAAAGTAGGTCGCGAACATCCACAAAGTGGCCAGCAATTGCTGCTGCAGCTGCCATGGCGGGACTAACGAGATGGGTACGACCCTCCGCTCCTTGCCGCCCTTCAAAGTTTCTATTTGAAGTTGAGGCGCAATGCTCTTTAGGCTCTAGACGATCATTATTCATCGCCAGACACATTGAGCAGCCCGGTTCGCGCCACTCAAAGCCTGCCTCAATAAAAATTTTGTCTAATCCTTCCGCTTCGGCTTGTGCTTTTACTAGACCAGATCCAGGAACAATCATTGCTAACTTAACATTGTCTGCTACTTTTTTACCCTCCGCGATTTTTGCTGCTTCTCTCAGATCTTCAATTCGAGAGTTAGTGCAGGAGCCGATAAAGATCTTATCTAGCTTAATACTCTTAGGGGATTGATTCGCTTCTAGACCCATATATTTGAGGGCGTTTTTAATGCTTTCCCGCTGAGTTGGGTTAGTTGCTTTATCAGGATCAGGAATCAATTCGCTAATCCCAATTACCATTTCTGGGCTTGTTCCCCAACTAACCTGGGGCTCAATGTTAGAGGCGTCGATCGTAATGGTTTTATCAAATTCTGCTCCCTCATCGGAGTGAAGTGTCTTCCAGTAGGCTACGGCTTGCTCCCAATGCTCATCCTTTGGTGCAAAGGGACGCCCTTTAACATACTCAATTGTCTTCTCATCAACAGCGACTAAGCCGACACGGGCACCGGCTTCAATGGCCATGTTGCAGATGGTCATCCGCCCTTCCATAGAGAGATCTCTAATCACTTCCCCTGTAAATTCAATAGCATACCCTGTTCCACCTGCGGTGCCTATTTCTCGAATGATTGCGAGGATAAGATCTTTTGCGCTCACCCCTTTCGCAAGGGTACCTGTCACATGAATATTGAGGGTTTTCGCTTTAGTTTGGACTAGGCAGTTAGTAGCCATAACATGTTCTACTTCGCTCGTACCAATACCAAAGGCTATAGCACCAAATGCGCCATGGGTAGCAGTATGGGAGTCACCACATACGATAGTCATTCCTGGTAGAGTTGCGCCCTGTTCAGGACCTGCAACATGAACAATACCGCGACGTTGATCCCCAATTGGAAAATAAGTTAGACCCTGTTGAGTGGCATTTTTGTGGAGTGTTTCAACCTGAATCCGCGAGATGGGATCCTCTATATTATGGATATCGCCTGTTGTTGGGGTGTTATGATCGGGCATAGCGACAATAGATTCTTTGCGCCATAATTCGCGGTTAGCTAGCTTGAGCCCCTCAAAGGCTTGTGGACTGGTTACCTCATGAATAATATGTCGATCAATATAGAGCAGCGCTGTATCCTCCCCCTCAGTGCGTACAACATGATCATCCCAAATCTTTTCATATAATGTTTTTGCTACCATTTTTTATTATCCCAATATCAGATTGAATCGGTTATGTAATCTATAATCAGAGGGATATATTACCAAATTTCTGTAACAAGAGTGGTAGAATAAGCCTCTTTATGCCGATTCCTTTATAAATAGTGTAGTAAGGTGAGTTATGGATGAGAGAAGAACCCATGAGACTTGGGTTATAAAAATTGGCAGCGCCATGATTACCAATGATGGTGAGGGGGTAGATCAGAAGCGTATTGCCCATTGGTGTGAGCAGATTGAGCAGTTACAGCGGCAGAATATTGATGTAGTATTAGTCTCGTCAGGGGCTGTAGCTGAAGGGATGAAGCAGCTTAAGCTTACCGAACGACCCCGCCTATTGAGTGAGCTGCAGGCAGCAGCATCGGTGGGGCAATCGAGTTTAGTAGATGCTTGGAAAGGGGGATTTCAGCCCTACGGTATTCATGTTGGGCAGATTTTATTAACCCATGAGGATGCTGCAGATCGTAAACGCTATCTAAATATTAAGGCGACTTTGGAAGCTCTATTAGCTCATGGAGCCGTGCCCGTAATCAACGAGAATGATACCACCTCATATGATGAGATCTGCTTTGGTGATAATGATACTTTAGGGGCATTGGTGGCTAATTTAGTGGAGGCTGATCGTTATATAATCTTAACAGATCAGATTGGGGTGTTTGATAGTGACCCGCGAAGTAACCCCGATGCAGAGCTGATCACTGAAGCGGATGCATTCGATAGTATGTTGCTTTCGGTAGCCTCATCTGAGGGTGGGGTACTTGGTCGTGGTGGTATGTATACAAAAATTAAAGCCGCACAGATTGCCGCAAAATCAGGAACAGTCACCTATATTGCAAAGGGGGATCGCCCAAATGTACTCTGCTCATTAGCTAATGGGGAGGCGATAGGGACGCGCCTCAATCCAAGCAAATCTAAGTTAGCTGCAAAGAAGCGTTGGATGTTGAGTCATAGCCATTTCGATGGTTCATTAATCATTGATAAAGGGGCTGAAAGAGCTCTACTTGAACGAAATCGTAGTCTCCTTCCAATTGGCGTTATTGCCGTTGAAGGTGTATTTGATCGAGGAGATCTTGTTCTCTGTCTTAATGAAGAGGGGGAGGAGGTAGGACGGGGTATTAGTAATTATAATCACGAGGAGGCTCGTAAGATTATGGGGGTTAACTCTGAAGAGATTAAGGCGCGTTTAGGCTTTATCCTCTCAGATGAGATTATTAATCGAAATAATTGGATTGAAAAGCAGTAATCGACCCCCATCTATTATGGCTATGAGTCACATTTTTTCTTTGGAGATATCTTAATAAATCTCTCGAATAAGATTAAATTTGTGAAGCAAATACGGTAAGATGTGCACCATTCCAATCAATAACTGTTTAAAAATGTAAAGGTAGCAAATGTTTAGTCGCTTAATAAGAAAGTTTATAGGAACACGTAACGATCGGCTCATTAAAGAAGCTAATGCAGAAGTTAAGAAGATCAATGCATTAGAAGAGGCGATGATGGCACTCACTGATGAGGAGCTGCAGGAGCAGACACCTAAATTTCAAGCGCGTATTGCCGGTGGGGAGAGCTTAGATGCTCTGCTGCCAGAAGCGTTTGCTACAATTCGTGAAGCAAGTCGGCGGGTTTTAGGGATGCGCCATTACGATGTGCAACTCATTGGTGGTATTACCCTGCACAAAGGGCGAATTGCTGAGATGCGCACCGGTGAGGGAAAGACATTAGTGGCGACGCTACCCGTCTATCTCAATGCATTAACTGGTAAAGGGGTTCATGTTGTCACGGTTAATGATTACTTAGCGAAACGGGATGCTGAGTGGATGGGGCAAGTATATCAGTTTTTAGGACTTACGGTGGGGGTTGTCGTATCTGGACAATCGATTGAGGAGAAGCGCCGTGCTTATCAATCTGATATCTGCTACTGCACTAATAATGAATTAGGATTCGATTATCTGCGGGATAATATGGCCTATCGTCTAGAAGATAAGGTCCAGCGGCCCCTCTATTATGCAGTTATTGATGAGGTAGACTCTATTTTAATTGATGAGGCGCGTACACCGTTAATAATCTCAGGTCCTGTTGAGGGTTCTGAAGAGCTTTATGAAACAATTAACCGCTTGGTTCCTGAACTACAGAAGCCCACACCGGATGGTGAGCCGATTGATTTTGAAATTAATGAGAAGGATCGGCAGGTTAACCTTACTGAGGCAGGTCATGAGAAGATTGAGCAGTTGCTTATTGAGGTAGGGCTGCTCAATGAGGGTGAGAGTCTCTATGATAGTCAAAATCTTAAGCTCTACCACCATTTAGATAATTGTCTACGTGCACACTATCTCTTTCAGCGTGATGTTGATTATATTGTTGCTAATGGTGAAGTAGTCATTGTTGATGAGCATACAGGACGCACCTTAGCGGGACGTCGTTGGTCAGAGGGATTACATCAAGCGATAGAGGTGAAAGAGGGGGTTGAGGTTCAGCCAGAAAATCAGACGCTTGCATCAATTACATTCCAAAATTACTTTAGAATTTATGAAAAGCTCTCGGGAATGACAGGGACAGCGGATACTGAAGCGCCAGAGTTTCTTGAAATCTATGGGCTAGAGGTTGTTGTAATCCCTACGAATCGTCCAGTACAGAGAAAGGATTATGGCGATTTAGTCTATTTAACTCAGAAAGAGAAGTTTGAAGCGATTGTAAAAGATATTCTCGATTGTTATGAGCGTCAGCAACCTGTTCTTGTTGGTACTGCATCAGTTGAGGTTTCAGAGTATATTTCAAGCATCTTAAAGAAGAGGAATATTCCCCATGAAGTCCTTAATGCAAAGCAGCATCAGCGTGAAGCCTACATTGTTGGGGCGGCAGGGCGTCCTGGAGCAATTACGATTGCTACTAATATGGCTGGGCGAGGAACAGATATTGTTTTAGGTGGGAACTTTGAGATGGAGGTAGCGCTCTATAAGGAGGAACATCCTGATGCTACTGAAGAAGAGATTGCTCGCCTAAAAGAGGCTTGGCAAGAGCGGCACGATAAAGTATTAGAGTTAGGTGGTTTGCATATTATCGGGACCGAGCGACACGAATCTCGTCGTATCGATAATCAGTTGCGTGGTCGTGCCGGACGTCAAGGGGATGTAGGTTCCTCACGTTTCTATCTATCATTAGAAGATAATCTTATGCGTATCTTTACTAGCCCAAGAATGTATAACCTTATGAAGGGGTTAGGGATGGGTGACGGTGTTGCCATTGAGCATCGAATGATCAGCCGATCGATAGAGAATGCCCAGCGTCGTGTAGAGGGGCATAACTTTGATATCCGTAAGAATCTGCTCCAGTATGATGATGTTGCTAATGATCAGCGCAAGATTATCTATCAACATCGTGATGCTATCTTAGCTGCAGAGAATGTGGCTAATTTAGTAGCGGTGCGTCGAGAAGAGGTGCTTACTGATTTAGTTCATAGCTTTATTCCTCCAGGATCACTATCGGAATCTTGGGATATTGAAAATTTAGATCTAGAAGGGTTAGAGCAACTTTTAAAAGAGGATTTTGAGGTTGAAGTTGAGATTAAAGCTGCTTTAGAGCGAGATGAAGAGTTTGATGAGAAGGCGCTTATTGAGCAGATTATTGAGCTGAACAAGCAACATTATGAGGCTAAGCTAACATTGGTTAATCTCGATGAATTTAGACAGTTTGAGAAGGCTATTTTGCTTCAGATTCTTGATGAAGAGTGGAAGGAGCATCTAGCGGCGATGGACTATCTACGACAAGGTATCCAGTTACGCGCCTATGCTCAGCAGCGTCCTGAGCAGGAGTATAAGAAGGAGTCTTTTGCTCTTTTTGAGGAGATGTTAGGTCGTATCGCTTATCGTACTCTTAGCTTTTTAAGTAAGGTTCAGATTCAAGTCTCTATCCCAGAAGTTGAGCGTAAAGCAATTGAGCAACAGTTAAAACATGGGGATGAGGAGTATGCCGATAGTGAGGCAGAGGAATCGATTAAAGATGATCCCCGTTTTATGAATGTCGGGCGTAATGAGGAGTGTCCGTGTGGTTCAGGAAAGCGCTTTAAGCATTGTCATGGGCGCTTAGCGTAACATCTCTTCTCCTATTCGGGAGCGTGGATAAAGAGATAAATTTAGGGAGGAGGGTGGTCTCTTATCACAGAGTATCCACCCTCTTTTGCCATTATGCATTACTCTATTTTAGGGGTTTACGGTAGACAAAGACTTCACCATAGAGACCTGCTGCACGCCGTCCTGTGTCATGAAATCCACACTTTTGATATAGTTTTTGTGCGGGAATATTCTCATGATTCACTACAAGAAGAAGATGCTTCTTATCAGGGAAATGATGACGTACAAAGGGATCGAGTAGATATAGAGCATTCTCTGCATATTGCCGATTACGAAAGCGATGATCGATAGAGAAGGAGCGAAAGAGTAGATCGTGAGACTCCCCCCCATACTCGATCTTAGCACCTGTGGTATCAAGGCAGAAAAAACCGATTAAACGCTGCTCTTCTTTTATCATAATTAGATGGTTGTTGGGTAAGGATCGTCGTTCAGCTAAGGTTTTATTGGGGTGGACAGCGTAATCATTCTCTTTAATCTCATATTGATCAATGAGTGATTGTATCTGTGGAGTTGATTGATAAAACTCCAGATAGAGATGTTGCATACCATTCTCCTAAACGTTAATTATCGTTATTATTAATCAGTTAGCCTTAGCAAAAGCATTTAGATGATCTGTAAAGATAGTGGGAATTCCCCTAAATGGCAAGGGAGTGGATTTTTAGCCGTCTGTTACTTGCTAAAATAGAATTTCTCTTGCAATATGTTAGCTTGTTTATAAGTGCTCATATAGCAATAAAGAGATGGTGTTATTAAACCATCGATATAACAGAGGAGGAATGAGACTTTGAGTAAGAAGAAGTTAACCTTACAGGATTTAAATGAGTTGAATGCCGATAATTTAATGGGGCATTTAGGAATGAAATTCACAGCAGTTCGAGAGGGATATGCTGAGGCTACTATGCCCGTGGTTAAGCATAATACGCAGATGGTAGGAAATCTACATGGTGGCGCATCAATTGCTTTAGCTGAGTCCTTAGCTGGTTTAGGCTCTCTCTATCTGGTCTACCCTGATTATGGTTGTGTTGGAATGCAGATTAGTGCAAGCCATGTCTCTGGCGGTTTAATGGGGGAGACGGTAGTAGCAAAAGCCACAATTCTTCATCAAGGTGGGCGGACCCATGTTTGGGATGTGAATATCTATTCAGAAGAGGATGGACGATTGATCTCCACAATTAAGGTAACTAATGCAATTGTTCCACGAGCATAAGTAACTGTGGGGTAGAGCTTAAAAGCTTAGGGGAAATCCCCTCTTTAATACAAT
Organism: Ignatzschineriaceae bacterium; assembly: GCA_046462535.1. Lineage (GTDB taxonomy): Bacteria > Pseudomonadota > Gammaproteobacteria > Cardiobacteriales > Wohlfahrtiimonadaceae > JAAZCI01. The sequence goes on along the minus strand of JBKGVF010000020.1, from coordinate 25,291 downwards.
TTTGTAGTGATTTAGAAGCGTTGAGATGGGTGTAGAGAGACTTATCTTAACGCTTTCTCTCATCTAGTGAGTAGAATAGATTAGGAGCAGGGCCTATGTTATTAGCGCGATTACAGCATGGGATATTAATCCCAATTCTTCTATTAGTTTTAGGGATGATCTCATTGCAAGGGGGGGCCTCGTTAGCGAAGAGTCTCTTTGCTGAGATTGGCTCTGAAGGTGTTACAGCGATGCGCCTGGGGATTAGTGCTCTTCTATTAACCCTCTTTTTTAAGCCTTGGAAACATCAATTTAACCGAGAGAATCTCCGTTATCTTTTTGCTTATGGCATTTCATTAGGGTTTATGAATTTTCTCTTTTACCAATCGCTACAGACTCTCCCTATTGGTATAGCAGTAGCATTAGAATTTACAGGTCCTTTAGCTGTTGCACTCTACTCATCCCGTCGCCGGATGGATTTTGTTTGGCTTGGATTTATTGTTTTAGGGCTCTATTTTTTACTTCCTAGAGGGGAGGCAGATCATATTGATTTAGTTGGTGCGCTATATGCATTAGGTGCGGGTGTCTGCTGGGCTATCTATATTATTTATGGGCAGAAGGCAGGTTTCTATTATGGTTCTGCGACGGCACCGGTAGGAACAATAATCTCTGCAGCTATCTTCTTTCCTGTGGGATTAATTAAGTCGGGAACAGTTATCTTTACCCCTTCAATATTACCATTAGCTTTTGCCGTTGCGCTCTTCTCGTCAGCGATTCCCTATGCCTTAGAGATGATCGCTTTAACCCGATTACCCCGTAAAACATTTGGTGCACTGGCAAGTTTAGAGCCGGCAGTGGGGGCTCTCTCAGGGTTAATATTTTTAGGGGAAGCATTAACTTTAATGCAGTGGTGTGCCTTAGGGGCGATTATTATTGCTGCCGCTGGTGTAGCATTAAGTGCTGAGAGTAATCAGCAAGAGAGAGTGGAGCCGGAATCGACTTTATAGAGATGGGAAGAAAAAAGCCTAAGGAGTATGTCACATACCTTAGGCTTATTCTAAAAGTGCTCATAAGTAGGAGCATGTAATATGCTTACTTAGCTAATGCACGGCTCCAACCAGCAATTGTATAGAGGATGATTGTTGCACCAATAAATCCTAATCCAAAAACCAGCGCAATTAAGAACCAGTCGGCAGGCCCGCCAGCATCAGTAAATCCCGATGAGGAGACTTTAGCCATAATGATCAGTGCTAAAATACCCCCTAAGATTCCCCCGGCTTGAGAGCGAACCATACGATTTGACTCAACTTTTCGCTCAAAAAGGAGTAGGGCGATAAAGGCTGAGGTACCAAAGATAATAATGGCTAATAAAATCCATAGTAGAGGACCTAGCATCTCTTGGAAGACAGAGATAATCGATAAAAAATCTAACTCTTTCATAATATATAGTAATCCTTATTGTTTTTAGGGGCAGGTTAAGCCAGTCCGCGTAACATACTGATATAGGTGGGCTTAAGTGCCATTGTTTTCATAACCCAGCTAATCCAGAGCTCCTCTAAGGGTGCAATAACACCTGGGAAGGAGGGCATGAGATTATTCTCATAATCAAACTCAACCAACATCGCTTGCCCTAAGCGGGTAATCATGGGACAGGATGTATATCCGGTATAGAGTTCCGTAGACTCTTTTCCTTCAATATCCGCAATAAGATGATCAACGGCCACAGGTACTTGCCATTTAACGCTAGCAGCTGTCTTTCCTTTAGGAACACCTGCAATATCCCCGACACCAAAGACATTGGGGTAGCGCACATGGCGTAGTGTGCCACGATCTACCTCCATCCAGCCCTCATCGCCCCATTGACCAGTCTGCCAAGGTAGAGGGCTATTACGCACAACATCATTAGCCACCATGGGGGGGACAACATTGATAAAGTCATATCCTAGTTCCACATCTCCCTCAGGTGATGAGAAGGTTACAATTTTTTTACCTGGATCAATCGCTTTTAAGATGCGATCGTAATTCATAATAATATCCCGTTCCCGAAAGAGCATACGTACCTTTTCTGAGACAATGGGAACACTAAAGAGGGCTTTATTATTAGAGTTGTAGATAAGTTCTGCTTTGCCACGGGTTTTGCGTCGGGTTAAATAATCTTCAGTAATGAAGGTATATTTTAAAGGAGCACCGGCACATTTCATTTCAGTACCAGGTCTTTGAAAGACTCCAACTCCCCCTTCATCGGCAAACTTAGACATTAGTGCCCAAGTTTTTTCTGCAGCTTCAGGGCTATGGTAGATACTGCCAATTCCTTCACGACCGATTAAGGACTCTTCCATCCCTTCAATTGCGTTGTAATCGAGCTTTAAGCCAGTTGCAACGATAAGATAATCATACTTGATATTTTTACCACTACTTGTTACTACTTTATTCCCATCTGGATCAATTTCAGCTACTTTCTCTTGCAGATATTCAACATCTTTAGGGAGATAATCGGTCGTTTTTGAGATGGGATAATCGCCATCTTTTATGCCAGCAGCTACGAGGGTGAATCCAGGCTGATAGTAGTGTTCTGCTCGAGGATCAATAATGGTAATTGAAGCACCCTGTAAGCGCTGTGAGAGGCGGGATGCTGCCGTGAGCCCAGCGGCCCCAGCCCCAGCAATAACAATTTTTGCGGAGGTAGGGACTTTGTCATACTTTGGTTTGCTATTGAGTAGAATACCACCGGTACTAATAGCGCCAATAGCAATTGAGCTAGCACCAGCTGCACTAAGCATCTTTAGCGCGCGGCGACGATCGGGATTAGATAATGCCTCGTTCGTTTTGGCATCATTAGTTCTATTCTTTTCGGTCATTCATTAAATCCTTATTTTATTGGTAAGTTAAGCGATTAGCATCGCGATTATGGATCAATAATAGTGCTCTCTTCTTCCTCTGTAAGGAGTCGATGCTGTCTGTTTTGTAGGCTAATTGTAGTGAGAGAGTAGGGATTAATCAAGGAGCAAGATCAGCTAACTGCTTCTTTATCGCTGAATTTTAGATTGAATTGATACCCTCTTTGGGTGTAATCAAGGGTGCTTGTTAATAAGATACTTACATAAAAGATAGAATAATCAATGATTTTGCACTCTCATTGACAATTTGTAATCTTATTTAAGAATGATTTGAATCTTTTAAGAGGAGAGGAGATCTGGGCGATTAAAATTTTAACTCGCTCTGATTTAATTCATTATTAAGAGCATGTTTCTCTTGGTCGATATTTTGGATAGCAACGCCGATGAGTCGGATGCTCTTATTAAGTGGGATTTCCTGAAGTAGAAGGAGGAGTAGAGACCATAAGGGGGCGCTCTCTTCCCCTAAAGCAAAATTGACAGTACGACTTCGGGTAATCTGTTGAAAGTCATAATATTTCACCTTTAATATAAAGGTTCTTCCAATAAAATCTGCTTTGCGGCAGCGGCGAATAAGCTCCTCTAATAGTGGCTTTAAGAGAGTTAAGAGAGCTCCTCTATTTGTAATATTATTTGGGAGGGTCTCTTCAACTCCGACCGATTTTCGTATTCGGTTAGGATTGACGGGACGATGATCGATCGCACGAGCAAATTGATAATATTGCTCACCAACCTTTCCAAAGTGTTTAATCAACGCCTCTTTACTAAATGACTTTAAATCGCGTCCATTATAGATACCTAATTGATGCATCTTCTCTGCTGTAACGGCACCAACACCGTAGAATTTTTCAATGGGTAATTGATCAACAAAAGCAGGAGCATTTTTAGGATGAAGGATAAATAGTCCGTCAGGCTTGCGAATATCTGAGGCTATTTTCGCTAAAAACTTATTATAGGAGACACCTGCAGAAGCGGTTAAACCTAATGTGTTGTAGATCTCCCTCTTTATGGTTTGTGCAACTTCCATTCCATAGCGATAATTATATCGATTTTCTGTTACATCTAAAAAAGCTTCATCAAGAGAGAGGGGTTCAACCAATGGGGTATGATGCAGAAATATCTCACGAATTTTATGGGAGATAGCGCGATAGAGTTCAAAGTTAGGCTCTACAAAAATAAGGGATGGACATCTTTTAATTGCCTGATGCGCTGGCATTGCGGAGTGAATCCCATATTGTCGAGCTTCATAGCTAGCTGCAGCAATAACGCCACGACCACTCTTACCACCAACGACTAATGGGCGGCCGCGATAGGCAGGGTTTTCCCGCTGCTCAACAGAGGCATAAAATGCATCCATATCGATATGAATAATTTTGCGCATCGCACTAGAGTATTACTGTAATCAGTCGTCAGAGAGAAAAAGAGAGCTTAATAGCTCTCTTTAGTCTACGAGTTTTAACTATTTCCGTCTATTCCGTCTTCGCTTTTTAGAGGACTTCTCTCTTCTCTTTTTCACACTCTCTTTGCCACGATTTTTGATGTTGCGAGGTTTATGACCCTCTTTCACAATGGGAGAGAGGAGGGCAAAGTCGATATGTTTTGTCTCTGGGTTTGATTCCACAACCTGCACTTTAACAACATCATTTAATCGATATTGTTGTCGGGTGCGTTCACCAATGAGGCGATGACGCTCTTCATCATAGTTATAGAAATCTCCAGGAATATTTGAGATATGGACTAAACCTTCGATATAGAGCTCATCGAGCGCGACAAAGAGGCCAAAATTAGTAACGCTGGTAATATGTCCACTGAACTCTTCACCAATAAAGGCTTGGAGATACTCTGCCTTAAGCCAATCAATAACATCTCGGACAGCTAATTCCGCACGTCGTTCGGCCATTGAGGTATGTTCACCTAGATGTAACATCGCTGCATCAGTATAGCTAAAATTTTTAGCAGTTCCCCCATGAAGAAGATGCTTAATGGCACGGTGCACTAAAAGGTCGGGGTAGCGACGAATAGGTGAGGTAAAGTGGGCGTAGTGGGTAAGTGATAGGCCAAAGTGCCCCCCATTATCTGGCTGATAAACCGCTTGCATTAGGGAGCGAAGCATAACCATTTGAATCATCTCAAAGGCTTCATGCTCTTTACTCTTCTCTAATGTGTTAGCAAAGTCGAGTGGTGTTGGAGAGTCCCCCCCTCCTAGACCTAAATTAAACTCTTTTAAAAAGGTGCGTAACTGTTTAAGACGGTCTGCCTCAGGGGGCATATGAACTCGATAGAGAGTCGGCATCTTATGCTCTTCTAAGAAGCGAGCGGCAGCAATATTGGCGGTAATCATACACTCTTCAATTATTTTATGGGCATCATTGCGCTCATCAGGAATAATACGCTCTATATTGCCTTGATCATCATAGATAAAGAGTGTTTCAGTTGTTTCAAAGTCGATAGCACCACGCTTTTCACGACTTTTACGGAGTACTTTATAAAGATCGTAAAGGGTATCAAGATGGGGGGTAAGGTGTTGATAGCTTTCACGTAGAAGCTCATCACCCTCAATAATGGAGTGAACGAGTTTGTACGTTAAACGAGCATGTGAACGCATAACCCCTTCAAAAAAGTGGTAATGGACTAGCTCTCCTTTCTCATTAATATCCAGTTCAACGACCATTGTGAGACGATCTACATCGGGATTGAGTGAGCAGATTCCATTTGAGAGCTCTACAGGGAGCATTGGAATAACGCGATTAGGAAAGTAGACGGACGTTCCACGTAATTCTGCTTCATCACTAATAGCTCCCTCTTGTGGAACATAGTGGGAGACATCTGCTATCGCAACGTAGAGTCGATATCCTTGCTTTGTTTTAGTGGCGTAAACGGCATCATCAAAATCGCGCGCTGAGATCCCATCGATGGTGACAAAGGGAAGCTTGCGGTAATCTTTCCGTCCTACACTCTCTTTCGGAGAGACAGAGGTAGGGATCTCCTTAACCGCTCGTTTGACCTCATCGGGGAAGAGGTGGGGAATCTCATGCTCAAGTAGCGCTTGCTCAATCTCCACCTCAACGGTTGTTTCATCACCAAATGACTCAATTACCTTTGCTTGTGCGGTTACCCCTTTATCGGGATAAGTTAAAACTTCAGCACGGACAATATCAAGGTGGCGCGTCTTTAAGCTATTCTCTTTAGAGAGTGAAAAGTGTGCTGAGATACGTCGATTCTCAGGAACGATTGTTAAGTTTGGTCCTTCTCGAAAGACTCGCCCAATAAATTGGGTAAATCCACGCTCAATAATTTGAATAACTTTTGCAATTTTACGCCCACGATTATCAAATCCTGCTATTCGAGCTTCGATACGGTCACTATGGAGGACTTTAGCCATCTCGTAAGGGGGTAAGAAGAGATCATCTCCCCCCTCATCCGGTGTGAGAAAACCAAAACCTTCGGTATGGCCCTGTACTACGCCAATAATAGTGGCATTAGGGTCGACAGGATTGATCAATTCATCCTGATCGATAAAGATCTCTCCTGAGCGAATCATGGCATTTAAGCGTGTTTCAAGAGCATCCTGCTCCCACACTTTCCGTAGATTAAAGGCTTTAGCTATGGCGGAGAAATCGAGCTTTCCACTCCAGTTGAGTAGCTCTAATATAAACGATCGGCTAGGAATAGCGCGACCATACTTCTTCTGCTGTTCATAAAATTCGCTATCATTATCACGATAGCGAATAAAGTATTCTGCATCTTTACTCTGTTGAGTAGATGCGTTTTTTCTATTTTGATTCAATTTTGTTCCTTAAATCTCTTTAGGTTACAGGATCAAAATTGTCTCTTTTGATCTCTGTTATACCCATGTAATTGTTAATTCTTCGTTAGATACCATTCTGATCAGATGACGATCGATAACATCTTGTAACGTTGTTAGATCCTCTTCTGTCTCAGCGGTTAAGTGCATTGATAGAGACTCGGGTAAGATGGTGAAATGTACACTTCCTGTCTCAAACGTAACATTGCCCTCTTCATCGTTAAAGTCTACCGTTAATTTATGGGACCAGTGACGACATAAGCGTCGCATGGCGCGTAGTGGATCATTCATCTCAACGTTTGCTTTTGAAGTAATCATCTGTTTGCTCCTAATGCTCTAATTTTATCGACAATCTCCTTAATAAAGCGGGGGTCAAGTTCCGCTTTAAGAGGTACAACCCACCCCTCCTTTATGGGGAGCTCAGCACATTTTACCGCATCCTTCTCTGTCATTAAGATAGGCTGCGTCATCTGCCGAAAATCCTCGATCGTATAGTGATAATGATCGGGGAAAGGGTGGCGTATTAGGTTTATGCCATAAGCTTCTAACATTGAGAAAAAATTCTCAGGGTAGGCGATTCCAGCTACTGCATGGATAGTCTGCCCTTTAAACTCCTCTAGAGTGCGCCCCTTTTCTTTACTCCCTTTACGGCTATGGAGTGGTAGTGCATGGGTAATGCTGCTACCCATCTCCACTCTATTAATATCCGTTAGATAGGGGATCTCTCTCGGATCGGCGCCATTAAGAAGAATATAATCCATCTCTATTAAACGAATAGGATCTTCTCTTAAGGGGCCAGCAGGAAAGAGTGATCCATTCCCTAATCCTTGTCGACCGATAACGGCAATCTCAATATCAGCATATAACTTATGATGCTGTAAACCATCATCACAAATTATAGCATCTAAATAAGAATGCTTCTCAAATAAAAAGAGTCCCGCTTGGTAACGATTACTATCTACCGCTAAAGGGACCCCTGTTTTTTTATAGATCAGTAGGGGTTCATCACCAATTTCGGCGCTAGTGACTCTACTATGAGCTAAGCGAATCCCTTTTGAGCGCCGTCCATAACCGCGTGAGAGTACACCAACTGAGAGCCCGTGAGCAGTTAAGGCGTTAACAAGGGCGATTGTTGCAGGCGTTTTACCACTTCCTCCCATAGTGATATTCCCCATTACAAGAGTAGGGATAGGGAGCTGTTTTCGCTTCTTCTTCTGTATTGAGCGATCAATTCTGCTACCGATCTGATAGAGGAGCGAAATTGGGGTGAGTAGATAGCTTAGTATGCCCCGCTTCTGCCAAAAGTTAGGTGTCTTCATATTTAAGCTCTATTTTACACCTTTTAATTGAGTTGACTATCTTTTTATCTCATCTTTAGGAGTTGGCTTTTAGAGCAAGGGAGCGATGGACTCCTTATAGAGGTGAATTAATCCTTTGAAGATCAGCTCCTCATCGATTACTATCCCTCTCTTTTTGGCAAAGTGGGTAAAGTAGGTGGCATTACCACCAGTAAAGAGGATCTTCTCTATCGGATTTTGCTCTTTAATCGCCTCAATCAATCCCATCACCATGTAGTAGTGACCGTTGATTGTGCCGATATTGATCGCATCGAAGGTATTGGTGGCCATCAATTTGTCACTTGCTTGATAATCCATCTCGGTTAAGAGGGCAGCATTCTTTAAGAGGGCCTCTAAACTCGATTGTAATCCAGGAGCAATAGTTGTTCCGACAAATCGATTATTCTGTACAACAAAGAGGGTAGTTGCGGTTCCAAAGGAGGCGATCACCCCATTCTGTTCAGGATAGTGTGCGTAAAAACCATAAAAGTTAGCGATAAAATCAGCCCCTAGTTCAGAGAGATTGTTGAGTTGAAAATCTTCTGCAGCATGAGGAAGATGATTGCGCATATTGAAGGTTGGAAGTGCTAAAAGAGCCCCCAGCTCTGTGATAATTGCCTCAATTTTTGGGACGACAGAGACATAGAGAATAAGATCATAGGTATAAGGGGGGAGAGCTGCGATCACATTTTTAGGATTAGCCATTAAGGTGGAATCAGTCCCCGGACGAATCAGTTTAATTAGTTGATTCTCATCCTCTTTATAGAGGCGAAAATCACAGGTGGTATTGCCAATATCGATGAGTAATATATTCACTGCTCTTCTTCTTATTATTATCAAATTGCTGCTTATAAAAAAGGGCATCTTACCATAATTTATTTAAAGAGAGGGGAGATTCCCTCCCGTAGTCAGGAGGCTAATGGAGTGGTGGGAACCACCAATATCGCTCCTGATTTCTGTAACTCTCTACATTTATAGACTTTTTAGGGTTCGCAGGTAGGGTGATTTTCACCCAACCATCATAACTATTAGCAGATGGGATCTGTGTTAATAATGGGTGATAACGCTCAGCGATCTGTTGTGTTGAGAAGAGCAAAATAGGACGCTGCTCTTTAGCTCTCTGTAGTAGAAGTGTCGGATCAAAGTGGCGATTTCTTCCTTGGTTAGGAAAGAGTAAGAGATGTGGAAGGGGTCTATTTTTTACCAATAGACTCCACTCTAGAGGGGTGATATCACCAATAAGCCAGAGGATTTTGTCACTTTTTAGAAAGGTGACTTCAAAGGCGCAGCTACTCTTAATGTAGGGAAGAGGAGTTAGGGTAAATCGACTATTTTCAATATTGTAGCTATGGCAATGGTGAGCGCCATCAATATAAAATTGGATCTCTTTAGGTGCTGCAACAATGGCTTGGGGGTAACGGCGACGAATATCGGCAACACCTCCTGTATGGTGTTGATTCTGTCGGCTAAGAAGAAGATAGGTTAATGGCTGACGGGTATATCTCTCTAAGGTAGGCAGAATTATCCGCTTTGCGGCGCTATAACCACGGAAGTAGGGTCCAGTATCGTAAAGCAAGGTTTGCTGGCCACTCTCTATATAGAGAGCTAACCCCTCACCCACAGGAAAGAGCAGTAGGTGATCGGCCCTTGTCGATAGAGTTTTACTATTTATTAGGGGGGTTATGGCTAGGATTAGGAGTGCCACGGAGAGGATAACCCAATTGCGACGATGGAAGTAGAGTAGCCCTAAAATGGTGATCGTTAACATTAGCCAAAATGGGGGTGGTGTCAGTGAGAGAGCAGAAAAGGGTAGATCGGCAATCTTTGTGAGGGTTTGGAGCATAACCTGTAAGGTATGATCGGTAAAGGAGAGGAGAGCATTAGCAGCTCTACTAGAGAGGGGGAGTAGTACTGTAGCGATTAGTAGAGGAGGAAGAATAAAGAAGGTTGTCCATGGGATGGCAATAAGATTTGCGATGGGGCTAATAAGAGAGATCTCACCGAAAAAAGCAGCACTAAGTGGCATCAATATAAGACTAACAGCTCCTTGAGTATAGAGTAGCCAACGGAAGTGCCTCTGTTCGGATGGGCGAAGGAGAATTAAGAGGGTGACAGCCACAAAAGAGAGCCAGAAGCCAATTGTAAGAGAGGCCAGTGGATTGATGATCAGAATTAATGTTAGGGCCACCGCTAAGCTCTGCAGCGAAAAGATACGCCGATAGAGGAGTAACGCCACCATAGCGGTTATAAACATCCATAAGGCTCGTTGCGTTGGGAGGCTAAACCCCGCTAATAGCGCATAAGTTACAGCAATAATGAGACTAAAGAGTGCCGCTAAACGGAAGGGGGGAATAGAGTAGATCTGAAGGAGTCCAAAGAGTGTCCTTAAGAGGAGAAAGCCCCAAAAGGCTACTAATGAGAGGTGTAGACCTGAGATTGAAATAAGGTGTACGGTGCCTGTCTTTCTTAATATATCCCACTCTTTTTGGGTGATATGATCAGTGACCCCAATTGTTAAGGCGCTAAAATAGGCACGAGCAGGGTGATGAGAGCTATGAAAAGTATGGTAGAGCCGGTTGCGTACTCGATCGATATAATTGGGAGGAGCGGCAAAACGGATCTCACCTAATCGATTATCATAGGTTGCATTGCCAATCTCATTTTTCGCTAATGCCCGTACTGCTCGTTGAGTATCAATGGGGGTCGGGGCATGAGTAGCCCGTTTTAATCGTAGTGGAATTTGGTAGGTAGCCCCTAGATGAAAAGAGTGTCGCCACTCATGGGGAATCTCATAGAGGGTAATCTGTTTTCCGATTAAGGGTGATCGCTGTCTCTTCTCTGCTCCGACAATGGCGCGAATCTCCCCTTTAACTCCCCGATAGTTTAGATTATTGGAGAGTATTTTCACCTCAAATAGAGCATTATAAGGGAGATGATTTAGAGCTTTAGAGTACTGAATCAGCGTAGGAAATGTTGTTAGCAGTGAAATAATCCCCCCAAGTGCAATAAGCAGATAGGTTGGGCGTTGCCATCTGATTGCTATTACTAGCAGTAGCGAGATAAGCGACAGTATTCCCCCTGCGGTAAACCATAGGGGGAAGGGGGTAAATATTAGGGAAAGCTGAGTTGTTAGTAATGTTAATGCAAGAATTACCATTGATATTTTTAGTGATAAATATCAAACAGAGATGAGTAGCGTGATCTAATCTTTTTAAATCTCATTCAAACTGGTACAAACAGTTAGAGCCTTCAGCGTTAAGAGTAGGCACATTCTCGGCTCAAGCTCTAAAGAGAGGGGGGGCTTCCCCCTTAGCGATCTAATCTAATCTAATCTAAATAGAGATAAGCGAGCAGAGCGATAATGATAAAAATACCACCATAGATAATGACAGGATTGCGCTTTTTATAAGGAACCATCTCATGAGCATAGCCTTGATCGACAATCGCTTCGATACGCTCTTCTGTCATTTTACGACGCTTACTCTGTCTCTTCTCTTTAGGTGGAGGGGCAACAGGATCTTTTTTGGGTTCCTCTTGAATGAGTTCAATCTTATCATTCTGGAGAGAGGGTGAAGTTTGCGCCGTTGTCGTATTTCCGCTAAGTGGGGTATCGTCATCGGTTGCCAATGAGAGTTGATCAATAGCAAACTCGGGTGCTTTGATGGTGATAATAAGACCTATCTTTTCAAAGAGTTCGGCATATTTATCAATTTCAGCTTTTTGATCACTCTTTTTAAGAATTACCGGTTTGCCTGAAAAGAGGTGCTCTACACGTTCTACTGGTAGTTTTGTAATATGAGCAAAGCGCTCTTTAACTTTCTCAATTGTAGCTGGGTTGACAACATCTCCATTAAAAATAATACGCCACTGAGCCATGATTATCTCCATAAACATCTGAAAGATTCGATAGAATTATCGTTTTAACGCCTATTAAACCATAAATATACTTTAAAGAGCGCTATTTAAATTTTTTATGGTACCTGAATATGTTACAGATTTCTTTTTTTATTCAAACCTCTCTTTAAAGAAGTAAAGAAGCATTAAACTGTAGGGGCGTATCGCCTAATCTGTTATGTGGGTGATGCTTACAACCGAAAGCGAAAGGTGCTATCTTAATATTTTTATAAATCATACAAATAGGGGGCGCTTATCTTCTACTCTATTCAATAAGTAGTGGAGAGGGCCCACTTTATTAATTACTTTTACTTCAGAAGAGAGGAATAGAGGATGAGGAAATATCCAAAGTACCGGTCACACACCTCCACACAGGGACGAAATATGGCAGGTGCACGAGCATTGTGGCGTGCAACAGGAATGAGTGATGAGGATTTTAAAAAGCCAATTATTGCGGTGGTTAACTCCTTTACTCAATTCGTTCCAGGACATGTCCATCTTAAAGATTTAGGTCAGATGGTAGCTCGTGAGATTGAAGCCGCAGGTGGGGTAGCAAAAGAGTTTAATACTATTGCTGTTGATGATGGGATCGCTATGGGTCACGATGGAATGCTCTACTCTCTTCCGAGTCGTGATCTTATTGCTGACTCAGTTGAATATATGGCGAATGCCCATTGTGCTGATGCCCTTATCTGTATCTCTAATTGTGATAAAATCACCCCGGGTATGTTAATGGCATCATTGCGCCTAAATATCCCTACCATCTTTATTTCGGGCGGACCGATGGAGGCAGGAAAGGTGAGCTGGGAGGGGGAGGAGATGAAACTCGACCTTGTCGATGCCATGGTGATGGCCGCTTCCGAGGATGCTTCTGATGAGCAGGTCTCTGCTATTGAGTCCTCTGCATGTCCTACATGTGGTTCCTGCTCAGGAATGTTTACAGCAAACTCAATGAACTGCTTAACTGAGGCGCTAGGTTTAGCGCTGCCGGGTAATGGTTCGCTTCTTGCTACCCACGCGAAACGTAAAGAGCTCTTTTTAGAGGCGGCACGCACTATTGTTCGTATTACGAAAGAGTATTACGTTGAGGGGAATGAGTCAGTACTTCCCCGTAATATTGCTAATTTTAAAGCATTTGAAAATGCAATGATGCTCGATATTGCTATGGGTGGATCGACCAATACCGTTCTTCACTTATTAGCGGCAGCACAAGAGGGGAAGGTAGATTTTACCATGCAGGATATTGATCGACTGTCACGAAAAGTTCCTCATCTCTCAAAAGTCTCTCCATCAACAGATAAATATCATATGGAAGATGTGCATCGTGCGGGGGGGATCTTTGCTCTATTAGGTGAGCTTGATCGAGCAGGATTGCTTCACACCGATCTACCTACAGTCCATAGCGCAACCTTAAAAGAGGCGCTCGATGAGTGGGATATTATGCGCTCTGAGAAGCATCATGATTTTTACAAGGCAGCACCAGGTGGTGTACGTACAACGGAGGCTTTTAGTCAAGATCGCTATTTTGATCAACTAGATACCGATCGGGAGAATGGTTGTATCCGCAGTGTTGAGCATGCCTTTAGCCAAGATGGTGGAATTGCAGTTCTGTATGGGAATTTAGCCAAGGATGGCTGTATCGTAAAGACAGCAGGTGTAGATGAGTCCATTTTGCGCTTTGTGGGCAAGGCGCGTGTTTATGAGAGTCAAGATGATTCTGTACGGGGCATTTTAAGTGATGAGGTTCAAGAGGGTGAAGTGGTCATTATCCGCTATGAGGGACCAAAGGGGGGGCCAGGGATGCAAGAGATGCTCTATCCAACCTCCTACTTAAAGAGTAAAAAGATTGATGCTGCAACGGCTCTTTTAACTGATGGTCGCTTTTCGGGGGGAACTTCTGGGCTTTCGATTGGGCATGTATCACCAGAAGCAGCTGAAGGGGGGATCATTGCCATTGTAGAGGATGGTGATGAGATCATTATTGATATCCCGAATCGAACTATTACCCTGAATCTTCCTGATGAGGAGATTGAGCAGCGTTTAGCGGCACAAAGAGAGCGGGGCTTTAAGCCGGCAAAGACTCGTGAGCGGAATGTCAGTGATGCTTTACGTGTCTATGGAGCATTAGCAACCTCTGCAGCTTTTGGTGCTGTTCGAGATGTCTCCCGTCTAGATAAACTGACTGACTAATTAAAAAACCAACGAATAGAGTTGAGCGAAATAAGAGTAGTGATCGCTCCTCTGATTTAAGAGAGAGACCCATATTACTTAAGCGATATGGGTCTTTTTTTATCCTTATCTTATTAATAGAAACGTGAGATTAAGAGATAATCTTATAGAAAACTTTAAACGACCTATTAAAAATAATCTGAAAATTAATTAAAAAAAAATTAAGAAAAATAGAAAACACCACCCTTTTAGTGATCAAATAATGATCAATTTGAGGGGCGAAAAGCCTTTAAAAGCATACCCTAATCTTGCATGTAACATGCAAAGAGAAAAAACTTATATTTATGAATCATTCGGCAAGAAACCGTATTTAAAACAGATGATTAGCTTATTTTAAAAATAGATACGGAATCTATATAACAAATATTTTTTGAGCAAGAAGAGGGCTTTATTCGCAGAAAGTTGTGCAAAATTTAGCCTTTACTCCCCTATAGGGGTAGGGTAGTACTAGTAACTGAAGTCTGAATCATTTATCGACCACTTCAATTAATTAAATTAAAAATAATAAAGATTTAAAATCAGGAGGAAGAACCATGATTCGTTATGATTATGGTGGAGATGAGTTTATCTTCGTTGAGCTCGCATCCGATATGGGGCTAGAGGTAAACTTCCAAGGGCTGGCAATAACCCGGCAACTTAAAGAGGAGAATATCGATGGTGTTTTAGATATTTGTCCCTCAAATGCATCTTATATGATTCGCTTTAATCCCGATATTATTCATCCCGATGATCTTATTAAAGAGTTAAAAAGAATTGAGGGTGAGGTCTCTATCGAGGATGTTCAGATCAAGTCTCGCATGATTGATGTTCCCATTCTCTTTGAGGATCCATGGACAATGGAAGCACAGATGCGTTTTAGAGAGCGTCATCAAGACCCTGAGTCGACCGATATAGAGTATGTAGCTCGAATTAATGGGTTTGAAAGTACAGATGATCTAATTAAAGCGATCACCGACTATCCTTATTTAGTCTCAATGATTGGTTTTGTTCCTGGATTACCCTGGTGCTACCAGATGGTCCCTAGAGAGCAACAGATTCAAGCGCCTAAATATGTGCTACCCCGTACATTTACGCCTGAACTCTCATTTGGCTTTGGAGGCTGTTTTGCTGTGATCTATCCTGTTCAAGGAGCGGGAGGATACCAAATATTTGGAATGGCTGCGGCTCCGATCCTTAATCCTGAACAAGATCTACCTGACTTTAAAGAGAGCCCTACTTTTGTTCAACAGGGGGATATCTTCCGCTACCGTGCAGTTGATCGTGAAGAGTTCGATCAAATTCGTCAGGAGGTTGCTGATAAAACATTCCGTTATCGCACCAAGGAGATCTCTTACACGCCGATGGATGTTATTAATGATCCTGAAGCGTTTTCTCAAGAGGTATTAAGGAGGCTATATAATGATTAAGGTATTAGAACCAGGATTACAGACAACAGTACAGGATGAGGGGCGCGTTGGCTATTACGAGGTAGGGATGCCACCTTCAGGAGCGATGGATAAATACTCTCACCGTATTGCTAATTTACTAGTGGGTAATAAACCCAATGCTGCAACACTTGAGATCACCTACATGGGACCAAAACTTGAGTTTACTCAAGATGCAGTGATTGCGGTAACAGGGGCAATTATTCCCCCATCGATTAATGGTGAAGAGGTACCCATGTGGCAAACGCTTGCTGTTAAAGCGGGTGATATCTTAAGCTTTAGTTTTCTTAAGGGGGGCTCAAGAGCTTATTTAGCAATCGCAGGGGGTATTGATGTTCCATTAGTTATGGGATCACGCTCCACCTATACATTATGTGGTTTTGGTGGATATGAAGGGCGTGCATTGCAGGCTGGTGATGAGTTAAAGATTGGAACAGATCATGAGCAAGAGATGCCGATTGGAAGCGCGGTTCCCGAGGAGTATCACCTAGAGTTTGCTAAGCATCATGAGATTCGTTTTGTAATCGGTTTATGTAATTACCGCTTAACTGAGGAGAGTCGCCAGCGATTTTTTGAAATCGATTGGCAGGTAACGCCAGAAATTAATCGTATCGGATACCGTTTTGGTGGTGAGCGCCTTGAGTTTGTAGACCGGGAGCCCCCTTTTGGTGCAGGAAGTGATCCGGCTAACGTTGTTGACTTAGGGTATCCAATAGGTTCAATTCAGTTACCTGCAGGTAAAGAGCCAATTGCGCTAATGAACGATGCGGTTACAGGTGGTGGTTACGTCACGATTGGAACGATTATTAGTAGTGATCTCATTAAGTTAGCACAGGTAAAAACGGGTGACACTGTTCGTTTTATAAATACGTCAATTGATGAGGCGATGGCGGCTCGAAGTGAGATCAATGAGCGTTTAGCAGCAGTTACTGCCGCATTGAAACAGTAATAGGTTAATGATTTTGGCTTACCTAGGTCAGAATTAGGTAAGCCTTATTTAAAAGGGTTAATGACCCAAAATTATCTCGGTAGGTAGCGTTCACACCTATCGATATTGATGACAATAATAATGATGTAATTGTTAGGAGGAATCATTATGAGTAACGAAGTATTATCCCCAATCCCTGGAGTATTTTATCGCCGCCCATCACCTGATGATGATGTTTATGTGAATGAGGGTGATACCGTCACTGAAGGGCAAATTATTGGTTTAGTTGAAGTAATGAAGAACTTCTTCGAAGTTAAAGCAGAAAAGGCGGGGGTACTTAAAGAGTTCCGCGCTGAGAATGAGGAACTTTTAGAGGCAGGACAGGTGATCGCTGTTATTGAGTAGCTAGCTAAATTGCCTTTATTAGAAATAAATCATAACAACAGACTAATAATATATTAAGGGATTGAAGAATGAGTTTATTTAAGAGGGTCTTAATTGCTAATCGTGGTGAGATGGCGCGTCGAATTATTAAGACATGTGATCGTTTAGGTATTGAGACGGTTGCAGTCTATTCCGATGCAGATCGTGATGCACTCTTTGTAAAAGAGGCGACGGAAGCGATCCATATTGGTGAGTCTCATGCGGTGCGTAGCTACTTAGATATGGATAAAATCCTACAAGCAGCGAAAGAGAGTGGGGCTGACGCAATTCATCCAGGCTATGGATTTTTAGCTGAAAACGCCACTTTTATCGGTCGCTGTGAGGAGGAGGGGATCAAGTTTATTGGTCCAACTGCAGATGTTGTTACCTTGATGGGAAGCAAAGTTCGTTCCCGCGAGGAGATGGCTAAAGCGGGCATTCCGGTCGTTCCGGGATCGGAAAATAATCTTGAGAGCTTAGAGGAGGCCTTTGAGCTTGCTAATGAGATTGGTTACCCCTTAATGTTAAAGGCGAGTGCTGGCGGGGGTGGGATTGGTATGCGGATCGTTAAGAGCGATTCCGAGTTAAAGACCGCTTTTCCGCAAATAAAGCAGTTAGCCCAAAATTTCTTTTCAGATGATTCAGTCTTCTTAGAAAAACTCATTCTCAATCCACGTCACATCGAAGTACAAGTGGCTGCTGATGAGCATGGAAATGTAGTTCATCTCTTCGATCGTGAGTGTTCAGTACAGCGGCGCCATCAAAAAGTAGTAGAAGAGGCACCATCCCCCTATCTAAATAGTGAAGTCCGTGAACGACTGTATGCAGCAGCGATTGCTGGAGCAGAGCATATCGGATACACGAATGTGGGTACGATGGAGTTTATTTTTGACGGTGATAAGAATTTCTACTTTTTAGAGATGAATACTCGATTACAGGTAGAACACCCCATAACGGAAGAGATTACAGGTGTTGATCTTGTGGAGTGGCAGTTGAAAATTGCCGCTGGTGAGCCACTACCTCTCGAGCAGGAGGCCATCAAGATGGCAGGACACGCTTTTGAATGCCGTATCTATGCTGAAGATCCTGCAAATAACTATATGCCATCTCCTGGTGAGATTACCGAATTAAGCTTACCTGAAGAGGCTCGCTTAGATTTTGGTGTGGCAAAAGGGTGTGTTGTCTCCCCCTTCTATGATCCAATGATTGGTAAGATTATTGTGAAAGGGGATGATCGTCAGTCGGCACTTAAAGAGACAGTAGCAGCTATTGATAGGACTCATCTTGAAGGGATTAAAACGAATCGAGATCTGTTAGTAGCGATCTTAGCGGATGAAGATTTCCAAAGAGGGGAATATACAACAGATTTCCTTAACCAACTTAAATTTTAAGGAGCGAAGCGATGTATAAAATCGATTTAAACTGTGATATGGGGGAGAGCTTTGGCCTCTATAAAATGGGCAATGATGAGGAGATGATGCAGATGATCTCTTCAGCGAATATCGCCGCAGGATTTCATGCGGGTGATCCTTCAATTATGCGTGAGTCAGTACGATTGGCTAAGGAGAATGGGGTAGCGATTGGGGTACATCCAGGGTTTCCTGATCTAGTTGGCTTTGGTCGTCGCGCTATGAATGCAACCCCGGCTGAAGTAAAAGATTTTGTTACTTATCAGATGGGCGCGCTAAGAGAGTTTGCACGTGCAGCTGGCGTTGAAGAGTTACAACATTGTAAGCCTCATGGAGCACTCTATATGGTAGCTTTAGAGAATCGAGAGATTGCACGTGCAATATTAGAGGCGATGGTACAGGTGCAAGAGGGGATGGTGGTCTTTACTCTTAAAAACTCTGAGGTGATGTTAGAAGCAAATAAGATGGGTATTCCTGTGGCTGTAGAAGCCTACTCTGATCGTGAGCATACAAAAGATGGATCACTTGTCTTAACTCGAGAGGGCCCTATTATTGATGATTATGATGTGATGGCTCAAAGAGTTGTACGCATGATTACCGATAAAAAGGTGAAAACTATTGATGGTGTTGATGCGGATATTGATGCACAGACAATCTGTATTCATGGCGACACACCAGGAGCTCCCGATTTAACCCGTGCCATTCATAAGCATTTTAAAGAGCATAATATTCAGGTGGTTCCTGTTACTGAGTTAATCGCGAATTAAAGCGCTATATACCGATAGCTATCCATAAAGAGTAGAGAGGTCATCTTAATTGATGGCCTTTTTTTCTCTTCAAATAGAGTGATACGATCCATCGATGTGATTGTTTCCGGCAATTGTGCGATAATTTGGAAGATATTCACTATTTAAAGCATCGTTTTAAAAAAGGCTGGTACAGAGTATTGATTATGACGGAAGAATTGAAAGAATTTGATTTAAAGCAGCAGGGAAAGATTGCGCGTTTAACCAATAAGACCTTTAAGTTTGATGAGCGTATTGGGGAAGGCTGGTTCTCTGCCGTTTATTTTTTAAAAACCGCTGAGATTGCTCGTAAATATTGTGCAGATCGTGTTGTAACGATGCAATTTTTTCAACGCCATAATAATGCCGTTCTATGTGGTATTGATGAGGCGATTGCACTACTACATACTTTTGCCGATGAACCTGAAAGCTTAACAATCAAAGCGCTTCATGATGGAGATATGATCAATGCTTATGAGCCTGTCTTAACCATTGAAGGTAACTACCAGAAGTTTGGTTATCTTGAAGGGATAATCGATGGCGTATTAGCTCGGAGGACATCGGTTGCTACACATGTGCATGATGTCGTCAAGGCTGCCGGGGAGAAAGAGGTAATCTTTATGGGTGACCGTGACGATCATTTCGATCAGCAGGCTGGTGATGGCTATTCAGCCTTTATTGGGGGATCTAAGGCACAGGCAACCCATGCAATGAATGAATGGTGGGGGCGAGAGGGACTAGGAACGATGCCCCATGCATTAATCCAGCTCTTCAATGGCGATGTGCTGGCTGCGGCAAAAGCCTATCATGAAACCTTTCCGGAAGATCAATTAATGGTGTTGGTAGATTACCAAAACAATGTTATTGAGGATTCTTTACGGGTAGCTCGCTATTTTGGTGAGAAGTTAGCGGCGGTACGTGTGGATACCTCTGGTAATATGGTGGACCAATACTTTATGCGTAATCAGGATATGTTAGGAAAGTTTGATCCCCGTGGCACTAATCCTGCGCTTATCTTTGCGTTACGAGAGGCGCTTGATAAAGAGGGTTTTCAGAATGTAAAGATTGTTGTTAGTGGTGGGTTTACTGCCGATAAGATAGAGGCATTTGAAGCGGTAAAGACACCGGTGGATCTTTATGGTGTCGGCTCAAGCCTTCTAAAGGTAAATATAGGGTTTACCGGAGATAATGTTCTTCTCGATGGGGTGGAGGAGGCGAAAGCAGGACGCCACTACTACCCAAGTGATCGTCTAGAGGAGGTGATCTATCAACCAGGTGTCTAAGATGAAAAAGTATATCGATTATCTGACCCAATGGCTTAGTGGAGAGCTAGCTTACCGAGGGGCGGATAATTTTGTATTTGGTATCAGTGGGGGTGTCGACTCTGCCGTAGTGGCGGGGCTATTAGCTCGATCCTATCCATCACATTCATTAGGAGTAGTGATGCCCTGCCATAGTAATCCACAAGATGAGGCGGATGCACGACTTGTGATGGAGCATTATCAATTACCCCTGCATAAGGTGGAGTTAACTGATACCCATACGATGCTTAAAGAGGCAATTGGCGCCCCTTATAATAGCCACCCTGATGAGAAAGAGAACCGTGTAGTTAATGGTAATCTTGCAGCCCGATTGCGTATGACAACACTCTTTACCATAGCTCAAGTTAATGGTGGGGTAGTTGTAGGTACCGATAATGCTGTTGAGTGGTACACCGGCTATTTTACTAAGTTTGGTGATGGCGCAGCTGATATAGCCCCACTTCTTCATCTAAATAAAGAGGAGATCTATGAGATGGCACAGCTTCTAGAGGTGCCACAGAGCATTATTGAAAAGACCCCTTCTGCAGGCTTATGGGAGGAGCAGACCGATGAAGGAGAGATGGGGACAACCTATCAGATGCTGAATCGACATCTATTAGGGGAATCGGTACCGCCGGAAGATGAGAAGGTCATTGCTTATTGGCATGAGCGCTCCCATCATAAGCGTATGATGCCCCGTACTCCAAAGCCTTATCGTTCTTAAATAATCGATACCCCCTAAATATGGGGGTATCATTCAACTCAAGAGTAAATAATGTTAAAACAGTGATGGGTTAGGAGGTGGGAATCTGTGCTCTTAACCAGGCAATCTCTTCAGCCCAAATGTCTGGTTCAACGGTCTCAAGAATGAGCGGTATTCCCCTAAAGCGCTCATCTTGCATTATATATTTAAAAGCCTCCTCACCAATCTCCCCTTTACCTAAGGATTCGTGTCGATCAACACGACTGCCCAGCTTACCTTTAGAGTCATTTAGATGAAGCCCCCGTAAGTAATGAAAACCTACGACCTCATCAAACTCCTTAAAGGTAGCTTCACAAGCAGAGAAGGTTCGTAGATCGTATCCTGCTGCGAAAGCATGACAGGTATCGATGCAGACGCCAACCCGCTCTTTATCCTCCACCTCTTCAATAATTAGGGCTAGGTGCTCAAAGTCATACCCTAAGTTGGTTCCCTGTCCAGCAGTGTTCTCGATAACCGCAACAACATCGCTCGTTTCAGCTAAAGCAATATTGATGGACTCTGCTATTTTAGAGAGGCAACTGCCAACATCCATCTTATTGAGGTGGCTACCTGGGTGAAAGTTCAGTAATTGAATGCCAAGGGTTTCACAGCGTTGCAACTCATCGAGAAAGGCCGCTCGGGATTTTTCAAGCTGTTTAGGATCATGATGCCCAAGATTAATGAGATAGCTTGCATGGGGTAGAATCTGCTTTGCATCGAATTGATGCTCTTTACAAGCACTCTTATAGGCGCGGACCACCTCCTCTTTAAGAGGGGGACCCTCCCAACGGCGATTATTTTTTGTAAAGAGGGCAAAAGCATTTGCCCCAATCGCTTTGGCATTAGTAACAGCATTATGTACGCCACCTGCGGCACTTACATGGGCACCAATATAATAGGTCATACCAATTTTAAACTCCCCTAATTAAAAATTAAGATTAAGATTAATCATCCTGCGCTATCCTACCTTACTTAAAGGGCAGAGGCTATCTCCCGTAGATCGACAATGGGGTTCTCATTACTCATTAGATTGCTCTTAAGATAGCGAATAATGGCGGTTGCAGTCTCCTCGGGTGTGGCTAGAGAATCCTCCGCTTTTAAGCGCAAAAAACGATCAAGATGAGGAAAATCTTCTGCTCGGCTAGCTCGGATTCGTTCCTGCATTGAGGTCTCAATTACTCCCGGAGCTAAAGAGGCAATAGTTACAGGGTATTGCGCCTCCTTCTCCTCTTCGGCTACAACCCGACTAAAGTGATCCACTGCCGCTTTAGTAGCACAGTAGAGCCCCCAACCTCTATAAGGCTTTCGTGCCGCACCGGAAGAGATATTTAAGATCTTTTTCTCCCCTTTAAATGTGCGTAACAGCTTAATAAAGCCATTAGTTAAGGCGATAACTGCAGTCATATTGATGGAGATAGCCGCCTCAATGGCATTAAGCTCGAGATCCCCTACAAGCCCAATGGGTTCCACAACGCCAGCATTATTGATTAAGGTGATATTAGTGGCATCATTGAGTTTTGGTTCTAACCATTGATTAATCTTCGTGAGTGTTGCGGCATACTCCGTTATATCCCCTGTAGTTAAGTTAGGGTAATTTTTAGGATTAGTACGAGCTAAACGCAGTACCGTTGCACCATCTTCTTCAAGTTGTGTGGCTAGTGCTGCCCCAATCCCACGGGATGCGCCGGTGATAATATAGATTTCATTCTTTCTCATAAGGTTCCTCTCTTCAAATAGCGTTGAATACTCTCTACTACGAATGGTTGCACCATTATTGGTGAGCTAATTTACTCAGTTAGTATAGCTGATCGAAATAATGGATTCGTATCATCTTAATGAAATAGATTATCCGGGGCATTATCTAGCCAGAGCGTGGGGAATTACCTATAATTTTAAATATGATTGTTATTGATTATTAATAAGTTAAGAGTCAGTTAAGGGGTAATTTGGGGTTAATTAAGGAGATTAGAGATCACTTATGTGTAAGAGAATAGAATCACTCTATCGATTGTTGCTATTTGTTTTTCTCTTCTTACTAATGAATCTTCTCTATGGGCAGAGTCTATTCCCCCCTCTACAACATGCCCAATCCTTAACAGAGGAGATGTGGAGAACATTAAATTTTTCTGATTACTATGCCAGTGAAAAGCTAGATGGCGTGAGAGGTTATTGGGATGGGGAGCGACTCTATACACGGCGGGGTAATCCTATTGATGCGCCGAAGTGGTTTACAGCCCCATTAGGTGAGGTTCCACTTGACGGTGAGCTGTGGATCGATCGGGAGCGATTTAGTGAGATCTCCACTTTAGTACGCTATCCACGTGCCGATGATCCTCTCTGGCATGAGGTGACCTATAATATTTTCGATCTGCCAGCCTCTGCTGATCCTTTTGCAGAGCGAGTAGCAGAGATGGAGCGTTATCTTCCCTCACTAAATGCTAAGTGGGTTAGGATGATTCCACAAACGCCCCTTAAAGATGGCGCTCATCTGCAGAAGCTCTTGAGTGAGATAGAGGAGATGGGGGGAGAGGGTGTAATGATTCATCATCGGCAGGCAATCTACCAGCCAGGGATTAGAACAGCGCTACTTCTAAAGGTTAAATCAGTGGCGGATGCTGATGGTATTGTGGTTGCTCATATAGAGGGGAGAGGGCGCAATCAAGGTCGGTTAGGTGCACTCTTATTGCGATTAGATGATGGGCGATTACTCCGTTTAGGCAGTGGCTTTACCGATCAAGAGCGAGAGAATCCACCCCCTCTTGGCGCAGTAGTTACCTTTCGTTATAACGGTTATACCCAAGCGGGGCTTCCCCGATTTGCCCGCTTCTATCGGATCCGGGCTTTAAATAAGGAGGTAAGTGATAAGTAGCGTCTAGGGGGAAGCTTGCTATAATGAGGATTCAATGCTTAATGAGCAATCATTCTTATGGGGCAAAAGGTAGGTGTAGGGTGGGGGGATTGAAGAGAGTAGGGGTGATTGGCGGGCTCCTTCTATTAGCGGCTTGTGGTGATGGCTTACCAGAGGAGTGTTCGCAGTTAGTTCGAGAGAAGGGGGCACTGCAACAATTTATAGCCGATCATCAAGCAGTATTGCCCATTACACATCTTGATACGATTACAACCGACTTAAGTCGCGCTGAAATGATTCAGCAGGAGCGTCGCGCCTATTTAACTGAAGGGGAGGCCGCCATTGAGCGCTGTACGATTGAGCGAGAGCTGGTTAAGCAGTATCGCCAATTGTTAGAAGATTTTATCACCAACGAATAATGACATCCATGCGAATATAGGAGAGAAGCCAATCATGCTCACGCAGTTTGATGATGATACTCTATGTGCCACCTTAATCGATCTCTTTGTAGAGCCATTTCCTCAGCTAACGATTGTCGGTGGGGCAGATGAGCCATTCTATAAAGCTCCTACTGAAAGTAGCGGCGGAATTCTCTACTTTCGAAGCAACTACCCTAGAAGTCTACTCCATGAGCTCGCCCACTACTGTTTAGCGGGGGAGCGACGCCGTCAACTCGATGATTTTGGCTATTGGTATATTCCGACAGGGCGCACAGCCGAAGAGCAGCGCCGCTTTGAAGCGGTAGAGGCGCGTCCGCAAGGGTTAGAGCGGGCAATGTGCACCATTATCGGACTTAAATTTACCCCAAGTCTTGACGATTTTTCAGGTCGCCCCCCATCAGAGAGCTTTCTTGCCGAGCTCGATGCCACCTATCAAGAGATGATGACCACTCCACCCCCAACGGCAAAACAAGCGCTCGATGCCCTCACTCAATGGGTTAAGCAGCAGTAATTAATACACGCTAGGGCATTAGAGATACTACAAGATTCCGCCCCATCCTTGCACTCCCCCCCCTCTTCGGTATAAGATCTCTCTATTAACGCAATAATTATAAAGAATTAAATATTAAACCATCCACTTTAGCGGTGGGTGATTAGAAGAGGGGTCAACGTAATGAGGCAACAAAGTACACAAAAACTCTACTCAGCGCTCTGGGCATCGGCGGATATTTTACGCTCGAAGATGGATGCCAACGAGTATAAAAACTACCTATTAGGGATTATTTTTTATAAATATCTCTCTGACCGAATGCTCTACCACGCAGCGGAGCTTCTTGAGGAGGAGGCAAATACT
>JBKGVF010000019.1:0-51575 GCA_046462535.1 Ignatzschineriaceae bacterium | reverse complement strand
GCTTCCTGAGGGTGTAGAGATGGTTATGCCTGGTGATAACGTTAAGATGGTTGTAGAGTTAATTAACCCCATTGCAATGGCTGAAGGCCTCCGTTTTGCTATCCGTGAGGGTGGTCGTACCGTAGGTGCTGGTGTTGTTGCAAAGGTGATTGCATAAAATACAGGCTTCTATAGAAGTTGAAAGTAGGGTCAATAGCTCAATTGGCAGAGCGACGGTCTCCAAAACCGTAGGTTGAGGGTTCGATTCCTTCTTGGCCCGCCACTTAAATAAAGCAGTCATAAAATTATGACTGCTTTTATTTTATATATTGAGAAAACAGTGCATAATAGATGGATTGTTTGGAAGCTGAAAGAGAGTTTTTGATGAGTACTAAAAAACAGAGAGTAGCTAAATCGAAGCAGCGCAATAATCGAGATGTCCAGGAAGGGAGAATGTCGACTGGTATGAATCGGGCATTTATCTTTGCCGCGGTTATTGCTTTGGTTTTAGGGGTTCTTGGTTATGGCTATTTTAATGAGGCAGCCAATATTGAGAATGGGTTGCAGAATCAATTAGCCGGGCTAGGTATTCTGGGGTTAAGTTTTGTTGCGGCTATTATTTTTGCTTTTTTATCACAAAGTGGTAAAGATTTTGTGGTCTTCTTTCGAGAAGCAAGAATAGAGTTAAGAAGGGTTTTTTGGCCCTCAATGAGCGAGACTCGGCAGATGAGCATCTTGGTGGTAATCACTATGATAATCGTAATGATTTTCCTGATGATTGTGGATGCTCTGCTATCTTGGTTTATTTCTTTCGGTTTTTCGGGTTAAAGGGGTTCTATAATGCAGTGGTACGTCATTCAAGCATACTCAGGATATGAGGCTAGAGTTGTTAAGACCCTAGAGGAGTATATAGCTCGAGAGGGGATGGAGGATCGCTTTGGCGACATTCTTGTTCCTACGGAAGAAGTGGTTGAGGTGCGAGATGGAAAGCGCCGTAAAAGTGAGCGGAAATTCTTCCCTGGCTATGTTCTGTTGCAGGTGGATATGGACGACGACACTTGGCATCTGGTTAATAGTGTTCCAAGAGTAATTGGTTTTGTCGGTGGGAAGAGTGATCGTCCAAGCCCAATTACCCAGAAGGAGGCGGATGCAATCTTAAACCGATTAGCTGAAGCTGAAGAGGGGCCACGCTTAAAAGTTCTATACGAAGTTGGTGAGGAGATTCGCGTAATTGATGGTCCCTTTAGTGATTTTGGGGGTACTGTTGAAGAGGTTGATGCGGAGAAAGGGCGTCTAAAAGTTTCGGTGATGATCTTTGGGCGAGCGACACCAGTGGATTTAGAGTTTGCCCAGGTAGAGAAAGTTTAGAGTCTAAACCTTGTATTTTGTTTTCGATGGCGCTATAATGCCCATCTTTTAGTTAATTTGGGGAGCCGAGGAGGCGTTTGAACCCATTTAGGAGTATATTATGGCCAAAAAAGTCATGTCTTATATTAGTTTGCAAGTCCCCGCAGGGAAAGCAAATCCCTCACCTCCGATTGGACCGGCATTAGGTCAGCACGGGGTGAATATTATGGAGTTCTGTAAAGCATTTAATGCTGAAACACAGCAGATGGAAGCGGGAATGCCAATTCCTGTCATTATTACAGTCTATAATGATCGCTCATTTACTTTTGTTACAAAGACCCCACCAGCGGCTTATCTCTTAAAGAAAGCAGCAGGGATTGCATCAGGTAGCCCAACGCCAAACACGAAGAAGGTTGGTAAAGTGACGCGTGCGCAGTTAGAAGAGATTGCTAAAACAAAAGAGCCAGATCTTTCAGCGAATGATCTCGATGCGGCGGTGAAAATTATTGCGGGAAGTGCTCGCTCAATGGGTATCGATGTAGAGGGAGTATAGTTAGATGGCAAAGTTAACAAAGAAGCAGAAAGCAGTACAAGAGTTAGTAGAGCACGGACGTGTCTATTCGCTAGATGAAGCAGTTGAGCTGATTCAGAAGCTACCAAAGGCTGGCTTTAATGAGTCAATAGATGTGGCCTTAAATCTAGGGATCGATCCGCGTAAA
This sequence comes from Ignatzschineriaceae bacterium, assembly GCA_046462535.1. GTDB lineage: Bacteria > Pseudomonadota > Gammaproteobacteria > Cardiobacteriales > Wohlfahrtiimonadaceae > JAAZCI01. The sequence goes on along the minus strand of JBKGVF010000019.1, from coordinate 49,530 downwards.
TCAGATCAAGTGGTTCGTGGTGCAGTAGTCATGCCTAATGGAACTGGACAAGAGGTTCGTGTTGCTGTATTTGCCCAAGGTCCTAATGCAGAAGCAGCTACAGCTGCGGGTGCAGATATTGTTGGTTTTGAGGACTTAGCTGAGAGCATTAAGGGGGGCAATCTCGATTTTGATGTTGTTGTCGCTACACCTGATGCGATGAGAGTTGTTGGGCAGTTAGGGCAGATCTTAGGTCCACGTGGATTGATGCCGAACCCCCGCGTTGGGACAGTAACTCCAGATGTTGAGACAGCAGTTAAGAATGCGAAATCAGGTCAGGTACGCTTTAGAGCTGATAAGGCAGGGATATTACACTGCTCTATTGGTAAGGCAGATTTTGATCTAGATGCTATTCGTGGAAACCTAAAAGAGCTTATCGCTGAGGTTCAGCGCCTTAAGCCAGCCTCATCACGGGGTGTCTATCTTAAGAAGTTAACGCTCTCAACAACGATGGGTCCAGGTCTTACTATAGATCTATCAACAATTTAAACTTATCTTTTAATATCTATTATTAGGTGAGTCGAAGACCGTAGATGTTTAATACTTAATGGTTGCCTCTTTTTAGTAAGGGGTAGCAATCTACGTAGACGGTATCCTTAAGATAAGGGTTGCCGTAGGGTTGACTGAGTATTCAGTCGTATGTTTAACAAGGTTATTACCACACTTAATAGGGTGAAAAATGAGTACACTTAAAAGTAAAAAGGTAGTAGTCGCAGAGGTGGCAGATGTTGCTAATGAGTCCCACTCACTAGTTTTATCTGAATACCGCGGGCTTACGGTAGCTCAACTAACAGAACTACGTAGCAAGGCACGTGAACAGAATGTTTATGTGCGTGTAGTAAAGAATACACTTGCTCGTCGTGCTTTAGTAGACACGCCTTTTGAAGCAGTAATTGATCACTTAGTTGGTCCACTAATTATGGCGTTTGCTAAAGATGAAGAGGATCCTTCTGCAGCAGCAAGAGTCATTAATGATTTCTTAAAAGAGAAGGCGAATGACAAATTAGTCGTTACAAAGATTGTTTTTGATGGTGAGCTCCATGATGCTGATGCATTAAAAACAATTGCAACCTTGCCAACCAAAGACGAAGCAATCTCTATGCTTCTTGCGGTTCTCAAGGCGCCTGTACAGAAGCTTGCAGCAACGCTTGCCTCTGTCAGAGATCAGAAAGAAGAAGCGGCATAGTTTTAGTTATATTTGAGTTTATAGACAACATATTTAAAGATAAGTTAGGAGAAGTATATTATGGCTGTATCACATGATGATATCCTCAATGCAATTGAAGAGATGACTACTGCAGAAGTGATGGAATTGATTTCTGCAATCGAAGAGAAGTTTGGCGTAACGGCAGCGGTAGCTGTTGCAGCTGGTGGCGGCGGTGGTGATGCTGGTGCTGCAGATGCTCAAACAGAATTTGATGTTGTTATGACTTCATTCGGTGAGAAGAAGATCGCAGTTATCAAAACGGTACGTGGCATCGCAGGCCTTGGTCTTGGTGAAGCTAAAGCGCTTGTTGAGAGTGCTCCTGCAACAATTAAAGAAGGTGTTGATAAGGAAGAAGCTGAGAAGATTAAGGAAGAGCTTGAAGCTGCTGGTGCAACTGTTGAGCTTAAATAATCAATTACTATTTACTTAAAAAGTAGCGTTTATATTGTTGTTGCTCTATTTTAGTAGATAGAAGTTAAGCAGAAAGGCTAGGGATTACTCCCTGGCCTTTACTAGCTTGTTAAAAAATAATAATCATATGAATTAAGCCTTTGATAGGAAAGTTTAATTCATCTGAATATCTAATCCTCTTAATCGATTTAAGGAAAATGTAGCATGGCCTATTCTTTTACAGAAAAAAAACGAATCCGTAAAGACTTTGGAAAGCAGATAGAGGTACAGGAGGTTCCCTTCTTACTCTCAATGCAGATCGATTCTTACGATCACTTTTTACAGAAAGATACTCCTCGGAGTGAGCGTAAAAACCAAGGTTTACATGCGGCCTTCCAATCCATCTTCCCAATTGAGGCAATCAAAGCAAAAACAGCGAGTTCTCCAGGATTTCGCTTAGAGCTTGAGTATGTGGACTATCATGTTGGAAAGCCTGAGTTTGATGTAAGAGAGTGCCAATTACGCGGCGTTACATATGCAGCCTCCCTAAGAGTTGGGATGCGATTAAAGATCTCTGACTTAGAGACAGGGGCGATCAAAGAGATTCGCGAAGCCGATATTGATCAGTTTGGTCGTGGGGGAGTCTATTTAGGTGAGATTCCCTTAATGACGGAAAATGGTACCTTTGTTATTAACGGTACTGAGCGTGTTATTGTTTCACAGCTGCATCGCTCCCCCGGTGTCTTTTTTGATCACGATAAAGGGAAGGGGCACTCCTCAGGGAAGTTACTCTTCTCTGCCCGTGTTATTCCGTACCGTGGCTCCTGGTTAGACTTTGAGTTTGATGCGCGGGATATCCTCTACGCACGAATCGATCGCCGCCGTAAACTGCACGCTACGGTTATCTTAAAGGCGCTTGGCCTCTCTAATGAAGAGATTTTAGATCACTTCTTTGAGAAGAATATCTTTAAAATCCATGATGGCAAGTTCTTCCTAGAGCTAATACCAGAGCGTCTCCGAGGTGAGATTGCAGCGTTTGACATAGTGGTGAATGACGAAGTAGTTGTTCCAAAGGGGCGTCGTGTTACAGCTCGTCATGTACGCCAATTTGCGAAAGAGGAGATTAAAGAGCTTGAAGTTCCTTCAGAATATTTAATCGGTAAAGTTGTTGCGCAAGATCTTGTCGATACAGAGTCTGGTGAAGTCTTTGCATTAGCAAATGATGAGATTACTGAAGAGTTATTAGAGCTCTTTTTAGCCAATGGCATTACTGAGTTCCCGGTGCTCTTTACAAATGATGTTGATCGGGGAGCATATATCTCAGATACATTGCGTGCTGATACAACACAGAGTCAGTTAGAGGCGCAGGTTGAGATCTATCGCATGATGAGACCTGGTGAGCCCCCGACACAGGAGGCCGCAGAAAATCTCTTCGCTAGCCTCTTCTTTACGAGTGATCGTTACGATCTCTCGGCGGTAGGGCGTATGAAGCTAAATCGACGTCTTGGTCGTGATACGGATGAGGGGGAGGGTACCTTAACTAACGAAGATATTCTCGATGTAATGAAGACCTTAGTGGATATCCGTAATGGGCATGGCACTGTTGATGATGTTGACCACTTAGGAAATCGTCGTGTTCGCTCTGTTGGTGAGATGGCTGAGAATGTCTATCGAATCGGTTTAGTTCGTATTGAGCGTGCCGTAAAGGATCGTCTTCTCATCGCAGAGGCTGAAGGCTTAACACCCCATGACCTCATTAATGCTAAGCCGGTTTCAGGTGCGATCAAGGAGTTCTTCGGCTCCTCACAGCTCTCTCAGTTTATGGATCAAGATAATCCACTTTCAGAGGTGACACATAAACGTCGTATTTCAGCTCTTGGACCTGGCGGATTGACCCGTGAGCGTGCAGGGTTTGAGGTGCGTGATGTTCATGCGACCCACTATGGACGGGTCTGTCCTATTGAGACGCCTGAAGGACCTAATATTGGATTAATTAACTCATTAGCGAGCTATGCACGTACTAATAGCTATGGCTTTTTAGAGACCCCCTACCGCAAGGTTGTTGATGGACGTGTGACCGATGAGGTTGAGTACCTCTCAGCCTATGAAGAGGCGGATTATGGAATTGCCCAGGCGAACGCTCAGTTAAATGAGAAGGGTGAGTTTGTTGATGATTTAGTGGCATCCCGCGTGGCAGGAGAGTTTACTCTCTTAAGCAAAGATCAGATTCACTATATGGATATCTCGCCTAAGCAGATTGTCTCTGTGGCAGCAGCATTAATTCCATTCTTAGAGCATGATGATGCAAACCGAGCTCTAATGGGCTCTAACATGCAACGTCAAGCTGTACCAACACTTAAGGCGGATAAGCCGCTTGTAGGAACAGGTATTGAGCGTATTGTTGCCCGAGACTCAGGGGTCTGTGTTGTCGCTAAGCGTGGTGGTGTTGTCGATTATGTTGATGCAACCCGTATCATCGTTCGAGCTAATGATGATGAGACGATTGTAGGTGAGTCGGGTATCGACATTTACAACCTAACAAAATATACCCGTTCTAATAAAGGCACCTGTATTAATCAGCATGCCCTGGTTAAAGAGGGTGATGTAGTTGCAGCAAACGATATCTTAGCTGATGGACCCTCCACCGATTTAGGAGAGTTAGCGCTAGGTCAAAATATGCTTGTAGCCTTTATGCCTTGGAATGGATACAACTATGAAGACTCAATCTTAATATCAGAGCGGGTGGCAAAAGAGGATCGATTTACCACGATCCATATTGAGGAGTTAACCTGTGTAGCACGTGACACGAAGCTTGGCCCAGAAGAGATTAGTGCGGATATTCCTAATGTCTCTGAGTCAGCTTTAGCTAAGTTAGATGAGGCGGGCATTGCCTTTATTGGTGCTAAGGTGAAATCAGGCGATATTCTTGTTGGAAAAGTGTCACCAAAAGGTGAGACTACATTAACGCCAGAAGAGAAGTTATTACGGGCGATTTTTGGAGAGAAGGCCTCTGATGTTAAAGATACCTCTCTACGTGTTCCCTCAGGTATGGATGGAACAGTAATTGATGTCCGTGTCTTTACGCGAGATGGTATTGAAAAAGATAGTCGTGCCTTGGAGATTGAGAAGCGTGAGCTACGTCGGATCCGTAAAGATCTTAATGACCAGCTTCGTATTTTAGAGGATGACCTCTTTGCTCGTGTTGAGAAGCACTTAGTAGGGGTTGAGGTTGCCTCGGGTAATCGTGGGCTTAAGTCAGGCGATAAATTGACAGATGAGTATCTGCAAGGTTTAGAGCGTGAGAAGTGGCTAGATATTAAGCTGAAAGATGAGAGTGAGAAAGAGGAGTTAGCGAAAATCAAAAAACTCCTTGAGCAGCAGCGTAAAGATTTTGAAGATCGCTTTGAGTCTGAGCGGGAGAAGCTTACCCAAGGGGATGAGCTTGCACCGGGTGTCTTAAAGATGGTTAAGGTCTATCTTGCGGTGAAGCGTCATTTACAGCCGGGAGATAAGATGGCTGGTCGTCACGGAAATAAGGGTGTTGTCTCTATGATTGTTCCGGAAGAGGATATGCCATTTATGGAGGATGGTACCCCTGTCGATATCTGTATGAATCCGCTAGGTGTACCATCACGAATGAACATTGGGCAGATCCTTGAGACCCACTTGGGTTGGGCGGCTAAAGGGCTAGGTATTAAGATTGAAGGGATGCTTAAGAAGAAAGCGAAAGCAGATGAGCTACGTGAGTTCTTGCACGAAATCTATAATAAGGATGAGAGTGCGCAGACCATCGATCTTGATAAGTTCAGTGATGAAGAGATTTTTGAGCTCTGCGAGAATCTGCAAGATGGTGTGCCGATGGCAAGTCCTGTCTTTGATGGAGCATCAGAAGAGGAGATGCGCCGGATGTTACGGTTAGCTGATCTCCCAGAGTCGGGACAGACGACTCTCTATGATGGTCGCACAGGAGATCCTTTTGATCGTCCGGTCACTGTTGGATATATGTATATGCTGAAACTCAATCACTTAGTAGATGATAAGATGCATGCTCGTTCAACTGGTCCATACTCACTCGTAACACAGCAGCCGCTAGGGGGTAAAGCACAGTTTGGTGGTCAGCGATTTGGAGAGATGGAGGTATGGGCGCTCGAGGCGTATGGTGCGGCTTATACACTGCAGGAGATGTTGACAGTGAAATCGGATGATGTCGCTGGAAGAACGGCCGTCTATAAGAATATCGTCAGCGGCGATCATAGTATCGATGCAGGGATGCCTGAATCCTTCAATGTTCTAGTGAAAGAGATTCGCTCTCTTGGAATTAATATCGATTTAGATCGTAAATAAGTTTGCGAAGTATCTTCGTTAATAGTGTATTACTTTGTAAACAAGATAATTAGATTGGAAGAATATAAATGAAAGATTTACTCAATTTATTTAATAGTCCCGATGATCAGAAAGACTTTGATGCGATCAAGATTGGTTTAGCATCGCCAGAGATGATCAAGTCTTGGTCATACGGGGAGGTTAAAAAACCAGAAACGATCAACTATCGTACATTTAAACCTGAGAGAGATGGTCTCTTCTGCGCTAAGATTTTTGGTCCCACTAAAGATTATGAGTGCTTATGTGGTAAGTATAAGCGTCTTAAACATCGTGGGGTTGTCTGTGAGAAGTGTGGCGTTGAGGTTACACAATCTAAGGTGCGTCGTGAGCGGATGGGGCATATTGAGTTAGCCTCCCCGGTTGCCCATATCTGGTACCTAAAATCACTGCCGAGCCGTATAGGGCTTCTGTTAGATATGACGCTTCGCGATATCGAGAAGATTCTCTACTTTGAATCTTTTGTGGTGGTAGAGCCAGGTTTAACCCCCTTAGAGCATGGACAGATTCTTTCAGATGAGGAGTTCCTCGATACAATTGAAGAGTATGGAGATGACTTCGATGCTCGCATGGGTGCTGAGGCCATTTTAGAGCTGCTCAAGGCGATCGATCTTGAGGATGAGGCATCGAAGCTTCGTGAGGAGCTAGCAGAGACACGCTCTCAGACTCGATTTAAGCGAATCTCTAATCGCCTTAAACTTGTAGAGGCCTTTATTGAGTCGGGAAATAAGCCAGAGTGGATGGTATTGACACGTCTACCAGTACTACCACCTGATCTGCGTCCTTTAGTACCTCTTGATGGGGGGCGTTTTGCAACCTCAGATCTTAACGACCTCTACCGCAGGGTGATCAATAGAAACAATCGTCTGCAGCGATTACTCGATCTTAATGCGCCCGATATTATTGTGCGTAATGAGAAGCGGATGCTACAGGAGTCGGTGGACTCACTTCTCGATAATGGTCGTCGAGGACGAGCCATTACAGGAGCGAATAAGCGGGCATTAAAATCCTTAGCGGATATGATCAAAGGTAAGCAGGGACGTTTCCGCCAAAACCTTTTAGGAAAGCGGGTTGACTACTCGGGACGCTCGGTTATTGTAGTTGGACCTACTTTGCGTCTCCACCAATGTGGTTTACCTAAGCAGATGGCTTTAGAGCTCTTTAAGCCGTTTATCTTTTCACAGCTGATTAAGCGAGAGATTGCTAGTACGATTAAAGCAGCAAAACGGATGGTAGAGCGTGAGGTTCCTGAGGTTTGGGATATTTTAGAGCATGTAATAACAGAACATCCTGTTCTCTTAAACCGTGCACCAACCCTACATAGATTAGGGATTCAAGCCTTTGAACCTGTCTTAATTGAGGGTAAGGCAATTCAGCTACATCCATTAGTATGTACAGCATTTAACGCTGACTTCGATGGTGACCAGATGGCTGTCCACGTACCGCTCTCAATCGAGTCACAGTTAGAGGCGCGGGCATTAATGATGTCCTCTAATAATATTCTCTCACCAGCCAATGGTGAGCCTATTATTGTCCCATCTCAAGATGTTGTTCTTGGGCTCTACTATATGACCCGTGAGCGTGTTAACGCTAAAGGGGAGGGGCGCTATTTTGCAGATCATAAAGAGGTTCATCGAGCGTATGAGCTAAAACAGCTTGATGTTCATGCAAAGGTATATGTTCGCTTACCTATTTCGATGTTTGAGGATGCGAAAGAGGGTGAACAGTATCGTCGCGTCTATACGACAGTAGGTCGTATTCTCTTAACGGATATCCTCCCAGAAGGGATTCCCTTCGAGCTAATCGATAAGCCTTTAGCTAAGAAAGAGATCTCAACCTTAATTAATGCAACATATCGCCGTTTAGGTTTAAAAGAGACGGTAATCTTTGCAGATAAGCTGATGTATGAAGGCTTCTTCTACGCAATGCGTTCAGGAGCATCGATCAGCTATGAAGATATGGAGATTCCTAAAGAGAAAGATCGCATTATTGAAGCGGCTGAAGCTGAGGTTAAAGAGGTACAGGATCAGTATGCTCAAGGATTAGTTACAAATGGTGAGCGCTACAACAAAGTGATCGATATCTGGTCACGTACGAATGATGAAGTTGCGAAGACCATGATGGACAACTTAGGGAAAGAGGTGGTCATCGATGAGAAGACTGGGGAGAAGGTGGAGCAAGATTCCTTCAACTCAATCTTTATGATGGCCGACTCTGGTGCCCGAGGTAGTGCAGCGCAGATTCGTCAGTTAGCGGGTATGCGTGGTCTTATGGCCAAACCAGATGGCTCAATTATTGAGACGCCGATTACAGCAAACTTCCGGGAAGGATTGGATGTTCTACAATACTTCGTCTCAACACACGGGGCGCGGAAAGGACTTGCAGATACAGCTCTTAAGACCGCAAACTCGGGGTACTTAACTCGCCGATTAGTGGATGTTGCTCAAGATTTAGTAATTACTACAGAAGATTGTGGCACAACAGATGGGCTCCTAATGACACCAGTGATTGAAGGGGGCGATATTGTTGAGCCACTTCGTGAGCGTGTATTAGGGTTAGTTACTGCTGAAGATGTCTATATTCCAGGAACGAATGAGGTTCTTTTTGAGGCAGGTCTACTACTCGATGAAGAGGCGGTGGAGAAGCTAGATGAAGCAAGTGTTGATGAGGTTGTCGTTCGTTCACCGATCACATGTGAGAATCGTTATGGGCTCTGTGCTAAGTGTTATGGTCGCGATCTCGCGCGTGGACACCTGGTTAACCCAGGTGAAGCGGTAGGTGTTATCGCAGCACAATCCATTGGTGAGCCGGGAACTCAGTTAACGATGCGTACTTTCCATATCGGGGGGGCAGCATCTGGTTCCGCTGCAGTCTCTAGCGTACAGGTGAAGACAAATGGTACGTTAGAGTTGGTAAATGTGAAGACTGTTCGCAATAAAGAGAATCACTTAGTTGCAACGTCTCGCTCAGGTGAGATCCTCATCTCTGATGAGTATGGACGAAACCGAGAGCGCTATAAGATCCCTTACGGTGCAACGATCTTAGTTGATGAGGGGGGTGAAGTTAAGATTGGTGATGTTGTGGCTACGTGGGATCCCCACACCCATCCTGTTGTTGTTGAGGTGTCAGGTCACGTTAAGTTTGTGGATTTCCATGAGAATATCAACGTACAGAAACAGACTGATGATATTACGGGATTAACCAACTTAATTGTTGAAGATCCTAAGCAGCGTGGAACAGGTCGCGGAAGTGATAACCGTCCAACTATCTATATTGTGGATGATGAGGGGAATGAGCTTAATATCCCAGGAACGGATGTGAAGGCGATGTATACTCTGCCCGTTGGTGCGATTGTCAATTTAGCCGATGGGGATGAAGTGAATGTTGGGGATGCGTTAGCGAGAATTCCTCAAGAGTCATCGAAGACCCGTGATATTACCGGTGGTCTTCCACGAGTTGCCGACCTATTTGAGGCAAGACGTCCTAAAGAGGCAGCTATTTTAGCGGAGATCTCAGGGGTTGTGAGTTTTGGTCGCGAAACGATGAGCAAGCAGCGCCTGGTGATTACATCACCTGATGGTGAGGTCTATGAGGAGTTGATTCCTAAATGGCGTCATGTGAACGTTTTTGAGGGAGAGACTGTTGAGAAGGGTGAGGTAATTGTTGATGGTGAATTAAGCTCACATGATATCTTACGACTCTTAGGGGTTAAGGCATTAGCAGCCTACCTAGTGAAAGAGATTCAAGATGTCTACCGTCTCCAAGGAGTTAAGATCTCTGATAAACATATCGAGGTAATTATTCGTCAAATGTTACGTAAGGTCTCTATTGTTGAAGCGAATGATAGTGACTTTATTCGTGGTGAAGAGCTTGAGTATGTAGAGGTCTTAGAGGCTAATGAAAAGCTAGAAGCAGAAGGTAAAGTCCCTGCAACCTATCAGCCTGTTCTATTAGGAATTACACGGGCATCGTTAGCAACCGATAGCTTTATATCAGCAGCTTCGTTCCAAGAGACGACTCGCGTCTTGACTGATGCATCTGTTCGTGGTTTAAGAGATAACTTACGTGGCCTTAAGGAGAATGTGATCGTTGGACGATTAATTCCTGCGGGTACCGGTTTGATCTACCATAATGAGCGTAGAAACAAGCAAAAGAACTCATGATCTAATTCTGTTTCACCTACAGAAAATTTAAAATAAAGTAGGAGTGCTTCTGCTCAGGTGGGAGCGCTCCTATTTTTGTCTATATAAAAAATAGAGGTAGCAACGTGTCAGTATCGAAAAGAAAATTTATTAAAGCGCGCAGATCGAGTCGATTTCTTATTATACAAGCACTCTATGAGTGGCAGTTATCCGGCAGTTCTGTAGAGTCGATTTTACGAGATTTTGCTATGAAGCGAAATTTTGCTGATGCCGATAGTGAGTATTTTCATGAGTTATTGCAAAATATCACTGCGGGTCATCAAGAGTTAACAGAGGTGATGCGCCCCTTTCTAGATCGCCCTATCGATCAGATTGATCCGGTTGAGAAAGGGGTCTTGTGGTTAGGTATCTATGAGCTAAAAAATAAGCCGGAACTCCCCTATAAGGTTGTCATTAATGAAGCACTTGAATTAGCTAAACAATTTGGATCGGAAGGGAGTCATCGCTACATCAATAGTATCTTAGATAAAGTACAGAAATCATTAAAGTAATGTATACTTTTGAAGAGATTTGACGATACTTGTTGTGAGAGATGCGGTAAGGAGTAAACATATATGAATATCATGCCCTATTTTCGCTTAGTTGTGGAGTATAAAGCATCGGATCTTTTTCTCTACCCTGATGCGCCTGTCAGCATTAAGATTAATGGTCGGATACGTAGTGTAGGAGAGGAGCGCGTATCGGCAAAGATGGTGGAGCAGGTGATCTTATCACTCCTTAATGAGGAGCAGAAGAAGGAGTTCGCTAAAGAGCTAGAGTTGAACTTCGCGTTGCACTTTCCCGATCTTGGTCGTTTTCGAGTCAATGTATTTATGCAACGGGGTGAGATGGGAATGGTTGCCCGCTATATTAACGCAACAGTACCTAATATTCAGGAGCTCTCTCTACCTCCGCTACTGCTTGATTTGGTGATGGAGAAGCGGGGATTAATCTTAGTGGTTGGGGCCACCGGAAGTGGTAAGTCCACAACTTTGGCTGCTATGATCTCACACCGTGCCGCTGCGGCTCCTGGGCATATTTTAACAATTGAGGATCCGATTGAGTATATCTATGAGCATGACCGGGCGATTATCGGGCAGAGAGAGGTGGGACTCGATACCCATAGTTATGAGAATGCCCTGCAGTCGGCGATGCGTGAGGCGCCGGATGTGATCTTAGTTGGGGAGGTTCGGAATCGAACCGTAATGCGGGCAACGCTCAACTTCTCCGTGACAGGCCATCTCTGTTTGACAACACTCCATGCTAATAATGCCCCTAGTGCACTCGATCGTATTGTCAACTTCTTCCCAGAGGATGCGCGAGAGCAGCTTTTAGCGGATCTTTCGTTAAACTTGCGGGCAATTATCTCTCAGCGATTAGTGCGTGATGTGAATAATAAGTTAGTCCCTGCGGTAGAGGTGATGTTAAATACACCATTTATCTCAGAGCTTATTGAAAAAGGGGAGCTTGGCCGGCTTCAGGAGGCGATGGAGAATGGAGGTACAACAGGTATGAAGACCTTCGACCAAGCGCTTGTTGAGTTATATGAAGCAGGTCGAATTACAGAGGAGCGTGCTATTGAGCATGCGGATTCTAAAAACAACGTCTCTCTTAAGATACGTCTCTCTAAACAGCGTGCGCCAAAGCGGGATGATGAGCAATCGACACGTGATTTACGTCTGCAAGGTCAACGTCGTGTTCGTACTTAGATTGGAGTATTACAGTTAATGGAGCAGGATAGCAGTCGCCGATTTTCGACCCTTCTTCCACTCTATGGGGAGGAGGGCTTAGCGCGATTAAGTGAGAGTCATGTCATTGTTGCAGGAATTGGTGGGGTTGGATCCTGGGCGGCGGAAGCATTAGCCCGTTCGGGTGTAGGAGCTATTACCCTAATCGATCTTGATAATGTCTCTGAAAGTAATATTAATCGACAGATTCATGCATTAACCTCCACCTTAGGCGCACCTAAGGTAGAGGTGATGGCTGAGCGGATTCGAGAGATCAATTCTGAATGCAAAGTGACGCTCTATGAGGAGTTCTTGACTAAGGAGAATCTTTCACAACTATTAGCATCAGAGAAGAAAAGCTGGATTATTGATGCCATTGATCAAGTATCAGTCAAGGCAGCTCTGATAGCATGGGCTAAAAGAGCGCGGAGAAAAATTATTACAACAGGGGCTGCCGGAGGGAAGAGCGATAGTGCACAGCTGGTGATTGACGATCTTAATTATACCTATCATGATCCTCTATGTGCGCGGCTTAAATCACGTTTACGAAGAGAGTACTCTTTTCCTAGTAAGCCTAAAAAATTTGGTATTCCTGTAGTTTTTAGTCAGGAGAATCAAGTGATCAATAGAGGTGCTCGCGAAGGGCGAGGTCTTCAATGTGGTGGGTATGGTTCTGTAGTGACCGTAACGGCAACAATGGGTTTTTTAGCAAGCAATTATGTTATAAATCGAATAGTAAAGAACCATTAAGATTTGTTTTGTAGTACAATAGCTGCAAATATATACCAATGGAATTAGGTAGGAAAAGCGATGAATAGAAAAGAGTCGGGTCTCACATTAATTGAACTGATGATTGTCGTTCTGATTATAGCGATCATAGCCGGTATAGCGATGGTGAGTTATCAATCATATCAACGACGGACAATGTTAGCGGTAACGACACAACATCTTTTAGAGGTGCAGGGTGATATTGAGATGCACCGCTTAAAGAAGGGGGGAAATTACGCTAACTATACGTTAGCAGATAAAGATAAGTCGATTTACCACGGCGATAATAAGATCTATACGGTGGCGGTCGATACTACCGCTCGCACCTATAGTGTCACTGCAACTGTTACTGATGGAGTTAGCAAGAAATTGTTAGCAGGTTGTGAGCAGTTGAGCATTAATCATATAGGTGAGAAGAGCCCAAAGGATGGTAAATGTTGGTAAGAGAGATGTATAAGATCAAAAGAGAATCGGGTGTCACTTTAGTAGAACTGATTGTAACAGTGATAATTATTGCCATTATTGCTGCTATAGCGATGCCGATGTTTGGAAATTTAGTAGAGCGTGAGCGGATGCAGACTGATGCGTACCATATCTTCTCTGCTATGCAGGATGCGCAGGAAGTTGCAGTTCTCTCTAATCGGCCAGTGATTATGCTTCCTGTAGGAGATTATAGCTATGGGAATAGCGACGAGGCGGTGCAGAAATATTGGTTCGGTAATGAGATTATAACGGCTTATATTCCTGAGGATCTATATGAGACTGCCAATCTCTCTACCGGAAGTGTGGCGAGTTTTATTGATGAATTGAAGGAGCGTTATCGCACTGAGGAGGGTGAGGGGTTGGTTTTACGTAAGGAGCGATTGATCACCTTTGCTGAGCCGGATGATGCATCCTTTGGTAAGGTCTCTGCCATGGCATTTTCATCACACCCTGATTTTAGGAATCTTCAAGAGCGGGCTATTGTCATTACCGCTAGTGGCCACTTTGTTAATAGCTTATCGGTCGTATTTTATCGAGAGTTGGCTAATCAGCAGCAAGGGGGACAGACGCCATTAGCACTTGCCGGACTCTGTTTTGAAGAGGGGGGGATTATCAACAACTTTATTCCTGCTTTTATAACAGATCCTAACAAGATAGTTAATAAAGGAAGTAGCGAATATCGTTGTGATATTAGAGGAGAATAGAGATGAATAGAGTGAAGCATTCGATAGCAGGATATCTGCTTATCGAGATTCTAGTAGCGGTTATGGTACTCACCTTTGCCGTTGCAGGATTAGCGACATTACAGAATAAGACTATACAGCAGACAGTCGATAGCAAAGGGCATATGTCTGCAATGATTATCTTGAAGGATGTTCAAGATCGTATTCAGATCAATGCAGCTAAAGTAGATCAGTATAATAGAAGTGATTTAACGGGAAGTTCCAGTGTCTCAGCAAATGATCCTTTAGCAGCGGCTGATCTTAAGGAGATTGTTGATAACCTTAAGGAGTTTGAACAGTCACTGAAGATTGATACGAGCAATGCAGATGCGCAGATCCCAACGGTAACGTTAGAGTTAACAGATCTAGAGTCGTCAGAAAGTCATACGTTAGACTTTATTCTTGATCGACATTTTTTAGGAGAGAGTGATGAATAGAGGATGTGAACTCGAAATCAGATCGATGGCGGGGGTCTCGTTAATTGAGTTATTAGTGGCAATTGGCTTAGGGTTAATCGTCTCTTTTGCTGGTTTAGCTTTCTATACACAATTGAAAAGTCGTGTAGAAGCGGTACGAGTAGAGCAGAACTTACAGACACGAGCCCGTATTTTAGTGGCCCACCTTGATAATGTGACCCGTAATGCGGGATATACCGGTTGTATTCAAAATGTGAATGAGCTGCCCGAAACATTTGGAGAGTTTGATATTGATATGCGCAACTACCTAGGTAGAGTGACTGGCTCTCCTCTTGCGGGCTGGTTGGTAACCTCTATGCAATCGACACGGCGCCATACTAATGAGAATTATCTCTACACTGCTACAGGGGGGGATCGACGAGTTAAACCTTATAGTAATAATCTCTATAGCAATGAGTTTTATGATGATAGTAATGGGTTAGAGTTTAATTGTGAGCCTATCCGTCCTAATGGTCAGGCGAGTGATCGATTAGTACGCCGCTATCGACAAGCATTTCAATCTGCGATTTATGAGCTTTCCGCTAATGATGGGCAGATTCGCTTCTTTCACTCGAATAATCCAGTAAGAGGTACTACTGATACAGTTGTACAGAGTTTAGCGGTAGGGGTTGAGGAGTTTGCGATTGAGGTGGGGGTTGTCAATCGTGAGAGTGGTGTGCTGGAGTATATCGCTGCTGATCAATTTGGTCAGGTAGGTAACTACCCTGAGGCATATCCTATTGAGAATGTTCGAAGTGTTAAGTATCGATTCCGACTAGAGCAGCAGGTGGGTGATGATCCTATGGGGATTGATGTTGTGCGTGTTGTCCGTATCAATAATCCTTGGGATGCAACAGTAGAGGGTGATGAGTAAGATGATGATGGGAAGAGAGAAGAGCATTATGGTGGGTAGAGAGGAGAAGGGATTTATACTCCCCTTTATCTTTGTTGTATTGATCATCGCACTAATTGTAGCACTCACCTCATATGAGAGCTTAACCCGTAAAGTCTCCTCAATGGTGATTGGCAATGAGAAGACCGATATGAATGTGGAGGTGGAGAATCTCTTTTTAGCTGTTGAGGAGCGGTTAGATACAATTGCGTCAAATAAGAGCGATTGCCGCCAGTCAGAGGGAACTTGTCATCTCTCAAATAATGAGTTGAAACGCATTATTGAGGCAGCCAAGAAAGATGATAGCGGTGTAACATTAAGAGCGGAATTAAGATACTTAGGGTTTAGAGAGATCGATGGGCAAAATGGCCATTATCGTGTTCGTTGTGACCGTGATCGTAACGTCTGTCGTTATGATGCGGCAGCACAAAATGATGGTGTTGATCTACGGATTCCTAATCTCTTATTAGTGACGACTGTGGCGATTGGTCCAAATGGAATTCCTAGTATTCTAGAGGGTGGGTTTTTACATTACCCCCATTTCGAAGATGGGAGCAACACCCCATAAAGAGATCACTAAGGTTCTATCCATAAGTATTGATATTGCGATCTATAGCGGAATATTGAAGGGAGCCCATCAGAGTATGGGCTCTATTATTGCCTGATAAAAATCTTTTGGCTCAATATATTGAATAACAGTTTTAAATTTACCCTTAGCATCGAGGGCAACATCAACCCCCTTTGATGGGTAGAGGTAGTGGATAACGGGATCACGCCCCTTCTCTGTCATTTTCTTTTCTGGATACCCAAATCGCTGAATAATATCCTCTTCACTTAGGGTGATGGCTATAGGGATAAAGGAGAGGGTAGCAATTTTATGATTGAAGAAGTGAGCATGCTGGTGGGGGGGAATATTATAGATTACCCGCTTTGAGGTGGATTTTTTATCACGCTCGAACTGTGTCAGCATCTCTTCGGTAATTGGTTCAGGTAGGGTAAGCGAGAGCGCTACACGACCGGTAAATGCTAATCCTTGAGCGCTGCCGACACTGGTCTCTCTAAAATATCCCTCAAGCTGCATTGAATCATCCTGCTGGAAGAGGGAGAGACTTAGACGATTGCCAAAAACAGCGGTTGCCTCCTCTAAAGTAGAGTGATTTAAGGTTAGCCCAAATACGGTTAACTCCCCCTCTTCATTGAGCTCTGTGACCCAAAAGGGATCACTCTCTATCGTGCTATTAACGTTAGGATCGAAGACTGGGAGCATCAAGTAGGCAACCGTTAGTGTGAATATTAGCCCTAAAAGCGGGGGAAGTAGGCGCTTTTTGATCATCGATTCTTTGCTCCTTTAATATAGATTTATAAGTTGAGAATAAAAGAGAAGCTGCCTTTAAGACAGCTTCTTCTATTGTGACTTATATTGGCGAGGATTTTGATCTACGCATCAAGCGCTTCAAAAATCTCATTGCTGATATCATCAACGTTCCCCACCCCTTCAATTGTCTTGAGCTTACCCTGAATGGTGTAGTGATCGACCAGTGGGTAGGTCTCTTTTTCGTAAACACGACGACGGTTATTGATGGTCTCTTCATTATCATCGGAGCGGCCACGGGCTAAGAGACGCTCTTTAATGACATCAAAGGGAACATTGAAATGGATCACCTTCTCAATAGGCTTGTTTAGCTCCTCTAAAAGCTCATCGAGCATCTCTGCCTGATTGATATTGCGGGGGAAGCCATCGAGAAGAAAGCCATTACTCGCTTCTGCGATGCGGTTTTTAATCATGCCTAAGACAATCTCATCGGAGACAAGCTCCCCGGCATCCATAATCTTCTTCGCTTCGATCCCTAAAGGCGTCTTTTGGCTAACTTCGGCGCGAAGTAGATCACCGGTTGAGATGTGATCTACACCATAACGGTTAACAATATTTTCAGCTTGAGTTCCCTTGCCTGAGCCGGGTGCGCCTAGTAGAACGATACGCATATTTTGTCTCCTTAATGATTATACAATCTGCAAATTACATCTAAATAAGTGGACATAATACCCCTAAAACTACTCCCACTCAATTGTTGCGGGGGGTTTATTTGAGATATCGTAAACAACACGAGAGACCCCTTTCACCTCATTAATAATACGGTTTGAGAGGTGCTCAATTAATTCGTAGGGTAAGTGGGCTGCTCGAGCGGTCATAAAATCGACAGTCTCTACTGCTCGTAGGGCAATCACATAATCATAAACCCGTGCACCATCTGAAACGCCGACAGACTTTATTGGGAGGAAAACAGCAAATGCTTGGGAGGTTTTATCGTAGTAATCAGAGGCTTTTAGCTCTTCGATAAAGATATGATCGGCTTCCCTTAAGATATCTGCATACTCTTTCTTAATTTCACCTAAGATTCGTACCCCCAACCCTGGTCCTGGGAAGGGGTGGCGATAGACCATCTCCCGTGGCAATCCTAGCGCAACTCCCACTTCACGCACTTCATGTTTAAAGAGGGCTTTTAGCGGTTCAAGTAGCTGGAGTGCCATCTCATCGGGTAATCCACCAACATTATGGTGTGATTTAACGGCAACTTTGCCCTCCTCATTCGCCATCGACTCTAAGATATCGGGGTAGATGGTCCCTTGTGCTAACCATTGAGCGCCACTAAGCTTTTTTGATTCCTCTTCAAAGATCTCAACAAAGAGTGCCCCGATAATTTTACGCTTCTCCTCAGGGTCCTCTACCCCTTTTAGGGCTCCTAAAAAGCGCTCTTCCGCATTCACTCGGATAACATTCACCCCCATATTTTGGGCAAAGGTCTCCATGACTATATCCCCCTCATTGAGGCGAAGTAGACCATTATCCACAAAAACACAGGTTAACTGTTTCCCAATAGCCTTATGGATTAACGCGGCAACCACTGAGGAGTCAACTCCGCCGGAGAGGCCAAGAATTACCTCCTCATCACCCACCTGATTACGAATCATCTGAATACTGTCAGCGATGAAGCCCTGAACGCTCCAGTTCTGTGGGGCTTTGCAATCGAGTAGTGCAAAATCGAGCGCTTTTTGTATCACCTCTTGTGTGAGAGGCTCATTAAAGTCGATATTAAGGGTGGGTAGAGTGAGTTTATGCTCTTGCGCTCCTTTTGATGCTAGATCGCCAATCAAGCCTAAGATCTTCTCACCAGTGGCAAGCTGTCGAGCCAGTTCAGTTAAGGTGAGTACTTCAGTAAAGAGCTCCTCATCCCGTAGGGCGCGGGCAAGTGCTTGGGCGGCTTGGTTGTTGGAGTGAAGAATTGCAATCTTTGCAAGGGTAGTCTGCTTACTCATAATTTAAAGGTTACCTTTCGTAAAAATTCTTTGTAGAATGGTGAAATTATTTTCCACAATTATAGCAGAGGTTTCACCCTGTATGGGGTGAACTAGAGAAAACGTGATTAAGATTAAAAATGTATTACTACTTGGGACTCTATTGGTTTTATCAGCCTGTGCGAGTGTTGATGATGGTAAGAAGAGGCGCTCAGCAAAGGAGAGAGAGCAGGCTCAATTGAGAAGTACAATTATTAATGCAGGTCACTCACAAGTAGGAGCGCGTTATCTATTTGGGGGTAATGCTCCTAAGCAAGGATTTGATTGTAGCGGCCTTGTTGAGTATAGCTACGCCAAAGCGGGGATCTCTGTGCCACGTACAACAAGAAGTCAAGCTCAGTTCTTTAAAACAACCGATAACCCAAAGGTTGGAGATTTAGTCTTCTTTAAGATAAATGGGCGGACTGTCTCCCATGTAGGTATTTATCTTGGGGATAATAAGATGCTTCATGCCCCTAGTTCGGGTAAACGTGTTGAGGTGACTCGAATCGATCAACCCTATTGGCGAGAGCGCTTCTATAAGTTTGGAACGATTCAGGGGTAGTAATCGTGGCGTAAAACTGTGACAACTTAGTTGTCAAGTGCTATACTTTGAGGCTAATTTATTAAGAGATTTATGACAGAATCAGAGCCTTAAAGAGGAGCCTGCCACTTATACAGGCTAGAGTAGAGGATATTGAATGAAGAAATTATTGCGAGTAGTGGGGGTACCACTCTTTGTTGCTGCATGCTCAATGGCGCCGGAATATCAGCGTCCTGAGATGCCAGTTGCGCCCCATTTTCCTGCACAAGAGTTAACTGAGCAGGGGATGGAGTATGCTTACAATATTGGTTGGCGAGAGTACTTTAAAGATCCTCGATTGCAAGAGTATATTGGATTAGCGCTAGAACATAACCGCGACTTGAGGATGGCACTTCTCAATGTTGAAGCGGCGCGATTAGCACACCGTATCACTGAAGCTGATCGTCTCCCTGGGGTTAATGCCGGAGCGGGCAGCGCACGTACTAAATCGCCAGAGAGCGGTATTCCTGGTGCGTCACGCTATAGCACAAATTACAATGTAAATGTTGGGGTTAGCGCATTTGAGTTAGACTTTTTTGGTCGAGTAAAATCGTTAAGTGATGCAGCGCTTAATCAATATCTCTCAACTGTGGAGGGGCAGAAGGCGGCACATATTGCGATTGTTGCTCAGGTGGCACGCAGTTATATGACTGAACAGTTGGCCAGTGAGCAGTTAGCGTTAGCCAAAAATACTTTAGCGGCGAATCAATCCTCCTATAACTTAGTGAAGCAGCAGGTGGATGCAGGTATCGCTAATGATTTAGATCTTGCACAGGCATTAGGACAAGTTCATACAGCACGGGTAGAGGTAGCGGTTTATGAGCGGCAGCAAGCTATTGCGCAGAATGCGCTTGCTGAGCTAGTTGGAACGAAGCTACCAGAGCCAGCACATAAGCGTATTCCTTTGCGTAGCCATTCGCTTTTAAAGGCGCTTCCCGGTGGAATCCCCTCTGAGGTACTGCTTGTTCGACCCGATGTGTTAGCTGCAGAGTATGAGTTGAAGGCAGAAAATGCCAATATTGGTGCGGCTCGAGCAGCATTCTTCCCGAATGTAACGTTAACCACTACGACCGGCACAGTTAGCCGTAGTTTTAGTGATCTCTTTAGCTCAGGTAGCTCGACCTGGAATTTCTCCCCCTCGTTGACACTTCCTATTTTTAATTGGGGTAAATTAAAGTCGAATCTTGAGCTCTCGGAGGTGAGGAAAAATATTGCCGTTGCCAACTATGAGAAGAGCATTCAGACGGCATTTCGAGAGGTTGCTGATGGTCTTGTATCGCGGGAGCCACTTGAGCGTCAACTACAGGCGCAGCGCAGTTTAGTAGCAACCACTTCGGAGCAGCTACGATTAGCGAATCTGCTCTATACGAATGGGATTGCAAACTATCTTGATGTTTTAGATGCGCAACGAACGCTCTTTAGTGCACGACAAGCATTATTGAAGACCTATTACGATCAGATTATGAATAGTATCGCTCTCTACTCAGCACTTGGGGGGGGATTGGTCGAGTAATAGACAAGGGGGTTGCAATCCCCTTTCTGCTAAGGTATAGTTATGATCTCTTTGTCGGGGCATAGCGCAGTCTGGTAGCGCACTTGCATGGGGTGCAAGGGGTCGCAGGTTCAAATCCTGCTGTCCCGACCAATCAATTTTTTACTTACTTGAATATTAGAATAAAACATTTATGTCAAAAGAAGATCATATAGAAATGGAAGGAACGGTCATTGAGACACTTCCATATACTCAATTCCGTGTAGAGCTGGATAATGGCCATGTCATTACCGCCCACATATCAGGAAGAATGCGTAAGAATTATATTCGTATTCTTACTGGGGATAGAGTGAAAGTTGAATTGACTCCCTATGATTTATCTAAAGGACGCATTGTCTTTAGAGGAAAATAGGATTACTGTTTTATAATTCGAAAGGAAACTACTTATAGCTATAAGTAGTTTTTTTTTATCTATACCATTTAGTAACGCTCTATAATCTTGGGTCTACACCCTTATATACGTTATATTCACTACTATTTTACTACTAGTCACTACTGTTCAATATTATATTTGTTGAGGAATGAGCCATGGCAGAAGAGAAGGTTGTGCGTCCATCAGGGCGGCACTATGATCAATTGAGAAGTTTGACATTTATTCCCGAATTCACCCTTTATGGGGAGGGATCGATCCTTAGTTGTTTTGGAAATACCAAGGTGCTCTGTACAGCATCAGTGGAGGAGGGTGTACCCCGATTTTTACGGGGTGAGGGCTCTGGTTGGATTACGGCAGAGTATGGAATGTTGCCACGTTCTACCCATACTCGATCCGGACGTGAGGCGGCGCGGGGGAAGCAGAGTGGTCGTACACAGGAGATTCAGAGGCTCATTGGGCGCTCTTTGCGTGCCGCAGTGGATTTAACCGCACTTGGTGATCGAACAATTATCTTTGACTGTGATGTATTACAGGCAGATGGTGGGACACGAACGGCAGCGATCAGTGGTGCATATGTTGCCTTAGCACAAGCAGTCGCTGGGCTGATGAAGGAGGGAGCGCTAACTGAGAATCCCATTAAGCGTCAAATTGCTGCGGTTTCAGTGGGAATTTATCAAGGGGTGCCGCTGCTCGATCTTGATTATCCTGAAGATAGTGCGGCAGATACTGATATGAATGTGGTTATGGATCATGAGGGGCGCTTTATTGAAGTGCAAGCAACAGCGGAGCAGGAGAGCTTCACCCATCAGGAGTTAACCAGTCTCTTATCCTTAGCAGAAAAGGGGATTACAGAGATTATGAAGGCACAAAATGAGCTATTAAAT
Organism: Ignatzschineriaceae bacterium; assembly: GCA_046462535.1. Taxonomy (GTDB): domain Bacteria; phylum Pseudomonadota; class Gammaproteobacteria; order Cardiobacteriales; family Wohlfahrtiimonadaceae; genus JAAZCI01. The sequence continues at coordinate 27,561 of JBKGVF010000019.1, read as the reverse complement.
TCTTAAGCTCCAACTCCGTTATCTATAAATTGTCCTCTGATTACTCTGCGGCACGGGTAGTGTTTAATGCAGATTGTAGGTTGTATGATCTGTAGCTTTGTAGAGTAGAGGAGGTGAGAGCTTATGCGGAGTAATCATCTTCTACTCCGCATTCTCTATTCCGCTAAGAAGTGGCGTGTTGCCTCAATAAGAGAGCGCTTATCTAAACCATATTGGCTGAGCACCTCATGACGCTCACCATGCTCAGGGAAGTGATCTGCTAATCCAAAGTGGCGTATTTTTGGGTAATACCCCTGTTGATTGAGCATCTCCGCTACGGCCGACCCAGCGCCCCCCATAATGGAGCCATCCTCAATGGTGATGAGATGGGTATGTGTTTGTGTGAGGGCGATAATCTGCTCATCATCTAGAGGTTTTATAAAGCGCAGATCTAATAGAGTACCGTTGAAGGCCTCTGCCACTGCTTTAGCTTCCGGTAACATTGCTCCGACACTAATAATTAGAAGACGCTCTCCTGTACGATGTAGCTTTGCTTTCCCAATAGGGAGAGGCTCTGGCAATTGGTCAGGAAGTGGCGTGCCGATACCAGCTCCGCGTGGATAGCGTACAGCGGCTGGTCCTTTGAGTCGATAGCCTGTTGTTAACATGGCGTAACTTTCGGCCTCATCACTAGGGGCCATAATGGTCATATTGGGGATGCTTCTAAGATAGGCTAGATCGAAGCTACCTGAGTGGGTTGCCCCATCGGGCCCCACAATGCCCGCGCGATCGATAGCAAAGAGTACCGGAAGATTTTGGAGGGCAACATCGTGAATGAGCTGATCATATGCCCGCTGCAGAAAGGTGGAGTAGATGGCCACTACCGGTTTAAGTCCCTGTATTGCCATCCCTGCTGCTAAGGTCACCGCATGCTGCTCGGCAATAGCGGTATCAAAGTAGCGATCTGGAAAACGTTGACTAAACTCTACTAAACCAGATCCTTCCCGCATTGCTGGTGTAATTCCCACCAGCTGTGGCGATTCCTCTGCCATCTTGCAGAGCCAATTGGAGAAGACTTGGGTATAGGTGAGGGGTTTTGGTGCTGCAGCTCCTGATTGCGCCCCACTTTTTGCCGCTGAGACGGCATGAAACGTGACAGGCGCCTCTTCAGCTTTGGCATATCCTCGCCCTTTTTGGGTGGTGATATGTAAAAATCGTGGTCCTCTCTTCTGTTTTAGATTCTTTAAGATGCTTACCAGTGAGGGGAGATCATGCCCATCGATCGGTCCAAAATATTGAAATCCGAACTCCTCAAAAATGGTGCTCTCTCCTGCCACAATACTTTTTAGCTGCTCTTCAGTCTTTTTTGCAATATCGACTGCGTTATTAAAGGGGAGACGCTCCAACAACTTAGCACTTTCGGTTCGTACCGATTGCAGTAGCGGGTTCGATAGCGTGCGGGTTAACATCTTATTAAGCGCCCCAACATTTGGGGAGATCGACATCTTATTATCATTGAGGATAACCAGAATATTTGCCTTAATATCACCGGCATGGTTAAGGGCTTCAAACGCTTGCCCAGCGGTAAGTGCTCCGTCGCCGATCACTGCGATTAACTGCTTCTCCTCTTCACCCTGTTGCGCTGCGGCAATCGCCATACCTAATGCCGCACTAATGGAGGTGGAGGAGTGTCCGACCCCAAAAGCATCATACTCACTCTCAAATGGGGTAGGGAAGGGATTTAATCCTCCCTGTTTCCGAATGGTATGAATCTGATCCTTCCGCTTTGTTAATATTTTATGGGGATAAGCTTGATGCCCTACATCCCAGATAATCTGATCATAGGGGGTATCGAAGATGTGATGAAGCGCAACGGTAAGCTCAACAACGCCCAATCCAGAAGCAAAGTGGCCGCCACTGTTGAGAACGCTCTCAATTAAGAAGCTACGTAGCTCGTGGGCAACTTGGGTCAACTGCTCTATTGATAATCCCTTAAGATCATCAGGTGAGTAGAGGGTATCAAGGTAGTTGGTCTTCATTATTACTGTGCTCTTCTCTTATCTATTAGCGATGGAGGATGGGTAGCGATTCTGTTTAGCCTAGTGATCACGCTCTAATATATAGGTGGTGATACTTGCTAAGGGTTCGGTGCGCGTTTTAAAGGTGTTAAGCAGTGCTTCAGCCTCTACGACAAGCTTCTCAAGGTAGCGCTTTGCTTCATCTACCCCTAAAAGGGCGGTATAGGTCGCCTTTTCAAGAAGCTGATCTTGCCCTACATGCTTCCCTAATTTTTCGGTATTACCGATGACATCTAAAATATCATCTTTGATTTGAAAGGCGAGACCAATCTTTTGAGCAAACTGATCGAGGCGCAGATACTCTTTAGTGGAGAGATCCGCAGCTAAAGCGGGGGCCAGAATGCTTGCACGAATCAGTGCCCCTGTCTTTAAACGATGAATGGATTCTAACTCTGAGAGCGAGATCGATTTATGCTCCGACTCAAGATCTAGATATTGCCCGCCAACCATACCCTCCGCTCCCGATGCGGTGCTGATAAGCCGAATAATTTTTATTAGTCGTTCTGGAGGAAGTGCTGCCTCCGATAGTAGTGCAAAACTCTCACTAAGGAGCGCATCCCCTACTAAGATTGCGGTTGCTTCATCATACTTTAGGTGACAGGTAGGTTGTCCCCGTCTTAAGGTATCATCATCCATAGCGGGCAGATCATCATGGACTAATGAGTAGGAGTGAATCATCTCAATAGCGCAGGCAAGATTAAAGAGGGGCGCTTGGTCACTATCGAGGAGATAGCCGGTAGCTAAAAGAAGGAGTGCGCGGATACGTTTTCCACCATTTAAGGCTGAGTAGCCCATCGCTTCTTTTAGGCGCTGTGGTGCCTGAAGAGAGGTTAGGTAGTTTTGATACCGCTTCTCAAACTGAGCGAGCTCCTTAGCAATCCAATCATTATTAATCATATCTGTTGCTCCGTTATGGACGGTTTGAGAGCTCCTCTAATCGCTCTTCTGTCGCCTCTAGTATTGAGTGACACTCCTTGGTGAGCGCAACCCCTTTCTCAAAGTAAGCAAGAGAGTCCTCAAGGGATAATTCCTCACGCTCCAGCTCAGTTACGATTGTGGATAACTCCTTAAGAAGCTCCTCAATACTTTTGGAATTATTTTCACTTTTAGTCACAAAAACCTCTCAGACCTTATATAATGGCAAAGTATTTAAAGTACTCCATTATATATGATGTGAGCGCTTAGGTTAAGATGAGATCTTAAAAGCGTCTGAGAGAGTACTACTCGAGGGTTCCCCCATTTTATAAACTCATTACTAAAGATAGAAGAGGAAGAGGTAGAAACAATAATGAATAGCACAAAACTCCGATCTCTACTGACCCTATTATTAGTTCTTCTATTTAGTATTGATATTAGCTCGGGGCAGGCGGTTCAGCTGAATAATATTATTCAGCAGACCTTTAAAGAGGAGGGTACGCAGAAAGAGGTAACGTTGCCCGATCCGCTCAATCTTAATCCTGAGTGGTGGCACTATTTTGCCGCAGCGAATGAGAGAGAGCTACTTGAGGAGCGAATTGAGCGCTTTAATCAGCTGCTCGATGAGCGTGTTGATGAGTATCCATTAGAGGAGCAGCGACGCTATAACTCTACTATTGCCCATATTAAGGCGAATCTCTCCGCCTATGAGCATCTAAAATTCTCCTCATCGCCACAGCCAGAGCCTCCTGCAGTGGTATTAGAGCATTACAGCTTGACACAATTGATGGGGGTGCTCCATAAAGAGCGTGAGCTGAATACACAAGTAAAGCGGATCGAGCTTGATGTTAAAGATCAAGAGGGGCAGCATCGAACTCTTTCGCGCCAGTTAGATACCGCTATGTTAAGTTTTCTTGAGAGTGGTCGTTTTGCCCCTAGCCGCTTTAGTGATGGCTTATCAATTGTCTTAATGCAGACAGAGGTGGCGCTGATTGAGGAGCGCTTACGCTTACAGCGCAAAAGCTTAGAGCAGCAGCGTAATGCGTTAGCCGAGACAGAGAAGCATAAAGATATTGCTATTAAGCGTCTTGAGTTTTCGTTAGAGGAGCGTCTTGAGTTAGAAGAGCGAATTGTGCAAGCCGAAGAGGCGATCAAAGAGGCCAATAGTCGTCTCCTGCGGGAGCAGGCACAGGTGATGGTGGCAACTTCTGAGCAGGTGGAGGATCAGGCGGTGGCACGGTATCGTGGGCAGCGCGCTCTACGGGCAAAGATCAATCTTGCATCAGCTGAGATTCGCCATCTCATCTATAGTAACGAGCGGGACTCACTCATTCTTCTCTCCGATGACCTTGAGATTAATGCCACCGAAATACAGGGGAATATCCATGCGCGCACCCGTGCGCTACAAGAGCTTCAGGTGAAGATGAGTGACTGGGTGAATCAAAATGAGGTGGAGCGGACATTATCCAATCAGTTTTTGGCGGATGCTGAGTCAAAGTATGGGGAGAGTGACCAGCTCTTTTTAGTAGAGATGGCCCGTGATCGCCTCAACTTAGTGCAAGAGATATCGGTACTTCTTCAGAAGTTGCAGACTGATCTACTCGATGCCTATTTCTTAATAAATATTATTGAGAAGCAGCTGATTAATCATCAAGGGGTCTTTCAGAATTGGGGCGCTAAAATTAGAGCCTCCCTCAGTAATGCGTGGCGCAGTACAAAGCAGACCTTAAATGCGGCACTCTTTAAAGTGGGGGATACACCGGTCTCTGCCTTTAACTTTGCTCAATTTGTGGTAATTGTGCTGGTGAGCTGGTGGATCGCCTTTTGGCTCAATAAGTTTTTATTTAAAATTGGGAATCGTCGCGGTGATGAGAAGCTGCCGGTTTACTACCTTATCGGGCGCCTTATCTACTACGGCATTATCCTCTTTGGCTTTCTCTTTGCATTAACAACGATTGGCATCGACTTTACTAACTTCGCCTTAGTGGCGGGTGCGCTTGCGATTGGACTCGGTTTTGGTCTGCAGTCGATTGTAAACAACTTTGTTTCAGGATTAATTCTACTCTTTGAGCGCTCCATTAAGGTGGGGGATTTTATTGAACTTCAAGATCAGCAGAAGGGGCGCTCACTCTGGGGTGAGGTGAAAGAGATCAACGTACGGGCCACCATTATTCGGGATAATGATAATGTGGATATTGTGATCCCCAACTCCGAATTTATTAATACTAAGATGCTCAACTGGACCCTTAAAGAGCCACAGCGCCGTATGCGTTACCCCTTCAGAGTAGCGTATGGGACAGATAAGGAGCTGGTGCGGGAAGCAGTCTTAGAGGCAGCAGAAGAGCTTCCCCATACCTTGCGGGGGATTCCAGGGCGTAACCCTGCGGTTTGGCTCACCGATTTTAAGGAGTTTTACTATGAATTTGAGCTGGTGGTGTGGCTAACGGCTCGAGCAGTTAAGCGTCCTAATGGGGTGCGCGCCTCTTATCTATGGGCTATCGATAGCGCTTTGAGAAAGTATGGTATAGAGATCCCTGTTCCACAACGAGAGCACCGCTTTCGTGAGGGGGAATCCCTCTCAGTTAAGCAGGAGAAGATCGATAGTGAGTATCCGGTGGAGGAGTGCTCAGATCAGCAGCGGCAACAAGATCTATTTGATGATTATCAGTAAAGGAAAAGAGAAGCATAATGAAGAAGATGACATTCCAAGAGATTATTTTAACGCTTCAGGAGTATTGGGCTAAGCAGGGGTGTGCAGTTCTGCAGCCATATGATATTGAGGTGGGTGCGGGAACCTTCCACTCAGCAACCTTTCTGCGGGCGCTTGGTCCGGAGCCATGGGCAGCAGCTTATGTTCAACCATCACGCCGCCCTACCGATGGTCGTTATGGAGAGAACCCCAATCGATTACAACACTACTACCAATTTCAGGTGGTGATTAAACCATCTCCAGAGAATCTTCAGGAGCTCTATTTAGGCTCACTAGAGGCGCTCGGTATCGATACTGAGAAGCATGATATTCGATTTGTAGAAGATGATTGGGAGTCACCAACGCTAGGGGCATGGGGCTTAGGTTGGGAGGTTTGGCTCAATGGGATGGAAGTCACACAATTTACCTATTTTCAACAGGCAGGCGGGCTTGAGTGTAAGCCTGTTATGGGGGAGATCACCTATGGCTTAGAGCGGTTTGCGATGTATGTGCAAGATGTTGAGAGTGTCTATGACCTTATCTGGTCCGATGGCCCCTTTGGTACAATTACCTATGGTGATGTCTATCACCAAAATGAGGTGGAGCAGTCGGATTATAACTTCAATTATGCAGATGTCGATTTTCTCTTCTCCTCCTTCAATTTTTATGAGCAAGAGACGACCCGACTGATCGAAGCGGGATTGACGCTACCGGCCTATGAGATGGTCTTAAAGGCCTCTCACCTCTTCAACCTCCTCGATGCCCGTAAGGCGATCTCGGTTACTGAACGGCAGGGCTATATTTTACGGGTTCGTGAGATGGCTAGTATGGTGGCTAAGAGTTACTATGAGGCGCGTAAGGAGTTGGGCTTCCCAATGTTAGAGAGGAAGGGCTAGAGAGGGAGGGATAATCCCTACCGAATTGAAGAGTGGGTTTAATATCGAAGCTTCACTCAACACAATAAAAAGAGCACCCTGTTAGGGTGCTCTCCTCTTTTTAGATTAACTCTTTACCTTATTAAGCGTGCTAAAGAGTGTTACAGATATTCTAGATCTGTAGTGTATAGATAAGGTCAATCATAAAGGTGATCTCCTCCTCATCATCTAGGATATGCCAGCTCTGAATATCGATATCCTCAAGTGTATTTTTTGCAACCGGATCCTCATGCATTGTGCGGAGAATCTCCTTAATCTTGGCTGCTAATTCGGCATGCTCAGGGGCTACGACAAAGCAGTGGGCAACTGTTTCGATATCTTTCGCTTCCGTTGCAACCAATACTTCTAGTTGAGAGGCGATAATTTTACTCAACCCTGTAAATACTTTGGTCGGCAACATGGCAATATCAGTATTACCAGCAAGGAGCTCTTTAACAGCCAGAATATGGTTAGAGGTGTCGGTAAAAGTGATATCATCCCGCGTTAAGTTAGCAGGCTCAAGCAAAATAGTCCCTAGCGTGCGTAGATCTGCGCTTGTAGCTGCAGCAACTTTAGTCCCTTTAACGAGATCTTCCACTTTAGCAACATGCCCCCCTTTTTTAGAGACTACCGTTACCTCGGCAACATCTGAAGAGGGTTGGGCAACTGGGATGAACTTCTTCTCACGAATGAGCCAGCCAGCATCATAGGGGCTTGCATAGAGTAGATCAATCTTCCCTTCATTAAGAGCGTTCTTCTGCTCCTCAAAGGAGTGATACTCTAAAACATTAATGGAGACCTCAATCTTTCTTTGCAGCCAGCGACTAAAGAGATGCCAGCCTGGTAATTGTTGAGGCGAAACATCGGGAGCAATCGAAAAAGAGATTGTATTAGTCATGTACGAGATCCTTATTGTTATAACATTATTGAATATGTTGTCAGAGAGTTATTTAATTATTTATGAATGTTTTCTCTCTTTAATCACCCCAACGGTAGTGCGCGGGATGGGTGGTTACTTAATTCTTAACTCTGTAACTCTATTGTGAGATTTATAATATCGGCTTTAATTGCGTAAGCATAGACTTAGAGGTAGCTATCTAGGGGTAATTTGATATCCTCCGGCAAAACGTCTAAATTTTAGACGGAAATAGTTATATATAATATATAATTAAAAATAATTAAAAGAGGGTTAGGTCAATATAATCATATAGTTACGATGGCTTTATCCCCCTCTTTAGTGGAGAGGATTAGTTGGGTTAATTAGAAAAAAAAATGCTTAGGAATCGTAAAGATTTTTTACATAATGATAAATTGAACGGATAGCGCCTAAGGAGTTGGCAAGGTCGCTTCCAATCATGGCGGATTAAAGCGATAATTATCGCTCTATATTTGAGAGAGGCCTAGTGGTGTGGTAGCTCTCTTAAATATCCTACTGATTGATAGATTGATGAGGAGAAGGATGAAAAAGTATTTACAAGTTGCACTCGATGCTGCTGAAGAGGCGGCAAAATTAATTCGTACCGCATATGAAGAGAGCGCCTTTGCCGTTGAGCTAAAAGAGGATTACAGCCCGGTTACCGAGGTAGATATTGCCACTGAAAAATTAATTTATGAGAAGATTGCTAGCGCCTTTCCTGACCATGGATTTTATGGGGAAGAGGAGGGGCATCGAGAGCAGGAATCCGATTTTCTCTGGCTGGTTGACCCTATCGATGGGACAAAAGCATTTATCCGTCGTCGCCCCTTCTTCTCGACACAAATAGCGCTCATGTATCAAGGGGAGCTTCTCTTAGGTGTTTCTAGTGCTCCGCTCTATAATGGGGGGGAGATTGCGTACGCCTTAAAGGGTGAGGGTGCGTATATTGGTAAGCGGAAGCTGATGGTTAGTGATATTGATGCGTTTAAGGATACGGTCTTCTCATCAGGAAACCTAAAGACATTAGCGCAAGATGGTCGTCGATGGGCTAATTATGGGGAGTTAATTCGTCAAATGAACTCTACCCGTGGTTTTGGTGATTTTCTTCATTACCATCTTTTAGCGAGTGGTTCTCTCGATCTTATTGTTGAATCGGATGTTAATATTCTGGATATAGCAGCGCTTGCAACTATTGTGCGTGAGGCGGGGGGGATCGTTACCGATCTTGAGGGGCGCCCTCTAACATTGGCAACCACTTCGATTTTAGCAGCTAATCAACATCTGCATGGGCAGGCATTAGCGCTAATTAATAAGGAGTAGGCATGCGTCAGCTATTGCTGCTGCTAATGGTGCTGTTGGTAGCGAGCTGCACAACGCCAAGGAGTACACCAAGTACTATTTTGGATGGCCCACTTGCGGAGCGCTTAGCGCAAAGAGATCTTAAGCTAGGGGATCCTGTCTTTATTCGTATCTTTAAGGAGGAATCGCTCTTAGAGCTATGGATGGAGCGTAGCAATGGGCACTATCTCCATTTTGCTAACTACCCCATCTGTAACTATTCCGGCACATTAGGGCCTAAATTTTACGAGGGGGATAAGCAAGCGCCAGAGGGATTCTATCGGGTGACTCGGCAGATGTTAAATCCCAATAGCCGCTACTATAAATCGTTTGATCTAGGGTTCCCAAACTCTTTTGATCGAGCCCATCAGCGAACAGGTAGCTATTTAATGGTGCATGGTGATTGTGTCTCGGTTGGCTGTTATGCCATGAGAGATGATCAGATTGATGAGATCTATCGACTTGTGGAATCTGCATTGAAAGCAGGGCAGCCTTATGTTGAGGTGCACGCCTTTCCTTTTAGAATGGAGAAGAAGCGGATGAGGCTGGCTCAATTCTCGCCTCACTACCCATTTTGGAAGGAGCTTGAGCGGGGTTATCGACTCTTTGAGAAGCATCACCGGATCCCAACCATTACGGTGCATAATGGGCATTACCATGTTCATTAATCACTCGAGGGATCTATTGCTCTGGGCTTGTTATCAGGTACTATCTAGGGTACTATAGTCACTTCGTGGAAAAGTGGCCGAGTGGTTGAAGGCGCTCGCCTGGAAAGCGGGTATACGTTTGTAGCGTATCGAGGGTTCGAATCCCTCCTTTTCCGCCAGATATAAAGCCCTTGCAGCTCGATCGGTTGCAAGGGCTTTTTTATGTTTTGAGGAGAGAAGATGAAGATATTGATAAAGTTACTATTTCCTATCACAACAGCTCTTTTGTTAATGGCTTGCACGGTTCGTGCCGATCTACCTAATCGAGTGGTGATCGACTCTGATGGCGTTGTGATTGACTCTAAAAAGAAGAAGAAACCCGCTAAAGAGGGTTATTTCTGCCCTCCAGGTCAAGCGAAGAAGGGGAATTGCTAGTTCTGCGTCATGCCCTTTATAGGTGAAGAAGCTAGTGTGGCTTTTAAAGCGAGCCTAAATAGATAGCTCTATTAATAGGATATTTGTACTATAGAGGGCTACCTAATCCAGAAAGGAATTCTGCCATGTATACAATTATCGGCGTTATAAAAGCACTCTACCAAGCGCTATGGAGACCGCTCGGCGTACTTGCTGTTGTCTTAATTACAATCTATCTGCTCAATATTTTTAGTGGGTAGAATTTGTTTAAAAGTTTTGTTGATTTAACCTGTTTAGAGGCTATTTATAATTTGAATGCCTCTAGAGGTATAAGGTAAGGTTATGATTTTATAGAAAATTGCAAGAGAGGATAAATAAGAGTGGCAACTCAAACAGATAAAACGCATATTTTCTACAACCAAAACGCCCACGATTTTATCGAACGCACCTGGGCGGTGGATATGTCCCCCCTTTATGCTGAGTTTCTCCCCTATCTTCCAGAAGGGGGCGCAGTGTTAGATGCAGGATGTGGCTCGGGAAGAGATGCTTACTATTTTGCAAAGCAGGGGCTTTATGTCTCGGCGTTTGATAGTGCCGAAGAGATTGTAAAGATTGCTCGCACTAAAACAGGCTTATCTGTGGAGCATCGCTCATTTGAGGAGGTCGATGAGGTAGAGCGCTATGATGGAATCTGGTGCTGCGCCTCACTACTCCATATCTTGCCCGAGGCGCTGCCGACGATCATCAATAAGTTGATCAACGCCTTAAAACCAAATGGGGTGATTTATCTCTCTTTTAAATATGGGGAGGGGGTGCGAGAGAAAGATGGACGAATTTTTACGGATCTCAATGAAGTTGCTTTAAAGGCGTTATTAGAACCTTTTGCCGAAGAGATAACATTAGAAAAAATGTGGCTGACAGGCGATCAAAGAGTGGATTCTCAGGATACTTGGTTAAATGCGATTATTAAAAAGGGGTAAGGAATGAGACCAAGTGCAGAAGAGCAGATAGAGTTTCTTAAAAATATTCAATTAATTATTAACTCAGGCTCATTCACCTCTACCTATAAATTCGCTCTATTAATAAGCCTAGTAAACATTGCGATTGAGAGCCAAGTTATCGGGCGAGAGAGTCTCGAAATTCATTATCGGGAGTTAGCCGAGCAATTTCTATTTCTCTATTGGCAGCAAGCATTACCCTATTCTGAGGAGAGTGGGGAGCCGGTGATTCTGCACCAAAATAATGGACCTCAAGCTGCGGTCATTAATCATGTACAGAGCCTGCAGATGGCTCACGGCACCCTCGCTCGAGCAAGAGCGTCACAAGATTGGCGCAGCGTTGTAGGAAAGGTGGCACAGATGATTAAGCGTTATCCAGCACAATATCTACAAAATGTAGGGGGCACCAGTTTAGAGTTTTTATATCAATGGAGTAGCACCGGTATGACAATAACGCTTAAGCCCGGTGTTGCTTATATTTTGCGACAATTTAATGGTATTATTCGCCAATTAAGTGAACAAGCGTGGCTCGAATTTGTGCGAGTGAATCGGCAAAATATTGAGCTATTTGCTAATGAGCATGATCTCTATAACTTTATGTTTGCCACCGAAAGACAAGCGCTCAATAAACTATTGCCACTTTTAGAAGAGATGCAAAAGGGGCACTGTTTCTATTGCAATAAGCGGGTAACAAAAAGTGGGGCAGAGGTAGATCATTTTATCCCGTGGTCGCTCTATAGCGTCGATACAGGGCACAATTTTGTCTTGGCAGATCGCACATGTAATAGTAAAAAGAGTAATCATCTTGCAGCAGAACCGTTCTTAGAAAATTGGCTGGAGAGAAATGTACTTCATGATCAATTTATTCAGACAGAATTCACTCAAGCCGGCTTTTTATGTAATCAAGAGCGCTCCAATAGTATCGCTAAATGGGCATATCAAAATGCGAAAGCCAACAACTTTTTAGTCTGGACCCCAACCGAGCGGGATCTAATTCCCCTAGGCTCACTCCAGCATCTCTTTGATGTTCCACCAAGAGTACTCTAGTTCCCTACAAAAGGGGCTACTTTATCAAAGATCTACTCCTTACTTAGCATAATCACCCCTCACTTAAAGGTGCTTTATGGCGGCAGACCCTTAAATCCCCCCTTGAATAAGAGGATTGATGTATAGTGTATCCCATTCCACTGTCTCTTTTTTAGGCAGAGTCGGTAATATCAGAGTAGGCCTATCCCTCTTTTTTGAAAAGGGGGTAAAAAGGGCGTTGTTTCATCCAATTATCTATTAGGGTAAGGTCACCAAAGAGGCATTGGTGGGGCTTTTTTATCCATTTTGAGGGGTGGAGTGCTCTCCCTTATAACAGGTGGATTTGATGACAGGGGGAGGGAATTATCCCCCTTTTTTTATTGGCTATAATGGTTAGAAAACAAAAAAGCTTTCATATATTGCTAGCGATTTTGAAAAAATGTTGTAGTATTAACCTGTTTAAATAAAAAGCGAAGAGAATCATTGATTTGTGATTATTCAATTACCAAACTAGGAGAAAATATGGCAAATCAACTGTTTAAAGGCTTTACCCCTTATGTTGAAAAAGAGGGTGAAGAGTATATGAATGAGGAGCAGCAAGCCCACTTCCGTAAGATTTTGGAAGGGTGGCGTGATGCTTTAATGGAGGAGAGTCAGCGTACTGTTAGTAATATGCAGGATGAGGCTCTTAATCTTCCCGATCCTAATGACCGTGCAACTCAAGAGGAGGGATTCTCCCTTGAGCTAAGAACCCGTGATCGGGAGCGCAAATTATTAGCTAAGATCGAGAAGACTCTTCGCCGCTTAGGATTAGATGATTATGGATATTGTGACACCTGCGGTATAGAGATTGGTATTCGTCGCCTAGAGGCGCGCCCAACGGCAGAGCTATGTATCGACTGTAAAGAGGTTGAGGAGCAGAAAGAGAAGGCGCGGGTGAATTAAAAGTAGACGACTGGGTGATTAATATCATTCATCGCTTGACATAACAGGATAGAGTGATATTATTAACAGCCTCAGATTTAGGTCTGGGGCTATAGCTCAGTTGGTAGAGCGCTTGCATGGCATGCAAGAGGCCGTCGGTTCGATTCCGTCTAGCTCCACCAAATTAATGTCCCTATCGTCTAGAGGCCTAGGACACCGCCCTTTCACGGCGGCAACCGGGGTTCGAATCCCCGTAGGGACGCCACTTATTAAAGAGCCTGCTATTGATTGAAATAGCAGGCTTTTTTATTGTTTAATCGCTGCCACTCTCAGCGGGTAGTAGCAGAGGGGGGTTATTGAGTCTATTGGTAAAGCCGCCATTGCAAATGCCCAAAAAAGAGTCGATTAACGGCGTCTGATCCGTTATCCTTACTCTTTACTATAGAAAGGGTTTCTATCTAAAGAGAAGGAGTTGCCACTATGAGATCACTATCGATACGTTCCTTAAATTTACTATTGGCGGGTCTATCGGCATCCGCCCTCTTGATTGCCTATCTCTATTTTGAGCGCACTCTGCTCCTTCCCCCTTGCCCCTACTGTATCCTTCAGCGGATCGCCTTTCTACTATTAGGGGGGGTTCTACTATTAGCGGGAGTTCACAATCCTCGCAGTTGGGGGCAGTGGGTCTATGCGCTTTTGGTGGGGGTGGCAACTCTTTTAGGGCTCTATCTCTCAGGTCGTCATAGCTGGATGCAGCTTCAGCCTGCGCCACTTTTTGGCGCCTGTCAGCAGACGACACTCTCTATTACTGAGGTGCTCGATTTTGACTTTGTGCGCAATCTCCTCTCTGCCGATGGGGATTGTAGTGAGATAGAGTGGACTTTTCTAAAGCTCTCGATCCCCATGTGGACCTTTATAGCCTTTCTGGTAATTGGTGGTATGGGTGTAATAAATAATTGTTTTAGGGGAGCGGAGCGATAAGAATTGGCGTATAATTGGAGCTCTTTACTTATATTAACCTTTGATATCGCCTTCAATAGTTTGGCATAACCATTATAGGAGTAGATTTATGGCTGAGAAGAGACTAACAGTAATGATTGTAGACGATAGTAGTACAGTACGTCGTACTGGAGAATTGATTCTTAAGCGGGAGAATTACAACGTTGTCGGGGTCTCCGATGGCTATGAGGCCCTTGTTGCTGTGGAGAAGATTAAGCCCGATGTGATCTTTATGGATGTCATGATGGAGCGGCTCGATGGGTATGATACCTGCCAAATTATTAAATCCTCCTCCAGCGATATTGCCCAGATTCCCATTATTATGTTAACGAGTCGTGATGGAGCCTTCGATAAGGCGCGTGGAGATCTTGCAGGCTGTGATGATTTTATCACTAAGCCCTTTACGCGAGATCAGATTGTGAATGCCATTGTAGAGAATATTTAGACTCAGCATCCACGATCTAAATGAGCGCTCGATTAACCTAAACCTATCAGAGAGAAGAGAAAGAGTATTTTGAACGAGTTATTAACCAGCACTGGATCACAAGAGCGGGTGGAGATAATATCGGTTAATCTGCCGAAAGAGCGGGGGATTAACCGTCTATTGTGGTATCTCTCGATCATGATGATCCTCATTATTGTGGCTGCCTTAATCTATCAGTGGCGATTACCTCGTCACCAAGGGACCCCTGAGATTGAGCAGCTAAGTGAACTCCACCGAAGCTTTGAGCAGTTAGAGATATTAACCGCCCTCTCTACTCCACAGGCGCAGAAAAATTTTGCCCATGAGCCGATTATCACTCTAAGTGGTGCAATCGAGGAGGAGTTGGCGGCGTTAGCAGCCTTAGGTGAGGAGTATCATCCCTTTGTTGAGCAATCAAATCGCTATATCCAGCAGCTGCAGGAGAATCTTCCCGATGAGTCATTAGTACATCAGATTCCTGAGTTTGAGCGGGGGCTCTCGGGACGAATCACCCTGTTTGGTGAGCTCTTAAGTACCTTTGCCACCGATTTAGGGGAGAAGCGCAACTTCAGTATTGAGACGATTCGAGAGGCGGAGGGGTTGGTTAAGGAGCTCTATCAGATTCAAAATGGGCTCGATCGCTTAATCTCACTCAACTTTAGTGCTAAGCCGGAGGCGCTAGCGGAGTTAACAGAGTCCTTAGGTCGCCTCGATGAGGGGATCTTTAATCTCTATGAGGGGGTGCCGATTCGCGGAGTGCAGAGTATGCGGGGCTCTTTAGAGGAGGAGGCTCTCAATGAGATTGAATTTGTCTTTAAGGATATTAGTGCCGATCTGACCGCACTGATCTTAAATGTTCCAAATATATTACAACTTCAGGGGGATCTCTCGAAGTTAAGTAGCGAGAAGCAGCAGCTCGATGAGGTCTTACGTGCCCTGCTGGTTGAGCGCTATCAAGCAGATCGGGAGAGTGTGGAGAAGGTGGGGCTCTCTAATGTGATTCTTATTATCCTACTCCTACTCTGTGCAGGATTAATGTTGCTGATTCACTACCTCTTAAGTCGTAAAATCACCCATCTTAGTGTCACGATGCGTGAGGAGCGTGAGGAGAATGAGTATCATGAGGCAGCCATTTTAAAATTGATCGATCAGATGGAGTTTGTTGCCGCCGGTGATCTTTCGATGGAGCTTACGGTAACCGATGATTCAACTGGGATTATTGCCGATAGTGTGAATGTTGCTCTTGAGAAGATCCGTGCTGTTATCGAGAAGGTCGATAGTGCCCGTGCTGCAATTGTTACCGAGCTCTCAGAGTTAGAGGAGGGGGTTTTAACCCTTCAGACTGAGCGCCTTTTGATGGTGGAGCATCGCCAAAGTGCGGCCACTAGCTTAGAGGCATTAGGGCGGAAGATGGATGAGGTAAAGGGGGTGCTACTCACCTTCCTTAAAGAGCAGGGCTTCCATAATTACCGGCGCCAATTTTTAGAGGAGAGGGATCCCCTCTTAGATCAGGAACTTGAGGAGATGCGTGGCGTCTTAGATCAGGTGTCGCAATACTCAAGTCATGCGATTGAGCACTATCTACAGTTAGAGAAGGCCTTTGAGCGACTTATTGTGGATGTCGAGCGTAACTTTACCGAGCTCGGTGCAGCGAGCGCCCATCTACAGCGGATCGAGGAGCTGATAGAGGAGCTTTCGGGCGCGATGGCAATCTTCACTATGCCAACCGATGAGAGGCGTTATCAAGAGTTAACATTCGATTTAACTGAGGTACAGTTTGAGACGTCTAAAGAGAGAAGAAGAGAAGAAGAGAGTTAAAGGAATGACAACGATATCAATCAGCTCCATAGAAGAGAGCACCATTCAACTAAGAGTGGCTTTAGAGCAGTTACTGGAAAATTCTGAAGATTTAACGGTAGAGCGGGGGGCGATTATTGCCCATTTAGTCGATCTACAGCAGCTCTTTACTCAAGAGAGATTCCCACGCTGCTATGCGCTGCTTACTTATGCTAAGGAGGCAGCAAAGGGCTTAGTTAAGCTTGATAGTGGCGCTGAAGCTGGGATGTTACTCCGTTTGACGCTGCTTCTTGAGCAGTTTGTGGAGACTCGGGAGTTGGGCATTGCCGCGAATGATCAGTTTTTTGAAGGGCTCTTCAATCAACTTGAAGAGCAGCTTGAGCAGGCAAAGAGTGATGATAATCTCGATCATGGCGCCCTAAAGTTATTACGGATGTTCTATCAGCGGCAACTTTTAGCCCTGATTCGGGGGGAGGGGATTCTTCCTGCCCTTGAGCGAATTAGCGCCATAATTAATGATCTGATTCAGGAGTTGCCACTCCCCTATCACCATCAGTGGCGGGGGGTACAGTTCTATGCAGAGCGGTTAGCGAGTAAGCTACAGAGTGATGATGGAGCGGAGATTGAGATCTTAACCCACCAAATCTTTGCGTTGATGGATCACCGGTTAGCGGCCCATCTTCGTTACCAAAGCCCCGAGAAGGGGTTACTCCCTGAGCTTGTGCAAGCATTAGAGATGACCCTTGAGGGGGAGCGTTGGCTGGCTAAACATCAAAACCATGGGCGTGAGGTCTATATCAGTGCTGGAGTCTACTCCCGCTTTGTAGGAGCCATTCGTGATAAGTTAATTGAGCTCCATGAGAATATAGAGCGGCTCCATCTTGACCCCACCCAGCTCGATCGACTTGAGGATTCTGAGCAGTTTTTAGCTGAGCTTGAGACCATCTTAACCATTATGGATCTTCCCAACTTAAGTCAGCTGGCAGAGCGAATTGTAGCGGATTTTCAGCGCTATCGCACTGAAGGGGCGCTAGAGCAGGAGGCTTTCAATCGTACGGTGAATCGAGTCTGGATCTTAGAGGAGAATCTTAATGAGCTATGGAATGTTCATGATGGTGAGATTCCCCAAAGTGATGAAGAGATTAAGCGCTGGGCATTAATCCGTTCTCGCCGCTCATTGGCCGCCATCTTAGTTGAGGAGTATGAGAAGCTCAATGAGACTCGGAAAGAGTTAGCAAGTGATGCCCTTGACGAGGCGTTAGGAGCACTCTTAAGGGTGGATCATTTAAGTGGTAATAATCATCTACTCTTTCTTAAGGCTTACCAACTTCTTGTGGTCGATGGTGGTGGCCTTGCCCCCTTTAGTGAAGAGGAGGTGGAGAATCTTATTCTATCCCTTGGCTATGTAGCCTCTCGTCGTGCCTCAGGTGATCCTGTTGCCTTTGGATTAGTTGAGGAGGCTCTCACCCTTCTGCAGGGGGTGGCAGTAGCGCCAGAAAAGTGGGGTGATCCTATTGTAGAGGAGGAGGGAGCACCGGTTGAGACAACAAGCAGCAAGGGGGGAGAAGAGGATGAGGATCAACCTATTGCAGGGCTCACCATTAGCCGCCCAGTTCTTGAGGTATTGGTAGAAGAGGTCGAGGAGCTTGAGGAGATCTATCAAGAGTATCGTGAAATTTTAGAGCAGACGACAGAGAAGGAGCAGCAGGAGCTTGCACGAGTAGCCCATACATTAAAGGCAAATGTGCAGCTACTAGGGTTGGATATGTTACATACACGTCTAAGCTATCTTGAGCGGGTGTTGTTAACAGTGAGTAAGAGCTACCCCCTCAACCCGACTGTGGTTAAGAAGGAGTTTGATGAGAGTTTTGCTGAAATTAATGCGTTTATTGCGCAGATCGGCTAGGATAGCCACTCTTTGATCGGTGGCTATGAGAAGGAAGGAGGGGTGATGCCTATTGTAAAACTAGATAAGATTACCTTAGCATTTGGCTCACGGGTTATCTTCGATGAGCTCTCATTGGCGGTACCTAAGGGGAAGATTACCGCTGTGATGGGGCCTTCAGGAACGGGAAAGACCACGCTACTGAAGGTGATGAGTGGGCAGCTTCCTTTAAGAGGGGGGCGGGTAGAGCTAATGGGGCAGGATCTTGCCACCATCAGTACGAAAGAGCTCTACGCTCTGCGCACTAAGATGGGGGTTCTCTTCCAGTCGGGGGCACTCTTTACCGATATGACGGTCTATGATAATATCGCCTTCCCGTTGCGTGAGCATACAGAGCTTAGCGAAGAGCTGATTCGAAACATGGTACTATTGAAGCTCGAAGCGGTAGGGTTACGGGCATTAGCCGATTACACGCCTAACCAACTATCGGGGGGGCAGGCGCGGCGGGCAGCATTAGCACGGGCCATTGCACTCGATCCGGATCTTCTGCTCTATGATGAGCCGTTCGCAGGGCAGGACCCAATCTCCATGGGGGTATTGGTTAATCTTATCAAGGCGTTAAATGATGCGTTAGGGATTACCAGTATTGTTGTCTCTCACGATGTGATGAAGGTGCTTAGCATTGCAGATTATGTCTGCATTCTCTCAGAGGGGAAGATTATTGCTGAAGGGACACCTGAAGAGATCTTAGCCAGTCGCGATCCGCGGGTTGTGCAATTTATTGAGGGGCACTCCGATGGCCCAGTTCCTTTCCATCTCCCAACCAAAGCATTAGAGGATGATCTATTTTGATTAAACAATTAGAACAGTTAGGGCAGAAGACGATCTCCATTATCGGTAGTATAGGTGAGGCGGGGGTTCTCTTCTTTCAGCTCCTTATTAATGTTGGCTATCTTTTTCGACGTCCAAGTCTCTTTTTTCGACAGCTCTATCAATTAGGGGTGCGCTCTCTGCCAATTATTCTCTTAGCCGGACTCTTTGTAGGGATGGTTCTCTGCTTTCAGGCTTATGTTAATATGCGCACCTTTGGAGCAGAGGCATCGGTAGGAACATTGGTTGCTCTTGCTCTATTTCGTGAATTGGGGCCTGTCTTAACTGGATTGCTCTACACGGGTGGGGCAAGCTCCTCATTAACGGCGGAGATTGGCCTTATGCGGGCGACAGAGCAGTGGGCAAGCTACGAGCTGATGGCCATTAATCCTGTGCAATATATCTTAACACCTCGCTTTTTTGCTGGGGTCTTAGCGGTGCCGATATTAGGTGTTTTATTTAGTGCCATTGGTATAATAGGGGGCTATCTTGTGGCGACAGTCTCTTTAGGGGTAGATAGTGGTGCTTACTGGTCTCAAATGAAGTCTGCCGTTGATCTCTATGGCGATATCTTTCAGGGGATCATCATTAAGTGCTTAGTCTTTGGGGTGATAACAAATCTTATCGCTCTCAGAGAGGGGTTCCTTGGGCGTCCAACCGCAGATGGAATTGCGCGTTCCACAACAAGCACGGTTGTTAAAGCATCATTAATTGTTCTGGTTGCTGACTTTATCCTTACAGCCATACTTTTTGGATAAGAGCCACTGCAGGGCCTGCAGACCATCGGCGCAATCAGATCATCAATATTGGGTTAATTTTAAGGATTGGGTTTAAAATTTATGAGTAAATTTAGCTGGGAGAGCTGTCTTGAGTTATTGCAACAATTGATTGCTCAAGATGAGTATGAGAAGTGGATATCCCCGCTTGAAGTGGTATCTCATGGTGAAAATATACTTATTTTAGCCACAGAGAGTGAGACTTTAGAAGAGATTAAAACCCGTTATCAGAAGATTATCGCCTATGTTATCGAGCAGAGCTGCGGTCGCTCTGGCTTAACTTTTCTCTATGCGGTGAAAGAGGCCGAAGTACCACAACAGGAGCTAACTGAGGCACAGCAAGAAGACTTTATTAGTAAAGAGCGGGGAGCGCAGCAGGAGCTGAAAGAGGGGAGCGACGATGAGATTCGTTGGCAGCGCTGTTTAGCACTCTTAAAAGAGGTGATGTCCCCTGAAGATTATGAGATGTGGATTACCCCGCTAGAGGTGGTCTTTAAAGAGGATCACGTCATGATTTTAGCCACCAATGAGATTGTAATTCGTGGTGTGCAGAAGAGTTATCAAACCTTAATTTCGAAAGCGATTGATAAGGTATCTGGTAGAGCGATGGAGATCCGCTATGGTTTAGGTACCAGCTCCGATTATGAAGATCACCAAGTTCAGCGCCGTAAAGCACGTAAGAGTACCCGTAGCGGTAAAGCTCGAGAGGTAACTAAGTATTCAATTCGAGAGAAGTCGATAGAGACCAGTAACCTCAATCAAGATTTCCGCTTCGATAATTTTGTAGAGGGGAAATCGAATATCTTTGCTTTAGCGGCCTGTTCTCAGGTAGCGCGAAACCCGGGAACCTCCCACAACCCTCTCTTTATCTATGGTAATACAGGGTTAGGTAAGACCCACTTGATGCATGCGGTGGGCAATGAGATTAAGACCCAATACCCTGATGCCCGCTTAATCTATCAACATTGTGATGCTTTTATTGAGGATATTGTCCGCAGTATTCGTAACAATACAATGAATGAGTTGCGCCACTTCTATAAGACGTTGGATGCACTCTTAATTGATGATATTCAACTCCTCTCAGGAAAGGAGGGGTCACAAGAGGTCTTCTTCCATACCTTTAATACGTTACTTGATGGGGGGCATCAGGTGATCTTAACCTGTGATCGTTACCCAAAGGAGCTCGATGAGATGGAGGAGCGGCTAAAATCCCGCTTTGCAGCAGGATTAATTGTTAATATCGAGCCCCCCGATCTTGAGCATCGTGTGGCAATATTGGAGCAGAAAGCAGAGGCGTGGGGGATCGATCTTCCACGTGAAACGAAATTCTTTATTGGTGAGACGGTTCGCGCGAATGTGCGCGAGCTTGAGGGAGCCTTAAAGCAGGTAAATGCCTTAGCAAGCTTCATGGGGCATGGATTAACCATCGATGTTGCGAAGAAGGCGCTCCACAACTTAGTTGACCTTCAGGATCGTCAGATCACCTTAAGCAACATTCAGCGTGTTGTGACTACATATTATAAGCTTGAGAGCAATGCATTAGTAGGGAAATCCCGTAAGGCGAATATTGTTCGGCCACGGCAGTTGGCGATGTATATCTCTCGAGAGCTTACCGATCATAGCCTTCCTGAGATTGGGCGAGCATTCTCCCGTGATCACTCGACGGTGATGCATGCTTGCCGCAGAATTGAAGAGGAGTTAGAGGAGAATATCCGAATGAAGCGGGATTATGACGCCATTAAGGCCTCTCTACAGATGTAGAGCGCTCTACTCCTTAGATTGCCTGTGGATAAGTATGTGAATAACAACCCTCACCTCTTTGTGGATATCTTTGGGGATAAGTAGAGGTCTCAGGGGGATGTAGGGTACGATCTCTCATCGGAGGGTAGGGGGGTGGTAACGCCCCAGATCCCAATAAGGCGTCTCATTCGTGAGAGGGCAGAAGCCCCATAGAAGCGCCCATCGAAGTAGATACGGGCTAAGCTCCCATCGAGATAGAGGGCATTGTCACATTGCAACCGCTCTTTGAAGAAGGTGGCAAAGTCATAAAAGTTGACCTCATCTTCCGTTACCACGAAGGTAATAATCTCCTCTTTTGCACAGACCCCACTACGAATTCTTAGACTGCGGGAGTTGGGGATAAGTCTTCGATTATACTCCCCATCGACAATTAACATCGGCCCCGATTGAGTGGCATGAAGAATTGAGTGCTTCACCTCATCGGAGAGTGCGCGATACGCCTCTGTGGTGACTATTTCTGCACGATTCTCCTCTGTTATATAGAAGACGCCATTAGGTAGTAGAGAAAAATTACCAGCCCCGACATTTGAGGTGACCACATTGAGGGGAACCAACACTTGCGCATCCTCAATATGGAGCCCTAAGGGGGTATCATCTGTGGTATAGATGCCAGAATTGATCGCAAATAGAAGGGTGTGCCCACTATTCTCTAACTCATTACTGAGCTTCTGAATCGAGTTGAAGGGGGTTCCATCGGCCGCCTGCCAAAAGTGTGTTAATTGATGTTGATTAAGATCGATGGTAACCGTTACATAAGCGCGCCGCTTATAGCGTTCCTCCTGAAGAGTAAGGGCTGAGCCGATGGAGAAGAGGGGGAGCAGAAGCAGTAGGAGAAGGGTGGAGAACGCTCCTCTGAACAATTGCCCTCTAACGATACTTTGTGCCCGTTCCATCTCAACTCCTTATCGACTTTCATCCGTTAAGAGTAATAGCACCCCTCTTAACGTAGCTGCCGTAACATTGCTCGTAATATTTGAGGATTGGTGACCAGTAGTGATCCCTTCTCCCCACGATTTTCGGCTCCAGTAAAATCGGTAACGAGGTAGCCTGCCTCGAGCGCTACTAATATTGCTGCTTTTGCAGCATATTCGGAGTAGGATTCACTTAAGTAGGCATCATAATGCCCCTGCGCTACTAAGCCGATATCGAGCGCTATATCCCCCAATACTCGAATTGAGCGAACTTCTTTGTAGAGGGCCGCTATCGCATCCTGTTGTCGCTCACTACTAGAGAAGGTGGTGAGGAGAGATGCCTCTTCAATCGGGAAACGCTCCTCTTTGATCCGGATTCGATGATCATTATAGGTAGCACCACCATTACGGGTAGCACCATAGATCTCTTCAGTGAGGGGATTATAGATAATAGCAGAGGTGAGTCGCCCATCTACCTCATAGGCAAGTGTTAGGGCGAAGTGGGGGTTGCCAACCCGAAAATTCTCCTCTCCGGCAACGGCCGCAATCCACCACTGATGACGCTCCTCTTTTTGAATGGGGGTAATGTAAGCGCCATTGATAGAGTGGTGTGGATAGAGCTTACTTAGCTCATCGGCGATTCTCTGCTCCATCCCTTTAAAAAACTGCTTAAAACTCTCCCGATCGGAGCGTTGTACTCTATTGAGGCGACGCACTTGATGGTAGAGGTAGCGGATGTTTGGCCCTACTTCAAGGGCAATTGTCTGAGCGACGGAGGTGTATGGATTCATCTTTTCTCTCTTTCTCTATTGGTAACCATAAAAATTGTGGGGGTAATTATCCGTAACCATCCCTATTAGGTGATATGAGTGGGTGGTATGGGGTGCTACGCCCCCTCGACAATCTTATCAACAAGGGCATTATACAGACTAGAGGAGCCGAAGCGGAATTTTTCTGCCGTTACCCAATGTTGCCCCATCTCTGCAATCGCTAAGTCGAGATAATCGATAGCCTCCTCAAAGGTGCGAATACCACCAGAGATCTTCACCCCTGTATTTCGAGCGCCTAACTCTTTGATAACCCGAAAGAGCATCGCTGCATGCTCTAAGGTGACCGGCTCAGGATAGGTGCCGGTGGCTGTCTTCAAAAAGTCTGCTTCCGCGCGAATTGAGAGCTCAGCAGCTTTACGAATATGTTTAAAGCTCTTTAGGGCACCCGTTTCAAGAATCATCTTTAACACTCGCCCCTTAGAGGCCTCACGCACCTGAGTAAGAAAGTCGAGACAGAGCCCCGCTTGCTGATTAAAGAGTGCTTGGTAGGGGAAGACAACATCAATCTCATCGGCACCATCGGCAATTGCCCGCTCGATCTCCCGAATGGTGCGGGTGGGATTTAGATCACCGCTAGGAAAGTTGGCTACGGTTGCAACTTTAACGGGAAATTGATCCCCAAACCACTCCTTAGCGGTATGAACATAGGGGATCTGAACACAGATCGCTGCCACCATGCCATAGGGGCCCACTGCTCTTTGGCAGAGGGAGGCAAGATCGATCTGCATCTTTAGATCGGTTAAATCTAGCAGGGATAGAATCTTTAACGCTAACGCTTTCTCAAATCTACTCTTCTCTAATTGATTCATAGGGTGACACTCTTATAACTCTTCTGTTGATGATTGTTTACGATGTTCAGCGGCAGCCTCAAAGGGATCCTCCTGATAGGCAGTATCGTGGGGGGATCGTTTATCACCCTCAGCATCCTTATCCTTCTTGCGCTTAAGATCCTTCATCGGGTATGCATAGATAAGCCATCCCGCTAAGATAACAATTAAGAAGAGAAAGACACTTTTATAAGAGAGGGTGGGATCTTTAAACCAGAAGGAGGCAAAGGAGTAGATTAGGCTTGCCACCATCCCCCCTGTTGCCGCCCCAATAAATTGGGCTGAGGAGAAGATCCCCATAAAGAGCCCCCGTTCACTCTCGGGTGCTAAGCGGGAGATTAGTGAGGGTTGTGATGCCTCCATTACATTAAATCCAGTAAAGAAGAGGATCATCGTGCCTACCAATCCCCAATAGCCAAGATTAAAAAACATGGGGATAAAGGAGAGCAGTAGGAGGGTGATTGCCATTAGAAAGATAAAGCGATGGCGATAGAAACGCTCAGCATAGCCGACAAAGGCAAACATTAAGAGAAGGGAGATAAAGAAGCTTGGAAGATAGATAAGCCATGAGCCAATAAATTGATCGGTACCATAGCCGCGATCACTTAAGAAGCTGCTAAAGCTTGTAAAGGAGCCGGTTAAAACCAGGTGGAGAATAAGCGCACCAACATAGAGTCGATTAATATCGGGATCACGAAAGGCCCCTTTAAAATCCGCTCGAAAGGAGCGTAAGAACTCTGTAGGGGATTGTGCCTGAGCCTCCGCTCGCCGCTTTCCCTCCTCTACGGTAAGGGTGGGGGTAGGAATTTTATAGAGCGTAACAAAGATTGCCACTCCCCCTAAGAGGGCGGAGGCAAGAAAGATCGCCATCCCACCACCAAGCCAGTAGAGCAGCTGTGATGCCACGACAGAGACCCCAAAGGTTACCCCGATACCGACACCGATAATCGCCATTATTTTACCTCGAATCTCTTCGCGGACAATATCGGAGGTGAGGGCTAAAATAACAGAGGAGATGGCACCGGCCCCCTGAATAACACGCCCTAAGATTGCAATCCAAGGGGTCTGAGTAAAGGCGATAATTAAGCTACCAATAATAAAGAGAATTAAACCGATAATGATGGAGACTTTTCGCCCGATACGGTCAGAGAGCGCCCCTACAAGGGGTTGCATAATCAGCTGCGTAAGGGCATAGCTACTAATAAAGAGCCCAGTCATAAATCCACCACTCCCAAGATCATCGCGCATATATTGGGCATAGATAGGGAGAATTAGAAAGATTCCTAACATCCGGATGGAGAAGAGCCCCGCAAGATTGGCGCCAAGAGCAAGATCCTGACGGGTCATTTTTGTTGGGTCAATTGAAGCTTCGGACATAATATCTCCTACAGATTATTTATTAAGAGTTAAGGGCAACATAAGAGAGCTCTAGAGGAGTGACTGCTGCTCTTTTAGGGCTAAAGCCTGCTGGTAGAGCTCATTTTTACTACCGCCTGTTAACGCCTCTGCGATACGGGTGATCTGCTTGATGGGGAGCCCCTCCTTAAGTAACAGGGTTAAGAGCTCGGTTGTTTCAATACTCTTTGTGGGCTCCTCGGTACGATCAGCACCCTTTATGATAACAACAAACTCGCCCCGCTTCTCATCTTTCTCTGTGGTGAAGTGGGTTAATAGCTCTCCTAACGTCCCTTTGAGATACTGCTCAAAGCGTTTGGTCATTTCACGTCCAATAAATGCTTCTCGCTCAGCACCAAAGAGAGCAACAAGGTCGGTAAGCATCGCTAATATACGGTGGCTTGACTCATAGAAGATTAAGGTGCGAGGTTCATCGATTAAGGGGCTGAGTCTGCTCTGTCGCTGCCCACTACGGGCAGGAAGAAATCCCTCAAAGAGAAATCGATCGGTGGGCAATCCTGAGACACTTAAAGCGGTAATGAGTGCAGTAGCACCGGGAATAGGGATAACCGGATACCCCTTCTCTCTAAGGTGGGTCACCACTTTATAGCCCGGATCGGAGATAAGTGGTGTCCCCGCATCGGAGACAATTGCTACA
This sequence comes from Ignatzschineriaceae bacterium, assembly GCA_046462535.1. Lineage (GTDB taxonomy): Bacteria > Pseudomonadota > Gammaproteobacteria > Cardiobacteriales > Wohlfahrtiimonadaceae > JAAZCI01. The sequence continues at coordinate 1,512 of JBKGVF010000019.1, read as the reverse complement.
GAGTGCCCCGCATCAAGATGGGTAACAATCGATTCGATCCGCGCCACCTCATTATGCTCATGGAGGGATTTTAGAGGGGTATGAATGGAAAAGTGGCGCAAGAGATGGCCTGTGACCCGGGTATCTTCAGCAAAGATGGTGGTGACGTTAGCTAAGGTCTCTTGGGCGCGGGGGGTAAAATCGCCCAAATTGCCAATGGGTGTTGCAACAATGTAACAGGTAGCCATAGAGCTGCTCCTTTATTTTGGATAGAGGTTAAAGGGTATGAATCGAATGATCTGTAGTGATACCATTATAAGGCGATTCTATTATGATCCTATTATAAGGATATTATAAGAAGATGAATCGATGATCTTATCTATGAAGGGTAATAGAGGAGTCCTCTCCTCAAGAGGGGGGTGTTATGAGGTTATCTAAGAATCCAGGGGCAATTGGGCGCTTAGGGGAGAATCTTGCAAAAAAGCATCTTAGGCAGCAGGGCATTACCATCATTGCCGAAAATTACCATACCCGTTATGGGGAGATCGATCTGATTGCTCAGGAGGGGGAGACCCTCCTCTTTATTGAGGTGCGTGTACGCAATAATCCCCGTTACGGCTCTGCTCTTGAGAGCATCACCCCCCAAAAGCAGGCGCGTATCTTAAAGAGTGTCGCCCACTATCTACAGCACCATAATATTGGGGTGGAGCAGAATATGCGGATCGATGTGATCGGGATTGAAGCGACTCCCGATGGGGCAGACTTCACCCTTGAGTGGGTTAAGAATGCCTTCTCAGCTTAATCGACAATCGGAAGGGTTATGGTGATCTTTAAGCCATGATTAGAGCCCACAACACCACAATTTTCGGCGGTAATGGTGCCTCGGTGAGCATCTGCCATCTGTTTGGCAATCGCTAATCCTAAGCCCGATCCACCATAGTCGGTCATCCCTTCAGGGCGCTCGCCACGATAGAAGGCCTCAAAAAGGCGGGGCAGTATCTCTTCAGGAACGCCAGGACCATCATCGGTGATAATAATTGTCAGCTCCCGCTTCCTCTCACCGCTCTCTTGTTGTGGTTGTGGGCGGATATGGGCCTCAAGTGTGATCTGATGGTGGGCATAGTAGATGGCATTACGCAGAATATTCTCTAATCCACTACAGAAGAGCTCTAAATTGAGGGAGAGGGTGACATTTGGCATCGTTGTGTAGTCGAGAGCCTTCCCATGCTCACCCGCCTCAAATCGGGTCTCCTCTAATAGGGGAAAGATAATTGCGCGAAAAGCGTAGGGGGCTAATCGATCACGACTGAGAATAATCTGCTTGGAGAGGGAGAGCATCGCCTGAATTCGATCCTCAATGAGGTTAATATTCTCTTCGATACGCTCTGTTTCGCTCTGAGTAGGAATGGGATAGGCCCCCTTCTCAAGCTTTCGTCGCAGTAGGCTATTAGTGAGCTTGATGCGCGTTAATGGGGTTCGTAACTCATGGGAGAGATTTGCAAAGAGGCGATTTTTCTCCTCTTCTGCGCGGGT
>JBKGVF010000018.1:0-175880 GCA_046462535.1 Ignatzschineriaceae bacterium | reverse complement strand
GCTTCCTGAGGGTGTAGAGATGGTTATGCCTGGTGATAACGTTAAGATGGTTGTAGAGTTAATTAACCCCATTGCAATGGCTGAAGGCCTCCGTTTTGCTATCCGTGAGGGTGGTCGTACCGTAGGTGCTGGTGTTGTTGCGAAAGTAATTAAGTAACTGAATTTAAATGAGCGCTTATCTATCGCGGTAGATAGGCGCTTCGGTTTTTCTAGATAAATGAGAGTAGTATGGATAATCAAAGAATTAGAATACGTCTGAAAGCATTTGACTATCGTTTAATCGATCAGTCCGCTAAGGAGATTGTTGATACAGCAAAGCGTACGGGTGCGCAGGTGAAAGGGCCAATCCCTTTGCCGATTAAGAAGGAGCGTTTTACAGTTTTGACATCTCCTCACGTAAATAAAGATGCGCGAGATCAATATGAGCTCCGTACACATAAGCGCTTAATGGATATTATTAATCCAACTGACAAAACAGTTGATGCGCTTATGAAGCTAGATTTAGCTGCTGGTGTTGATGTTCAAATTAAAGTTGGCTAAATAATTTAAAAGGTTATTGAAGAGGGTCGCCAACCTTCCTCTCGTAACAAATTATGATATTGAGGTTAGTAAAATGGCAGTAGGATTAATAGGAAAGAAGATTGGGATGACCAGAGTCTTCAATGAGAATGGTAAAGCGACAGCTGTAACCGTTGTTCAAGTAGAGAATAATCAGATCACGCAAATTAAAACGGCAGATACTGATGGGTATGATGCTATTCAGGTAGCTGCAGGAAGAGTGCTTTCAAGCAGAAAGTCAAACCCAAATAATGGTCATTTTGCAAAAGCACAAGTAGAGGCAGGGCGTAGACTCTGGGAGTTTCGTGTCAACGAGGTTGATTCGTTTGAGGTTGCTCAAGAGTTAGATGTTACTCTCTTTGAAGAGGGTCAGAAAGTAGATGTATCTGGCATTACGCAAGGTAAGGGGTATGCGGGTACAATCAAACGTCATAATTTTAGAGGGCAGAGAAACACGCACGGTAACTCTCTCTCCCATAGAGTTCCAGGATCTATCGGTCAGTGTCAGGACCCCGGTCGTGTCTTCAAAGGTAAGAAGATGACAGGACATATGGGAGCGGCACGTCGTACAACTCAGAATCTAGAGGTTGTATCTATTGATTCAGACAATAACCTACTCCTAATTAAAGGGGCGGTTCCTGGGTCTAAAGGGTCGAATGTAATAATTTCTCCTGCTGTTAAGGGTTAAGAGAGGTAGATAATGGAAATTGAAGTACAAGGTGGCTCAACGTTACAGTTAGATAAGTCACTCTTTGGTAGAGAGTATAATGAGTCGTTAGTTTATCAGGTATTAACAGCTTATATGGCTGGAGGAAGATCTGGTACTCGTGCTCAGAAGAGTAGAGCCGATGTTCGTGGAAGTGGTGCGAAGCCCTGGAGACAGAAGGGGACTGGACGTGCTCGTGTTGGTACGGCGCAGAATCCCATTTGGCGTGGTGGTGGTGTAACATTTGCAGCAAGACCTAAGAATTGGGCTCAAAAAGTAAACCGTAAAATGTACCACTCAGCTATTGCTAACATTTTATCTGAGCTTATCCGTTCGGAACGCTTAGTGGTGGTGGATAAGATTGAGGTGGCTGAACCGAAAACTAAATTGGTTGTTGAGCTTTTAGAGGAGCTAGGAGCGAATGGTGGTCGCACATTGCTTGTGGTTAACGAGTTGAGTGAGAACCTCTACTTAGGAGCCCGAAACATCCCTAATTTAGCAGTGTTGGATCCAAAAGCGATTGATCCAGTGAGCTTAGTTAGCAGTGATAAAGTAATCGTTACCGCAGAAGCTTTAAAGTCAGTTGAGGAGTGGTTAGCATGAGTTTAAGTACAAGAGAGAGATTGATGCGGGTATTAATAGCGCCGCATGCATCAGAAAAGACTGCGCGCCTCGAAGAGGAGAGTGGTCAAGTGACATTTAAGGTCTTACGTGATGCGAATAAGCAGGAAGTAAAAGAAGCTGTAGAGCTAATGTTTGATCGTAAAGTAAAACGCGTAACAATCTTAAATCAGAACGGTAAAACAAAGAGTTTTGGTCATCGTCAAGGTCGTAAGCAGGATTGGAAAAAAGCTTATGTAACTCTTGCAGATGGCGAAAAAGAAATAGATTTTTTAGGTGATATGTAATGAGTATAAAGAAAGCAAAGCCAACCTCAAATGGTCGTCGATCTCTAGTTACAGTAAGCACCCCAGGCCTACACAAAGGAAAACCTTATGCTGGTCTTTTAGAGGGGCAACATAGAACCGGAGGGCGCAATAATAGTGGACGTATTACCTCACGTCATAGAGGTGGTGGTCACAAGCAACATTATCGTATTATCGACTTTAAGCGCAATAAGGATAATATCCCGGCTAAAGTTGAGCGTATAGAGTATGACCCAAATCGCACTGCACATATTGCATTGCTCTGTTATACCGATGGTGAGCGTCGTTACATTATTGCCCCGAAAGGTATAAAAGAGGGTGATGTACTCTTCTCAGGAATTAATGCGCCAATCCGTGCTGGAAATGCACTGCCTTTACGAAATATACCTGTAGGTACTACGGTCCATTGCGTAGAGTTGAAGGTGGGCAAAGGGGCTCAAATGGCTCGATCAGCTGGCGCTGCTGCGCAGTTAGTAGCTAAAGAAGGTGATTTTTCAACATTACGCTTGCGTTCGGGTGAAATTCGTCGGGTTCATTCTGACTGTAAAGCAACCGTAGGTGTAGTGAGTAATGATAAACATAGTCATCGGGTGTTAGGTAAAGCTGGAGCATCACGTTGGGCAGGTGTTAGACCACAAACTCGCGGTGCTGCGATGAACCCTGTAGATCACCCGCATGGTGGTGGTGAGGGAAGAACCTCAGGAGGAAGACATCCTGTCACTCCTTGGGGACAGCCTACTAAAGGTTACAAGACACGTAAGAATAAACGTACCGATAAATATATTGTTCGTCGTCGTAAGGCACGCAATAAGAAGTAATTTAATAATAAGATAAAGGGTAAAATATGCCACGTTCTATAAAGAAAGGTCCATTTATCGATCATCACCTGTACAAAAAGGTACTGGAAGCTGTTGAGACGAAAAATCGTAGACCGATAAAAACCTGGTCGCGTCGCTCTATGGTAATTCCAGAGATGATTGGGTTAACAATTGCTGTGCACAATGGGAAAATCCATGTGCCTATTTTGATCACAGAGAATATGATAGGTCATAAGTTAGGAGAGTTTGCTATTACTAGAACTTTTCGTGGCCATGTCGCTGATAAGGTTGTACGTTAAGGAGAAATATTATGCAAACAAAAGCAGTACATCGTTATGCTCGAATCTCTCCTCAGAAAGCACGTTTAGTTGCTGACCAAGTGCGAGGTTTACCAGTAGATCAAGCTTTAACTCTTTTAGAATTTAGTAATAAAAAAGCTGCTAAGCTTGTCGCTAAAGTTTTAATATCCTCAATGGAGAATGCTGAGAATAATTTTGGCGCAGATATCGACAATTTATTTGTTCAGTCTGTAATGGTTGATGAAGGGCCTCATTTAAAGCGAATGCGTGCTCGTGCTAAAGGGCGCGGAGATCGTATTTTAAAAAGAACGAGTCATATTACCGTTACAGTTGCGGAACGAAATTAGGAGATATAAGTAATGGGTCAAAAAGTACATCCAACCGGTATACGTTTGGGGATATCTAAAGATTGGAATTCTCGCTGGTACGCATCATCTAAGGATTTTCCAGAGTTTGTTGAGTCAGACTTTCGCATACGTGAGTATCTACGTGAGCGCTTAGCTAATGCGGCGGTATCTAGAATTCAAATCGCACGTCCAGCGCAGTCGGCGCTAATTACTATCCATACTGCTCGTCCTGGAGTAGTGATAGGTAAGAAGGGTGAAGATATTGATGCGCTCAGAAAAGATTTAGCAGAGATGTTGCAATGCCCTGTGCATGTAACTATCGAAGAGATTAAAAAACCTGAGCTTGATGCATATCTGGTAGCAGAAGGGATTGCGCAGCAGTTAGAGCGTCGTGTGATGTTCCGTCGTGCAATGCGTCGAGCAGTTACTAATACTATGCGTTTAGGTGCTGAGGGTATTCGTGTTAATGTTTCCGGTCGTTTAAATGGCGCAGAGATTGCTCGTGCAGAGTGGTATCGAGAGGGACGTGTTCCGCTTCATACCTTTAGAGCGGATATTGATTATGGTTTAGCTGAGGCTGAAACTACTTACGGAATTTTAGGTGTTAAGGTCTGGATCTTCAAAGGAGAGATTTTTGACTTTAATGAGGTAGATAGTGCACCTAAATCCAAAGGAAGAAAAAGGAAAGGTGAATAATCATGTTGCAACCTAAACGAACTAAATTCAGAAAAATGCGTAAAGGGCGCAACAGAGGTGTTGCTGCCGCTGGTAATAGAATCGATTTTGGTGATTATGGGATTAAAGCTACACAGTGTGGCCGTATCTCTGCCCGACAAATCGAAGCTGCACGTCGTGCAATAAGTCGTTATGTACGTCGTGGTGGTAAAGTTTATATTAGAATTTTCCCGGATGTGCCTGTAACAGGAAAGCCACTAGAGGTTCGTATGGGTAGTGGTAAGGGAAATGTTGAGTATTGGGTAGCAAAAGTGCAGCCTGGTCGAGTTCTTTTTGAGATCGAAGGGGTAACGGAAGAGGTGGCACGCGAAGCATTTAGACTTGCAGCTGCTAAGCTTCCCGTTAAGACAGCATTTGCAGAATATACAGTACTCTAATATAAGAGAAAGGTTTTCAAAATGAGTAGAGAAACGAAAGCATCTCAACTAAGAGATAAATCGATAGAAGATTTGATAGCAGAGCGCGAAGAGTTGCAGCGAGGATTATTTAATCTTCGTATGCAGAAAGCGACAGGTCAGTTAGAGAAGTCGCATCAATTTAAAGAGACTCGTAAAGAGATCGCTCGCATTAATACGGTTATTAGTGAAAAAACTAAGGCAGGTGAATAAGAATGACAGCTGAAGTAGGTAACAGAGCGGCTCGTACAGTGACTGGAGTTGTAGTATCAACCTCTGATAAGACAATTACAGTATCGGTGGAGCGTTTAGTAAAACATCGTCTTTACAAAAAATATGTTAAGCGCTCTACTAAATTTCATGCGCACGATGAAGAGAATCAGTGTAATGTTGGCGATCGAGTAGCGATCGTACAGACACGCCCAATCTCGAAGACAAAATCGTGGAAGCTTGTAAAAGTAGTTGAAGCTGCAAGGGGTTAAGAGAAATGATACAGACAGAAACTGTTTTAGATGTAGCGGATAACTCTGGTGCACGTAAAGTGATGTGTATCAAAGTGTTAGGTGGATCTAGACGCCGCTATGCGAGTGTGGGAGACGTTATTAAGGTTTCCGTAAAAGAGGCAATTCCTCATGGTCGTGCTAAAAAAGGTGAGATCTATAACGCGCTTGTTGTCAGAACTCGCAAGGGAATTCGTAGACAAGATGGTTCATTAGTTAAATTTGATGGTAATGCAGCGGTATTGCTTAATAACAACAATGAGCCTATTGGTACACGTATTTTTGGACCAGTAACCCGTGAGCTTCGCGGAGATAAATTTATGAGAATTATCTCTTTAGCTCCAGAAGTAATATAAAAGGTTAATTCGCTATGAGAAAAATTCATAAAGGTGATGAGGTAGTAGTAATCGCAGGGAGAAGCCGTGGCTTACGCGGTACGGTTCTTCAGGTTAAAGAGGATCGTGTATTAGTATCGGGTGCGAATAAGGTTGTTAAGCATGAATCTCCAAATCCACAATTAGGAATTGAGGGTGGAAGAGTAGAGAAGGAAGATTTTTTACATATCTCTAATGTAATGCTATATAACCCTGCTACAGAGAGAGCCGACAAGATTAAAATTGAAATTACCGAAACTGTTGATAGTGACGGTAAAAAGAGATTTGTTAGAGAGCGCTTCTTCAAAAGCACAAACGAAAAAGTTGGCTAACTGATAGTATCTTTGATACTATAGCCAGCTTGTTTGATAATTATTTGACAGGCTATACAGGATGCATCGCATTAAAAGATATATCCGTTTAGCCGTTGAGGTAAAATATGAAAGTTAGATTAAAAGAATACTACGATACTGTGGTAGTACCAAAACTTACAGAAGAGTTTGGTTACAAGAATCCTATGGAAGTTCCGAAGATCACTAAGATCACTCTAAATATGGGTGTTGGTGAGGCTGTTCTGGATCGGAAGATCATGGATAATGCTCTTGCGGATATGTCTGCAATTGCAGGACAGAAAGCAGTTGTAACCCTATCAAAGAAATCGATCGCTGGGTTTAAGATTCGTGATGGTTGGCCAGTAGGGTGTAAGACCACTCTGAGAAAGGCGAAGATGTATGAGTTTTTAGATCGACTAATAAATATCTCTTTACCTCGTGTAAGAGACTTTAGAGGGGTGAATGGCCGCTCTTTCGATGGTCGTGGAAACTATAGCTTTGGTGTGAAAGAGCAGACAGTATTCCCAGAGATCGAGTATGAGAAGGTGGATGCTATCCGTGGTATGGATATTAGTATTACGACCACAGCAAAAACCGATGAGGAGGCAAAGGCGCTACTAGCAGCATTTGGCTTCCCTTTCCGTAACTAAAAAGACAGCTTTAATAAACAAGAACAAAAGTAGGTTAGTGTAAATGGCTAAAGTATCAATGATTAATCGCGAAAAAAGACGTGCTGAACTCGTAGAGAAGCACTTCGAAGAGCGAAACAGATTAAGAGCTATTGTTAGCAGTGAAACTGCAACAATGGAAGAGAAGCAGGAGGCAATGTTTGCCTTACAGAAATTACCGAGAGACTCCTCTCCATCACGACGTCAAAGACGTTGTAGTATTACTGGGCGTCCACATGGTGTATACCGTAAGTTTGGTTTAGGGCGTAATAAGTTAAGAGAGATAACCATGCGTGGGGATATCCCAGGCTTAAGAAAATCGAGCTGGTAACAGAGAGGAGAGCTTAGTATGAGTATGCATGACCCAATATCAGATATGCTTACACGCATTAGAAATGCACAAGCAGCTGAAAAGGTATCTGTAGAGATTCCGTATTCAACGGTAAAAGAGTCTATTATAAAGGTATTGCTGGAAGAGGGGTATATCTCTGGCTATAACATAGCTGAGATAGACTCAGTAAAGAGAAATCTAGTTGTGGATTTGAAGTATTTTGACGATAAGCCTGTAATAGAGAGTATTAAGCGAGTTAGCAAACCAAGCTTGCGTGTTTACAGAGATAAAGATAACTTGCCAATGGTGTTAGGTGGGCTAGGTATAGCGGTCATCTCAACGTCGCAAGGGATGATGTCTGATCATAAAGCTCGCTCACTATCACTTGGTGGTGAAGTGATTTGCACAGTAGCTTAAGGATTATTGAGGATTATTATGTCAAGAATAGCAAAGCAAGCGGTGCCTGTACCGGCTGGTGTAGAAGTAACAATTACAGGAAATAGAGTTTCTGCCAAAGGGAAGATGGGAGCATCAGAGCTCCAGCTGCACTCCGCAGTTGGTATTAAGCAAGAGGGTGATGAGCTGATCATTCAACCTAATCTCGACCAAACTAATGGTTGTTATGCAATTGCGGGTACCATGAGATCGTTAGTAAACAATTTAATTGTAGGTGTAAGCGAAGGGTTTGAAAAGAAGTTGATTCTTAACGGTATTGGTTATCGTGCTCAGGCCCAAGGAAATGCTCTAAACTTAACGTTAGGATTTTCTCACCCTATAGTTCACGAGATGCCAGAAGGTGTAACTTGTGAAACTCCCTCACAGACGGAAGTTGTTATCAAGGGAATTGATAAGCAAGTTGTTGGTGAAGTTGCGGCCAAGATCAGAGCGTATAGACCCCCCGAGCCTTATAAAGGTAAAGGTGTTCGCTATGCGGATGAGATAGTGTCATTAAAAGAAGTTAAGAAACAATAGGTGATGTCGTGAGTAAGAGAGAAGCAAGATATAGACGTGGTCTAAAAACCAGAATCAAAATTAGAGAGCTCAATGTAAATCGCTTAACCGTTCATAGAACACCTCAGCATATCTATGCGCAAGTGATTAGCCCTTGTGGTGGAAAAGTGTTGGCGTCAAGCTCAACGCTAGATAAGACTCTTAGAGCAACGCTTTCTAACGGTGGTAATATTGAAGCCGCTAAAGCAGTAGGGAAAGATATTGCTGAGAAAGCGAAAGCGGCTAATGTTACTACGGTAGCATTTGATCGCTCAGGGTTTAAATATCACGGACGTGTGAAAGCATTAGCTGATGCGGCACGCGAAGCTGGCTTAGAGTTTTAGAGGAAAGGGATTTAGTAAATGACGACTAGAAATAGAAATAGCACTCCTGCAGAGGCTTTTCAGGAGAGATTGGTTACAGTTAACCGTGTCGCTAAGACAGTTAAAGGTGGAAGACACTTTGCCTTTGCAGCATTGACGGTGGTTGGTGATGGGAATGGGCGTGTAGGGTATGGCTATGCTAAAGCGCAAGAGGTTCCTGCAGCCATTAAGAAGTCAATTGAACAAGCAAAGAAAAATATTACAACAGTAGCGCTTAATGGCGGTACTCTTCAGTATGCAGTTACGGGCATTCATAATGCAGCTAAAGTCTTTATGCAGCCAGCATCAGAGGGTACAGGTGTAATTGCCGGTGGTGCTATGCGTGCCGTCTTTGAGGTGGCTGGTGTTGAAGATGTTTTGGCGAAATGCCAAAACTCAAGAAACCCTATAAACGTAGTTCAAGCAACAATTAAAGGGCTTGCTTCAATGAAAACGCCCGAAGAGATTGCGGCAAAACGTGGTAAGTCAGTCGAAGAGATTAGAGGGTAAGAGATGGCTCAGGATAAAATTACTGTTAAATTGGTAAAAAGCACAAATGGACGTCTCAAAAGCCATAAAGACTGTGTTCGTGGATTAGGCTTACGCAAGCTTAATGATGTAGTCACGGTAGATAAGACGCCAGAAAATATGGGAATGATTAATAAAGTCTCTTACTTATTAGAGATCCAGTAATCAATCTTTTTAATTAAGCTATTAGGTTGTAGATATGAAATTAAATAATATTAAGCCTGCTTTAGGTAGTAAAATCGATAGAAAGCGGGTTGGTCGTGGAGTCGGATCCGGATTAGGTAAGACTGCAGGCCGAGGACATAAAGGACAGCACTCTCGCTCTGGGGGCTACACAAAGGTGGGTTTTGAAGGGGGGCAGATGCCACTTCATAAGCGTCTACCTAAAGTAGGATTCAATTCTCAGATCTCATTGCGAACGGCAGAGGTTCCTCTATCTGCATTAAATAAGGTTGATGCTGAAGTAGTGGATCTGCAGGCGCTGAAAGAGAGTAACGTTATCTCATCTAAATACACGCGTGCAAAAGTTATGCTCTCTGGAGAGTTAACGAAAAAAGTTAACTTAAAAGGGATTGCTGTCACTAAAGGTGCTAAAGCAGCGATTGAAAAATTAGGTGGAACTGTAGAATAATATGAGCAGAAGTCAGGTAGCAGGAGGAATTAATCTAAATAAATTCTCCGATTTATGGTCCCGTCTCGTATTCCTAATTGTTGCGCTAATTGTCTATAGGATAGGTATTCATATTACTATTCCAGGTGTAGACGCTACAACATTAGTGCAAATTATGGAGCAGAGAAGTAGAGGTGATGGTGGTATTGCCGCCATGATCAATCTCTTCTCGGGCGGAGCATTTGAGCGCATGTCGATCTTTATGCTGGGAGTTATGCCCTATATAACCGCATCGATTGTCATGCAGATGTTAACCGTAGTCTATCCTCCTTTAGAGCAGATTAAGAAGGAGGGAGAGGCAGGGAGACGGAAGATTACTCAATATACACGCTACTTGACCATCCTATTTGCTAGTGCGCAGGGTTTTTTCTACTCACTGGCAATTACAAAAGGGGCATTTACAGGTGATATGGATATTGTCTTAATGTCACCTCAAATGTTTCTTTTGATATCAACCGTAACGCTAGTTACTGGAACAATGTTTTTAATGTGGTTAGGGGAGCAGATTACCGAGAAGGGAATTGGGAACGGGATCTCTATGATCATCTTTGCAAGTATCCTGATGGGTGTTCCTTCTGGGATTAGTCATCTATTTGAGATGGCTAGAACAGAACGAAATTTCTTGCTCCCAATTGTTTTGTTGGTAATAACTTTAGTCACTATATTCTGCATTGTTTTTGTTGAAAGAGGTCAGAGACGTATCACTATAAATTACGCAAGAAGACAACAAGGGCGTAGAATGGCTGTGGGAACACAGAGTAGTCATCTACCCTTAAAGCTAAATATGGCGGGGGTTATTCCTGCAATATTTGGCTCTGCATTCTTGGCGTTTATTACAACAGTGAGTACGGGTATGAAAGCTATTGAAGTAGCGAGTTATACATTAGCTGACTTTGAGGCGTTAGGGACTTGGGCTAAAATTAAGTACTATGTTGCGGGCTTTTTTCAATCGGCGGGTGAGTACGGAGTGCGTTATTTCGCACCTGGAAAGCCAGCTTATATCATAGTCTTTGCGGCATTGATTATATTCTTCTGTTTCTTTTATACAGCGATTCAGTTTAATTCCAAAGAGACAGCAGAGAACTTAAAGAGATCAGGAGGCTTTATTCCTGGAATTAGACCCGGAGTTAACACTTCCCAATATTTAGATAAAGTACTAACACGTATTACACTTTGGGGGGCTCTATATATTACGATAATCTGCTTGTTACCAGAGATATTGAATGGGATATTCACGCTTAATATGTATTTAGGTGGGACCTCTATACTTATTGCGGTCGTAGTAGTAATGGATTTAGTTAACCAGATACAAGCGCATCTTCTATCGCATCAATATGATTCATTAATGAAGCGCGCAAATATCAGTTCAGTATTAGGGAATAATGGAAGACCTCCGTCAATATAATTTTAGAAGGTATTAAAATATGAAAGTAAGAGCATCAGTAAAAAAGATGTGTCGTAACTGCAAAATAGTGAGACGCAATGGTGTTGTAAGAGTTATCTGTACAGATGGACGACATAAACAACGACAGGGATAAAGTGATTGATAAGCAATCATTGATAGTGTATTATAATCCGCTTGAAGGAATTTAAGGTAAGGTTAGGAAATATGGCACGTATAGCAGGTATTAATATACCAGTACAAAAGCATATCTTTGTCTCTCTACAGTCCATCTATGGTATTGGAAAGACAAGAGCTAAGCAGATTTGTGAAGATGCTGGGGTTGATCCAACATCTATCGTTAGAGATTTAACGGATGTCCAAGTTGATGCTTTAAGAGCAGCAGTTGCTAAGTTCACCGTTGAAGGGGATCTACGTCGTGAAGTCTCTATGAGCATAAAGCGATTAATGGATTTAGGTTGTTATCGTGGGATTCGTCATCGTAGAAGTCTTCCGTTAAGAGGACAGCGGACTAAGACGAATGCACGGACACGTAAAGGCCCCAGAAGATTAGTGAAAAATTAAACAATAAGGATTAGTTTATAATGGCAAAACCTGCAGTTAGTAGAGCGCGCAGACGTGTTAAAAGAACCGTCGTAGATGGAATTGCGCATGTACAAGCATCTTTTAATAACACAATTGTAACCATATCGGATCGACAAGGAAATGTTTTAACATGGGCCACAGCAGGTGGTTCAGGATTCCGTGGGTCGCGCAAATCAACACCATTTGCTGCACAAGTAGCAGCAGAGAGAGCTGGTAATGATGCGAAAGAGTATGGTTTAAAGAATTTAGACGTAACAATAAGTGGGCCAGGTCCAGGTCGTGAGTCAGCAGTAAGAGCATTAAATGCTATTGGTTATAAAATTACCAGTATCTCTGACGTAACACCTATACCTCATAATGGTTGCCGTCCCCCTAAGAAGCGTAGAGTATAAAACAATTTTAAGGAGTATAGAGCAGTATGGCACGTTATTTAGGTCCAAAATGTAAGTTAGCAAGACGTGAGGGTACCGACCTTTTCTTAAAGTCAGGTGCTCGTCCGTTTGAGTCAAAGTGTAAGCATGATCGAACCCCAGGACAACATGGTGGTAGACCGCGCAGAATGTCAGATTACGGTCTACAGCTGCGTGAGAAGCAGAAAGTAAAGAGAATGTATGGCCTTCTAGAGAAGCAGTTTGCGCTTTACTATAAAGAGGCTGATCGTCGCAAAGGCTCATCAGGTGAAAATTTACTTAAGTTACTGGAGTCCCGTTTAGATAATGTTGTTTATCGAATGGGTTTTGCAGTAACTAGAGCAGAAGCCAGACAACTGGTGTCTCATAGAGCCATTTTAGTGAATGGTGAGACTGTAAATATCCCCTCATATCAGGTGAAAGCTGAAGATAAAATTTCAATTCGCGAAAGAGCAAAGAAGCAAGCAAGAATTCAGTATGCGATCGAGCTCTCTCAATCACAAGGTTTGGTTGATTGGGTAGAGGTTGATACCAATAAGATGGAAGGCGAATTTAAGCGAGTTCCTGAGCGTTCAGATTTACCAGCAGATATTAATGAATCGTTAATTGTCGAATTGTACTCGAAGTAATACCGATATTGAGGTATTGGATAGTCGATTCATTATTAAGAGATTAGGTAAATATATATTATGGCTTTAAAAGAGTTATTAACTCCTAAGATAGTAGATATTGAGACTGATGAGAGCTACTGCTCTCAGGTCTCTTTAGAACCATTAGAGAGAGGCTTTGCTCATACATTGGGTAATGCTCTGCGTAGAATTTTATTATCTTCTATGCCTGGTGCTGCTGTCACGGAGTGTGAAATAGAAGGGGTTCAGAAAGAGTATTCGGCAATTCCAGGGGTTCATGAGGATGTGATTGATATCCTTCAGAACTTGAAAGGATTGGCGATTATCTTACATGATGCTACAGAAGCAGTTGTAACATTAGAGAAATCAGGGGCAGGTGTCGTAACTGCTTCTGATCTAAAGTTGCCACACAATGTAGAGATCGTTAATCCAGATCATGTTATTGCAACCCTTACGGATACCGGCAATCTCAACATGCGCTTAAAAATTGAGGCTGGAAGAGGGTATATGACGGCTGAAGAGCGAGCAGAGCTTGCAGATGAGGAGAGCAACTCTTCACAGCTAGGACTCTTTTCGCTAGATACAACTTTTAGTCCAGTTAATAAAGTGACTTATCGAGTGGAAACAGCACGTGTTGAGCAGAGAACGGACTTAGATCGTTTAGTTATGGTTATTGAGACAAATGGAACACTCGATCCAGAGCAGGCGATCCGTAATGCAGCTACAATCTTACATGAGCAATTAGAGGTTTTTGTAGATCTTAAGCCTATGCCTGAGGAAGAGCCAGAGCCTGAAGAGCCAGAGTTTGAGATTGACCCAACTCTGCTTAGACCCGTTGATGATTTAGAATTAACGGTTAGATCAGCAAACTGCCTTAAATCAGAGAGCGTATACTATATTGGTGATCTGATTCAGAAAACCGAGACTGAACTACTGAAAACACCAAATTTAGGTAAGAAGTCACTAGCTGAAATTAAGGATGTCTTAGCACAGTATGGTTTATCATTAGGGATGAAGTTGGAGAATTGGCCACCCCCTAATTTAGATACTACGAAACCACCAGCTTAATGTTTCAATCAATATAAAATATAGGAAGTGAGAAATGCGTCATCGTAAATCAGGTCGTGCTTTTAGTCGCACCTCCGCACATAGAAAAGCGATGTTCAGAAATATGGCGGCATCTATTTTTGAACATGAGATTATTAAGACAACATTACCGAAAGCAAAAGAGCTTAGACGAGTAGCAGAACCCTTAATTACTTTGAGTAAGGTAGATACTGTTGCTAATAGAAGGATTGCTAAAGCAAGACTAGGCTCGGATGCAGCGGTTCGTAAATTATTTACAGAGCTAGGTCCTCGCTACAAAGAGCGTAATGGCGGTTACCTTCGTATATTGAAGTGTGGCTTTAGAGCGGGCGACAATGCTCCAATGGCATATGTTGAGCTCGTAGATCGGCCAGAGGTAGCTCTTGAAGAAGATCAAGAAGACGCTAGTTAAAATGTTTTAGATTATATAGCCGGTTAACTACCGGCTTTTTTGTTAGTCTAAGGAAAAATGAAATTCTATTACTATCGTAAAAGCAGATCGCTTATAGAAGCGAAAAGAGCGGTGACTATAGGAGCTTTTGATGGCTTACATTTAGGGCATCAAAAGCTTTTGCTCCGTAATAATGAGGTAGCGGTTGAGAGTGCGGAGCCCCTAATACGGACTTTGGTTACGTTTGAGCCATTGCCGACTGAGGTATTGCCCGGAAGGGGTAAGAGTCGCGTGATGTCTCTGCGTGAGAAGCTCTATTACTTACGGGAGTCGAAACTTCTTGATGAGGTAATTGTTCTACCGTTTAATAGTTATTGGTCGAAGGTGACTCATGATGATTTTCTCTATCGTTTTTTATTAGAAGAGTGTAAATTATCAACATTAACTATCGGGGCTGACTTTCGTTTTGGCTATAAGGCAAGGGGTGACTACTACTATTTGCAAGAAGCATCTGATGATTTAGGGTTTACCTTAAATAGAGTGCCATATTATCTAGTTGATGGTGAGCGAGTTTCATCGACACGGGTTAGAGGTGCGCTTAACTCTTCCATGTTTGATTTTGTTGAGCGTTTATTAGGCCGGCGTTATATTATGGGGGGTAAGGTTGTAACAGGGAACAAGTTAGCGCGAACATTAGGGACCCCCACTATTAATATAAAGATAGATCGGAAGAGTCTGCCGCTACATGGGGTTTTTAATGTTAAAGCCCGTAATTGTAATACTGGTAGGGAGTATTTAGGGGTAGCTAATGTGGGTTACCGCCCTACGGTTAATGAGAGTAAGCCGAGCCTAGAGGTTCATCTTCATAATACAGACGAGAATCTTTATGGGGCAACCTTTTCAGTTGAATTTATGGGTAAGATACGAGAAGAGCAGAAATTTTCTGGGATTGATGAGCTCAAAGAGCAGATCTATCGAGATATAGAAGTATCAAAGAGTTTTTTTAATATTTAAGAGTTTAGGATGAGATCAGTGAGTAAAGCTAATAATAAAGAGTATAAGGACACTTTGAATCTACCACGTACTAATTTTGCTATGCGTGGTAACTTGCCGAAACGTGAGCCGGAATTTATTGATTACTGGAATTCAATTGACCTATATAAGAAACAGCGAGCGTTATTTAAGGGTCGTCCTAAATTTATATTGCACGATGGTCCTCCATATGCAAATGGTGCGATTCACTTAGGGCATGCGGTAAATAAGATATTGAAAGATATGATTGTAAAGTCTCGAGGTCAATTAGGTTATGATGCTCCCTATGTGCAGGGATGGGACTGCCATGGCTTACCAATTGAACTTGTTGTAGAGCGTAAGTATGGCAAGGTAGGTGAAGAGCTTACGGCAGCTGAATTTCGTGCTAAGTGTCGTGAATTTGCCACTAGTCAGATTGCAATACAGGCGGAGGGAATTGCTCGTTTAGGGGTGTTAGCTGATGATGAAAACCCCTATATTACAATGAAGCAAGAGACGGAGGCTGATATTGTATTAGCGCTGCGGGATATTGTGAAAGCAGGCCACTTAGAGAAAGGAGCGCGTCCTGTCAATTGGTGTGTTGATTGTGGCTCATCATTAGCAGAGGCAGAGGTGGAGTATGCAGATAAGAGATCAAGTAGCATTGATGTTGCCTTTAAAGTTATCGATACCGCTCTGCTTGGAGAGAAGATTGAGTATGATTTAACCGATCAATCAGTGTCGGTAGTAATCTGGACGACGACGCCTTGGACATTGCCAGGGAATGCGGCCGTATCAGCCCATGCTGATTACGATTATCTGTTAGTAGAGAATAGTTCTGGTGCGCTCTACCTTATTGCTGAAGAGTTGAAGGAGAGTTTAGCAGAGCGTTGGGAGACTCAATTAACTGAGCTTGTACGCTTTAAGGGGGCATTACTTGAGAGGATGGCATTACAACATCCGCTCTATGAGCGAACAGTTCCCTTAATTTTAGGTGAGCACGTTACTTTAGATGCAGGGACAGGTTTTGTTCATACTGCGCCGGCTCATGGTGAGGAGGACTACTCGGTAGCGCAAGCTTATAACTTACCATTTGAGAGTTATGTTCTCTCCAATGGTGATTTTAGTGCATCAACTCCACTCTTTGCTGGTGAAAATGTCCGTACTGTAGATGATAAGGTTATTGCTGCACTAGAGAAAGCGGGAACATTAGTCGCTCAAAGTAAGATAGAGCATAGTTATCCCCACTGTTGGCGTCATAAGACTGCAACTATATTCCGTGCAACGCCACAATGGTTTATTAGTATGGATAAAAATGGATTGCGTTCTGAAATCCTTAAAGAGATTGATAGAGTACAATTTGTCCCCTCCTGGGGGCGTGAGCGTCTGTATGGGATGATTGAGGGGCGTGGGGATTGGTGTATCTCGCGCCAACGTTACTGGGGTGTTCCTATTCCCTTCTTCCTGCATAAAGAGAGTGGAGAGCTTCATCCTCGGACATATGAGTTGATGGGGGAAGTAGCAGAGCGTATCCGTAAAGAGGGGTTAGAGGGCTGGTTTAGTGCGGAGGTCTCAGATTATCTCCCAGCGGAAGAGGCTGCGCAGTATGAGAAGAATCTAGATATTCTTGATGTATGGTTTGATTCGGGAACAACTCACTATAGCGTGCTCTCAAAACGTGATGAGCTTACCTATCCTGCAGATCTCTATCTAGAGGGGTCAGATCAACATCGAGGTTGGTTTAACTCTTCAATCTGTACTTCGGTGGCTATGAATGGGGTTGCACCTTATAAAGCACTCTTAACACATGGATTTACTGTGGATTCGCAAGGTCGAAAGATGTCTAAATCTTTAGGAAATGGGGTAGAGCCGCAAGATGTAATTGATAAGATGGGTGCAGATGTCTTAAGGCTGTGGGTCTCCTCCACCGATTACCGTGGTGAAATTCCTGTTTCAGATGAGATCTTAAAGAGAACCTCAGAGACTTATCGTCGGATTCGGAATACAGTGCGATTTCTCTTAGCGAATACAGATGAGTTTAACTTTAATGAGGATCGGATAGCTGATGATCAGTTACTCCCACTTGATCGCTGGATTGTTGCGCGCGCTAAAGCAGTGCAAGAGGAGATCAAAGCAGCTTATGAGGAGTATGCCTTTCATAATGTCTATCAGAAGCTACACCATTTCTGTTCGTTAGATTTAGGTAGCTTCTACCTTGATATTATTAAAGATCGTCAATATACCTCAGCTAAGAACTCAGTTGCTCGCCGCTCTTGTCAGACAGCACTTTTTCATGTGTTAGAGGCCATGGTCCGTTGGATGGCGCCAATCTTAACCTTTACAGCAGAAGAGGTGTGGCTGAATATGCGTGATCGTGGCGATCAGCGTGCCGAGTCAGTCTACCTAGAGACCTTCTACGAGGGGCTTTTTGGTCTAGATGATGAGAGTCTATTTACAGAGCAGTTTTGGAGTGACTTACTTGCTGTCCGCTCTGAGGTTCAGCGGGCAATTGAGGGGGTTCGTAATGAGGGGGTTATTGGTTCCTCATTAGAAGCGCGAGCGACCCTCTATTGTTCTGAGGGGCTCTATAAAGAGTTATCGGCATTAGAAGATGAGTTGCGCTTTGTGCTCTTAACCTCTTATGCTGACCTTAAACCACTGGCAGAAGCAGATCACTCATTAGAAGTGTTTGAGCTTGATGGTGAGCAATTTACTGTTGAGGTTACTGCTTTAGGGGATGCATACAGGAAGTGTGAGCGCTGCTGGCACCATCGAGAGGAGGTGGGGGAGGATTCTGAGCATCCAACACTCTGTAATCGCTGCATCACCAACTTAACGCCCGAGGGTGAGATTCGTAAATATGCCTAAAGGAGTAGCGAAAAGAAGGGGAGTGCTTATCGAAGAGATAGGGTTGAAATGGCCCTGGTTTTTAGTGGCACTTTTAGGAGTACTGCTCGATTTTGGAACGAAGTTTTGGGCAGAGCAGACTCTCTTGTATGGAGTACCAGAAGAGGTACTCCCCTTTTTAAATTGGACATTGCTCTATAATAAGGGGGCTGCTTTTAGCTTTTTAGCGGATCAGGCCGGATGGCAACGGTGGTTTTTTACTGCTGTTTCTCTTCTTGCAACAGTGATTCTAAGCTATTGGATTATAGTGGCAAAGCGAACTGATCGAGTCCACTTATTAGGGTTAACGCTTATTCTATCTGGCGCAGTAGGCAATCTTATTGATCGATTATTTTTAGGGTATGTTGTTGACTTTATCCATCTCTCATATGAGAGTTATAGTTTCCCAATCTTTAATGTTGCCGATATATTCGTCTCTTTAGGAGTGGGTATTATGCTCTTCTCCTCTCTCTTTGAGCAGGAGAGGGAAGGGTAACAATCTCTGTTCTATTTATTAAGGTTCTTCTTAATGTCTATTTTAAGTGAAATATTAGAATTCAATCAGGAATTTGTAAAAGCTGAGGAGTATGGGGAGCTCCGTACCGATAAATACCCCGATAAACAGATCGCTATCCTCTCCTGTATGGATGCTCGCATTGTTGAGTTGCTTCCTAAAGCGATGGGGCTAAAAAATGGAGATGCAAAGATTATTAAGAATGCTGGAGCATTAGTGACCCACCCTTGGGGTGCGGTAATGCGTAGTCTCCTTGTAGCGGTATTAGAGTTTAAAGTAAAAGATATTATGGTGATAGGGCATACCGATTGTGGTATGCGAGGATTTGATCCAGAACATCTATTAGATAAGGCGAGAAAATTTGGTATCACACAGGGTACTATCGATACCTTAAGGCATGCAGGTGTGGATTTAGATACCTGGTTGAGAGGTTTCGATAATGTTGCCGATAGTGTTCGGTTTACCGTTAATACAATAAAGAATCATCCATTGATGCCAGGTAAAATTGCAGTCCATGGATTGGTGATGCACCCATCAACTGGGAAGCTACATGTGGTTGTTGATGGTTATGTTGAAAATAAGAATCTATTAGAAGCATTTCAAGAAGATAATTCAGTAGAAAAAGAGCGATGAAGCAAGAAATCTATTTAGCAAACCCAAGAGGCTTTTGTGCAGGAGTTGATCGAGCCATTAGTATTGTTGAGCGTGCATTAGAGCTCTTCGGTGCTCCGATCTATGTACGGCATGAGGTCGTTCATAATAAATATGTAGTGGATAATTTAAATGAGAAAGGGGCAATTTTTGTCGACGAGCTCGATGAAGTGCCCGATGATGCCATAGTGATCTTTTCAGCTCATGGTGTCTCTAAGGCGGTAGAAGAGGAGGCTGAGCGACGGGGATTGAGAGTCTTTGATGCTACCTGCCCTCTGGTAACTAAAGTTCATATGGAGGTGAGCCGCTTTTCTCGAGATGGTAAGGATACGATCCTAATCGGTCACGCAGGACATCCTGAAGTAATCGGCACGATGGGTCAATTTGATCCAAGTTATGGCGGTAAAATTCATCTAATTGAGAATCTGCAAGATGCTCAAAATCTACAGATTGATGATCCTGATAATTTAGCCTATGTGACACAAACCACCCTCTCATTGGATGATACATCAATTATTATCGATGCATTAGCGGAGCGATTCCCCAATATTGAGGGGCCTAAGAAGAGTGATATCTGCTATGCGACTCAAAATCGTCAAGATGCTGTAAAAGAGTTGGCTGAGAAGTGCACTCTAATTTTTGTGGTTGGTTCTGAAAATAGCTCAAACTCAAATCGTCTTCGTGAGTTAGGGGAGAATGAGGGTGCTGATGCATATCTGATCGATAGAGCTGCAGATATTGATCCTACATGGCTAGAAGGGCATCAGAGAGTCGGTGTAACAGCAGGGGCATCAGCGCCTGATATTCTCGTAGAGGAGGTGTTGGAGTTTTTAGAGGGGCAGGGAATGAGATTAGTTACGAAGGATCGTGGAAAAGTGGAGGATGTCTACTTCCCCTTACCTAAGCTTTTGCGCGGAGATAGTTAATCCCCAATCAATTAATGGATTTTCCCTATGGTAACCCGTGGATTGCCACCATAATCGAGAAGAGTTTCAATTGCATGGTAGTGACTATCATGCAATTTTTTTTGCACACGCATTGCTTGGTTATAGCCATGCTCTAATAGTAAATATCCCTGCGGCTTTAAAAACTTGGGTGCCTCTTCTATGATCGTATAGAGATCGGCATATCCATTTTGAGCAGCAACTAATGCGGAGATAGGCTCATATTTAATACCATCCCCTTTTAGGTGATGATCTTTCGGGTCAATGTAGGGTGGATTAGCAAGAATAAGATCGAAACGCTCATCGGTAAGGGCCGAGAACCAGTCGCTTTGATAAAAGGTGATGGGAAGTTGATATTTAGAGGCATTCTCTTTAGCTATTGCTAATGCTGCTGCAGATTGATCAAGGGCAACAACATGGCAGTTGTGACAATTGGCCTTGATTGCAAGTGCAATGGCGCCGCTGCCTGTGCCGAGATCTAATATCGAGGGGGCAACTATGGATTCTGCTAATGATAATGCTTTAAGAGTGATAATCTCGGTGTCATCGCGAGGAATAAGGGTCTCCTGATTTACCGTAAGCGTTAAGCCAAAAAACTCCTTCTCACCTGTTAAGTAGGCGTAGGGATAACCGTTAGCCCGTTTTTGTAGCCAGATTTGGTATTGAGTAGCAATATCGATGGCGATCTCACGTTCGGGGAAGGCGATTAGATGACTTCGATTAACTTGTAGCAGATGGGCTAGTATGAGCTCCGCTTCTCGACGCGGGGTGGGGAGATGTGAAAGTACCGCCATCCCTTCATTTAAGAGTTGGGCTATCGAATAAGTCATATATCTGTTGTGATTAATTGGTTAAGAAGAGATTGAGTTGATCGATAAGCCGGGTTCTGTCGAGGACAATCATTCATCTAGGGTATAGATCACTCTATACCTCAAGCAACCTACCCGAATACGGTGCGGATCACACCCTCTGTATTCCTATTTGGTCTTGCTCCAGGTGGGGTTTACCTCAGCTACAAGAAGTCACCTTCTGTACGGTGCGCTCTTACCGCACCTTCTCACCCTTACCATCAGCGATGGCGGTCTAATTTCTTCGGCACTTTCCACATGCTCACACATTCTAGACGTTATCTAGCACCTTGATCCGCGGAGCCCGGACTTTCCTCTAACATTACTGCTAGCGATTGTCTGATCAACTCTAAGGCGTATTGTGGCGGAAGAATTTCTATAAAGCAACCGCTCTTTTAAATTTACTTAATTAGGAGTGGATTCTCAGGAGCATTAGCAAAGTGCATTGTCCCTGTGGAGACCTTACTGTTTCTAAATAATCCAATAAAGTATGAGCCATCACTTAAAGTGAGTTTGCCACGCCCATCAAATTGCCCCTCTTTATGTTCTCCTTCATAGAGGCTACCATCATTATTTTTAGTGATACCAAATCCATTTGGAAGGCCATTTACTATGGTGCCACGATAGCGCCCTTCAGCTGTAATCAACTCCCCATTGCCATTGGGAGTGCCATTATTAAACTCACCAACGTAGCGATTGCCATTGGGATAGGTTAATTTACCATAGCCATTAGGAAGATTATTGCTCAGCTCTCCGACGTAAATGCTGCCATCGGGTAGATGGATGCTTTTGGCATTCTCTAGTTGTAGCTCATTGGCACTCTGCTGCAATGTATTGCTATTCGTACAGGCGGTAAGCAGTAATCCTAAAGAGAGAGTAATGATCGATATTTTTGACATTAAGAGCCCTTCTATTTGCTTTAGTCATCAGTGATTAGTCATTGGTAACTTTTGATTCTACAAGCATGATGCTGAACTGTCTAATGTTCATTTATTAAGAGAACCATCACAACTTGGAATATTTGATAGGTAAAGAGCAGACATAAAAAAACTTCTCAGGTGAGAAGTAGACTAAATAACGACTTTATTGGGGAGAAGTTGGGGTGAACGACGGGACTCGAACCCGCGACGACCGGAATCACAATCCGGGGCTCTACCAGCTGAGCTACGCTCACCATAAATAGTGATCCGAAATCCTTGAGACTGCCGCTGTAGGGAAAGTAATGGCGCGCTCGGTAGGACTCGAACCTACTACCCTCGGCTTAGAAGGCCGATGCTCTATCCAGATGAGCTACGAGCGCTTAACAACCCTAAACCAAAAGGGCCAAATTACTTTGTTTTAAAGATTGGTCGGGGCAGAGGGATTTGAACCCCCGACCCTCTGGTCCCAAACCAGATGCGCTACCAGACTGCGCTATGCCCCGAATCTTTAATTCCCTCTAACAAGGAAGAACTGTATCATATAGCGCTTCCTAAAAACGGTCAAGCGCCTGAGTAATCTTTAATCATATCGGCGAGCTTTTTTAGACGAGCACGATGGATCGTTTCGGGAATTTTAGAGCGTTCAACAGTAGCAATAAGGGGGGGGATATCGATCTCAGTAATTCCTTTAAGTAGGTGATTAAGATACTCTTTTTGTGGGTAGGAGCGATTTTCGAAGTGCAATCTTCCCCGCGCATCAGCCATACATGCATTGATAAAACGCTCTAAATTTATAGGTCTACGAATGGCATCTAGTGCCAAAAACAATTTGAGAATTGTTTTTGGTCGCAGAATAAATACTTGATGCATAAGCAGATGGAATTCGGTTACTTTTACGGCGATATCTCGAAACTCTTTTGGTACACGAAGTCGCTGACAGAAGCTCTCTGTAACAGGCACACCTCTAATTTCATGTCGCTTATGACTGGGCCACTCCTCTTTTGGGGTTAATGCTTTGCCAAAATCGTGACACAGGACAGCAAAGCGAGTGGGGAGGTCATCGGTAATTTTAGCGGCCTCGGCCAGTGCCATCAATGTATGGATGCCAGAGTCTATCTCCGGATGATATTTAGCTGTTTGGGGAACACCAAAGAGAGCATCTACTTCTGGGAAGAGTACTGCTAATGCTCGCAACTCCCGTAATAGAGAGAAGAAAAGATCAGGGCGCTCTTCACTTAGAGCCTTCATCAACTCTGCCCAGATACGCTCTGGGATGAGATGAGTAAGTTCTCCCGATTGAATCATCTGCTTCACTAGTGCAGCCGTCTCTGGTGCTACAGTGAAGCCATAGGGCGCATAGCGTGCATAGAAGCGTGCTAATCGCAATACTCGAACAGGATCTTCGACAAAAGCGGGGCTGACATGACGCAAAATGCGATTGTTAAGATCTTCAACGCCACCATAGGGATCAATTAAATTCCCCTCACTATCTTGAGCTATAGCATTAATGGTGAGATCACGTCGCAGAAGATCCTCCTCCAATGTTATTTCAGGAGAGGCGTGTACCTCAAAGCCGCGATAGCCACTTCCTACTTTGCGTTCGGCACGAGCTAACGCATACTCCTCTCTACTTTCAGGGTGGAGAAAGACTGGGAAATCACGCCCTACCTGTTGATAACCCTTATCTAGAAGTTGTTGCGGTGTTGCTCCGACTACAACCCAGTCATGCTCTGTATAGGGGTGATTTAAAAGTTGATCGCGCACTGCGCCACCGACAAGATAGATTTGATAATTCTTCATAATGGATACTAATTCTACAGGAAAGGTGTGATAAAGGAGCCCATTTTATCGCTATTATTGAGCAACTTCCTTTAAAAAAAGGGGCTTTTTTAAGAAAAGCCCCTTAAATCTAATAGCGTGCTTTGAGTCAGCTTTAATCGTTTTCTGCTCTAGCTCTTCAAAGTTATTAAAGGATAAAACGGCTCAGATCCTCATCATCTGCCAACTCACCTAACGCATTTTGAACATACTCTTTGGTAATTGTAATGGTCTCCCCACTTCTATCTGAAGCAGAGAAGGAGATCTCCTCTAAGAGGCGCTCTAAAATGGTATGGAGACGGCGAGCTCCGATATTCTCAGTCTTCTCATTGACCGTATAGGCGATATCTGCCAACTCATGGAGGGCATCATCCTCAAAGATTAGCTCTACCCCTTCAGTCTTAAGTAGCGCAACATACTGCTTAATAAGTGCTGAGGAGGGTTCTGTTAAGATGCGATAGAAGTCATCGGCATTGAGGGATTTTAACTCAACTCGAATGGGAAGACGCCCCTGTAGCTCAGGAATCAGATCAGAGGGTTTTGCAAGGTGGAAAGCCCCCGATGCGATAAAGAGAATATGATCTGTTTTTATATGGCCATATTTAGTGCTTACGGTTGATCCTTCAATCAGAGGAAGGAGATCGCGCTGAACCCCTTCACGGGAGACATCGGAGCCTGAGTACTCTCCACGACGACAGACCTTGTCGATCTCATCGATGAAGACAATTCCCTGATTCTCTGCTACCTCAATAGCTTTTTGCTTCACCTCCTCCTCATTGACAAGGCGCGCAGCCTCCTCATTTTGCACCTGGGTGAGAGCATCTTTCACCTTCATCTTCTTTGTTTTTCGTTGCTCAGGCCCACTCTGCTTGAAGAGGGATTGCAACTGCTCTGCCATCTCTTCCATTCCCGGAGGCGTCATAATATTAATTCCGCCACTATTTGCACTAACTGCAATCTCTATCTCTCGATCATCGAGTTCGCCACGGATAATTTTTTCACGAAACTTTTGGCGCGTCGAGGAGTTCTCTTGAGTGGGCGTGGGCTCATCAGCAAAACCTACTGATTTGGGCGGTGGTAAGATAGCATCTAAGACGCGCTCTATGGCCGCTTCTTCAGCTTTAGGATGAGCCTTTTTAATGGCATCTTCACGAACCTTATCAACAGCGGCCTCAACAAGATCGCGAATAATGGAGTCTACTTCGCGACCTACATAACCCACCTCAGTAAACTTAGTTGCCTCCACTTTAATGAAGGGGGCGTCTGCTAACTTAGCTAAACGGCGGGCAATCTCAGTTTTACCTACTCCTGTAGGACCAATCATTAAGATATTTTTTGGAGTAATTTCGCTACGGAGACCTTCATCAACCTGTTGCCGTCTCCAGCGATTGCGTAACGCTATTGCTACAGATCGTTTTGCATCATTTTGCCCAATTATGTAGCGATCGAGCTCCTGCACGATCTCTCTAGGTGTCATTGCACTCATTCTTACTCTTCCTCAAATTCTAATTTTTCAATTGTTAAGTTTGTATTGGTGTAGATACAGACATTTCCAGCAATTTCAAGACTTTTACGCACAATCTCTTCGGCACCAAGGTTGGTATTTTCAATCAATGCTAATGCTGCACTATGAGCATACATTCCACCGGAGCCAATTGCTGCAATATCATGTTCAGGTTCAATAACATCACCTAACCCGGAGATGATTAAAGTTGCGGTCTCATCAGCAACAATAAGAAGCGCTTCTAACTTACGTAGGGCGCGATCTGTACGCCAATCTTTAGCTAACTCTACCGCGGAGCGGACAAGATTTCCGCTATGTTTCTCTAGTTTTCCTTCAAAGCGCTCAAAGAGAGTAAAGGCATCTGCTGTTCCTCCAGCAAATCCGGCGATCACCTTCCCTTTATAGAGACGACGCACTTTTTTCGCATTACCTTTCATTATGGTATGCCCCATAGAGACTTGGCCATCACCACCGATGACAACTTCATTTCCTCGGCGCACAGCGCAGATCGTTGTTCCTCTAAACTGTTCCACAAAAAACTCCTTAACTTTATTTGATTGTAGAGAAGATAATGAGGGGGATTATTTAGATTTCAAGGTGAGAAGAGTAAATCCTTCTAGTTGTACAATTCTCCTATTTTCCGTAGAGTAGGGCTCTTTTAATTAACTAAGATCGTGCAAGAGGGTGTTATGAGACGAATTTTGTTGATGTTAGGAGTAGGTTTTTTGATTGGGGGCTGTATCACGCCGATGGAAAATCAGTCAGAGATTAAACGCTACTCCTCTGCCGCGGAGGTTCCGCTGCCCGATGTTGAGTTAGTCTCCAAAAAGAGTATTTCGGGCTATCAGCATTGTATCGCTAATGGTGTTGGTGGAACCTTTTCGGAGGCACCATTAAATGGTGGCGTTCGAATCACAGGAAGTAATCTACCCGCTACAGTAGATATTTATCAGGCGATTGAGAGTGTCTATGTCAAAGCAGATTTAGATAGGAATCTTGCGGCCTCTGACCGTATTCGTGTGGAGAGGATCCTTTATGGGTGTCGCTAACTGCTATTATCAATCCCTTGTTAATATTGTCACGATTTATTGGCATAGAGAGGGGTAGGTGCGTTAAGATTAAGCTCTACTTAGAATGGGATAGAAGGATTAGAATAATGAAAAAGTTACTCTTAACATCAACAGCTCTCTTTTTGATTGCTGGCTGTGCCACAACGACAGGTGAGCAGAGAGTCGATTATGTTTGTCCGCTTGATACCAATTTTACAGTGGTTTATAGCGCCGATGGTGAGCATGCTGCACTTCAGGATCAATCCGGGCGTATCTCCCATCTAACAATCGCTCCTGCAGCAAGTGGCGCTTATTATAAGAATGATGATGGTGTATCGATCCATACTAAGGATGATTATGCCATTGTAGAGTTTGTTAAGGATCGTCCCATCTCATGTACTGTTTGGACGGGATCGGTTGAAGAGTGATCATTAAAGCATCTTGAGAGAAGTATTAGAAATTGAGATAAGGAGTATCATAAGATGAGTGATGAGCGATTAGATGATGAGTTTGATTTTGATAATCTTTATGAGGGCTTAGAGGGTAATAGTGCGCGCCCTATTGATACTAGTGAGCCCGAAGAGATAGAGGAGAGTGGATGTGTTGGTGGAGGTTGCACACTATAACTGTCTAGTCAGATAGGTAGAATACCCGCTCTTTTGAGTAGAGGCAGATCCTGGTAGGGGTCTGCCTCTTTTTTTGGCATAGCAGAACTTAAAGGAAGAGCTTAAAGGCAGGATTATCGCTCTCTTCAAGATAATCATACCCAAGCCGATCTAAAAAGGCCTCAAATGCGCCCCCATTACTCTCTTCTGTCGGCACCTCAATACCTACTAAAACACGACCGTAATCGGAGCCATGGTTTCGATAATGGAAGAGGCTAATATTCCACTTTCCCTCCATTGTTGTCAGAAATTGACGTAGTGCACCTGGGCGCTCAGGAAACTCGAAGCGAAAGAGACGTTCATTATTTACTTTATCTGACTTTCCGCCCACCATGTGTCGAATATGTAGCTTGGCCATCTCATTATCACTGAGATCTACTACCGAAAGATTATGCTCTTCTAGCTCTTGGATAATCTTTCTCTTCTCCGCATCTGCACCTGTCAACTGTATCCCCACAAAAATTACCGCTTTGTTGGGATCGGCGTAGCGATAGTTAAATTCAGTGATACTCCGCTTACCAAGGATAGAGATAAAGTTCATAAAGCTGCCAGGCACCTCAGGGATGGTAACTGCCATAATCGCTTCAGTCTTCTCTCCAAGCTCTGCCCGCTCAGCAGCATAGCGGATACGCTCAAAATTAACATTAGCTCCACTTAATACACCACCAACATTTTTAAAATTATGTTCAGGATGCTCATGGAGATACTTCTTAATACCCGCAACACTTAAGGCGCCAGAGGGCTCACTGGCTGCACGAGTATCATTGAAGATATCTTTCATTGCTGCACAGAGCTGATCAGTGGATACGGTAACAATCTCATCGACAAATTGGCGGCAGAGCTCAAATGTCTTTTCACCCACCTTTTTGACTGCGGTTCCATCGGCAAACGTTCCTACCTGTTTTAGCTCTACTCGCTCATTTGCTTCAAGAGAGGCTTTCATAGAGGCCGACTCTTCTGGTTCGACACCAATAATTTTGCAATTGGGGTTGATAAATTTCACATAGCTAGCGATTCCCGCCATTAATCCTCCACCACCAATAGGAACAAAGATCGCGTCAAGATCTGGTTGTTGCTCTAACATCTCTTTTCCAATTGTGCCTTGACCCGCAATAACATAAGGATCATCAAAGGGATGGATAAAGGTTTTCTGCTCCATCTCTGCTAAATTGAGGGCGTAGGCGGAAGCTTCATCAAAATTCTCACCATATAGGATCACCATTGCACCAAGTTCTTTACAGGCATTCACCTTTAGGGTTGGGGTAGTGGTGGGCATAACAATTGTGGTATCGATTCCAAGATGGCGTCCACTTAAGGCTACTCCTTGAGCATGATTGCCAGCAGAAGCACAGATAACGCCCTTATTGCGCTCATCATCACTTAGTTGAAATATTCGATTAAAAGCGCCACGAATCTTAAAGGAGAAGATGGGTTGGAGATCCTCCCGTTTTAGCCAAATATCAGTATTATATTGAAGGCTAAGGAGGTGGAGGTGGTCGAGGGGCGTATTCTCAGCAACATCATAGACGCGAGCTGAGAGGGTTTTTCGAATTAATGATTCCATAAGTGAGATACTCTTTCCTTATATTAAATAAAAAGATCCATTCGATAGAATATAGCGCTCCTAGCGACACTGCAAGAGGAGTGCTTAAATAGTAGAGGAGTGGTAGTGCTGGGCAGTGAGCCACTCTTTTATGGTGCGATACCCTCTCTGTACTGGCTCGGAGGGAAGAATCAAGACCCGCTCTTTAGCTAGCTGCTTAGTGGTGGGGTTTGCTAAAACTTCTGGCAAGCGTGGATGATTCTCTTCGGCAATTAACGCATGGTAGCGCTGTTTAGGTGTAAAGGGGAGATCGGCGGTAATTTGATTGAAGAGGAAGCGCTCGGTCGCTTTTGAGAATTGTTGCGCTAAAATTCCGTTACGGTAGATATTAGCGCTTGCTAAGCTGCTTATTAGCGGAAGAAGTGGAGTGTTTTCCGTAAGAAAGAGCACTTCGTGGGTGAAGGCGGGGCGTACATTGAGGGGAATATAATCCCAATATCTATGTGGTGCCTCACGAACTTTGGTAGCAGAGATGGGGAAATCTTTCCGTTGTGGATCCATCAGAGTAACCGGTAGTTGGAAGTGCTCCTCATAGAAGAGACGATCTTGAGGCTCACTACTAAAAATCACAGAGGGGGTAAGATTAAGCTGGTGCCAGAACGCTAAAGTTCGCTCTGTCCACTCCTGCCAGCCATGAGGATAGGGAGGGAGTCCATCTTCATTGAGATGGTGTATCGAGATATTAGGAAGATGGGCAGTAAGTTCATTTACCCAATTAACACGCTCTTTTGGAGATGGCTGGTACTGAAATTGACTCTTAAGATAGAGCTCATGATCTCGCTGGGTTTCGCTACAGACAAAGAGATGGAGCTCATCTACCATCATCCGAGCCTCTAAGATCATATTAAGGTGCCCTTTATGTATGGGATAAAACTTCCCTAAAATAACCCCAACACGCCCTTTTTTTTCTGCCATCGTTTACTTCCTCCATAGTATTTTAGCTTTCATGCTATGATTGATCCTTGGCTATTTTAACAAATTAAATGAAGGATAATTCTCTATGTTAGCATCCCTAGAAGGCTCAATCTTAGGTTGGATCATCCTGATAATCTATCTAGGTGTGATTGTTGGGGTGAGCATTCAGATCATCTATGATACGACAAGCCCAAGTAAGACTTTGGGTTATCTTCTGTTAATTATCTTTCTTCCACTCTTTGGGGTGATTCTTTATCTCTCGATAGGTGTCAACTACCGTAATCGGCGGATGTATAGCAAAAAACTAGAGTCAGATAAAGAGATGGAGCGGCAGGCAAAAAAATATTTCCAATCTCTAAAAGAGGAAGCCCTCCACTCCGATAATCCGTCGATGGATCAGTTTCGCAGTCTCGCCTATTTCCTCTCTGCGGAAGAGATGCATGGTTTGAGCATCTATAATCGGGTTGAATTACTCAACAATGGGGAGGAGAAATTCCCACAGGTATTAAAGGCGTTAGAAGAGGCAGAATCAACGATTCACCTTGAGTACTATATTGTACGTAATGATGCTATCGGCAATCAGATTAAAGAGACCTTAATTCGTAAAGCAAAAGAGGGGGTTAAGGTGCGCTTTATTTATGATGCCTATGGTGCCCGAGAGATTCGTTACTCTTTTGTTAAAGAGATGAGAGAAGCTGGGGTGGAGGTCTCTGCTTTTCGTGAATTAACATTTATTTATTTAGCTAATCGTCTTAACTATCGAAACCATAGAAAAATTATTGTAATTGATGGTCGGATCGGTTTTGTTGGGGGAATCAATATTGGAGATGAATATATCAATAGTGGTGAAGAAGGGAAGCTCTATTGGCGTGATGCGCATCTGCGATTAGAGGGGTATAGTTGTCATGCTTTACAGTACCTCTTTCTATCGGATTGGAATTTCTGTTCAGGTGAGTCGATTAAGCCAACATCAGAGCTCTTTCCGCAGATTAAATCACCGGAGTATCGGGGTGAGACAGTACAGATTGTTGCAAGTGGGCCAGACTCACCTGAGCCGATGATTATGAACTCCATTATTCAAGCATTAGCGTTATCGAAGGAGGAGGTTCTGATCACTACACCATACTTTGTTCCCTCAGAGTCGGTATTAATGATGATGCGGATTGCAGCTCTCAGTCGAGTTAAGGTGAAGCTTCTGATTCCTGAGAAGACCGACTCACGATTTGTTCAGATGGCTTCTGAGTCACTCTTTGACTCTCTTTTAGAGGCGGGAGTGGAGATCTATCTCTATCAGAAAGGATTTATCCATGGCAAGACTACGGTTTTTGATCGGAAAATAGCGATGATTGGGACAGCCAATATGGATAATCGTAGCTTTGATCTTAACTTCGAGGTAAATGCTGTGATCTATGATGAAACGATAGCAAAACAGATGGCGGATGATTTCTTTAATGATCTGAAGGTGGCAAGAAAGGTAGATTTTAATCAATGGCGCCATCGTTCGAAGATAAAAGTATTTCTAGAGAAGATTGTCTATCTCACCTCATCACTTCTTTAATTATCTTAAATATATTTAAGTTGAGAGTAGTGTATAATTTTATATCATAATGCCGATTAATATATGTTGGATTGTCACCTTTGATAATCTTAGATAGATCAGTTTTGAATAAAAGGGGAGTATATGTTCCGTAAACATCTTTTGGCGATGGGTCTTTTGCTCTTAAGCCCGTTATTTTCCTTGAGTGCACCACTTGAGGCAGAAGGCGAAGAGCCAACGTATAATTATTTTCTCTACAAGCCGACTCCCAACGATAGTTTGTGGAGCATTACTGAACGGCACTTAACCGATATGCGTTATTGGCCCGAGCTTCAGAAAATTAATCAATTAGATAACCCTAATCACTTAACACCGGATACGGTTATTAAAATTCCGAGGGATTGGTTCCGCGTTCGAGATGCAAGCGCAGCATTAGTTGCGGTTCGGGGGGAAGTGGAGATAACACATCCTGATGGCACACAGCAAATTGTTGAGGGGAGTCAGCTTGCCGACGAGCCTCTACTGCTTGTCGAATCGAGCGAAGTGGCAACAGCAGAGAATAGTATGGCGACTTTAGAGTTTGCTGATGGCTCACAACTATTATTGCAAAGTGAGAGTAGGTTGAAAATTGAAGGATTAGCAACGCTAGGGGATGGCAGTATCAATGAGATGGAGCTCTATTTAGACAAGGGGCGCATTGAGAATGAGATTCCGAAAAGTATCATTACCAATACTAACTATAATGTAATTACTAATCGAGGCACGAGCTCAGTTCGTGGGACAAGCTTCCGTGTAAATGTGGATGATGAGGAGCAGGCGATCTTTGAGGTACTTGATGGAGGTGTCAATGTCGCTAGTCATGTCCATGATGGAGCAGCATTAGATCTTGATGCAGGAAAAGCAGCGCTCGTGAAAGATGCTGATACACCATTAGCACCTATTCCTCTACTTGATCCACCCCACTTTACAACGTTACCCACTCTTATTGAGGATATTCCGATTAAGATAGAGGTAGAGGAGCGTGAGGGTGTATATGGTTACCATACCTTGATTGTGCCCTTTGGAGGAAATATTAAGGAGCCGATTTCAAGTCAGGTGAGTCAGGGTGCTACAATTTTAGGAGACGCAATTGAAGATGGGCATTACCATTTACTCATTAGTGGTATTGATGCTCAAGGAATTACTGGCCAACCTGCTCAATATGATTTTATTTTGAATGCGCGTCCCTATCGTCCCCAATTAACCTTTCCTCAAAAGGATGGTTTGGTCTTAGCTAGCGATCTACACTTTGAGTGGAACGATCAAGATAAAGGGATGAGTCGCGGATATTATTTACAGATCTCTAAAGAGCCTGAGTTTAAGACACCCTTTATCAGTGAGCCCCTCTTAGCTAAAGAGCACTATCTTGCACCTGAGCTATTTCGTGCGGGCCTCTATTATTGGCGTGTTGCCGCTTTAGATGAGGAGCAGCAGCGAGGTCCTTTTAGTGAGACACAAGCCTTTAGAGTTCTATTAGCAGAGCCTAAGCTAACCGACTCTTATGTGGAGCGTAGTGATATCTCATTAACTTGGGAGGCGCTAGAAGAGGGGACACAATATCGGGTACAGGTGGCCAAAGATAAGCTCTTTGAAGAGCCGCTATTAGATGAGACTGTTGGTGAGGCTACTCTTGCTGTTCCTGGTTTATTGCCGGATACTTACTATTTCAGAGTTCAGACAATTGCCCCCGATGGTTATATAGATGAATGGGGCGCAGCAACAGAGGTGATTGTTCCGAAGCGTCCGTAAGTATCTAAAATCATTGCATATGGTAGGAGCTAAATAGGTAATCGAAACCTATTTAGCTCTTTTTTTATGATTGTATAGTGTGGAGTTGTCTTTGGGATTAAATGGTGTCGCATAAGAAAATCGATAAAAATTAAAGCACTATTCTCTTTAAAAAGTGGAGGGGTCTGTGCTGAAAGAGCATCAATAAGCTCATCAACGGTTAAGAGATAGAAGGCCTCCACCTCACCATCACCATTGTGAGGGAAGAAATCTTTCGGGAGCTCAAGATCAAAGGAGAAGAGGCGATCATTTCGAATCATCTGCTTCTCCTCAACTTGATATGAGATAATTTGGTTAAGCTGAACTGTTTTAGTCATAGTTAGGGGGATCATTGCCTCCTCAAGCGCTTCGCGGCGCACATTCTCAGTAATCGATTGTTGATAGGAGAGTCCCCCTGCAACCATCTGATCGAGGCGTAAAGGGGCGATAGCTTTACTCTTTGAGCGGCGTGCTACCCAAATCTTAATCCCCTCATCTGAATGAATATAACCATTGATATGGGTTCCATAGGCAGGAAGCCCTAAGAGGGGAATAACGCCACGCTCTAAGGCAAATAGTGGGTGATGTAACTGAGGATCCTGATAAAAACCGTAGAGCTCATTACGCCAAACAAGATGTGGATAATAGGTATAGATTAGAGTGGCAAAGTGTTGTAAAGCTTTATTGCGTTCTGTGAGGGGGGCGGTAAGAAATGAGTTGCTCAACTGGTATCCTCTTTGACTGTATGTAAAGAGTTGGGGCATGAGCTGATGAAGAGGGTAGTGCTCTTTGTGGTACCAACCAATAATCGTATTGCGCAGATAGAGTGGGTAGTATTGGTGATAATTAGGGGGGACAAAATATTGAAAGTAGTAGAGCATGTTCGAATCTTTTTAGAACATAATAAAGAGAGGCTAATCATTACGATTAGCCTGATGGAGAGATAGATTATTTAGTGACGCTGCACATCCTGAATCAGGCGTTCAATAATTCGGGCAAAAGCGCGATTATATGCGTCGACACCACCTTTTGCTGAAAGCTCTGTTGCCGGCTCACGCTCATAATATTGACGACTAAAGTAGCTGCGCTTACTCTGATTATTAATTAGCCGAGCATGAAGCTCCACCTCAACATAGCTCTCTCTTCCTGTAAAATATTGCCGCATTGTTAAGAGATTAAGATCAAGGCGATGAGTCGCCTTTAAATCTGAAGGGAGTGCTATAACATCGCCATAGCTATTAGAGCGGAGGAAGTGGCGAAAGAAGAGGTCTTGCACCATTCGTGCTGGTGCAACACTCCAACGATTATCGGCGAAATAC
This sequence comes from Ignatzschineriaceae bacterium, assembly GCA_046462535.1. Classification (GTDB taxonomy): domain Bacteria; phylum Pseudomonadota; class Gammaproteobacteria; order Cardiobacteriales; family Wohlfahrtiimonadaceae; genus JAAZCI01. The sequence continues at coordinate 141,848 of JBKGVF010000018.1, read as the reverse complement.
TCAAGCTGATTCTCACTGCGGGTATACTCCATATTTCTGGTATGGAGGGGATCGGGAGCGGTTACTCGTGAGATTGCTAAGGTGCGGTCATTCTGCTTCTGTGTCTGCAGAGATGATAGATTCACTTCAGGGGAGAGGCCATACTCTACCCCTCTCTGAGTGCTTTGGCATGCCGAGAGAAGGAGAAGTGCCGCTAAGGTAAATATGATCTTTTGTATACTCTTTTTCATAGTGATTCTCATCTAGTTAATTAATCTCAGGTTATATGATTATGATATCCTCTTTCTTGCTGAGTGATTACTCACCAGGACCTTTAGGTCGTTTTGGGTTGCCTAAAAGTAGGGTGCTTGGATTTTCATTAAGTTGATCAACAAGACGTGAAATATCTTCTAGAGTCTCCCGAAATTGGGGAAGAACAGTGCGGAGGTGGGAGTCTGTTGTATAGGCAACATTCTGCCAGCTAATAATAGCACCATTGACATTATCCGGAATAGAGGAGAGGGAGGTGACAAAATCATTGATATTTCGCTCAATATTATGAGATGCTTCTTTCCAACTCTCAATTATCTCACGCACATCGGAGAGGGAGTCCGCTGCCGCAGCAATCTTAGGGCGAACCTCATTCACAAGATTAGTCGTATCATCAACTAATAGACGAACAGCTGGGCTGGCTTCAGCTAGCTCTGAGGTAATGGTTTCAATATTTTCAGCAACCCTAGAGAAACGCTCAATATTTTCAGGAGTTAAGATGCTGTGGAGCTGATTGGTTAAGGAGCTCACCGCAACGGTAACATTTTCAAATGCTTCATCGAGTCGTTTTGAAAGTGAGGGTCCATTAGGAATGATGGGAATAGGATTCTCTTTTGTTGGTAAGAGTGGGGGAGATTCGGCACTACCGCCCGTTAAGCTAACACTGACAAGTCCAGTAATTCCCTTTCCCATCAGAACGGCTTTTGTATCCTGCTTAATGGGGGCATTCTCATCAATATCGAGTGAGATTGTAACATAGGCTGGATCATTCTTATCTAGTGCAATATTGGTGACTTTACCGATATTAACACCTCGATAATCGATCTGTGAATTGATAGAGAGCCCAGCAACAGATTCGTCGGTAACTACTTGATATTGTAGGTAGTTGACTTTTTCACGACCTGTTGCTAACCATACCGAGACCATCATTAGGATAATCAGGGCGGCGATAACAAATGTTCCTACTAAGGCATAGCTAAATCGATTTTCCATAACGCTCTCCTATTGTGCGTAAACAGAACCTGTGGCGCGTCCACGGGGTCCTTGAAAGTATTCTTGAATTTGTGGATGAGGGTTGTGAACAAGCTGTTCCATTGGCTCATAAGCGAGTAAGCGCTTTTCACCTAAAAAGGCGACTCGATCGGTGGTAGCCCAGAGTGAATCTAGATCATGGGTCACCATGACAATGGTTAGATTGAGGGAGGATTTTAGGTGAGTCATAAGCTCATCAAATGCTCCTGCTGCTACGGGATCTAATCCAGCTGTTGGCTCATCTAAAAAGAGTAGCTTAGGATCTAATGCTAAGGCGCGAGCTAAACTGGCTCGCTTTAACATTCCACCAGAGAGCTCTTTAGGGTAGCGATTTGCTGCATAGTGGGGAAGGCCAGAGAGCGTGAGCTTTAACATAGCGATCTCCTCCATCGCCCGTTGTGGCAGTGAGTAGTTCTCTTTTAGTGGAACCATAATATTTTCTAAAACAGTGAGCGAACTAAAGAGCGCCCCTTGCTGAAAGAGCATACCGAAGGTGCGTTTAAATTTCTGTTGCTCCTGATCGCTAATACCCCAGATAGGCTTATCAAAGAGATAGACCTGCCCTTTAGTAGGGCGTAGCAACATAATTATCGTACGTAAAAGAGTGGTTTTCCCTGAGCCAGACCCACCAACTAATGCGATCAACTCCCCTTCATTAACACTCATACTTAGATTTTCATGAACGGAGTGGGTACCAAAACTATTGTAGATATTCTCAAGTCGAATAATTTTATTAGGCGTTTGCCTCTGTAGATTCATATTCATCTCTATAACGGGATATTGCGAGTAATGATGGAGAAGATTGCCTCAAAGATGATCACTAAGAAGATTGCTTGTACCACCGCTTTAGTTGTTTGAGTCCCAACGCTATCGGCCCCCCCACGGACACGGAAACCTTGGTAGCAGCCGACTAAAACAATAATAATAGCAAAGATAGGGGCTTGAATAAGGCTAACCATTAAAGAGTTGATGGTTACAACTTGTGGAATCTGCTCAATAAACTCTGAAAATGAGATATCGAGATAGATTGTCGAGTAGACCATTCCACCAAAAATAGCGCTCATATCCGCAAAGAGCGTGAGAAAGGGGAGCGCTACAATTAAGGCTAGCACCTTAGGGATGACAAGTTGGTCGATCTCATCGATACCAAATGTCTTTAGAGCATCAACCTCCTCATTGACTACCATAGTGCCGATCTGAGCGGCATAGGCTGATCCTGTTCTACCAGCCACGATGATTGCAGTAAGAAGGGGGCCTAACACTCTTAATGTTGAGATGGTAACAAGGTGGACAGCGAAGATATTCATGCCAAACATCTGAAGAAGGGTTCCCCCTTGGTAGGTGATAACCAAGCCGATTAAGAAGTTGAGTAACCCAATAATGGGAAGAGCCATCACTCCTGCCGTCTGTAGATTAGCCCAAAAAGGGGTCCAACGAATCTGCCAAGGCTTTAGGAGTTTGCCAAAGAGAGCTAAGGCGACACGGCCGAAAAAAGCTAAAAAAGTGATCTGCTCATTAATCCCATTGACACTTCTCTTTCCCACGGTTGTCAGCAGGGACTCTTGCTTCTCCTCAGCGGCGGCCATTTCGGCGTGATAGTAGGCTTCAGGTTCAAAGTCGAGCCCCATAATATATTGAATGAGGTCATAGTCGGTCTCTTTAAAACCTGAAAGTTGGTAGCTATATCCTGCGCGTTTTAGCTTTTTGATTAGGGTTTGAATTAAGAGCGCTCCATTGGTATCAAATTGCTCTATTGCACTGCCATCAATAGTGACTTTCCCTTGAGTCAATCTATTAAACTCAAGGGTATTAAGTTGCCCTTTTAGATGGGCATAGTTTGGGAGTATCCATGCCTTAGAAAGGTGGAGACTCGATTCATCGATTGCGATCATAGTTGAACCGTAAGTTGATTAATGTATCGGAAAAGCCCCAAATAGCCCTCTCCATAAGCATCCGATAGTCTATAGGAAGATAGGTGGGAGAGGGTCTCTTTTATGAGCCTATTGTAGAGTAATTACACGAAAAGAGGAAATCTTCCCCTCCATATTTTTAACGGAGAGGAGGGCTGATAAGTTACTCTTTAAGTTCGATAATACGCTGTCGTAGAAGAGAGGCTCCCTCAATGGCAGGGAGGGTTGCAACAAATCCCCCCGTTGTTTGGATCTGGAGCGTGCTGACATTTAAATAGCGGGTGATGAGGCTATTTTTCTCTTGTAAAAGGGCAAGTTGGGAGAGTGGCAGATCAATTGAAGTGGGGCGGAAAAACCCTGTGATTATCATTAGCCGCTCATTAGTTAAGGTTATCTTGGTTGTTACAAAGATAATAAAGGAGCGGATTAGACGATAGAGCCCATAGAGCATCACCAGCTGGCTAAGCCACTTTAACGGGGTAAAGCGGGTATTAATAATAAAATTACTGATCGTATCGGGCAGAAGATTTCGAAACTCATCCATAGCGATAAGTAGGTATTTATAGACCTCTTGGGGGATAAAGCTTGGACGCTCTGCCGGTAGATAGAGGAGAAATTCAAGAGTAAAGTATCCACGACTACGGGCCTTAATCCAGAGGTAAAATCCTAATAGTAGAATTATGAGAGGAAAGATGAAGATCCACCAATGGGTATGGCGGTAGAGTAGGGGGGATTCGCCATGGGCTAATGTCACTGCCGAGTGCTCTTTCTGCTCATCAATCCAGCGCCGTATTCTCATTAAAAATTCCTTCATTGTCACATCTCTTTATCCGGTATCCTATCAGTAACCACCCCCCATTAGGGCTATGCCAAATTGGGTTGTGCAGCATAAAATCAAGCCCATAGGGTAACAAATTTGACTGAGAAAAATCCAGTCAAATTCTTAATTGAGTCGTCGCCAGCCGGCAGGATCTTGGTGATGACCGGGTCTGCTCCATATCCCCAATCCTTTAGTTTGCGCCCTCTTTTCTGCCTCGAGATACTCAGGATCACGGTTATATTGGTGGTAGACTACAGCCTCTCCTAGCTTCACCATCTCAAGTCCTAGATCTCTCCCTTCCTTATAGACTTTAGCAACAACTCTGCGGTAACGATCAATATCTTGTACCTCTAGGGAGAAGACCCCTTCACCTACTAATGATTGAAAAGCTCTCTTTGAGCGCTCTCCCCATGGCTTCTGCCCCATTTCAGGGGCATCGATACCAAAGATGCGGATATGCACCTCTTGGTAGGTTTGTCCCTTCTTCGGAAGGCAAAGAGCGCGAAAACTATCGCCATCACTTAGACGCTTCATGGTGCATTGGGTAAGCCGATCCCCCTTTTTATATGATAATGAGGAGGGGGCTGATCTGGTATTAGTTGTGGATTCAGCAGAGGTATCGAAGAGGTAGAAGCTTGCAGCAAGCGCAAGAAGCAGGAGCACAATGATTGGAAGATTCATCCGCTTGCGTCGCAACTCCTGCTGTAGTGATTGTTTAAGAACATTAATTAGTGATTGTTTCATCTCAATATGGGCTTACTTAGATCATTATTACCAAAGGGCAAGAATTAGGTGTAGAGAGAGGAGCGCAAAGAGGCCTGCAATAATATCATCCAACATAATACCGATGCCACCTCCAACCTTTCTATCAATTAAGCGGATTGGCCATGGTTTGATAATATCGAAGAGGCGAAAGAGTAGGAACCCTAAGAAGAGATTGATGATACTTGGGGGGATAGCAATCATAGTGATCCAGAAGCCAACAAACTCATCCCAAACGATTCCACTATGATCATGTACTCCTAGTTCTCTTGCCGCTTTTCCACAAATCTTCACTCCCACTATGATGCTAACAAGAAGTAGCAGTAGATAGAGAGGAAGGGGGAGAAAGGTTAAGAGCCACCAAAAGGGGATGGCCATGATCGTGCCAAATGTTCCAGGGGCAAAGGGTGCACATCCTGCTCCAAAACCAGAGGCAAAGAGCTGAGCAGGGGTCTTTAGACCTATTTTTGGGGGAGAATCTGTCATAAAATACCTATTAGAGGGTGAAGTAATGTTGGCGATAGAAAGCGAGCTCTGCGATCGACTCACGAATATCATCAAGGGCACGATGGGTATTCTGCTTAGTATAGAGTTTTGGTTCAGGCGCCCAGCGTTGTATTAACTCCTTGATTGTGCTGACATCTATGCTGCGGTAGTGACAAAACCTCTCAATGGTTGGCATATACTTTTTTAAGAAGCGGCGATCAGTGCCAATGCTATTGCCACAGAGGGGAGAGGTAGCTTCGGGAATCCATCTTTTGGCAAATTCGAGTGTTGCTCTCTCTGCCTCTTCCAGTGAGATGGTGCTCTCTTGCACACGCTTGGTAAGGCCTGAGTTACCGTGGGTCGTTTGGCACCACTCATCCATTAAAGCTAAGATAGAGTCTGGTTGATGAATGGCTAAATTGGGCCCTTCTGCCAGAATGTTGAGCTCTTTATCCGTTACAATTGAAGCGATCTCAATGATATGGTGGATCTCCTCATCGAGGCCGGTCATCTCTAAATCAATCCAGAGAAGATTATCTACAGATTGTGTCATTAACTTACTTCCTTCTATTTCAAGTTACTTATGATTAGGATCGCGAAGAAAGAGGAGTTCACTCTCGCTATCGCCTTTATGGTATTGGTAGCCCTCATAATTGAAGTTCTTTAGTTCATCGACCGCTTGAAGCTGATTGACGGCTGCAAAGCGCACCATCATGCCACGGGCTTTTTTAGCATAGAAGCTGATAACACGATACTCCCCCTTCTTATTCAGATCCTTAAATATTGGGGTAATAATTGGGCAGATAAGCTTTTTTGGATCAAGGACTCTAAAGTACTCATTAGATGCTAAATTAACAATAGTAGAGATGTTGTGCTCCTCAATCCAGCGATTGAGGAGTGTGGTCACCTGGTCCCCCCAAAACTGGTACAGGTTATCCCCCCTTTGTGTTGCAAAACGGGTTCCCATCTCAAGTCGGTAGGGTTGAATAAGATCAAGAGGGCGAAGGGCGCCATAGAGGCCCGATAAGATAGCAAGATGCTCTTCAAGATAGTGAATTGATGGCTTCTTCAGCGTATAAGCATCGAGCCCTGCATAGACATCACCTTTAAAGAGATAGAGAGCCGGTTTAGCATTTTCGGGGGTGAAGGGGGTTTGATACTCTTGAAAGCGCTGATAGTTGAGAGCTGCAAGTTTTGGAGAGATCTTCATTAGCTCCTCTAGATCCTGTTGAGATAGCTCCTGTAGAGCTTTTACGAGGTGAGCACTCTCTTCTAAGAGCTCCGGTTCGCGAAGCTTTAGGTGGGGTGCGGGATCTTTCTCATTGAGCGATTTAGCAGGTGAGAGTAGAAATAACATACTATTTGATCTCCTCTTTGTTTACATCTATCGGTTGAATTAGTTGAATTCCAAAGAGGCGTTTAGGAGCACTCTTTAGTATCAGCCATACAATTGGTGTGGTTAATAGGTAGGCAATCACTGTGCTAACGAAGAGGTCGATTGGTGCATGCATTCCTAAGCGGAGTCGACTAATCAACATTAGGGTCGCCCAGAGAGCCACAATCCCACTACACCACTTAAATACAGGAGTTGGGTAGAGACGGTAGAGAGCTAAGAATAGGTAGAGCCATGCGGCTGAAAAGATCGTGTGTCCAGAAGGAAAGGAGTATCCTGTCTCATTAGCCCAATGCTTTTGTAGCCACGATGGGGTCTCGTTACTTAGGGCTGGTTGAGAGGTAAAGAGGGAGTGGATTTGCGCTTTTCGCTCTGCGCGGGATTCGGTATAGAAGTTGTGTAGTAGATTAGGCTCCACCTCTACTAAGTAACCCATATAGGGGCGAGGCTCTTGAGAGAGAAATTTTATCCCACTTTTAATGACCTGTGTTGAGCCATGGAGAAGAAAGACTATACCAAAAACCATGAGCCAGTGTAGATGCTTACGTACTAGAAGAGAGAGGAGCGTAGCTAATAGGAAAGAGGTGATGAGTGCTAAGTAGGGGGCAGAACCACTCTCTGTTAAGAGATAGAGGATATAATCGAAAGGGGTATAAGGGGTATCACCACGCCACTGCCACTGAGTCATCCAGCTGATAAGGGGGATAAGTAGAAGGAGTAGCCCAAGAGCGGAAGTACGCCAAAGATTATTGATGGTGATGGGGGCTGAGTTTTGAGTCGATTGTGTCATAATTAATTGCTCTTTTTGCTATTTAGAAGTAGTTAAGTTGAAAAATTTGATCAAGTTTACGGGCTACCGCAGCTCGATTATTATCGCCAAGATGGTGGGTGGAGGGGATCTTCTCTTTGAGTAGTGGTGGAGCATTCTCTACAATAAAGCCCTGATCAACCGCTTTGAGCATAGCAAGATCATTGAGTTGATTGCCAAAAGCAATGGCATCGGCAGGTGTGAGATTAAGAGCCTGCAGTACTGCTTTTACACCAAGAGACTTATCAACATTAAGCGGCATAATCTCCAGGTAATTATCAGCAGAGGTGACAATAGTGGCATTGGGGAAGAATTCAATAGCCCTTTGTCGCAGATGGAAGATCTCCTCTTTTGGGGCGATAAAGAGTGTTTTTGTGAATGTTTTTTTCGACCAGTTGGTCTCTGCAGTTAATTGAACAAACTGCTCCCCTTCATAGATATCGTTAGGTAAGCCCTCATCGTAACTGTAGAGAGTATCGTTGTGAAAGTAGATCGGATCAAGAGCGAACCTCTGGGCAAATATTTGGGTCTGTTCTACAACCTTTTGAGGTAGTACTGATTGGGTTAATATTTGCTCATTATGAAAGTCGAAGACATAAGCACCATTATAATTGATAATATAGCGAGTGCCGCCGACAGCATCGGCATACTGCTTCGAGCTTGCGAAGCTGCGTCCGGTACTAAAGACAACCTCCACATTACGCTCCTTAAGTTGGGCAATAATAGGGAGTAGATCGGGACAGAGCTGATGGTTGTCACAGAGAGCGGTTCCATCAAGATCAAGAAAAATCGCTTTATAAGGCATAATAGATCACAATATTCGAATATTATAAGAAGTGAAAAGTGGATAGATTGTATCAAAGAGATGCCAAGCTAATGGCGAATTAATTAATAATCCGTATTATAGTCACTTTTAAAATTAATAATTAAGCTCCTAACAGACTTTGCTTGCAGCCCTTAAGGTGAATTATAATATTACATTATCGGTTATTAAGTGATAATATCTGTAAACATAAAGTGAGCAAGCCTGGTCATATTGGTAATGCGCAATAAATATAAATATTAGAAGGTAGATTTAAATGGCAAAAATGCAATCGTTACAAGAACCCTTTCTCAATGCGCTGCGTAAAGAGCGCGTTCCTGTCTCCATCTTCTTAATGAATGGGATTAAATTACAGGGTCAAATTGAGTCGTTTGATCAATTTGTGATCTTGCTTCGCTCGAATGTGAGCCAAATGATCTATAAACATGCGGTTTCGACTATTGTTCCTGCGCGAGCTATCGATATTAAGAGTGGCAGTAACGATGATGATGCTAATGAGTAGCATATTGAATGTAGAGGAAGTGTCCAATTATAAAGAGCAGTGATTCTAGAGAGTGGAGTGGTGATAGAGCAATTTTAGTCGCCATGGAGATGCCCGATACTGAATCGGGTGATTTTGAAGAGTTTCGTGAGTTGGTGCGATCAGCTGATGTTACGGAGCTCGATTTTATTACAGGACGGCGAGACCGTCCTGATTTTCGTTACTTTTTAGGTAGTGGAAAAGCAGAAGAGGTGCGGGATGCCGTTACCTTGCATGATGCAAATGTCATTATTATTAATCATGATTTAACGCCCAGTCAGAGTCGAAATTTAGAGAATCTTTGCCACTGTCGTGTTGTAGATCGGACAGGCTTAATATTAGATATCTTTGCTCAGCGAGCTCAAAGTTTTGAGGGTAAATTACAAGTAGAGCTAGCCCAGCTAACTCGTCTCTCAACTCGCTTAGTGCGAATGCATAGCAACTTAGAGCAGCAGCGAGGGGGTGCTGTTGGTCTGCGGGGGCCAGGAGAGACACAGCTTGAGATGGATCGACGTCTGATTGGCTCTCGGATTAAGCAGCTAGAGAAGCGTCTTGAGAGTGTTGAGAAGATGCGGCATCAAGGGCGAGTAGCACGTCAACGAAATGATGTCTCCACCATTGCGCTTGTAGGATATACCAATGCTGGTAAATCCACTCTCTTCAATGCCCTGACAGATGCAGATGTCTACGCTCAAGATAAGCTTTTTGCTACGCTTGATCCTACCCATCGAGCATTAGAGGTGGAGCATGTTGGGCGCTCTATTTTGGTAGATACTGTTGGCTTTATCTCAAAGCTACCCCACGATTTAGTGAAAGCATTCCACTCAACATTACAGATTGCTACCGAAGCAGATCTTCTCTTAGAGGTGATAGATGTTGTTGATTCTGAGAGGGAGTTAAAGATGCGTGAAGTGGAGCGGGTCTTAGAGAGCATCGGCGCTGAGAAGGTGCCACGAATTAAAGTCTTTAATAAGATCGATCTTGATGAGGCATTGCGTCCCGATATTATCTATAACGATGAGGGGGTGGCTGAGAGCGTCTGGCTTTCAGTGGAGAAGGGGTTAGGTATCGATCTGTTGCATCAAGCGATAGGCTCCTTTTTTCAACGAAACCACTTAGAGATTGAGCTACTACTACCCCCTAAAGAGGGGCGTCTTCGGGGTGAGCTGTTTAATTTAGATGCAGTTACTGCAGAGGAGTATACTGATGATGGCGCATTTAAGTTATCTCTCTATATTGATAAACATAAGCTTATGCGCCTGATAAAGGATCTTCCAGAGGCAGAGTTCTATTTTAAATCCTATATTTAGGATGCATTCTCGGGTTAGAATTGTTAGATTAAAGGACTGCTAATTTGGCAAATAGGAAGAGTAACGGATACGTTTTATTGTCTAAAGGTAATTAATGAGAAAGAACGATATTGAGATGGCTTGGCAAGAGCCAAAAGATACTCGCGGGTCAGATCCAGGTGAGCGTCGCCCACAAGAGGAGCTCGGTAGTCGCGAGGGGCGAAACTCTAATGATCGGGATGGTGCTGCGCCCGATTTAGATCAGTTTTTTAAAAAAGCAAGATCACTCTTTGGAGGTAATGCTTCAAGTGGGGGCAACATCTATGGTGGAGAATCGAAAGGTCTAGGTGGTCTCTTCATTTTAGTTCTTGGGGTGATTTTAGTGATCTGGCTGGCAACAGGAATTTATAAAGTTGATGCTGGAGAGAAGGGGGTTGAGCTCTTTTTAGGTAAATACACCCGCTCTAAAGATCCTGGATTGACGTGGCGTTTTCCCAAGCCATTTGGGGATCATCAGATTATCAATATTCAGAAACGGCACTCCCAAAAGATTACCGGTGATAGTGGACGTGGTGCCGCCATGATGCTTACGAAGGATGAGGCGATTGTATCTGTGCAGATTGAGGTGCAGTATCAGATTGATCCTGAGAATCCTGAACGCTTCTGGTTCGCCTCTATCGATCCTCATCGCTCATTACAAGAGGTGGTGGAGAGTGCTGCACGTGAGCGAGTAGGTCAGATGATTCTAGATGATGTCTTAACGGAAGGGCGTGAGCGACTCACCCAAGAAGTTAAGGATTTAGCGCAAAAAGTGATTAATGATTATGGCATCGGTTTAGTTATTACCAATATTAACCTTGAGGATGCGCAGCCACCCGAGCAGGTACAGAGTGCATTTTCTGATGCAATCCGTGCACGAGAAGATGAGCAAGCGAGAATTAATGAGGCGGAGACATATCGTGATAGTCGCATCGCTGAAGCGCGAGGTGAGGTAGAGCGTGAATTACGGAAAGCAGAAGCATACCGTGATAGTAAGATCGCTCAGGCTCAAGGTGAGGCCGATCGTTATCGTCAGCTCCTTGAGGCGTATAAAGAGGCTCCTGAGGTGACACGTGAGCGTCTCTACCTAGAGACGATGGAGAAGGTGCTTGAGCGCACCAGTAAAATTATTATGGGTGAAGGTGGTAACAATTTAATGATGCTGCCAATCAGCGAGATCTTAAAGGGGAGTAAAGAGTCGAGCAATCGTAGAGAAGATGATAATAGTGTGAGTACACTTAAAGAGCAGCTTCCTCAGAATCAAGCGGAACGTGATCAGAGACCTCTAATGATTAGTGAGCCTCAACAGAGAGCCCCTCAGACGCCATCTAGGACTGGTGGGCAGGGACGTAGCGGCTTGAGTAATCGTGGATTGTAAGGGAAAGGAATTAATACATGAATTTTTTTAAACGAATCTTTCTTCCTCTATTAGCTGTAGTTGCTTTTGTCATCAGCCAATCAGTCTTTATTATCAATCAGTGGGAGAGTGGTCTTCACTTCCAACTAGGTCGGGTTATTAAGACGTATGATGAGCCAGGACTCTACTTTAAAGTCCCGATTCTGCAGAATGTACTTAAGTTTGATAAGCGAATTCAGACGTTAGAGACACAGCCAGAGCGCTTTTTAACGTTAGAGAAGAAGAATCTTATTGTTGATACCTTTGTTAAGTGGCGAATTACCGATCCTAAAACATTCTATGAGCGTGTTCAGGGAAGTTCAGCTGTCTATAACTCACTTTTAGATCCTATTATTAAGGATAAGTTTAGAGCTGAGTTTGGTAAGAAAGAGCTTCAGGATGTGGTAGCAGGATTTAATAACGAGACAAGAAAAACGGTCCGGAGTGATATTCAAGCTAAGATTCTTGCCGATATTAAGAAGGAGGGATTGGCTGCTGGTGTAGAGATTATTGATGTTCGCATTAAAGGAGTTGAGCTCCCACAAGATGTTCGTCAGAGTGTCTATGATCGTATGGAGAAGGAGCGAGAGCGAGTAGCTAAAGAGTTAAGAGCTAAGGGTCAAGCTTCATATATTGAGATTGTTGCAGAAGCAGATCGAACGCGTGCGGTAATGCTTGCTAAAGCCTACGAGAGTGCAGAGATGATTCGAGGAGTAGGTGATGCTGAGGCGGCTAAGATCTATGCTAGAGCTTATCGAGCTGATGAGGATTTCTACAGCTTTATCCGTAGTTTAGAGGCGTATGAGAAATCTTTCGACAATAAACAAGATCTCTTTATTCTCGATCCAAATAGCAAGTTTTTTAAACATTTTCATGAGAAGTAGTGGAGGAGCTCCCTTATTGTTCAAATAAATAAGGGGGACTTTCACTCTCTATTTTTTACTTAAATATTTAATGAGTATTTTGATTTGATAGGAAGGCAATCAAAAAATGGGTAATAACGTTGTCATTATAGGGACTCAATGGGGCGATGAAGGAAAGGGGAAGATTGTAGATCTTCTTACTGAAAAGGCGACAGCGGTTGCCCGTTTCCAAGGTGGGCATAATGCAGGCCACACGTTAGTAATTAATGGGGAGAAGACCGTTCTGCGCTTAATCCCATCGGGAATTTTACGTGAGCATGTCACTTGCTACATTGGTAACGGCGTTGTGCTCTCACCCGAGGCACTCTTAAGTGAGATGGATGAGCTCTTAAGCCGTGGAGTAACGGTGGATAAGCGGCTTAAGATCTCAGAGGCATGCCCATTAGTAATGCCCTATCATGTGGCTATTGATCAGGCGCGTGAAGCGAAGCTTGGAAGTCGTAAAATAGGAACAACAGGACGTGGAATCGGACCAACCTATGAAGATAAGGTTGCACGTCGGGCGGTTCGTGTTGCAGATCTCTTCTATCCTGAGCGTTTTAGAGAGAAGCTTGAGAGTGTTATGGAGTATCATAACTTTGTCCTAACTGAGTATTTAGGAGGTAAAGCACTCTCGGTAGAAAAGGTATTTACTGAGACTATGGAGCATGCTGAGCGTCTCTTACCATTAGTTTCTGATGTAGCCTTTGAGCTGCGTGAGTTGATGAGAAGAGGTGAGCGGATCATGTTTGAAGGAGCGCAAGGAACCTTTCTTGATATCGACCATGGAACATATCCCTTTGTCACCTCTAGTAACACATCGGCGGGGGGTGCTGCTACAGGGAGTGGGGTAGGTCCTCTCTATCTTGATTATGTTTTGGGGATTGTTAAAGCATATACAACCCGTGTTGGATCAGGCCCATTCCCAACAGAGCTCACCTGTGAAGTGGGGCAGGGATTGGCGGAGCGAGGTCATGAATTTGGCTCAGTTACTGGTCGTGCGCGCCGTTGTGGCTGGTTTGATGTGCCTGTGTTACGCCGTTCAGTAGAGATTAATAGTATCTCTGGTCTCTGCTTAACAAAGCTCGATGTATTAGATGGAATGGATGAGGTTAAGATCTGTACCCATTATGAGGTTGATGGAGAAGTGGTGACTCATCCCCCTTATGGTGCAGAAAATTTTGCAGAGTGTGAGCCTGTCTATGAGACACTTCCAGGCTGGTCGGAATCTACTGTAGGGATTAAGTCTTTTGATAACTTGCCCAAAAACGCACAACGTTTTATTAAACGCATTGAAGAGCTGGTAGGTGCACCCATTGATATCATATCAACAGGGCCAGATCGCACAGAAACCTTAGTCTTACGTGACCCTTTCGGTTAACTGCTATAGGTAAAAACTAGGTAGAGAGATGTTACTTCCAGGATTTAAAGCATACGATATTCGTGGGCGTTATCCTGATATTATTAACGAAGGCTTTGCTTACCGTTTAGGCAGAGCCTTCGTTTTTCTTTATCAGGCAGAGCGTGTTGTAATTGGATATGATGCGCGTTTAAGTAGTCCCGCGCTCCATGCAGCATTAGCATTAGGCCTCTCTGACGGGGGGGCAACGGTATATACCTTAAAGCTGTGTGGGACTGAAGAGGTCTACTTCCAGACCCTCCACTTAGATTGTTGTGGGGGAATTATGTTGACGGCTAGCCATAACCCTAAAGATGAAAATGGGATGAAGTTAGTGCGTCGTGGAGCCTTACCGATCTCGCTAGAGAGTGGATTGCGAGAGCTCTCCAACTATATTCGTCTTAATGGGGAGCAATTAAAACCTCCTGCGGATCTTTTGGCTCGTATTGAACAGCTGAAAATAGGGAATGACTGTTGGATTGAGCAGGTCTCCGAGCGCTCTGCCTATATTCAGAAGATTATTCGCTTTTGGGATTCAACCACTCGAAAGGAGGGGAGTGCATCACTGAAAATTGTGGCCAATCCGGGGAATGGAACTGCAGGGTTGGTATTAAAGAAATTGGCTACTCAACTCCCTATTGAGATGATCATTATTGATGGGGAACCAGATGGCACTTTTCCTAATGGAGTCCCTAATCCGCTCTTGCCGGAGCGCCGCAGAGACACTGTAGAAGCTATTTTAGCGCATCAAGCCGATTTTGGTGTTGCGTGGGATGGGGACTTTGATCGCTGTTTCCTCTTCGATCATGAGGGGAATTTTATTGATAGCAGCTATCTTATTGCCCTCTTAATTGAATCACTCTCGGAAAAAGATTTAGAGAGAGCCCCTGTAGTGATCGATTCCCGGTTAGTAGGAGCGGCACAAAGTGCAGCAGAGAGTGCGCAACGGGAGTTGATTATCACCGGTGGTGGACACTCTCCTATGAAGGCAGCTATGGCCAAGTATAATGCGCTTTATGGTGGAGAGTCGAGCGGTCATCACTATTTTAAGCACTTTTATAATTGTGATTCAGGAATGATTCCATGGATTTTAGTTGCAAATTTGATATTGCGAAAAGGGGTTAAGTTGAGCTCTTTAGTGAAGCATTATCAGAAGGCGCACCCCTGTAGTGAAGAGGTTAATTACCCTTTAGAAGGGGATGGAGCCACGATTATCGCCGCGATTCAGACCCACTATGAGGATGAGGCTCTATCGATCGATTATTGTGATGGATTAAGCATCACCTTTAGTAAGTGGCGTTTTAACTTGCGCTCCTCAAATACTGAGCCACTTCTGCGGCTTAATCTAGAGACATTAGGCGATCAGCGACTCTTAGAGAAGCAACTTCAGGAGCTAGATCAGCTGATTCATACCTACCTATAAGTATAGAGTAGAGCGCATTTACGGCAGAGCTCAGCATATTGCTGAAATTAGCCTTTAGTTAGGCAATAGTTTAAAGAGTATAAGTGCAATCGTCACGGCCAAAATGGTTGGGAAGAGTGCACCGACAATAGGGGGGTATCCGGAGATGAGAATGAAATGACCTAACATCTCCGTTACGAGATAAATAATGAGCCCTAAGACAATCCCAATGAGAATCCGCGCACCGATCCCCTGTTGTCTCTGCTGTGCAAAGATGAGTGGAGAAGCGATAAGGAGCATCGCGAGATTGGTTAAGGGGTTGAAGAGCTTACTCCAAAAGGCTAAGCGATACTCACCACTATCGAGCCCATTATTATCGAGATAACCGATAAAGTGCTTCAGCTTAGTTAATGGGAGCTCTTCGGGGGTTGCTGTGAGAGCTGTCAGAGCATTCTTGTCAATTAAGATGGGGAGTTCAATCTCCTCCTGCAGCTCCTGCTTAATGTATTGATCGGTGACTGTTGTCTCTTCAGCTGAAGGGATAATCCATGCCTCACTCTTTAAGAGCGCCTCTTTAGCTTTGATAATATGGGTGAGCTCCTGCTCTTTTACTTTATAGAGATTGATGCCTAATAATCGATCGGGCTCCAAATTGGTAACTTCAATCGTATACTCTTGGCTAATTGCCCAAAATCCGGGGGTGGTTATCTCCTTCTTTTGGGCTGTTTTTGCTTCTGCAGCAGTATAAGGGATGAGGTATTCTCCAAGAAGGACGTTACCTGCACTCAATAGGAGTACAGCTATAATGGCACCATAGATGGTGCGTACTTTACTAAATCCTGATGTACGAATAGCGGTAAGCTCATTATTAGATGAGAGCTCCCCTAAACCGACTAGACACCCTAATAGTAGTGACATTGGAAATATTCGGTAGAGGCGGGCAGGGGCATCGTAGAAGAGAAAGAGCCCCATATCTGAGAGGGTATACTCCTCGGTCAACATCTGCATCTCATTAAGTGCCGTAAAGAGTGTTTCAATAATTGAGAGCAGAATGAGTGAGAAGAGTGTAAAGAGGAGTGTTGTTTTAAAGATGTAGCGATCAATTCGTAACATAAAGTACCTTATTAAACCTGTTTATGGTGAAGTCGTGCGATGATTAATCCCACGATCAACATAATAGCGTGTGCCCACCAGAGCCCAAAGATAGGGGCGATACGCCCTCGCTCTATCCAGCTTTGTCCAATACCAAGAAGATTAAAGTAGATCACATAGAGAATGAGGGCTACGATTAGTTTATTAAATTGCCCTTCCCGAGGACGTGAGTGAGCTAAGGCAGGAATCATAAGAATTAAGATTAAAACGGAGAGAGGTCCTGCAATTCTACGGTGTAACTCTGCAAGATGCTTTGGTTGTGGCTCTTCAATTAACTCCTTTGTGGAGAGAGAGAGGGCTTTATGAGCAAAGGCATCACTAGCCGCCTCTAAACGTAGTGTCAGATGTTGGAAGTAGAGTTTCTCCCTTACCCCCTCTTTATCGGTAAAGCGTGATCCCTCTTTAAGCACAACAAAGCGTGCCCCCTCCTCATCGATGAGCTGCTCACCATAACGAGCGGTGGTGACAGAATAGCCGACCTCCCTATTGCCTGAATACTCTTTAGAGTGAATGAAGACATTATTTAATTGCTCTCCTTTATTGCTTATGCTCTCAACATAGACGGTATGTTTATTAGCAAACGATTTGAAAACACCAGGCTTTAAGACTGTAACTTTAGCACTTTCGCGAGCCTTATGGAGGACGATATCCTGCGTTTTAGCCACTTCAGGGACAACCCAAAAGTTTAAGAGAGTAATTATAATCATTAGGGGAATCGCTAAGAGCAGGAGAATTTGGTAGAGGGTTTTAATGGGCATTCCAAGCGCAAAGAGGGCCGCCATTTCACTATCTTTATAGAGCCGTCCGAAAGCGATAATCGAGGCGAGTAGAAAGCTTAAAGGGAGCAGCTCAGCTAGGAAACGAATAACCTGCAGCCCCACTAAAGATAAGATAGCGGATTGTGAAAGCCCCCCACTTGTAGCCTCATTAAGGTAGAGTGCTAATCGCTGTGTAAGAAGGATTGAGATAAGAATCAAAATCACCGCAATAAATGTGGTGAGGATCTCACGGCCAATATAGCGTTGTAGAATACTCATGATGGGTTAGTAACCTTTCTCAACGTAGGTCTGCTCCTCATAAAACTGTTTTCGGAAATCCTCAAAGCGCCCCTCATCAAGCGCTTCACGAATCTTCTCCATCAATTTTAAGAAGTAGTGAAGATTATGAATACTCGCTAAATGGGCCCCTAATATCTCTTTAGTTCGAATGAGGTGACGAAGATAAGAGCGAGTAAAATTTTGACAAGTATAACATTCACACGTGGCATCAACAGGGCGAGTATCGAGTTCGTAGCGTTGATTTTTGATACGTACATTACCAAAGCGGGTAAAGAGGTGACCGTTACGGGCATTGCGGGTAGGAATAACACAATCAAACATATCGACCCCGCGATAGACCCCTTCAACTAGATCTTCAGGCTTGCCGACCCCCATTAGATAATGGGGTTTATCAGCGGGCATTAAGGGAGCTAGATGCTCAAGCACTTCATCACGCTTCTCTTTAGGCTCCCCCACTGCTAATCCACCAATAGCATAACCATCAAAACCGATCTCTAAGAGACGATCAAGAGACTCACTGCGTAGATCGTTATACATCCCCCCCTGAATAATGCCAAAGAGTGAGTTAGGATTTCCCGCAAATGCCTCTTTTGAGCGGCGAGCCCAACGCATTGAGAGCTCCATAGAAGTTTTTGCCTCCTCATAGGTAGCAGGATAGGGGGTACACTCATCAAACGCCATAACGATATCAGAACCGAGATGGCGTTGAATCTCCATTGAGGTTTCAGGATCGAGGAAACATTTTCGCCCATCAAAGGGGGAGCGAAATGAGACCCCCTCTTCAGTAATTTTGCGAAGCTCAGCTAAAGAGAAGACCTGAAACCCACCTGAGTCGGTAAGAATTGGCTTATGCCAATTCATAAAGTCATGGAGATCACCATGGGCTTTAATGACTTCAAGTCCTGGACGAAGCCAGAGGTGAAAAGTGTTGCCCAGAATAATTTGAGCATTCATCTCCTCAAGATTTTTAGGTGTCACACCTTTAACAGTGGCAATGGTTCCTACAGGCATAAAGATAGGGGTCTCAATGGTCCCCCGTTCAGGAAACGTCTCAAAAGTAATGCGACCACGGCGGGCTAAGCCCTCTCTTTTTAGTAACTCAAATTTCATAGATTTGATTTAATCTCTACTCTGATTAGGTTAGGGAATCGGTAATTTTAATGGTATTATTTTACCTCTTAATGGTGATGATTTCAGTATTACACCAATTATTTACTCTTTTAGGGCAATCTTGGATAAGTAATCGCTATGGCAGAGGTGAGTTTCTATGTTCTTCCTACAGATCGGGATAGTGCTCGGTTAGGGCTTCTTCTTAAATTAATTGAGAAGGCATATGCCGCTAAAGAGCCAACCTATATCTATCATGAGGATTTTAATACTTTAAGGCAGATTGATCGTACCATATGGGGCATCAGTGCTACCTCATTTATTCCTCACCAATTAATTCGGGGAGAGGAGGATATCACCTCTGAAGATTTTATCTATTTAGGTGCTCAGGGATGGTCGTTACCGCAATACTCCCTCTTAATAAATCTTGGGGTACAGATTCCTGAAAATATTGATTCTTTTCGGCGGATTTTTGAGATTATTACCACAAATCCCGTCAATATTGAGCAGAGTCGAGACCGCTACCGTTTCTATCGGGGGCGGGGCGATCAGATTCAGACCCATAAATTATAGCTTTTTTCGAGCCGATTGCTCGATTGTGGTATATATAGGGCTTGTTTTGCTGAAAAGGTTTTAAATTTAATGGAGAGTAAACGTTTAGTCGTCGCGGGATTAACACTTCTTCTTATTGCGGGTTGTGCCGATGAGAGTGAGAAGATGGTTGATCGCCCCTCTGCAAGTAAGCTCTATCAACTAACCCTTCCAGATAAGTATCTAGATGGCTATCAGAGTGATGTCTATGAACAGCTTGTCAGTCGGATTAGTGGGGGAATTGAGTTAACAGCTGTTGATTATCTTTCGTACTATGGGGATCCACTTAATGGTCCTATCGTTTACGGATTAACTCATACAGCTCCTGAGGGGGTTACGATTGAATTATTACATCAAAAAATAAAAGAGGTAATAGGGGAGATTAGTACCTCTGATGAGTATTTCTCAGAGGTTCAGGAGGGGTACTATTTTGATTTTGAGATGCCGGTATTAAATGGTGAGAGTATTTATGAGTATTGCCGCTATGTATTAGCTGAGGACTCTATGATCTCGTTATGTGCGGCAGGTCCAACAAAAGAGGAGGAGTATCGCTCTATTATTGAGAGCTTTACCTTAGTTCCATAACTTATTACTTATTAAAGGCTCTATCTCTCTTAGTGATTGAGTCGACTCTACTATGAATGATTAAAGAGCGCCGATGCCGATCAAGGGTCGGCGCTCTCTTATCTCCATTATGTTGAAAGGGGGTAAAGGATTGCTCATTACTTTACTGCTGCTGGAGCTGTTGTCGGATCCGTTCTGCACGTGCTTTAGGAGCAGGATGGGTACTAAAGAGGGAGCTGCGATTTCCTAGTTGAGCTAACTTATCGAAAGCGGATGCGATAGGAAGAGGATCACGATTCTCTCGTAGATGGAGTTCCACTGAGTATTGATCGGCCTCTAGCTCCTGCTTTTGTGAGAATTGGGCATTAATAAATCCCTCCCCTAGAGCCCCTAAATCGGAGCGACTTAAGGAGGAAAGAGTGGCATTACTGCTACTGCTTAAGAGATCGCGTCCGAGGGAAGCCATAGCTGCAGTACGCATTCTATTGGTGGCGTGCCCTAGAGCGATATGACCAATTTCATGCCCTAAAACGCCACGAATCTCATCATCATCCATCATATCCATAAGCCCTGAATAGAGACGAATGCATCCATTGGGCATAGCCCAGGCATTAGGCTCTGCTTTTAGGTAGACCTTATATTGGAGTGTCTGCCCATTAACGGACTTAGGAAGCCCCTGCTTAATTTTATTGAGACGTTTGACGTACTGACTGTTGGCTGCTGCTATTTTATGGTTTTGATCAGCCTCTTGGCATGATTGGTGGGCCATCGTAGCGATAGTCTCATTATTGAGGGTTAAGGCTTGTGCCCCCTTAAGACCAAGGTTCATCACCATATCAGGGCTCATACTATTTAAGCATCCTGAGAGCAGTAGTATCCCCGATAGAAGGGGGAGAGATCTTAGTGGTTGATTCATGAGTAACTCCTTGTAGATAGAGAAGATTGGCTTGGAAGCGACTTAAGATTGGCCGGCGCTCTTTAGCATCTCTCGAGCATGTTGATAGGTGGCATCGGTTAAGGTAACGCCACCAAGCATGCGGGCAATCTCTTTAATACGCTCCTCCTCATTTAACATTTTTATGGCGGTTGTAGTCTGATTCTTCTCTTTCTGTTTATGTACATAGAGATGGTTATGACCGAAGCTTGCGACTTGGGGGAGATGGGTTACACAGATCACCTGGCGGCCGTCACTTAAATCTTGAAGGTGCTTTCCAATCATTTCGGCAACCGCCCCACCGACACCGGTATCCACCTCATCGAAGACAAGAACGGGGAGGGTAGATTTAAGACTGATAATAACAGCAATTGCGAGACTTATTCGTGCAAGCTCACCTCCTGATGCTACCCGATTGAGCGGCATTAGAGGTTGTCCTGGGTTTGCGGTAACGAAGTACTCAATCGACTCATTACCATGGGCATGATAGGGGGGATTAGCGGTTAGTCTGATTTCAAAAATGCCCCCTTCCATAGCAAGATCTTGCATCGATGCGGTGATCTTTCTATTGAGGGATTTAATCCCTCTTTTTCGCTTCTCGGTGATCTTATCGGCAAGCTGTTGCCACTTCTTCCCATAACGCTTAATCTCCTCTTTAAGGTCGAGGAGGAGATCATCGGTCACTTCAGTATCTGATAGCTCCGCTTCAAGATCAGCCTGCTTTTGTAGCAGCATCTCTGGCTCTATACGATGTTTATGGGCAAGGCTATTGAGCTCTCTCATGCGATGATCAAGATGTTGTAATTCCTCTTCATCAAAGTTTTCGACATCAAGATGGCGCTGCAGCTCATTTTCTGACTCATTACAGAGAATTAGGGCATTTGAGAGCATCTCATGAAGATTGTTAAAGTCCTCATCCCGCTTAGCAAAGTCGGCAATACTATTGAGTAGATAGTTAATCTGTTTAGTGATACCGTGATTTTCGTCACTTAAAGTGGTTAACGCCTCTTCTACTGTTGTAAGGCGCTCCTCGTGATTACTGAGATAGTGAAAACGCTCAGAGATCTCACTCCACTCATTCTCTTTAGGGGCAACTGCCTCAAACTCAGCTAATTGAAATTTAAGGAAGTTGATACGCTCTTGCGCATGGTCATCCTGATTCATTAAGGCTTCGAGTCGCTCTTCTAACATCTTGATGGTTTGAGCGATCTCAGTTAGCGCAATAAAATCCGCTTCACTGTCGGAGTAGAGATCCACTAACTTTCGTTGATGACTGGGCTTCATTAATGATTGATGGGCGTGTTGCCCATGGATATCAATTAAGAGCTCACCAAAGGCTTTTAAGGCATGGAGTGGCATTGCACGGCCATTGATAAAACCGCGACTGCGTCCATTTTTAGAGATAACACGGCGTAAAATAGCCAGATGATCCTCACTCTCTAAAGCATTCTCTTTTAGCCACCGTTTTGCTGGAGGAAATTGGGTGACATCAAAGGTGGCAATAACTTCCCCCTGCTCCCGCTCCTGGTAGATCATCTCTGCACTACAACGTCCCCCTAATACAGCTGAGAGGGCATCAACAGTGATGGATTTTCCTGCGCCGGTTTCACCACTGATCACAGTGAGCTTAGGCCAAAACTCAAGATGAAGCTCTTCAATAATGGCAAAATTTTTAATGTAGAGATCAATCAACATAGGGTATCTGCTCCTTAATCTTTGGCAATGGTCAGTCCTAATGCAATCAACTCTTGAAGAAGGGATTCTCGATCAATAGGACTCTTCCAGAGAGTGGCATTATAGCGTAAAACAGGAATATACCAGCCAAATTCCGCTATCAGCTTTGGGTCGGTTGCGATATCGATATAGTGGTAGGAGATGCCTCGATTATCGAGCCACTCGATCAGGTCATCGCAAAGAGAGCAGCCATCGGTGCTATAGAGGAGTAGTGGAGGGGATTCATTGAGTAGAGTAGACATTGAGTAGGGCTCCTTGATTCTCATCTGTATGGGCTTCGGTTATAATTGTGTGATTATTGTAAATTAAAGTTGAGCTATGAGTAAATTATCAGATCAAGATTATCTAGAGCGAGCAAAGCGGGTTCTAACTATTGAGGCAGAGGCAATTAAGGCCTTAACCAGTGAAATTGATGGGAATTACCTTGAGGTGTGTCGACTGCTTCATAACTGTCGTGGGCGCGTTGTGGTTACTGGAATGGGTAAGTCGGGGCATATTGGCAGTAAGATTGCTGCAACATTAGCCAGCACTGGGACCCCCGCTTTTTTTATGCATCCTGCTGAGGCAAGTCATGGGGATTTAGGAATGATCACTAAGGATGATCTTCTTTTAGCCCTCTCCTATTCAGGGGAGACGGATGAAATATTAGCCTTTCTCCCCTTGATTGGCCGCTTAAATATCCCGCTGGTGGCAATTACCGGCAATCAGGAGTCATCGCTAGCACAATTTGCTACCAAACATCTTTTAGTGGCTATAAAAGAGGAGGCTTGCCCTTTAGGATTGGCTCCGACAGCGAGCACAACCGCAACATTGGCGATGGGGGATGCTATTGCGATCACTCTCTTGGAGATGAAAGGGTTTACCTCTGATGATTTTGCTTTTTCTCATCCGGGGGGAAAGCTTGGGCGTCGCCTGTTGCTCTTGGTGGAGGATATTATGGTGCCGCGGGATGAAGCCGCTATCTTATCTCCTGACGCAACTCTCTATGAAGCTCTTTTGGAGATGACCCGCTTTCCGCTAGGCATTATCCTCTTAGCTGATGAGCAGCACCAGCTATTAGGGGTCTTTACTGAAGGGGATCTTCGCCGCACATTAGTCAGTGGGCGAGAGCTTAAAGAGTTGACAATTGGTGAATGTATGACCACTAATCCCCATACTATAGGGCCAAAAGCATTGGCTGTAGATGCAGTTAATCAGTTGGAGCGCGAGAAGATTACTGCCTTGCCAGTAGTGGATGGAGAGGGGAGAATCGTCGGCGCATTAAATATGCATCATCTCTTAAATGCACGTGTCATTTAAGATAAGCAACTAAATAGTTGAGTAAGCGATCATTATTATCATCATTAATCGAGACGTATGAAATTAAATCAAGAGCAGCAGGAGGCGGTTCGAGTAATCGATCGGCCTCTTTTAGTTTTAGCAGGAGCGGGGTCTGGTAAGACAAGGGTGATTACTGAGAAGATTCGCCATCTTGTAGAGCAGTATCAATATGACCCACGCTCAATATTTGCGGTTACATTTACCAATAAAGCGGCTAATGAGATGCGGGAGCGGCTTCAGAGTCTGCTAAAGGGGGTCGCTGGACAACGAGTACATGTTGCAACATTTCACACTTTAGGATTGATGATTTTAAAGCAACATGGAGGAGTGATTGGGTTACGGAAGGGGTTCTCTATTTATGATCAGAATGATAGTCACCATTTGATGGAGACCATTCTAGAGGATGCTGATCGAGAGCAGATTCGGCAGATTCTTGATCATATCTCTAGTTGGAAAAATGAGATGTTATCACCACAAGCGATCTTATCGGCTGCAGAAGATGAGCGTATGGTAGAGATTGGCTCCCTCTATCAACAGTATCAAGAGCAACTTCATGCTTATAACGCTGTCGATTTTGATGATTTAGTTCTTCAGAGTTATCGTCTCTTAAAAGAGCATGAGACAGTGCGTAGCTATTGGCGTCGCACCATTCGTTACCTTCTTGTAGATGAGTATCAAGATACTAATCGGGCCCAGTATGAGCTGATTAAAGAGATTATAGGGATGCGCAGCTGTTTAACAGTTGTAGGGGATGATGATCAGTCAATCTATGCGTGGCGTGGAGCGCGTCCTGAAAACTTACATGAGCTGCATCGAGATTTTCCTAATCTGCATCTTATTAAGTTGGAGCAGAATTATCGATCAACAGGCCATATATTAAATGCGGCAAACCATCTTATTGCGAAAAACCCCCATCTTTATGATAAACGGCTCTGGTCGGCGCTTGGCGATGGGGAGAAGATTGCGATCCATGATTTTAAGAGTGCGGAAGCAGAGGCTGAGTTTGTCGCTATGACCATTAATCATAACCAATTAATTAATGGCGCACGATTTGATGATCATGCCATCTTATATCGAGGGAATCATCAAAGCAGTCGATTTGAGCGTGCATTAGGGGCTCGTGGCATTCCTTATCGGGTAGTGGGAGGAGAGAGCTTCTTTCAGCAGCCAGAGGTGAGCATACTGCTTAGCTATTTAAAACTGATAGGAAATCCTGAAGATAATGCCTCACTGTTACGGGTCATAAATCTACCGAAACGGGCAATTGGTGCGGCGGCTCTTAAAAAGTTGGCGGAGTTTGCTACAACTCATGGGTATACACTCTTTGAAACCTTGGGGCATCCTCAACTACATACCTTTATGGGGCGACGGGTCGCTTTTCAGATGGCTCAATTTTATGATCTTATTTTAGAGTGCCAAAATCGGAGTGATGATCTTGGTGAGCTGTTTGATTATCTAGTGGAGAATCTTAACTACTACCACTATCTTCAGGAGGAATCACCAAAAGGTTTTGAGAGAAAGATTCGTAATGTTGAAGCGTTAGGGGAGTGGTTCTATGGAGCGAAGCGCTCTCTTTCTGATATTCTCTCCCACCTTACGCTCATTGCCATCTTAGAGAGCGATGAGCGCACTCAGGATCGTGATGCTGTCACTTTGATGACCTTTCATAGTGCGAAGGGGCTGGAATTTCCAACCGTCTTTATGGTGGGAGCAGAGGAGGATATTATTCCTCATCGAAATAGTATTGATGATGGTATGGTAGATGAGGAGCGGCGCCTCTTCTATGTGGGTATTACCCGTGCACAGCGGATGTTATATATCACTTACTGCCGCCAAAGAATGCGCTATCAGCAGGCTGAGTCTTGCACACCGAGTCGCTTTTTGAGTGAGCTTCCGAGTGAGGATATTCTTTGGGCAAAAGATCGGGTGATGGATCGAGAAGAGCGGCGTAAAAATACCAGTAAAACAGTGCAAGGATTACAAGCGATGCTCAGCAGTTTAGAGCGATAGGGGATCGGGGTGAGAGACTTTTTTCAATGGCGCGCCATCTTTGGTTATTGGGGTGCTCTATTTCTTATAGTGGGGCTCTTTGTCTGCCGCTTTCTGCAGCTTTATCCCATTGAGCTAACCCCAATTGATGAGACGCTGAAGTCGCTACAATACTTAAATGAGATGTTAGAGCAGCCGCTGCCTCTAGGTGAGCTGGCGATTGTACATCTGCAACAGGCCTCACTCATACAGAGTCTCTACCAGGAGGGGGAGATTCTACTTCATAATATTGAAGGGCTCTACAATGCGCGGTTTAAGATCCTTACTGGACTTGGGGGTGTATTACTCCTTTTACTGTTGAGTGGGCTCTACCATTATCGAAAAATTCCGAGATTACAGTGGGTATATCTTGCTATCAGTGGTGTAATGATCGGAGGGTATGGGATGATTATTTACAGCTTAATGCCCGCTTTAGAGATTCCATTTCCCAAGCTCGATCTAGTCACTCTTCTTAAAGAGGGGGATCTTTTATTGATGCAGGGGGAGCAGTATCTTCGGGGGATTGTCGCTAGTCGGTATCCATACTATATATTTATTGGAGGATTTGGCGCCCTTACACTCCTCTCTCTCTTCTATCGTGGTACTCAAACCGTGGGGACGAGAGTTACCACTTGGACTCTCTCCCTATTGGGCATTGTTGCTCTCGTGGTGATTATTGTGATCACCGCTCTTCTAATTCGCTATACCCTGATCGATGATCCATTTACAGAGGCGGAGCTACTTTTAAGGGAGTTGAATTATCTATTGTGAGATATTATCAACACCTCTTATCACTCCTCTTATCAATACTTTTACATATTGGCGTTGCTATTGTAGTGTTTAGCGGGTTAACAGAGAGGAGCCTTTCCCTAGAGGGGATCGCCAACTCGACTCAGGTTGGGGGAGAGGGGTTAAATGTCGTGCTCTTAACAAAGAGGGAAGAGTCGGAGAGGGAGCGTGAGCCTACCTCTTTGCAGAGAAGAGAGGAGGGGGATGAGAGGGAGTCTATAGAGCCGAGGAGGTATCTAGTAGCTGAGAAGGACTCCTCACCTAGTAGGCAGGTAGCTGCAGCAGTGAAGCCCTCAACAGCTAGTGTTGAGGCAGAGCGGCAGAGGGATAGAGATACTCAAGGCAGTATGGTAGAGAGGGTAGGCACTATAAGAAGTGTGCAAAGGGCACTTAATATGTTGATAGATCCCTGTTATCCTCGCCGCTCTCGAGAGCGGGGAGAGGAGGGGCGAGCTGAGCTAGCGCTCCATAAAGTAGGGGAGCAGATCCATGTGGTGTTGATCGAGTCTACAGGGTTTAGGCGACTTGATCGATGTGCGATCGAAGCTGTTGAGAGCGCTCTGAAGAGGAGTCAGTTAAGGGAGGAGATTTTACAAAGTGGGTTGGAGGAGATCCCCTTACGAGCAATTGAGTTTCGACTAGAGTAGGAGTGTGATGTTAACGGTAGAGGAGTTATCAGTCATCAGTAGAGGGAGTCAGCGCTTAAAGAGAATAAGCTTTCATCTTCCTCCTAGGGCACGACTAGCCATTATTGGGAGTAACGGGGCGGGAAAGAGCACTCTCCTTCATGCTTTGTTAGGGTTGATTACAGAGCGCGAGGGGAGGATTGAGGGGCGTATCTTACTTAATGGTCGTGCTCAGGCGGAGTATACCCGACGGGAGTTGGCGCGACTAATTACACTTGTCCCACAAGAGCCACCGCAGCTTCCCGAGGTTACGGCGCATTTATGGTGTGAGATGGCCCTCTACAGCCATAAAAAGGGGTATTTCTATACGACGCCTCAGGAGGAAGCATTAATAGCTCATATGTTGGAGGAGTTTTCGCTTACCGCTTATCAGGAGACGCCAATCTCCCAATTAAGTGGTGGGGAGCGGCAACGACTCTATCTTGCTGCAGCGCTGTTGCAGCAGACACCTATTTTGCTGCTTGATGAACCTAATCGTGCTCTCGATCCAAAATATCAGCAGTCGTTACATCATCACATCGTGGCAAGTTGTCGCAATGAGGGGAAGACACTTCTCTATATCACCCATGATTTAAACCATATTTGGGGGGATTTTACCCACCTATTGGTGTTAAAAGAGGGTGCACTCCACTACTTTGGTGAGGTGAGAGATTGGTTAAATACTAAAAATTTAACTGAGCTATATGGGGTGCAATTTTATGAAGGTCGGCGTTTTGATGGGGCGCCCCTCTTTTATCAGTAGGGAGGGATGATGAGGCAGAAAGAGAGAGTGAGGCTCTTAAAATTATTGTGGGCTGGGTCATTACTGATTTTGCTCTTCGCACCTCTATTTGGTTTAACATTTTTGAACCCTTTCGATAGTAATGATTGGTTAATTTTGGTGGAGTTTCGATTTCCTAAGGTGGTGGCTACGTGGCTGGTGGGGGCATCGTTAGCGTTAAGTGGTATGGTATTTCAGGCACTACTGCGCAATCCGCTAGCGGATCCTTATATCTTAGGAGTAGCAAGTGGTAGCTCATTTGGGGCGGCGATAGCCCTATATGGAGGGATTAATTTTGTCTTCCTCTGGGTGACGGCTACTGAGCTCTTCGCCTTTTTAGGGGCGTTAGGGGTTACACTGTTTCTCTATCTCTCTGCTTTTCGTGGCGATTATCAACCTTTGCGATTAATCCTTTTAGGGGTGATTATCAGCCTCTTTATCGGTAGTCTTCTTCTACTTCTTCAGGCGGTTGGCCCCCCAGAGAAAGGGTATGCATTGCTTAAGTGGATGATGGGGCGGATCGATTACCTCTCTTATGGATTGCTCTTTCGTCTATTTCTATTAGCGTGCACAGTCGCCGGAGTACTCTACTTTACAGCGCCTCAGCTGAATCTGATCAGTAATGGATTAGTTCAAGCTCAAGTATGGGGCTTAAATCCACACCGTTTAGTGGGAGGGCTCTTTTTAACAATGAGCCTTATGATCGCTTTTTTAGTAGCCCATTTTGGACCAATTGGATTTATTGGGTTAATTGTGCCCCATATTGCCCGCTTACTTCTAGGGGGTGATTATCGTCTCTTATGGTGGGGGGTGATCCCTCTTGGTGGGGGATTATTACTGCTTGCTAATTTAGGGGCTTCTCTTCTATTTAGGCCGGCTGAACTCCCTGTTGGGGTGATCACTGCTCTCTTAGGAGCCCCCTTCTTTCTGCTACTTTTGTTGCGCCGGGAAGGGAGATAGAGATCGTTTACATTTAGATATATTAGTTGCAAATTATGGGATAAATGGTAAAAACAGGTTGCCTTGAGTTAGGAAGTCAGGTGTGATTCCTGCGCGGACCCGCCACTGTGAGAGGAGAGAGGATCTCCTAAGCCAGATACTAACTTAGAGCATTGCATTACCCATTTTATTAAATAATTATCTCTCGAGGTTAAAGAGGTTTATGTCTAGATTGAAATATTATCCCCCTATTAGTAGGAGAGGTTTTGCCTTTCCCGCAACTCTCTGTGCCATCTCACTGCTGCTGCCGATTGCCATTGCAGCATCGGATGAGGAGCCCTTAATTGTTACGGCTAATCGAATTGCAGCACCAGAGCAGAAGATTGGAGCGACGATCCATACGCTCTCTGAGAAGGAGATTGAACGAATGGGCGTTCGGACGGTGGAGGAGGCGTTGCGCTCATTGCCTGGTATGACCCTATCACGAACAGGGATTAATGGTCCTAGCAGCCTCTTTATCCGTGGAGCTAAGACGGAACATACATTGGTATTAGTTGATGGTGTTCCCATTGGGGATCCGATGGGGACAGGGAGAGCGGTCGATTATACGCTTCTTGGGAATCTTACTAATATTGAGCGGATTGAAGTGCTCAAAGGCCCTCAAAGTACTCTCTATGGATCAAGCGGAATGGGGGGTGTAGTGCAGCTCTTTACTAAAAGAGGGGGTGATCCTAAAACCAGTTTAGGGTTAGAGGCGGGAACAGAGTCTACCTATCGGGCGACGTTGTCATCATCAGGGATGAAAGATCGTCTCTCATATAGCTTTGCCGGATCGATAGAGAATAGCCATGGAATTGATGCCACAGTCGATCAGGTGGATAAGAGTGAGAAGGATCGGGATCGAGATCATTATCGGAACCGCATCTTATCAGCCAATATTAATTATGAATTGAGTGAGATGGTGGATGTTGATCTTATTGTGCGCTATAACCGCCGCTATCATCAATATGATAACCAATGGAATAAGACCCATTATGATGATTATGTACGTTCTGAGCATTGGGTCGGCTACTTTGCACTGAATGGACACTTTTTTGATGAGCGTTGGGATTCCACCATCAGTTATGGTGTAAGCCACATAGATCGAAAAGATTATTCAGGTATGAGTGATTGGTTGAGTGGTAATGATGAGCAGAGCTTCTATCGCTTTAAAGGAGAGACTCAAAATGTCACTTGGCATAATCAACTCACCTTAAACCCCAATTTTACAACCCTCTTTGGCGCTACCTATCAGCATGAGAAGGGGGAGGGGAATGAGGATATTAGTAAGAGTCAGAATCGTAAGAGCCTCTATCTTGATCAACATTTTGATTATAATGATCGGATTTTTAATACCCTCGGTGTTCGCTATGATGATAACTCCACCTTTGGTGGACGAACAACATTTAGGGTAACTTCTCGAATTAATCTAACAGAGCAGTTTGCCTTAAAGGGGAGTTATGGAACCGGCTTTAATGCCCCTAATATCTATCAGCTCTATGATCGATCGGCGGGTAATAGAGGGTTAAAGGCTGAGCGTAGTCGAGGATTTGATATCGGTATTCTCTTTAAGCCGACGGCGCAGAGTCAGTTGGAGCTCACCTATTTTAATCAGCGCTATAAAGAGATGATTGATTACTACTCATTTTCATCGATGACCCCAGATGGGCGATTTGGGGAGTATCGAAATCTAGAGCAGGCTAAGATGCGGGGAATTGAGCTCTCAGGATTAGTTACCCTTAGTGATCAGCTAGAGTTCGGGGCAAGTTACACCTATCTAGATGCTAAAGAGAGGAGCGAGGGGGCGTATAAACGAATGCTTCGCCGTCCGAAACATCAAGCGACGCTCGCCCTCAACTATCAGCCGACAGAGCGCTGGAATCTCCATCTTCAAGGGAATATCTATAGTAGTCGTAAGGATTTTGGGGATGAAGATCTAAGTGGGTTTGGCACAGCTGATATTACATTGCGCCATCAAGCAACAGATCGTCTTGAGGTAACAGCCCGTGTTGAAAATCTCTTTGATAAAAAATATCACTATGCAAAAGGGTATCGCGAACCGGGCATTCGAGCCTTCATTGGTATCAATATTGACTTGTAAACTGTATCCTTAAACAGACGTTGTTGAGCGTTACTCTCCTGTTTATTAGGGGATAACGCTCTTTTTATGTAAAGAGAGGTTTAAATAGTAAAAAAGATATGCAGAGTTATATGAAGGGGGGTATATTAATCAATACTGATCAATCAGATCCTAAGGCGTGATAAATATATTAAATAAGATTGTGGAGCAGCCAGCAGGGTCACCTATCAAAGCACAACTATAAATAGAGAGGAGAGAGAAGAGAATGCATCAACCAAAAACAGTCTTTATCGCAGGTCATTCACGATTGCCCCAGGGGATGGCGGCAAAGAGTGTCTTTGAGACTTTAACGGTATCGGCTGAAATTGAGGTGAAGTATGGTGTTATTATTCAAGCAAGCTGTACCTTAGCAACAGAGCAGGGGAGTAACTTTGTCGGCAGTGTTTTAAAGGGGCATAGCTTAAATGAGGGGATTGATGAGGTTACTGAAGCACTGCAGAGCCGCTATCGTGGCAAGGCAACCAACGCCTTAGTTGCTGCAATTAAAGATCTCGAGCTTCAATTTAAGACCTTAAGAGAGAAGCTTGCAGAGGAGGATTAACAGAAAAGTTTTAATAAAGTGTTGACGAATAGAAAAACCCTTGCTAAATTGAATTCAGACTTAAGCGAATCGAGGCAAAAGGTAGTGGCTAGCCCCACTAGTAGCATGTCAAGATCTTAAGTTAACAAACTAATAAAATCGTACTGCGATATTTGTTGTGACTATGTCTTAATAATACATAGCAATAAAACGGATAAAGGCCAGTGATAATGAGAATAGGCGCATCTTCTGAAGCGTTTATCCTCATTGTTACTGGCCTTTTTTATTGTTTTAAGAGTGTTAAATCGACATTTCAACTATAAATAAAGAATTTGGAGAGTTAGAAAAATGCCAAGTAAATATGTAACCAAAACAGATCGTTATGAAATTGCGGACCACCCACAAACTAAGCGTCTCTATCATGTAACATTTGCCGATAGTGTCATTGAGGGTTTCCTTAAAAAATGTAAGGAAGATAACATTACTGTTGAGCGTTTAGAATATACTCCTTTAGAGCGTCACGTTATCGCAGATTATCTCTTACAAGAGGTTAATGATAAGAGCTTCGACACAGTTTTACGCGATATTGTTCATGATCGTGCAAGTGGTGGATTTACTCTTGGCCTTCAAGGAGTCTCTGAAGATACTGATGAGTATGTTATCTTTGCAACAGCGATTACCCATTTAATAGGGGTGCCGAACTTTGATGCTATGACGGGTAAGTATTATGCGCGTTTTACCGTAAAGCATACAGATGATAGTGACTCCTACTTACGTCAAGCGTATCGTCTCTTTACACTTCATACAGATGGGACATTCGTTGATGAGCCAACCGATTGGTTGCTTATGATGAAGATGGCGGCAGAGAATGCAGTTGGTGGTGAGAGCCGTCTATTACACTTAGATGACTGGGCGGAACTAGATAAATATGCAAACTCACCTTTAGCACACTATGAGTTTGACTATATTGCCCCACCAAGTAAAAACGTATCGCAAAAAGTGAAAAAGTCTACATTCTTTATTCAGAATAATAGACCCTGTATGTGCTTTATTGATCAGTTTGTTTACCCAGAAACAATTGAGCAAGCAAAATATCTAAGAAGTATGTCAGAGTCTATGGAGAATGATCCATCAGTTGTTGAGCTTGAGTTGCCAGTGGGTGAGCTTGTTGTTGTTAACAACCTCTTCTGGTTACACGGCCGTGCAGCATTTGAAGTGAATAAAGATCTTTCACGTGAGCTAATGAGACAGCGTGGTCGCTTCATCGTTTAATGATTTAAAGAATAATAGACTATAATCATGTAGTTAGATATTGAATTAGCTATTAGTTATGCTAAGCCCTTGCTCTGATAAGCAGGGGCTTTTTTTATGAAGAAAATGTTTATTTAAAGATAAGAGGGCTATACTGAGAAGAGATCGCAGATAGGAGGGAGTTACAATGATGGATAGGATCAGCTTAAGTTTAAGAGTAAAAATGATTCTTTGCTGGGTGTTTTTTGCTGTTCCGATCTCTGCTCATGAGTGTGAGCGTCTTGTTCTCCTCTCCCCGAGTGTTAGTGATCTTGTGATTACTGCAGGGCTAGGAGAGCAGATAGTGGGAGCAACTCGTTATTGCTTGCTTCCAGAGGAGCAGAAGGTGGCTGATATAGGTGGCTACTTCGATCTAAATATAGAGGCAGTCGTGCAAAGAGAGCCTTCACTAGTCCTCTATCAATCGGTTGCCAGTGGTGATCGTGAAATTAGAGCGTTGCAGCAAAGAGGGATCGAGAGTGCAGGGATCCCTATGACCACATTAAGTGAGATTTTAGCAGCTCCGGCAGTATTAGCTGAGCTCTGCTCCTTACCACAAAAGAATCAACTAGCCGATTACCATAATAAGCTACAGGCGCTTATTGATGAGGTGAGTGAGGAGGGGGAGCCCCCTACGATTCTCCTCTTTTATGGGATAGGGGGGGATTATCAGCAGATATTTCCAACAATGGTGGCGGGTGTAAGCTTCCATTCAGAGTTAGTAGAGGTATTAGGGTTTCGCAATGCTTATCGTGGTCGGCTTAATGCTCCTACCCTTTCAGCGGAGGCGATTACCCATCTTAAGCCTGATTTGCTAATTCTTTTAGAGGGGGGAGCGACCCACTTTAATGAGCGTAATCGATTAATCGTTGAAGAGATTGAGGGGCCTAAATATATACGGCAAGGGTTAAAGAGGGGGGCAAAAATATACCGGATAGAGGGGTACTCAACGCAGATACCTACGACGAGGGCCCTCTACTATCTCGGTAAAGAATTAATTGATATTAAGAGAGCATGGCGCTCACAACAGAACTCTTAGTGCAATAAGAGTAACTTTTCGCTTATAAGTCTATAAGGAGATTATTATATATGAAAATTGCAAATGATGTAACAGAGTTAATTGGCAATACACCACTTGTGCGTTTAAACCGGTTAACAGAGGGATTAGAAGCAGATGTTGTGCTTAAGCTTGAGTACTTTAACCCTTCCCACTCAATAAAAGATCGTATTGCATTTAATATGATTAAAGCGGCAGAGGAAGAGGGGCTTATTAAGGAGGGTACAGAGATAATCGAGCCCACCTCTGGTAATACGGGAATTGGTTTAGCAATGGTCTGTGCCGCTAAAGGATATCCTTTAACGCTAACAATGCCAGAGTCGATGAGTCAAGAGCGTAGAATGTTGCTTAAAGGATATGGTGCGAAGTTAGTATTAACACCCGCTGCCGAGGGTATGTCAGGAGCTGTTGCAAAGGCGGCAGAATTAGCAGAAGGGAATCCTAATGCTTTTGTTCCCCAGCAATTTGAGAACTTTGCTAATCCAGCGATTCATAAGAGCACAACAGGTGATGAGATCTGGCGTGATACCGATGGAAAGGTAGATATGTTTATTGCTGGAGTAGGTACCGGTGGAACAATTTCAGGTGTTGGAGCGACGCTTAAAGGTTATAGTCAAGCGGTAGAGATTGTTGCTGTTGAGCCTAAAGAGTCAGCGGTCTTATCGGGTGAGCCAGGTGGCCCTCATATGATTCAGGGGATTGGAGCGGGCTTTGTTCCTAAAGTTTTTAACCGAGACGTATGTGATCGAATTGTTAAGATCGCCTCTAAAGACGCTATTGAGATGGCTAAAAGAGCGGCGAAAGAGGAGGGTTTACTTGTAGGAATTTCCTCAGGTGCTACAATCCTTGCAGCTATTGAGGAGGCGAAAAAGCCTGAGAATAGAGGCAAGATGATTGTTGCAATTGTGGCCTCGTTTGGTGAACGCTATCTCTCAACAGCACTTTTTGAAGAGTATCGTTAATTACTATTAACATCGATTAATGCCCCCCTTAAGTGAGAATAATCCGCTTAAGGGGGGTTATGTGTGGTAAAATACTACACTTTATTTTAATTAATTATTGGAGATTTTTTATGAGCAAAGAGCTAACTTTATCTATCATTAAGCCTGATGCTGTAGCTAAGAATGCTATCGGTGCTATCTATTCACGTTTTGAAGCAGCAGGATTTAAGATTGTTGCGGCGAAGATGGTTCAGTTAACCCGTGAAGAGGCAGAGGGTTTCTACGCGGTACATAAAGAGCGCCCATTCTTTAATGATTTAGTTGAGTTTATGATCTCTGGGCCTGTGATGATCTCTGTTTTAGAGGGAGAGAATGTGATTCTTAAGCATCGCGACTTAATGGGTGCTACCAATCCTGAGGAGGCATTAGCAGGAACTATTCGTCATGATTTTGCTGAATCAATTGATGCGAATGCTGTCCATGGTTCTGATTCTCCAGAGACAGCTAAGGTAGAGATTGAGTACTTCTTTGGTGCTGATGCTGTTGGTAAAGTGGCCGTTTGCGCATAATCAGAGAGAAGAAGAGTTTAATGTTAGATAATATCGACATAAGAGTTGAAGATTCTTCAAAGGTTAACCTTTACGGGTTAACCTTTGAGGGTCTTAAAGATTTCTGCACTTCTATCGGTGAGAAGCCTTACCGGGCAGAGCAGATAATGAAGTGGCTCTACCATAAAGGGATTGAGTCGATCGATGAGATGACCGACATCTCGAAAAAGACTCGTGAGAAGCTTAAAGAGAGAACTGAGCTGAGACTCCCTAAGGTAGTTGAAGAGCAACCCTCAAAAGATGGGACCAAAAAATGGTTAATTAAGCTCGATTCTGGTAACGGGATTGAGATGGTCTATATTCCTGAGGAGGGGCGAGGAACACTCTGTGTCTCATCTCAAATCGGGTGTGCTTTAGATTGCTCTTTCTGCTCAACAGGTAAGCAGGGATTTAATCGTAATCTCTCTGTTGAGGAGATTGTTGGGCAAGTGGTGGTGGTCAAGAAGCTGTTAGGCGATTATAGCGACGAGATGGCTTATAACACACCGCGAAAAGTGACCAATATTGTCTTTATGGGAATGGGAGAGCCCCTTCTAAATTATCGTAATGTTGTTGATGCATTGAAGATTATGCTTCATGATTTTGGTTTTGGCTTCTCTAAACGTCGAGTAACGGTGAGTACTTCAGGCATTGTTCCTGCGCTCTACCGCCTTAAAGAGGATATTGATGTTGCGTTAGCAGTTTCGCTTCATGCTCCTTACAATACTCTGCGTGATGAGCTTGTGCCGATTAATGAGAAATACCCAATTGAGGAGCTCCTTGAGGCGTGCCGAGCATATCTCTCCTTATCACCGAGAAAAAAGGTCACTTGGGAGTATGTAATGCTAGATGGTGTAAATGATGGTATTGAAGATGCTCATGCATTAGCCAGATTAATTAAAGATATTCCTGGAAAGGTGAATCTTATCCCCTTTAATCCCTTCCCAGAGACCGATTATAAAACCTCGCCGGAAGCACAGATCAATCGCTTCCGAGATGTCTTAGTTAGCTATGGTATAGTTGTAGTCACCCGCAAAACAAGAGGTGAAGATATAGATGCTGCGTGTGGGCAATTGGCGGGTAAGGTGAAGGATAGAACTCGGCGCACACGGGGTTAATCTTTGAGCGAAGTAAGAGGATAACAGAACAATGAAGAGATGGATCACTTTGTCACTTTTTGGATTACTGCTTTCGGCCTGTGCATCGACTGGGGGGGTGAGCACCTCTAGCAGCAAGGGGGGACGGGTGACGATCGATGACTTAGAGCGCTCGGTGCGTGTCAATTATGAGTTAGGGACGAGTTATGTTAACTCTGCGAACTATGAGGCTGCTGAAGAGAAGCTACTAAAAGCAGTATCAGGAAACCCCAATTTTCCAGATGTCTATAATGCCTTAGGAGTTCTACAGGAGCGGCGTGGAAAAGTTTCAGATGCTTCTGATTTTTTTGCTAAAGCGATTAGCTTAGACCCTTACTATGAGCAAGCAATGGTGAATTATACAAGACTACTATGCAAGCAGCGTGGAAAGGACTCTTTAGCCTCTACCGCTGCAGGCTCTAGTCCTAATTCAGTGCGAGCGGGCTTATATGCGGGCGCCTCTGAGTGTGCTGAATTTCTTCAGCAGAGTGGAGAGGCATTGCAGTATGCAGAATTAGCGATTATGAGTGACCCTACCTACCCACTCTCATATTACCATCAGGCGCAGGCGTTGCTTTCACTTAATCGAGGGGCCGAAGCACTTGCAGCACTCGATATCTATCATGATCTTAAAGGATATACCTACAACAGTGCCCAATTAGGATTGGCAGCGGCTCGATCGGCAAATAATAGTGGGGCGATAGAGAAATATCAAAATATATTGCAGACACAGTTTCGTGGCTAAAAGATTTAGCAAAGGGGATTAATAGATGCTATCTGAAAAAATCGGTGAGCTACTAAAGGAGCAGAGATTAGCAAAAGGTGTTGAGCTAGAAGATGTTGCTCGAGCACTTCCCTTGCGATTAACCCTTTTAGAGGCTCTTGAAGCGGGTGACTTTAAGAGTGCAGGGGCACTTGTCTACACAAAAAGTTATCTCCGTAAATATGCTGCCTATTTAGAGCTCGACCAAGAAGAGTTTGAGGAGATGCTCAGTGGGTTAAAAGAGGTAGATCCCCTCTATCGTGAGCTTGATCAAACATTAAAGGTGCGCTCAGAGGTGGCAACTAGAAGAAAGAGTCGACGCTTTCGCTACTACCTTTTTGGTTTAATTC
This sequence comes from Ignatzschineriaceae bacterium, assembly GCA_046462535.1. Taxonomy (GTDB): domain Bacteria; phylum Pseudomonadota; class Gammaproteobacteria; order Cardiobacteriales; family Wohlfahrtiimonadaceae; genus JAAZCI01. Next base: position 104,133 of record JBKGVF010000018.1, on the reverse strand, counting down.
TCCTTTGTGGATTAACGGCTTTTGGAATTTATATAGGAGTATTGCCTGTTGGTGAGCGAGAGAGTGAGGAAGCCATGTTTAGGGATGAGCTACTGACAGAGCCTCAGATTGCAGGTGGTCCCCACCTTGAGAAGTGGGATGATGCAGAGAGTGTGGCAGATTCAGCGGCAGAAGAGCTGTTGGAGTTAGAGCAATATTTAGAGGAGGAGGTTTTAGCGGATCTTGAAGCATCTCGTCAAGCGCAGGAGGAGCGTGAAGCGGCGCTTCTTGAAGAGAGTGAGCGAGCAGAGGCGATTATCTCACAGCAACGGAAAGAGGAGTATCGAGAAGAGGCTGAAGTTAATGATGAGCTTATCGACCGAGAGGAGATTGTACCAGGACAGTTAACAATTGTTGTTAATGATGAGTGTTGGGTAAGCATTAAAGATGGTCCGCGCACCTTAAATGAGAGTCGTCTACTGACAGCAGGAACGCATCAGTTTATTGGGACACCCCCCTACTCTGTACGGGTTGGAAATGCCCAAGTAGTTGAGTCTATCTATATCGGTGGTGAGCGAGTTGATGAGATGATCTATCGCCCAACTAGTAGTACCGTAGTTAAAAATTTCACTATTGACGCACAGGAAGAAGAAGGTGAGTAGAAAGATAAATGCTATCCGAGGAATGCGAGATTGGCTCCCGGAAGAGAGTTTTTATTGGCAGACAATTGAGCAGGAGCTGAAATCGATCTTTACTGAGTATGGATATCTTGAGTTGCGTACTCCTATAATTGAGGAGACACGACTCTTTACCCGCTCTTTAGGTGAGGTGACTGATATTGTTGAGAAAGAGATGTATACCTTCTCCGATCAGAATGATGAGCTTAGTTTGACCCTTCGCCCAGAAATGACAGCAGGAATTGTTCGGGCAGGGGTAGAGCATGGGTTATTTCACAATCAGATTCAGAAAGTTTGGCAAATTGGGCCAGCATTTCGTTATGAACGGCCACAAAAAGGGCGCTATCGCCAATTCCATCAGGCAGATGTTGAGGTTTTCGGTATTGAGACCCCCGATATTGATGCTGAGATATTAGCGATGTTAGCGCGTCTCTGGAAACGGTTAGGGATTGATCATGTCTTAACCTTAGAGCTTAATTCTATGGGTGTTCCTGAGAGTCGCAAGATCTATCGTCAAGCACTCATTGAGTATTTTGAGATGCACAAGGAGCTATTAGATGAGGAGAGCCAACGGCGACTCTATAGCAATCCTTTACGTATACTGGATTCAAAAAATCCCCAAATGGCGGAGATGATTGCAGATGCTCCGGCATTGATCGATTACTTAGATGCTGAGTCGAAGAGCCATTTTGATCGCGTCTGTACTCAACTTGATCAATTAAAGATTCCTTATATTGTCAATCCGAGAATTGTGCGGGGAATGGATTACTATACACGGACCGTTTTTGAGTGGACGACAGATCAATTAGGAGCACAGGGAACAGTCTGCGGCGGGGGACGATATGATGGGATGGTGGAGGAGCTAGGGGGGCGAGCGACACCTGCCTTAGGTTTCGGTATTGGAATGGAGCGCCTTCTCCTTCTCTGTAAGGCATGTGATGTTCCGGAAAAGTATACCCCACCTCTCTTAACAACGGTCTTTTTGGGTGAAGATGCCATGCTCTACGGACTTACGCTAATTGAGGCACTTCGGGATGCACTTCCGGGATGTAAAATCATTACCAATCTCGGTGGTGGAAGTATGCGCTCTCAGATGCGTCGAGCAGATCGATCAAATGCCCGTTATGCACTGATTATTGGTGAAGAAGAGCTCAAGGCGCAAACGATTGTTGTGCGTGATTTACGTCAAGATGGGGAGCAGATTACTCTGACAGAAGAGCAGCTTTTAAAAGGATGTGAGCAGGGTATTGACTCACTTTTTGATAAGAAAGTTAAGGGGTAGAGAGATGAGTCTAAATCAGTTTGAGACAGATGAGCAAAGAGCAGAAGCGCTCCTTGATTGGCTAAGGGAGAATAGTACATTTTTAGTACTATTGGTGGTGGGATCTATCGCCCTATTTATCGGTATTCATTACTACAAAGAGCAGCAGATCAGAGCTGTTGAAGAGGCTTCAGAAGCGTATAACCTCTTTAATCGAACTCTATCTGGGGCAGATCCAGAAGCTCCTGAGGTTTTAGCTGCAGCCGATGCTCTCTCAGAAGAGAAGCATCCTATCTATCATTCTTTGGCAGCAATTAAGGTGGCACAAGGAGCAAACTCAGGTGAGATTCGCCGTGATCAGCTTATTAGCGCATTAGAGTATGAGAAGGATCCTATTATCCGAGATCTGCTCTACTACCGCTTAAGTCAGTTACTCTATAACGAAGGGGCTTATGAAGAGGCGTTGAGTTATATTGAGGAGATAAGCTCTTCGGGCTATCGAGGATTGGCTAAAAATATTGCTGGGGATATCTATCTTAAGCTAGAGCAGCCAGATAAGGCTCGTCTCCGCTATGAAGAGGCTATTGAGGCGGGTAAGTTTACGGAGTTAACACTCTATAAGCTTGAAGCATTAGGTGGTCCCCTCTAAACTCAGCCCTTTCTATTTAATACAACTCTATTTTTAATGAAGGCCTTATATGAATAAATATGTGATGATCGGAATAGCGTCGCTCTTTGTGGCGGGGTGTAGTGGCTTCCTCTCAGGAAAATCCAATCTTCCACAGCCAAGAGAACTGAACCCTGCATTAATTGAGCAGGCCAATAGTGGGGTTATCTGGAGCAGTAAAACCAATAGTAAAACCTCACTGCGTAGTGGTTTACGCTTCCATCTTGCTGAAAGTGATGGAGCACTCTTTGTTGCTGGTGAAAATGGAGCTGTCACTGCACTTGACTTAAGTAGTGGGGCCATTCGTTGGAGCCGCTCAGTAGGGAAGCTCTATGCAGGTGTTGGTGCGGCTAATGGCGTTCTTCTTGTAGGAACGGCGCAAGGGGAGTTAGTAGCTCTTTCCGCAGGTGATGGTAGTGAACTATGGCGTAAAGAGGTGTTAGGATCAGCGGCAACGGCACCGATTGCTACTCCCTCTTTAGCAATTGTACGTACCTTAAGTGGAGCGGTAGAGGCATTTGATCTTCTAACGGGTGAAGAGCGTTGGGCTTATATCGTTGCTCGTCCTGAAATGGGAACCCGGGGTGGAGCACAACCGATGGTTTTTGATGGGAAGTTGCTCCTACCGAATGATATTGGTCAGCTAGGCTTGCTAGACTTAGAGGATGGTAAAATCATCTGGGGTGTTAATCTAGGCAAAATGCAAGATGGTAGTCTAATGGGGCAGCTGCGGGATATTGATGCTGCCCCGATCCAGATGGGGGATCGTATCTATGCGGCGACAACAACAAACGGAGTGACTGCCTTAACCACTAATGGCCGTCTTTTATGGCAGGCAGGTTCGGGAGTTCACGCAGGAATTGCAGCAGATCATGAGACTATTTATGCGGTAGAGCTCGACAGTCGTTTGCGTGCACTGGCAAGCCGCAATGGAGAGGAGGTTTGGGTCAATAATGATCTCATTGGTCGTTGGTTGACAGAGCCCCAACTTCTAGGGACGACCCTTGTTGTGGGGGATTATGAGGGTTACCTTCACTACATCAATAGCACAACAGGCGCCTTAATTAAGAGCAGTAGAGTGAGTAGTCAGGGCTTCTTGCCTGATACACTCCTGATTAATAATACAATGATCCTTATGGATCGTGCTGGCGGTATCTACCGTATTGGATTATAAGAACTATGAAGCAGTCATTACCTCTCTTTGCATTGATTGGTCGCCCTAATGTGGGAAAATCGACCATCTACAATATTTTAACGCAGACACGTGATGCGCTGGTTGCAGATCAGCCGGGTTTAACCCGTGATCGCCAATATGGGGATGGGCGTGTTGGCAGTAAGCCATATCTTGTTATGGATACAGGGGGGCTAAGTGGTGAAGAGGAGAAGATCGATACATTGATCGAGCAGCAGGTGTGGGTTGCTGCAGATGAAGCGGATGTGATCTTTTTTGTTGTAGATGGCCGTGCAGGAATTACGGGTGCTGATGAGGAGATAGCGGCTCGTTTACGCCGTCTTAGTAAACCAGTAATTGTTGTGGTTAATAAGGCGGAGGGGGTGGACTCTGCTATTATCACGAGTGAGTTTTATGGATTAGGGCTAGGTACACCCTATGCAGTTTCTGCTACCCATAACCAAGGGTTTTTACCATTGATTGAAGAGGCGTTTACACATGTTGACCTCGATCTGTTTGAAGTTATAGAGGAAGATCTAGAGGATGGACAGATCCGCTTAGCGGTTATCGGTCGTCCTAACGCTGGAAAATCCACATTGATCAACAATATGTTGGGAGAGGAGCGTCTATTAGCCACCGATATTGCCGGCACTACCCGTGATAGTATTGAGATCCCTTTTAAGGCATATGATCGAGATTTAATTTTAATTGATACAGCGGGCATTCGTCGTCGTAGCCGTGTGGATGATAAGATTGAAAAGTTTAGTGTTATTAAGAGTTTAGAGGCACTAGAGCGTTGTAATGTTGCGATCTTTGTCTTTGACGCAAAAGAGGGACTTTCAGATCAAGATGCAACGCTTTTAGGATATGCTCTTGATTATAATCGTCCTTTAGTATTGGTCGTTAATAAGTGGGATGCAGTTGAGCAGGATGAGCGGGAGTGGATTCGACAGGATTTCGATCGCCGCTACTCTTTTATCGATTTTGCTCAACCACTCTTTGTCTCTGCACTTAAAGGCTCAGGGGTAAATCGTATCTTAAAAGAGGCGATTAAGACCTATGATAGTTCGATGCAGGAGTTCTCTACTAATAAACTCTCCAATATATTAGAGCGCGCTATTCAGAATCATCAGCCGCCGGTTGTTAAAGGCTTTGCGCCGAAGTTGCGTTATGCGCACCAAGGAGGAAGAAACCCCTTACAGGTGATTATTCATGGGAATCGGACTCAATATGTTAGTGAGAGCTATCAACGTTATTTAGCGAAGACTTATTATGATGCATTAGATCTATATGGGACTCCTGTACGAATCAATTTCAAGCAGGGTGATAATCCTTATGCTGGAAAGAAGCGACCTAAAGAGGAGGGGCGTCGTCGACGTAATCGACGTCGTTAATTTAGAGCTGATTGAGAATAGTGTTGATCGTCATTAATAAGAAGTCCGCCTTTTGTGCGGACTTTTTTATGGAGTATCATAGGTGGAGTAGAGCTTGATTAGATGAGGGGATTTCACCATATGGGATGGAAAGAGATACTCTCCTTCAAATAGGGGGAGCGTAATAGGAGTGAATGTGAATGTGAGGTTATGCCCAATTGCTTTCCATGCATCATCAATTAGGGAGGTGCAATAGGTTCCTTCCTCTTCTTTGTAATGGAATGGCTCACCCAAACGTTGATAGGCATGATTGAGAGCTGCCTGTCGTTCTGTGATGCTAGAAGAGATTCGGTAGAGTGCAAAATGGGCACTACGCTCGGGAGCAAGAAAGTAGGCTAATGGGTCAATCATTACTCCAGATGGGGTATCTGGAGATTCTGATGGAGCAGCGTGTAGTACTCGCCACTCCTCTTCTTCATAGATTACTATGCCTACATGGCTAAAAGGAGTGTGATTATCCTCTTCAAAGCCGCGCACAATATCGCTAATAAGGGTAACACCTTCTCGAAAGATTAAGTCACCAGAGGTGATCCCAAGTTCCTCAAAGAGCTCATCATATCTAGGCAGAGGTTGATCTGCGGAAGCAAAACCGAAGTTTAAAAAAAATAAGAGGGCAAGAATTTGTCGCATTACGCTCATACCACCTATTAACATAATAAGACCGCTCTACCGAGCGGCCTTATTGAGATGAGTTGCTGTTTAAAAGCTGCTTACTTTCCAGCCATCATCTCTCTTAATAAGAGGAACATCATCGGTATTAGACTCCCCCTTTCCACTGACTAGGGTAACGGTAACAGTTGCTCTACTCTTATCTTTATTATAGGTAACCTCATCGATAGTTAATTTTTTAATCCCCCCTTCTGCTTTAAACTCAGCAGCAACTTCATCAAGAAACTCTTCGAGCTTAGCAGAAACAAGTGCAATTTCTGCAGCCTCCATCCCTTCGGTATCCACGGTTGAGAGATAGAGCTCAACATTTGCAGTCTCTAAAGCGGTAAACATGTTTTTAACAGTCCCTTCAGGTGAGTTAGCGCTGACCACATCTGAGCATGCAATGATAAAGAGAAGAGTAAATAGGGTCGTAAGTGACCGGGTGATTTTTTTCATAGTTCGTGCCTTCCTATTAAGACGGTAAAATAAATAAAAAACAAAAATAATCCATTCTCTTTGTGGTGACTAATCTTAAAGAGACTTAATCATCAAGACATGCCCTCTAATATAATGATGCACTCACTAATCTGTAGTAATTATTTCTATTTTTGTAGCTCTCAACCTAAAACTTACACTTTTTTGTGATCGTTAAAGGTTAAGATTAGGCCTGAGAGTATCACTAATGTGGCACCAAGCCAACCATAGATACCCATTTTTTCTTGCCAAAAGAAGTGGGAGAGGATGGCGCCAAAAACAGCATTGAGATAGTAGAAGGGGGCCAGAAGTGATGCATCAGTGAGTCGGTTGGCTCGAGTGACCCAAACTTGACCTAGAGAGCCAAAGGCACCCATCGCTATGATAAGAAGCCAGACACGCCATTCGGTGGGAAAGGTAAGTTCTGTAAAATAGCCAAAAATTAGGGCTGAGATGACTCCGGTCAAAGAGAAGTAGAAGACAATCTCGGAGCCTTTAGCCACCTTAGTCATCCGTTTTATTGCGACCATAGCCATCGCTACAAAGAGTCCCGCAATAATAGGAATTAAGGAGAGAAGGGAGAAGTTGGGCTTATCCATACCTGCTAACATCCAGGAGCCTAGAAGTGCAATAAGAAAGCAGGGGATTAGTAGGGGTGTTAGACGCTCTTTCAGCCAAATAAATGCAATTATTGGTACAAAAAGAGGGGTAAGAGAGCGAAGAATCGAAGCATCAGAGAGGGGGAGAAGGGCAAGTGATGTGAAGATCAAGATCATCCCAATTTGCCCCGATAGTGAACGAATTGCGTGAAGGTGGAGCCGTTTAAATGAGTTTTTTACCTCTCCAGTGCGAATAAAGAGGGGTAACATCACTATTAGGGTGAAGAGATTACGGAATAGGATAATGGATGCTACAGAGATATCCGCACTTAACCCTTTAATAGAGCTATCCATAAAGGCAAATGCTATTTGAGATAGAACTACAAAAAGGATGCCTTGATAGGTGCTATTCATCTACTTCTCCAGTGTGATAGATCTCCATTAATCGTTAATGGTCGTGGTGAGTGGGTACTGCTAAAGATTATTGGTATCAAAATGATTATCATCGGTTTTAGAGGTCGTGGTAAGGGAAGTGCCTTAATCATTTAGATTCTTAGATTCAGGCACCACTCTCTACTTAGTACTCTTTAATCCTTTCAATGCATCAGCAAAGGGATTATTTCCTTGAGGTTTCTTTATCCTCTGTTCTGAGCGCTCTCTTCTTTTTGATTGCTGCTTAGCTGCCCCTTTATGAGTCTGATCTGAGGCTTCAGGTGCTTCATCCTCAAGTCGTAATGAGAGGCCTATACGGTTACGGGGGATGTCGATCTCCATGACCTTTACCTTCACCACTTCACCCACCGTAACGATGGTATGGGGGTCTTTCACAAAGTGATTAGCCATAGCACTAATATGGATTAATCCATCTTGATGTACGCCAATATCGACAAAAGCACCAAAGTTAGCAACATTGGTAATAACCCCCTCTAAGACCATATTTGGCTTTAGATCGGAGATATTCTCCACATCATCGCGGAATGTAGCGGTAACAAATTCCGGTCGAGGATCACGCCCCGGCTTATCGAGCTCTTTTAAAATATCGGTAACGGTTGGAGCACCAAAAGTTTCACAGGTGAAATCATTTGGATTTAAGCTCTTTAAGAAGGGGGTATTTCCGATAACCTCTTTGAGTGATTTGCCACTCTTTTTTAAGATGCGCTCCACAACAGGATACGCCTCAGGATGAACGGCTGAATAATCGAGAGGATTCTCACCGTCACGAATACGTAGAAAGCCTGCTGCTAGCTCAAATGTTTTAGGTCCAATACGGGGAACTTTCGCGATTGTTTTGCGATCGGGAAAGGGCCCATGGGTATCGCGATAAGTGACAATATTTTGAGCGGTTGTTCGATTGAGTCCTGATACTTGAGCTAAAAGAGCGCTTGATGCTGTATTAACATCTACCCCAACCGCATTAACACAATCCTCCACAACCGCTTCAAGAGTTCGACTCAGTTGGGTCTGATTGACATCATGCTGATATTGGCCAACACCAATCGATTTAGGTTCAATCTTGACCAGCTCAGCTAAAGGATCCTGAAGCCGTCGAGCGATAGAGACTGCCCCTCGCAGTGCAACATCCAGATCAGGAAACTCTTCTGCTGCTAGTTGGGAGGCTGAATAGACTGAAGCACCCGCCTCATTAACCACAACTTGATTAAGGTGGGGAAGTGTTTGGCGCAATTCGGCAATAAGGCGATCTGTTTCGCGAGACGCGGTGCCATTTCCAATGGCAACGAGCTCTACCCGATCCTGCTTACAGATTTCTGTGAGTGTGGCTAAGGCCTCATCCCACCGTTTTTGTGGCGCGTGTGGATAGATCGTTGCTGTAGTCATCAGTTTCCCGGTCTCATCAACGGTAGCGATTTTACAGCCGGTGCGAAATCCGGGATCGACTCCTAAAATAACCCGCTCTCCTGCAGGGGAAGCTAGGAGAAGATCACTTAAATTACGGGCGAAAACTCGAATTGCTTCCGCTTCAGCCTCCTCCCGTAAACGATTAATTAATTCATTGCTTATGGAGAGACGCATCTTAGCACGCCAGCTTAGGCGAATTGTGGTGGCTAGCCACGGATGAGGGGAGCGGCAGGAGAAATACTCTTCTATCATCCGGATAGGTGTCGATTCAATTGCCTCAGGGAGTGTTAGGTCAAGAGTGAGGATCTCTTCATTACTGCCGCGTAGTAATGCTAAAGCACGATGAGAGGGGATCTTTTTAATGGGTTCAGAGAACTCAAAATAATCTTGATAATTGCGTCCCTCCTCCTCTTTTCCTTCAACAACAGTAGCTGTTAATAGAGCTTCGTTCCAGATAAAGGTGCGTAGTCTGCCTAGGAGCTCCGCTTGTTCTGCTATCTGATCAATAAGGATGAAGCGTGCTCCTTCTAGGACTTTATCGCTATCAGGAAAACCCGCCTCTTCATTAATATATTGCTCGGCAAGTTGGTCAGGCTCTTTGGAGATCTCGCTTTGGAAGAGTGCTTGAGCAAGAGGCTCTATGCCAGCTTCAAGGGCAATTTGGGCGCGGGTTCGGCGTTTAGGACGGTAGGGGAGATAGAGATCTTCAAGTTCTTGTTTTGAGGTAGCATTATATAGAGCTTGCTCTAATTCTGGGGTAAGTTTCTCTTGCTCTTTAATAGAGGTCAAAATTGTTTTACGGCGCTCATTAAGCTCTCGAAGGTAGAGAAGGCGCTCCTCAAGTTTACGCAGCTGAGTATCATCTAATCCCCCAGTCGCCTCTTTACGGTAGCGAGCAATAAATGGGACCGTAGCGCCCTCATCAAGTAGCGTAATAGCAGCGTTCACCTGAGTAGGGGAGGCACCGATCTCTTGAGCAATTATGGTTGGAATATTATGGATTGATAAATCAGACATGATGATAGACTTCTCACAGATAATAAAAAGTAGAGAATTATTATAACGATTTTCCCCTCTCTAGGCGGAATTATCTTATATTCTCTTACCCATGACAGAGTGATAGGGGGGTGATTGATCCTCTTTATCCTAATAGAATCGAGTATAAAAGAGTCCGATTGCATTTTTTTATAAATGAGAGACTATACTACTAGTAGTAGCATCACTTCTCTTAATCGAGAAGAGGGTTAGCTCAAGGAGAGAGTGGATCCCTTAATCGATGCAAATGAATTTTAGGTAATTATGAGCCCCATATTCAATAGGCTCTAGCTTTAATAATAAGAATCTATTTTAAGGAGGATTCGATGAAGAAATTAGCCGATATCGCAGAAAACTTACGCCCAGCAAGTGCTTATAAGCTCTTAATAAATGGTGAGTGGCGTGATGGTCATTCAGGCAAAACGTTTGAGTCCATTAACCCAGCAACAGGAGAGAAGCTTGCCGATATTGCTGAGGCTGATGCTGAAGATGTCGATCTTGCTGTGAAGGGGGCACAAGAGGCCTTTAAAACATGGCGCAAGACAACGCCTCAGGAGCGTCAAACAATTCTCCATAAAATTGCCGATCTTATGGAAGAGAATATTGATCGTTTAGCAATGTTAGAGACCTTAGATAATGGTAAGCCTTTAACGCAAGCACGCTCAGATGTACGAGCAGGTGCTGATCACTTCCGCTATTTTGCTGCGGCAATCCGTGTTCGTAGTGATGAGGCGGATCTTATTGATGAGGAGCACTTAAGTATCGTATTGAGTGAGCCGTTAGGTGTTGTGGGGCAGATTATTCCTTGGAACTTCCCGATTTTAATGGGCATGTGGAAGATTGCACCAGCTTTAGCAGCAGGTAACTGTATTGTTATTAAGCCAGCAGAAAATACTTCAATCTCACTTTTAGAGCTTGGAAAGCTGATCACTGAGGCGGAGATTCTCCCTAAAGGGGTTTTAAATATACTCTCAGGGTTTGGGCAGACCACTGGACAATATATCCTCAACCATGAAGGGTTTAGTAAATTTGCTTTTACCGGATCAACAGGGGTAGGAAAGATTGTTGCACAAGCTGCGGCCGAGAAGATTATTCCCGCTACTTTAGAGCTTGGTGGAAAGTCAGCTAATATTGTTTTTGAGGATGCACAGCTTGATCGTGCAGCAGAAGAGGCAACCTTAGCTATTCTCTATAATCAAGGACAGGTCTGTACGGCAGGATCACGCCTCTTTGTTCAAAGTAGCATCTACGATAAATTTATCGAGATGGTAAAGCGTAATTTTGAGAACTTTAAGGTCGGCGATCCTCTTGATAAAGCGACCCAGATGGGGGCACAGATCAGTGAGGCGCAGATGAATCAGATCTTAAAGTATATTGAGATTGCAAAAGAGGAGGGAGCAACTATTGCCACTGGTGGTGAACGAGTTGCAGAGCTCTCTGAGGGTTTCTTTATTAAGCCGACGCTTATCACCGATGTAAAATCAGGAATGAGAGTTGAGCAAGAGGAGATCTTCGGTCCTGTCTTAGTTGTTGTGAAGTTTGAGACAGAGGAGGAGGTAATTGAATATGCCAATAACTCTGAGTATGGGCTAGGTGGTGCTGTTTGGTCTCGCGATATTAACCGTGCAATACGGGTGGCGCGTAGCATTGAAACAGGAAGAATGTGGGTTAACTGCTATAACCGAATCCCTGCCCATGCACCATTTGGTGGGTATAAGAAGTCAGGTTTAGGTCGTGAGACCCATAAGATGGCTATTGACGCCTACACACAGAAGAAGAATATCTTCATCTCAACATCTGAAACCCCTTTCGGTATCTTTAGCTAATATTACTTAATCTGTTAGCGATTGATTTATCGTAAGGTTCATCAATAGAGTAAAGCTCATGATTCTCCCCTAGTCTCTGGTGTGATCATGAGCTTTTTTTACTCTTTTATGGGATAACTGATTGGGGGTCATAGCTATTTTTTTGGGTATGAATGACCATTAATTTGCCACTATGATATTATTATCTCCCCTTATAAATTTGAGGTAACAAAGTGATTGTGAATAGGTATGAGCGTACGCACATGCATGCCATGATGCATGACAGAAGCAACCATTTAGTCGAGAAGAAATGTTATAGAGTTTGGGGGCGTTATCTCTTTCTCCTTCTGCTCTTTACCCCTTTATTGGGTATGAAAGGGGAGGCGCGTAATATCTATGGTCGTTATGAGCGAGTGATTATTCCTGAGGTTGGTGAGAAGATTCAGTTACGAGCAAAGCTTGACTCAGGGGCGTATACCGCCTCACTCCATGCGACGGATATTGAGTATTTTAAAGCAGAGGATGGGAGTAATTGGGTTCGATTTAATACACGAGGCCGTACAAAAAAATCGGTTGTATCGATGGAGCTTCCTCTACTTCGTATTGCAAAGATTAAGCAACGTATTGAGGAGGATGAGCTGGAGATTCCTTCTGGTAATATGGCACTCTTTGCTAAGTTAGAGAATGGGGATTTAGCTACCTACTTTAAGGCTGAAGAGGTAGAGTTATTCCGCCGTGGAGGACAACAATGGATTCGCTTTCAGACTGAGAGCAAAAAGGGGAAGGAGCGCAAAATTGAGATTCCACTTTTGGCAAGTGATGAACCAGATGAAGCCGAGGAGGAGCCATTAGTGGAGCGGCCTGTGGTAAAGGTTGGTCTCTGTCTTGGGGATCGGATCGAAGAGATTGAGGTGAATCTTACTGATCGCAGTAACTTTACCTACCCCCTCTTAATCGGGGCAAAGGCATTACGCCAGTTTGATGCGGTGATTGATGCACAGGAACGATATGAGCATCCCCCCATCTGTTTTGAGGAGCCTGCTACTAAAGAGAAGGGGGAGAACGCTCCGAAGCGAGCTTCTGTAGAGGAATAGTTGACCGCTGGATTAATCGCTACCTGACAGAGAGTGGAGCGTTTTACCCAACTGAATCGAAGAGGCTACTTTTCGCAATGAAGAGTTGCATATCTATAAAAGAGTAAAGAGTAGAGTATGAGATCAATTACAACACACTTAAAAATATTAATAACCTTACTAACGGCACTAGGACTATTTACCATTATCTATGAGCGGTATGTCTTAGAGATCCCTTTTACTGAGGAGCAGCGGGAGAGCCTTTGGACGATTGATGCTAAGCTCACCTTCTATGTGCCAGCAAATCAGCCGGTGACAGCCAAATTTTATACTCCATCAGATCTTAAAACATACACCAAGCAGAGTGAGGCTTTGATTGCCGATAAGGAGTATGGGCGTAATATTGAAGTAGATCAATATGGAAATAGACGGGCTCACTATTCGGTTCGACGGGCGCGGGGGACGGAGACACTCTACTACCGCTTAGTCTTAAACCCTTATTATCTTCAAGATGAGGGGAAGACTCCCCAAGGTAAGATGTATCGAAATCCAATTCCTCTTGAGGAGGCAAAACAGTTAGCTGCTGATGCCTTGGTGAAGCGAATTCGTAGCCGCTCTTCTAATACTGTTACCTTCATTAGTGAAGCAATTAAAGAGGTGAATAGTCAAGATAATGAGCTAGTGGCGACCCTTCTAGATGGGGATGATTCATTGGTTAATCGCGTTGATCTGATTGAGATATTATTATCACAGGCACATATACCGATTGAGCGTGTTAATACCCTGCAGATGGTCCAATCGGTTGATCAAAAACCCGAGATCTGGATTCGCAGCTATATTGAAGATACCAGCAGTGCTGATGCAAAGGCACAAGGGGGGCGCACGGATTGGTACTATTTTAATCCTATAACTGCAGAGATGGGCTTACCCCAAGATCGAATTATCTGGTGGATCGGTAATGAGCCTCTGTTAACGGTGGAGAATGCTACTAATCCTAGGGTAAGCTTTAGTATTGATAATCGAAGATTAACGGCCATTAGTTTAGCGCAGGCAGCGGATCAGGAGGGGAATAGCTTTTTAGCTAACTCTCTTTATAGTTTGCCAATTTCGATTCAATCTACCTATCAAATTATGTTAATGATCCCTTTTGGGGTCTTGGTGATTCTCCTGATGCGCAATATTATTGGCATTCAGACATTAGGGACTTTCACGCCAGTGCTGATCGCATTAGCCTTTAGGGAGACGGAGCTAGCCTTTGGTATAGCGCTCTTTACGATTGTCGTGGCTTTGGGGCTCTCTCTTCGCTCCTATCTTGAGCATCTTAAGTTGCAGATGTTATCACGTCTATCGGTAGTATTAACTTTTGTTGTGGTACTGATAGCGGTGATCTCTATCTTTAGCTATAAGCTTGGATTTGATAAAGGGCTCTCAATTAGCCTCTTTCCTATGGTGATCTTAACGATGACTATTGAGCGACTCTCAATTACTTGGGAGGAGAGAGGAGGCTATAACGCTATGAAAATTGCACTTGGGACACTCTTTTCAGCGGCGCTAGCCTATCTCTTGATGGAGCTTCCTGAATTGCGCTACTTTGCCTTTACATTCCCAGGCGTTCTACTCATCTTAGTGGCCTTTATGTTAGCGATGGGGCGTTATCGAGGTTATCGGTTAACGGAGCTTTTTCGTTTTAAGGCCTTAATAGAAGAGCGTAGTGAGACGAGAGGGCAGTCATGATTTTACAGATGATAAAAAATTGGCGTGCAATGCGACGTCGCGGAGTTATGGGCATTAATTGCCGGAATGCCGATTTTGTTCTTAAGTATAATGATCGACGATATTATCCCCTAGTTGATGACAAAATTATCACTAAGGAATCGGCAATTATGAATCAGATCAATGTTCCAGAGATGTATGGAGTGATTGAGTCTGAAAATGGGATCAAAAATTTCCGCAAGATTGTGGGAGATCGCACAGACTTTGTGATCAAGCCTGCTCAAGGGGCTGGAGGGGATGGGATTATGGTGATAGCTGATCGCTTTGATGAGTATCGGTATAAAACGGTCTCCGGAAACTTAATTACTCTCGATGAGATTGAATATCAAATCTCCAGTATTTTAACAGGACTCTACTCATTAGGGGGGATGAGAGATCGTGCATTGATTGAGTATCGGGTTAAATCAGATCCGGTCTTTAGAAGCATCAGTTATGAGGGTGTTCCTGATATTCGAATTATTGTTCTAAAGGGCTATCCTGTTATGGGGATGCTACGATTACCTACGCGACAATCTGGGGGGAAAGCGAATCTTCATCAAGGAGCTATTGGGGTAGGAGTAGATCTTAAGGAGGGGATTACCCTCGACGGTACTTGGTTTAATGATATTATTACGAAACATCCTGATACCAATAATGAGGTTAGTGGAGTAAAGCTACCTCAGTGGGAGGAATTTCTTCGCTTAGCAACAGGAAGTTACGAGCTTTGCCACTTAGGTTATATTGGGGTGGATATGGTTCTTGATGAGGAGAAAGGACCATTAGTTTTAGAGATTAATGCTCGTCCTGGTCTTAATATCCAGATTGCTAATGATGCTGGATTAGAGGCGCGTACACGTCTAGTGGAGCAACATCTTGCTGAGCGTGCTGCGGCAGGATTAGGAGAGGAGAGTGTTGCTGAGCGGATGGCCTTTGCTCAAGAGCATTTTGCTGCCGACCGTGTTTTAACACTACCCTAATTCGATGGAAATTGGCCTTATCGATACTCCACTTATGCCATTAATGTTTACGTTTAAGGCGGGAAGAATCTACAGGTTGCAGTGGATGGATGCATCAGCTACAACATCTGATTTGCTCTCTTCACCACCTGTAGAGCTGAGCGCTTTAATTGGGGCGATAATGGCCTATTTTACCACCTCTACCCCTTTGCTCTTTACAAAGTGGAGCGCACTTTTCCACTTAACTGGAACCCCCTTCCAGCGCCGTGTTTGGGAGCAGGTGATAAGGATTCCTTACGGTGATCGCTGTAGTTATCAAGCGATTGCTCATCAGTTGGGGCAGCCAACGGCTGTGCGTGCGGTAGCGAATGCTATTGGAGCGAATCCTTATCACTTGGT
Source organism: Ignatzschineriaceae bacterium (assembly GCA_046462535.1). Classification (GTDB taxonomy): domain Bacteria; phylum Pseudomonadota; class Gammaproteobacteria; order Cardiobacteriales; family Wohlfahrtiimonadaceae; genus JAAZCI01. Next base: position 88,344 of record JBKGVF010000018.1, on the reverse strand, counting down.
GATTCCTTGTCATCGAGTAATTCGGAGTGATGGTTCACTTGGAGGATATCGGGGGGGAGGCGAGCTCAAAGCACAACTTTTAGCCCACGAAGAGAGCGGTTAAGGTAATGATCGAGAGGAGTTGTACTCCTCCGAGCAGTAAGGCATATCGAAGATAGCGTCCCCCTTGCTGCTTGAGCAGAGCAAAGTTAAGCCGTAACCCAATGGCAGCAAGTGCCATCACTTCAAATAGGTTACGCACGTCAGTTAAGAGAGGTATTATTTCTGTTGGAATTAGAGCAATGCTATTGAGAAGAAGTAGCAGTAGAAATCCATAGATATACCAGGGAATTAACCGTAAAAAAGTACCTGTTTTATTACCTTTGTCATGATTAAGCTCTGTAGGGGTAGGGGGGTGTGCGATATTCTGCTGTCGATAGGTAAAGAGAAGAACAACAGGAACGATTCCGATCACTCGAATAATTTTAATCAGTAGTGCCCCATCGATATAAGGGGCCCCTAAGAGGCTTGCAGCCCCTACAACTTGCCCCACCGATTGTAGGGCTCCACCAATTAATGCACTGCTTGCATCTAGATCGCCAGAGAAGAGCTTCCAAGCGATCAAGGGGAGGAGGAACATCATCACTGTCCCCATAAGATTAACAATTGCAATAGAGAGTCCTCGCTCTTGCGATGATGCGGCAACAATAGGGGCCGTAGCGGCAATAGCAGAAGAGCCACAAATGCCATTTCCAGCAGCCATTAAGGCACTACTTGCGAAGGAGAATTGTAATTGCCGCCCAATAAAAAGTGCAGCAATAATAGTTATCCCCATCTGGAGGGTAATATAGAGAAGCCCCAATGCGCCGATCTGCTGAAAGCTAACAAAAGTGAGGGATGCACCTAAGAGGATAATGGAGTACTCTAGCAAACGCCCTTCGGCAAAACGGGTTCCAGATGAGAGTATAGGGGCTTTTACAAGGGTATTTCCTAGTATTAATCCTAAAAGAAGGGCGAGTGCAGGTGCCCCAATAAGGGGAATCCAATGGGCGGCCCCATCTGCTAAGAGTGCAATACCAAAGGTTGCTAATAATCCAGGCAGCCGCTCTCTGATCTTTTGTTGTCGTTTACTCACTATGACCAATACGTTTAAGAGTGGCGTTGGTTAGTTTTGCCACAAAGGGAACAATAAATATTGCGATGGGTAAGGCGATTAAATATGAGCTTGGAAAGGCTTTAAGAAACCAGGCGGAGAAGAAATGGTGACTTAATCCATTTTTTAGAACTTCTAGATTTATTAAGGTGACAACGCCTGACATAAAAAAAGACATAATGCCCGACATGTAGAGGGCAAAGATGAAGTTTCGTAATTTTATCCGCATACTCTTCTCGCTTTTATTGAGTTAGTTATAATCATCTCGGAAGATAGGAATGCCTAATGATAGTAGAGATCGGGATAAATTACATCTTATTACACAGAGAAGCGCCGACTCTCTAGCTACGAATCATCACCTTAAAGGGTAAAGGGGTTGTCTTTTTAGGTAAGTTGTGGCTTATATAGAGATCACCATCATCAGTATTAGAGATGGATAAATAATTATAATTATATATAGGGAGGAGTAATGTTTACCATTTTACGAATTGCCAGTGCCTTTATTGGCATCATTGTAGGGGCTGGATTTGCATCGGGAAATGAGATTCTGCAATATTTTACCAGTTTTGGTTATATGGGAACCTTAGGTGCACTACTTGCCACTGTACTCTTTGCCTACTTAGGTATGATGTTGACACGGGTGGGTAGCTATCTACAAACCCCATCACATGATGTTGCTATCTATCGCTTAAGTGGACCATATTTAGGGAAGATAGTGGATGGCATTATTATATTAACTCTATTTGGTGTTGGGGTTGTAATGGTGGCTGGTGCAGGGAGTCTCTTACAGCAACATTTTGCTATTCCTGCATCAATTGGCAGTGGGATTATGACGATATTGATTATCTTAACTGTCGTTATGCCTATTCAGAGGGTGATCACCTTAATTGGAAGTATTACCCCTTTTCTAATTGTCGCGTTAGCTCTGATCTGTCTCTATAGTCTCTTTAGTTATGATCGCTCATTAGCGGAACTTGAGCCTATAGCCTTAAGCGTTGAGAGCTCATTACCTAATTGGTTTATCTCGGCAATTAATTATGTCTCGTTTAATATAGCAGTCGGGGCAGGAATGGCATTGGTGATGGGTGGCAGTGAACCGAATCGTAAACTGGCGACGATAGGAGGATTATTAGGAGGGATTGGGGTGGGAGTTTTAATTATGATTGCTCATTTGGCAATCTTTCTTAAAGTTGATCGTGTCGCGGGATATGACCTCCCTCTGCTTAAAATTATTCAGGATATCTCACCGGTGTTAGGCTTCTGTATGGCAATTGTTCTCTTTGGGATGATCTACAATACTGGCGTGGCTATGTACTACGCATTTGTTGCACGCTTTACTCCGATGCAGACTAAGAGAGCCTACCTTTTTGCGATAGGAACGGGAGTTGTGGGGTATGTTGCAAGTTTTGCTGGCTTTACACAGCTAGTCGCATATCTTTACCCTTTGATTGGCTATTTAGGACTCTTTTTAATTGCAATCTTAATTTATGCTCCTTTTAAATTTAGGCGGGAAGAGTCTATTTAAATGCTAAAAGCAGAGATAGAGATTAGAGGCTCTAAGTTAGAGCCTCTCTTGTGTAAACGGAGGGGAGTTACTCTCCACTTTTGTTGCTCTGCTGCTTGCGATATAGAGCAAGCAGAAGAAGGAGAAAACCACCTATAAAAAGAGCACTAAGAAAGAGAGCTGGGCTAATAAAGAGCAGTAAAATAAAGAGTAGTAGAAGAATGATTTCTAACATAACAAACTACTGAATAACTCGGTTTAAGAGTGTTAATGGATGTTGCAGTTTCTCATGGCTGAAGCGCTCAACCTGTGAGCGGCATGAGAATCCAGTGACTAATAACTGCTCTGCGGGCTCTCTATCAATGACATTTTTCCAGGATTGGTGATAGATCTTGCGAGAGAGCTCCTCTTGAGCCTTTAAATGGCCAAATGCACCACTCATGCCACAGCAGCCCACTCTTCCTAGTGTCAGCGTCACCCCTATCAAGGCAAAGAGCTGTTGCCACTCTGTCGGGGCAGTTGTTGCATTGCTCTTTTCAGTGCAGTGGCTGAGTAGCTGATAGGTCTGTTTTGAGAGTTTAGGATCGAGCGATAGAGCAGCGATGCGTTCTGGTTCATTTGAGAGGAATTTTAATAGCCAGCTCTGAATCAAGGCAACTTCAGGAGTAGGAAGGTTGAGCTTTTTTCGATACTCATCACGATAGATTAGAGTGACCGGTGGCTCTATCCCCACAAGTGGAATCTGGTAGCGTGCTAGCTTAGTAAGCAGATTGTGCTGTTTCTGTGCACTCTCACGAAACTGATCGAGATAGCCTAAGACATGTTGCGCTTTTCCAGATGGTTTATATGGAGCTAAAAAGAGGGTAATTCCAAGTTTATGAAGTAGCTGGATCGTTGCTTCTAAGGTTGTTGCATCGTAGAAGCGAAAGAAGACATCCGGTACGATAATCACAGCCTCTTTGCGCTCCTCCTCATTGAGTTGCTCAAGGGGGGTGTATTGATCCTCTTTTAACTCAGTCACCCATCCTTTTCGAATAAGGGTCTTTAGATTATTCTCCTCAGGAGAGGGTAGATCGATTAGCCCTAAGCGCTCTAGATGACGCTTCACAGGGCCCCAATTTCCTAAGAAGCGGGAGACCTTTCCAAACTGGGCAGCAAGAGGGGCGAGTGACTCTGATTTTGCTAAGAGCTCTTCATACTTTTGTCGTGGACGCGTCTGATGGTAATGGAATAAAAACTCCGCTTTTGCATCGGGAATATTTACCTTCATTGGGCACTCACCAGTGCATGACTTACAGCTCAAGCAGAGAGAGAAGCTCTCATAGACCTCCTCTTCAAAAGTGGGATCAACTGTACCATTTGAACGTTGTCGTAACCACTCTTTCATCAACTCAGCACGCCCCTTAGGGGAGTTGATTCGTTGTCGTGTCGCCTTATAACTTGGGCACATAGCCGCATCAAGATCATAGTTAAAGCAGGCACCATTACCATTACAGTAGAGCGTATCAGGAAATTGGGTGAAATATTTCGCCTCAATTTGACGATTAAAATCCCCTCGCATTGGGAGCTCATCAATTTTATAGAGGGTGTGGGAGCTCTGCTCAGTGGTGGCAATTTTGCCTGGATTGAGCTGATTATGAGGGTCGAAAAGGGCTTTAATCTGCTGCATTATGGGGTAGAGTGAGCCAAAATACTCCTCTGAGTATTCTGATCGCACCCCTTTGCCATGCTCACCCCAAAGGGCGCCACCATATTTCTCACATAGGGCGTATACCTTATCTGAGATGGTGCGAATCAGTATCTGATCGGTAGGGAGCTTCATATCAAGAGCTGGCCGCACATGAATCACCCCTGCATCCGCATGGCCAAACATTCCATATGTTAAGTCGTACTGATCTAAAATGGCTTTAAATTCAGCGATAAAAGGGGCCAGATTTTCTGGAGGAACAGCTGTATCCTCAACAAATGGGATAGGGCGACGATTCCCTTCAATTGCTCCTAAGAGACCAACGGCTCGTTTGCGTAAACCATAAACGGTGGTGACAGCCTCTTTTCCATAGATGGCGTGCTGGGTTAAACGATGTTGGTTAGGGTGAGTATCTGCATACTGTAGAAAGCGCTCAACCTTCTCTTTTAAGGCGGCTTCGGAATCGGCGTTAAACTCAATTAACTGTAATGCTTTAAGCTCGCGATAATCGACCCCTTCAAAATACTTTTCGGTAGTGGCCCAGATGTAATCATTTTTAGCAATATCTAAAACGATATCATCAAGAATTTCGATGGAGGTAGCCTCACCACTAGCCATCAATGCAGGGGTATCCCCTAGGGCGCCGATAAAGTCATTATAAGAGATAAGGACAAGGGCAGTCTCTTTTGGGATGGGGAGAAGGTTTAAGGTGGCCTCCGTAAAGATCCCTAAGGTCCCTTCCGAACCACAAAAGAGATGGTTTAAATTGACCCCTGAATCCTCCGCATAGTGATAGAGATCATAGCCGGTTACATAGCGATTTAGAGGGGGAAAGTGCTCTGTAATCTTCTCTTTATGGGGCAAGATAAGCTGATCGAGTGCCTCAATGTAGTGGTAGATAGGCTCTTGGGAGCCCAACTTACGAGCGCTTTGGAGTAGATCGCGGGAGTAGCTTTGAGAGAGAAGGGTAGTACCACCAGGGAAGACCCCCTTAATAGAGAGGGTGTGTTGGCTGGTTTTACCATATTCACAACTCCCTTGTCCTGATGCATCGGTATTGATCATCCCTCCAATGGTTGCGCGATTTGAGGTGGAGAGCTCCGGGGCAAAGAAGAGCCCAAAAGGGCGTAAAAATGCATTTAGCTGATCTTTTACTACCCCTGTCTGAACTGTAACAGTTCGATTCTTCTTATCTAGATGAAGGATAGTGTTCATATGGCGGGAGAGATCAATCACCAATCCATAGGTTAAGGATTGCCCATTGGTGCCTGTACCTCCGCCACGGGGAGTAATGGGGATTGTGTGGAATGGCTCTTGCCCGAGAAGCTCCATTATTATAATGACATCCTCATGATCTCGTGGAAAGAGGAGTGCTGCGGGAAGGAGTTGATAGATTGAATTATCTGTCGCAGCCATGAGTCGTTGACCATAGCGCTCCTCAATTTCACCTTTATACTCACTCTCCCGTAGTTGGGTTAAAAAATGCTCTAACAGTTGGGGGTCAATAGATCCCTCAGTTAAGGGGGTTGCTACTCTCTCTTGCTGATTACTCACTGTCTTATTCACTCTTAATCTCGTTTAGGTTGATCTAAATATTCTTGCGATTGCATCTCAATAAGGCGGCTGATGGTACGGTCAAATTCAAAATCGATTGCCTTCTCGCCCTCGGCGGCATAGAGGGTCTCTATCGTGGCTTCTGAGCCGATAATCAATTTTACCCCTTGATCGTAAAATTCATCAACCATTATGACAAAGCGGCGAGCGGCATCCTCATTTTTTCGGGTTAATTGGGGTAGACCACTTAAGAAGATAGTCTCATAAGTTGCCGCTAATTTAATAAAGTCGTGGGAGGCGCGGGCTTTAACACAGGCCTCTTCAAAGGTGAACCAGGCAGCATCCTCCCCATGCTTTAAGAGGGTAAAGGGGTGCCCATTGAGATCGATGGTCTCTGGCCCCTCCATTATGCCGATAAGGGATTCACACTGCTCCTCAAAGTGGGTGATTTGCTCTTCTAGATCACCGGTAAACCAGACATCTGCACTCTCAAGATGGCGCATTCGGTAATCCTGCTCAGTATCGAGAGGAATTACCTCTAAGCGCTCTTTAATAATCTCGATAGCGGGCAGAAATTGTTGACGTTGCAACCCATTTTTGTAGAGATCATCGGGGGTGCGATTTGAGGTGGTGATAAAGAATATCCCCTCATCGAGCAGCGCTTCTAAAAGACGATAGAGTATCATTGCATCGGTGATATCAATGACATGAAACTCATCAACGCAGAGCACCTTACACTCTTTTGCATAGGCTTTAGCCACCATCTTTAATGGATCTTCATGCCCTTTTACCTGCTGCATCTTCTGATGGACATCCTGCATAAAGTGGTAGTAGTGCTCCCTAATTTTTGGTTGGGAGATATTATCAAAGAAGAGATCCATTAGAAATGTTTTGCCTCGTCCGACACGACCATAGATATAGAGGCCACGTGGATCTTCATATTCACAGGCATGGGAGAGATCCATAAAGGGTTTAAAGAGGCGCTCTATCGTAGAGAGGCGCTCCTGATTTAAGGTGGCTTCATCCTTATCAAGTCGCGCTTTTAGTCGATCATAAGCGGCGACAACCTCAAGTTGTTTTGGATCGGGAGTATAGCCCCGCTCTTCAATTAAGGTTAAGTAGGCAGATTTAATGGTGCTCATAGGGCTCCTCTTGCTTCATTATTATCGGTGCGAGCCGCTTTAGCTGCTGCACGCCGTTCTTTAAAAAAATTCTTAAGTAGAGTACGACACTCCTCTTCTAAAATATGGGGTGTGATGATTACTTTATGGTTGAAGGCCTCGATCTCATTGAGATTAATATTGGTGACTAAGGCCCCATTTCGGGAGTCTCCCGCACCATAAATAATGTGATCGATACGGGCATGGATAAAGCTGCCGGCACACATCATACAGGGCTCTAGTGTGACGTAGAGCTGTGTTCCGGTTAAACGGTAGTTTCCTATCACTTGGCATGCATTACGAATGGCTACAATCTCAGCATGAGCTGTTGGGTCATGATCGATTATAGAGCGATTATGACCGCGGGCGATTACTCTTCCCTCTTTGACAATAACAGCGCCAATGGGAACCTCTCCAATCTGATAGGCTCTCTTCGCTTCTAATAGTGCTTCTTGCATGAAATATGTATGATCGATAGAGGGTGTGATACTGAATTCTCCTATTGTTGATTTCTCTCTTTAACCGCCTTAATCTCAGCTTGCATAAAGGTACGGAAGGTGCGTATAAGCGGATCTCTTAAGCGATCTTTACGTGCAATTAGGGAGAATTTTGCATTGTAGTGATAATCTTCTGGAAAGAGTTGAATCAATGCTCCCTTTTTAACCCAACCGCTGGCATACTCCTCGGGGAGATAGCCGATAAACTGCCCTGATAATATCATAATTAATTGGGTCTCCATACAATCGGCAGAGGCAGTGGGTTTATTGAAGCCTTTTCGAGTGATTTTTCGATGGCTCCAGTAGGGCTTACCGACAATATTGGCGCGGGCCACCCTCTCTTTATCAAGCTCTTTTTCAAGTGCTAAGGGGTGATTAGCTGCGCAGTAGAGAAATTGTGGTTCACTAAAGAGATATTTAGACCAAATCCCATTATGAATATTGCTAAATGAGCCAACGGCTAAGGTGAGTTCATGATCTAAAATTTTATTTTGTAAAGTGGAGGGATCCTCAATACTTAAGTGAACATTGACGCTAGGGTACTCCTGATTGAAGTTTCGAATAATATTCGATAATGAGAGATGACTCTGCTGTACTAGCCCATCGAGAATGCCAATTTTTAAGGAGCCAATAAAAAGATTATTAAGTTCAGCGGTTGCACGGGTAAAGGCCTCGATCTCTTCGAGAATATGAAGCATGTTTTGATGAAAACGCTCCCCTTTCTCTGTGAGTTGAAATCCTCCTCGACCACGAAGACAGAGGGTAAAGCCCACACTCTCTTCTAGCGCGGAGAGATGGTTGCTGAGTGCCGATGCAGAGAGGTTTAGTTCATCTTGTGCGCCGACGAAGCCTTGATGCTTCACAATAGTGTTAAATATTGAGAGTAGACGAAGGTTTGGCAGGTTATCCATTTTATTTATTACCCCTCTAAGTGCTGATAAAGATTGATTTTTAACGATATTATTATTCTTCAGATAAATCAAAAGTATCTATTTTTAGAATACCATTTATTTCCCGAAAAAGATTGCGCATAGTGAATTTAAGAATAATAAATGGATCCCCTTGGGATTCAAAATCGATAAATTCAGGAGGGAGCTACACTATGATGATCGATATCGGGATCGTTCTCTGTTACGCCATGGGTATTTTGATGGTGGGTTGGTATAGTATGCGCCGTGTTAAGAACCAAGAGGAGTATCTTGTCGCCGGGCGTAGCTTAGGGCCCACCATGTATCTGGCGACTCTGGCTGCCACCGTTCTTGGAGGTGCGGCCACTATAGGTACTATGAGCTTGGGATATCGTTACGGTATCTCTGCTGTTTGGTTAGCCGGCAGCTTGGGGTTGGGGGTGATGGTGCTTAATGTCTTTTTAGCTAAGCATCTACTTAAATTGAAGATCTTTACCGTCACACAAGTTTTAGAGCGTCGATATAACGTTACCGTACGCCGAATTAGTGCTTTTATTATGTTGGTGAATACGGCGATGGTCTCTGTTGTCTCTGTTTTGGGGATGGGATCAATTTTAAAGATCTTCTTTGGGCTTGAATTATGGCAAGGGGTGCTGCTGGCCGGGGGGCTTGTGGTGCTCTACTCCGTTATTGGGGGAATGTGGTCCATCACGCTCACAGATATTATTCAATTTGTGGTACAAACCATTGGCTTAGCGTTAATTCTTCTTCCTATTGCGCTCTATAAGGCTGGCGGTTGGGGCAACTTTGTGGCAGAGATGCCTGAGATGAGCTTTCATCTTGGCAATATGGGGATGAGCACCGTTATCACCTATTTTCTTATCTACTTTTTTGGAATGATTATTGGGCAGGATATTTGGCAGCGGGTCTTTACAGCAAAAAATAGCTCAGTTGCGCGTCGTGGGGGCTTTTTAGCGGGGATCTACTGTATTCTCTACGGTTTAGTCTGTGCTCTAATTGGGATGACAGCTAAGATTCTTCTTCCCGATTTAGCAAATGCCGATGATGTTTTTGCCACCATGCTGCAGACAATTCTTCCTGTGGGTATTCGCGGTATTGTTTTAGCCGCTGTGCTCTCAGCATTAATGTCTACTGCTAGCGGAACCCTCTTAGCGGCATCGACCACCTTTACGGAAGATTTAATGCCCCTGCTCTATAAAGGGGAGGGCTCTGTGCGACTCAATCGTATTGCCACAGGGGTGATTGGGGTAGCGGTATTGGGAATTTCGTTGCTCTTTACCGATGTGTTAAGTGCGTTAAGCTTTGCTTATAACCTGTTAGTAGGGGGGATGTTAGTGCCACTAATCGGAGCTATCTACTGGAAGCGGGCAACAAAAGAGGGGGCGATTAGCGCCATGATTTTAGGTTTCAGTACCGTCTCACTCTTCATCTATAGAGATGGTATCTACGCCAATTCCCCCATCTACTATGGTCTGCTTGTAAGTATTATCAGCTTTGTTGGGGCGAGCCTACTTACCTACAAAGAGGGGCGAGGAAGTGAGACTATTGCTGCGCTTGTACGTCAGTAAAGAGCGATTCACTCTTAGTAATGAGTCAGTTATATAGCGATTAAGGTGGCAATTGGGAGCAATGGGTCTGCAGCTGTTGATCCATTGGCCATCTTAATCCCTATCTTCCGATTAGGCGATGGATGAGATCCTATCGGATTTTTATCAGTATCTATATCTAATATTAATATTTAATAGGAGTAGAAGATGAGTAAAAAGTATATGCCATTAAGTGGTAATGAGATGCCCCGTGCAGGTGGGATCGCTACAATGTTGCGCCTACCTTATGTGACAGAGTTAGAGGGGAGCGATCTCGATGCGGCATTTGTGGGGATTCCTCTGGATATTGGAACATCATTTAGAAGTGGTGCCCGCTTTGGCCCCCGTGGTGTCCGCTCTGAGTCGGTAATGATTCGCCCTTACAATCAGGCTACTGATGTTAATCCTTTTGAGCATCTGAATATTGCCGATATTGGTGATGTTCCGGTTAATACCTATAATCTTGAGAAGACGGTTGCCATTATCGAGTCATTCTATGATGAGTTGCTGGCCCATAATATTATACCTCTCTCTATTGGGGGGGATCATACGGTTACTTTGCCAATCTTGCGGGCAATTAATAAAAAACATGGGCCTGTTGGCTTAATCCATGTTGATGCCCATTCAGATGTTAATGATGAGATGTTTGGAGAGGCTTTAGCACATGGAACTACATTCCGTCGCGCTGTTGAAGAGGGCTTGCTGGATACGGAGCGTGTTGTACAGATCGGTATTCGTGGCCAATCATTAGATTCAGGAGATATCGATTGGAGTAGAGCGCAAGGGTTTCAGGTGGTTCAGGCTGAAGAGTGTTGGCACCGCTCCTTAGAGCCATTAATGGCCCAAGTGCGGGCAAAGATGGGTGATGGTCCTGTCTATCTCTCTTATGATATTGATAGTATTGAGCCGAGTATGGCGCCAGGAACAGGAACACCGGAAGTAGGTGGTCTAACTGTGATTCAGGCGCTGGAGGTGGTTCGTGGCTGTGCCGGTTTAAATCTTGTTGGGTGTGATTTAGTAGAGGTAGCGCCAATCTATGATGTTTCAGGAACAACGGCACTGATTGGAGCAAATCTACTCTATGAGATGCTCTGCGTTCTTCCACAGGTGGTGGCAAATCGCGAAGGGCGTTAATTGGTAGTAGATGACCTCTTGCTGTAATTAAGAGATCATTAGTCATTAGGCTAATGATCTCTTTTTATCATGTTACTTTTATGGTGAAGTAAGGAGATCTCTGCTATCGTTTACCCCATCAATTGGGTGCAGTCTACCCATTAGCTAGAAAATAAGTATAGAGGGGTATTATGCCAATTTTGCGTTTAGATCAGCTCTCATTAGCCTACGGGGCGCGTCCTCTTCTTTCGGATGTTGATTTAACCATCTATCGGGGCGAACGTATTGCTCTTGTTGGACGAAATGGGGAGGGGAAGTCATCCCTTTTGAGGGTTATAGCAAAAGAGGTGGAGCCAGATGGAGGGCAACTGCATCATGATGCAGGCTTAAAGATTGCTAAGCTCGATCAGGAGGTGCCTACAGATCTCTCTGTTACTGTCTACCACTTTGTTGCCTCTGGTTTAGCGCAAGTGGGGGAGTATCTTAGTGAGTATCATCAACTTCTTAGCAGTGAGCCAGAGCAGCTTGAGCGTCTCGCCTCGCTTCAGGAGTCTCTCGATCGTTTAGATGGTTGGAATAGTGAGCAGCGGATCGATGAAATGTTGACGCGACTTGAGCTGGAGGGAGATTGGCAGATGGCGGAGCTCTCGGGTGGCTGGATTCGCCGCGCTTTGCTTGCACGGGCTTTAGTAAGTGATCCTGATCTGTTACTACTGGATGAGCCTACAAACCATCTCGATATTGAGATGATTGAGTGGCTTGAAGAGGTGCTCACAACCCACTATCAGGGGACACTTCTCTTTATCTCCCATGATCGACTCTTTGTAGATGCATTAGCGACAAAGATTATTGAGTTAGATCGAGGGGTGCTCACTGAGTATCCCGGTAGTTACCGAGATTATTTAGAGCAGAAAGCGATAGAGCTTTACAATGAGGAGCAGCAGTGGCGTGCTTTTGATAAGAAATTAGCCGAAGAGGAGATATGGATTAAGCAGGGGGTTAAAGCGCGACGTACTCGTAGTGAGGGGCGTGTACGGGAGTTGGAGCGTATGCGTAAAGAGCGAGCGGAGCGATTAGAGCGGCAAGGGGTGGCTACGCTTCATTATGAGGAGGGGGGATACTCTGGAAAGCGAGTGATTGTTGCTGAGGGACTCACCTTTTCTGGAGCGGATGGACCGCTAATTAAAGATTTTTCGTTAGTCGTTGAACGGGGAGATCGAATTGGGATCATTGGCCCTAACGGTGCGGGTAAATCCACTCTGATTAAGCTTTTGCTGGGTAGACTCACGCCAGATTCTGGCACTGTAGAGCGGGGTACAGGATTGGAGGTGGCCTACTTTGATCAATTGCGAGGGGAGCTCGATCTTGAGCGTACTCTCCTTGAAAATGTAGTAGAGGGGAGTGATTTTGTTGAGATAGGTGGGAAGAGACGCCATGTGATGGGGTGGCTACAGGAGTTCCTTTTTACACCTGAGCGAGCTCGAAGTCCGGTGAAATCACTCTCAGGCGGGGAGCGTAATCGTCTGCTTTTAGCGAAGCTATTTACTCGCCCTTTTAATTTATTGGTTATGGATGAGCCCACTAATGATCTAGATCTGGAGACTTTGGAGTTGCTAGAGGAGCTGCTTCACAATTTTCAGGGAACTTTACTGCTGATCTCTCACGATCGCCACTTTTTAGATCAGGTGGTTACCTCTATTTTAGTATTTGAAGGGGCTGGGAAGATTGGCCATTTTCTTGGTGGTTATAGTGATTGGGCAAAAGTTCGTGATAAAGAGGGGGTAAAGCAAGAGGAGATAGGTAAGGAAGGGGCAGCAAATAAGGGAAGAGAGAGAGCAACTAATAGAGAGCGGAAAGGGCGACGAAAGCTTAGCTATAATGAGCAGCGAGAGTTAGCACAACTCCCAGAGAGGATTGAGCATTTAGAGTGCCGTAGCACTGAGTTGACGGAGAGGACGCAGGAGAGTGCTTTCTATGAGCAGCCACATGAGGAGCAGGCCGCCCTCTTAAAGGAGTTAAGTCAGATAGCAGCAGAGCTAGAGGCAGCAGAGGAGCGGTGGCTTGAATTAGAGAGCATCTTAGAGGGGGAAGATGGATAAGGGAGGGTGAAAGAGGGGCTAGCACAGATCAATGTGCCAGCCCAAGATGCTGCTTAAGGTGTCTGCTGCTGATTTTGGATTCGCTCCTCTAGGCGTAATCGTTCTGCGCGTTCAGCTTCCAATGCCTCGATCAGTGCCCGTTGATCGTGATCGGGCGATGAGAATTTGCCATAGATAGTAAGGCTGCTTTCTAATATCACCACCACCTGCAGTAGAATTAAGAGGAGCAGTGCCACCACCATGGGTTTAAAATCAATCATTCGCCATTGCATTCGCCACTTAATACGGCGTAGGAGAGGGTCGGTTATGAGGTTGAGTAAGCCTAAGATCATCGATTGCCGTGGAGAGGAACCAAGCCAGCTAGCAATTGCCCTTAGTATGAGTGAAAAGAGGAGTATATAGGCGATAAGTCGGATAATATCGAGAATCACCAAACCGAAGATGATCAGTGGAGGATGGGGGGGAATCATCCCCATTACGATGTAGAGGGTATATTTAACTAAGCCTAAGAGGGTAACCAGTAGAATACAGGACCAATCATAACGACTAAAGATAGGGGTTATGCGTCGGACTGGAAGGAGAAGTGGATTGGTTATCTTCACCAGCAACTGAATAATGGGGTGGAGAAAGCTCGCCTTAACCACTTGGAGTATAAAGCGCAGCAATACTAGAAGAGCAAAGAGATTAAAGGTGAGCTCAATAATAAAGTAGAGTAGATAGTTAAAGAGTGACATAGTATCCCTTTGTCGGTTAATCAGTGGTGGTAAGGAGGGTGGCAATCTCTTCTGAGAGCATCCGGTCTCGTTTAGCGGCAGCCTCCATGCCTCGTTGAATGGTACCGGCAAGATCATCTTCTAGAAAGCTCTTGATCGCAGCTTCCGTTGTCCCATTAGGGGAGATAACATTCTGTTTTAAGGTCGCTAATGACTCCTCACTCTTTAAGCTATAGCGAGCGGCACCTAGTAGGGATTGCTTCGTTAGTAGGGCGCTACTCTCTGGGCTTAATCCTAGATTAACCCCCATCTCAGTCATGATTTCCATAATATAAAAGAAGTACGCAGGACTTGAACCCGAGACGGCCACAGCAGCAGAGAGCTGCTCCTCTTTAGGTACCCAAACGGTGATGCCGCAGGTGGAGAAGAGTGTGTCAGTAAATTCTTTTAGCATCTTAGGGGTCTCTTTTGTTGCGTAGAGTGCTGATGCCCCTAGATTAATGGTTGCAGGCGTATTTGGCATGACGCGAATAACGGGCTGCTTAGTTAACCCTAAGCCTTGTTGGATAGAGGTGGTGGTGACCCCCGCTGCAATCGAAATAATGCTTAAGCTCTCTTTAATATGGGGACGAAGTTCAGCAAAGAGTTCTGGAAATCCCTGTGGTTTTATCGCAAGAATGAGTAGGTCAACTTTCTGAATAAACTCACTAAAATGTTTACAGGCGGTGATTCCTAGCTGTTGGCTAAAGTAGTCACGGTTTGCTTGATGTCGATCTGCAACAAATAGCTTTGATTTAGGGTAGTCGGTGACTGCTCCTGTTAAGATGGCACGGGCCATATTGCCCCCACCAATAAATCCGATAGAAAAACTCATCCTCACTCCTTTTGATTCAGTTTATACCTTGGCAGTATGGAAAAGAGCTATTTTAACAAAGATCAGAGGGAGATTGAGCCTCTCTTTTTTAAGGCCACTTCTGATCGGTACAAAGTTGTGCTACAACACGGCAATCGTTAGTAGATTGAGGGTGCTGCTGCTCTGTTTGGCAGCGCTGTAGAGCTGTTGCTGCGACATGGTGTAGATAGGGATTTTTCCCACTGCTCTTAATTGGGCGTAGATGGGGTTCATACTCAAAGAGGGCGCGGTAGTAGCGCTCCTTAGTTGGAGACCAGGCGAGGGCTGCACAACCGTCACGAAAGGTGATAGCAATTTCACATAGAGGGCAACCGGTAAGGACTAATCGCTCAACGCGCTCAACGCCACGAAAGGTGCGGCGAGCCCCCTTCCCTAATTTGGCATCATTAATAGAGATGATCTGATTGCTATCACGATAAATCTCGCTACGGGTCATACCGCTTTGAGGATTCATGGCAATTGCGCCATAGTAATGTTGCGGTATACCTCGGGGTTCTGCTTCATAGGTGTGGCGGAAGTTACGAATCTCTCCATTGCTCTTCAGTAATTTATTGGAGCAGAAGTGGTCATCATTACAGGCAAATAGAGTTGCATCGGGTAGCGATTCTGCTGTAACGATAGTGGCATAATAGAGTAGGAGTAGGAGGATGCTTCTGATCATCATTAGGTACCTTATGGTGTAAATTGAAGAGTTCTGCTTCTCTCTATTGAGTGTAACAGAGAGATACTGGTAATAGGGAAGAATGATAAAGAGGAGGAGTTAACGATTATGATAGAGGCAAGTTTTGGGGCGATTTTTACAGCGGTCTCTCTAATGGGGAGTATGATCTTGATTGGAGTATTGCTAAGAATTAATCAACCATTTACTGTAGAGGTACAGCAGATGTTGATTAAAATTATTGTTAATGTAGGTCTACCGGCAATTATTCTATCGAGCATCTTCAATTTTCAGATTGATGGGGAGGTGGGGGAGCGTATTGTAGCGGTACTTCTCTTCTCACTTCTACTTAATGGAGGATTGATTTTTATCCACTGGCTATTACTACCTAAACTTAATATAGAGGGGGGTAAGCGAAGTGAGATTGCTCTCTTATCAGTATTAGGCAATACCGGGTTTATTGGAATCCCTTTGGCTTATACCCTCTTTGGTCCTGAAGGGGCGCTGTTAGTAGCCATCTTTGATGCGGGGATTGATCTACTGCTTTGGACTGTTGGGGTGACGTTACTTCAAGGAGGTGAAGGGTTTTCATTACGTCGTTTAAAGGCATTAATCAATATTCCTATGTTGGCGATAATTATTGGGTTAACCGCAGGATTGACTCAATTTGAGGCCCCTCACTTCTTTAAAGAGCTGATGCAGACCCTTGCCAATATCGCTAGTCCAATGGCGATGATCTATATTGGGTTGTTAATCCCCCCTATGTGGAAGAGGCGTAGGGCGATTCCCTCCTCGCTCCTACTCTTTACTGCAGGAAACAAGCTTCTTGCAATGCCCATTATCGTTGCGATTACGCTCTGGTTTCTCCCCTTTACCCCTTGGCTAAAGGGCATTTTACTGATGTCAGCGACGATGCCCTCCTTTGCGCTCTCATCGGTTCTCTTTAGTCGATATGGTGCCGATGGTCTCTTTAGCACTGCGGTGGTGATCACTTCAACGCTACTCTCGCTATTGACTATTCCGGTGGTTTTAACTCTATTAGGATGATATGTTTTGTGGGAAGCGTTCACACCATTGAATAAAGTGATCAACAGTCTGATCAAGAAAGGAGAGGGTGGGCTCATCAACGAGCTGCTTTTGCTCATCGAGCTTAGAGAGAATGGAGGAGAGAAAGAGCTCATTTTGGGGAAGGACATACGCCCCTAGACCACCAGAATTGAGGATTTGTCGAAGATGGATCTGTGCTTTTACAGTCCCTAATCCTCCGGGGGTTGCCCCTAAAATCATCGTGGGCTTCCCTTGAAAGACCTGATCTACTCGAGAGAACCAATCTAAAGCATTTTTAAGAACACCAGGAATTGAGTGATTATATTCTGGTGTAATGAGAAGCAGTCCATCCGCCTCCCGAATCGTTTGTCGATATCTTTTGATTATTGCAGGGGGTGTTAATTCAATATCTCTATTATAGAGAGGGATATCATTGAGGGGAAGAATCTCAATGGCCATCTTTTTTTGATAGCGATTCTGCATAAAGCGGGCAATCTCCATATTAATGGAGTCTTTACTGATGCTACCAACAATAGTGGCGATCTGTTTTATACTCATCTTTAACCTCCTTGAATTGCTTAGTCGCGAATAACGGTATAGCAGGGTTGATATTCAGTGCCGGGAAGTTTCATACGTCCCTGAGCTACAAAGCTCTCTAAAAGCTCATCAATTAGATGCATAATGTCGGGATCACCATGAAGCTCAAATGGGCCGTGAGTTGCAACCTCTCTCATTCCCACCTCTTTAACATTACCAGCGACAATACCAGAAAAGGCGCAGCGTAGATTAGCGGCAAGCTGTTCGATAGGTTGATTGCGTCTTAGATTAAGATTACGCATATTTTCAAAGGTTGGGATAAAAGGGGTTTGAAAGCTTTTAGGAATATGCATTGTCCAGTTAAAAGTGTAGAGATCCTCTTTTGCTTTGCGATGCTCCTTCACCTTAGGCATTGCACGACTCATCTTCTGTGCTACCAACTGGGGGTTATCAATAATAACCTCATAATATTGGGTCACCTCTTCCCCGAGCACAGCACGAACAAATTGATCAAGCTGTTCGAAGTAGGTGTGACTCTCTTTAGGGCCGGTCAGAATTAAAGGGAGGTATTGATCTCGATTCTCTTTCTGCATTAAGAGCCCTAAAATATAGAGAAACTCTTCAGCCGTACCGACACCACCAGGAAGGATGATAATGCCATGCCCCATACGAACGAAGGTCTCAAGGCGCTTCTCAATATCCGGCATGATTATTAATTCATTAACTAAGGAGTTTGGTGGTTCAGCGGCAATAATGGAGGGCTCTGTTACCCCAATAAAGCGGCTCTCTTTGTATGCTTGCTGGGCATGACCAACGGCAGCGCCGCGCATAGGGGCTTCCATTGCACCTGGTCCTGAGCCTGTGCAGATATTTAGTCGACGTAAGCCAAGCTCATAACCCAGTTCTCGTCCATACTGATACTCATCATTATTGATGGAGTGCCCACCCCAGCAGACAATCAGATCGGGCCCATTACGGAGTGTGAGAGCATTAGCATTCCTTAAGATGGAGAAGATAACATCGGTAATAGTAATCTTTGGGGCAGGATCACTAGGGATATAGCGATGAAATGCATCAGATACCCCACGGACAAAGAGAATATCTCGTAAAACGGAGAAGAGATTTCGCCGAATCAGCTCGGTGAGTTCCCCATCGACAAAGACCTCTTTTGGTGGATTGGTCAGCTTAAGTTTAATACCACGCTCAGTACGTAGAATATCCGCACTAAAATCTTTATGTTGGTTAAAAATCTCTGCGCTATCGTCAGTGATACTTCCTGTATTAAGTACCGCGAGTAGGCAACTACGAAAGAGCTGATATACTTCACTAGTAGCGGTGCACTGCATGATGTTACTCTCCATTTGAGAGAGTAGATCTAAAGAGCCTTTTGGTGGGAAGATATGGACGATATGATCCTGCTGGGTTGCGCTATTTGTCATGTGACTCCTCTTAATCGAACTAGTTAATCTTTAATGATGCATAGATCGTTAAATCATTAGAGAGATAGAATAGCATAAAGTAACCGATTCTATAGTGGTGCTCAGATGATTAGATATCGTTCTAGGTGAGGAGAAATTCTCTCTTAAGGCGCTCAATCTCATCTCGGAGCGTAGCGGCCTCCTCAAATTCTAGATTTTGTGCATGATCGAGCATCTCTCTCTCTAGCTGGTTGATATGACGACTCAGCTCTTTAGGGTTATGGAGATTCAGATCGGCTTCAATCGCATCATCATTGATAATGAGCTTTCCTCGATACTCCTCAATATATTGCTCTTTTGGAGCATTATCGCGAGCATCGTACATAATATCTTGAATCTCTTTACGAATCGTTTGTGGGGTGATACCGTGCCGTTCATTATAGGCTTGCTGCACTTGACGACGGCGATGAGTTTCATCGAGCGCTTTTTGCATCGCTTTAGTGATTTTGTCAGCATAGAGGATTGCTTTTCCTTCAGCATTGCGGGCAGCGCGTCCAATGGTTTGAATTAAGGAGCGTTCAGAGCGTAAAAAACCCTCTTTATCAGCGTCTAAAATCGCAACTAGAGAGACTTCTGGAATATCGAGCCCCTCCCGTAGTAGGTTGATTCCCACAAGAACATCGAAGACCCCTAAGCGAAGATCTCGGATAATCTCTACGCGCTCAACAGTATCAATATCAGAGTGGAGATAGCGTACTTTTACCCCATGATCAGAGAGGAATTCAGTGAGATCCTCACTCATTCGTTTAGTGAGTGTGGTGATTAATATACGCTCATTCTTCTTAACTCGCTGGTTGATCTCCATGAGAACATCATCAACTTGTGAAGCTACGGGGCGGACTTCCACAATAGGATCTAGCAATCCTGTTGGGCGTACTACCTGTTCGACAACTTGATCAGAGTGTTCCGCTTCATAGGTACTTGGTGTAGCTGATACAAATATGGTTTGTGGCATAAGCGCCTCAAACTCTTCAAATTTTAAGGGGCGATTATCGAGCGCCGATGGCAAGCGGAATCCATATGTAACTAAGGTCTCTTTTCGGCTACGATCCCCCTTATACATTGCTCCTACTTGTGGGACGGCAACGTGAGACTCATCAATGAAGAGTAGAGCATTATCAGGAAGATAATCAAAAAGTGTTGGTGGTGCCTCGCCAGGAGCACGCCCTGATAGGTATCGAGAGTAGTTTTCAATCCCCTGACAGTAGCCGAGTTCTAGAATCATCTCAATATCAAATTTAGTCCGCTGCTCGATCCGCTGCGCCTCTAGAAGCTGTCCATTGGCGCGGAGCACTTCTAAGCGATCGGCTAACTCCTCCTTAATCTCCTCAACAGCTTTTAAGAGATTAGCTCGAGGTGTTACATAATGGCTGGAAGGATAGACGGTTAGCCGTTCGACATTGCGTGATACAGAGCCTGTGAGGGGGTCGAAATAGGAGAGATTATCAATTTCATTATCGAAAAGCTCGATTCGAACAGCATCTCGTTCCGACTCAGCTGGAAAGATATCAATTACTTCACCACGAACACGAAAGGAGCCGCGCTCTAAAACGGTATCATTACGGGTATATTGTAGATCGACAAGACGTTTTAATATATCTCGTTGATCGATCTCCTCACCTCGAACAACATGAAGGATCATACTCATGTAGTGATCTTTATCACCTAGTCCATAGATTGCGGAAACAGTAGCTACGATAATGGTATCGGGACGCTCTAAAATGGCTTTTGTTGCTGAAAGACGCATCTGCTCAATGTGATCATTGATGGAGGCGTCTTTCTCAATAAAGGTGTCTGATGCTGGAACATAGGCTTCAGGCTGATAGTAGTCATAGTAGGAGACAAAGTACTCAACAGCATTGTTAGGGAAGAACTCTTTCATCTCGCCATATAGCTGAGCTGCTAATGTTTTATTAGGTGCTAAAATCATCGCTGGACGTTGAGTATTTTGAATAACATTCGCCATAGTGAAGGTTTTACCCGACCCTGTCACCCCGAGCAGTGTTTGAAAGGCTAATCCTGACTCAATCCCATCGGTAAGGGCAGCGATCGCTTTTGGCTGATCGCCTGAAGGCGTATAGTGAGTTGCAAGCTTGAAATCTTTACGTTCAGTCATCATATAATATTGCAGTGTGTGATAAAGATGCGATAAAAGAGTGTAACTATAGCATAGTTTTAACCGAGAACTGCGCCTCTTGTGCTATATTAAGGGGGATCGAATAAGCCTAATTGAGTCAGCTTATAAAGATCTTAAAAGTGCTTAGATATGGTTAAATTAGAAGTGGTTATACGGGTGAGTATCTACTTACCCGATTTTATTGTGTGTCAATAACTCGATAGAACATTAACCTATTTAACCTCTTTTGCACTACGCTTTATATAGGTAAATTCATAAGGGTTATTTTACGGTTTAGAGAAGTCAATTAATATGATTGATTACCGACATTAACTGGAGTAAAGAATATCTATGTCTCAAGAGTATGAGAATCTAAATAAGCAGCCAGAAGGGGAGGAGCAGAGTCATTCTCCTTTTGGTAAGAGTGGTCAAGAGTTACCTATTGTTGCACTACGGGATCTTGTAGTATTTCCTTCAGCAACGGTTCCTTTACTAATTGGTCGAAGACTCTCATTGGGTGCGTTAGAGATTGCGCCTCAATATGATCAAAATGTTATTTTGGTAACTCATAAAGAGATTGATGATGATGCCGTTACGATGGAGAGTATCTATCATACCGGAGTAGTCGGACGAATTATTGAGTCGATTGAGGTGGAGAAGGGCAATTATAAGGTCCTGGTGGATTGTTATGGGCGTGTCCAGCTCAATAGTACTCGTGAGATCCAGTATGAGACAGAGCGGGGGATCTTTAACTTAGTATTAGGGGACTTTACGGCACTAAAGGATGAAGAGGTGCTCTCACCTAATTTAGAGCGTGTCTATCTTAATGTGATCCAGAAGCTTTTTGCTGATATGGGGGACTTAGTTAAAGTACCTAGTGATATTGCCAAGATTGTTGCTGAGGAGCACTCTTTAACTAAAGTGATGATTGCTGTTTTGGCTAATAGCAAAATTGATCTTGAATCTCAGCAGGAGATTTTGGAGGAGCCTACCTTAAAAGGAGCAGCAAAGCTGCTCATTAAGCGTCTAACTGAAGAGCTCGATATTTTAGAGACCCAGAAGCGAATTCAGATGTTGGTGCAAAATCAGGTCTCAAAGAATCAGCGAGAGTACTACTTAAATGAGCAGATGAAGGCGATTCATAAAGAGCTTGATAATCTCAATAATAATGGTCTCTCTGAGCTTGATGCACTTGAAGAGCAGATTAAAGAGGCGAAGATGCCTAAGGAGGCAGAGGAGAAGGCACTGCACGAAGTTAAGCGTTTAAAGTCGATGCCGCCTATGTCTTCAGAGGGGACAGTTTCACGTACCTATATTGATTGGTTGCTAAAAATGCCATGGAATAAACGGTCACGTCTTCGCTATGGTTTAAAGCGAGCTGAGAAGGTCCTGAATGAAGATCACTCTGGCTTGGAGAAGATTAAGGATCATATCCTTGAGTATCTTGCAGTGATTAATCATACTCGCACAAAGAAAGGCAAGATTCTCTGCTTCATAGGTCCTCCTGGTGTTGGTAAAACATCGCTTGCGCGCTCTATTGCTAAGGCGACAGGTAGAGAGTTTGTTCGTATGAGTTTAGGTGGAGTACATGATGAGTCTGAGATTCGGGGGCATCGTCGTACTTATATTGGTGCAATGCCTGGTAAGTTAGTGCAGCTACTTACTAAAGCGCAGCGGAAAAATCCATTGATCCTGCTTGATGAGCTAGATAAGACGGGGGCTGATCATCGTGGAGATCCTGCTGATGCACTATTAGAGGTGCTCGATCCAGAGCAGAATGAGACCTTTATGGATCACTATCTTGATGTTGATGTTGATCTCTCTGAGGTGATGTTTATTGCTACAGCTAATAGCTATAATATTCCTGCACCACTTCGGGATCGGATGGATATTATCGAACTGTCAAGTTATACCGAACTTGAAAAGTTGACTATTGCTAAAGAGCATCTTGTTCCAGAGCAATTAGAGGAGCACAAACTAACAGCTAAAGAACTTCAATTTCCCGATGAGGTCCTGTTACTTCTGATTCAGTCCTATACTAAAGAGGCAGGGGTTCGTAATCTTAACCGGACAATTGGGGCACTCTGCCGTAAATTTATTAAAGAGCGTCTCTTAGCAGAGAGTGATAAAGAGCGAGTAAAATCTCTTACCTTAAGTAGAGAGAAGGTGATTGAGTATCTAGGCGCCCCTAAATTTAAACATGGCTTAAAAGAGAGAGAGGCAGCTGTAGGATTTGTCAATGGCTTAGCTTGGACTCAGGTTGGGGGCGATCTATTAGGTATTGAAGTTGAATTAATGCCCGGTAAAGGGGAGCTGATTGCCACAGGTAGCTTAGGGGATGTGATGAAAGAGTCGGTGCGTACTGCATTGACTGTTATCCGTGCACGCAGCAATCAATTTGGATTGCCCTACGATTTTCATACTAAGTGGGATATTCATGTGCATGCGCCAGAAGGGGCGATCCCTAAAGATGGTCCTAGCGCAGGTTCAGCAATTACGTTAGCCATTCTTTCAGCGCTATTAGATATTCCAATTCGTTCTGATATCGCCATGACAGGTGAAGTAACATTGCGCGGAAGGGTATTAGAGATTGGTGGAGTAAAAGAGAAGTTAATCGCAGCACATCGTGCTGGAATAAAAACTGTTTTAATCCCCAAAGAGAATATTAAGAACCTTGAAGATGTGCCTAGTAGTGTATTGGAAGAGCTCGAGGTTATCGGCATTGAGGAGGTGGATGAGGTTTTTGACTATGCGTTAACTAAACCGATAAGTAAGGTGGAAGATGCAGAGTCATTTAGTGGGTTTTACCCCTTACCTAATATGTCAAGCGGTGAAAAAAATAATGGTAAAACACTCTAAAGCTCTTGACTTAGGTCGATCACAAACGTATAAAACTATACAAACAAAATAAAGTTTGTTAGATTTTAACCTTAAAACCGTTTCAAAATTTTTAAATCGAAAGTAGGAAATTGTAATTATGAACAAGACAGAACTAGTAGCAGCGATTGCAGAAAAAACTGACATGACCAAAGTTGCCGCAGCGAAAGCAGTGGAGGCAATGATGGAGACAATCACCGAGACATTAGCAGAGGGTGAGAATGTAACCTTAATCGGTTTCGGTACGTTTACAGTGCGTGATCGCGCCGCGAGAGTTGGTCGTGACCCACGTAACCCAGACCGTGAGATTCAGATCCCTGCATCGCGCGTTCCTGCATTTAGAGCAGGCAAAGGTTTAAGAGAAGCGGTTAACAAGTAAAAATCTTTACCTTAATTTAAGGTTTTAAGAGAAGGTTAATAGCTAAAGATCGATTAAGAGACTCTGAAGATGATTCAGAGTCTTTTTTTATGGAGGAAGAATCCTACAATCAGAGATCACTGCTCTCCCCTCAATTAAGGATCGAGTCGATCGTCATTAGGATAAGATGGTCGCTCTGGAGAGTAGTTACTTTTCTTTTAAAACCCCTTACAATAAGGGATGATTTAGATAGATATAGATGAGTGAGTTTTATGAAAGAGAGAGAGAGTGAGCGTGTAAAAATTACCTATTCATTGCTTCAAGAGCAATTTAACGGTTTTAATATTGCAGAGGCTCATGGTATTTTAACAGCAATTTTATGTGGTCGAACATTTGATCATTACGCCTTGTGGTTGAAAGAGGTGGAGAATCTAAATCTAAATAATGAGTCGATCAATGAGGAGATCTTAAAGATTCTGTATGATAAGACGGTAGCCGATCTCTCATCAAAAGAGTTTAAGTTAGCATTACTCATTCCCGATGAGGATGAGTTTTCTCACCGGGTTGAGGGGTTTGTTAATTGGTGTAATGGTTATCTCTATGGAATTGGTATTAGTGAAGCCGATTTAACTGCACTTGATGAGGATGGTAGTGATTTTATTGATTATCTAACCATCTTTACACAAATTGATCGGGAAGAGGTGATGGAGGATTTCTCTGGAGAGGAGGATAAGCTTGCTCTTGAGGAGCTTATTGAGTTTGTGCGTATTAGCGCTATGTTACTCTACTATCAATTGCGTAGCCGTGAGATGGTTCATTAAGCGAGGTGTATGGTGGAGCTGATCGACTCACATATTCATCTAGATGATGAGCGATACTGGGATCAGGGAAAATCAGGTTTCCTTCAACTGCTCGATGAAGCTAAAGCTGTGGGGGTCGCAGGGTGGATTCTTCCTGCTACAACGAGAGAACGTTTCGCTAAAGTAGATCGGTTGACGTCAGAGCACTCAGAAATTTATGGGGCGTATGGGCTTCATCCCTACTTTATGGCTGATCATCAAGAGGCGGATCTCAGTATTCTTGAGTCATACTTAAGAGAAAAGAATCCGGTAGCATTAGGTGAGTGTGGTTTAGATTTTATGATTGATGACCCTGATAAAGAGGGGCAGATGAAGCTGTTTCGCGCTCAGTTACGTCTAGCTAAGCGATATGATCTCCCTTTAATTCTCCATTCGCGGAAAAGTTTAGATTTACTTCTCAGAGAGGTGCGGCGCTATGGGCCCTTCAAAGGGGTGATCCATAGCTTCTCGGGGAGTTTGCAGCAGGCAAAACGAGCTATAGAGTTGGGATTTTATCTTGGTTTTGGGGGGGCAGCCACCTATCCTCGAGCAAAGCGCCTTCATAAAATTATTCAGCAGATGCCATTGAATCGTCTACTATTAGAGACTGATGGGCCTGATCAACCTTCATCAACACTTGAGCGCGGTGTCTTGCATCTACCAAAACATCTACCGTTGATTGCAAAGAGTATTAGTCAGATTCGAGGGATTGAGTATGAAGCATTACTCCAGATCCATCGTCAAAATATAGAGAACCTATTTTCATTAGAGGGAAGAGCATAAACTTATGAGAGAGAACTATTCTAAACGACTCACTGAGCTACTTGGAATCGAACACCCTATTATTCAAGCCCCCCTTTTCGCGGGAGAGAGTGTAGAGCTCATCACTTTAATATCAGAAGCGGGGGCTTTAGGTACGATAAATGGATTATTTATGGAGCTTGAGCAGTTAGAGGAGAGGATTATCGCTATTCGCGAGGAGACTGATCGCCCTTTTGCTGTTGCGTTATCAGCGCAAGAGATCCAAATTGATTCGATAGCCAAAGATAATGAGTTCTATCAACGGCTTGATGAGTTTATGCAGGCGGTGGGGGTAATGGATCAATCATTTGATTTTTCCTATCGATCTGCTCTCTCGGAAGAGGTAAACCTTCTTATTGAGCATGAAGTTGCTGCGGTTATATTTCAGTTTGGCATTCCGAGCTTTGAGATTATAGAGCGTCTTCAAGAGGCAGGGATTGCTGTTATTGGTCAAGCAACGCATATGATTGAGGCCCTCTTATGGCAAGATGCGGGTGCCGATGCACTGATTCTTCAGGGAGTTGAGGGGGGGGGAATCCGAGGTACCTTTATTGGTGAGCCCTTGAATCATCTACACAGCAGTCAAGCGTTGTTGATGCAAGCAGAGGCGCTATTGAGACTTCCGCTTATTATTGGAGGAGGTATTTTCCGTTATGAGCAGCTTGTATCAACATTAATGTTGGGTGCTGATGGAGTTGCTATCGGTACAGCCTTTATGATGAGTAAGGAGTCAGCACTCTCATTAGAGCAGAAAGAGATTATCTGGCAATCTAATGAGTATGATAGTCACCTAACAGAGGAGTGGTCGGGTCGACTCGGTCGAGCAGTTATGAATCGTGGTTTACATCAATTACGAGCTGCTAAGGGGAATAGCGCTCCCTTCCCTCTTCAAATGCGCTTAGTAGGTCAGATTGTTGAAAAGATCACAGATATTGAGCAATATGCTGATTATGCCCCTTTATGGGCAGGAGAACATGGCGCTCTTTGTGATGATTTTTCAGTATCAGAGCTGATCGATTCGCTAACGATTGAGGGGGCTCGAGAACGAATCATCAATAATGAATGGCCTAATGAGTTACAAGTAGAAATTTTCGATAGATTAGAGGCCAATCACTCCTCTGAGCCGCTTCAAAAGGCTGAGGATGACCTAATGGGTGAGGGTATGGAGGGGGAGCCGGCAGATGGTCGAGATGAAGAGAGGAGTGAGGAGTATATTATCCATTTTGAAGGTGAGGAGATGGAGCAGGACTCGGAGTTAGAGTTAGCATTTGTTGCAGAAGTACCACAAAAAGAGTAGTCGATTAAAGAGAAGGATAATTTTTATAGAGCGATCGGGATGATCGCTCTTCTTTTATTCATCACTCTTGTCAATAAATTGGCATAGATTATAGACGAGACAAGAACCACAACGAGGCTTTCGGGCAATACAGGTGTAGCGACCTAAAAGAATTAACCAGTGATGAGCATCTTGAAGATACTCTTTAGGGATACGTTTAAGTAGATTCTCCTCTACTTGACGAACATTTTTTCCTGGAGCTAATCCCGTCCGGTTAGAGACTCTGAAAATATGGGTATCTACGGCCATGGTAGGTTGGCCAAAGGCGGTATTTAGAACTACATTGGCTGTTTTGCGCCCCACACCGGGTAGTGCTTCTAACTCTCGACGAGTTTGTGGAACTTCGCCACCATGACGTTCGATCAGTAATTGGCAAGTGCGATATAGGTTCTTTGCTTTTGTATTGTAGAGTCCGAGTGTCTTGATATATTCACGTATCTTCTCTTCCCCTAAAGCGACAAACTCCTCAGGGGTTTTTGCGACAGCAAAGAGGGGCTTAGTCGCCTTATTGACACCGACATCAGTTGATTGTGCAGAGAGAAGTACCGCAACCAGAAGTTCAAAGTCTGAGTTATAGACCAGCTCGGTGGTTGGATTAGGATTATCCTCTTTCAGTATTTGGAAAAACTCGGGTATCTCCCGCTTATACATTTGACGACGGTAGAGTCGCTTCTCTTTACTCATAATTCTTATTAAACTTCTCTTTTGCTAATTGAATCAAGTCGAGCATCTTTGTTGGCTCATCTGGAATTTCTGCTAACTGGGTAATAGATGGTGGTTGAGTTTCGGTTATCTGTTCCCGCTTTTCTAAGCGCGTTTTTCTTGCGCGATAGCGTTTTCGAGCATTTTCAGCTCGAGCAAGCTGTGCTGGGGCAAGACCGATACTAGGAGTCTCATCAATAGGTAAGGGCTCAATTACTATACAGTTCATCGGGCATGCTGGAATACAGAGTTCGCAACCGGTGCATTCAGCCTCAATTACGGTATGCATTAGACGGCGACTTCCGACTATAGCGTCAATGGGACATGCCTGAATGCATTTAACACACCCAATACAGGCCTCCTCTTCGATACGAACTACCTGCGGAGGAAGATGTTCGCCACACTCAGGATCTAGAGGGATTACTGGCTGGTTTAAGAGGGCAGCTAAAGCCCGAATAACAGGCATTCCCCCGGGAGGACAGCGATTAATCTCAGTTCTCTCTTCGGCAAGAGCGATTGCATACTCATAACACCCCGCGTAAGCACACTGTTCACACTGTGTTTGTGGTAGAAGCTGATCAATAGCTTCGATGATTTCTCTCTTTGGATGACTCATAGTTAATTAAGAGCAGAGATGTCCCATTAAGCGTCCACGCTCATCATTGATTTTTCTGCTATTGTGGCACTCTTTAGGAGTTCGTCCATAAGGATAGAAGCGAGGAAGAGTCTCGGGTATTGAGAGAGTGCTCGGTTCTGTAGCGAGAACCTTGTAGCTTGATTGATCTACACGGCAGCTATATAGCACTCCATTTTTCTCAATAAAAAGTTGGGCTTGATGGGCAGCGGAGTCGACAGTGGCGTAGCGAATATTTTCGGTAGCTTTGTTAGTGATAATACAGGCGCGAATTTCTGAGTTGATAGCGGGGATAGTATCGCTCCAATTGTGGTCAAATTGGGGCGATTCACCACTATCGGTAGCGGTAGGTGTTGTAGTAACACAGGCGCTAATGATAAAAGCGGTGGAGAGAAGAAGTGAGAGCTGTCGTTGTTTCATGAAAATCTCCTTAGCCAGAAGTGGATGAGATAGGTGAATATCGTATAAATGTTAAGGAGTGATTATACCGAAGTTATGAGGAGGATTAAATATTGGATTATGAGGGATGGTTAATAGCAGAGTTCTTGTGGGGGAGCGACATCACATGAGAGACAGAGTTTTGGGTTATCTGGATTAGGCTCAAGGTAGTTGCTGCATAACCCCCATTCACCTTTAGGGAGCCGGTTTTTTATAATCTCCTCCTCTTCTAGATGTGATTTATCACACTGCCATAATTGGTAACAGACGGGGAAATCATCAACAGCGCGGCCACTTTTTATCCAGCGACCGTAAATGACATTACTCTCTTCAATCTCCTCCTCCATTAAAAAGTGGGGCACTTGAGCAAGAGCAATGGAGTACGTTTGGATAGTTAGGAGGGCGCTCAAGAGGAGTATTGGGATCAGCTTCCCTATAGACATTATTCGGTTATTCATAGTGTAGATATCGATTCTCAAATTATTTAAAAAACAGCATTAATATCGCTCTATTTTACGGTAAAATGGAAAATAAATCTTAAAGAAAGTAAGGGGGTGGAGTTGATCTTCCCCCTTTAAATGATCTGGGTATATGAAGTGAAGAGGGGTAGAGCAATAGATGAGCAGTAGAGTGATTAATCGATTAATATTGATGTGGATTGGTATATTGGTTGCGGTCTATCTCTTTATCCAGCTGATCCCGGTCTTTACCCCATTTCTTATTGCATTGGGTTTTGCATACTTAGCAA
Organism: Ignatzschineriaceae bacterium; assembly: GCA_046462535.1. Classification (GTDB taxonomy): domain Bacteria; phylum Pseudomonadota; class Gammaproteobacteria; order Cardiobacteriales; family Wohlfahrtiimonadaceae; genus JAAZCI01. The sequence continues at coordinate 58,888 of JBKGVF010000018.1, read as the reverse complement.
ACCCACTTATAAACCGTCTCGAGAGAGGTTGTGGCTCGCGAACCTTAGCGGTTAGTGTCGTCTTTTTAGTATTACTACTCTTACTCACCTTACTTCTAGTCATTGTAATCCCGGCTTTGATCAATCAAGCAGTACTCTTTATTAAGGAGATTCCATATTACTATAGTTGGGCACAGACTAAGGTCGCCTCTCTCTTTGAAAATGTATTAGAAATTGAATACGTTAAAAATAATGAGAATGCAATCCGAGATGCATTAGCCCATTCATTAAATGGGCTAGGGGATCTGCCCGGTCGCCTATTAACATACTTAAGCTCATCGACTTCAGCTATTATCGGCTTTTTTGTTTCATTATTTCTCATCCCAATGATTATGTTTTATATTATGCGGGATTGGCCGAAATTAGCGAAACGATTTGAAGAGCTATTACCTCGAAAAATCGCCCCACAAGTCTTAAGGTTTCTTCATGACTCGGATGAGATGCTTAGCTCTTTTCTCCGAGGCCAATTTAGTGTCATGCTCATTTTAGCTATTGTGTACAGTATTGGGCTCTCTCTATTTGGGATTAAATATAGTCTAGTTATTGGTATTACGGCGGGGCTTATTAGTTTTATTCCCTACTTAGGGGCAAGTTCAGGCATCGCTTTAGGGCTAGTAGTTGCATGGTTTCAATTTGGTGATATTGAGCATCTCATCTATGTTGCTATTGTTTTTGGTATTGGTCAGGCGTTAGAGAGTTTTCTTTTAACTCCAGTCTTAATAGGGGATAAGTTAGGGATGCACCCAATTGCGGTTATCTTTGCTCTTATGGTTGGAGGGGCGCTCTTTGGATTCTTTGGGATTCTATTGGCCCTCCCTGTATGTGCAGTTTTAATGGTTGCATTAAGAGAGCTCTACCGACAATATCGGGCAAGTCGCTTTTATGATGGGAAGGATAAAATTAGTTAGTAATTAGTAGGGCAGCCCTGAGTATTTCTCTGCAGTCGAGAATAGCTAAAGATATTGATAACAATGCGTTCAGGGGTCGCCTGGGGGGAGCAGATCTGAAAGTGTCCATTAGGAAGGCCTGTTGTGCTTAGGCTTTTACCGACTCGTCGGTATGGCTTAATATTGAGTCCCGATCCTATATTTGTACTGCTAATAGGCTTTATATCAAATTGATTGTTGAGTGTGCGATAGCGTAGAAGATCGCTCTCCTCGCTAAGGTGAAAGAGGCCAGCATCATCATAAAAGATGATCCATCCCATTGACCAATCTAAGCCGGGAGTTTCGATACAGTGCCGACCATCAATAGAGCGACAGATTGTTACATTAGTAAAGGTGCTATTAGCACTATTTTTAGCAAAGTGGAGATCTTGTAACAGTAGGGAGATAATTTTTTTCTCCTCTTGCCGCTTTATTAGGTCTTGGTATCGAGGAGCGGCGAAGCTTATTAGAAGTATAAAGAGTATAAGCGCAATGATAAGCTCGATAAGCGAGACACCTATCATTACGCTTGGTATCTTACTCCTCTTCAGAAAGAGTGATCTTCTCACGGTTATCGTTGAGTGTCTTCTCACCAATACCGGGAACATTTAGGAGCTCCTCTACAGAAGCAAAATCACCATACTCCTCTCGATACTCAACAATGGCTTCCGCCTTTACTTTACCTATGCCCTTTAGAGCTTGTGCAATCTCATCCGCATCAGCCTTATTGATATTAATTGACCCTGCAACTGAGTAGCTAACTAGGGAGGCTAAAAGTGAAAATAGAAAAAACCATCTTTTCATCTGATATCTCCTTTATCTAAATTAATAATCAATAATCTGATCAATAGATCAGTTTTTTAATAGTAAAGATTTATTTTAATTATTGCAACTCTTTGTAAATAATGCTCTTTAGCTGCTGAATATCAATATATGAGCACTTAACAGACAAAATATCTTAAAGAATCTTTACATCAGATGGAAATCTAAAGATAATAGATGGAGTTATACGCTATAATTAGTGGTATCCATATATAGAAAGAGCCTCATTATGAGGATTTATTAAAGAGTTGAGCTGTTGTTTAAGAGGAATAGATTGACGATGAGAAAGAAGATAATTACAGCATTGATGGCAGGGTTATTTGGGCTCTCCATTGCTGCAGATAAAGGGTGGGAGCCTCATCATGAGCCTCTAATATCTAAGACACCCCCAAAACCTAATATTATGATGGTGCTCGATACATCGGGGAGTATGAGAAGCTTCGATATGCCTGCACCGAGTGGGTATGATTCTGCTGTTTTTGGTCCAAGTCAGTTGGATTCTCCATATTGGCGATGGAATCAAACAAACCACTATGGTTCTAGTTGGGGGCGGTATACACGTTTAGCAGTAATGCAGTGGATTGTTTTAGATTTAATTGATAAATATCGTTACCAAGCGAATATTGGACTTGCTCCATTAGATTATGAGCATAATAAACGGGATGTGGGAGGGCGGTCTTATAACCCTCAGTTGAGTGGTTTACAGGAGGGCTCTTATAGGACTGTACCTGATACAAAACCACCTGGTACTCCCAACTTTGGTAACTATACATCGGGTTTTTCTAGGCAACTTATTATGCCTATGGATCTTGAGGATGATGCGAATTATAATAATATTCGTGAACGGTTAGCGAAGTTTCCTTTTGATCAAAATACTCCTTTAAATAGCCCCCTTTATCAAGCTTCTGTCTTAATGAGAGGGTATCATGCGAGTGTCAATGAGAGCCCTATTCAATATCGCTGTCAGCAACAACATATTATATTGATGACGGATGGTGAGCAAAATGAGTATGGTCTGAGAGGTCGGATTCTACAAAAAGACCTTGACCGAGGATTGAGATGGGGCTGGCATGAGTGGAATGGGGGCCGTATTCGGATAACGGGTAAGACGGCAACGTTGCCTAATCTTGGAGCGACATTTGCTCAGATTACAGATATCATTTCAGAGTCACGTAATAAGCAGCCGAACGATCGGATCGATAGCTCTGGTCAGCCGTGGGATAAGCCAAAAGCGAATGGCGAGCCTAGAGATCCGGTACCATTAGTTGTACATGCTATCCGATTTTCAGCAGATGCTAAGGCTGAAGATGAAAACTTACGTCGTCTTGCCCATGCAACTGGAGGACAGATGGTTGCTGCCGATGATACTGCAGCACTTGAAGCTGGATTCCATGCCATATTCCAAGATATTATTGCCACTCGAAGTGGTGGTGGTGGTGTAGAAGACCAAAAAGGGCGTACTGAGGATTCTATTCGATATGCAACATTTTATGACTCATCAAATTGGCATGGTCGAATCGAGGCGCTTGGAGAGATGTATACTCAGAGCGATTATGAACGCGATGCTGAAGGTAAAAGCCAGGCTGAGCGTGATCGACTCGCTAAGCAGGTCGGTACCTTTACTAAAACTAAATGGAATACAGAAAATACATTAAAACCTGGAGTTGGCCGCTATATTTCCTATCAGAATGGGAGTACAGTCGACTTAGATCAGTTGTTTAATAGTCGGAATGAGTCGCACTATAGCTCGTGGCTGAAAGGTATATTCACACCAGGAAAAGATTTACGTCCTCGCCCTACGCCATTAGGAGATATTATAGATTCTCATCTTGAGTATGCCGCTAAAGATCGTCTGCATCTTAACTTAAAGACAGTAAGTGGTGCGGTACAGGAACGCTTTATTGAGCATTTACTACAGAAGAATAGAGCTAAAGATAATTACAATTATCTTATAGCTGGTTCGAATGATGGCTTATTAAGTTTTATCATTGCTGATAAAGCCTCTAGAGGTCGCGCGGGTGAACGTGATACAGCTTATTTCCCAAGCTTCTTTAAAGATGAGATTAAAGAGATTGCTGAGATGCCTTACACCCATAATTATAAGGTGAATGGAACTACACACCTCTTTGATACAGAGGTCGATGGAACCTTTAAAACCATTGGAATAACCATGATGGGTGCTGGTAAAGAGGGATTAGTGGGCTATGAACTCTATTCAGGACATGGAGCATCAAGTAACACAACCATTAAGGTAAACTTTGAGATTACTTCAGAGACACCAGGTTTTGAAAATCTCGGCTATACATACTCGGGTGTTGAGTTTATTAACCGTAAAGTAGGGAATAAAACTCAAGCATTAGCTATTTTCGGTAATGGTTACGTTGCGCACAAAGGAGATGTGTCGGCTAACCAACCCTCATCGATCTTTATTATTGATGCGGTTACAGGTAAGAAGATTAAAGAGATTAAGCTTACTGATGGTAATAATGGTGGTGGTGCTTCCACTCCTGCAGTAGTTGTTCGTCAAGATCCTGATACTGGCTATCAGATGCTTGAGCGTCTTTATGTGGGGGATCAAAGTGGGAACCTCTATAAAGTTCATTTTGATACAGAGAGCGCCAATAGTCGCAACAGCTTAGCGATTAAGAGTAATATTCGATTATTCAATATGCAGGCATTTAAGAATGATTGGAATGTGAAGTATCGTTACCCAATTACAACCCAACCAATGCTTGCTGAGAATGAGGGGGATATTTGGATCTACTTCGGTACCGGGAGGGCTATCTTAGCTAAAGATGATGATAAAGAGTATGCATCGAAGGCGGTCCAATCGTTTTTTGGGCTCAAGGATAAGGATGGGGGGCGTATCACTGAGATTGGAGTTGATAGTCTGGTTCAGCAAAAAATAATCAAGTTGGCTAACGACAATACAGGGCTCTTGGTTGATGGCGATAAATTTATAGAGATCACCAGTAATCCTGTTGCTGATAGTAAAAATGGTTGGTATCTCAATTTAGATGGTCCCGGTGAGCGTGTTATCTTCTCGCCAAGCCGATTTGAGCGTGATGATAATGGGGTTTTACGTGAAGCCGTTGTCTTTTCAACTTATGCGATCGAGCAGGATGAAACCATCAAAAATGATCCCTGTGAAGGTGGAGGCCATTATGGTCGTATTCTCTTCCTAGATCTCTATAGTGGTGGAAGTAGTAATCTGCTCGGCTCAGGAGAGGAGTACTCGGGTATCCACTCAGAAGGAACAGCGACAGGACTCCCTACGGGCCCTGGAATGTTACCACATAATCCTTTATCGGGAAGTACGCCTGATAATGATCTGAGTAATGTTGTCATTCAGCAATTAATTGCAGATAATCCTGAGACGTATCATACCGATCAAAACGAGAACTTTGGCTGTGATTTAATCTATACAGGACTTGATGGTGAAGTAGGTCGTATCCCTATGTCTTGTCCAACAATTCCATTGCCGACAGGTACTAAGCGTCTCTATAAGAATGCTATTCTTTAGTAAGATTGCTTAACAACTAATAGACAAGCCTCTCTATTTTAGAGAGGCTTTTTATATTTGAGTTATTAAATAAAATTACTTTTTTGTTAGTGTAATATGAATATCGCCATAGGGAGTGTTTTGTGTTAGAAGTAACTCTTTTAGGCGAGTAAGCTCAAGAATTGCTAAAAAAGAGACGCTGATGCCATAACGACCCTCATGTGGATAGAATAGATCACTGAAGTAGCACTCCTCCTCTTTTTTAAGATGGTGGATGATTCCTTCCATGCGCTCTTCTACAGAGAGTTTCTCTCGCTTTACGGTATGACGTACTTTTAGCCGTTGACGGCGGAGAACTTTTTGCAAAGCATTAATGAGATCAGAAATGGAGGCTGTTGGGGGTGGTGCATCATACTCATAATGAGGTAGCTCAGGATTAATGCGTGCCTGATCAAATCGGGGCATTTGGTAAAGGCTCTCTGCAGCGGCCTTATAGCGCTGATAGAGCTGCAGCTTCTCAATTAGCTCTAGGCGAGGATCGACCTCCTCCTCATCAGGCTCTAGTTGAGGTGCTTTTGGTAATAGGAGAGCAGATTTTATCTCTGCAAGCCAAGAGGCCATAACAAGATATTCAGAAGCTAACTCAAAGCGTTGCTCCTCAAGGTAGTAGATATACTCCATATACTGTTCAGTGATCTCAGCAATGGGGATATCAAGAATCTCATAATTATTTTTACGAATTAGATGCCAAAGCAGTTCGAGGGGGCCTTCATAGCTTTCAAGCCAGATCTCTAACGCATCCGGAGGGATAAAGAGATCTTTTGGGGGTGTTACTGCTTCCCCTTTAAAAAGAGCCGCCCCCTCTGAAGGGGGCGTACTACTACTCTTACTCATACTCTATTATCTATATTATTTATGAGAAATTACGTAAGCCAACCGCATTTTGAAGGCGGATTAACATTTCAGAGGCTTCCATACGAGCTTTTTTGGCTCCTTCTTGTAGTACAGCTTCAATCTCATCGGGCTTTGCTAATAACTCATAGTAGCGCTCACGAGCCTCCCCAATCTGATTATTGATCAGCTCAAATAGCATTTTTTTCGCTTCACCCCAAGCAATTCCCTCTAAAAAGGCTTGGCGATATGCTTCAGTCTCTTTTTCAGTGGCAAAAGCACTGTAGATCTCAAATAGATGTGCATCATTAGGATCTTTAGGCTCACCAGGCTCGAGTGAGTTGGTGACAATACGATTAATCGCTTTTCGAAGCTGCTTTTCAGGAAGGAAGAGGGGAATAGTATTATTATAGCTTTTGCTCATTTTTCGCCCATCAAGACCAGGAAGAATAGCCGTTTCATCATCAATAACCTCTTGTGGCATGACAAAGAAAGAGTCTTTATAGATATGATTAAAGCGTTGAGCAATTTCGCGGGCAATCTCCACATGCTGCCGCTGATCGCTACCTACAGGAACAAGATCGGCATTAAAGGTGAGGATATCTGCAGCCATTAATACAGGATAAGAGAAGAGTCCCATTGTCACGCCCCGATCGGGATCATTTTCGGCTGCTAGATTATCATCAACAGCGGCTTTGTAGGCATGGGCACGATTCATTGTCCCTTTTGCTGTAACACAGCTTAAGAGCCAGCTTATTTGCGGGATCTCAGGAATATCTGATTGACGATAGAAGATTGCTTTATCAGTATCTAATCCTAAGGCCATCCAGGTAGCTGCAATTTCAAGGCGGGATTGGTTAACGAGTTCAGGATCTTGGCATTTGATTAAGGAGTGTAGATCCGCTAGAAAGAAGTACGCCTGATCATGCTCTTGACTCATCTCGATGGCGGGACGAATGGCACCAGCGTAATTCCCTAAATGGGGTGTACCTGTTGTGCTAATACCTGTAAGAACTCTCTTTGAATCCATGAATTATTCCTCTTTTTTAATAAATAAGTAGGGGGCGTGCCAAAAATTGTTAGTGGATATCGCCACACCTATTGATATTTCCACTCATTTTACCAATCTTTGATGAGTTTCTCATTAAAGGGGCTACTTTGGTAGCAAGCCATTAGGGTAAATGACCTCTTCTAAATATAGCCCCTGTGGGGGGGCATTGATCCCTCCTAAACGTCGGTCACGACTCAGAAGTACCTCTTTGATATATTCAACGGGCTGCCTTCCCCGTCCAACCTCAAGGAGTGTACCAACAATATTTCGCGCCATATGATGTAAAAAGGCATTGGCTTTGAGATCAAAATAGAGATCGGTGCCTCTATGAGTGATCTTTATCTCATAAACAGAGCGCATAGTGGAGTGGGATTGACACTCACTTGAGCGGAAGGCAGAGAAGTCATGTTCACCAATGAGTGCCTGGGCAGCTCTCTGCATTGCATCGCTATCAAGTGGATAGCGTATCCAAGAGGCATAGGTACGGGAGAGGGCTGAGCGGTAGGGACTATTGTGAATACGGTATCGGTAATGACGGGCGATTGCACTATGGCGAGCATGAAACTCTAAAGAGACGGGTACAATCTGTTTAACGGCACAATCATCTGGCAGATTACTATTTAGCCCAAGCAGCCAAGAGTAGGGGGTGCGCTCTGCATAGGTATCGAAGTGAACAATTAAATTATTAGCATGAACGCCAGCGTCTGTTCGTCCGGCAGCAATCGGAAGAATCGGTTCGTTCGCAACCTTTGTTAAGGCTGCCGTTAATACCTCTTCGACAGAGCGAACAGGTGGACTCTCCTGTTTTTGCCATCCTTTGAAGTGGGTGCCATCATACTCCACCGTTAGCGCATAGCGCTGTATACTCTTTTCTGTCACTTTTTAATCCGCTTAGCATCGATAATTTTCAATGAATTTTCCATAGCTATTCTAAACTCCGGCCCTTTTTTAAGCGCAAGGGTGACGAGAAGAATATCGACAATTGCAAGATCGGCTAAACGAGAGATCATCGGCATATATTCGGAGGTATCTTCTTTGGCGCCAGATTCTAATACGACAGTAGAGAGCTCTCCTAAGGGGGAATCTTTTGGAGTAAGCGAAATAACCGCAGCACCATTTTTTAGGGCAAACTCTGCAGAGTCAATGATATCTTGGCTTTTCCCGGTATGGGAGACGGCAATCATCGTATCATCGGGGGTTAGTAGACTAGCAGCAAGGGAGTGAACATGGTGGTCCGTATGAGCAGTTACAGGAATGCCTACCCGCAATAATTTCTGTTGCATATCATTAGCTACTACACCTGAAATTCCATGACCGATACAGATCACCTGTTTTGTCTCTTCTAGAAGCTCGATTGCTTTCTCTAACTCTTCAGGATCGAGATAGCGTTTAGTTTTAAGGAGTGCTGCACTTGATTGATCAATCAATTTAGAGATGATGCTCTCAACAGAATCGTGAGAGGAGACAGAGCTATGAACAAAAGGAACGCCAGCATTGAGACTCTCTGCGAGGAGCTTTTTAAAGGTATGAAATCCATCATAATTTAATGCTCGACAAAAGCGCATAATGGTTGGCTCAGAGACACCAACTTTTTCAGCTAATGCGCTAATGGAGAGTTCGACAGTCTCATTGGGATGGGCCAATACCCAATCTGCTACTTTAGCTTCAGATTTGCGTAGTTGTGCATAATAGTTTTGGATATGTGAGAGCATAATTTATGTTCCTTGCAGATCAATATAGTGTGCAACCCCCATTAAGGTAGCATCAGGTTCAATGATGATAGCGCAAGGTATCTCCGATAGGTAATGTGAAAGGCGAGGTGTATTGCTAAAATTGGTTTGAAAGTGGCGTGCAATACTCCACTTGTAGAGACGAGGAAGTAATCCACCCCCAAGATAGAGCACTTCCGCTCCTGTCGCAATGAAGAGATCACCAGCGACAGCACCTACCATGGCAAGATAACGATTCAATATCATATGGGCAAAAGGATCATCTTCGGCTAATGCGCGGGTTAATCCCTTTGCATCGGTAAATCCTGATCGGCGGTTGTGCAGAATACTCATAGTTTCAATTAAGAGAGGAATTCCCCGGCTGCCTGATAGCCAGTCTTCAACAATAAACTCACTCTTCTCTGGAGTTAAACGGCGGGCTATTGTACAGAGCTCACGTGCGGTTGCATCATGGGGTGCATAACGGATATACCCCCCTTCTGCAGCGTAGGCAGAGCGCATTCCTTTTGGTCCTGATAGAAGTGCAGAGCCAAATCCTGTGCCAGGTCCAATGACGAGTTTTGGACTCTCCATAAAGTATTCACTTGAGATATAAGTTACAGAGTGGGGGGAGAGGGGCGCTAGCATCTTAGGCGTTAAGCGATCTAAAGAGAAGGCGAGCGCTTCAAAGTCATTTAGCATAACGAGAGGCACACCTAAACTCTGCTCTAGATTGTTCTGGGAAAAGCGCCACTCAATATTACTTAAGACTACCTTATCCTCAGTTAGTGTTGCCGCAATTGCAACTATGGCCCCTCCGAGTTGGTAGGTGTCCATATTGATGGTGTTAAGGTAAGAGGTTAAGAGTGCCAAAGGAGAAGCATAATTTCGAGATGAGAGATTCTCTATCTCAGTAATCGCCTCTGTTTTAGGGTTGTAGAGTGCTACTTGAGCAAATGTTCCTCCTAAATCAGCAATAAGTAGAGGTTTGTCACTAAGGATCATCTCATTAATTTTAGTCATTGCGCTTTACAGTTCCTCATCGATTAGATCATCAAGTTCAGGAAAAAGGTGGAAGGTGAGCCATTCACCAATGAGCTCATGGAGCTGAGCTAAGCCGATCTCAGGCTTTGTTGCCGAAAAGAGTTGCGCTGTTACAAGATTATCGTATCCAGCGATCTCTTTTTGTACCTTCATTAGTGCTTGATTGCCATGATTTCGGGTTAACTTATCGGCTTTTGTTAAGAGAATATGGGTTGGTAGATCACTCGCCTCACACCAGTGCAACATCTGTGTATCAAGTTCTGTAAGAGGGCGACGAACATCCATCACCATAATGAGTTGATTGAGGGCTTCCCGCTCCTCAAAATAGGCTTGTAGTACCGACTGCCAATGAAGCTTAATTCGTTCAGGAACTTTAGCATATCCATAACCGGGTAGGTCCACTAAAAAGAGTTCAGGCTCAATCTCAAAGTAGTTAATTAGTTGAGTGCGTCCTGGAGTTTTACTCGTGCGCGCGAGATTGCGGATACCGGTAATACGATTCAGTGCGCTAGACTTGCCTGCATTCGATCGACCGGCAAAAGCTATCTCTGCCTGACTTTTAGGAAGTTGAGAGAGCTCATTAGCACTAGTAAAAAATTGGGTTTTCTGTAGATGCCTTCTAATATCGATAGGGGGGGTGTGTTGACTCATCTTGCTCCTCATTGATCTGCTCTAGTTGGGTAATGATGGCGACTCCTCAGTTGACGATTGCTCCATCTCCTCACGGTGATTGAGCCGTTCCTGCTCAATAGTACACTGATTGGCGATTAGTTGTAGATAGATAAGATAGCGCTCACTAATTTCGGCGATAAAGCGTTCATCTTGTAGGCTCGGCTCAATACCTAAGAGGCTTCGTTCTGTAATTTGAGTGAAGCGATCTGCATTGGGGGTACCTAATAGATCTACCGTGTTGGTAGCGATGCAGCGTGATTCAAATGGCGTCATCATACCTTCGGTTACCTTCTCCTCTTGAGTCTGCATTATTCGATGAATTACTGAGGCCGTAAAGAGATCTTGTTCTCTCTCTAGGGGGGTCAGCACATCAATGGAGATCGTCTGTGCTATCGCTATCGGGAGGGTAAATAGAAGGAGGGGGATAAGACGCATAATGGAGTCGATACTTCTCATGTCACTTGTTGGTTCTATAAATTAAAGGAGTACTACCACCTGTTTAACCACTGTTTATTTAAATCTATCTCTTAAAAGATGACGTTACTCTATTTCAAATGGGTGGAGTGTCGGATAAAAGTTCTCCATATTATATAACAGATTTATCAGTAGCGGGGAGAAAGGGATCGATTATTCGGTAAAGGATCGACAGGGGAGCAAAACTTGATAGATTATGATGCAGTTGCTATAATAGCGCACCTCTTGATTGGAAGATGTAAGGGTTGACTATCTCTAGGTCAACCCTATTTTTTTGTCTTCAATTATATTTTTAATACTACAAATCTCTATATTTTGCACCCATTACCAATCGGGTGACTGAGGTGTCAAAGCTAGAGGAAGGATATCCATTATGTCGGCAACCGGTGTAGAACATAATCAAACCGATCGATTCTATTCACGACTAAACCTCCCCATCTTTATCGGGGCTAATCTAATTATTATACTAGCGGTTTTAGTTGCACTTTTTCACTCAAATGCAGAGGTCTTTTTTAATACTATTCAGGATTGGATTACCGATAACTTAAGCTGGTATTACCTGTTAGCGGTGGGCATTATGCTTGGCGCATTTATCTTTGCAGCGGTGAGCCGCTACGGCAACATTAAGTTAGGGCCTGATCATTCGGAGCCTGCATATAGTAATACCAGTTGGTTTGCGATGCTCTTCTCAACAGGGATGGGGATCGGAATTATGTTTTTTGGGGTAGCAGAGCCTGTCCTTCACTATCTCTATCCCCCGGCAGGTGATGCTGAAACAGCAGCGGCAGCTAAAGAGGCGATGAATATTACCTTTTTTCATTGGGGGCTTCATGCTTGGGCCATCTATGGGGTGATGGGATTAATTCTTGCTTATTTTAGTTTTCGTATGAATCTCCCTTTAGCAGTTCGTTCGGCTCTCTATCCCATTATTGGGGAGCGCATCTATGGTCGATGGGGCGATACTATCGATATCTTTGCTGTTGTAGGTACTGTTTTTGGAGTGGCAACTACCTTAGGGTTTGGGGTAGTGCAGATTAATACTGGGCTTAATTACCTCTTTCCCTCCTTGATTGAGGTGAATGCTAATACGCAGATGGTATTGATCGTGATTACCACTGCTGCGGCAACTCTCTCGGTAAGTTTAGGGCTCGATAAAGGGATCAAAATTCTCTCTGAGCTCAACCTGCTTTTAGCAGGCTTACTGCTTCTTTTCGTCTTCTTTTTTGGGGGTAAGGTGGTCTATCTGCTTCAGGCATTAATTCAAAATACTGGCGCATATATCTCTGATATTATCAATAAGACATTAAATCTATATGCTTATGCCCCAAAGGGAGAGAATGCCCGAACTCAAGGGTGGCTTGGTGGTTGGACAATTCCTTACTGGGGCTGGTGGATTGCTTGGTCCCCCTTTGTTGGGATGTTTATTGCCCGAATCTCTCGGGGGCGCACCATCCGTAACTTTGTTGGAGGGGTATTGCTAATTCCTGCAGGATTTACCTTTTTATGGATGACAACCTTTGGAAACTCTGCCATCGATATGATCAGCAGTGGCGGTGTTACCGCAATTAAAGAGGCTGTAGATACCGATAGCGCTTTAGCACTCTTTGCGTTTATCGAAAATTTCCCTGCATCTGCTATCGTTCAGCAGGTGGTCTCATTTATTGCTGTGATGATGGTGGCGGTCTTTTTTGTAACGAGCGCTGATTCAGGTGCATTGGTGATGGATATGTTGGCGAGTAAGCCATCAAAAGAGGCCAGTCCTCTATGGCAGCGAATCTTTTGGAGCTCTATGACAGGATTTATTGCGCTAGTACTATTGAAAGCAGGGGGACTTGGGGCATTACAGACAGTATCGACGATGTCGGCTTTCCCCTTTAGTATCATTATTCTGCTGGCGATCTATGGTCTCTTTAAAGCTTTTCGCGTTGACTATGGTAAGAGTGAAATTCGCAAGCAGGCTCAGATGTATGCGCAGCCGAGTAGTAATTCAGGTGGCTGGGAGAGACGGTTACGCAATCTGGTGATCTATCCACGTCGTGACCATGTTTCGCGCTTTATAAGTGCGGTGGTTATGCCCTCTTTCGAAGAGGTTAAAGAGGAGTTTCATAAGCAGGGGATTCCAGCGACGATCACAGTCACTGATGATTGTGATATTCGTTTAGTGGTAGATCATGGCGAGAATGCAAACTTCACCTATCGGGTAAAGGCTCGTTACTACCTTAAGCCAGATTTTGGGCATAGGGAGGACTCTCACCATGAAGATGATCCGTATACACTGCCGGAAGATCGGGGAGATGGTGAAGATGCGTACTTTTTTAGAGCAGAGGTCTATCTTGATGATGGAAGCAAAGGATATGACATCATGGGATACTCTAAAGAGAATATTAGCAATGATATTGTTGATCAATACACCAGTCATCTCTACTTTATCCAAAATTATCAGCTAGGGCAGGAGGGGAGTAATATCCAGCCGCAGTAATATCTGGTCTTAGTGAATAGTTAAGGAGCAAATAATTATAACTAGAGGAGAGGGAGCGCTTATAGTGCTCCCTTTTTTATCGTATGGTGATTATTCCATTCGCTAAGGATAAAGAGGATAACGGCCATCCATACTAACCCAAACCCTATTAATTGATTCAATGCAAATAGCTCACTAAACAGAGTGATACCAACTAAAAACTGTAATGTTGGTGAGATATATTGCAAGATGCCAATCAAAGAGAGAGGAATCCTTTTTGCCCCTTCTGAGAAGAGGAGAAGAGGGATTGTGGTCACTGCTCCCGATAGGAGGAGAACTGTGATGCTTAATGGGGGGAGAGAGAGGAAGAGAAGGGTCCCTTGACTATACTCATAGAGCAGATAGAGGACCGCAATAGGCGCCATAAAGAGTGTCTCTAGCGCTAGTCCTGGAACAGTTGGTAACGAGACGATTCGTTTAATTAACCCATAGAACCCAAAACTAAAGGCTAATAGGAGAGCGGCATAGGGGATAGAATCTCCTAAAAAAGCGAGCCACAGCACCCCCATAGAGGCGATTAGAAGTGCTAAATATTGGGGGCCCGTTAATCGCTCTTGTAAAAAGATACGGCCAAGAAAGATACTTACAAGGGGGTTAATGTAATACCCTAAGCTAGCATCCAAAACTCGATTACTGCTAATAGCCCAAAGATAGGTGGTCCAGTTGATGGCGAGCAACATTGAGGAGAGGAGGAACATTAAGAGTACTTTTCGATTCTTCAAGGCCTCAGCAAAGATGCGCCCCTCCCCTCTATAGTAGAGGAGAGCAAAGATAAAGAGTAGTGACCAACAGACCCGTTGAGCCATCAATTGGTAGGGGTCCATTCCTCCGAGAGGATACCAATAGATAGGGAATAACCCCCAGATTAGATAGCAAAAGAGGGTGAGAATTACCCCTTTACGGTACTCATATTGTTGATGGGCGATCATTCTGCTCCTTCTTCTATTTCTAAGTTGTCTCCCCACCTATATTAGCTGATTTTTCGCTACTAAATGGATATTTTTAGAGTGGTTGTGTTGCTTCTTTAAGCCACTTTTTAACAGCAGAGTCGTCAATTTTTGGGGCTAATTTATGATAGACCTTGCTGTGATATTGATTAAGCCACTCAACTTCTTCGTGATTAAGAAGAGTAGGGAGGATAAGGGAGCGATCGATAGGGGCTAGAGTTAATGTTTCAAAATGTAAGAATGGTCCAAACTCACTCTCCTCTGTTTTATAGGGAAGAATAACTCCTAAGTTTTCAATTCGTACCCCCCATCGCTCTTCACGATAGAGGCCTGGTTCGATAGAGCTGATCAGTCCTGGGCGTGCGATATTCTCTTCCGCTGTTGTAGCGCGATATGAGAGGATATGAGGCCCTTCATGCACATTTAGAAAGTAGCCGACACCATGACCTGTGCCATGCCCAAAGTCGAGTCCTGCCTGCCAAAGCGGAGCACGCGCTAGACTATCGAGATGAGCTAATGTAACCGTTGGTGGGAATGGGGTGCGACTAAGATTAATTAGACCTTTTAAGACTCGGGTATAATCCCTTTTTTGAGCCTGGCTAGGGTTTCCGACAGGCAACACACGGGTAAGATCGGTGGTGCCATTTTGGTACTGTGCGCCAGAATCGATAAGGAGTAATCCATCCCCTTCAATATAAGAGTAGGAGCTCTTCGTCGCTGCATAATGGGGGAGTGCGCCATTTTGATTAAAGCCAGCAATTGTCCCGAAGCTTAAGGAGATAAAGTGAGCGCGTTTTCTCCGCTCCTCTTCAAGCATTTTAGCAATGGTGAGTTCACTTATACGCTCTCCTTTTTGTTGAGCCTCCGCAAAATGGTAGAGAAAATAGGTGAATGCAACCCCATCTTCCACCATTGCATCACGAATATGCTCGATCTCTTGAGGTGACTTTTCAGCTTTAAAGAGGGTGGATGGATTGAGCTGAAAGTGGGGGGTAACTTGTGTCGGGAGGGTGGCTAGAGTAGCGGCAGTGGTTCGATTTGGATCAAGCCAGATAGTGCCAGGTTTGAGTCTAGAGAGTTCGTCGGCGAGAGCTGTATAGGGCTTAAGGGTTATTCCAATCGCATCTAGTTTAGTTCGAATAGAGGGTGAGACTTTTGTCTCATCGATAAAGAGAACGCCCATCTTCGGGGTAAGTAGAAGGAAGCTTAAGAAGAGTGGGTTATAGGCAACATCACTTCCTCTTAGATTGGTTAGCCAAGCAATATCATCTAAGCTAGAGATAAGGTGATAGAGAGTCCCCTGCTGTGCCATTGTTTGTCGTACTCGATCGATCTTCTCCTTAGCTGAGTGTGGTGTGAATTGGGGGGCATGTTGATAGAGTGGGCTCTTTGGTAATGGGGATGCTTTTGCAAAGAGGAGTTCGGCAGGAGGTGCTTGAGTAGTAAGGGTAATCCCTTTTTGGGTAAGCTGCTTGTTTAGCTGGGTGTAGTCGGCTATAGAGATCGTCTCTTTAAGTAAGCCAACGGTTGCTCCCTTAGGAAGGGTTTGGCAGAGAAACTGTGTATAGCTTAATACACCTTCAGCTCCCTGTTTTTGTAGAGTAATTGAGCTGTTTTTTAGCTCCTCTTCTGCTTGAACCCAATAACGGCTATCCGTCCAAAGATGAGCTTCATTTTGGAGCAGCAATAGTGTGCCGGCTGATCCAGTAAATCCCGAGAGGCGCTCCCGAATCTTCCAATAATCAGGAAGATACTCCGATAGATGAGGGTCGGCACTGAAGATTAGCCAGGCATCAATCTGCTTCTCCCTCATCCAATTCTGTATGGCTTGTAGGGATGCTTGGGATGATTCATTACACATTACCGATAGCTCCTTTACTTAGTTAAGATCAATCTTAGGATGATTAGGTATCTAAGTGTATCATTATCGAGGTGGATTGCAGTACCGTCTATTTAGCGATAATTAGCACTTTTTAAAAATCCTTTTCCATAATGATGGGGTGGGAGCTTATTATTTAACCGCTTTTAGTGTAAAATCATCGGAATCTTTATGAATAAATAGGGCCTAAGATAGGTCCGAATGTGTGGGAAGTGAGGATCGTAGTACTATGAAGTTTAACTTGAAAGCATTTGCACTCCACTTATTAGCGAGTCTACTCGTGATTGGGGTAGTAGCGTTCTTTATATTAACACTCTGGTATCCCTCCATTTGGTCAGATGTTTTAGGAGGATATGAGCTCTTCAAAACAATCGTTATCATTGACATTATTGCGGGGCCTCTATGTGTCGGGTTAGTTTATAAGTCGAGTAAACGATTGCGAGAGCGTATCAGTGATGTGGCGATCATCAGTCTGGTACAGCTTGCATTTTTAGGTTATGGCCTTTGGATTGTCTCTGAAGCACGCCCCGCTTACATTATTTTTTCTGATGGATTTTATGAAGTGATTGCTGCTACTGATGTGGATCAGGATCACTTAGGAAGTGATCCCCCATTTGATCGACTACCGCTAACTGGGCCACAGTATGGTGCTTTGAATTTTAAAGGAGTGACGGGCATTACTCTTCAAGGCGGAGGAGATCTTCTAGCGTACCCTAATCTCTATACCGAAATAGAGGCGGAACGAGTTGCCATTGAGCAAGTGAAGATTCCGTATAGCACCCTTCCTGAGGGGGAGTTGAAGGAGCAGCTCTACCAGTATAGTGTGAAGGCCTCTATTGCACCTGAAGAGATAGCGCTTATTCCTGTTCGTTATCGTGCTGTTAGTGGAGAGTCACTCTATGGATTTGCTACGGCACTCTTAGTTGGGGATGAGCTTACTCCCCGAGAGTACTTAACTGTCGATGGATTTCAGATTCGCAAGCAGATAGAGCAGTTAGCTATGCCCCCAAAGGAGCAGCCAACAGCAATTATTAGCCGTGAGATAGAGCAGATTATAGGGCAGGAGTATGAGGAGGAGAGTAAGGGAATCACTCTTTACTCTCAGTCGGCTGAAGAGGCGGCAGAATCGCTTAGTGAGGGAATAGACGCTATTATCCAGCAAGAGGAAGAGCAGTAGAGCATAGCTACATTTTATTAATGTCTTGATAGAGTGAGTGCTCTATCGAACTATTTTTTATATCGATCAATAGATTCTTGGAGAGTAAAAGGATATGAGATATATCAGTACACGTGGTGGGGTTAGCCCAAAAAAGTTTAGTGATGTGGTATTAGAGGGGCTATGTGCTGATGGAGGCCTCTATATTCCAGAGGAGATCCCTACCGTTACAAAGGCTGAGTTAGCCTCTTTAAGAGGTCTCCCCTATAGTGAGCTTGCTTTTCAGGTAGCAAAATATTTCTGCACCGATATTCCTGATGCAGATCTGAAAGGGCTGATGGAGCGTGCTTATAATCGCGAGACTTTTGGAACTGATGAGATTGTAACTAGCAATAAGTTGAGTGATAACTTAACTATTTTAGGGCTCTCGAATGGGCCAACGTATGCCTTTAAAGATATGGCGATGCAATTTCTAGGTGAGCTCTTTCCCTACGTATTGGAGAAGAATAATACCCATCTTAATATCTTAGGAGCCACCTCAGGGGATACAGGCTCAAGTGCTATTCATGCTATGCGGGGTAAAGCGCGAATTAATGTTGTGATGTTGAGTCCCCATGAGCGGATGAGTACTTTCCAGACGGCACAGATGTATAGTGTTCACGATGAGAATATCCATAATATTGCAGTTAAAGGGGTTTTTGACGACTGTCAAGATCTTGTTAAAGAGGTCAATAGTGATGCCCACTTCAAAGCGGAGTACCATCTTGGTGCTGTAAACTCTATTAATTTTGCCCGTATTTTAGCGCAGGTGATTTACTATTTTAAAGGGTATTTCGATAACTCTAAGACTGAAGAGGATCAGGTGGATGTTGTCGTCCCCTCTGGAAATTTTGGTAATATTTTTGCGGGAATATTGGCGCGTGCGATGGGGGTGCCGATTCGCAAGTTAGTATTAGCGACAAATGAGAATAATGTTCTCGATGAGTTCTTTAAAACAGGCATCTATAAGCCCCGTGCATCTGATGCAGTTCACTTAACCTCAAGCCCCTCTATGGATATTGCAAAAGCGAGTAACTTTGAGCGCTTTATTTATCTTATTGCAGGAAGTGAGAAGACCCGATCCCTCTGGGAGGCTATTGAAAATGAGGGGTATTTTGATCTTACAAAAGATGCGCTTTGGCAAGAGCGAGAGAGCTGGAATATTGTCTCGGGATCGAGTACTCACCAAGATCGTTTGTCAACGATTCGAGCTATTTATGAGGAGCATCAGGTATTGGTAGATCCCCACACTGCTGATGGGCTTTTTGTAGGAGCTCAATATCGTGATGAGCAGATCCCCCAGCTCTGTATGGAGACAGCAAAGCCGATTAAATTTTATGAAACGATTCGTGAGGCGATTCCTACGGCTCCATTTGATTTAGAGCCTGTTCGTCAGATCGAGTCGCTACCTCAAAAGGTAACGGTATTAGAAAATAGTGTATCCGATTTGAAGGATTTTATTGAAGAGAAGTTAGGATAAGGATTTAAAGCATAGTTATGAAAAAAACATCATTCCCAAAAGATGAAATTAAAGTCGTACTCCTTGAAGGTATTCATGAAGAGGCGGTTAAGTATCTCAAGTCGGAAGGATATACAAATATTGATTACTATACGACAGCGTTAGAAGGGGAGGCGCTGATTGAGGCGATAAAGGATGCTCATATTTTAGGTATTCGTTCTCGGACGCAGCTCACTAGAGAGGTATTGGAGCAGGCCCCTAGACTCATGACTGTAGGGTGCTTCTGTATTGGTACTAATCAGGTAGATAAAGAGGCTGCTAAGGAGATGGCCATTCCTGTCTTTAACGCGCCATACTCTAATACCCGTTCTGTTGCCGAGTTGGTTGTTGCAGAGATGGTAATGCTTAAGCGAGGGATCCCTTATAAAAATTATAAGTGTCATATTGGTGAGTGGATGAAGTCTGCTAAAGACTCCTACGAAGTGCGTGGTAAGACGTTAGGGATTGTCGGTTATGGTCATATCGGGACACAGGTGGGGATCTTAGCGGAGAGCTTCGGTATGCGGGTGATTTACTATGATGTGGAGTCAAAGTTAGCCCTCGGAAATGCGAGCCCTGCTAGTAGTCTTAATCGTCTACTAGAGGTATCGGATATTGTAACGCTCCATGTACCTGAAGATCGTTCTACTAAAAATTTAATCAGTCGTGAGCGCTTAGGATATATGAAGAAGGGGGCAGTACTGATTAATGCGTCTCGTGGAACAGTGGTAGATCTTGATGCTTTAGCCGAATATATCGAGAGTGGTTATCTATTAGGTGCTGCGATTGATGTCTTTCCAGTGGAGCCTAAGTCGAATGATGAGGAGTTCATCTCCCCACTACGTAAATTGCAAAATGTGATTTTAACGCCCCATATTGGTGGCTCTACCGTAGAGGCGCAGGAGAATATCGCTCTAGAGGTGGCAACTAAACTGGTTCTCTACTCAGACAATGGCTCAACCTTCTCTGCGGTTAACTTTCCTGAGGTTATGTTACCGAAGCATCCTGGTAGTAATCGTATTCTTCATGTGCATGAGAATCGTCCAGGGATCTTGCG
The DNA here is from genome assembly GCA_046462535.1 of Ignatzschineriaceae bacterium. Taxonomy (GTDB): domain Bacteria; phylum Pseudomonadota; class Gammaproteobacteria; order Cardiobacteriales; family Wohlfahrtiimonadaceae; genus JAAZCI01. The sequence goes on along the minus strand of JBKGVF010000018.1, from coordinate 38,664 downwards.
GGATGTTAACGAATTGGTATCGAAATATGAGTTAAATATTAATGCACAATATCTTCAGACCATTGAAGATGTTGGATATGTCGTATTAGATGTTACCGGACAAGAGGGAAGTGCCATTCAGTTACAAAAAGAGATGGCTCAGATAGAGGGAACAATTAAGTCACGAATTCTCTATTAATTTAATACTGCCTATTTTAATGCAGTAATGAGGTGAGAGGAAGTATTAGTGCAGAGTAGCATAGCGCGCTCTGCACTCTTTTTTAGTAAAGAGTAGTAGAGGTGATTTGAAGTGTCATTACGAGATCAGTTAGTTAAATCGGGTCTAGTCTCGAAAGAGAAGGCGAAGAAAGTTGAACGGGAGAAGGGGCGTAAACGTCATCAAGCACACCGTGATCGAGAAGTACGTGCTGCCCTAGAGAGGGAGAAACGTGCGCAGCAAGAGGCGATAGCAGCTGAAGATGAGAGAAAGCGCCATGCAGATCGGGAACGTAATCGTAAAATAGAGGAGCGCACTCTCCATAATCAGTTGCGTGGTGAAGCTAGAGTGCTTATTGATCAGAAGAGAATTACCATACCTAAAGAGGCGGAGAACCGCTTTAATTTTACCTCTGATGGACGGAAGATTCGTTCACTGTTAGTAACCGATGAGCTTAGTCGTCGATTATCGGAAGGGGAATTAGCGATCTGCCGTAATGATCGTGATGGGTATGATTTCCCTCTACTCCCGGTAGGCGATGTAGAGCGTCTATTAGAGATCGAAAAGATCACAGGAGAGCGTTGGGTCTACTTTCTCGTAGATCCTGAAGAGGTGAGTGATGCCGATGATGAGTGGGCAGCATGGGATGCATATGAAGCCTCATTGAAGGAGGATTCATAGTAAGAGTAATCTAAAAAAGAGAGAGTCTGAAGGGTTCTCTTCAGACTCTCGGAATTTATCGATCAGTTCTATTATCTTCTGCTCGACACTTATTAATTAGTTTTGATCATTTCCTTCACGCTCTTCGCGTGCTTTTTTTAGGAAGAACCACACAAGATAGCCTGCTGTTCCAAACATAAACAGCATGCCAAGGACAACAACCCATACAAACCAAGCATCTGCTCCTAGCATATACTTATTCCCCCAAATTCAAATGTAAATAGATCCCAATAGGTTAATTCATAATGCCAATATTGGTTGATTATCACCTTGATGCGGGTCAACAAAGTCCCCATCGAGTGATTCTGATTTTGGCTTATAAAGCGGTGCCCATTTTAACAGATTTTTACGATAGGGGGGAGATACTTTCATTACCCTATTTCAGTAAATAGCAATGTAGCTGGAAATAAAAAAAGCACTCTAATTTCAGAGTGCTTTTGTAAATAGTGGTGGCTCGAGGCAGAATCGAACTGCCGACACGAGGATTTTCAATCCACTGCTCTACCGACTGAGCTATCGAGCCATTCTTTGGGCTAGGTGTGCTATTAAACAGTTTTCTTGCCTTGGGGTCAAGTCTAAAAGTGAATGAAGATTGCTCATTGGTTGTGAGCCCTCATAAATAGTGGGTTATGATGGACTTTTTATTTGGAGAGATTTATGTGGGATCGTATCGAAACACTGATCGAGGAGTCTTTGGCATTAGGATTTCCTGGTGGGTCTCTGCTTATTGAGAAGGAGGGGGAGACTCTTTATGAATCCTATTTTGGTTCCGCCCTCCTTACTCCAAAGCAGATTCCAGTAACAGAGAAGACCCTTTTTGATATCGCATCTTTAACTAAAATTTTTTCGATCACCTATGCATTGCAATATCTAATCACGAAGGGGGAGATTACATTAGAGGTAACGCTGGGGGAGCTGATCGATTTGGGATTCAATGATGGAGTGAGAGTCGGTTTAGAGAGGGAGCGAATCACGATTAGAGATCTTCTCCAGCACTCGGCAGGATTTGAACCTAATCCTCTCTTTTATGATGATCAGTACAATGAGGATCTATATTGTCAAGAGCGGCATCTATTTCTTCCGAAATTATTAGCAGCACCACTCATCTATCCCCCAGGGAGAAGAGCGCTCTACTCAGATGTAGATTATATGTTGCTAACCTTTATTGTAGAGTGGTTAGTGCAGGAGCCGCTCGATTGTTGGTTAAGGAGGGTATTTTGGCAGCCGTTACAGTTGACCGAAATTACCTATAATCCCCTATCATTTTTTGCTCCAGATGTGATTGCGGGAACTGAGCTGCAGGGAAATAGTCGAGATGGGGCGCTCCATTTCCCCAATATGCGGCAATCCGTTATATGGGGAGAGGTTCAGGATGAGAAGGCCTATCACTGTATGGAGGGGGTTTCGGGGCATGCTGGACTCTTTAGTAATGTAAGAGCCTTACAGAGTCTACTGACACTAATTGAGGGAGAGAACCATTGGTTTTCAGCAGAAACAGTGGCAGAGTTTCGACAGGGTACTGCAATCTCCCCTACTTTTGGATTAGGGTGGCGTCTAAATCAAGGTGTAGAGGGTGAGATGGCATATCACTTTGGCGATTATGCTAGCTCATCAGCCTTTGGTCATACTGGCTGGACTGGGGCGCTGCTGCTTATTGATCCTAAGGTGGCGCTTAAAATTATCTATTTAACGAATCGGAAGCATTCGGCGGTGGTAGATCCTACTAAAGATCCTAACGTTTTTGTTGCTGATACCCTCCCGATAGGGAAATATCGTATAATTGTTAATGAGATATATCGCGCGTTAGGATTGGATCAGTAGGAGAGATATGAAGCGGATAGGAGTCATGGGTGGGAGTCTGCTCTTAGGGGCAGGAATGGTACTTGGTTTTGCCCCTTTTCACTACTGGTGGGTGGTGCCTTTGATGTTAGTGGGGTTACTCTCACTCTTAAGAGGATGCTCTTTAGTGGAGTCGGGGCTGATTGGGGGGCTCTTTGGGATTGGTTTTTTCACCGTAGGTCTTTGGTGGATTCATGTTAGCTTGCATCGATTTGGTGGTGCGCCACTCCCGATTGCATATGGGGCGGTCTCTCTTTTAGCGGTATATTTAGGGAGCTATTACGGGCTCTTAGCTCTCGTTACTACTTGGTTAAAGAGGCGTATTGGGGTGGGAAGTACCTTTCTGCTCTTTTTCCCTCTAGTAGGGGTTCTCTTAGAGTGGGTTCGTGGAGTACTCTTTACTGGATTCCCTTGGCTTGCTTTAGGATACTCACTCACTGAGCTCCCGATTGCCCCCCTTAGTTATCAGACGTTAGGGGCGCTCTTTAGTAGTATCTGGCTCTATTGGTTAGGAGGGGCGCTCTATCTTCTCTTCTATGCCCCTTTGCGTATAGCGCTCCTCTCACCCATTGTGATGGGGATTTTTTTTGGTGGAATTGTGTTGCTTGATCACACCGTAGGAGAACCGATCATCCCCTATGGTGAGCCGATAAAGGTAGCTCTATTACAAGGGAATGTGGATCAAAATGAGAAGTTTTCACCACTGGCCTATTGGGAGTATACCGACTTTTATTTAGAGGAGAGTGCGGCGTTAGCGAAAGAGGTGGATTTAATTATCTGGCCAGAAACCGCTATTGCTACGCTCTATCAAGAGGATGGTCTTGTTGAAAAGAGGCTCCATCAGTTAGTTGCTGAGTATGGTGTGAATATTATGGTGGGGGTTTTTACCGGCGATGCTGCGCAGGGTATCTATGAAAACACACTCTTCTCATTTGGAGAAGGGCGTTCGGAGAGTGAACTCTATCGGAAGCATCATCTTGTTCCATTTGGTGAGTATATCCCCTTTCGCTCACTTCTTGATTCAGTGGATCAATATATCTCTATACCTTTTAGTGATTTAACTGCAGGTACAGCGACTCAACCACCATTAAGTTTAAGTCGACATCAAGCTAAGGTGGGGGCTTCAATCTGTTATGAGGCAGTATTTGGTGATGAGATCCGTTACCAAGCAGAGGGAAGTCATCTTTTGGTTAATGTGAGTAATGATGCTTGGTTTGGTGACTCCCATGGACCGTGGCAGCATCTGCAGTTGGCTAAAGCTCGGGTTTTAGAGCAGGCGCGTCCGATGGCACGTGCAACCAATGATGGAGTCACCTTGCTCTTTGATCATCGGGGGCGGATTATTGCTGAGGCAGAGCGGTTTGAGCGCTTAACATTAACGGGAGAAATTGAGCCCACATCAGGATTAACCAGTTATGTTCAACTAGGGGATCGCTTTTGGCTACTCCTCTTTACGACTCTACTCTTGGTGATGCTTCCCTTCTCGATCCGAATCAAAACCATGAAAAGGGAGCGGACTAAATCGAGCATAGAGGGCCGCCCCTAAAAAGAGGCCTGTAGTTAACAGAAAGATTACACTAGCAGCGGGGATTGCTCCACGGACCCATATATCTGTAGCAACAATATAGTAGAAGAGGAAGAGAAAACTTGCCCAAGCATGGGTATATCGCTTAGCTTGCAGTAGACCTCGGAGAGGGAAGAGGAGCGGAGTGATCAGCGCTAAGAGAAGAATAAGCTCTGGTTGATCGGGGTAGAAGGTGCGGGTGACAATACCATAGATAAGAAATAGGAAGAGTCCAGCATATGAGAAGAGGGTTGTTAATCGTGCAATGGGAACAATAGGATGAGGATTCCGAATCTCCTCTATGGTTTTAGGGCACTCACTGCGTTGCTTCTCTCTCTTTTTCATGATTAGCTCCTCTCAATTAGGGATTATGCATTATAAAAAGTATGGGGATTGATCGGTAAGAGGGAGTTTACCATATTCAGTATAGGAGACTAAAGTAGAGGGGTATTAGAGGGATTAGATGAATGAAGGGAGAGATAGATGCCAGAATTACCAGAAGTTGAGACGATGCGTCGGGGGATTGAGCCCCATATTCTTAAGCGAACGATTGTGGAGGTTGAATATCGTCGTGCTACGCTCCGTTACCCGCTACCATTAGAGCTGAAAAAGCTAAGGGGCGCTAAAATTGAGCAGGTGGAGCGACGGGCTAAATATCTTCTAATCATTACCAATCGAGGACAGATCTTAATCCATTTAGGGATGAGTGGTGTGCTCCATATCTTACAGAGTGATTATATACCCCGAAAACATGATCATGTCATCATTCGATTAGAGGGTGGTTTAGCACTTTTTTATAATGATCCCCGTCGCTTTGGATTTATTAAATTCTATCCATTAGCGGTGGAGCCAAAAGAGTTTCATCACTTAGCGCCAGAGCCACTCTCAGAGGGCTTTAATAGCGATTATCTATATAGGGTATTGTCGAGTCGACGACGTGCGATTAAAGGGGCTTTAATGGATCAAGCCTTGGTGGTAGGGGTAGGTAATATCTATGCCAATGAGGCGTTATTTTCTGTGGGAATTCATCCTGAGCGGACTGCTATGAGCCTTACTCAAAAAGAGGTATCGAAGTTAGTTGCAGCCATTAAAAAGATTTTACGGCAGGCGATTGAGCAAGGGGGAACTACTCTAAAAGATTTCACTAATCCGGAAGGGCAGCCGGGCTATTTTGCACAGAAGCTCTCTGTTTATGGGCGAGAAGGGGAGCCTTGCTATCACTGTAAGGGGGCGATTGTACGCACTCTGATTGCCCAGAGGGCAACCTTTTTTTGTCCCCAGTGTCAACCAGCGTCATAGTGGTAGATGAAGATATATGATCTTATCACTTTAAATTATATCAAGATGTGCTAAATTGAAGTTGAGTGCTCTTACTGGCACTTATCCCGATTAAACCAGCGTAAGGAGAAGAGTATGAATATCAATTTAACGGGTCATGGAATCGATTTAACGGATGCCCTTCGGGAGCATGTTAAAGAGAAGTTCTCAAAAATTGAGCGTCACAGCAGTCATATAACTAAGATGCATGTTGTGCTCTCAACAGAGAATAAGCGCCAGACAGCAGAAGTGACGCTCCATATTCCTAATGGAAAAGATGTTCACGCTTCTACAACGACTGAAGATCTTTACGCCTCTATCAATGATCTTGCTGCTAAGGTTGAACGTATCTTAAGAAAGAGCAAAGAGAAGGCGTTAGATGCCCACCGTCGCTCAGGGGATAAAGCAAGTGAATTTGTAGAAGAGAGCGATGAGTAGAGTGTTTATTGATTAATCTCTTAGTTAGAGAAGAGAGGGGGCTCCGTTCTTTAACGGAGCTTTTTTTATGAAGGGAGATTCGGTATCCTTCTTTAAAATTATCCTATTTTCAACATATTTTTAACGGCACCATACTCTATGTAGTAGAAGTGGTTGACGTAAATAGAGGGGAGAGTGATGCTGCAGCGAGAGAAGAATCATCTTGTTGTTGGTTTTGGGGCAACAGGCTTGTCGATGGTTAAAGTACTCCATCAGATTGGGGTTAAAAATATTTGGGCGATGGATAGTCGAGAGACCCCTCCTAACTATGATGCGATTGCCCACTATTGCAGTAAGATAGCGACAGGAGGTTTCTCTGAAGAGCTGCTTGCGGAAACAGACTATCTCTGGGTAAGTCCAGGCGTCTCAATTAAAGAGCCACTATTAGCACGCTATTACCATGCACTTCCATCTGATGCGGTTGGTGGTGATATTGAGCTCTTTGCTCGATTAGCGACAGGCTCATTAATTGCGATAACAGGAACAAATGGTAAAAGCACTGTAACCACCCTCTTAGGAGCAATCTGTAGAGCGGCGAAATTACCTCTCTATATGGGGGGTAACTTAGGTGAGCCTGCACTTAATTTATGGCTTCAGGCAGAAGCTGATGGAGTGGCCCACCCACTCTATCTATTAGAGCTCTCTAGTTTTCAATTAGAGACTACAAAATATTTAACCCCTGATGTTGGGGTATTACTCAACCTCTCCCCCGATCATCTTGATCGTTATGAGGGGTACGGCGAATATATTGCTACGAAATGTTCACTGCTCTCAATGAGCCATCGTTGCGTTATCGGCGCAGAGCTGCAGGAGATTGTAGCGGCTGAAGGAATTGGTGATGATGGGAGTATGGGGCGATTTTCATTATCGGATGAGGGGGGGCGATCTCACTACTCTGCTGATCTTGAAAGAGAGCTTATCTTAAAAGGGGGGATTCCTCTCTGCTCATATGCAGAGAGTCGTCTTTCAGGATTACATAATTTACTTAACATTATTGCGGCAGTTGCGATAGCCGATACCTATGGCATCACCAAAGAGGCCATTGAGGAGGGGATAGCCGCTTATCAGCCGTTAGCACATCGCTCCTACTATGTTAAAACCATCGATGGTGTGAAATATATCAATGATTCAAAAGCAACCAATATTGCCTCTACTGCTGCGGCTATTAAGGGGTTTCCAGGGCGTAAATGGTTAATTTTAGGTGGGGTAACCAAGGGGCAGGACTTTACGGAGTTAGCTCCTTACCTCGATGACTCGATTGTGGGAGTAGTGCTTATTGGCTCTGACTATTCGGAGATTCTTAATGCTTTGCCAGCGCAGATACCCCGCTATGAGATGGTGGAATTAGAGAGGGCGATCACTTTTTTAAGAAGGAGAGCAGAATCAGGGGAGATTGTTCTCTTCTCTCCAGCATGTGCAAGCTTCGATCAATATCGGAGTTTTGAGGCAAGAGGGGATCATTTTGTTGCTTTAGTTGAGGCTAATTTACATAACTAATAAGGAAGAAAGATGGCACCACCTTTGGTGCTCCCCCTTGAGATAGTGTATAATTTACCCTGTTTTGCATCTCTCTTTTGGAGACTATCTTGGATAACAGCTTTACAGAACATTACAGAGTGATGCCCGATTCGTGGCTAAGCTTAATCTCGGTTATTTTTCTATCATTAAGTCTTTTGATGGTGACCTCTGCCTCACTTTACACTGCTGATCAGTATGGAGTGCCAATCTACCATTATGCCTTACGGCAGGGGGCCTTTATTGGTGTTGGCCTTATTATTGCCTATTTTGCATATAAGATCTCTCTTGAGCGGTGGTATCGTATTACACCCCATTTGATCTTCTTTACTTTTCTACTACTGGTATTGGTATTAATTCCTGGTATTGGGCGAGAGGTGAATGGTGCGATGCGCTGGATTCCGATCGGCCCTGTCAATCTACAACCAGCTGAGTTAGCTAAGCTATTATCACTGATCTATATTGCAGGTTATCTACATCGCCATAATCAAGCATTAAAAAGTTCTACATTTGCCATGGTAGCGCCCCTCTTTGTACTAGGGTTTATAGGCGCTATGTTACTGCTAGAGCCAGACTTTGGTTCTACAGTGATTATCTTTAGTATTGGGCTGGGAATGATCTTTCTTGCTGGAGTCTGTCTCTATCGGTTTTTAGGGATGTTATTACTAACGATAATAATTATGGTTATTCTACTCTTTAGCTCCCCTTACCGAGTGACACGATTGATGTTCTTTCGTTATCCGTGGGATGACCCTTTTAATCAGGGGTATCAGTTAACCAACTCCTTGATGGCGATTGGGAATGGGAAATTAGGTGGAGCTGGTTTAGGTGAGAGTATCCAAAAATTGGGCTATCTTCCTGAAGCCCATACTGATTTTATCTTCTCAATCTATGCAGAAGAGTTTGGTTTTTTTGGGGTGGTAATTTTAATCGCACTCTTTACGATCTTCGTGTTGCGAGCATTTCGAATTGGCGCATTAGCAGAAGAGATGAAGATACGGTTTGGCGCTTATTTAGCTTACGGAATCGGATTGTGGTTTGGTGCACAAGCCTTTATTCATATGGCGGTTACTATGGGGTTATTACCCACTAAAGGGTTAACGCTTCCGCTGATTAGTTATGGTGGATCAAGTATTATTACGATGCTAGTGGCGTTAGCTATCCTTTTCCGGGTCGATATTGATGCAAAGAATCGTTATTTTGAGTTGCTTGAGCAATATCATAAAGAGCAGCAGAAAGCTAAAGAGAGGGAGTCTTATCTTGCAAAGCGGTATGAAGAGGAGCGACGACGTGCAGAAGAGGAAGCACAGCGCTATTTAGCAGCAGGGGTAGAGAATGAGTAGTGATAATAGAGAGTCACGCAGCGTCACAATTATGGCCGGTGGCACAGGTGGGCATATCTTCCCTGGCCTTGCGATAGCTGAGGCATTTCAGCATAGAGGCTATCGAGTCTCCTGGCTTGGGGCACATGGTTTAGAGCAAGAGTTAGTTCCTAAAGCTAATATTCCACTCTATGCATTACCGATTCGTGGTTTGCGGGGTAAAGGGGTATTAGGATGGATTACACTCCCTTTTCGTCTCTTTAAGGCCGTCGCTTATGCGTATCGATATTTGCGTCAGAGTAAGCCTGAAGTGGTTATTGGCTTTGGTGGCTTTGCGTCTGCGCCTGGAGGAATTGCTGCTGCACTTTTAAGGATTCCATTGGTGATTCATGAGCAGAATGCGGTGGCGGGTTTGAGTAATCGACTTTTAGCAAAGGTTAGCTGTCTTCAGTTTAGTGCATTTCCAGAGACATTGCCTAATGCTGAGGTGGTGGGCAATCCAGTGCGTGATAAGTTTTTTCATTTTCCAAGTAGCCGAGAGCGCTATGCTGCGCGGCGGGATGAGCCTCTACGTATTTTAGTTGTAGGGGGCTCACAAGGCGCGAGACGCTTAAATCAGCTGATTGTTGAGGCGGCGATGCAGTTGCAGCGTCCCATCCATCTTTGGCATCAGACAGGCGGGGCTCTCTATCGGGAGAGTGAGCAGCTTTGGCGAGAGGTGGGGCTTATGCCTTATCGGTTAACCCCTTTTATCGATGAGATGGCTGAGGCTTATGCATGGGCGGATTTAGTTATCTGTAGAGCAGGTGCATTGACAGTCTCTGAGCTGATGGCGGTGGGAGTTGCCAGCCTTCTGATTCCCTTCCCCTACGCAGTGGATGATCATCAAACTGCTAATGCTGCAGGATTGGTGAAGGGGAGGGCGGCCTACTCTTATCAAGAGCGGGAGCTAACTTCAGCTAAACTTGCTCAATTAATCGAATCATTAAGGCGTGAGGAGCTTGTGGAGATGGCAGAGCGAGCAGCCTCTTTAGCCCATAAAACAACAACAGAAGAGATTGTATCGGCAGTAGAGAGGATTATAGAAGAATGAGCCAAAAATTAGAGTTATCCCCTTATCAGATGAGACGCATTAATCGCATACACTTTGTCGGTATTGGTGGATCAGGAATGTGTGGTATCGCTGAGGTCTTTTTGAACTTAGGATATGATGTGACAGGATCGGATATCGCCCCATCACCCGTTATAGATCGGTTAATTAATCTAGGTGCCTTAGTTTGGATCGGACATGCTAAAGAGCATGTTAATGATGCCGACGTTATTGTTACCTCTACGGCAGTAAAGGAGGATAATCCTGAGGTTGTTGAGGCAAGACGTCTGCAGATTCCCATTGTGCCCCGTGCCCTAATGCTCGGGGAGCTGATGCGTTTTCGTCATGGAATTGCTGTTGCGGGAACTCATGGGAAGACAACAACGACAAGTCTGTTAGCAAGCATCTTGGCAGAAGGGGGATTAGATCCCACCTATATAATTGGTGGGCGGCTCAATAGCTCAAATGTTAATGCTCGACTCGGGTTAGGTGAATATCTTGTTGCGGAGGCTGATGAGTCAGATGCTTCGTTTCTCCATCTTAATCCTATGTCAGCAATCATCACCAATATCGATAAAGATCATATGAGCACCTATGATGATGATTTTGAAAAGTTAAGAAAAACGTTTGTTGATTTTCTGCATCATCTACCATTTTACGGATTAGTAGTGCTCTGTATTGATGATGAGGAGGTGCGTAACCTTATTCCGAGAATACATCGTCCTATCTATACCTATGGTGAGCGGGAGGGAGCTGATTTTCAGCTGCTACGGTATGAGTCGCGAGGGATGCAGACAAAATTTGAAGTAAAGATGCCGAGCGGTATCAGTGAATTTGTTGTTTCACTGCCAGGTAAACATAGTGTATTAAATAGTATTGCGGCGATTGCTATTGCGCATGATTTAGGGGTTTCTCAACCGGCAATTCGGCGTGCATTGCGTCGCTTTAAAGGGATTGGGCGACGTTTCCAGCTTCACCCTTCGGTACCACTGAAGGGGGGGGGAGAAGTGATGGTTATGGAGGATTATGGTCATCATCCTACAGAGATCCGCTCTGTCTATGATGCGTTAACGACAGCATACCCTAATAAACGTATTGTGGTTGCCTTCCAACCCCATCGCTATTCGCGGACAGCTGAGCTTTTTGATGAGTTTGTGGAGGTGCTAGGTGAGATTGAGCATCTTATTATCACTGAGATCTACTCAGTGCGTGAAGAACCTATTCAAGGAATCTCTACTGGTGCTTTAGTGCAGGCAATAGAGCGAGCTGGAGGTTCTGTTCCCATAGAGGTAGGGGGGATTGATGAGATTCGGCCTGCTTACCAAAAGATCGCTAGAGATGGGGACTTAATTGTTATGATGGGTGCAGGAAATATTGGGTCGGTAGCGGAGAGCTTCCACAAAAGAGGGGCGTTATAGAGATGAAATTCATTAAAAAAGTAGTTGATGCCGCAGATTTCGGAAAGGTTGCGGTCGTGTATGGTGGCGAGTCTTCAGAGCGGGAGGTTTCTCTCTGGTCAGGAGCAGCTATCTTAAAAGCGTTGCAAGAGTCAGGGATTGATGCGCATGGGGTCGATAGTGCAAAGGTAGATCTCTTAAGTTATTTAGTTACTGAGTCTTTTGATCGAGTTTTCATTGCAATCCATGGGCGAGGCGGGGAAGATGGTGTACTGCAAGGGGCGTTAGAATACCTTAAGATTCCTTACACAGGTAGTGGAGTCTTAGCGTCGAGCGTTGGAATGGATAAGCTAAAGAGTAAGCAGATTTGGGAGGCTTTAGGTATCCCTGTGCTTCACTCTTACCACCTTAACCATAAGGAGGAGGTGGAGGCTTTATCTGAGAAGCTTCCTTATCCTGTCGCAATTAAGCCCGCTGAAGAGGGGTCGAGTATTGGTGTGAGTCGTGTGGATACGAGTGCCGAGCTTTTTGATGCTTGGGAAGCGGCGGGAGGGTATCAATCTCCAGTCTTTGCAGAACCATGGATTGTAGGGCGTGGAGAGTATACCTGTGCAATATTAGATAATCAGGCGTTGCCTATTATCCGGATGGAGACCGATCTTAAATTTTATGATTATGAAGCAAAATATCTTAGAGATGATACGCGATATTACTGCCCTTCAGGTTTAGATCAGGGGGATGAGCTTCGCTTTAGAGGGTTATCTGAGGAGGCCTTTCACGCTTTAGGTGCCTATGGCTGGGGGCGTATTGATTTTGTGGTCGATGAGGAGAATAACCCTTGGTTGCTCGAGATTAATACCGTGCCAGGAATGACAAAAAGTTCACTGGTTCCTATGGCGGCTGCAGAAGCAGGGCTGAGCTTTAATGAACTCTGTTGGTTGATTTTAGAGAGCTCATTTAAGGAGTAGGGGTCGATAGAGGGGTATGGCACGTAAACGTCACTATAGAAAGAGTAGTCGACAGATTACTTGGGTGAGGCGTCCTCAGAAGGGGCGGGGTGCTATTCGGCGTAAAAAGGTTGATCCTTTAGAGTTGATGCGCCATATTATGCGGCGCTTAGGGTTTTATACACTGCTTTTTGGGTTGATGATTGTAGTCTTCTCCCCCTTTTGGGGTTGGAAGTTGCTTGAGAGCCATCCTGTCTTTACGATTCAAAGGGTACTTACTTATACTCGAGATGGGTCAGAGCTTCAATATTTATCACAGGAGCGGATTGACTCATTGACTGCCACCGCATTAAATGAGAATTTCGTGGGCTTTAATGTAGGGGAGTATCAGCGCATGATTATGGCGGAGCCATGGATTAAAAATGTCAAAGTAGAGCGCGTTTGGTTCGATCAGTTGAATGTTATTATTGAAGAGGAGCGTCCTATTGCCATCTGGAATGAGGATGCGCTGATTGATAAAGAGGGGGTAATTTTTCAGCCTGAAGAGATCCCTTATGGGAGGCTGCCTCGGCTTGAGGGGAGTGAGGTCTATCGTACTGAGTTGATTGAGAATCTTTTTAAGGTCCAGTCGCTCTTGGCGCTCCATAACTTAAAGGTGGATACCTTAACGCTCGATGAGCGGCGCTCATGGTCAATTTTATTAGAGAATGGTATATTGCTTCTTTTTGGTACTGAAGAGTTTGATGAGCGATTTGAACGATTTATCAATCATTATGCTATACAGATAGCCCCTAGAGAAGATGAGATTATAAGAATAGATTTTCGTTATCGCGATGGATTTTCTGTTAAATGGCGATAAATTGCAGATGAAGGATTGAAAGATGAGTGAAGAGTCCGATAGCTCCTTAGTGGTAGGTCTTGATATAGGTAGCAGTAAAGTGGTTACCGTTATCGGTGAACGTGCAGAGGATGGCACAATCAAAATCGATGCTGTTGATGTACAACCTTCTCGTGGCGTAAAGCAGGGAATGATCAATAACTTAGATCATTTGACACGAACAATTGAGAGCTCAATCAGGCGTGTTGAGCATGAGGCAGAATGTGAGATCCGTTCACTATCGACAACGATTACTGGTGCCCACATTCGTGGAGAGAAGACAGAAGGGATGTGTAGTATTCGTCGGGGAAATGTAACCGATGAGGATCGAAATAAAGTCTTAGAGACAGCTGGAGCATTTGCCCTTCCGGAAGGGGAAGAGGTGCTCCATGTTATGCCAACGGAGTATTTAATAGATCAGCAAGGGGGAATTCGTAACCCCATAGGAATGGCAGGAGTTCGCTTAGAGGCGCGTGTTCATCTTGTTGTCGCTTCAAGCAATGCTATCCAGAATCTAAAAAACTGTGTTGAGCAGTTTGGATTAGCACTCGATCATGCTATTTTTCAAGGGTTAGCATCGAGTGCAGCCATCTTAAGTGAGGATGAGAAGAACCTTGGAGTCTGTGTTATTGACATTGGTGCGGGGACAACAGATATTGTTGCATATAAAGATGGTGCAGTGATCTATAGCGAGTCGTTGGCGATCGCCGGGGAGAGTGTAACACGAGATATCGTTAAGCTTAAACGCCTCTCTTCTCAGGTAGCTGAGAGTATAAAGATTGAGTATGGCTCTTGTGCTCCTGACTTGATTGGCGTTGATGAGCGGGTCCCTCTTCCTCTGCTAGAGAGTGGAAAAGAGGTGCCAACACTCTCAAGAAGATATCTTGCAGATATTATTGAATCTCGATACGAAGAGCTATTTGACTTAGTAAAGGCAAGACTTGATCAGAATCGGATCAATTACACGTTAGGGGCAGGTATTGTTCTAACAGGTGGGGGGGCGCTTGCGAAGAATGTTGAATCGGTTGCTAAGAGTGTTTTTTCAGGAGTTCCGGTGCGGATAGGAGCACCTAACCGTACCCTGATTGGTGAAGATAACGAGTTAGTGGATAATCCTAAATATTCAGCAGTGGTTGGTTTACTATTAGCGAATCAGCCTAACTTCAATTTTTGGCAGAAAGAATTACATAAATCAGTGCCAAAGAGAGGAATTTTTAGTAAACTATACGATCTAATTAGAAAAAATTTTTGAATTAAGAATTACATGTGAATCTTAACGAGGGTTAAAAATGTCCAAATTTGAACTGCATCAAGACTATAATGAGCAAAAGCCGATTATAAAAATTATTGGTGTTGGTGGTGCAGGTGGTAATGCTGTCACTCACATGGTTGAGTCAGGGTTGGAGGGGGTCTCTTTCCTAGCAGCAAATACTGATGCACAAGCGTTAAATAATACTAAAGCCGAAATTATGGTTCAGCTAGGATCTGAGCTAACAGATGGGCTTGGTGCGGGTGCTGATCCTGAAATTGGACGCCAAGCTGCTATTGAGGATCAGGAGCGTATTCGTGAGGTTCTAGAAGGGGCGCATATGGTATTTGTGGCAGCAGGTATGGGAGGTGGGACCGGAACAGGTGCTGCTCCTATTGTTGCTGAAGTTGCGCGTGAATTGGGCATTTTAACAGTGGCCGTTGTCTCTCGACCATTTGCTTTTGAGGGTAAGAGGCGAGAGCGAGTAGCTAATCAGGGTCTTAAGGTGTTAGAAGAGCATGTGGATTCTCTAATAACTATCCCTAATGAGCGTTTGATGAGTGTCTTAGGGAAGGGTGCATCAATTCTTGATGCTTTCAAGGCTGCTAATAATGTTCTTTATAATGCCGTACAAGGTATTACAGAGAGTATCATTCAAGAGGGGGTTATTAACCTAGACTTTAATGATGTGAAGACTGTCATGAGTAAGCAGGGTCTTGCTATGATGGGTGTTGGAACTGCAAGTGGTGATAATAAGGCGATTGAGGCTACTCAAGAGGCGATTGCATCCCCCTTACTTGATGATATAGATATTGCTGGAGCACAGGGTGTTTTAGTTAACGTTACAGGAAGCGCAGAATTATCGCTTGGTGAGTATACTGAGATTGGCTCTATGATTAATGAGCTAGTGGGTAATGATGAGGAAGCGGATGATGCTACTGTTATCGTTGGTATGGCCATTGATGAGAATTTAGGGGATGAGATCCGTGTAACAATTATTGCAACAGGCTTAGGTAGTATTGCCGATAGTGGTGTAATTAATGAGCCTGCCCCTAAGAGAGCGCGGAATGTTGAACGTAGGCGCTCTGCGGCACGTGAAGAGGAGAAGGAGCGGACTGAAAGTGGGGAGAGCTCACAGAAGGGACTCTACGATAGTATTTTGGATATCCCTGCATTTTTAAGAAAACAGTCTGATTAAATTATGGTTAAACAGAGAACGATAAGAGAGAGTGTCCAGACGACAGGAGTCGGCTTACACTCTGGGGAAAAGGTCTTCTTAGCGCTACATCCTGCGGCTAAAGATCATGGGATTGTCTTTCGCAGAACTGACTGTCCTTCTCCCGAGATTAAAATTAGTGCTGATGCCGTTAAGAGTACTCAGCTAGCAACAACAATTGCTTCTGATGAGAATTTAGAGGTAACAATCTCAACGGTTGAGCATCTTATGGCGGCGCTCTGTGCACTAGGGATCGATAACATTCTGATAGAGGTTAGCGCTCAAGAGATTCCTATCATGGATGGGAGCTCCATGCCCTTTATCTATCTATTGAAGCAGGCGGGTATCCAAGAGCAGGAAGCTGCAAAGCGTTTTATCCGTGTCAAAAAGGCAGTTGAGTATCGAGATGGCGATAAGGTGGCGCGATTAGAGCCTTATGATGGATTCTATCTCGACTTTACTATCGACTTTGATCACCCTGTCTTAAAGCGAACAGCACCTAGACATCAATGTGAGTTTTCAAGTCAATACTTTATTGATGAGATCTCGAGGGCGCGTACATTCGGCTTTATGCGTGATTTAGAGAAGATGCGGGAGCTAAATTTAGCGCTTGGCGGTAGTATGGAGAATGCGATAGTTGTTGATGATTATCGTATCTTAAATCCAGATGGCTTGCGTTATGAGGATGAGTTTGTACGGCATAAAGTATTGGATGCTGTAGGGGATCTTTATCAGCTAGGATATCCTTTACTAGGTAAGTTTGTTGGCTATAAGGCGGGACATATGATGAACAATATGTTGATTCGCGAGCTGATGAATGATGCTAGTGCATATGAGTTTGTAGCATTTGATGAGCAAGAACAGGCGCCAGTAGAGTACTTGCTTCCTGCCTTTGGGTAGAGGATGAGTCACTATTTAGCTATGATTTTAGGCTTTGATTTTTACGGGGTAAAGGTGTAGAATACCCCATTACTCAGAATTTTATATTATAATCGTGTCTCTATAAATATAAAACAGTTCATAACGTTAGATTTAAGTTAAAACAAGGTATTGATTAAATATGGTAACAATTCGTTTAGCTCGAGGTGGCTCAAAAAATAGACCTTTCTATCAGATAGTTGTTGCAGACCAAAGAAGAGCTGCAACTGGCAAATATATTGAGCGTTTAGGTTATTTTAATCCTATTGCAAGAGGGGGTGAGAAGCGCCTTCAATTAGATTTAGAGCGCGTAAACTATTGGGTAGGGGTTGGTGCGCAACCATCAGCACGAGTAGCATCGCTAATAAAAGAAGCACAAAAATTGCTTACTAATGAAGGTGCTGAGACAGAAGAGGCAACTGCTTAATAGGTAGAGATATCTTATAGGAGATTTACCTATTGTGAGTCTTCTAATAGTTAAAGCCACCTTATATTTATAAGGTGGCTTTTTTATTCGTGTGGAATCTAATTATTGGTATAGGCAGCTAAATATGCAGAGTGATGACTTCATTACAGTTGGGAAAGTGAATGGCTTTCATGGGGTGAAAGGGTATGTAAAAGTTTTTTCAGAGACACGTCCTCGTGGAGCTATTCTTCAGTATCAAAGACTCTATCTTAAGAAGGGGCGAAATGGGGAGTGGCGAGAAGTAGTAGTTGCAGATGGGCGGGAGCAATCGAAAAATATTGTACTCCGTTTTGATGGATATGAGAGCCGTAACGATGCGGAGTTATTGCTAGGAGCAGAATTAGCCATTACACGGCAGATGTTACCTCCTCTTGATCAGGATAATTTTTATTGGGTTGATCTGCTTAAAATGGAGGTCTATAACGAGGAGGGGGAGTATCTAGGGGTGATTGATGATATTCTAGAGACTGGGGCTAATGATGTTCTTGTTATCCGTAATCCTAAGATAGAGCATCCCTATCTAATTCCCTATGGACTTAATCAAACAGTAACTAAGGTAGATTTAGAGAATCGCATGATGCATGTTATTTGGGATAGTGCGGATTATTAACAATGATAATCGATGTAATCTCACTACTCCCGGAAATTATCGCTCCTACTTGTGAGTATGGTGTTGTAGGTAGGGCGCGGCAAAAGGATGAGCTTTATGAGGTTCATTATTGGAATCCCCGTGATTATGTTACTCACCAATATAGATCTGTTGATGAGCGTCCTTATGGGGGTGGTCCAGGAATGGTTATGATGTATGAACCATTAAAGAGGGCTTTAGATCACATTTCTACAACACGCTCTTCCCGCGGACTTCGTATCTTTATGTCACCACAGGGGGAGGTATTGAGACAGAAGCGCGTGCAACAGTTAGCAGAAGTAGAGCATCTCGTTATTTTATGTGGTCGTTATGAGGGGGTTGATCAGAGATTGATTGATACTGAGATCGATCTTGAGCTCTCTATAGGAGAGTATGTAATATCAGGGGGGGAGCTAGCTGCTGCGATATTAATCGATAGTATTGTTCGTCTATTGCCTGGTGCTTTGGGGAATGAGGCTTCACATATTGAGGACTCATTTACTGAGGAGAATGTTTATGATCATCCCCACTATACCCGTCCTGTAGAGATTAATGGTTTACGTGTTCCTGAGGTATTACTTTCAGGTAATCATAAAAAGATAGCGCAGTGGCGGGCCGAAGAGGCAGAGAAAATCCGGTTGAAGCGACAAAAGAGTCTCTAATAGAAAAAGAGATCATCACGCTAAGATGATCTCTTTTATCTTTTATGGTAGTGCCTACTCCATGCGGTATTAATTAGAGTGAGTAGTAAAGTTCATACTCCATAGGGTGAGGAAGTTGATTGATCTTCTCAACCTCTTTTCGCTTTAAGGCGATATATGCATCAATGACATTATTAGTAAATACGCCACCTTTGCGTAAAAATGCGCGATCTTTATCGAGAGCATCGAGTGCCTCTTCAAGATTTCGGCAGACGTGGGGGTATTTTGCCGCCTCTGTTTCATCAAGATCATAGAGATTTTGATCCATCGCTTTGCCAGGATCAATCTTATTTTCAATGCCATCAAGTCCCGCCATTAAGAGAGCGGCAAAGGTGAGGTATGGATTAGCTGTTGAATCGGGAAAGCGTACTTCGACACGGCGGGCTTTGGGGTTGGGGATAAAGGGAATGCGAATTGCTGCAGTGCGATTTTTTGCTGAGTAGGCGAGGAGTACAGGTGCCTCAAAGTGTGGCACTAAGCGTTTATAGCTATTGGTTGAGGCATTAGTAAAGGCATTAAGTGCGTGGGCATGCTCTATCAATCCACCGATAAAGTAGAGAGCATTTTTCGAGAGACCGCTATACTCTTTACCAGTGAAGATGTTCTCACCCTCTTTAAATAGGGAGATATGAACATGCATTCCCGAGCCGCTTTCACCGAAGTAGGGTTTGGGCATAAAAGTTGCGGTTTTGCCATGGAGATCTGCAGTATTATGAATGACATATTTTAGCTTCTGCACCTCATCGGCTTTAGTGACCAAAGTATTATAGGCGACACCGATTTCACACTGTCCAGCACTTGCAACCTCATGATGATGTACCTCAACTTTAATTCCAAATGCTTCTAAGTTAGTACACATCTCTGCGCGGAGTTGGTGCAACTTATCTTTTGGATTGACCGGTGAGTATCCCCCTTGAAGGGTTGGACGATGGGCAAGATTATTCTCTTCACCACCTGCTGAATTCATTGGAGACTCGTCAGTATGGACAGAGTAGTATGCCTCACCAATGGTGTTGTTGTAACGAACATCGTCAAAAACGAAGAACTCATTTTCAGGTCCAAAGTATGCGGTATCGGCAATTCCCGTCGACTTTAGATACTCTTGAGCTCTTCGGGCTAAGGAGCGGGGATCGCGGTAGTAACTCTCCATTGTTTCCGGCTCAATAATGTCACAATGCATGACGAGTGTTTTATCCTTGTAGAAGGGATCGATGACTGCTGTTGCTGGATCGGGCAGTAAAATCATGTCCGAGTTCTCAATCGATTTCCAGCCTAAAAAGCTTGAGCCATCAAAGAGTTTGCCAAATTGGAAGAGTTCTTGCGTTGCCTGGTGAGCGGGAATGGTGAAGTGGTGTTCTTGCCCCTTCATATCCGTAAAACGTAGATCAATAAATCTGATTTCCTCATTTTTAATGGCTTTTAAAACCGAATTGATTTCGTGTGAAGACATGTTTTCCCCTTGAGAAACAGTAATAATCGTAAACCATGACATTTTACCTTAATTGAGAGATAAAATCCCAATACTTAATTCTCTTTCAGGGGGGTGGCTCGATTCTATTTTTTTAGAGGATATTCTTTAGATGATCGATCAAAAAGATGGATATAAGGAGAGCTGTTTTCGAGGGAGTATAGGGTATATTGGAAGTATTAGATGTGAGGTTGGGGAAATGGATGATGCGCTCTATAATGGACCCGTTCTATTTATTAAACTATGTGAAGGGGTAATAACGCAATGCAGATAACAACATGGAATGTGAACTCAATTAAGGTGCGGCTGCCTCATCTGTTTGAGTTTTTAGAAGAGGAGAAGCCGGTCGTAGTAGGTTTGCAAGAGATAAAGAGTGTGACGGCGGAGTTTCCTTCTCAAGAGATTGAAGCACTGGGCTACCATACGGCGGTGTTTGGTCAAAAGACATATAATGGAGTTGCTCTCCTTAGTCGGGAGCCGATTGAGGATATTGTTGAGGGGATTCCTAACTTCAAGGAAGAGGAGGATGAGGCGCGGGTAATTGCGGGGACAGTTTTAGGTATTCGTATTATTAATATTTATGCGGTCAATGGCCAGAGTCCAGAGTCAGATCGTTATCTCTATAAACTGAAATGGTATCAAGCACTGCTCGATTATATTAAAGCAGAGGAGCAGCGCTATCCTGAGCTGATAGTTATTGGTGACTATAATATAGCTCCTGCAGATGAAGATGTACATAATCCAAAGAGTTGGGAGGGGAAGATTCTCTGCACAGAGAAGGAGCGGGCATTATATCGCCAATTCTTGGCATTGGGTTACGTTGATGCCATTCGTCTCTTCTCTCAGCCGGCGGATCTCTATACTTGGTGGGATTATCGACGACAGGGATTTGAGAAGAATCATGGTCTGCGTATCGATCACCTTTTAGCGAGTAGGTATTTGAGTCGACGAATTAAGGGGGCGAAGGTCCATTTAGATATTCGTGCGAAGGAGCGCCCCTCCGATCATGCGCCGGTTTCTGTTGTATTGAGTTACTGATATGGTATAAAGTAGAAGTTATTGTGTCTGATTTTGGATCAGGCTCTATGGTTATAGAAGGAGATAAGAGCATGTTTAGTGGCAGTATAGTAGCAATAGTAACCCCCATGTTTCCTGATGGACGTATCGACTACGATACATTAGAAAAGCTTGTTGAGTTTCATGTAGAGAGCAAAACTGATGCGATCGTCGCCGTAGGTACAACAGGTGAGTCGGCAACCATCGATTTTGCTGAGCATCGTGAGGTTATCAAACGAATGGTGGGATTTGCTAAAGGACGACTGCCCATCATAGCAGGGACGGGTGGGAACTCTACAGAAGAGGCGATTAAGCTCACCCACTGGGCAGCAGAAGATGGGGCGCAAGCCTGTCTTTTAGTAACACCTTACTATAATAAGCCACCACAAGAAGGATTATATCAGCATTACCGCCTAATTGCGGAGACAGTTGATATTCCCCAAATACTC
This sequence comes from Ignatzschineriaceae bacterium, assembly GCA_046462535.1. GTDB lineage: Bacteria > Pseudomonadota > Gammaproteobacteria > Cardiobacteriales > Wohlfahrtiimonadaceae > JAAZCI01. The sequence continues at coordinate 17,252 of JBKGVF010000018.1, read as the reverse complement.
TATAACGTTCCTGGACGTTGTGCATGTGATCTTCTGCCAGAAACAGTAGAGCGTTTAGCCGAATTAGATAATATTGTAGGAATTAAGGAGGCGAGCACTTTAGAGCGTGTAGAGCAACTTGTGCGTCGTGTCGGCGATAAAATCGCGATATTAACTGGTGAGGATGGTATTGCTGCTGAATGTGTTCTAGCGGGAGCGAAAGGGGTTATCTCTGTTACTGCCAACGTTGCGCCCTTACAGGTGCATAAGATGATTCAAGCAGCACTTGATGGTGATCGAGATAAAGCATTAGCCTTGAATGAAGAGCTTGCTGCCCTCCATCATGCATTATTTTTAGAATCCAATCCTATCCCTGTTAAGTGGGCATTAGAGCGACTCGGTAAGATTGGTCCAGGGATTCGTCTCCCCCTAGTCCCATTTGATAAGCAGTATCACCGGACGATGGAAGATGCATTAGCGAAGGCCTCTCTTCTTTAGTGATTTTGCGCCAATTTACCCCCTAAAAGGATCTAGAGCTGTTATAATCAACAACGTATTTTTTTCATTAAGGGTTTTATAAATGTACGATAGTAAACGACTATTGAGCCTCGCATTAGTGGGAGCAATTGTGTTAGTAGGTTGCTCTACTAATGATATTCAATCACGAGGTAAGTTAGATTACCTCACGGCAAGTTCTGCAAATCCTTTGGAGCTTCCACCTGATTTAACGAAGCAAACAACAGGGGATCGACGCGCGATTGAGACACTCAGTCAGTATCGTCAAATAACGGCAACGCAAGGGCAAGGTAGTAATGTACTAGCCCATAGCCAAGATGTTCGTATTGAGCGTGCAGGGGAGCAGCGTTGGATCTCTGCTAAACTGCCTGCTGACTATGTTTGGACGCGCGCAATGCAACTCTTTCAGGAGCTAGGTCTACAGATTGAGAGCTCCAATCCGGAAGCTGGATTAGCAGAGACCGCATGGGCTGAAAATCGTGCCGATGTTCCCGATAGTTTTATACGACGATTTCTTAAAGGTGCGATGGGTAATATGTTTTCAGCACCAACACGCGATAAGTTCAAACTTCGTTTAGAGCGTCAAGATAGTGAGACGGTTTTAGTGTATGTAACTCATTATGGGATGCGGGATAAAGCATCGGGGAATGATGATCAGTTTCATACGTGGGTTGAACGTCCTCGAGATACTGAGTTAGAAGCAGAGTTTCTATCGCAACTATTAGTAAAGTTAGGAGGGAGTCAGTCTGCTGAAGCTTTAGAGCACGGTGTGGTAGAGACAGAGCAGGAGGGCAATCGCCTCACTGTAAATCGCCCATTTAACTCAATTTGGATACAGGTTGGAACCGTCCTTGATGATGGTTCAGAGTATCGGATCTCTGAGCAGAACAGTGTGGCTAATAGTTATCGAGTACTCCGTTCGAAAAAAGCAAAGCGAGGTCTTAAATTCTGGCGTAGCAAACGTGATCACGATGCCTTTATAGTTACTGTTAATGATTTAGGTTCTAATCGTACGGAGATTGTAGTTGAGCCTGAGGGGGATCGTACTTATCTCCAGGCCCTAATCGATCGAATGAAGAATAATCTCCATTAATAGAGGGGAAATCCCTATTATTTAATTGATAAGCGCCTGGATTGCCATTAATCCGGGCGTTTCTTTTTAGTGAGTTTTTTAGTAGATGATCAGAGCGCTAAAGTAAGAGTGGAAGTGTATGAGAATTGAGAAATTGAGTCCCCACGTGGTTAATCAGATCGCTGCAGGTGAGGTGATTGAGCGGCCGGCATCAATTGTTAAGGAGCTTGTAGAGAATGCTATTGATGCTAAAGCAACCGAGATTACAATTGAGGTGCGTTCAGGGGGGATTGACCAGATTATCGTACGGGATAATGGGGTGGGGATTAATCGTGAAGATCTTAACTTAGCATTAACGAGCCATGCCACAAGTAAGATACGCTCTACCGACGATTTAGTGGAGGTAACGAGTCTTGGTTTTAGAGGAGAAGCGTTACCTAGTATTGCTGCTGTATCACGCTTAACATTAACATCTAAGCAAGCGGCTGCAGAGCATGGGTATATGATTCAGGGGGAGGGGCGTGATGAGTATCAAGAGCCTAAGCCGGCACCTCATCATGATGGCACCACAATTGAGGTTCGCGATCTCTTCTTTAATCTTCCTGCTCGGCGTAAATTTTTGCGGACTGAGCGAACAGAATTTAGCCACATTGATCAGCTAGTTCGGCGTTTAGCCCTTATTCGCTTCGATATTGCTTTTACCCTTATCCATAATGGGCGGAAAGTTTTGACTCTGCCCAAAGCAACGACACAGCAGGCGCAAGAGGAGCGAATTGGTCAATTGTTGAGTGAGGAGTTTCTCGCTGCTAGTTTTCACTTTACCCATACAGAAGAGCTCTATAGTCATAATCAGGCGGAGCCTCAAACATTAACCTTAGAGGGGTGGATTGCTAAACCGACTTTCCATCGTAGCAATCGTAACTGGCAATATGTAGCGATTAATGGGCGCATCGTGCAAGATCGTCTTGTTGCACATGCGGTTAGAGAGGCCTATAAGGATGTTATGTATGGGCAGATGCATCCAGCGTTTGTTCTCTATTTGACACTAGATCCTAAGATTGTTGATGTCAATGCTCACCCAGCGAAACATGAGGTGCGATTTCGTGATACTCGCATGGTGCATAACTTCCTTTTTCGCACTCTACATCAGGTGATCTCGAAGCCAGAAGTATTGGGTGAATCAATGGGTCAAGAGGTGCAAGAGATTGTATCATCTCACTTACCCCCTTCAGATCTCATAGAGTCGAATGGGGTAGAGCGTGATTGGCAGAGGGAGCAAAACTCAATACATTTCTCCTCAGCGCTACCGAGGAGAGATAGAGAGGTGCCTCTTAATATTTATGAAGCCCTTGGGGTCAATGGGTTAAATCCTCCTGCAATGCCCCCTCCTTCCGAAAGTGATGATGCCGGGGATGGAGAGGCACCGTTAGGTTATGCATTAGGGCAGTTGCATGAAGCCTATATTCTTGCAGAAAATAGTACAGGCTTGGTGATGGTCGATATGCATGCAGCCCATGAGCGCATTATTTATGAGCGTTTTAAGGCGGCTGTTCATGCTGATTCAGGAATAGTTCGTCAAGCCCTATTAATCCCTAAAGTAATGAATGTTACAAAACGAGAGGTTGCGCTTGTTGAGGAGTTTCAGGAGGAGCTCAATAAGTTAGGATTATTAGTTGAAGCATTGAGTGAAGAGTCCCTGGTCATTCGAGAGGTGCCAGCAGCATTGATTCGTGCTGATGCAGAGGCAATTGTAGCGGATATTCTTAACGATTTTGATCGATATGGAAGTAGCCAAAAGATTGAGGAGCATATTAATGAGATTCTCTCAACTATGGCCTGTCATAGTGCTATAAGACATCATCGACGTTTAACTTTACCAGAGATGAATGCTCTTTTGAGAGATATGGAGAAGACGCTCCGTTCTGGGCAATGTAATCATGGTCGTCCCACTTGGCGCTCATTGCCTCTAGATGATCTTGATAAACTTTTTTTACGTGGAGAGTAATTTATGAATCGTTGTGTTATTTTTGGAAATCCTATCGAGCACTCACAGTCGCCTGCTATCCATCACTCTTTTGCTAAAGAGAATGGAATAGAGCTCGATTATCAATTGGTGTGTGCCCCCCTTGATGATTTAGAAGGGACTGTAAGAGAGTGGCAGAAGCGAGGTATTATCGGAGCTAATGTCACTGTGCCTTTTAAAGAGGAGGTGATGCAGCTATGTGATCTCCTATCTGAAGAGGCGCAGGCTGCTCAAGCTGTAAATACATTGCGCTTTCGCGAGGGGATAATTGAGGGACATAACACTGATGGCATCGGATTAATTGCAGATATTACTGAGAAGAAGGGGTATCAGCTAAAGGGGAAACGAGTTTTATTATTAGGAGCAGGGGGGGCAACAAGAGGCGTTTTACGTCCGCTATTAGCACACGCTCCTAGTGAGGTTATCATCAGTAACCGCACCCACAAACGAGCGGAGCAGTTAGTGAAGGAGTTTTCACCCTATGGTACGCTTTCTGCGATTGAGTGGGGTGAGTTATCAGAGCCTTTCGATATAATTATTAACGCGACAAGCGCATCTTTAACCGGGGAGTTTCCTGCACTACCTGAAGGAGTGATTGCCTCTAATACTGTTGGATTTGATCTAGTCTACGCTGATAGGCCGACAGTCTTTATGGAGTATCTTACAGAGCGCGGAGCGAAAGCGACTCATGATGGTATGGGGATGTTGATTGAGCAGGCAGTCTATGGCTTTGAGTTTTGGTTTGGTATTCGGCCTGATAGCAGCTCGATCTATCAAATGATGCGAGGCTAAAATAAGCAGTATCGTAATGAGGGGAGAAAGAGGTACAATACCCCCTTTTAGCTGCTCATTATTGAATAAGGGAGAGGGTAAGATGTCTGATGAGAAGACCCACTTTGGGTATGAGACTGTAGATAAAGATGAGAAAGAGGCACGTGTAGCAGAAGTCTTCCATTCGGTTGCAGGTAATTATGATCTGATGAATGATCTTATGAGTATGGGCATTCATCGCCTCTGGAAGCGTACTACTATGGATCTTGCTGCAATCAAACGGGGGCAGCAGGTATTAGATCTTGCTGGTGGCACAGGGGATTTAACTATTAAGATGAGCCGTCTTGTTGGCCCTAGCGGAAGCGTGGTGCTTTCCGATATTAACCCATCGATGTTAGAGGAGGGGCGTAAGCGATTAATTAATAAGGGGATTGTAGGTAATGTCTCTTTTAAAGAGATTAATGCTGAAGCAATCCCATTTGATGATCAAACATTCGATTTAGTAACAATCGGCTTCGGCTTACGGAATGTTACGGATCAACTTAAAGCATTAAAAGAGATGAGACGGGTGCTTAAGCCAGGCGGTCGTCTTGTGGTATTAGAGTTTTCTAAGCCTGTCGTTCCTGGCTTAGATAAGTTGTATGATTTCTACTCATTCAATATCATTCCTAAAATTGGCAAAGTGGTAGCGAATGACGAAGCAAGCTATCGTTATTTAGCCGAATCAATTCGGATGCATCCTGATCAAGAGACGCTTAAGTTATTGATGGAGGAGGCGGGATTTGATGAGGTGGATTATAAAAATTTAACTGGTGGTATTGTGGCGATCCATCGTGGCTTTGTCTATTAAAAGGGGGGATTGATGCTTATCCGCTGGTTGCGCATGGTGAAAATTGCTTGGACACTATTGCGCTTTGGGCTATATGAGCCATTCTTTGCACTGCCAATAATTCGGTACTTCCGCTTTTTGCGACCACTGTTATGGCTCTTTAATGGGCATCGAGAGAAGAGATTAGCGGTACGAATTCGCTTAGCTTTAGAGCAGTTAGGGCCGACATTTATTAAGTTAGGCCAGGCACTCTCAACACGTTATGACCTATTGGATCGAGAGATTGTAGAGGAGCTGACTAAGTTACAGGATCAGGTTCCCCCCTTTCCCTCGTCGGAGGCAATTAACATTATTGAGGAGGCTCTTAAACAGCCTTTAAAATCGATCTTTTCCACTTTCGAGCAGGAACCGATTGCCGCAGCATCGATAGCGCAAGTTCATGGTGCTGTCTTAAAGAGTGGTGAATCTGTGGTGGTCAAGGTTGTTCGACCTAATATTCAGAAGGTTATTAAGCGTGATATCCGTCTTTTAGAGACCTTAGCCTACTTAGTGGAGCGCTACTATAAGGCGGGCAAACGTTTGCGACCACAAGAAATTGTTGCCGAGTATTCCCGCACGATAATGAATGAACTAGATCTAACCATTGAAGCGGCTAATGGAATGCAATTGCGACAAAATTTTATTGATTCTCATATCCTCTATGTCCCGAAAATCTATTTAGATTATACGCGTAAAAATATTATGGTTATGGAGAGGGTCTCAGGGGTTCCAATTGGGGAGGTAGAGCATTTAAAAGCGCTTGGAGTAGATATCCCCCTATTAGCACAAAGAAGTGTTGAGATCTTTTTTACTCAAGTCTTTAAACATAGTTTTTTTCATGCGGATATGCATCCTGGAAATATTTTAGTAGATGTTACTAACCCAAAGGATCCCACCTATATTGCACTTGATTACGGTATTGTTGGTACACTTAATGAGAATGATAAACATTATTTAGCTAGCAATTTTTTAGCCTTTTTTAATCGGGATTACCTTCGGGTAGCAGAGTTACATGTTGAGTCAGGTTGGGTGCCGGCTGACACCTCCATTGGGGATTTTGAGGTTGTTATCCGCTCACTATGTGAACCTATTTTTGATAAGCCATTAAAAGATATCTCATTTGGAGGATTTCTACTCTCTCTTTTTCAGACGGCGCAACGATTTAAGATGGAGATGCAGCCCCAGCTGATGCTATTACAGAAGACTCTCTTTTCGATAGAGGGGTTAGGGCGAGAGCTCTATCCCGAATTGGATTTATGGAGTACAGCTAAACCATTTTTAGTGGCGTTTGTAGAAGAGAAGCAGGGACCTCGAGCAACAGTAAAGCGATATATGAGGGACTTTCCCCACTGGGTGGATCAATTTCCAGAGCTACTCCACAATGTACAGCTTGCAGTGCGACAGCAAGCGAAAGGGGAGGGGCGCGTCTCGTTAACTGAGGAGGTTTGGCAGGAGTATCGCGCAATTACCCAAGAGCAAAATGAGAAGCGTTTTCAAGGGGTTATTGGCTTAATCTTCCTTGTCTTCCTTCTTTTGAGTATTGAGGAAGGGTTTACATTTAAGAATATACTTTACACCCTATTGACACTCTTTTTTCTCTACCTTCCTTTTCGAAGAAGTTAACGATAGTTTTAAATTATTGTAAAGAGGGGGTTAGTTTTTGAGTATACTGTGTAAAAAGCTTATAATATGATCCACTTGTAATATAACTTTTAATAAGGAGAGAAGCATGAAGAAAATCTTACTCGCAGCTGCTTTAGTGGCAGGCATGACTGGTACCGCAATGGCTGAAGTAGATAAAGATGCTGTAGTTAATTACCGTCAGAGTCTATTTAGTGTAATTGGTTGGAACATGGGTACGTTAGGTGGTATGGCGAAAGGGGAGATCCCTTTTGATGCTGATGAGGCAAATGCAGCAGCAGTTCGTATCCACGAGATGGCAAAAGCAGCCGGAGCTACTTTTATCGATGGTACCTATGAAGGAAGCAACGCTAAAGGTGAGATTGCTGAGAATCGTGAAGCTTTCGATAAAATAATGGCAGATTTAGTTAATGAATCTGAGGCTATGTTAGCAGCATCTGAGTCAGATAAAACTTTAGCACCTCAGGTAGGAAAGCTTGGGGCCACATGTAAAACATGTCACGATGACTTTAAGCTCGATTAATTAATCGATCAAAATAGATAGAAAGCGGTTATACTACTACGTTAACCGCTTTTTGTTTTTATGCACATAAACTAACACATATCAATAACGGGTTGATCGATCTGGCTAGGTGATGATCTCTCCTGTAGAATCATTATATTGATTTGAGTATGGGTTAGTCTGATCGCTAAGAGAGTGAGGAAGATGGCAGAGAGTTTTTTTAAGCTACCAAGACGAATGGAGCTTATCAATCGATTAAATAGTCGACCGAAGTCCTTAAGTGACCATAAGGTAAGAATCCGTTATGAGTTAGGCCGGAAAGAGGAGGCCGCTTTAGCGGGTGCGATTACTGATTTTTATATTCAGACGACTAAAGAGGAGTTTTTAGATCGCTTAGATGTTCTTAAAGAATCTATGGATATCTTAAGTAGTGACTGGATTCTACTCTTTTATGATTATCTGCAGGAGGATTTTAGTGAGATTACTCCATTGCCTTATAATCATTGGAGTATTTTTACTGAGGATGTGCAAGGAAGCTTTGACTTTGTTCGTAACCCTTTTACAGATGACTCAGCTCAAAGTGATAGGTTAGATAAGTAATGAATAGAGCAATTCAAATTCAGCTAATAGGTGTCGATGAGCGTACAGCAGCAGCTTTAGAGATTATCTTTAAGCGTCACCCACAATATACTCTTGCCGATGAGGGGGAGCTTACTTTAGTAGATGCGGACTTCAAAGAGGGGCGCGAATATATTGCAAACTCCCTTGGGAGCTTTGACATTGTAATGAGTGTTGCCCCTAATATTGAGCATCAATTTCAGATTAAGAAGCCGTTAGAGGTGAAAGCGCTCACTAAGGTTTTAGAGAGTGCTTATCGAGCAAAAGAGGCGGAAGCCGCGCGGCAAGCACTAACAGAGCGAGCAAGATCGAAACAGAGCACAAGCAGGAGCTCGAATACTCAAGAGCGGCTAAGTGGTTATGAAGCAAATCCATTTGCTAAATACCAAGATAAGAACTACATGTCTAATCTTGCTCTTAGGGAGCAAAGAGAGGCGAAAGAGAAGGAACTGGCAGAAGAGAAAAATAGGGCCGCTCAAGAGGCTGAGCGTATCGCTGCTGAAAAAGCGTTAGAGTTAGAGGAGCAGCGGAAGAGAGAGGCTGAAGAGAAGGCAGAGCAGGAGCGAGAAGAGGCTAAGCGTCGAGCGGAGGAGGCGGAGAGGGCTCGAGTAGAAGAGGAGCGGAGGCGCGCTGCGGAAAAGGCAGAGCAGGAGCGTATAGCTGCAGAGAAGGCCCGACTTGAAGAGGAGCGCAGAGCGGCGGAAGAAGCTAAAGCGTTATTAGAGCGTACCTATCAAGAAGAGCAAGCAAAGCAAGAGGAGCAGACCGAAGAGTCTAGCAAGTCAGAGCTTAAAGAGAGTCTCCCCTTTACTCTGAATGAGGCATTATTTCGTGGCGTTAAGCTATATGAGCTCGATGCAACTCAGACAGAGGCGAGCCGGAAGATATTTGGGCAAAATGAGGATGTTGAACTTAGCTCAGTCCCAAGCTATATCTACTTCGAATCAGAGAGCTACCTCTACTCCCATTTAATGGGGTATGTAAAGAGGGCCGAGAGGGAGGAAGCGAACTTTATTCTTCATATTGATCGTGATTACTTCTATTACGATCATCAAGAGGATCTGCTCTATACAAGTCTACCTGAAGGGAGTCTATACGCACTTTCATTAATGCCGGTTACCGAGCGTCTAGAGGCGAAGTTTAGCAAAGAGAATGCAGAGTTTGGCAAAGAGTTAAGAGGGCATAATATTGCCTATTATAGTTTAAGTGATGCACTGTTGAATTTGATGTTGCTCTGGTCCGCTCGAGGACGTCTGCCTCAAGGAACAGATTTAGAGCAGAAATTACAGATAAAGCAGAAAGGCTCAGATGTTTTAGCTAGCCTCCCACTACCCGAAATAGCGCAGATAGAGGAGTTATGGTCTAAAGAGGAGCTGAGCTTAGTAGATCTTATTGAGCAATTATCGCTACCACAGCGAGTTATCTTCTCTTACTATTGTTTAGCAGAGGCAAACAATCTGTTTACACATGTAGAGAGCAGTGGAAAGAGTACTCATAAAGATTTAGGGGCTTTATTAAATACGCTCAGTGATATTTAGTAAGTAAGATGATGATTAAAAGAGTAGGTCTAAAGAGAGATGGAACAATATAAAATATTATTCTTAGGTCCCGCGGCATCAGGTAAAACAACTGCTGTACGTAGTCTTTGTGGGGATAACATGGTTGATACAGAGGCACGTCCTACCGATGAGCTTCTACAGATAAAAGAGGAGACCACAGTAGCGCTAGATTATGGAGCACTCCCTTTTGGTGAAGGGAAGAAACTCCACATTTATGGAGCGCCTGGACAGGATCGATTTAGTTTTATGATTGAGATCTTATCAAAAGGGTGCTTAGGCGTTATTCTGCTTGTCAGTGCGGCTGAAGTTTCTGCAAATAATATCGTAGAAACCATTAAGGGGTACCAAAAATATCTTAAAAATACCCCTTTTGTGATTGGGCTTACCCACTCAGATAAAGTGGATCAAGCCTCAGTAAGCCAATATGTAGAATCAATTCAGACAACAACAGATAGTGATGTGCTAATCGTCGATCCAAGAGAGCGACGAGATGTAGCGGATCTAGTAAAGAACATTGTTGCGAAAATCATTAAATAATTGGTGGAGAGATGGCAGCTAAGGAACGACATTTGACAGTTACTCCTCTAGGAGCGCTCTTTGCAACGAGTAATGCGGAAGAGAGCACTGCAAAGCAAGTACTCGTAAAAATGTTAACAATGCAAAGTAGTGTCTTGCTAAATAATGAAAATATACTAGAATTAACGGGGTTAAATGATATAGAATTAGCAGAAGCTGTTCTATATCAATTACAAGTTAAGCATTATGTGCAAGCAGAGGATGAGGAAGTTATTGTTCCCGATATTAATATCAGTGAAGAATTACCTACTTACCTACGTTTGTTATCAAGTACAGGGCGAGCAGTGCTTACCGATAGGAATGGGTTTTTAATTAGCCATGCTGGTTTTGATAATGCCGTTGTTGAAGAGATATCAGCAATTAGTAGCCAGTTTACTAATATTTATCAGAGCTATAGGGAATCACTTTCGGGTCTTTTTGGAGATCGTTATTCCACAGTAGGATTGATTAATAATCAGGGTATTAGCCAGGTTGGATTTGTTATTTTAAATATAGCAGGAGAGATCTTTACGTTAACAATAGGAGATACACCATTCCTTAATCAGCGTACCTTTCGGGATATTGTTTGGCTTTTAGCTTATCGATATGCGGGAACTGTGGCATAATTAATGGTATAGTTTTACATTAAATAAATTTTATTTACAAAGAGGATTAAAAAATGCGTGAAGAAGTTTTAACTTCAGTTTTAAGCGAACTTAATGGAACTTCGGCTGATATCGAAGCATCTGCGATTCTATCTACAGATGGTTTAATCATTAGCTCTCTTCTCCCTTCAAACGTGAATGAAGACCACGTTGCAGCGATGAGTGCATCAATGCTCTCTTTAGGTGAAAGAACATCTAGAGAGCTTGAGCGAGGAGAGCTTGAGCAGGTATTAATTAAGGGTGATTTAGGGTACGTTATTATGACCTCTGCTGGTCCTGACGCCGTACTATCTGTTTTAGCAAAATCGAATGCGCGCTTAGGACTAATCTTTTTAGATATTAAACGAGCATCAGAGGCGATTAAGCCCCTCCTATAAAGATTAAATCTCTTTATTGTGATTATTGTACATATGAATAGGAAGCCTGCAAAAGAGCAGGCTTTTTTGTGTATAATGATTCTTATTTGAATTGTTAAGAGAGGATATTTATTAATGGAAGAGCGTCACACTCCCTTGTTGATTTTAGGATCAGGCCCTGCGGGCTATACCGCTGCGCTTTACGCTGCACGGGCAAACTTAAATCCGGTGTTAATTACAGGTATGCAGATGGGGGGGCAATTAACCACGACTACCAATATTGATAATTGGCCGGGGGGTAAGGAGGGGCTATTAGGGCCAGAGCTGATGGATAACCTCAAAGAGCATGCGGAGCGTTTTGGGACCGAAGTGATATTTGATCACATCCATACGGCTGATTTGAAGAGTAAGCCTTACCGTCTGACTGGGGATAGCGGGATCTATACTTGTGATGCGCTTATTATTGCAACAGGGGCATCGGCTAAATATTTAGGTTTGCCATCCGAAGAGGCATACCGTGGCAAAGGAGTCTCTGCTTGCGCTACATGTGATGGTTTTTTCTATAAAGACCAAGAGGTATTGGTGGTAGGAGGGGGGAATACCGCTGTCGAAGAGGCACTCTATCTGAGTAATATCGCTTCTCAAGTGCACTTAGTTCATCGCCGTGATACTTTCCGCGCAGAAAAAATATTAATTGATCGTCTTTATGAGAGAGTTGAGGAGGGAAAGATCACTCTCCATCTCGATTCTGTATTAGATGAAGTGTTAGGAGATGGTAATACTGTAACAGGTGTTAATCTTAAATCTACTAAGAATGGTGAGGTCAAGCAGCTTGAATTGGGAGGAGTATTTATCTCAATAGGGCATGCACCAAATACAGGACTTTTTGAAGGGGAGCTTGAGATGCGTGATGGCTATATCGTAGTGAATTCAGGCATTGATGGAAATGCGACAGCCACCAACATTCCTGGAGTATTTGCATGTGGAGATGTAATGGATTCCCACTATCGACAAGCGATCACTTCGGCTGGAACAGGCTGTATGGCGGCTTTAGATGCTGAGCGTTATTTAGATAATATTAAGTAGGAGTGAGTATGCAGCGTTTTAATGAATTAAATGATCTAGATCTTAGCGGGAAACGGGTTTTAGTACGGCAAGATCTTAATGTTCCTCTTCATGATGGGGAGATCGCCTCAGATGCCCGTCTGAATGCCTCCCTGCCCACAATAGAGAAGATTTTAGAGATGGGTGGCGCAGTATTAGTTATGTCCCATTTAGGTCGCCCAGAAGAGGGTAAGCCTACTGAGGAGTTATCATTAGCTCCGGTGGCACGCTGGTTGACTCAAAAATTAGGACGAAATGTCCCTCTAGTGAAGAGCTGGATTAATGGTGTTGATATCAACCCTGGTGAAGTAAAGTTGCTAGAGAATTGCCGCTTTTTAGAGGGAGAGTCTGCCAATGATGAGGCGCTTGCAAAGCGTATGGCTAAATTGTGTGATGTCTATATCATGGATGCTTTTGCAACAGCGCATCGTAAAGCGGTCTCCACATATGGTGTAGGGCTAGAAGCGAAAGAGGTGGGGGCAGGATTATTGCTTGCAGCGGAGTTGAAGGCGCTCTCTAAAGCACTAGAGAGGCCGGAATCGCCAATGGTGGCAATTGTTGGAGGGGCGAAGGTTTCTACCAAGCTTACAGTGTTAGAGCATCTTCTCGACAATGTAGATCAGCTCATCCCTGGTGGAGGAATTACTAATACATTATTAGTGGCAAAAGGGTACAAGGTAGGAAATAGCTTAGTTGAGAAGGATCTTGTTGGTGCGGCTAAGAAGCTTCTTAAAAAGGCAGAAAAAGCAGGAAAAGAGATCCCTCTCCCCATCGATGTTGTTGTTGGGAAAGAGTTTTCTGAAAATGCCGAAGCTGTTATTAAAGCGATAGAGGATGTTGCTGATGATGAGATGATTATGGATATTGGTCCTAAGACTAGCGCTCTCTACGAGAAGTATCTTTTAGATGCAAAGACTATTGTTTGGAATGGTCCGGTAGGTGTTTTTGAGTTCCCAAATTTTAGTGAGGGAACAAGAAAACTTGGAGAGGCGATTGCAAAGAGTGATGCCTTCTCGATTGCTGGTGGGGGTGATACTGTATCGGCAATTGAAGAGTTTGATTTAGAAGAAGAGATCTCCTACATCTCAACAGGTGGAGGGGCTTTTTTAGAATTACTGGAGGGTAAGAAGCTTCCTGCTGTAGCGATGCTAGAAAAGCGGGTGAATTAATATGACGAACAACGAAATCTTGATTAATGTTACACCTCAAGAGACTCGTGCAGCTGTTGTTAGTGATGGCGTTGTTCAAGAGATCCTAATTGAGCGTAATGAGAAGCGAGGCTTAGTGGGGAATATCTACAAAGGGGTCGTTGTTCGTGTTCTTCCTGGTTTAGAGGCTGCTTTTGTTGATATAGGATTAGAGAGAGCAGCCTTTCTTCATGTCAGTGACATACATTTTCATACAGATCATGGTGAAGAGGGTGAGGAGAGTAGTGTCGATATTACAAAGCTCCTTCACCAAGGGCAGAAGTTAGTTGTTCAGGTTATTCGTGATCCCTTAGGAACTAAAGGGGCGCGAATCACCACACAGTTATCCATCCCTTCCTGCTATCTTGTCTACCTTGCTGAGTCAGATATGATTGGTGTCTCAATTCGAATTGAGGAGGAGAGTGAGCGGGCACGCCTAAAAGAGCATCTACAATTCTTTCAAGCTGAGATTAAAGGGGCCTATATTGCCCGTACCGCCGCTGAAGGGGTAGATCCTTGGGTCTTAAGAGCAGATATGCAATTTTTAAGTCGCCTCTGGAGTAATGTAAAAAAACGAATTAACCATGCAGAGGTGGGGGAGCTTATCTATGGGAATTTCCCTTTAGAGCTTCGTATCTTGCGGGATTATATCTCTAAAGATATTCAACGTGTACGTATTGACTCTCGGACTGCCTATAAGCAACTTGTGGAGTTTACCACAAGCTTTCTTCCTGAAATGGCAGAGCGTATTGAGTATTATCGTGGTCCACGAGCGATTTTTGAACTCTATAATATAGAGTATGAGATTGATCAGGCCTTAAAGAAGCGGGTCGACTTAAAGTCAGGTGGCTATCTAATGATTGAGCAGACTGAAGCGATGACGACGATTGATATCAATACGGGGGGATTTGTAGGGCATCGCAATCTTGAAGAGACAATCTATAAAACAAATTTAGAGGCAGCTCAGGCATTAGCACGGCAGATTCGTCTACGAAATTTAGGTGGGATAATCATTATCGATTTTATCGATATGGAGAGTGAAGCCCATCAACAGGGTGTTCTTGATGAATTAGCATTCTATCTAGCACAGGATTATGCCCGCACCACCATTAGTGAAATTACCAGTTTAGGTTTAGTACAGATGACGCGTAAGCGCACACGTGAGAGCTTAGAACATATCCTCTGTGAACCATGCCCTAAGTGTCAGGGAAATGGTTACGTTAAGACTGCCGAGACTGTCTGCTTTGAAGTGTTTCGAGAGCTTATTCGTGAGAGTAAACAATATCCTCATGTGAAAGAGTTTTTGGTTTTAGCTTCTCCCCAAGTTGTTGAGCGTTTATTAGATGAGGAAGCTCATAGTGTTGCGGATTTACAAAACTATATAGAGGTGAATATCAGGCTACAGCCTGAAGAGCTCTATATGGTTGAGAACTTTGATATTATTCCAATGTAGGTGGCAGCGGAGGAGTTAATGAAGATTGTTTTAGGAGTAGCAGGTAGTATTGCAGCCTATAAATCCCCTGATTTAGTGCGTCGTTTGCGAGAAGTGGGGGCCGATGTACGGGTAGTGTTGAGTGATGGGGGAAGAGCCTTTATCACGCCGCTCTCGCTGCAAGCTGTTTCCGGCTACCCGGTAGTTTATGATCTCCTCGATCCTGCCCATGAGGCGGGGATGGGGCATATTGAGCTCTCTCGCTGGGCAGATCTTATTCTTATTGCTCCTGCGTCAGCCAATACCATTGCTAAGCTTGCCCATGGGTTTGCAAGCGATCTTCTTTCGGCGATCTGTTTAGCGGCGGAATGCCCGATTATTCTTGCCCCAGGGATGAATCGCTTAATGTGGGATAATCCGGCAACAAAGAGTAATTTAGCGCTCCTTAAATCTCGGGGGATAATCGTGATGGAGCCGGGAAGAGGTAGCCAAGCCTGTGGGGAGATTGGGCAAGGACGTATGCCAGAACCATTAGAGATTCGGGACTTTGTACAATCCTTTCTGCAAGAGCGAAAGGAGAGAGAGTCGGGCCCACTTCGAGGAAAATCGGTAGTGATTACAGCAGGGCCAACGGTGGAAGAGATCGACCCTGTGCGCTATATCAGCAACTATTCGAGCGGAAAGATGGGGTATTCTCTGGCGGAGGCTTGTCGAAATGCCGGTGCAGAAGTAACGCTCATCTCTGGCCCTGTGGTGTTAACAGTGCCGACGGGGGTAACCTTCATTGCGGTAAAAACAGCTAAAGAGATGATGGAGGCGGCATGGAAAGCCACTCGCAAAGCAGATCTATTTATTGCTGCGGCGGCAGTCGCTGATTATCATGTGGCCAATCCTGCCGAGCAGAAGCTAAAAAAAACCGATGATTCCAATGAGATGACCATTACTCTCAAGAAAAATCCCGATATTTTAGCGACAATCTCTTTAGGGGATGATCGTCCCCTCTGCATCGGTTTTGCAGCAGAAACCCATGATATTTTGAGACATGCCAAAGAGAAGCTAGAGCGGAAAGGGCTCGATATGATCTGTTTAAATGATGTCTCTGGGGGTAAGGTTTTTGGCAAAGAGGAGAATGAGCTGATCATCATCCATAAAAATGGGGAGGAGGTTCCCGTGCCGAAAGGGATGAAGGCGGATGTTGCTGAGATTATTGTTCACGAAGTGCTGAAGCTGTTTTGAGGGCTTCTTTAGAGATATTGGTTTTAAAAGCATACTCATTTGAGTATGCTTTTTTATTCTAATAAATAGATCTTGATTTATAAGACGTTAAATTGAATAGGGGAAGTATGAAGCGTTATTTTTATGGAGCACCTCTACCAACGTTTTTAGCACAATCATGGGAAGAGATTTTAGGTGCGCTCGTTGCGAACGATACCATGAGCGAGACAACTTATGAGCAGAAGCAAGCATGGTTGTTTCAAATTGAGATTTTAAAAAAGATCTTAAAGCCTTTTCGCTCTGGACATCTCTATTTTGAGTTTACAATTCCTCGTATCGGAAAGCGGATTGATAATGTTTTTATCTACCGAGATACTCTCTTTCTTTTTGAGTTTAAGGTGGGTAAGAGCAGGGTAGAGAGGGAAGATCTTATCCAGGTGATGGATTATGCGCTAGATCTTAAAAACTTTCATGAAGGGAGTCATCAGGTGCAGATAGTCCCCCTTCTATTGCTTGAAAATTTAAAAGAGGAGGAGAGTATTGGATCTTTTCAGAATGCGCGTTATTCCGATAAGCTCTTTAAGGCAGCGGCGATCTCGATAGACTCAGCGCCTCAATTGATCCAAGCCTTAGCTAAAAATGATAAAAATATTCACCCTAAGCATTGGGAAGAGAGTCGATATAAACCGACGCCTACCATTATTGAAGCTGCACAACGCCTCTATAATGGGCATTCTGTTGTGGAGATCTCTCGCTCTGATGCGGGCGCTAAAAACTTAAATGAGACGACTCAGGCCATCAATCAAATTATTGAGCGCAGTAAGGCGCAAAATGAAAAATCGATCATCTTTATTACCGGTGTTCCTGGAGCAGGAAAGACTTTAGCGGGCTTAAATATCGCCAGTGAGCGGCAAAAGATTGCAGAGGAAGAGCATGCGGTTTTTCTTTCGGGAAATGGCCCATTGGTTGAGGTTTTAAGGGAGGCGCTGGCAAGGAATGAGCGTGATCAGAAGGGGATTACGTTAAAAGAGGCTCGTCGCCGGGTCTCTTCATTTATCCAAAATATTCATCACTTTCGGGATGAGTATCTCAAGGATGAAGGTGTGCCTTTTGAGCGAGTGGTGATTTTTGATGAGGCGCAGAGGGCTTGGGATCGGGAGCAAACCAGTCACTTTATGCAACGGAAGCG
>JBKGVF010000017.1:0-22011 GCA_046462535.1 Ignatzschineriaceae bacterium | reverse complement strand
ACGGTTGTGGAAGCCATCATCACTTTTACCAAGACCTTCCATACCATCGAAGCCCCACTCTAAGTGGTAAACTACCTGAAGACCGTTACCTAAATCTTCGCCACCTTTTAAACCGATACGTGAACCATTGTCACGGAAGTTCGACTTACGTTTAACGTTATCACCGGTTAAGGTGACGTCTGTAATTTGACCTGTATTATCTTGGATAATTGCAGGCGCTCCAATTTCATTTTTTGAATTTGAGTAATCGAAACGAACTGAACCGTAAAGAACAGTCTCTGCTTGAGCCGCACCTAAAGAGAGTGCACCTACTACTGTTAAAGCTAATAAATTCTTTTTCATAGTCTCTAGTCTTTTATCAATGTTAATCAAAATAGTTATATTGCCTTAGCTCCTTAGATCAAACCATCTAACTAGAACTGATAGGCTAAGGTGATTAATCAATCACTTCGAACACTATATTAATGGCTGTTATTATTTTTGCAACAGTTTTTTGTAAAGATGATACAGATCGGGGTGTGTTCTCTTCGCTTATTCTTAGAGAAGTAGGGCAGTAAGGGTGAGAATTGGTGCTATTATCAACAAGTTGCGTTATTCTGTTGTTTTTTGGATACAGAGTTATTTAGGTTGGTGTTGTGCAACAATTAAACAGTCTGTTAGTGGAGTGGAAGAGTGCTTTACCACAAAATCGGGCTGTATTAAAAAAACAACATTGCATAGAGGGCGTTAATCAGGAGAGATAATAAGAGGGTGATTGGGGAGGAGGGATCTCTTTTGGTTATGTCTGCCGCAATAGTAGAGTGGTAATAAAAAACAGGGCAATAAAAAGCGCCACCAGGATGAGATTCATCACCAGTGGCGCTAAACAGTAACTCCCAACTGTTCATTTATATTAAAACAGTAAATAGGGAGATTTGCAAGGCAAATTCCCGCCTATTATGGATAAATTGAGGGAGTTATCTTCTTGATGAGACGCTTACTTCATGAAAAATTAAAATTCACTTCAGTAAAAGATGAAGCAAAAAGAGGGGGGAGTTATCGCTTTAAAAGGGGGAGTTTCTTCTCTCGATTGAGGAGTCGCCCATTATTAGGGGGATTTGAGCAATAACATTATCACTATAAGCGTTAGATAGATGATTCATTTTGCTGTAGCATGAAATGGGGGATAGAGAGATGTATAAAAAAGAGGCAGTAATGGATGGGGAGGTGGAGAGGGGATTATTTTGATCTAAATCATCTCTAAATGGCTCCAAATCATATTTGGTGTAGCCCTTGCGCCCCTCTAGAGATGAAAAAGGGATACCCTTATCAGAGTAAGGGTATCCCGATTGAAGGGGATTAAAAGAGAAGGGCAGCCACCTCATCGAAGTGCCCCACAAAGTGGGGTGTGATTCCCTCCTTTAAGTAATCGGGGAGGGTCTCAAAATCGCGGCGATTCTCTTTCGGGAAGATTAGCTCTGAGATCCCTACCCGCTTAGCGGCGATCAGCTTCTCTTTGACACCACCAATGGGGAGCACCTGCCCCGTTAAGGTAAGCTCTCCTGTCATAGCGATATTGCGAGGCTCCTTCTCAAGTGCTAATGAGAGGAGTGCCGAGGCGATGGTGATCCCAGCGCTCGGCCCATCTTTAGGTACCGCTCCTTCAGGAGCGTGAAGATGGATATAGGCATTCTCAAAGAAGCTCTCTTGTGCTCCAAGCGCTTTTGCATTAGCCATTACATAGCTATAGGCGATATTGGCGGATTCTTGCATCACCTCACCTAGTTGCCCTGTCACCTTAAAGCCCCTATTTTTCGTGTGGATCTTAATTGCCTCTACACTTAATGTCGCGCCACCAAGAGCGGTCCAGGCCAGTCCGGTGATTACTCCAACCCCTTTGAGGGGTGTCTCACGGCTGTAGGTCTCATTCCCTAGGTAGTGGGTAATATCATTGACCCCAATACTGATTTTTGTAAGTTTAGGGTCATCGGCAAACTTAATTGCCGCCTTCCGAACAATTTTAGCGAGATATTTCTCGAGCTGCCGCACCCCCGATTCGCGGGCATACTTATCGATAATAGCACTTAAGGCGGCATTACTAATCTGTAGTTCAGATCGTTTAAATCCCCCCTTCTTAAGCTGCTTAGGCCAGAGATATTTACGGGCGATCTGCTGCTTCTCCTCTAAGATATAGCCAGAGAGGCGAATGACATCCATTCGGTCGAGCAGAGGTGCGGGGATGGAGTCTGTTGTATTGGCGGTACAGATAAAGAGGACATTAGAAAGATCAAATCTTAAATCGAGATAGTGATCTAAAAAATCACTATTTTGCTCTGGATCTAATACCTCAAGCAGTGCCGATGCTGGATCGCCTTGGTATGATTGCCCCATCTTATCGATCTCATCGAGCATAATGACGGGATTATCTACGCCGGTCTCTTTTAGGGCTTGAATCATCTTGCCCGGCATAGCACCAATATAGGTGCGACGATGCCCTTTAATCTCCGCTTCATCGCGCATTCCACCAACGCTAAAGCGGAAGAAGGGGCGATCGAGGCTGTTGGCTACAGAGCGACCGATGGAGGTCTTTCCTACACCGGGAGGGCCCACTAAAAGGAGGATTGTACCTGCCAATTTCCCCCGCCGTTTGCCGATGGCGATCATCTCAAGAATACGGGCCTTCACCTCTTTAAGCCCAAAGTGCTCCCGATCAAGAATACGACGAGCATGATCTAAATCGTAATTGCTTGGGCGGCGGAAGTTCCATGGTAGGGAGACCAGTAGATCGAGATACCCACGGGTAATGGAGTACTCTGTTGAGCCAGGATCGAGCATGCTTAACTTTTCAAGCTCCTCCTCAAAGCGCTCCTCTGCTTGGGGTGAGAATTGTGTCGCGGCAGCCTGCTCGGTTAACCGCTCAAGATCGAGAACCTTATCATCCTTCTCTATCCCTAGCTCCTGCTGAATCACTTTAAGCTGCTCACGTAGAAAGAACTCCCGTTGCTGCTCGGAGATCTTGCTATCTACTTGAGCACGGATCTGATTATGAAGCTTGGCGACCTCTAACTCTTTATGGATTAGGGCCACCACCTTCTGCATGCGCTCAATGAGGGGGACCGTAGCTAAGATCTCCTGCATATCCTCTTTTGAACTAGTGGTGAGGCTTGCGGCAAAGTCTGCTAAGGGGGAGGGATCATTACTATTGAAGCGAGCAAGGAAGTATTTTAGCTCCTCCGAAAAGAGGGGGTTGAGGGGCATGAGCTCTTTAAGTGCATTGATGACCGCCATAGAGTAAGCGCGAATCTCCTCATCGGGATTAATGACCACCTCGTCAAAATACTCCACTTGCGCCACAAAGGGGATCTCGGTGGAGATCCACTTCTTAATTCTAAAGCGCTGCAATCCTTGGGCGATAAATTGAACTCGCCCCTCCTCCCGATGGGGGTGGTGGATTCGGACTAAGGTTCCATACTCATAAAACTCCTCAGGCTTAATGGAGGGGCCAGGCTCCTCCTTCGCTAAAACCAGCCCAATAACGCGGGTGCGATTATCCATAATGGAATCGAGCGTGGTTAACCAGGGTTCCTCATTTAATATAAGGGGCGCCACCTGTGGTGGAAAGAAGGGGCGCTCACTTAAGGGGAGGATATGAATAATATTGGAGATAGTATCCCCCTCGACAATCAGCTCGCGATTACCACTTTGCTGATTATGGGTCTCTACCTCTTCACTCTCACCCTTCATCTTCCCATCCTGATGCTCATTCTGCTTCTCATTCTCGATCACTTCATCCTCTTGAGGGTTAATCTCAATGATTAGATCATCCTCAATAGCGGGATCTTTCTTATCTTTACTCATCCCAAACTCCTTTTCTCTCATCTTTTGAGATGCTCACGTGAGCGGTATCAAAAGCTACTGTATCAGCGGTATGCATCAATTGTTAAACTCTTTCTTGACTCTTTTAGAATATCTTTTTGAATTGCTCATCCCCCTCGGTTAGGGGTGCACTTCTATCTCTATTGGTTATGCGCTCTACCGACTCTCGCTATTCGATAGTATATCGCTCTTTAATCGATTCGTTATTCGATAGGGGCTCTACTACTGAAAATAGGCGATTAATAGTAGAGCGGGTTGAATGTTTTACCCCATCTACAAAATAATTGCATCTCTCTTCTTCTATAACCTCAGATACCTAGTTGGGTAAGGTGGGGATGATTTTTTTAATATCAATAGCAGAGCGTTATGGTGTGGGGGTGATGGTGAAGAAGAGGGTGGCACTATTATGGTGGCGATCTTGCACACTTAATTGATGCCGCCCTTCAGAGAGTTGCCGTAGTGGGAGGTAAGCATCCGGCAGGAGCACCCCATTGAGATACCAGTAGAAGGGGGGATGCCCCGTAGCGGTGAGGGGAAGATCGGGTGTTGTTGGGGTGACAAAGAGCTCACTCTCGGGGGGGAGAGTGGTGATGGTGACCTCAAGGAGCGGCGGTCTCTCCTCCTGTTGCGCTTGCCACTGCCGAATGAGAAGAGGCCAACCTGTATGGGGGAGCTCTCCTGGGGCATCGTAGAGGGTGGGGGGAATCTTACCTGCTAAGGTATAGATAGAGTGGCGCTGCTCACACTGCTGCTTCTCATCACTTAAGTTGGGGGTCCACTGGCGACCACTTGGCCAGCAGATGGTGGCGGGGGTGATGGTATCAGGGGGTTGAAATGTTGCTCTATCCTCAGGGAGGAGAGCAAAGAGATCAAAGAGCAGTGGTAATGCCTCATCACGCGCTAGCTGGCCAAGATTGGGGGCTCCATCGGGACGCCCAATCCAGAGGCCGATACTCCAATCAGGTGAGACCCCAAAGGCCCAAGCATCCCGATAGCCATAACTTGTGCCGGTCTTCCAAGCGATCTCTCTAGCGGTGGTGCGATATTGGATGGGATACTCCTGACTTAAGATATGGGTGATGAGCCAGCTGGCTCCCGGAGAGAGAATGGGTTCGGGCTGGGAGCTCTTTTTTACCTCTTCGGTAAGCAGATAGCGCAATGTCGGTGCCACCCCATTATTTGCAAGAGCGCCATAGAGGCGAAGCTGCTCTATTAATGTCATTCCCCCCCCTCCTAACACCAAGGTGAGGTTAGGGGGACCTTGATGGTGAAGTCTCACTCCCCCTTTGGTGAGCCTCTCCACAAAGTACTCTGGTGTGAGATGGTAGAAGAGCTGAACAGCGGGGATATTGAGGGAGCGCTGTAGAGCTCTGTAGAGGGGAACTGCTCCGGTCGTTTTTCGATCAAAATTGCGGGGGCGATACCCCTGAAAGGAGCGGGGAAGATCGGTCAAGAGGCTGGCTTGATGGACTATTCCCCGATCGAGGGCCATGCCATAGACAAACGGTTTTAATGTGGAGCCCGGTGAGCGAATGGCGCGATTCATATCGATAAAGCCAAAGCGGTGGCGATCGAGGAGATCTACTGAACCAATATAGCTATAGATCTCACCAGTTGGATTATGGAGTACCATTGCTGCCGCTGAGACCCCTTTTGCCCAGTGACGACTCCTCCGTTTTACTAGGGCTTCTGCCTGCTGCTGGAGGGTAAAATCGATGGTGGTCGTAATACGCTCTTGAGTTGGATATTGCCCCCTTAGCTGCTCACTTAGATGGGGGGTGTAACGCCGCGTAGCTTGGGGAGTGTAGGGTAGAGGATCATTGAGGAGTAGCTGATAACTCTTGTGATCGAGTTGCTGATGGTGGTAGAGGCGAGAGAGAACACGATTGCGAGCTTCAACTGCCTTTTGAGGATGCCGATCGGGGCGATAATGGCTCGGGCGTTGCGGCAGTGCCACTAAGAGAGCCGCCTCACTAAGATTAATGGCTTGAGGATCTTTATTGAAGTAACGCCAGCTTGCAGCTGCAACCCCCTCAATATTTCCCCCCATTGGGGCAAGATTGATATAGAGAGTTAAGATCTCCTCCTTGCTGTAACGGCGCTCTAGCTGTAGGGCGCGAAAAATCTGTACCCCCTTCCCCATGAGTGTGCGGGGATGGGGATAGAGGAGGCGAGCTGTCTGCATGGTTAAAGTGGAGCTTCCGGAGATAATTCGCCCATGGTAGAGCCATTGTCCAAGTGCCCGCAATGTTGCCAGAGGATTCATGCCAAAATGGTGGTAGAAGAAGCGATCCTCATAGAGCAGCAGAGCGGTTAAGTACTCATCACTCACCTCATCGAGAGCGATATAGTGGCGAAAGCGCCCTTCACGATTGGGGAAGTGGCGTAGTACCGTCCCATCTCGAGCCAGAATGACCGGAGCGGGATCATGCTCAATTTCGGGAAGGGGAAAGAGCCAATCGGCAACGAGGAAGAGCCCCATCAGTAAGAGGATAAGCAGACTCAGAAGGAGCCCTCCTCGCTTTAATAATCGCCACCCCAACATCGACTACTCCATATTGATTTGGAGTGGTGCAATGATGAGGGCCCCTTCAGGAATAGTTGTAGCCCGTATCATCGGCTGCTCTAGCTCCTCAACGGTTATGGCAGGATTGGGGTAGTGGCCTGGGATCATCGCCTCCATTAAAAAGGCGAAACGATACTCAACCCCGCGCCTCATAGGGATAACCGCTTGGTAGCGCTCTGTATGGAACTGCTCAGAGAGGAGTGCTTCATCATCGATGGGTCGCTCTGCTACCATCAATTCAGTATCGATAAGCGCTTTAATATCGGGGTTGCGCTTATTAAGTAGACGGAATCCACTTGGAATCTCAACCGTTACTTGCGCCATATCGAGATCTCGTGCAGGGGTGACTGTCACTAGAGTGAGGAGGCGACTCCCTAAGGGAAGGGCATCTCCCTCTAACGATCGCTCTAAGTTAAGATACTCCTGCTTTAGGGTGACGTTAAAGCGCTTCTCCTCTAAGGAGCCGTCACGCTTAGGCTCTCCTGTTACTTGGTAGTAGAGGTGCAGAGGATGGCTGCTCTCGATGGTGTGCCACTTTTCAGCTGGATACTCGGTTAAGGTTGTAATCAGCTGTGGCTCACCATTGATGAGTACCTCAATCGCCTCCTCTGGCCTTGCACGACTGGCAAGTTTGAGGAGCGAGAGCTCCTCTTGCTGACTTAAATAGGGGCTGCTGATGAGCTGCTTCTGCAACTGCTGGAGTAACAGCTCCTGATAATCGGCATCGGGGAGATAATTGATCCGCTCGGCTAGTTGCTGTATCAGATCTAATGTTTCACTGATGGTATAGAGTTGCGGCTCAATAGGGAGTGGCTCAGGTGAGAGGTGAGAGAGCAGAGTCTCCCCCTCCTTTTCGTTCCCAAGATAGATATTGGCGGCACCAAGATAGCTGCGCCCTAAAGGTGAGAGGTATGGGGCGACTTGGTTGAGCTCGCGTAGATCGGCATTAAAGATTACCCCTTCACGTGCGAGAATCCAGCTACTGTAGGCGAACTGATTCGCCTGCTCGATAAGGTGGCGATACTTTTCCGCCCACTGTGGAGAGATCGCCCCATCGGCCCGTTGATGGCGCAGTGCTTGATTAAGTCTTGTCAGCCCCTCTTTTAGCGCTTGGCTACTCTCTTTTAATGCCTCTTCAGAGAGAAGTTGCGGGGCTTGACGGGCAATATGGTAGAGCAGATCGAGTACCGCGCTCGTGGCAGCATAATCGCTCTGCCCTAAAGTCCAGCGCTTATAGAGGCCATCAGTTTCTCTAAAGGAGCGTAGGGCAATGAGGTTGCGCTCAATAAAGAGGGTGCGCCACTCATCATATGGGGGGAGGCTCCTCTCTGGTTTCTCCTCTGCTAGACGGGCGATCTCTTGTTGGTAGAATCGCTGACGCTCAATCTCAAGTGGGTTATCCTCCCCCTCGAGCTCAACAAACCAAGGGTAGAGTCGTCCTACATAGTAGGCGGTTTCGTAACGGAATGTATTAAAGAGCGCATCGGTAGCGTGGCGCAGATCAATAATCGGCTGTGTCGAGAAGCGAATGGTTTCGCTTGCAGGTGTTAATAGTTGATTGCGTAATGCATCCGGCTTTCTCCAGACTCGATTGGATGTTAGCTGATCCCGTTTTGTTAAGGTTATTGGGCGTTCAAATGTTCCAATCAGTGGAAGAGAGTAGTGCCGTCTACTCGTTGCCTTCCCCACCTCACCATATGTAAGGGTGAAGGGGAGAAGATCAGAGCCTTCATGCCCAATGAGTGGATATTCAATAGTAAGGGTCCGCTCTAAATGGCCAAAGGGTGGAAGCTCGACCTCTTCGATAAGTGGCTTCTCTAGCAGTGGGCTCTCTAAGCGATAGTGGAGTGATTTCATTTCTGCATCACTATTGCGAAGCATTAATCGGATTTGGCTCTGCTCATAGGGGCGAAGGTGGGGAGGGAGCGTTACTTGAGCAATGATCGGCTCATGAATTGCTGTAGCACTACGTATCTCACCAACACGCTGCTGACTAAAAAGCTCAGCGACGACAACACCTTGACCAGTAAAGGGGGGGAGTCTGAATTGATATCGCCCATACCCACTCTTATCGAGAGCGATGAGGGGAGAGGTGAGAGAGAGGTTGATCTTTTCGGGTGCTTCAAGGGGTTCCGCCTCGGTGATCTCAAGGTCACCATCCCCACCAAAACGTTGTGATAGATGGCGGTAGGTGGACTCCCGATAGAGGCGACCATAAAGATCGATAAGATCTATGTTGTAGCGCTTCTGTCCAAAAAAGGCTTCAAAGGCGGTAAGAGGCGTTTCTGGCTCGAGGGCTAAAATTCCCTGATCTGTAATGGAGAGTGTAGCGTAGATCTGCTCCCCCTCATTAGGGTTATCGACCTGTAACTCTACTATTAGAGGATCATTAGGATCTGTTTTTTCAGGGAGTATTAGCGCTCCCTCTAGGCGCCTATCAGTGCGATCAAGACGGATAGGGGTTAATCCAAATGCTCGCTGTAGGGTCTTCGTATCGTCATTCCCAATGAGCAGGGCAGAGAGATAGAGATCGTGGCGATTCCACAGCTCTGAAAGAGGGATGGTAAAATTTTGACGCCCTTTAGTAACGCTATAGCGCTCATTATAGAGGGGTTGATCCGCTTCGACTAATAGAAGTAGCTCCCCATCGAATGGGAGATCGAGGGTGACATTCATCTTTTCCCCCAGCTGGTAGCTAAGCTGATCCGGTCGAATATTGAGACTTTTAGGTTTTGTTGCTGGCAGTTGCCCATCACTGCTATAAAATCCGCCATTGGCGCTAAAAGTGTAGGTTGTAGTGAACTGATTATCGAGATTGGTTAGCTCAACTTGGTACTCACCCCAGAAGTTTGGTTCTACTGAAAAGTGGTAGGGAAGCGCTTCTGGGGTAATCTTTTGCCGGTGAAGAATCTCCCGCTGTGGATTATCGACGCAGCGCCATCCATACTCAATTGAGTGGATCCAAAGGCAGCTGTTTGCTGAATAACGGAGGGTAAAGAGCAGTGGGCTAGGGGCCAACTCCCCCTCTTGAGTAAGATTAGTTAGTTGAAACTTAGCAGGGTGCCCATACCGAAGATCATCCTGTTCAAATTGTGGGGCAACCACAGGAACGGTTTTATGAGGCCAAAAGTCATGCGTACGTGAGCGGGTTAAGCTTGGTAAGCCTCCATCGTAGAGCTGATAGCGTAGGTGGGCACGTACTATCAGATTATTAGGTAAGTCTGCCGGTGGTGACTCTTGATAGCGACCGACTCCGTTGTTATCAAGGGTGAAAGTGACACGCTCCTCATCCGTTTGTTGCCAAAAGTAGCGCTCACTCTCGGAGTTGAGTCCACCCACGTACCAGTTAGGTTGTTGGGGGAAGGGGGTAAGGAGTGGAAGATAACGGCTTGAGACTTCGACTCTATTATTGGCAGCAGGGGCACCATAGAGATAGCGCCCCTCTAATTCTGCTTGGTAGGGCTCGCTGGTTGAGGAGCGCTCTTTTGAGCTAAGAATGGTAAGCGCCATCTGCTCGGGGAGAAAGTCCTCTATATAAAGGGAGAGAGTTCCATTAGGCATCTCTTGATTTGGGTCGGTGCGCACCTCCAAATTCCATCGGCCAAGAGGGGCCTCTTCGGGAAGTTCAAACATCGTTTGGTAGTGCCCAAGTGTAGAGTCAGTTAAGGTGCGGCGCAGAAGGATAGTACCTTGAGGGTTACGAAGAAGTAACTCTATCGGTTGTGGCGGGAGTAATCCCCCATCATGGTCGCGTAGTAATATATTGAGGGTCACCTGCTCTCCACGATGGTACAGTTGACGATTACTAGAAAGATGCGCAACGATCGTTTTTGCTAATGTGCCAGAGGTTGGGTACTCATTAAGATCGAGAGGCACTTCGCGCATGGGAAGTAGAGCGTAATCATTACCTTGAGCAACCGCAATAATTTCATGAGCCTCTAGAGCTCGAGGGATACGACAGAGCCCACCATTAAGAGAGCAATTCATCCGCTCTTTTACCATCTGCCCCTCTTTTTGTTGCCAGATCTCCACAACTGCGTTAGAGAGCGGCTTTGCAGTGCTTAAACGATTAGCGATAATTAATGTTTCATTGGGATAGCGCCGAGCATGTAGACCAATATCGGTAAGAAAGAGGAGGCTAAGGTCGGGCTCTTTCTCAACTACACCAACGGGCGTCACTGCTATAAGATAGATGCCCGCCTTTATAGTGGGATCAATCGGTAGCGAGAAGCGTTGATCACCTTGAGTTTTAGGGAGATCGTAACGGAAGAGTCCCTTAGAGGTAAGAATCTGCCCTAATCGATTTAATTGCCACGGATAGAGGGAGTCTCCTAAGTAATACTCTTCAAAGAAGAGGGTAGGATCATCGATAGAGAAAAATTCAATATCGACTGCGCTCGTTCCCTCTACCTCTATAGGGAGCACCCCTTTTGCGATAGGTAGGAGAGGGCCCACCCCCTGTATTCGAGCGTGTGGTGTTGGGGTGCCAATATAGAGAATCTGCTCATCTATTTCACCCTCTTTACTGCTAATGTAGTAGCTCCCTTCAGGTAGCGGGCCGTAACTGAGCCGATAGCCATCTTCACTAAGCTCACTCTTCTCGCTCTTTAATAATAGAGGGACTCGTTGCGTCTTGCCCTCACTATATTGAACTTCATCAATAGCGATCTCTTTGAGTAGCATCTCTTTAGATCGCTCTTGTGGCTGATCATAGAAGATGCCGATGTGGTTATTACCCCCAATTTCGATGGTATTGAATCCATCGATCGCCGTATGCGCTAGAGTTGGGAGAAGTAGAGTGAGGGCAAGGAGGAGTCTTTTCGAGTGAGTAATCATACGATTTACCTGTATAGTGACTAAATATCTGATAGAAAAATGAGTAGGGCATCCCTTATAGCTATCATCATGATACACCCAATGGATGAGTACTATAAATCAAATAGCGATTAAGGGGATAGTCCAACTATATACGATCAGTGCAATAGTAAGAGTAGACGGAGCAGACAAACGTCAATATATAGATCGTTAGATCGGAAGCAGTAAGCGTTAGCACAATCGTCGTAATAGGAAATCAGTCGTAAAAGGAGGAGATAAATCTATGAGTCGTCTCTATCTACCAACAACTCACACGATGCGCTGTTTTCAGGTATCGGCGAAACATTTGAGTTTCACTTTAGCAGCAGAGGAGCTTAATCTTACCCAGAGTGCGATTAGTAAGCAGGTGGCTCTCTTAGAGAGTAATCTACAGGTGCAGCTCTTTATTCGTCATCGGCAGCGATTAGAGCTCTCTCCTGCAGGAGCGATCTATCTGCGGCGGGTGAGTAAAATTTTGCAGCAGATCGAGGAGACCACCCAAGAGATGCTTGCCTATGGCACCTTTGATGATGTTATCCGAATCGCTGCCCATCCAACCTTTTGCGCCCGCTGGTTAGTGCCGGCCCTTAAGGGCTTTACAGCCGCCCATGGTGATATTCAGCTCTCATTTTATGATTATCTAATGCCATTTGACCTTACCGATAGTGATATCGATATTGCATTTATCTACGGTTATGGTGGCTGGCATGATGTGGAGACGGTGGAGCTCTTTCCTGAAGAGATGATCCCCGTCTGTAATCAGAAGCTCTATGAGAGACTTGGTGGGGGAGATTTAGAGATCTACTATCGTGCGCGTCTGATTGAGTGTCGCTCCCGCCTCAACGCTTGGGATCAGTTCTTTATGCGCTTTGAGCAGCTCTATCCTGATGGCTATCGATCACTCCTTTTTGAGAGCTGGTCCGCCTGCATCAGTGCAGCGGAAGGGGGATGTGGTTTAGCGTTAGTTCCAAAACGTTTAGCAGAAGAATCTCTGAAGGCGGGCCGTTTAGTAGCGGCATCATCTCATCGGTTAAATGGATTGGGTAGTTATTATATGACCTACTTAAAGAGTCATAGTGCTGAGCCTAAAGTTGTTAAGGTGAGGGAGTGGATTCTCAACTATCTTCAGCAGAGTGAGTCGCCATAAGGGAAAAAAAGTTATCATCTTATGGCGAAAATTCGCTTTCTTAACCGCTCCCTTCTCGTCATACTAATAAAAAATAAAATGATTTATAAAGATCATTACCTTGAACCGATCGCAATCAAATAGATCGGAGCAGGAAGAACTATCAGAACAAGAAGAGTCACAATAATAGTTATAATTAGGAGGGTGTGATGGGAGAGAGGAGTGGAGAGAAGAGACGCACTGGTGGTGAGATTTTAGTCGATCAGCTAGTGATTCAGGGGGTGGATCGTGGTTACTGTGTTCCAGGAGAGAGCTATCTTGCAGTATTAGATGCCCTCTATGATGCCGATATCGAGCTGATCACTTGTCGCCATGAAGGGGGAGCCTCGATGATGGCAGAGGCTTATGGTAAGTTAACCAATCGTCCTGGCATCTGTTTTGTTACCCGTGCTCCAGGTTTTGTGAATGCTATGAGTGGTATTCATATAGCAAAGCAGGATTCAACCCCGATGATCATCTTTGTTGGGCAGATTGATACTAGAATGCGGGAGCGAGAGGCGTTTCAAGAGATCAATTATCGAACACTTTTAAGCGATCATGTTAAGTGGGTGACAGAGATTGAGGATCCAAAGCGGATCCCCGAGATTATCAGTCGAGCATTTCATATCGCAACTTCGGGGCGCCCTGGGCCTGTGGTGATTGCTCTGCCTGAAAATATTTTAAGTGCAGAGGTGGAGGTAGCCAATGGACAGGAAGTAGAGCCGGTGACTATAGCTCCCTCTCGTGATGCATTAAAGCGATTTCAGAGCCTTCTTAGTGTGGCGCGTAACCCGTTACTCATCTTAGGGGGAAGCAAGTGGAGTGCTCAGAGTGTGGCGGCGATTGAGCAGTTTGCCGAGCGGTGCAATATCTCGGTAGCGGTGCAGTTTCGGCGCCAGATGCTCTTCTCAACCGACCATGACTGCTTTATTGGGGATGTGGGGCTAGGGATCAACCCTTACCTTAAGGAACGTATCGAAGAGGCAGATATGGTGATACTGCTTGGGGGGCGCTTCTCAGAGAATCCA
Organism: Ignatzschineriaceae bacterium; assembly: GCA_046462535.1. GTDB lineage: Bacteria > Pseudomonadota > Gammaproteobacteria > Cardiobacteriales > Wohlfahrtiimonadaceae > JAAZCI01. Next base: position 8,543 of record JBKGVF010000017.1, on the reverse strand, counting down.
TCACAAAGCTATCAGCTGCTCTCGATACCAGTTCCTAAGCAGACCCTTATCCATATCCACTCTGATATTAATGAGCTAAATCGGGTCTATCAGGCTGATTTAGCTATCAATGCAGATCCTGAAGCCTTTGTGGCAGCACTAGCTGAGATAACCATTCAGAACAACTGGTCTAATGTAGTGATGCAAGATCGGGCGGCCTATCTTGAGTGGCGGGATCTTACTAAAATCAAAACTCCTGGCACACTGCAGATGGGTGCGGTGATGGCCTACCTTAATAGTAACTTGCCTAAGGATAGTATTGTGACTAACGGTGCTGGGAATTATGCCACTTGGATCCATCGCTTCTATCACTTTCGCGCCTATGGAACACAGCTTGCACCCACCTCTGGTACTATGGGTTATGGTTTGCCTGCTGCCATCGCAGCTAAGGAGTTATACCCCAATAAAGTTGTTGTCTGCTTTGCTGGTGATGGTGACTTTATGATGACGGGGGAGGAGTTTGCCACCGCGGTTCAATATCAGATCCCACTTATTGTGGTGGTGGTGGATAATGGCATGTATGGAACTATTCGAATGCATCAAGAGCAACATTACCCGAAGCGGGTCGTCGGCACGGCACTGCGTAATCCCAATTTTGCTGAGTATGCTCGAGCATTTGGGGGACGGGGTGAGAGTGTTACAACCTTAGAGGAATTTATCGCTGCGTGGGAGGGCGCTGTCGCTGCGGATTGTCCGACAATCATTCATTGCCATATCGACCCAGAGGCGATTACCCCAACATTAACGCTGAGCCAGATTCGGGAGTTGGCACTTGAGCGTTTAGCGAAAGAAGGGGGGAGGGGATAGGGTGCTATCGATAGTAAATTCGAATCATTAGGGTTATTGCCCTATTCAGGAATCGGTTAATCGACTGGGTGATTGATTGGGTGATTGATAAAAAGAGAGTCTGATTGGAGGAACCATCAGACTCTCTTTTGTAATGGGCTCACGATAAGAGCGGGCCTGTTATATAAATATGGCTCTTTACGATCTTTTATGATCTCCTCTACCGACTGTTAATTGTTTAGAGCCATTTAAGGGTTAACGAATAATATTGAGACACTGTCCAAGATGGTAGAGGGTAAAACCAGTCTCTAAAAAGAGGGCTTTGCTTCGTCTAAAAGGGGTGCAGGCCTCATCAATGGAGCGGTAGAGTGGCAAAGGAATTTTAGAGGCATCGCCATCGATTAGGTAATCTGCAAAGAGTTTCCCCATCAATGTGCCTGTTGTTATGCCGCGACCATTATAGCCGATGGCCGCAAGGAGTCCCTCTGCTGGGGAGAAGAGTTTAGGAGTATGATTATCGGTAAAGCCAATTCGTCCACACCAGACATACTCCCAATTGAGATTGCGCCCCAATTGTGGGTAGTAATATTGTTGGATGCGATCGGCCCACTGTGTTAGGTACCAAGAGGGTTTGTTTTGGGAGTATCCTAGACTTCCTAAAAGGAGGCGCCCCTCCCGATCCAGTCGAATACTGCTTAAGACTGTTCGGGTATCCCAAGAGCCCTGTTTATAGGGTAAGATTGTATCGGCCGCTGCCCCTTGGAGCGGTTCGGAGGCCACCTGATAATAGTAGCCACTATAGATGGCGCGGCGATAATCAGAGAGGGATCCCTCCGCATATGCATTGGTAGCAATAATGGTCTTTGCCGCATGAATACGATGGGAGCCTGAGTTAATAATCCAGCGATGATCTGCAGTCCCCTCAACAGCGGTGACAGGACTCTCCTCATATATTGTTACCCCTAAGTTAGCTGCAGTTTTAGCTAATCCTGTTACATAGGCGAAGGGGTTTACCACTCCAGCACGATGATCGAGGAGAGCGGCAGGAATCTTTTCGGTGCCACAATATTCGTGGGCACGAGCACCTGTTAACAGCTCTGCATTCACACCACGTCTTTGGAGCTGGCTATATCGAGCCTCTAGCTCCTGCACCCCCTTTATATTGTGAGCCATATGGAGGGTTCCCACTGCTTCAGCTTGAGCGTCAATACCATACTTATCGATAAGGGAGAAGACAAGGGCGGGGGCAGCTCCTAAGGCACTATTGAGTGCTTCCCCTGCCTCCTCCCCTAAAATTTTTAACATCTCATCTGGCTGATTCCAAGTACCTGCATTCACCAACCCAACATTGCGCCCACTCCCACCATGACCTATTCGGTGGGCTTCAAGCAGTACCACAGAACGCCCCGCCTCAGCTAGATGAATGGCGGCAGAGAGGCCAGTAAATCCTCCACCAATAATGCAGACATCCACTTGGGCATCATCGGCAATTTTAGGGTATTGAGGGATATGTGAGAGTAGAGTAGGCCATAAATTTTGACGTTTTAATGAGATTTTGCTCATCGCGATACCTCCTGAAGATGGTTGTTATTTATTAGCTGTCTCGTGTTACGTGTTGTTTCTTGATCAGAGATGGTTATGCATGGAGAAGTGCTTTTAGCTCACGATAGAGGGACTCTTCCAATGTAATCTGATTTCTCTTTAGATTTGCCTCCCGCGCAGCAAAGCGGCGCTCTGATGGGAGTCGAATCCCCGCTTGGGTAAATTGATTGAGCAGTGCTTCTGCATCTTCAAAGAAGCGGGCTTGGTCCCCTTTTAATATTTTCTGGGGATCGATGGCAATAAGAAGTTCACCCCCGTAGGGGAGGGGGGCCCCTTTGGTCGCAACTAATGAGGCCTGACTGGTTAGATCCCCTATGAGGGGGCCGGCTAGCAGCTCAATCATAGTGGAGAGGGCGGATCCCTTATACCCCCCAAAGGTGAGCATTGCTCCTGCTAACGCTGCAGTGGGATCGGTTGTCGGCTCCCCTTCGGCATCGATTGCCCATCCTTTAGGTAGTGGCTGCTCTGTACGCTCATGAAGTTGAATTTCACCACGAGCAGTGGCGCTGGTGGCAAAATCGAAGAGGTAGGGGTTGCCGTCCGGCCGAGGCCATCCAAAGGCGATAGGGTTAGTCCCTAAGAGGGGGATTTTTCCACCATAGGGTGCAACCCAACTATGGCTTGTCGTCATATTGAGACCGACAAGATTGGCAGCGGTTAGCTGCTCAATCTCCACCCAGAGTGCTGAGAAGTGGATGGCATGATTGAGCGCAAGAAGGGCAATCCCTTCCGCTTTAGCTCGCTCAATGAGTAGAGGAATCCCAATGTGGTGCCCATATTGTGCAGCCCCCATCTGGCAGTCGATCCGAATAATTGAGCCCTGATCTACCTTAATTTCAGGGTGGGCATTAGGATTAAACATCCCCATCTTTAAATTTTTAACAAGTTCTAAAAGGCGCCACACCCCATGAGCCCGACATTGAGCAATCTCAGCAGTAAGTAGATTCTCCACTATGGCGTGGCGATGGGGTTCCGATAGGGGGTATTGCACTAAAATCTCATTGATCAAGTGGCGCAGGTTATTAATTGTAATCTCCATAGCTTCATCCTCACTATTTGTTGTTATTATCTTGTTATAAGTTGTGCCCCAAAGGGGGGATGATTTGGATTATTTATTTAGCTCAGTTTTTATGATTAGTTGTTAAGCGGTAGTAGAATCACAGATCGTTTTCCGGTGGTTCTACCTGATTAAAGAGTGCTCGGTGATTGAGCGCCTCATTAAGAGAGATCGGTTCGGGTTATTTGATTTAATGTGCGACGCCTTTTTTTACGCCGATCCCAAACAAACTCTTCCTCCACCTCTGCGGAGGGAAGAGGAGCGCGAGGGACAAACCAACCGGTTAAGGCCCAGAAGATCCCAAAGAGGGGGGAGAGCCAGCAGAAGAGAGCAAAAGGGGCGTAGAGAAGCGTGGGAACACCAAGCGTTGAGGCGACAAAGCTTCCCCCCATATTCCAAGGGATGAGTGGGGAGGCTAAGGTCCCACAATCCTCCATTGTGCGGGTAAGGGTGGTCCGCTTATATCCCATCGATTTATATTTCCCTCTTAGTAGGCGACCTGGTAATACCAATGATGTATAGACATCACCTAATATTGTACTTACTCCTAATACAGAGGCATAGCTTGCACCAATTAAGGAGATGCGAGATTTTATGAAGCGATCGAGCTGAGTCATAATGGCATCGAAGGTGCCAAAGTATTCTAATGATCCGGCAAAGGCTAGTGCAAAGAGGGTTAAGGTGATCACCCAAGTCATCGACATGACACCCCCTTTTGAGAGGAGATCATCAACATATGTCACCCCAGTCTCACTGATATAACCATTTTGCAAAATACCAAAGATCTCACTAATAGGAATTCCTTGGTAGAAGATTGCGATCAGTGAGCCAAGGAGAACACCAAGGCAGATAGTGCCCATAGCAGAGTACTTTCTATACCCCATATAGACTACTGAAAGAGCAGGAATTAGAGTAAGAAGTCCAAGTTTAAAGTGGGTCTGCATTGTATTTTGAATCATTAAGGTGGGTGCCATATCGGGAATGTTGGCTCCATAGCGACGGCTAACAATGGCATATATTATTAGGGCGAGCCCCATGGCTGGGATTGTTGTAGGCAATACCCCTTTGATATGATCCCAGAGGTCGATCCCCCCTACAATAGCGGGCGAGAGGTTCGTCGTCTCTGAAAGGGGGGACATCTTATCCCCAAAGAAACTGCCGGAGACAACAGCGCCGGCAGTCCAATAGACTGGAATATTTAGTGCATTACCAATAGCCATCAGAGCTAGTCCTACGGTACCTAAGGTGCCCCAAGAGGTGCCAGTAGCGAGAGAGATGATCGCCGCAAGGGCGCAGGTCACCGGGAGGAAGAGTCCTGGGGTGAGAATATCTAGACCATAATTAACGATTGTGGGAACCGTTCCTGCAGCAATCCAGATGCTAATTAACATCCCCACACACATTAAGATTAAGATTGCCGGTAGACCAACACGCATGACTTTAAACATTTGAGTTTCAAGGTCAACCCACTTTCGTCCTTTAAAGAAGGAGAAGATCCCTGTTAAACAGATGCCGATAATGAGGGGAATATGGGGAGTAAAATCTTTAAAGATAAAGAATTGTACCCCCAAGATGAGAGCGGTTAAGAGTAGAGGGGCTACGTCAAACCAAAATGGGTAGGATTCACGATTACGGAATTGAGTGAACATGGGGTGCTTCCTCCTTCTTTAGTATTCTTCTCACTTAATCCTCCATAGGTTGCATTTTTATTCTTATTATCTGCAACGAGGTTAAGGAGTGATCGATAAGAGAGATCTCTTATCAATGATGCAACCACCCGCACACTTTTAAAGATGAGGGTCTTAAGAGCTCTGTGTGGGGTGGCTGTTATGGGATCGACTTAATCGAACTTAACTCCCTGAGCTAAGGGGAGCTCGCGAGAGTAGTTGATGGTATTGGTTTGGCGACGCATATATCCTCTCCAAGCATCAGAACCTGACTCACGGCCACCACCAGTCTCCTTCTCACCACCAAAGGCACCCCCAATTTCGGCGCCACTGGTTCCGATATTTACATTAGCGATGCCACAATCACTACCTGCAGCGCTTTGGAAGTACTCTGCTTCGCGTATATCATTGGTGAAGATGCAGGAGGAGAGCCCTTGGGGCACACTATTGTTCATGTCAACTGCATCGAAGAAGTTGTCATAACTCATCACATAGAGGATTGGGGCAAAGGTCTCATGAGCGACCACGCTACTCTGCTTAGGCATCTCAACAATTGCCGGTCTAACATAGTAAGCATCAGGATACTGCTCCTCAAGCAGGCGTTCACCTCCATGAATGATCCCTCCCTCCTCCTTAGCGCGAAGAAGCGCGCTCTGCATGGCCTCAAAACTCCCCTTATCAATTAAGGGGCCAATTAGAGTATTGCTCTCTAATGGCGATCCTACAGGAATTGTTGCATAGGAGCTCTTTAAGCGGTCGACTATCTGATCCTTAATTGAGGAGTGAACAATAAGGCGGCGAAGGGTTGTACAGCGCTGCCCAGCAGTACCTACTGCACTAAAGAGTATGGCACGAATAGCGAGCTCTAAATCTGCAGATTCGGTTAAGATCATGGCATTATTACCCCCGAGCTCTAATATAGAGCGTCCAAAGCGGGCGGCTATCTTCGGTCCCACTTCTCGCCCCATTCGCGTGCTGCCGGTAGCGCTGACGAGTGCGATATTCGGGCTCTCTACCAGAGTATTACCTACATCACGATGCCCAATTAAGGTTTGTGAGAGATGGGGGGGCACAGTCCCCTCAAAACGCTCAACAGCAAGATCGAAGAGTGCTTGAGCTGCAAGTGCAGTGAGAGGGGTCTTTTCGGAGGGTTTCCAAATGACTGGATTACCACAGACAATTGCAAGAGCAGTATTCCACGACCATACTGCGACAGGGAAGTTAAAGGCAGTGATAATCGCCACAGGACCGAGAGGATGCCAGGTCTCCCGCATGTGGTGACCAGGACGCTCCGATGCGATCGTTAGCCCATAGAGTTGACGGGATAAACCTACGGCAAAATCGCAGATATCGATCATCTCTTGAACCTCTCCGAGAGCTTCCGATTCGATTTTACCTACCTCTAGAGTAATGAGCGCAGCGAGTTCAGTTTTATATTCACGCAATGTTTCCCCTAATAGACGAATTAGTTCGCCGCGAATGGGGGCGGGTGTTGTACGCCAAGAGAGAAAAGCACTTTGGGCTCGCTCTATCGCCTCATTACTCTCCTTAATGCCGATAAAATCAATCGCAGCAATCTGTTTTCCATCAATTGGGCTATAGATGGGGCTTGCTCCATTCTGATAGATTTCGGGGTTAATATTTAGTCTTTCGAAAATATCAATACTAATACTCATAACAATCTCCTCACTCCGTGTCGTTTTAATCGCTGTCCCAGATCGATTATTCTTATTATTAATGGTTGCTTATTTGGGACAGGGTCAGCCTCATCTCTTTTTAAGGCATGATTTGATCCTACTACGCCAAAGTTAACCTTGACAAACGAACTAAATGCAGACCTTTATTCCAAAAAGGAATAGCTCATCTGGTTAAAGAGTGAAATTAAGCGATAGATATAACTAATTGAGACTATTGGTTTTGTTACGAAAAAAAGGAATCATCTTAGAAGATTTTATCTTTTGACTAAAGGGTAGAGGGTAAGGAGTATCAAAGGTAAGCCCCTCTAACACAAACCGAATAACATAAATCTTAATAATAATCGGTGTAGAGGGTGAAGTAGTAATACCTAGAGGAGGATTATCATCATGCTTAAATCAATGGGAAGGATCTTAATTATTGCCTTTGCTTACGCAGGAGTTGTTGTTGGGGCAGGAAATGCATCAGGGATGGAACCACTCTTCTACTACACACTCTTTGGTTCTAAGGGAACAGCAGGAGTCCTCTTAGCAACTCTTTTGTATGGCGTGATAGGTTATTGTGTTGTGCGTATTGGACAATATCTGCAGGTTCGCTCCCATAAAGAGGCGATTTACCACTTGGGAGGACGATATTTTGGAGGATTTGTGGATGCGCTGATTATCTTTATGATGTTTGGCACTGGAGTAGTAATGATTGCAGGTAGTGGGGCGCTCTTTAATCAGCAATATAATCTTCCCTACTGGCTAGGAGCATTGGTAATGAGTCTTCTAGTCATGGGGACATTGATGTTACGGTTGCGCCAAATTATTGTGGCAATTGGTTCTATCACGCCGATCTTGATTATATTGATCCTTATTGTTGTTACCTATAGTTTGACAAAAAAGAGTGAGCCTTTTTCGACGCTCTCTCCATACGCAATGGAGGCCCGTTCTGTGATGCCAGGGACACTCCCTAATTGGCTTGTCGCCTCTTTCAACCATGTTTTTATGATGACCGTGGCTGGGGTGGGGATGTCTCTAGTTATAGGAGGGAGTGAAGAGCAAGCGACTACTGCTGGGTGGGGAGGCCTTTTAGGAGGGCTTATAATTGGAGGGGTCTTAACAATGGGGCATCTTGCACTCTTCTCACAGATAAAGGTAGTTGCACCTAAGGTGAATGGGGTGATTACTATCGCAGAGATGCCCACTTTAGCTATTATGAATCAGATCTCCCCTCTCTTAAGCGCTCTGCTCTCGATTGTAGCATTAGGAATGATCTATAATACCGCGGTTAGTATGTTCTATGTCTTTGTTGCTCGCTATGTGGAGATGGAGACAAGGCGATCATACCTCTATATAGTAGTTACCCTTACTATTGGTTTCTTAGCTAGCTTTGCAGGGTTTGTGCAATTGGTAGGGTACTTCTACCCAATTGTGGGGTACTTAGGAGTTGTTGTAGTCATTATGATCCTATCTGCTCCAATTCGTTTTAGATCACAAAAAGAATAATTAGGGTGGTTATGCCTTAAATTGCGGTTTATTTAGGCATAACCCCCGAATTTTGCTCAATTATCGCCCAAACCTCAAATTCTTTTTGCATTGTTTTGGGAAGTTGTTATGATTGTTCACCTGTTTCGGCGACGAACAGGAGGCGCTGCCACCTTTGGGTGGTTTTTAATTGCTCCTATATGAGATGGTGATACTGGTTTTATTTAT
>JBKGVF010000016.1:0-79715 GCA_046462535.1 Ignatzschineriaceae bacterium | reverse complement strand
CTTGATTCAATGTGAGTCAAGGGGGTTTTTCTTGGGCAACGATAATGGGGGAAGCGGAGACCCATCCCACCCCACATTCCACCCAAGAAAAAAGAGCCCAATTCGGGCTCTCTACTCATCTATGTTTAAGGGTTCTATATTGATTAGTAGGTCGCTTTAAGAGTTTAATAATCGTCTGCCATAGCTGGTGGTGCAATCGCTGTGAAATCACGGGTCTCTAAACTTGTAAAGCGTGAATACTTCCCCTGAAAGGAGAGTTTGACAGTGCCTATTGGGCCATTTCGCTGTTTACCAATGATAACTTCGGCGACCCCCTTGTCTGGACTCTCTTCATTATAGACTTCATCTCGATAGATAAAGCAGATTAAGTCTGCATCTTGCTCAATAGCTCCCGAATCGCGAAGGTCACTCATGATTGGCCGTTTATTTGGACGTTGCTCTAAACTTCGGTTCAGCTGTGATAGTACAATAACAGGAACATTTAATTCGCGAGCCATCAGCTTCAAGGAGCGGGAGATCTCAGAGACTTCTGCAACTCGCTGATCACCAAGTCCAGGGACATTCATAAGCTGTAGGTAGTCAATCATAATTAAACCGAGTTGCCCTTGCTCTCGTTGCAGACGTCGTGCTCGTGAGCGAACTTCATTCGGGGAGAGTCCGCTTGAATCATCAATAAAAATCCGAGTATTGGTTAAGCGTTGAGTTGCATTGCTTAAGCGTTTCCCTTCATCATCATTAAGATCGCCAGTTCGCAGCTTACCTTGCTCTATACCTCCTAAGGAGGAGAACATTCTTATAACTAGTTGTTCGGCAGGCATTTCAAGGCTGAAGACAGCGATTGGCATCTGTGTATAGATGGCGACACGCTCAACAATATTCATGGCAAAGGTAGTTTTACCCATAGAGGGGCGGCCTGCGACAACAATCATATCCCCTTTTTGTAACCCAGAGGTCATCTTATCAAAGTCTGGCCAGCCTGTAGGAGCTCCGGTGATACCATCAGCAGACTTTGAGAGCTCATCGATACGTAAGAGTGCTTCTTGCATTACATCTCGAATATCGGTTAATCCTTCATCTGTTTTTGCTCCCTGCTCAGCTATGGCAAATACTTCCTGTTCCGCGAGCTGAATTAACTCTTCGGTTGTGCGTCCATCAGGATTAAAGCCAGCATCTGCAATTAGGGTACCAACAGAGATTAACTTACGAGTAATAGAGCGTTGATGAATAATTGTGGCATACGCTTTAATATTTCCGGTACTAGGCATCTCGTGAGCTAATGTCGCAAGATAGGGCATGCCACCTACTTCATCTAAGAGCTCTTTCTCATTCAATTTTTCTGAGACTGTTAGGATATCAAATGGCTGATTCTCATTGGCAAGCTCTTCGATTGTTTCGAATATTAGCCGATGATCTTTTCGATAAAAATCGCTGGCATGAAGCATACCATCAATTCGAGACCATGTATCATTATCTAACATAAATCCACCTAGGACAGCCTGTTCAGCCTCTATAGAGTGGGGAGGAGTTTTTAATCCCTCCAGTTCATTATCGAGTCGATCCATATTTTCCTTTTATGTACTCCTATTAAATGGTAGTATGTTCGGATTAAATTTAGCCAAATGAGCTCAGATTCCGATTGAAGATCAGCTATTTTAGCATAGCTTCTTAAGAGGAAAATTATTAAGAGTTTTTTGAACTCAATAAAATATTTAAATGATCCAGATTTGCCAAATGAAATCATAGGGTCTAAGATATTAGGCTTATCAACGAGAGGATAAGTATTGGATTTTCCATTCTAAATAAACGATATGACAGATATAGAACTATATATAGAAGAGCATAATGCTCTCATCGATGAGAACCGCCGAGATCTACTTAAAAAAGCGACGGGTGTTTTAGCAGGATGTGCGACACTAGGTGTGTTTGGAATGAATCCTGCGCTCGCTAAGCAAGCGTTAACTAATGAACGAGAGCTGGTCATCTATACCCCTTCGTTAGGAGAGACTTCTCGAGTCATTTACTGGATCCCAGGGGAAGGCTATATTAGAGAGTCATTAGATGAACTGTCGTGGGCGTTAAGAGATCGAAGAACTAATACGGCAAAATTGTATGATCCTCATGTATTAGATCAGCTTTACGCAATGACGTTGCAATTAGGCTATACAAAACCCGTTCATGGCTTAAGTGGATATCGTTCACCAAAAACAAATGCTATGTTACGCCGCAATATGGGTGGAGTGGCGAAAAGCAGTTTCCATATGCAAGGAAAAGCAATTGATATACGTATGCCAGGGATCTCGACTGCTCAGTTACGTAATGCAGCACTCTCTTTAAAAGCTGGAGGCGTTGGATACTATAGCCGCTCGAGCTTTGTTCATATTGATAGTGGTCAGGTTCGTACCTGGGGCAGTTAATAGATATATCTCCTCTCGTGATTGAATTGATAAAGCTACTATGATTAATAGTAGCTTTTTTTATGGGTGATGAAGGAATGAAGAGATTTAATAATGATGATGTTCTGCTTCTCTCAAGAGAGCGGCGCTACTCAGGTTTTTTTAAGTTAGATGCAGTGACAGTAAAGCATGCTCTCTATCGTGGGGGGATGAGTGATGAGATTCTTCGTGAAGTAATTGTGCGCGAGGATGCGGTGGGAGTGTTACTCTATGATCCTGAGCTCGATTCGCTCTTGCTTATTGAGCAGATTCGTGTTCCTCTGATAGGTGAAAGTAGCACCCCTTGGACTATAGAGATTGTTGCAGGATTAATAGAAGAGGGGGAGAGTCCTGCTGAGGTTGCAAAAAGAGAGACTCAAGAGGAGGCTGGTATTGAGCTAGAGCAGTTGATTCCGATCCAAAATTACTTTAGCTCGACGGGAGGGAGTAATGAGCGGATGCATCTTTTTCTTGGGCTCTGCTCCTTAGCTAATGCTGGAGGAATTTATGGGGTAGCAGCGGAAGGGGAAGAGATCCGAGCATTTGTTCTAAAGCGAGATGAGGCATTCACACTTCTTGAGAGAGGGATGTTGGATAATGCATCTACTTTAGTTGCGATGCTCTGGTTTCAAATTCATTACCATCGATTTAAGAAGTGAGGTATAAATCATGTTATTAACTATTCATCCAGAAAATCCTCAAGAGCGACTAATTCGAGAGGCCGTTGCATTATTAATGGATGGAGGCATCTTGGTCTATCCAACCGACTCAAGTTATGCGCTCTGTTGTCGCTTAGGAAATCAGCAGGGGATGGATCGTATTCGGCAGATTCGCCAGGTGGACAAGAAGAGTCACTACTTTTCACTTGTCTGTGAAGACCTCTCTGAATTATCACAATACGCTCGTGTTGATAATAGCCAGTTTCGCCTTTTAAAAGCGATTTTGCCTGGTGCATATACCCTTATTTTAGAAGGGACGCGAGAGGTACCTAAACGATTATTAATGCCTGGGCGGAATACAGTTGGCTTAAGAGTTCCTAATCATAATATTGTGCAGGCGCTTTTAAAAGAGTTAGGGGAGCCTCTTCTCTCTACAACATTAACATTGCCAAACTTAGATCCATATGAGCTAAACACACCCTCTCTTGTTGAGGAGGTATTGCAGGATCGTGTCGATGCTGTCATTGATGGAGGTGCCTGTCCAATGCAGGATACTACAGTTATCGACTTAAGCTCAGGAGCTCCAGAAGTGCTTAGGGTAGGATTGGGTAGTGTCGAATTATTTGAATCGTAGGCTGTTTTTTTTCTTTCAAGAGTGTATAATAGCCAGCTTAGAATAAATTTGGCCAAAATATTTTAATAGAAAGGTTTAGGTATGAATATTATAGAAAAATTAGAGCGTCAGGTGATGGATGCGAAAGAGCTTCCAGAGTTTAATCCTGGTGATACGGTTGTTGTTCAGGTTCGTGTAACAGAGGGTGATCGCGAGCGCTTTCAGGCCTTTGAAGGGGTTGTATTAGCTAAACGTAATCGTGGTTTAGGTTCTTCATTTATCGTAAGAAGAATCTCTCACGGTGTTGGTATGGAGCGTACATTCCAAACTTATAGCCCAATGATTGCCGGGATTACAGTTAAGCGTAGAGGTAGCGTACGTCGTTCTAAGCTCTACTATCTTCGTGATCGTGCAGGACGTGCTGCAAGAATTAAAGAGAAGCTTACAGCGAGAGAGAAGACTGCTTAAGTCACTCTATAAAAAGAATCAAGATCGAAGCCTACTCTATTTAAGCGGTAGGCTTTTTTTATCGCTATAATTAACAGCATGTACTCTAATGATGGAGAAGAAGTATGCTAAAACGTGGTTTTTTATGGTTTTCAACCAATATGGCCGTCATGGCGGTTATTTCAATCTTATTGAAGATTACGGGTATTGAAGAGGCGTTAGGTGGGCAAGAGAGTTATATTGGTCTACTTTTTATAGCAAGTTTAATCGGATTTGCAGGCTCTTTTATTTCATTACAGCGTTCTAAAAGTATGGCAAAACGCTCGATGGGGGTGCAGATTATTACAACCCCCTCAACAGAATTTGAGCGTTGGTATTTAGGGGTTGTAGAGCAGCAGGCAAGACGATTAGGGATTAAGACTCCAGAGGTAGGGATATTCAACTCCCCATCGCCCAATGCGTTTGCCACAGGAGCAAGTAAGAATGATTCACTAGTGGCGATTAGTACAGGCTTAACGAAAGTGATGACGCGTGATGAGATGGAGGCGGTAATAGGGCATGAGATGGCCCACGTTGCCAATGGTGATATGGTGACGATGATGCTGCTACAGGGGGTTGTGAATACCTTTGTGATCTTTTTGAGTAAGGTGTTAGCGGCTATAGTGGCTAATCGTGGTAATGAGGGGAATCAACGTAGTAGTCACGGTAGTCAAATTATGTTTGAGATGCTCTTTCAGCTTCTCTTTGGCTTCTTAGCTCAGCTAATTACGAGTGCCTTTAGTCGTTATCGAGAGTATCGTGCCGATGCTGGAGGAGCGAAATTAACGTCAGCGGAGCAGATGGCAAGGGCTTTAGAGGCATTACAAAGAGGAGCACGAAGAGAGAGTGATCTTCCTGATGAGTTAAAAGCATTTGGTATTGCAGGAGGATTTGCATCCCTCTTTAGTACCCATCCTCCCTTAGAGCGTCGTATTGCGGCGTTAAGAAAACAATAAACTAACTCTTCTACAGGGTTATAAAATAGAGTAGGCCTCCTTATTAGCGTAAGGGGGCTTTTTTATATGTGAGGAGATAAGTAGCTTTTATCTAATACCTGTATGTCGATAAAGCAAGATAAGAGTAGATTAGAGAGGGGATTTAGGTAGGATAAAAAAGCGGTTTAATAAGATCTATTAAACCGCTTTCATGATTAGGTGGCGCGCCTAAGAGGGATCGAACCTCTGACCTTTGGTTTCGGAAACCAACACTCTATCCAACTGAGCTATAGGCGCAAAAGATAATAGAGGTATTATACAGGATAAAATAAAAATTTATAGGGGGAGAGCCTCTCCCATCTTTAAAATGCTTACTCTTTGCCCAAACTCAGGTGTACGCTCTAGCCAGTTATCCAAGCCTCGTAGGGCACCATCGAGGCCATCATTTGCCAACTCAAAGGTACCCCAATGGATGGGTACCATCTTTTCTGCCCCCACTTCGCGTAAAATTCTCATCCCTTCTTTAGGGCTGCTATGTTGATTCTTCATAAATTGTCTTGGAAGATAAGCCCCAATTGGGATAAAGGCAGTGTTGATAGGAAAGGCATCACCAATTTGAGTAATACTCTTAAAGTAGGCGGTATCTCCAGCAAAGTAGTGATTACCCCCTTGGTAGGTCAACATATAGCCACACCATAAGGTTCGTTTACTATCCCAAAGTGTTCGTTTACTCCAATGATGTGCTGGTAAGGCAGTAATGGTCACTTTAGTAAGGGGGTCTTGGTTAAGTGTAAAGGGCTGTTGATCCCACCAGTCGAGCTCTGTTACCATTTTTGCTCCTAGTCGGGTAAACCACCGCTTTAAGCCTAGTGGAACAATAAAGGAGATCTCGGGATGATGACGAATAAACCAGCGGATCGTATTGCGATCGAGGTGATCATAATGATTGTGGGAGATGAGGATTGCCGTAATTTTAGGGAGATCCTCAAGTGTAAAGAGGGGGTTTGTCTTCCGTTTTGGTCCTAAAAATTGTAGGGGTGAGCAGCGTTGTGAAAAGATAGGATCGGTAAGAAAAAATTGGTCACCGAACTTAAAGAGTAGTGTGGAATGAAATAGCCACCAGACTCGATCTCCAGTTAGATTAAAGTCCGGTTGGGTAACCCACAACTTTTGAAAGGTTGGATATCCACCATGAGGGGGACGGGGCAATCCTTTTTTGCGATTATTGCGGTACCAGCGCCATAGCTCTGAGCCTTGTAACAGAGGAGTAGGCTCTAAATTATCAAAGCCGTTAGGGCGATGATGCTGTTTGTTAGGGTTATAGTAGGGGTTTTTATAGGCTGAAAATATCATTACTCTATGTTCTGAATCTGTTCACGAATCTGCTCAATTAAGACTTTAAGATCAACTCCAATTTGGGTCAACTCAACATCTTGAGATTTAGAGCCGAGAGTATTGGCTTCGCGATTAAGTTCTTGGGAGAGAAAGTCGAGTCGTCTACCAACCGGCTCTTTCCGTTTAAAGACTTCAGCCATCTCAGCAATATGAGCATTAAGCCGATCGATCTCCTCATCAATATCGAGACGCTGTGCAATATAGAGAAGCTCCTGTTCAAGACGATGGGGATCATGTTCAACTTCGAGCTCATTTAGGCGCTCTAGAAGACGATTTTTAATACGCTCGAGTGCTAGAGGGCGTATGGTGCGCGCGCGCTCTACTAAAGAGGCCATTTTCTGTAGACGCTCCTGTAACATTGTGGTGATGCGAGCCCCCTCCCGTTGGCGATTCTCATTGAGAGAGGTCAATGCGCGCTCAAATGTAGCTAATAGAGGGGCTTTAATCTGCTCAGGATCCGGCGCAGCTTGAGTAATGACATTGGGGAAGGTTAGGAGCTCAGTAGCCTCTAGCTCCTCATCATCATTAAGCAGAGCTTGTGTTTCATTATGTATCTCAATAATCCTTTTTGCTAATGCTTCATTAAAGATTAGAGTTTGTGCCGGATTTTGCTCAAAATCGAGGCGAATGGTCACCTCAATACGTCCGCGCGAGAGATTCTGCTGTAGCTGCTCACGAAGATCTGTTTCAAAACTACGGAGAACCTCGGGAAGACGGAAGTTAGGATCGAGGTAGCGGTGATTGACGCTACGGATCTCAACAGTAAGGAGGCCAAGATCGGTTGTTTCGATTTCACGGGCAAATCCCGTCATTGATTGTAACATTGAGATACCTTTTTAGATTAAATGAAGGGGTCTATTCGATAACGACTCTATCATTTGCAGCTTATCGTTAATGGTTAATTGCTTAAAAGATTATAAGGGATTTATCTTGAGTAAGATAGAGAGCTTACTCGGTCTATAGTCTCTATTGTGCCATGGGGGAGGTGAGATAAGCGATGAGTAGTTGGTAGGTGGCAACTAAGGCGTCGAGATGGGTGCGCTCTAGGGCGTGGGAGGCATCGATTCCGGGGCCAAAGAGGGCATGACGAAGATCATAGCCTGCACGTACTGCAGCAGAAGCGTCGGAGCCATAGAAGGGATAGATATCGATACGATGGGGAATCTGATTCTGTTTCGCAAGCTGGATGAGTTGCTGTGTTAACCCATAGTGATAAGGACCTGAAGCATCTTTAGCGCAGATAGAGACGGCCATCTCGCTTGAGTTTTGCCCCATCCCGACAGCGCCCATATCAAGGGCAACATACTCCACAACCTCCTTTGCGATAGAGGAGTTGCCACCAAAGCCCACCTCTTCATTATTTGAGATTAGAATATCAACTCCATGAGGTAGAGTATATTTTGCACTCTCCTCCAGTAGGTAGAGAAGGAGGGCGACCGCTGCTTTATCGTCAAGGTGGCGCGCTTTAATAAATCCTGATGCCGTGAACTCATAGTTAGGATCAAATGAGATGAAATCTCCAATATTAATCCCCAATGCGAGACTCTCTTGAGCACTTGTCGTAGGAAGATCTAGGCGCAACTCCATTGACTCATCATCGCGTGGGAGAGAGCCACAATCTCGATGAATATGGATGGAGCTCTTCTCATGTAAAATGGTGCCGCGATACTCTTTACCTGAGGCAGTATGTACGGTTACATAAGCGCCTTCTACTGCATTCCAGTTAAATCCCCCCACTTTTGAGAGACGAAGGCGCCCATCTGTTTTAACCTCTTTAACCATGGCCCCTAATGTATCAATATGGGCGGTAATCATCCGTCTGTTCTGCTCATCTTTACCAGGAAGCGAGATAAGAATTCCTCCTTTACGGGTAATCTGATGGGGACAATTCCATTGTGATAGTTGTTGACTAATTTGATCAATCAGCTGATGGGTAAAGCCAGAGGGACTTGGGGTATTGATGAGATTTTTAAGATAGAAGAGGATCTGCGTTTCGGACTGGGTAGCCATAAAAGGACTCCTAATAACATATATCTATTTTAGATTAATGATAATTGATCTATGCACTCTGTTTTAATCTAAGATTAAAGCTATACTAATGGATATAGGATGATTCATTAAGTCTGCTTAAGAGATCGCCTAAGCAAGAATCATCTTTAACTGAGCGTTCTCTATCATACCATCACCGCAGAGGCTCTAATGATGGTTCTTCACGATAGAGTGATTAATAATAGTAAACTTAGAGGTGCAAAAGAATGTCGAAAAAGATTTTATTAGCTGTTGATGGCTCAAAAGGGTCGGTGAAAGCAACAAAAGAGGCGATTGCATTAGCTAAGCAGTTAGAGGATGTTTCGATTACGGCACTCTATGTTGTGAGTAAGCGTGCCGCACAGAATGAGATAATCCACTGCCTTGATAAAGCCCATATTGAATCATCCCGAAAAAAGCGATTAGAGCCAGTTGATGAGATACTGAAAGAGAGTGGTCTTACCTATGAGATGAAGATACAGGTGGGTGATCCGGGACGTACGGTTGGGGATATTGCCGATGCTGGAAGTTATGATTGGGTTTTTGTCGGCTCTCGAGGGCATAATAAGCTTCAAAAGATGGTGCTCGGAAGTGTCAGTGAGAGTATTATTGAGCATGTTCAAGCCCCTGTCTTTGTCATTAAATAGAGAAACATGAGCGATCACAAAAGAGCCCTCGACAACTGAGGGCTCTTTTTTTGGTTATCTACCGAAGGGATCTCTGTTAAGAAGCTTCAGATTGCTACTATTACTCTAGCGATTAGCGATTACTCTTTGGTGGTGATCGATCTGCTCTTCCAACGAGTAACTAATGCTTCAATTAAATCACGACCAATGAACGTTCCTTTAGCATCATCAATTTGGCGAATCCCTGTTGGACTGGTGACATTAATTTCAGTTAAATAATCACCAATTACATCTAAGCCCACAAAGTAGAGTCCACGGCGACGTAACTCAGGAGCTAATGCATGGGCAATCTCATAATCCCGCTCAGAGAGTGGTTGTACTACCCCTTTTGCACCAACAGCAAGATTGCCACGAGTCTCATTTTCTGCAGGAATTCGGGCAAGCAGGTAATCAACCGGCTCTCCATCAATTAAGATGATGCGTTTATCCCCTGCTTTAATCTCTGGTACATAACGCTGTACCATAACAGAGGTTTGATTATTCTCAGTAAGGGTCTCTAAGATTACATTAAGATTAGGATCCTCTTGTGAGACCTTGAAGATAGAGCTTCCTCCCATCCCATCGAGCGGCTTTACTATCGTCTCCTGATGTTTTTTAATAAAGCGTTTAATATGATCACTTTGACTGCTAACCAAGGTTGGTGGACAAAATTGTGGGAACCAGGTAGTAAACATCTTCTCATTGCAATCACGCAAGGAGTCGGGACGATTGCAGACTAAGCTTCCTTGCCGCTCAATTAGCTCTAAAAGATAAGTCGCATGAATATAGTGCATGTTAAAGGGGGGATCTTTTCTCTGAAGCACAATATCATTTGGTCCAAAGAGAATCTCTTCTGACTCCCCTAATTGATACCAAGGAGTCTGCTCAAGATCGATCGTTATCTTTTGCCCAATACTCTTCATGACCCCTTCATCGAGGTAGAGTTGAGGTTGTTGAGTGTAGAGGATGGAGAGTCCTAATGCTTGAGCGCCAAGAATCATGCCGACGGTAGTATCCACCTTCGGATCGATGCTCTCGATAGGATCCATAATAATAATGATGCGAGGTTGCTGACTCATAAATTAAACTCCCATAATGGACAGTAGATTGTTCAGTGTAGGACAAAAGAGGCTAAGAGGAAAGTAGGGTTAAGCCCAATCTCCGAGTAGCCCATGCAATGAGGCGATTACTGAGAGTGCAGCTGTTTCAGTTCTCAGTATTCGAGCTCCTAAGGTGGCCCTCTTAGCGCCGAGGGTGACGAGATAATTCTCCTCCATTTGTGTCCAGCCCCCTTCAGGCCCAATAAAGAGTGAATATGTCTGTGTTGAATCTGTCTGTACGACTGTAGCAAAGCTCTGCTTAGCCAAGGGAGAGAGAATGATTGATTGCCCTTGGATCTTCTCTTTCTCTAAAGAATCTAATGGGCAAGGCTCATTTAGCTGTGGCGGAATATTGAGACCAGATTGTTCCGCTGCAGAGTAAATAATTGAGCGCCAACGTTCAAGCCGTTTAGGAAGTTGCCGTCGATTTAGCTGCATGACGCTTCGCTCTGTGATTAAAGGGGTGATACTCGTTACCCCAAGCTCAGTTGCTTTCTGCATAATCCATTCGAGACGATTCCCTTTTGCTAAACTTTGATATAGGTGAATGGTAATCGTTGAGGTGCGGTTTTCTGGTAAAAACTTGATAATAAGTAGCGTTAAGGTACGTTTCTCAATTGCTGTAATCTCCGCTAAATATGCGCCCCCTTGCCCATTAAATAGCTGAATTTGATCGCCAACACGATGTCGTAGTACTCGAACAATGTAGTTATAATCTTCATCGCTAAGGGTGATGGATTGATTTAGTTGGAGGGGTTGAGGAAGATAACGTCTCATATAAGCTCCTGAGTATCGTTTTTAATCGAAGAAAAGGGGAGTGCCTTCATCTTGGACACTCCCCTAATAGGGTAGCCTTTACAATTTACTGATTTCGTTGGCGCGCTAATTCGCTAAGAGATAACTCCTCTTCCTCCTCATCACCATCAATTTGATGGCGACGGCGAGCCATTTCAGCAATTGATAACTCATCTTCATCATCTAAATCGGCCGGATCAACCTTTGAGGTTAACTTAACTCCGCGCTCTTGCAATAGATTATTGCGATATTGCAAGTAGGCTTCACGTTGGAAGACATATGCATCAAGCGCAGCCTTTTTTGAGACTGAATCCACATCTAGCAGCTCACTACGGAGGTGAACCAAGCTAGCGGCGGTTAACCCTGCACTTGCATACTTATTCATAGCATAGATGTAGGGGCGAGCAAAGATATCTCCAATGACCCCAATACCATCTCGTGGAGTTGATGGGCCTATGAAGGGGATAACAAAGTAGTTACTCTTTTTCCAACCATACTTCGCTAAAGTGGTTCCAAAGTCATTCGTATGCTTTTTAGGAAGATTGAATGCATTGGTTAAATCGATAAATCCTAAGAGACCAAAGGTTGAATTGAAGACAAAACGGTGAAGACTCTCAGCTGCCTTCTCAAAACGCCCTTGGGTTACATCGATCACAGCAACTTTCGTATCATCAAGATTACTAAAAGCATGACCAAAGCTACGACGCACCGGTTGAGGAACCACAATGGTATACCCTTTTGCTACGGGGCGGCTAATGGCCTCATCAAAAGCGGTATTAAAGGCATGAACTTTACGGTTATACCCCTCATAAGGATCATGGGGGTTCTGTCCAGCGCATGCTGCAATAAAGAGAAGTGTTGCCGTAGCCACTAGGGGCTTAACGAGATGGGTAATTCGTCTCATAAAAATACCTATAAATATTCCGATTATAACCCCTACGATTTTAACCCTGTTCCACGATTGAGTAGGTGGAGCGCCGTTAAAAAGAGGCCACTAAAAAAGATTAATAATAACACAATTGCTGCCCAAATATTGATATCTGACACCCCTAAAATACTATAACGAAACGCATTAACCATATATAAAATAGGGTTAAAGTAGGAGAGGCTCTGCCAAAATGGAGGAAGCAGCGCGATTGAATAGAATACCCCCCCCAGATAGGTTAATGGCGTTAAGATAAAGGTTGGGATAATGGAGATATCATCAAAGTGGCGAGCAAAGATGGCATTAATCAGGCCGGCTAATGAGAAGACTAGAGAGGTGAGGATAAAGATCAGCAGCATTAAAGGGATATTCTGTATTGAGATATCCACAAATAGAAGGGTAACGAGTGTAACGATTCCCCCAACTAGAAAGCCGCGAGCCACTCCTCCGGCAACATAGCCTGCTAAAATAACCAAGTTGGAGATAGGGGCCACCATTAGCTCTTCTATATGTTTGCCATATTTAGAGCTAAAGAAGGAGGAGACAACGTTTGAGTAGCTATTGCTAATAACAGTCATCATAATTAACCCCGGGGCAATATATTGAGCATAGCCAAACCCACCCATCTCACCAACACGATCACCAACAATTTTTCCAAAAATAAGAAAGTAGAGGATAGTGGTTATCACAGGTGGCAATAGCGTTTGGGGCCAGATACGGATAAAGCGATAGAACTCTTTAGTAACAATGGTATAAAAAGCGACCCAATTAGTATTTGTTTTCATAGATTAATGACGCTCCTCTTGATTGGTATGGTTATCTTCTGTAGTGATGCGTAAAAAGAGCTCCTCTAACCGATTAGCTTTATTGCGGAGCGCTTCAACTTTAATGCCCGCATTAAGGAGACCGGCAAAGAGGTCATTAATTGTTTTTGGTTTAACAACCTCAGCCTCAAGTTCGTGCTCATCGGTCTGTGTAAAGGAGATCCCCTCGAGTTTCGGAAGAGTTTTTGGCATCTCCTCTAAGCTTAAGATAAAGCTCTCTGATTGCAGCTGACGTAAAAGAGCACTCATGGAGCTCTCTTGAACTATCTCACCATGGTTAATAATGGCGATATTTTTACAGAGTAGCTCTGCCTCCTCAAGATAGTGGGTAGTAAGGATAATAGTGGTTCCTTCGCGATTAATTTTTTGTAGAAGATCCCACGTTTGGCGGCGAATCTCAATATCTACGCCAGCGGTAGGCTCATCGAGAATTAAGAGTTTTGGGCGATGAACCAGTGCTCGAGCGATCATAAGGCGTCGCTTCATACCACCGGAGAGATTACGCGCCATTGAGCGTGCTTTATCGGAGAGATCAAGAAGCGCTAAAAGCTCATGGGCACGTCTGCGAGCCTCTCTCCTTGGAATCCCATAAAAACCCGCCTGATTGATAACAATCTCTTCGACAGGCTCGAACTGGTTAAAGTTAAACTCTTGTGGGACGAGTCCGATTAATGCTTTTGCACGTTGTTTATCATGGGTGATGGAGTGGCCAAATACTTTAACATCACCAGATGTTGCTTCAACAAGGTCAGTGATAATTCCAATTGTCGTGGATTTTCCTGCACCATTAGGACCAAGTAGGGCGTAAAAATCACCCTCTTGTACAGTTAGATCTATCCCTTTGAGTGCCACTTTTCCATTACGATAACGCTTTGTTAAGTTACTTATTTCTAATGCGGCGGTAGCCATATCTGTTGTAGCTCCTCTTCATTTTTAATTAGTTGTGATGATTCTGCCTATTTGCTTGATTTAAATCAAGGGAATAACCGCTTTATGGTGATAACGAGTTGATCGATCATCGATAGGATAAAGAAAAGAGGCAGCCAAAGAGAGACTGCCTAATATATAAGGGGAATCCGACTCTACTCGCCTCTATTATCTCTAGAGGTGCTGTGTCGATTAGGGTTACGTCCCTGTTGTGCCGTAGGGCGTCGCCCCCGTTGTCCGCCGCCATGACGTCGCCTTGCGGAGCGGCGAGGGCGCTTAGATCCCTCCTCCATTGAGCGATAGGTACGCTTACCACGATTATTAGCGCGGCGAGGCTTAGTCTGTTGACGCTCCCGTTTTTCAGAGTAGGGGGCTGTGTTGTGGGTTAATCCAACAGATTCCACAAGCTCCTTTAGAACATTGTCATCAATATCAACAAATTGTCCTGAGCGCAGGTTTTTAGGAAGCTCTACATTACCGTAACGGATTCGGATAAGGCGGGAGACCATTAAACCTTGAGATTCCCACAAGCGGCGCACCTCACGATTTTTTCCCCCTTTGACAGTTACGTGATACCAGAAGTTTGCACCGGAGCCACCTGACCAGAGAATCTCTTCAAAGCGGGAGATACCATCGTCAAATTGAACTCCATTACGCATATTATCAGCCATCTCATCGGTAAACTCACCAATAACACGGACGGCATACTCCCGCTCAATCTCATGAGAGGGGTGCATCAATCGATGGGCTAGCTCCCCATCATTGGTAACAAGTAGTAAGCCTTGGGTATTAATATCGAGACGACCAACGGCGATCCAGCGCCCATTATGTATTTTTGGCAGACTCTCAAAGACTGTAGGACGCCCTTCAGGGTCAAATCGAGTTGTAATCTCCCCTTCAGGTTTATAGTAGAGAAGGACTTGTCGATCAATATTTTCGGTATTGAGTACAATCTCACGATTGTCGATCTCTATTCTTTCACTTCCATCAATCTGGCAGCCAAGCTCAGCCACTTGACCATTAACTTTAATTCTCCCCTCTTCGATCCAGCGCTCAATCTCTCGACGAGAGCCATAACCATTATGGGCAAGAATTTTCTGTATACGATCCTTCATATAATTTAATTATTCCAACAGTATCTATAAAGAGCTCCATTATAGCGGAAAGTGCCTAATAAATCTGTAGAGAGTGCGTGAAATAATCCTACCCTATCTTGGTCTGTATCACGCTAAAGGGGGAGGGTAATGGTAACCTGTAAACCACCACTACTATGGCTCTTAAAGTCTAAGGTGCCATTGTGATTGCGAATGATCTCATCGGCAATTGCTAATCCTAAGCCATATCCCCCATCTTGCCGATTTCGAGCCTTATCAGTACGGTAGAAGGGTTCAGTTAGCTGCTTCATCTGCTCATCAGAAACACCATCGCCAAAGTCGATAATATCAAGAGTAGCGGTATTATTGAGAGTAGATTGTAAGAGAACTACAACCTCTGTCCCCTCCTTAGTATGGAAGAGTGCATTACGAATGATATTTTCAATAGCACGCTCAAGATGAATGTAATTGCCTTTTAAGGTGACATTACTAGGTAGATGAGCCTTAACCCGTTTATTTTTCTCCGAATATTCAAAATTGGCATCATCAATGACAGAGACGAGTAGTTGAGTTAAGGAGACATGCTCTAAGATACGATTTGGATTTTTAGCATCCCGAAGATAGATCATCACCTCTTCAATAAGCTCATTGAGGCGCTCGCCCTCCTGCTCAATACGGTCAAGATAGCTCTCATATAGAAGAGAGTCTCGCTCTAAATCCTTATCTTTGAGGAAGTTGATCGCTAATTTTTGGCGCGCTAAAGGGGAGCGCAGCTCATGGGCAATATCGGTGAGCATTCGCTTCTGATTCTCCTGTAGCTCATTGATGTTGTCGATCATTGCATTGAATCGGCGTGAAAACTCCCCTATCTCATCTGTTTGATCGGTTAAAGTATCGGGTAGACGGATATGGAGATCCCCCTGGCCTATCTGCTTAACTGATTGGGCAATCTCTTGGAGCGGTCGGCTTAAGCGCTTAACCCAAAAATAGGCGAGTAACAAGCTTAGAAGCACCATAGGCAAGCTGCGGAGAATAAACCCTAATAGGGTAAAGGAGAAGAAGAGGGGTACCCGATTAATATTACGCAACTCTAAAATTGCTGGACGATTATAACGATCAGTAAAGTAGATCAGTTGCATTGTCTGGCTATTGATATCTAGTGATTCTGGTGTATCTTCATGCTCATCGTCAATTTCGTACAGAAGAATATACTCACTAAAATCTGATTCTAGCAGCTGTTTTTGGGCAGCATTCAATCCACGCGCCTCAGCGGTATGGATAACCAATTCACTCTGGGCGCGTAGCTCCTTCTCATAAAGATGATTCCAATCACTCTTAACACGATGCAGTGAGAGCAGATAAGCTGCTTGTACGACCAACATCACAAAGAGGGTGAGGACAACGGTCATCAACCATATCTTGTAGGCAAAACTACGATGAAACGTCATGTGATTCATAGAATTAGTTGATAGCCACGTCCACGAACACTTTTGATATTGACATCGAATGGGATCAGCTTTTTGCGAATGTTAGAGATATGAACATCTAAACTTCGATCAAAGGGTTTTAAGGGGCGTTTTAAAGCCTCTTCAGAGATATGCTCTTTAGGTACTATATTGCCTAGCTCTGCTGCAAGTACTTTTAATACTTCATACTCAATACCGGTCAGAAAGATCTCTTCATTATCGATAAAGAATTGGCGCTGATTATCATCCCAGCGAATTTTATCGTGCAGTGGATTCTCCTCCTCACTCGCACCGGCTTGAGAACGGCGTAAGATCGCCTTTACACGGGCGGTGAGCTCACGAGGCTCAAGTGGCTTTGCCATATAGTCATCAGCCCCTAACTCCAAGCCAACAATGCGATCGATAGGCTCTGCTTTTGCAGTAAGCATTAATACTGGCAGAGAGCGATTCTCAGAGCGAATCTCCTTTAGGGTCTCAATACCATCTTTAACGGGCATCATCACATCGAGGACACAAAAATCGAAAGATTCCTGCTCAAGTAGGGCTAACCCCTCTTCACCATTGTAGGCAGCAGTCACATCAAAACCATCCTTACCTAAATGATCTGAGAGGAGTGAGACAAATTCTTTATCATCGTCGATAAGTAAAATCTTAGATTTATTGTACATAGTCATTCTATATTTAATTTAAGCTCCGAGAAATAAGTTGTTATTATACCTTATTGGTCTACTATCAAAAGATAAAATATATCGTGACCAATTTGGGTCCAATAAGCGATTGTAGACAGTATACTAGAGTTCTAGGTTAATCGGTTGTTTGTCTAAATTTGCTATAGTTATAGTAATCCTTTTTATCGAAACCTACAAAATAGATCTCTAAAGGGGGGGTCACGTTAATTATGCCTTTGCGCTCACAGCTTACGCTTAATCAGAGTCAAAAGCTGGTTATGACACCAAGCTTGCAAAACTCTTTGCGGATTTTGCAGCTTAGTCAACTTGAGTTAGCGACAGAGCTCCGATCTTTATTGGACTCCAATATTATGTTGGAGTCTGTAGAGGGAGAGAGAGCTATAGAAGAGCTCGGAGATGAGGAGTACTCCCCAGCACAAGAGGAGGAGGGCCCATTAGATTTAGAGGTTGAGATTCATGCCGAGTATGATGAGTACTTTACTGAAGATCAGAGTACAGGCCTGGCCGATCGAGGGGAAGAGGCACCTTATGACCCACTCAATATCTTAACAGAGGAGCATCGGCGCACATTAACTGAGGAGCTTCTTTGGCAGCTGACATTAAGTGGTCTATCACCTCAGGAAGAGTTAATTGGAAGGGTGATTATTAATGGCCTCAATGATGATGGGTTTTTGGTCCTATCTCTAGATGAAATTTTGACCACTCTTCGCCCCTTAGTTAAAGGAATCAGAGCCAGTGAGGTGGAGTCGGTATTGCAACATCTCCAAGAGATATTAGAGCCCGCTGGTGTTGCCGCGCGCACTGTTCAGGAGAGCCTATTAATTCAACTGAGAAGGGTGGAGCCACAGCCTGAATGGTACGCTGAGGCAAAGCTTCTTTTAGAGCGAGGACATAGCGATCTATTACGTTTTAATCTGCGTAACTTAATGCGGATTGTTAATGTCGATGAGGAGCGTTTGCGCATGATTCTTGCTGGTTTGCGCTCTTTAAATCCAAGACCTGGAAACTTAATAGGGGGAAGTGAGGCGCAAGGTATTGAGCCTGACCTTTTAGTTCGGTTAGATGATGGGCGACTTGTGGTCTCCCTAAATGAGTCAATTATGCCACGCTTACGGATTAATCCTTATTATCGTGCACTCTACTATAAGTTAAAGCGAGAGAGTAGTGATGCAACGATGATGGGAGAGCATTTAAGTGAGGCACGTAATGTCATTCGTAATTTAGGCAGCCGTTTTGATACCTTGCTGAAAGTAGGGGAGGCTGTGGTACGTCATCAGTCAGACTTCTTCGTTCAGGGAGAGCGTGGTTTGAAGCCACTATTACTTAAGGATATTGCTGAGGAACTTGAATTTAATGAGTCGACAATCTCTCGGGCCGTGGCTGGAAAATATATTATGTGCCCTTCGGGAACCTATGAGTTGAGTTACTTTTTTACTAACCAGGCCTCTGCTGATACCACAGGGGGTGGTGACTCCTCCTCTGCTGCTGTTCGTGCGGTATTACAAGAGATTATTGAGCAGGAGAATCCAGAAAAGCCCTATAGCGATAGCAAATTGGTTGCTCTTTTAGCACAAGAGGGGCATAAGATCGCGCGCCGTACTGTTGCTAAATATCGTGATCAGCTAGGCATTCCGAGCTCAACCGATCGAAGACGGATGGCTCAGCCCTAATATATCATTTAGCAATTATAGATTATAACTTTAAAAGCGTTTCTCATCCCCAGAGAGAAGTCGGACTATATTGCTTTTGTGACGATAGATTAGTAGTAATACCATAAAGAGAACTGAGAAGACCACTACCCCTTCCGCTTTAAATAGCCAGAGAAAAAGGGGTGCAGTAGCTGCCGCGGTTAGCGCAGAGAGTGATGAGATACGTGTAGTGATAAATATCCCCAGCCAGACGGCAAAAGCGGCTAAGCCAACGTAGAGGTTGAGTCCTAAGATGATACCGAATGCTGTCGCAACCCCTTTTCCCCCTTTAAATTGAAAGAAGATGGGGTAGAGATGGCCTAAAAATGGTGCGATGGCAGTTAAGGCTAATCCCCAACCGGTTAAGCCAAGCCCCTTTGCGATAAGAAGGGGAATGAGCCCTTTAAGTAGATCTCCCATTAAGGTGGCGGCGGCGGCCCCTTTACTTCCTAAACGCAACACATTGGTGGCGCCTGGGTTGTTCGAGCCAGCACTGCGGGGATCGGGGAGTCCTACCATCCGGCAGACAATAATCGCTGATGAGATAGAGCCCATGAGATAGGCGGCAATAATAACAGCAATATTTAGTAGGATAGAATCCATAGCATTTAGCTCCTTATGGGTATAGGCAGGGGTTAGTCGGCGCTATTTTGCCCTCTCTTCTCTATATAGTCAAAAAAACGATTTACCCGCTCCACCTTCATCGTTTTAGTCATAGGGGGAAGACTTTGAAGAAATTGTCGACCATACTGTTTAGTCGTTAAGCGGGAGTCGGCTAATACTAAGACACCATAATCATCAGGATCACGAATAAGGCGTCCCACCCCCTGCTTAAGGGTAATAATTGCTTTCGGAAGTTGATAATTCATGAATGGATTGAGATTTTTTCGGCGTAAAAGGTCAATCTTTGCCTGCTCAATAGGATCGCCTGGTGATGCAAAGGGAAACTTCTCAATTACCACACAGGTAAGCGCTTCACCCTTAACATCTACCCCCTCCCAAAAGCTCATTGTGCCGAGTAAAACACCATTGCCAGACTCTTTAAATGCATCAATTAAGGCCATTTTGGGTCTCTCGCCCTGCTTAAAGAGGGGGTAATCGATCATCTTTTTCAGTTGGATATAGGCTCGATCGAGCGCATAGTAGCTAGTAAAGAGGATAAAGGTTCTCCCTTTTGCTGCTTCAATCACCGGTAGAATTGCCTCAAGCATTTCAGGCAAGAAGCGCTCATCATTTGGGGGAGGAAGATTGGGGGGATGATAGAGTAGTGAGGTTCTTGGAAAGTCAAACGGACTCTCTAACCGAAGGGTGTTATCAGTACTTAAACCAAGAGGTTGGCAAAAGTAGTTGAAGTCATCACGGACTGCAAGAGTAGCTGAGGTAAAGATCCAGCTTGCATTCAATTGAGCACTATTTTGGCGGAAATGGTCAGAGATATCTAACGGCGTCGAGTGGAGTCCAATATGGTATTTATAGGTCTCAAGCCAGTTGATACTATTTTCATCGTTACGCTGCTCAATGACGAGTATCTGCCAGCGCTTATGAATATCCTCAATTCTTTCTGCTAACTTTGGGAAGATCTGTGCACGCTCTTTTAGAGGTTCAACTACTTGAACCAGTGTACCGAGGAGTTCATCAATATCCTGATAGAGGCTGGTAATGATAGGGTTGTCATTAAATTCCGCGAGAGCATAGCGTTGGTTATTTTGGGGTAGCGCTTTTCGAAGATCGGCAATTTTTTGATGAAGAAGGTCAGCAATGCGATCGTGGGCACTAAAATCACTCGCCTCAACTGCAATCGCTTTATTTAGATCATCAATCCAGTCGGGAATCTGTTTGGTGCTGAGCTGGGTGCTAAAGAAGAGGCCAGCCGTTTCTGCTAATTGATGAGCCTCATCTACAATAATCAGATCCGCTTTTGGTAATAGCTCACCAAAGCCCTCCTGTTTTAAGGCAAGATCCGCACAGAGGAGATGATGATTGATCACCACAACATCTGCTTCCATCGCCTTCTTTCTTGCCTTAAAGAGGAAGCACTCCTCATAATCGGGACACTCAGAGTGGAGACAATTTTCTGTTGTGGAGGTGACTTGCCCCCAGAGAGAGTGATCCGTTATTCCACCAAGTTGAGTAAGATCTCCCACTTTATCTTGTTTAGAGTAGCGCTCAATTTTATAGAATTGATCTACCTGCGCTTTCCCTTCAAATCGCCCGCGCTGGCGCATAGTACGGATTCTATAGATGCAGAGGTAGTTAGAACGCCCTTTCAGTAGGGCAGGGGTTATTGGCTTTTTAAGTAGCTGACGGATCAGAGGGATATCTTTCTCAAAGAGTTGATCTTGTAGATGCTTTGTTCCTGTGGAGATTAATACTTTAACATCTGAAAGGAGTGCAGGCACAAGATAAGCAAAGGTCTTGCCTGTTCCAGTGCCTGCCTCAATTACTAAAGAGTCATCCCCATTTTCAATGGCTTCATAAATACGGTTAGCCATAGTGATCTGCATTTCACGAGGGCGATAACCTTCAATCGCCGTACTTAAGGGGCCCTCTTCACTAAAGAAGAACTCTACAGGGGTGGGTATACTCATTAATTATCACTCTCTTAACATTAGCATTTTAAGGGATCGACTCTTCTGTAGAGAAGAATCCTGCCGCTTATCCCAATAGTTATCCACAAAAAATGTGGATAGCTCCTATTTTACGATTGGGGTTTAGGGGGTTTTTGGTCTGCCTCTTTACCTCCAACAATCACAACTGTGAAGCGTTGAGGGTTGAGGTGGCGCTTAAAGGCGGCTTTAATCTCCTCTTTTGTAATCCCTCTAATAATTTCAGGATAATGATCATAGTAATCTAAGGGTAGATCATAGCTGGCTAAATGGAGGAGTGTTGCTGCAAGTTTAGCGTTGCTATCGAGGTCGAGGGCTAAGGAGCCGATAAGATTATTTTTTGCTAACTCTAGTGCCTTATCAGATGGCCCCTCTTCTATGAAGCGCTCTATAAGAGCTAAACTTTCGGCTATAGCCTCATCCACCTGCTCATTTTTCGTAGAGAAGGTGATGGTGAAGGGGCCATAGAAGAGTGTAGGAGCAAAGCTACTGTAGATCCCATACGTTAGACCAAGCTCTTCACGGAGACGAATCATCAGCTCCGAGGTGAGACCACTCCCCCCAAGGATATGATTGCCTAATAAGAGGGGGAAATAATCCTCATCGTAAAAGTTGATGGAGGGATGCCCCATTAAGATACGGGATTGTGGTGAATCGAAGGGGTGCTCAATTCTCTTTGCCTCGTAGTTAGGGCGCTGATGTTCAATAGGGGGGGCTTGCTCCCCGCGACCTAAATGGAGGCTAATGGTGCGAGCGAGATCAGCAGCATTCTCATGACTAATCTTCCCAACAATAATAATTTTAGCATTAGTGGCATGGTAATACTGTCGATGAAACTGTTTAAGATCGGATAAGGTGAGCTCTGCTAATGCCTCCTGAAACATCTCAGAGGTGACCCCTAGATACTCATTGGGGTAGAGATTCTGGTAGTAGATCTCACTGGCGATGGCATTGATATTATCGAGCCGAGCCTTCTGAGCATCAATAATATTGGCACGTTCCCGAAGAAAGATCTGCTCATCAAAGCGAGGTTCTGCAAAGAGTGTCGTGATTAAATCTTTAGCTTCATCGGTAATGGTATGGGTCTTTCCATCACTGACTGAGCGGGTACGGAAGGTGAAGAGGGTCTTATTTGAGGAGACACGGGTAGAGAGTAATGTTTGTCGCTCCTCTAAAGCCTCAAGAAGAGCCTCCTCATCATAAGGGCCGGCACTCTTTCCTAAGAGTGATGCAGTTAATGTCGCTACTCCATGTTGGGGGCCACTATGATAATCTCCCACATCTAGAGCAATAATAATATCGACAATGGGTAACTCCTCTAGAGGGAGATGGTAGACATCAGCGCCTTCGGCAGTCTGCCAAAGATGGGTCTGATTTAAGATGGGGCTAAAGCTTTTTGCTAACGATATATTGGTCATAAAAGGTATTATTAGGGTGGCGATCAGGGCCACAATTTCTGTTAATCGTCTCATAAGGTCTCCTTTAGTAGGGGAGGGAAGAGCGCTCTCTATTCATCAAGATGGGGCTCTTGTGATTTAGGGTTATGGAGATAGCCAACGGTGAGATTTTGATCATGAAGATATTTTTGAGCCACCTGCTGAATCTCCTCTTTGGTGATCTCATTGAGTCGCTCCGCTAATGTTAAGCGATGGTACCACCCTTCACCCGTGGTTTCGGCGGTGCCAATGGCCATCGCCTGTGCATAGCTTGAGTCGAGCGCGGTGATGCTCTTCCACTCATAGTGTCGCTTAACTCGTGCAAGCTCTTCATCACTGATAGGCTCTTGCTTTAACCGCTCAATACTTCTCTTTATACCCTCTTCTAACTCAGAGAGGGTGATCCCCTTAGTGGGAATTGCACTGATGGTGAGGCTGCTCAAATAGCGGCGATTGCTACCGTAGTAGGCACTAGTTTGTAGAGCTAATTGCTCTTTTCGCACCAGCTCTTTTGTTAAGCGAGCGGC
This sequence comes from Ignatzschineriaceae bacterium, assembly GCA_046462535.1. Taxonomy (GTDB): domain Bacteria; phylum Pseudomonadota; class Gammaproteobacteria; order Cardiobacteriales; family Wohlfahrtiimonadaceae; genus JAAZCI01. The sequence continues at coordinate 56,425 of JBKGVF010000016.1, read as the reverse complement.
ACGTCCGCCATCAAGTAGCTCATTAATTAGGAGTAGGGCATAAGCTTCCCGTATCGATTCTGCACTATTGAGACTTGGCACTTTATAGCCCATTAAGAGGAGCGGCATATTGACCTCTGCCACCATCTCAATACGCTTCTCCGCCTCTTGTTGAGGCTCAAAATTGAAGGGATGCTCAATAGAGTCACGTTTTGGGATAGGGCCAAAGTATCTCTGAGCCAGTTGGTAGACCTCTTCGGGATCCACATCACCAACAACCACGAGTGTCGCATTATTGGGAGCATAATATTGTTGATACCAACGCTCTAGATCACTGAGGCGCCAGCGCTCAATCTCCTCCATCCAACCGATAATGGGGTTACGATAAGCGCTGCTACTCCAGAGCGTTGCATTAAAGAGCTCAAAGAAGCGCCCTTGTGGATTACTCTCTGTCCGCTGTCGCCGCTCTTCGGCAACTACTAGCCGTTCTGAGAGAAAATCCTCTGCTCGCAGCTTTAGGTTGCTCATACGCTCAGCCTCAAGCTGGAGAGCGGTCTCCAATTCCCAAGCAGGGAGACGCTCATAGTAGGCGGTGTAATCCATCGAGGTAAAGGCATTATCTCGTCCACCAAGATTGGCAATAATTGTTGAGTGTTCATTAGGGCCTAATAGCTCTGTCCCTTTAAACATCATATGCTCTAACATATGGGAAATTCCCCCAAGCCCTCGGGGTTCATCAACAGAGCCGACTCGATACCAAACCATATTGGTCACAACCGGTGCCCGCTCATCTTTGCGGACAATAATGGAGAGTCCATTCGGCAACTCACCCTCGTAGGTGTTGGCTGCTAAAGATTCCTCTTGGTAGCGTTGCATCATCTTTGGGGGTTCATTCATAGGGTGCGCCTCATCATTTGCTGCATAGATCGGTGTTAGGGTGATAAGAAGAGCACTTAACAAAGGTAAGGCCCGCAAGGTTGATCGCTTAAATCTCATATCGCTTCCTCATCAATTATGAATGAATATGGTATCACGTTCCTATTATAATCAATCTCTTTACGATTGCAGATTGGAGAAGAGTGTCGTTTGAGCGTAGATGCTCTATAAAGAGGAAAGGGCGTAGCAGTTATAGCTGCTACGCCAATATTATAGTTGAATAGACTCTCTCTAATGGAGATGGGGCCAATCTTGGGTGATTATCTGCTTTAGAGTGTGAAGCATTGCCCTGTTGTAAAGGGTGTTGTTGAATCCATCAGGGTTAGGAGGTGAGAATCGAGGGCAGCTACTGGGCGCGCCTCCTCCACCCCTTCAGGTGCAGCGTTATATCGAAGCGCTGAATTGAAAGCGACGGGATCAATACTATTAAATTGGATCTTCCCTTCCGCTTCAAACTCTTCAGCAAAGAGAGCCATTAAGGTATGCAATCCCGCTTTTGCAACGGCGTAGCTTCCCCAGTAGGCATGATCACCAGAGGCAACGGCAGGGTGCTCAAAAAAGAGTACAGAGGCGCGAGACTCTGCTTGTAATAGGAGAGGGAGTAGCGCTTGGGTAAGTTGAAAAGGGGCATCGAGATTGATGGTTAAGTTTTTTCGCCAAAGCTCAGGATTAGTGTGGGCAAGTGGTGTTAAACTGCCTAAATGACCTGCGGCATGGATAATACCATCAAGATGGGAAAACTCATTACTTAATGCTTGGGCTAAGCCAAAGTAGTCATCTGCTGTTACCTGGGTAAAGTCCATGGGCACCATTGCCGGTTCAGGGGCACCGCTTGCGGCGACAGCGTCATAAATTTTATTGAGTGAGCGCTCTTTAGGAGCTAGGAGAATAACAGTAGCACCTGCTCTAGCTAGGGTAAGGGCGCTCTGCTTTCCTGCAGCGCCGGTGGCCCCTGTGATGAGGATATTCTTATTTAATAGTGGTTGGGTCATCAATCTTTAATCCTTTCTCAAGATAGCGAACTCTCTACACTTTTTTTGTTGCATAGAGAAGATAGTTCATACTGACATCGTCACTTAATGTGGCGATGCGGGTAAAGGGGTTATAACTCATCCCTGAGATTGCCTTCACCTCCAATCCATGGAGCTCACAGAGCTCATAGAGTTCAAGAGGGGTGATAAAGCGATCAGGATCATGGGTCCCTTTAGGAACAACTCGAAGCAGATATTCGGCCGCGTAGACCACCAATGTCCGCGCCTTGAGGGTGCGATTGATGGTGGAGAGAAAGAGTCCGCCACCAGGCTTTAACATAGCCGCCGCGGCCTCGATAATTGAGCTGGGACTCGGAACATGCTCTAACAGCTCAAGAGAGGTAATGACATCATAGTGTGCTTGGTGATCTGTAGCATGCTCCTCTGCTGTGATTACTTGATAGTCGATCTTTAGTTGGGCACGCTCTGCATGAGCTTTAGCGACAGCGATCGCCTCATCTGCCATATCGATTCCTGTGGCAATTGCCCCCCGTTTTGCTAGCCCTTCAGTTAAGATCCCTCCACCACAGCCAAGATCGAGTACTCTCTGCCCCTTTATCGGCTCATGACTTAAGATAAAGTCAAAACGGGTAGGATTAATATCGTGAAGCGTCTTTAACGCGCCATCTTGATCCCACCAATCGTGCTCATTAAATTTCTCAATCTCATCATGTAGTACGTTACTCATCTCTGCTCCGCGAGGGTTATTAGTCAATAAAAAATAAAAGAGTACTCTTAAAGTTAAAGGTTAATATTTAATGATTAACTCTTAAGTGTTAATCATTAAGCAGCTCCCCTTACTGGATCGATTACTGATTGGGGGAGAGGGGAATGATCAATTCAGGGGCTTCAAATACCCGCTCACTCTGCTGCTCTGTTTGAGTCATCTCATTATCCCCTTTCATCTTCTCCACAATCTTTTCAGTATTAATATGTTCTAAGAAGTTATCAGGCACTAGACGTTCTAACTGTTTAGCCCATGTTGTTGCCACCTGTGAGAAGTGGGCATTTTGCCAATGCTCACTCTCTTTTAGTGGGGAGTAGGTGACAAAGAGGGCTAAGATCGCCACTACAAACATTCCGCGTAGCATTCCGAAGAAGGCGCCCAATAGGCGGTCAGGCCATGAGATATTGAGGCGTCGAATCAACATTGAGATTAAGAGGTTGATCAGCCCAAATAGAAAAAGGAGTGCTAAAAAGGTGATAACAAAGCTAATCCCTGAGGCAATGACCACTTCATTGAGATTATCGGGATCCACTGCAGCTGCAAGGTTAGGTGCCTCACTACCACCAAATATATTAGGGAGCAGTTTAGCAACATCCTCAAAGTAGAAGGTTGCGCCGACAAAGGCACCGATCCAGACAAAGAGGGAGAGAACCTCGGTAATAAATCCGCGAATAAAGGCGATTACAATCGATACCAGAATCGTTGCGATGATCACCAGATCGATAATTGATGAGAGCTCTTTTGCAATTTCCATAATTTAGTTAGATACCTTTAGCATCTGCTTTTACAGTACTGATAAAGCGGTTATTTAGGGGCGACAATTGTCGTTTCGATGCCCTGTGATTTTAATGTAGCCCGAACGCGATCTGCCTGTTCTCGCGAGCGATAAGGCCCTAAACGAACCTTATGTAAGCCATCTTCAGTCTCGATGTAGACAGCATATCCCGCACTCTGATATTGACGATATTGTGCTTGGGCATTATTGATATTGCCATAGCCACCTACCTGCACAAACCATTGAAACTGCTCGGCAGTAGCTTGTGGGCTCTGCTTCTTTTGTGATGTAGGGGACTCTTTGGGTTTTGCTGCTAGAGCCTGCTGCTCTGTATCAGCAATGAGATTAAGTGGTGGGGGTGTTACCTTAGCCTCTTCCCTCTTTTGCTCTTTTTTAGGGGGATCTAAGATTGTCCCTACAGGAGGGAGTTCTCCCATCGGCTCCTCACCATAAGACCAATATTGACTCTGATCACTACCCCCACTACTTGAGAGAACGCTCACCGGTTCACGAATCTGATCGGCCTCTGCCGTCTCATCGATGGAGATGGTGCCATTTTTCCCTGATTTGAAGATAAAAGGGCCAATGATCAGGAGTGTGACCGCAATCAGAAAGATTGCCCCCACTGCTCGCTGTAATTTTTTAGGATTCTGCATAACCATTTCTCTTAAACCAACTATATCCGCTGTTAATCATATGGAAGGAGCCAAAGAGAAGTATTATATCATCTTTACTGCTCTCACTTAGGGCTTTTTCACACGCTGCTTCAATTGAATTGTGGGGGGTGGAATCCATTCCAATAATGGGCCAAACCCGCTTCTGTAGCGCTGTAGCGCTCTCCCCTCGTGGATCGGATATTGGGGCAAGATACCAATGGCTGATGAGCGGCTTGAGGAGCGCGGTCACTGCTTTAGCATCTTTATCCACTAAGGCGCCATAGATGGCAACAATTCTTCTGTTAGGATAGGTGTTGGATAAAACTTTAGCAAGTTGAGCTGCCCCTTGAGGATTATGGGTGACATCGAGATAGAGGCGTGGTGCATTGGCTGCTTCGAGTCTCTGTAGACGACCAAGTAGCTCTACTGAGTCTAACCCTTGATTGATCGATTCAGCCGTAATGGGGGTGAGGGTGAGCGCTCTTTGAGCGAGCTGTAAGGCGGTGAGAGCAGCGGCACTATTTTGATATTGATGGCGCCCCATCAATTTTGGGGGTTGTAGAAGGAGTGGCTCCTCCTCTTGATATTGATAATGCCAGGGCGATAGGGGGTCATTCAATTGTAGAATATGGTAGTGATAGCTCTGCTGCGCGATGAGAAGAGGTGCTGAACAGCGCTTAGCTTGCGCAATAATAGCGGGGCTTGGTGCCGACTCTGCGGTAATAACGGAGCTCCCTTGCTTAATGATCCCAGCCTTTTCTGCAGCGATTGTATCGATAGAGTTGCCAAGCTGAGCAGTATGGTCGATATCAATTGGGGTGATGATTGCAATATCTGCATCCACGATAGTTGTGGAATCGAGGCGTCCCCCTAACCCTACCTCGAGTACCGCAACATCTACAGCGGCTCTTTTAAAGAGATAGAAGGCCGCTAATGTTGCATACTCAAAGTAGGTGAGGGTGATCGCTCCACGAGCGCTCTCAATAGCTTCAAAGGCCTCAATAATTGCCTCATCGTCGGCCTCGATAAGATCGATTTTAATACGCTCATTAAAGCGAAAGAGATGGGGGGAGGTAAAGAGTCCCACCTTTGCGCCATGCTGTTTTAATAGGGTTGCGGTTGTGGTGGCGGTTGATCCCTTACCATTGGTCCCCGCCACGGTAATAATAAGGGGTGCAATCGGCTCTAGGTTGAGCCGTTGATAGACCGTAGCAATTCGATCATGGGTAAAATCCATCGTTAAGGGATGGAGAGTAGCTAGCTGGTCAAGCCAAGTCTCGAGAGTCTTGGCCTGACCCGATAAAGATGGCGCCATAGTCGATTTCTGCCTCATTCATTAATGCGTTGCCCCTATAAAGGGAGGGGGAGTCTCTATTTAGGCAATCTCATCCATCGGTTTTGGATGATTCATCAGCTTTGAGAGTAGATCAGCAATCTCATTGCGTAATTCTCGTCGATCTACAATCATATCGATAGCCCCCTTCTCTAAGAGAAACTCACTCTGTTGAAATCCTTCAGGAAGCTGCTCCCGTACGGTCTGCTCAATGACACGGGGGCCGGCAAATCCAATAAGAGCTTTTGGCTCGGCAATAATGATATCACCTAACATGGCAAAGCTTGCTGATACACCACCGAAGGTGGGGTCAGTTAAGACTGAGATGAAGGGGAGTTTAGCGTTATTTAATTGGGCAACGGCCGCAGAGGTTTTCGCCATCTGCATAAGTGAGGTGAGCGCCTCTTGCATCCGTGCTCCACCACTGGCAGCGAAGACAACAAAGGGGGCGTTAAGCTCAAGGGCACGTTGAGCACCGAGGACAAAGCGCTCGCCAACTACCGATCCCATTGAGGCGCCCATAAAGGCGAAGTTAAATGCACCAGCAATAACCGGACGCCCCTTTAATGCGCCCTCCATCATAATGAGGGCATCCTTCTCACCGGTCTTCTTTTGGGCGGCACTAATGCGATCGCGATATCGTTTGCTATCTTTGAAGTTTAAAAAATCAACCGGTTCTAGATTCTCCCCAATCTCCGTTAAGCTCTCCTCATCTAAGAAGGCCTCTAGCCGTTTGCGAGCATCGATCCGCATATGTTGATCACACTTAGGGCAGACATTTAGATTCGCCTCAAGCTCCTGCTGATAGAGAATGGAGTCACAGGCTGTGCATTTTGTCCATACTCCCTCAGGGACAACTTTTTTACTACTATCGGTTCTAATCCGCATGGGATTTAATCGTTGAAACCAGCTCATTAAAGATCCTTACTAAAAATGTTGATATTTAGATTGAAATGGTAAGAGGAAGAATTGCTCTTCTTCAATTAAATAAGAGATTAAGAATACCAAATATTGGGGATAAAACAATTTAATTCCATATTAGCGGATGGAGGGCTAGGCTGAAAAAAACCACCCCTTTTGGGGTAAAAAGAGGGAATAATTGCCATTTAAGGAATTAATTTTCTTGTTTTAGATCAAATAAGCTATAGTTACTTAATTATCTAAATTGAGAATGGAAGCGATAGGAGTGGTATGAATTTTGATATTAGAGAGCTGTATCAAGAGGTGATTCTTGATCACAATCGAAAGCCTAGAAATTTCCGTAAAATTGAGGAGCCAACGCATCATGCGGAGGGATATAACCCCCTTTGTGGTGATCAGATTGAGGTTTTTCTTACGGTGCATGAGGGCATTATTGAGGATGTCTCCTTTGTCGGAGAGGGGTGTGCTATCTCCACAGCCTCAAGCTCGATGATGACTGAGGCGATAAAGGGAAAGCCGATTGAGGAGTTTGAGAAACTCTTTGATCATTTTCATGAAGCAGTGACCCATGAGGGTGAGATTGCGGATGATTTAGGGCAGTTAAAGATCTTAACGGGCGTTCGAGATTATCCTACCCGGGTAAAGTGTGCCACTTTAGCTTGGCATGCCATCAATGCGGCATTAAATGAAGAGCAGAAAGTCGTTAAAACAGAGTAAGGAGCAGAAGCATGGAGATTGATAAGAGTCAACCAAATTACCCTGAGGTGATTCATGAGGATGGCTCCGAAGTGACGGAGCGTAGCTATGAGATGGCAGATCAGATCATCGATGCCATAAAGAAGGTTTATGATCCGGAGATTCCTGTCGATATTTATGAGCTGGGATTGATCTACACCATCAATTTTAAGGATCTCACCGAAGAGAATGTTAAGGTGCAGATCGATATGACCTTAACGGCACCAGGATGCCCTGTCGCAGGCGAGATGCCCAGCTGGGTAGAGAATGCTGTCTACTCACTCCCTTGGGTGAAAGAGTGCCATACTGAGCTGGTATGGGAGCCTTTCTGGACACCACAGCGGATGTCGTTACGGGCAAAGCTTGAATTGAATATGATGTAGCGTTACAAGTAGAGACGATCTATAGATGCAGAAGAGCCCCAAACTATGGGGCTCTCTCTTTTGGTTTATAGAAAATCCTTTAAGAAGCGTCCTGTGTGGCTCTTTGGCGATTGTGCCACCTCTTCAGGGGTGCCAGCAATCACAATCTCCCCTCCACCTGCGCCCCCTTCAGGACCAAGATCAATAATCCAATCGGCGGTTTTTATAACATCTAAATTATGCTCAATAATGATGATGGTATTCCCCTCATCGCGCAGTCGCTGAATAACAGTTAAGAGCTGTTTGATATCGTGAAAATGTAATCCTGTTGTTGGCTCATCAAGTATATAGAGAGTGCGGCCGGTTCCACGTTTTGAGAGCTCTCGAGATAGTTTAACCCGCTGCGCCTCACCGCCTGAGAGGGTGGTGGCATTTTGGCCTAGAGTAATATAGCTCAAGCCAACATCCATCAACGTTGTAAGGCGGCGATGGATAACGGGAATGGCCTCAAAGAATTGGTGTGCCTCTTCTACAGTCATCTTTAAGACATCACTAATGCTCTTTCCTTTATAGAGAATATCGAGCGTTTCGCGGTTATAGCGCTCCCCTTGACACTCATCACAGACAACATAGATATCGGGTAGGAAATGCATCTCCACCTTAATGAGTCCATCCCCTTGGCAGTGCTCACAGCGGCCACCTTTGACATTGAAGCTAAAGCGCCCTGGAGTGTAACCCCGTGCTCGAGCCTCGGGTGTACCAGCAAAGAGCTCCCTTATTGGGGTGAAGAGTCCAGTGTAGGTTGCGGGATTTGAGCGAGGTGTCCGCCCTATTGGGCTCTGATCGATATTAACAATTTTATCCACATGCTCTAAGCCTTCAATGGCCTTATATGGAGCTACTTCGACACTACTATTTTTATTTAGGATCTGTGCCATTGCGGTGTAGAGGGTATCGTTAACAAGAGTCGACTTTCCGGAGCCTGAGACTCCTGTTACACAGGTGAGTAATCCTATCGGGAAGTGTGCAGTGATATTTTTTAGATTGTTCCCTGAAGCCCCTCGAATAGTGATGATCTCATCTTGATTGAAGGGGATACGCTCTTTAGGGAGATCAATCGCCTCTCGACCTGATAGGTAGGCGCCAGTTAAGGAGTTTGGGTCGGCCTTAATTTCACTAGGTGTGCCCGCTGCCACCACCGCCCCGCCATGAACGCCTGCACGGGGACCAATATCGACAATAAAGTCGGCGGCATTGATGGCATCCTCATCATGCTCGACAACAATGACTGTATTTCCAAGGTCGCGCAGGTGGATTAGGGTCTTTAAGAGGCGTTCATTATCCCGTTGATGAAGACCGATAGAGGGCTCATCGAGCACATAGAGAACACCCACTAATCCTGCACCAATCTGAGATGCTAGGCGAATACGCTGTGCCTCTCCACCCGATAGCGTTTCAGCTGAGCGTGAAAGATTAAGATAATCGAGTCCAACATTAACTAAAAAGCCCAATCGCTCACGAATCTCTTTGAAGATCTTATCGGCAATCTCTGCGCGTGCACCGGTAAGATTTACACCATTTGCCCACGCTAGAGCTTCGCCAATGGGGAGTGCGGTGACATCTTGGATTGCATGATCCTCAATTAAAACATTTTTTGCAGCAGGGCCAAGGCGACTCCCCTCACAGGCGGGGCAGGGGCGCGTTGCTAAATAGCGGGTTAGATTCTCCCGCACCATCTGTGATGTTGTTTCATGATAGCGGCGATCAAGGTTAGGTAAGATTCCCTCAAAGGTATGCTCACGAATACTCTTTTTGCCACTATTACTTATATAGGTGAAGCGAATGACCTCATCACCACTGCCGTAGAGAATAATTTTTTGAATCTTCTTAGGAAGATCATTAAAGGGGGTCTCAATATCGAATTGATAGTGAGTGGCCAAGGTACTCATCATTGAGAAGTAGTAGGCAGAGTTGCGATCCCATCCACGAATCGCTCCGCTTGCGAGCGAAAGCTCAGGAGCAACGACGACACGATTGGGATCGAAGAATTGGCTCACCCCTAAACCATCACACTCCTGACAAGCACCAATAGGATTGTTAAAGGAGAAGAGTCTTGGCTCTAGCTCATCGATCGTAAAACCACACTCGGGACAGGCATAATTGGCTGAGAAGTGGAGAAGCTCCTCTTCGGTTGTCATATCGGCAATTTGTGCCAATCCATTGGAGAGTCCTAATGCTACTTCGAGTGATTCAGCAAGGCGTAGCTCAATCCCTTCACGAACCCTGAAGCGATCTACTACAACATCGATATTATGATTTTGCCGGGGATTGATCTTTGGAATCGATTCAATCTCATAAACAGTGCCATCTATACGAACTCTTAGAAAGCCTTGAGCTTTTAACTCATCAAAGAGTTTCAGATGCTCCCCCTTTCGATTACGAATAACAGGAGCGAGCAGCAGTAAGCGCCGCTCCCCATCGAGTGCCATAATTTGATCTACCATCTGTGAAACCGTCTGCGCGTTGAGGGGAAGCTTATGGGTTGGACAGTGGGGAATACCGATACGCGCAAAGAGGAGACGAAGATAATCGTAGATCTCGGTAACGGTACCTACTGTTGAGCGGGGATTATGGGAGGTGGATTTCTGCTCAATAGAGATAGCAGGAGAGAGCCCCTCAATATGGTCAACATCAGGCTTATCCATCACCGAGAGGAATTGGCGCGCATAAGCGGAGAGAGATTCCACATAGCGCCGCTGCCCTTCAGCGTAGAGGGTATCAAAGGCTAGAGAGCTCTTTCCTGAACCTGAAAGACCGGTAATCACAATTAATTTATTGCGAGGTAGTGTTAAATCGATATTTTTTAGGTTGTGGGTTCGGGCCCCTTGAATAATAATTTCGTCCATAATGTCCTATTTTGGTTGCATCAATAGCGGTTATATCGGTTAGCTAACCGATTTTAAGCATCAAAATCCCCGCTAGTGCGGGGAGTCTATCAGTCTCTATCTGTTACTGGTCTGAGCTACTGTGTAATGGCTAAGACCTTCAGGAGATTTAAAGCCTCATAGAGAGGGTAGTCTCGCTCTGCGAGTTGATTATTCTCTTGGGTGAAATCTTTTAACTCCTCTTGAGCATTGGGATTATCGAGATGGCCCGCCATATCACTCTCTCTTAGGTGGTAGGATTCGGGCTTTAACGTAACTGAGAGGGGGGCTAGTGTAACATCTGGCTTAATGCCTTCACCCTGAATAGAGCGTCCGTTCGGAGTGTAGTAGCGTGCTGAGGTATATTTTAAACCCTTTCCATCAGGAAGATCGATAACGGTCTGCACTGAACCTTTACCAAAGCTCTGCTCACCAACAATTAAGGCACGCCCATGATCTTGCAGCGCACCGGCAACAATCTCAGAGGCGGAGGCTGATCCTGAGTTGATTAGGACGATCATTGGTGCGCCTTCGAGAATATCCCCCTCTGTTGCCAGCAGATTATAGCGACTCTCTTCACTCTGCCCTTGGGTATAGACGATAAGTCCTGAGTTTAAGAAGAGATCTGAGATATTGACCCCTTCATCCAATAATCCACCTGGGTTATTACGGAGGTCAAGAATCAATCCCTGTAATACCTCACCCGCCCCTTTCGCTTCATCTGCAAGCTCATTGAGGGCCTCTTGCACCTCTTGACTGCTCTTCTCTTGAAATTGGGAGAGGCGGATATAGCCAAACTGCTCATTAAGGAGCTCATGCTTGACACTCTTAGTCTTAATTTTATCACGAGTGATTGTGACAGTAATGGGGCTATTATCTGCGTTGCGAATAAGTGTCAGGGTGACATCGGTTCCCACGTCACCACGTAACATCTCAATGGCACGATTAATATCAACCGCCTGAACTGGAGTCTCATCAATTTTAATGATGAGATCACCAGCCTTTATTCCTGCACGTTCGGCAGGGGTATCATCAATTGGAGCAATAACACGAATCAACCCATTGTCAGCGGTAACTTCTACCCCTAATCCAGCAAAGGAGCCGGTTGTTAGTTGCTGCACTGATTCATACTCCTCTTTGGTGTAGAAGGTGGAGTGGGGGTCGAGCTCATTGAGCATCCCTTTGATAGCATTTTGTATCAGTTGGGCATCATCGACCGGCTCTACATAACTCTGTTTGAGCTGCTCGAGGATATTGACAAAGAGTCGGAGCTCTTTAATAGGTAGGGGATCAGCAGTACCCTTCTCATCGAGCACTTCACTCACAGGCTCCTCCACTGCTGCTGCCGGTTGGGTAATCACCTCTTCGGTGGGGATTAGAGGTTCCTCAAATGGCTCTGCTGCAGAGAGAGGGGCTGCTGTAAGCAGTAGGGTGGTGATAATGGATAATACTTTTTTCCGCATGGTTACCTTCCTATTTATGGTTAATGGCGTTCTATAAGTGATTACGACTCTTTATGAATTAAGCTCACGCCAGTCATCTCTTTAGGTTGATCAAGCCCAATTAGCTCTAAGATGGTAGGGGCAATATCACATAAAGCGCCATCGGGACGAAGGGGAAGATCACGCCCTACATAGATTAAGGGAACAGGTCCGGTTGTGTGTGCTGTGTGGGGTTGATTATTCTGCTCATCCCAAGTGAGCTCGGCATTACCATGATCGGCGGTCACAATCATCTCACCCCCCACCTTCTTAATCGCTTCATAGACACGACCTAATCCATCATCTACCGCTTCTACCGCTTCTACAATCGCCTCAAAGACTCCGGTATGCCCAACCATATCAGGATTAGCATAATTACAGATAATCACGTCAAAGCGATTTGACTCAATAGCCTCTACGAGTCGATCAGTAACCTCAGGGGCGCTCATCTCGGGTTGTAGGTCATAGGTAGCAACTTTAGGAGAGTTTACTAAGATACGCTCCTCCCCCTCGAAGACAGCTTCCTGCCCCCCATTAAAGAAGAAGGTAACATGGGGATACTTTTCAGTCTCTGCGATTCTTAATTGCTGCTTATTCTGTGTGGCAAGATACTCCCCTAATCCATTTTTTAACTCAATGGGTGGGTAGGCAATCTCAGCGGGCAGATCTTTTTGATACTGTGTTAGGGTGACAAAATGGCTAAGTTTTGGGCGCACTTTTGGGGTGAAACCAGAAAAGGTCTCCTCCACAAATGGGTAGCTTAACTCACGTGCTCTATCGGCCCGAAAATTCATAAAGATAATGGCATCGCCATCCTCAATGGGGCGCGCTTCGCCAATAGTCGTTGCCTCAACAAACTCATCCCCCTCATCACGGGCATAAGCCATCTCTAATCCTGCTAATGCATTCTCAGCATGATGCTGGGCGATCCCTTGGGTAATAAGATCATACGCTTTCTCAACACGATCCCAACGTTTATCCCGATCCATAGCGTAGTAGCGACCGATGAGGGTAGCAATTCTACCGACACCGAGCTCAGCAAAGAGGGCCTCAGCCTGCTCAAGGGATGCCTTAGCAGAGCGAGGGGGCATATCACGACCATCGAGAAAAGGGTGAAGATAGATCTCGGTCACCCCTGCAGCTGCGGCAGCACGAATCAGGGCAAAGATATGAGCCTCATCAGCATGGACACCACCAGGGGAGAGGAGTCCTAAGATATGAAGCGCTTTTCCACTCTCTTTAAGTCTTTTGAAAGCCTCGACAAAACGGGGGTTTTGAGCAAAGTCATCAGAAGCAACATCACGATTGATACGTAGCAGATCCTGATGAACAACTCGCCCTGCACCGATATTCATATGCCCAACCTCAGAGTTCCCCATCTGCCCATCGGGTAAGCCAACCGCCTCACCTGAGGTGCGTACTAGTGTACTCTTACCAATCGACTTTAGATAATCCCAGTTTGGAGTATTTGCAGTGGCAATGGCATTATTCTCCCGCTCTGGACGAAAGCCCCAACCATCAAGAATACAGAGTAAAAGTGGTCCTGTTACTGACATGTTAACTATCCTTTATATGCTATGAATATCGTTTCTAGATTAGAGTACTCCTCATTATAGGAGAATCGGTGAAAATTAACAGAAAAAGGGGGGTAAAACCTTTTTAAGAAGTTGGGAAAGAGCGCTTATCCTTAGCGGGGAAATAGGGTATTATGGTGCGATTAAGTTTGTTGAAATTATCAACAGAGTCACTATTTAGATTGCGTGGAGTGCCAATCGGCAGATCCATCGATTCATTAACAGGAGAAAGGAGAGAGCTATGGGAATCGGTCCTATGCAGTTGCTCATTATTTTAGTTATTGTTGCGCTAGTCTTTGGAACCTCACGTCTGCGTAATATGGGGAAAGATTTAGGCTCCGCCGTTAAAGGCTTTAAAGATGCCGTTAAAGATGGGGAGGAGGAGAGTAAAAAGGGTACCGCCCAGTTAGAGAATCGTGAGAGCTCCATTATTGAAGGGGAGACGGTTAAGAGCGATCTTAATGAAGAGGAGAAGAAGTAGTTCGCTATGTTTGGCATTAGCTTTGGGGAGATGGTGCTCCTGCTCATCATTGCGCTCATTGTGATCGGTCCTGAGCGCCTCCCTACAGTAGTGCGCACAGTGGGACGTTTTGTGGGAAAGATGCGTGGCTACACCGAGTCATTTCGTAATGATCTTGAGAAGGAGTTTAAGCTTAGTGAGCTACAGGAGGATCTCAATACTTTTCGTCAGCAGGCGGAGCTCGATGAGCTACAGAAGGCATTGCGGGCAGTGGTGGAGAAGGGGGAGAGTGAGTTCAATCAGATAGAGCACTCTGTAGATCTTAAGGAGCAGCAAGCGGTAGGGGAGACCTTGGCTAATCTTGAGGTGGAGGCTCTTGAAGATGAGCTCTTTAATGATCACTCTACCTTTGAGGAGTCGATGGATGATTCATTATTAGAAGATCCTCTTGCCGGAGAGATGAGTCTACCCCCACCGGGTTTCAATCCTATAATTACTCCAGTTAAGCGCCCCGAGGCTAAGAATCCGTGGCGGCAACTGGTCGGTTCGCGGGAGGAGGCGTTAGCGATGGCCTCTGCCGATGAGCGGCGTTACTTAACCTACCATCTGAATGAGGTGCGTCGTTACCGTGGCTTACGCTCCTTAGCAGAGTGTCAGGCGGAGTATCGACAGCGGCTAGAGGCATTGAATAAGCGTTCCTAATGGTGTGATGGTATGGTGGGCCTAAAGGGGAGCTTTTAGGCTCTTTTTGTTTATTAGTAAGCGATCTATAGTTGGAGGGAGAAGGCGCGTGGAACGGCCAGAGATAAAGCTTCTCTTTGAGGAGAGTGAGCAGGATCAGATCTATTCAGAGCGAAGAAAGCGGGGGCGATTCACCTTTAATGAGGAGGTGGTTAAGGTCTTTCCGGATATGATTCGCCGCTCTGCGGCAGGTTATACAACCATTGTTGAAAATATTGGTAATTTAGCCCCCCTTTTTGCACGAGAAAATAGTATTCTTTACGATTTGGGAAGTTCACTTGGAGCTGTCTCGATGGTGTTACGCAGTGCGGTGACCGCCCATAATTGCCGTGTAGTCGCTATCGATAATTCAGCGGCGATGGTAAAGAAGTCTCGAGAGTATTTTAAGGCTCAAGAGATGATGGTGGAATCGCTCTTACCTATTGAGGTGATTGAGGCGGATATCGCAACCTTTGAGTATGAGCCTAGCTCACTTGTGGCGATGAATTTTACCCTCCAATTTATCCCTAGAGAGCAACGTTTAGCACTACTGAAGCGTCTGCAGCAGAGTCTTCGGGGTGGAGGAGCACTCTTCCTTTCTGAGAAATTACGCTTTCATGATGCAAAGCAGCACCATTTTTTAAATGAGCTCCATCTTGAGTTTAAGCGTGCTAATGGTTATTCAGAGTTAGAGATTGCTCAGAAGCGAGAATCCCTTGAGGATGTGATGAAGATTGATACTTTTGAGGAGCATAAAGCGCGCCTGTTAGAGGCGGGATTTAGGGAGGTTTATCTCTGGTTTCAATGTCTCAATTTTGCCTCCATTATTGCGATTGCTTAGAGGGTTTTGTGCTGACGAGATGTATTAATCGAATCGTTACTGACTAAAGGATCAATATGAGAGAGCAGATCTATCTTCCTGAGTTACTTAATTTTTTTCATCAGAGTGATTTTCGTGTATGGACAGAGAAGTTACCTGAGATTTTAGCGGAACCCTTAGCGCGAAAGCATGGGGATTCCCCTCGCTGGGAGCATGCATTATCTGACCTGCCCACTATTGAGAATTTAACCATTGATCTCACGAAGGGGGTTCATCTATTGGGGAGGGCACCCGAAGAGAGGATGAGAAGCGCACTCCAAGGATTGATGCCTTGGCGGAAGGGGCCCTTCCATTTTGCTGGGGTAGAGGTGGATACTGAGTGGCGCTCTAACTTGAAGTGGGATCGCGTGGCTCCCCATATCGATTTTAAGCAGAAGAATATTCTCGATGTTGGGTGTGGGAATGGTTACTACGGATTTCGCATGTTAGGGGCTGGGGCAAAGAGTGTGATTGGGGTTGATCCTAACTGGCTCTTTCTCTACCAATTCTTAGCGGTTCGCCGATATCTACCACAGGAGACCCCTATCTGGCAATTGCCTCTCCCATTAGAGGCACTGCCTAAGGAGATTGAGCGTTTCGATTTAACCTTTTCGATGGGTGTCTTCTATCATCGCCGCTCACCAATTGATCACCTTTATCAGCTGAAAGAGACATTACGCTCTGGTGGGGAATTGCTTTTAGAGACGTTAGTGATTGATGGGGGGAGAGAGGCGGTATTAATGCCCGAAGATCGTTACGCACAGATGCGCAATGTTTGGTTTATCCCTTCCGTTGCGGCATTAACCGTTTGGCTTGAGCGAGTCGGTTTTACAGAAGTTGAGTTATTAGATCTGACCCCAACAACGGTTGATGAGCAGCGCTCAACTGAGTGGATGACCTATCTTTCGTTAGCCGACTTTCTTGATCCGAATGATTCAACACGCACGATTGAAGGGCATCCTGCCCCATTGCGGGCGGTATTGCACGCCCGTAAGCCGTAGCCTCTATTGTGATTAAAGGAGGCGGTGAATCGATTGGTAGAGCTCAGGTACAAAGAGATATTTTACCTTAACCACAATAAAGGTATCGATTAGGGTGCGAATGCCAAAGAAGAGGGCGGCAAAGAGTGCTGCAGAGAGGAAGAGGGTGATTAATGCCCCCTTTAAAGTGGAGATCTGTTTAAAAAGCCCTAATCCGATAGCCATAAAGGCGGCTGAATTTAAGAAAGCTAAGGGGTAGAAGAGGGTGATAAATAGTGAAGAGGCCTCTATTGCAAAGAGATTACGTAGGGTTACCCCTAGATACATGGTGTGAATAAAGATAAAGAGTAGAAATAGAGTCGCAATCCCCATCATGACTAATGCTGTTGAGCGCATCTCTGGACGCTCTTTGATCAGTGCGCTCCCTCCAAGTAGGGTAAAGACACCTAAGACCGATACAGGGGCAATGGTTGAGGGGCGTGAAAACATAATGGTAAAGGCAAAGAGGGCGATCCACGTAATGAGTAGTGGCATTACCCCCCGCTTAGCTTCGCTCGGTTGTTGGATTGTATCATTCATTTTAGGACTCCTAATCGATTAAATAGTGGCTCAACTAAGTAAGTATAGAGGAAAGATTAGTAGATGGGGCGATAGGGATCAGCAATTGCTAATTGAGCTAAAATCTCCCGCTCAAGCTGCTCCATAACCTCTGCCTCATCATCGTCAATATGATCATAACCTAAAAGATGGAGAAAACCATGTATTACCATATGGGTAAGGTGATGCTTCAGGGGTTTTTTCTGCTCTTTGGCCTCTTCAACTACCACCTCTATTGCGATTAAAAGATCACCAATAAGAAAGGGGAGGGCCCCCTCTTCAAGTAAGGGTAAGGGGGGGATTTGAGCAGGAAAAGAGAGGACATTAGTAGCTTCAGGCTGTTGCCGATATTCACCATTGATGGTGGCCATCTCCACTTTAGAGAGGATGGTGATCGCTATCTCAAGGGGGCGATCAGATTGAGCTAGGGTGAAGGGTTCGGGGAGAGCATCAACCCCTATCAGATAGGTCAGTGCTTCATCTAACCAATAGGCTAACTCGGCCTCCGTTGGGTTATATCGATGCTGAAAAGGGGTTGAGAGATGGGGGCTAATGAGGGGCGTCATGGGGGTGTTACTCATTGTGAGACCACGCGAGGACCTTCCGGTTTTTCGGGATGCTCGCCTCTCTCATCAGCACGCTCATAGGCGGTGATAATCTTTGCCACTAAGGGGTGACGCACCACATCGGCGGTAGAGAATTGTGTGATAGAGATTCCCGCAACCTCCTCTAAGATGGTGATGGCATGCTTTAAGCCTGAGGTGATATGACGTGGAAGGTCCACCTGTGATACGTCGCCTGTGATGATAGCGGTTGAGCCAAAGCCGATTCGGGTAAGAAACATCTTCATCTGCTCAATTGTGGTGTTTTGTGCTTCATCAAGAATAATAAAGGCATCATTAAGGGTGCGGCCACGCATAAAAGCAAGTGGAGCAATCTCAATGGTATGTTGTTCAATTAGTTTGCCAACAAGCTCAAATCCTAACATCTCATAGAGCGCATCGTATAGAGGGCGCAGATAGGGATCTACCTTATCCACCAAGTCACCAGGAAGAAATCCTAACTTTTCACCAGCCTCTACAGCGGGGCGAACTAATATTAGACGGCGTACAGCCCCCTTCTCTAAAGCCTCTACTGCAGCAGCGACGGCTAAAAAAGTCTTTCCTGTTCCTGCCGGGCCAATACCGAAGTTAATATCATTATTAGCGATATTCTCAAGATAGCGTCGCTGATTAAATCCCCGTCCTCGGATAAGGCGCCGCTTGGTCTTAATTGAGCGGCCATCCGGTTGGGGCGCACTCTCGTCGGGGGTAGAGAGGTAGTCGGTAATGACAAGATGAACATCATTAGGGCTTAATAGCTCCTCTTCTGTTTGGCGATAGAGGGTCTCTAATACCCCTTTAGCCCGGGCAACATCCCCCTTTTCACCACTAATTTGGAAGAGGGCACCACGATTGGCAATCTCAACTGCGCAGCGCCCCTCTATTAGGCGGAGATGCTCGTCGAGGTAACCACAAAGATTAGAGAGGCGGGCGTTATCATCATTAGGAAATTCGATTTTGACTATCTGCATAGTTGAGTGCGTGTACGCTCCTTGCTGTAAGTTAATTAATGCTCAATTCTAACATAATCCTTAAGGTGATTATATAGCCTATTGGGGGGGATTAACGTATAATAATCAGAATTTATAGGTATCGTTATAGTCAGTAGATTTCACCCCTTACTCATCACTTGAGCGGGTGAATAGAGGCGTAGGAGTACTACGTTATTAGTGAAAGGAAGGAAGAATTGTGGGTGATATATTAGAGAAGCTTAAGAGTAATCGTCTTATCGCATCGATGCTTGAGCTACAAGAGATCGATCAGAAACTATTAGAGAAGATCTCCATCAACTATGAGAAGAAGCCCAGTTTAGTACAGGCTCTTTTAGAGGCGGGGGTCTCCAGTGAACAGCTATTAAAGCATGCTAGTCGCCTCTCGCGACTTCCTATCTTCGATCCGCGCTCGATGGATTTAACCATCGATCCTGATGGATTACGTAAGATATTGCCACGGGATGAGATGGAGCGTCATTACATCTTTCCCCTCTATAAGAATCAGGGGGTCATCTATGTGGCGATTGTGGATCCTACCAACCTATCGGCATTAGAGAAGATTCGTCTTCGTGAGCGGGTCATTGTTGAGCCCATCTTAGTTGAAGCGCGCCATTTAGCGGCGGTTATGGAATCCCTAGGGGGGACTGATCGTGAGGCGCTGCAGAATATCTTTAAGAAGAAGGAGGGGGAGGAGCCTACTGCTGCCGAAGAGGCATTAGCGCAACGAGCGGCCGATGAGGAGAGTGTCGTTATCAATCTTGCCGGCTCTAAAGATGATGTCCCTCTTGTTCAATTTATTAATGGGGTTTTAGCAGATGCCATCGATCGTGGAGCATCAGACTTACACTTTGAGCCTTATGAGCACTCCTATCGAGTTCGCTTTAGAATTGATGGTGTACTACAGGAGATGTATCGCCCCCCTGAGGAGTATCGTACTCAGCTTGCGGCGCGAATTAAGGTAATGTCACAGTTAGATATTACTGAGCGTCGTTTACCTCAAGATGGGCGCATCAAGGTAGTACATAATGGAAAGGTTATTGATTTCCGTATCAGTATCCTCCCAACCCTTTGGGGTGAGAAGGTGGTGATGCGTATTCTCGATAGCTCAGCGGCAAGCCTTAATATCGATATTTTAGGATTTGAAGATGACCAAAAGGCCGCTATTTTAGAGGCGATTGAGAAGCCGCAGGGGATGATTCTGGTCACAGGGCCCACTGGGTCGGGTAAAACAGTTACCCTCTACACCTGTATGGGAATCTTAAATCAGCCCACGACCAACCTCTCTACGGCAGAAGATCCTGTTGAGATTAACTTAGAGGGGATCAATCAGGTACCGGTTAATCCTGCAATTGGATTAACATTTGCGGAGGCACTTCGCTCCTTTTTACGACAGGACCCTGATGTCATTATGGTTGGGGAGATTCGTGACCTTGAGACTGCTGATATTGCGATCAAAGCGGCTCAAACAGGACACTTAGTACTGTCAACGCTCCATACTAACTCAGCGCCCGAAACATTAACGCGTCTAATTAATATGGGGGTGGAGACCTTCAATATTGCCTCTACTGTTCATCTAATTATTGCGCAACGATTAGCACGTCGTCTCTGTAACCATTGTAAAGAAGAGGTGACCTATGATACAGAGCACCTTGTGCGACTAGGATTTACACGTATGCAGGCGTCTGCGCGTATCTACGGGCCTGTTGGGTGTGATCAATGTACCCGCGGTTATAAAGGGCGTGTCGGTATCTATGAAGTAATGCCGATCTCTGATACAACAGAGCGGATGATTCTTGATAATGCCAGTGGCCCAGAGTTAGCTGATCAGGCAGAGCGTGAAGGAATTAATAGTATCCGTAAATCGGGTATTCTCAAAGTAGTTGAAGGAATTACTAGTATCGAAGAGTTGATGCGCGTTACTGCTGATTAAGGTCATGATGCGATTAGATCACTTGATACAGAAGAGCCGTTTAGTCTCTCGACGAGATGCTAAACGGCTTCTTCGTTCCGAGGTTGTTCTACTTAATGGAGTTCGAGTGCGCAGTGGAGGGCAGTTGGTGGATTTAATGGTTGATCAGGTGACCCTCAATGGGGCGCCCCTTACCCTTAATTTAGCGCCTCGCTACTACTTACTCTATAAGCCTGCTGGGTATGTTTCGAGCCATCGAGATGATGGGTATCCTTCACTCTTTCGACTCTTAGAGCTGGAGCGAGCCTCTGAGTTACACATTGCTGGGCGTTTAGATGCAGATACTACAGGTCTTCTGCTTCTTACCGATGATGGTGATTGGTCCCATAAAATTACTCACCCAAAGAGTGGGGTGGAGAAGGGGTATCGGGTGACAACGCAGCAGCCGATAACAGCGGAGATGATTGCTGCCTTAGAGAAGGGGGTTAAACTACATGGTGAGGAGGCGTTAACATTGCCTGCGAAGGTAGAGCAGCTAGAAGAGCAGGTTATTGAGCTTGTAATTACAGAAGGGCGATATCACCAGGTTAAGCGAATGTTGGCAGCGGTTGGCAATCGGGTGGTAGCTCTTCACCGTTATCAAGTGGGGAATATCACTTTAGAGGGATTAAATGAGGGTGAGTATCGCCCATTAACAGTGCGGGAGCAGGAGGAGATTGTGCAATGAGGAAGATGAGGAGTGAGGAAGAGCGGGCGAGTGAAGCGCTCTTCTATCGTACAGAGCCATTAACGGGGCGGGGCATTCTATTAGCTGATGAGGGGATTGCGCTTCCATCAGCGATTGCCGGTTATGATTTAACAATTTTAAGTAATCGTTGCGATATTACAGCCGCAGCAGCGAAGGTAATAGGAGAGGAGCGGGTAATTCTGTCGGATTTTAAACTGCAAGAGTTACCGACAGCTGGATATGATTATCTGCTCTTACGACTACCTAAATCAAAGCGATTACGTAACCATCTTCTTTATGGTGCCCCCTACTTAGTAAAGAAGGGGGGTGAGGTAGTGATTACTGGATATAATCAGGAGGGGGTAAAGCGCTTATTCAAGGAGGCAGAGCAGGTTATCGGCCCACTAAAAGAGCAGAAACTTTTAGGGAAGGGGTTACGCTATGCCCGATTCACTGTAGCAGAATCTTACAAAGAGGAGGCTGCAGCTGCCTATTTTGAGAAGATCTCTTTGCCGATCTCCGATGAATTAACAGTAGTAAGTAAACCAGGAATTTATGGGTATCGACAGGTAGATAAGGGGAGTCGTTTTCTGATTGAGACTTTGATAGAGCAGAAGCGAGCATTAAGGGGAAGAGTATTAGATTTAGGGTGTGGTTATGGGTATTTAGCTCTTATGGCAGCTAAGATAGGGGGATATACTCAACTTTATGCTACCGATAATAGTATTACTGCTATCGAGGCAACATCAGAGAACTTTCAAAAACATGGTATCGATGGGTATCTATCTGTTGATGATGTAGCGGCCAGACTTCCCGATGGCTCTATCGATACCCTCCTATCAAATCCTCCATTTCATCAAGGATTTAGCACCTCAAGTCTATTAAGTGAAGCTTTTATCGCCGGTTGTAAGCGATTATTGGCACCTCAAGGGGTCGCCTATTTTGTGGTTAATCGTTTTATTGCGATTGAGAAGCTCGCCCATCAAGCGGGATTATCTTTAGAGGAGATTGCACTTAATGGACAATTTAAGATTTTGCGTTTAACTCATAAAGAGTAGAAGAGGAAAAAGGGGCATTACCGCCCCTTTTTATTTTTTATCACCGTGCATCGATTTTGCTTGCATTATTCGCTACGGCTGCGCTTCACCTTAATTTGATATTGCCTTATAGGCTCTTCTATTAAGTGGAGTGCTTGAGATTTACAGTCAAAATTAAAGAAGAGGGCGAGCTGATCTTCATAATGGGGTGATTTAATGCCACGAGGGGAGATAAAACCACTCTGTCCAGGGGCAACCACATCACAAAATGAGACACCATCTTCAGTAAAACGAATCTGATTATTCTCTGTTCCCCGATTATGATAATCAGGAATGATAATTTCTGCATCAGAGAGCGCCTGTGGTATGCCGGTAAAGTTGTTGGTTGAAAAAGTTGTGGTAGAACCCGGATCACGCCATCGCTCAATAGGCGTATCAAACTCCCCCTTTAAGAGCTGATATGCTGTCGCAAAGGCATCGCTCATCACCTCTAGATGGCTGCGCTGACCAAATAGATTGAGGCGCTCTGGATCAGACTTATCCATAGCGAGCTGCCGTAATAGTATTTTACTGCCCATACTTAGGTTAATCGATCCAGGATTTACCCCATCTGCACGACTAAAGCCAGTTGCTCGGTACTCTTGATGATAATGCTCTGGTAACCAGGGGATGAGCACCTCATCATAGAGTGCTTCAAGCCATGCACGGAAGAGGGTTCGGCCAGAATGGTGATGGGTGCGATAGTAGGGATCATTAAAATGGTTGCCATCCCAACTGAGGAGATGAGTGAGAGCAGCTGATAGCTCTGGTTCAGAAATCTCCTCTTTTAAGGCTTCAAGATAGGGCTTAAAGTAGTGAAAGTTGACATCGCGATAGGAGGCGATGCGGTTAAATGCCCACAACTCTTCTGGGGTAAATTGGGCCTTCTCTTCGTATTGACGGTTAAGCTCATTCACTCGATCCCCATAGGTCCAGTAGTAGGCATCGGTATTCTTTTTATCGGGTGCGGGGCGATTATTCCAATTGGTCAGATAGCCCTGATCGGGATTAAAGCTTTTTGGTGTATATTGAAAGTCTAAAATCCCAAGCCACTCCATAGTGCCATCCCCAATAGCGGGAAGACGAGTATCTTGTGTTTCGGGGCGATGAGGAAGATAGCCAGGTGAGAGATAACCAATATTTCCCTCTCGATCGCTGTAGTACCAGTTGATGGAGATTGCCACATCCTGTGCCGCTTGTTGATACTCTTCCCAATTGTTAGCCCTCATCGACTCAACCCATGCGAGAAGGGATTGAACTTCATATCCACTCCAACTACGCTTTTTACTGTAGGCGATCTGCTGCTCATGGTCCCAATGGATGATGGGGCCATGAACAGTACTATAAAAGGTATGAACTTCAGCTGCTTCACCCCGAATATTGATCTGGCTCTCCCGCAGCTCCATTGGTTGATAGCTTCCTTGAAAGCGATATTCATAGGGATTGTCAGGATTCAGCTGTTCTTGATAGATATCAACAACATCTTGAGGGCCTGCTGTCGCTCCCCATGCGATAGTCCCATTGGTGCCAAAGAGGATCACCGGATAAGCAAAAGGGGTATTTCCTGTGAGATGAAAACCAGCCCCATATAGGCCGACACCATAGACATAACTTGGATTGTACCAACCAAACTGCGGCCCATTGATTAAGATTGTCTCACCCCCCACAACTCGATTAGGTGAGGTAATCCAGATATTGCTCGCTTTAGGTGCAAAGTCAGGGCCGATGCCACCCCACTGAGCAAGCTGCCGCTCTCCTTCTGCTTGTGCAACAGATGATGAGTGGCGCTTTAGTTGTTGGAGTAAGCTTGTCACTACAGAGCCATTATTAGGTAGTGGGTTAGGGGCGGATGGGGTTGGAGCTGTAGTAGGTGAGCTCTCATCAATGATCCAGCGGAGCTCATCAAAGAGTGCGATCCCTCTCGTCTCCCCATGCGCTGCAATGAGATCTTGCAGTAGAGTATAGTTTGCTATTTCAAGATTCACATCCGAGAAGCGATTTGCCATCGAGCCAACCCAAATCATGACAACATCAAAATCGGAGATAGGTTCGGGAGAGAAATCATACTCAAGGTATTCGTTAGGGAGTAGCTCTGGGTCTGCCTCGATCTCATCAAGATATGCATTAAAGCCATCGGCATATCCCTGAAAGATCGCCCGCTCCTCTTGAGTTAAGGCATTAAGCTGGGCCTCAATTGAAATGGGTAGATAATTCATCCGTACTTGGCGATCATACGCAACAAAACGATCCTCTTCGCCTCGACCTAAAACCTCAGCAGTTCGCCCAGTAAAGGCGCGACGGGCCATATCCGTTTGAAAGAGTCGATCCTCAGCGACGGCATAACCATACCCATAAAAGAGGGCGTAAGTTGTGTCGGCATAGATGTGAGGAACACCATATTGATCTCGTTTAATCTCGACGATCTCATCAGTAGTAGTAGCAAAGAGAGGAGGGTGAATCGTGAGTAATGAGCCTAAAGCTAGAGTGCAGAGTGTCCGTTTCCGCTGCGTTAACATAATGAATGCTCCTTCGAGGTAAACCTCGCTATATCGATTTATTGTTATTATTATTTTAATGTGAGGCAGGATGCTGCCTACAGATCGATCATGCCGTAGAGCGGTTAAAAGTGTCAAGCTCTATAGAGGTTGGATAAATATGAGAGAGATAAAAAAAGCGTAGAGTAATCTCTACGCTTCTATCGTTAATATCAAACCAGTAGGGCGGGTTATTTACACCTTAGGACCTACTTTTGCTAATGCTGCACCTAGCTCAGTATCGGTATACTGATCAAAGTTTTCGCTAAAGAGCTTCGCTAAGTTTGCTGCTTTCTTCTCCCACTCAGCTACATCTTGGTAGGTATCGCGAGGGTCTAAGATAGCAGGATCAACATTGCTAACTTCTGTTGGAATCTCTAAGTTAAAGGTAGGGATAACCTTTGTTGGTGCCGAGTCGATCTCATCATTTAAGATTGCGTTGATAATGTTACGGGTATCTTTAAGTGAGATACGCTCACCGGTGCCATTCCAACCAGTATTAACTAAGTAAGCTGTAGCGCCCGACTCTTCCATACGCTTGACTAATACATCCGCATACTGGGTTGGGTGAAGGAGTAAGAATGCCGCACCGAAACAGGCTGAGAAGGTTGGGGTCGGCTCTGTGATTCCACGCTCAGTTCCAGCTAACTTAGCAGTAAATCCAGAGAGGAAATAGTACTGCGTCTGCTCAGGTGTTAACTTTGAAACAGGAGGAAGTACACCAAACGCATCTGCTGTTAAGAAGATAACCTTCTTCGCCGGTCCTGCTTTAGAGACAGGCTCAACGATATTCTCAATATGGTAAATAGGGTAGGAGACACGGGTGTTTTCTGTCTTCGAGTCATCGGAGAAGTCAACCGTACCATCCTCTTTAACCACAACGTTCTCTAAGAGGGCATCACGTCGAATAGCACCGTAGATCTCTGGCTCATCCTCTTCAGAGAGGTCGATGGTCTTTGCATAACAGCCCCCTTCAAAGTTAAAGACACCATCATCATCCCAACCATGCTCATCATCACCGATAAGTTTACGATTAGGATCGGTAGAGAGTGTTGTTTTACCTGTTCCTGATAGACCAAAGAAGATTGCCGTCTCCCCATCTTCACCCACATTCGCCGAGCAGTGCATCGAGGCAATCCCTTTTAGAGGGAGGAGGTAGTTCATGACAGAGAAGAGCCCTTTCTTCATCTCACCGCCATACCAGGTGCCACCGATAAGCTGCATATTTTCAGTTAAGTTGAAGGCAACAAAGGTCTCTGAGTTTAATCCATGCTCTTTGTAGTTTTTATTTGTCGCTTTAGCACCATTTAAGACAGTAAAGTCTGGCTCAAAATCTTTAAGCTCCTCTTCGGTGGGGCGAATAAACATATTTTTAACAAAGTGTGCCTGCCATGCAACTTCAGTAATAAAGCGCACATTGAGGCGAGTCTCCTCATTAGCACCACAGAAACCATCGACAACATAGAGCTCTTTGTTAGAGAGCTGGTCGGTGACAATCTTTTTAAGATCTGCCCAAACCTCAGGAGTAATGGGCTTATTATCATTACTTCCCTTACCCGAATCAGCCCACCAGAGAGTATCTTTTGTTGTTTCGTCGCGTACAATATATTTATCTTTTGGTGAGCGACCGGTATAGATTCCAGTATCAACACTGACAGCACCTAGTTTTGTAAGTGTCCCCTTCTCATAACCAGTGAGTGAGGGATCTGTCTCTCTCTCAAAGAGAAGCTCATAACTTGGATTATAGATGATCTTCTCTGCTTGAATGCCAATATTCTTTAATGAGTCTATAATTTTTTGCGACATTTAATTTACTTCCTAGTAAGTCTTATAATGGGTGAATAAAAAACAGAAAATATATAATACACCTAAAACTACAAAAAAACTACATAAAAAATGGGTGCTGATAAAAATATTTTATAGCGCCGCCTTAAATCCTTCATATTTGCGTTTCAATTTAATCTTAAAGTCAGCCCAGATTCGACTGGCAAAGCCAGCTTTATCAATGCTCTCCAAGGCGACAGCCGGATAGCGATAGATGATCCGATCATCAATAAGAAGTTGTATCTCACCAACCACTTGGTTCTTCTGAATCGGTGCTGAAAGGGCTTCATTGATAATGACTTTTCCAGATAAATTATTATATTTTGCATCAGGGAGGATCTCAGAGATGGCATTAATTGTGCCGACTGAGACGGTATCTGCAACACCATCGCGCAATGAGACGCGGGTTAACTCCTCTCCTGCATGATAGAGCTCTCGCTGATGGAAATTATGGAAAGCGAAGTTAAGGAGGTTGAGTGACGCGTTGTGGCGCGCAGTCTCATCAGTTGCTCCAAGCACTACTGCAATGACACGATACCCATTACGCACTGCACTTGATGCTAAGTTGTAGCCTGCAGCGTCAGTATGACCTGTTTTGATCCCATCGGCGCCACTTGATTCAACCCAAAGAAGGCGGTTGCGGTTCTCTTGTCGGATCTCATTCCAGGTAAATTCCCGCTCTGAATAGATCTTGTAATGTTCAGGAAAGCGCTTAATAAGGGAGCGGGAGAGGAGTGCTAAATCATATGCAGAACTAAAGTGCTCTGGACCAGGTAGTCCATTTGTATTGCTAAAATGGGTATTGTGTAGATTTAACTCTCGTGCTTTAGCATTCATTAAGGTGACAAAGGCCTCCTCCGAGCCTGAGACATGTTCTGCTAAGGCTACTGAAGCATCATTACCAGATTGAATAATGAGTCCTCGAATGAGGTTGATGACTGAGACTAAGGAGCGCTCTTCAACAAACATACGGGAGCCCTTCTGCTGTCGCGCATTGCGTGAGATTTGCACCAGATCATCGTGATGAATAACACCATTATCAACAGCTTCAGCAATAATATAGCTGGTCATCAATTTAGTGAGGCTAGCAGGCTCAAGCCGTTGATTAGCATTATACTCTGCTAAAACTGCCCCACTTTCATAATCCATTAAAACCCACGCCTTTACAGGGAGATTAGGGGCCTTCAGCTCCATCTCAACCCCCTGTGCAAATGGGGTGATTGTTAATAGAATTGTTGCTAAAAGGGTTGTTACTCTTTTCATAGTTTTTCTCAATTGTTCACTGGGTGAAAAATAGAATCGTTACAGTTTATGGCTAAGCACTCTTTTACTGATCTGTCAGAGGGTGATAACAGTATTAGGGTAGTGGAGCCGCTCGGCAGCAGCCTTCGCCTCGTTATGGGTGGCATAGCTCCCAATGACGACACGATGGAGTCCTCCGGAGTAGTGTACTTCAGTAGGACGTCCTAGGGTTGCTGCCATCGTATTCATAAAAGCTTCCGCATTCCCCCGCTCTTTAAACGAGCCTAATTGTACATAGTAGCGTCCCCCCTCTACTGCTGTATTGGGTGCAGAGGGTGGAGTCTGAATCGCCTGCTCTGTAGGATGCGCTTTAGGATTTTTAAGATGTTGATAGGGGGGGAGGGCCACCACTTCAACCTTAGCGGTCCCCTTCTGGATTAGATCGAGCTCCTTAGCTGCAGTGTAGGAGAGGTCGATAATTCTATTCTTTACAAAGGGGCCTCGATCATCTACCCGTAAGACCAAGCTTCGTCCATTTTCAAGGTTAGTCACTTTTACATATGTCGGGATCGGCAGAGTTTTATGGGCTGCCGAGTAGGCATACATATTATATGGTGTTCCGCTTGAGGTGCGTTTTCCATGGAAATCCTTCCCATACCATGATGCATAACCCACTTCACGATATCCTCGTGAGGTGGGCAGTATACGATAAGTGGTACCAAACACTTCGTAGCTTTCAGGGTTTCCCGATGGACTAAGTGGCTCCTCTTTCGGAGTCGCCCCTTTACCCGGTACTCCTGTCGGGGTAGAGCAGCTTGCTATAATCAGGGTGACAATCAGCAGTGATAGACGTTTAAGCATTTAGTTAAACCAAGTTGAGAGAGTGAAAGGTTAACGGCCACGCTTAATTGCATCAGCCAGCTGATAGACCGCTAGAGCATACATCTGAGAGTGATTGTAGCGGGTGATGGAGTAGAAGTTTTCAAAACCAACCCAATACTCATAACGAGCAGGCTCTTTACTTAGCTGATATTGGTAGAGATTCCCCTTAAGATGGTTGGGGATTGATGCCGGCAACATTACACCATTGGCTCGTAAAGTAGCGGCACTATATTTCGGTGGTGTTAAGCGTCCTTTAGCAATATAGGGGGCTGCAAGAGTAGGATCAATCTCCACTTTAACAGCGACAGGCTCCCCAGCTTGCCAACGGTGTTTAGCTAAATAGTTCCCTACCGAACCAATAGCATCAATGGGATTATTCCAAAGATCACGTACCCCATCCCCATCAAAATCAACAGCGTAAGCTAGATAGCTTGAGGGCATAAATTGTGGGTAGCCCATTGCGCCAGCGTAGGAACCTTTATAGCTGAAGGGGTCGAAGTTAGTCTCATCAACTATTGTAAGAAACTTCTCTAGCTCACCAGTAAAGAATTGGGCGCGACGTGGGTACTCAAATGCTAAAGTTGCTAATGCGTCAATGACTGCCCAACTGCCTCGGTTCTGCCCATAGCTCGTCTCTACACCAATAATGGCAGCAATAACTTCAGCAGAGACACCATAAGTTCGTTCAGCACGCTCTAATGCTGATTGGTGCTCTTGATAGAAGCGAATACCATCATTAATACGGCGTTCAGTCATAAAGATGGGGCGATACTCTCCCCAGATCTTTCCCTCTGCAGGGCGATTCATCGCTTCAATAATTTTAGGCTTAATTTCGACACGATCCATCACCTCTGTTAACCATTCTGGATCAAGATTCTGTTTTTGACTTGTGGTGAGAATAAATTGGCGCACATCGGGGCGCTCAGCAAATCCTCGGCTACTGCGGGAGATCTCTGCACGCTCAGACACCCGTTTAGGAGCTGCCTCTTGGGTGTTAGGGGTAATCGTAGGGAGGGGCGTCTCCCCTTGAGTCTGACTCTTAGCTGCCGGAGCAGTACAAGCAGTGAGACTTAAGAGAGCCCCAAGTATGAGTGTCGTTCGGCGTAATGACATTTAAAAGATCCTTTTTATATTCGGTTTTTGGTGAGAATAAATATTCATTAATATACCAAAAGAGATAAATAGTGTCACAATAGATGTCCCCCCATAACTAATAAAAGGGAGGGGGATACCCACGATTGGGAGAAGGCCACTGACCATCCCCGCATTAACAAAGATATAGAAGAAGAGAGAGAGGCAGATGGTCCCCCCTATGAGGCGAAAGTAGTTATCCCGTCCCCGCGAGGCGATATAGAAGGAGCGGATGATGATGAGAAGATAGATTCCTAATAGGAGGGAGGTGCCCATCAAGCCAAACTCTTCGGCGGTGATGGCGTAGATAAAGTCAGTGGTGGATTCCGGCAGAAACTTTAAAGAGGCTTGGGTGCTATTTTGCCACCCCTTACCATAGAGCCCTCCAGAGCCGATCGCAGTTTTAGATTGAATAATCTGATACCCCTTTCCTAAAGGATCAGATTCAGGATTGAGGAATGTGACAACTCGATCTTTCTGGTAGGGCTTCATGCCATAGTGCCAATAGAGGGGGAGGGAGATGGCTAAAATGGCAATAATAATCAGAATATAACGCCAAAAGAAGCCTGCTAAAAAGAGCGCCGCTGCAGCTGAATAGACAATGACAATTGCGGTTCCTAAGTCAGGTTGCATAAAGACTAAGCTGAAGGGGATGAGCAAAATGAGGAGAGTCACAATTGAGCGAAAGAGTGTAGGGGGGAGTGGAGAGCGATCGAGATAGTAGGCGATCATCATTGGGGTGGCTAATTTAGCTACTTCGGAGGGCTGAAAGCGGAAAACTTTCAGATCCAGCCAGCGTACCGCCCCTTTAACCTCAACCCCTATTACAAAGAGAAGGAGGAGCGCAACAATACCAATAATATAGAGCAGTGGTGTAGCGCGCTTAATTAAGGTTGGAGGGATAAACGCAATTATCACCATCGCGACAAAGCCAATTCCCATCTTTATCGCCTGAGAGGTGACATAGTGAATATCTTGATTGGATGCGCTATAGAGAATAATTAAGCTAAAGAGACAGAGCGCCGCTAAAAGCAGCGTTAAAACTGTATCTAGATGGAGGAGAGCCAACAATCCGCGGGGCTTTACCTCCTCTTCATGGTAGAGATCATTATAGTTCATTGATGCGTTAAATCCTTCTGAAAATAGAGAGTACGCCTACTACGTTTACCGATTGTGGGGGTCAGTATAACAAGGATCCTTATGTTAAGGAGGGGAGGAGTCCTTATTATCGGGTGAGCGTACCTCCTCCTTATATGACTGAGAGAGCCAAGCATCAATAACGGTCCGAACCATGGGGCCCGATGTGCGTGCAGCAGATCCGCCATTCTCTACTAAGGCAGTAACAACAATTTGAGGATTCTCTGCAGGCGCATAGGCTGAGAACCAGGCATGATCATGGTGACGTCGATCGAGCTCATCCTGATTATACCGTTCCCCTTGCGCAATACTCTTGACCTGTGCGGTACCTGTCTTCCCTGCTAAGCGATAATCAAGATTACGATTTAAGGAGCGAGCGGTTCCCCGTGAGCCATGAACGACCCGCTCCATCGATTCTTGAATAACTTGCCAGTGCTCCTCATTTTTTAGATGAATTGGTTTAATGGGGCGTAGGGGAATAGTGTATTGAGTCTCTGAGTTAGGGCGTGCAAAGGAGCGTAGGATATGGGGCGTATAGTTTTTTCCAGCCATTGCTATAATCGCTGTGGCTTGATTGATTTGTAGGGGGGTGGTGAGCCAATAACTCTGCCCTATTCCAGCGGTTACGGTATCTCCAGCGTACCAGGGGGTATTGTGGCGGCTGCGTTTATATTCAGGGGTAGGAGCAACGCCAGAGGATTCACCTAATAGATCGATCTGAGTGGGGGTACCTAAAGAGAAATCTTTCAAGAACTCAATCATTGGAGTAATCCCTAAGTTATAGGCAAGATCGTAGAAGTAGACATTGCAAGAGCGCTCCATAGCGCCATAGATATTAAGACGGCCATGGGCACCATGATCTCGGAAACGGTGGCTATCCCCCTCTACCTGATAGTGCCCTCCACACATAATGGTGCTTGATGGGGTAATCTCTCCACTATTGAGTCCTGCAAGTGCTATCTGTGGCTTAATGACCGATCCGGGAGGGTAGCGCCCCTGCATTACACGGTTAAGGAAGGGGGTATTAATATCGTAATTGAGGGCATCGAAATCCTTCTGACTGATCCCACTCACAAAGAGGTTAGGATCATAAATTGGTTTAGAGACAAAGGCTAATATCTCACCTGTACGGGGATCTTGTGCCACAAGTGCACCATTATAATCCTCCATCGCCTCTTCAGCTAAGATCTGTAGATCGATATCGATGGTGAGATAGATATTATTACCAGGTAGGGGTGGGGTTTCACTAATTTTTCGCACAATACGCCCATTAGAGCTGGTCTCCACCTGTTCATACCCAACTTTGCCCCGAAGAAGATGCTCAAAGCTCTTCTCCGCGCCCCGTTTACCAATATGAGAGATACCGGTATACTCCTTCTCAAGGTGGTTGTCGGCGATCTCTTTAAGATCCCGTTCGTCGATACGACCCACATAACCAAGGGCATGGACGGCATGGGCACGATAGGGGTAGAAGCGGGTCAGTTTTGGGGTGATATGAATGCCATTGAGGTGATGGAGATTGACGGCAATTTTAGCAATCTCCACATCAGTAAGCTCCTCTTTTAGCGGAGTAGCCTCCTGAATCTGTGCGCGTTGAAATGCTCTGTAGAAGCGCTCTTTCTCTTGTTGGGTGAGGGGGATAATCTTCTCCACCTTCTCAACTAAGGTCTCTATCTGTTCTCGGGGAGGAATATCCTGCTTTACTACCTCTAAGTCATATGAGGGGATATTAGTAGCTAGCACCTTCCCATTCCGATCAAAAATCTGTCCGCGTGTGGGGGGAAGAGGCATCAGTTTAATACGATTTTGATCAGAGAGAGTCTGATACTTCTCATGCTCTACAATCTGTAGGGTGAAGAGTTGCCCCCATAAAATAGCAAAGCAGATCACAATAAAGAGCAGGCTGAAGAGTGCCCGACTCCGAAAGAGGCGATCATTTTTTAACTGTGTTCGGCGGATGCTCTGGGCATCATTTCCAAAGTAACTCATTTATGATCAATATTTAACATAACGCAGAGCTCATTTAAGAGATTGCTTATTAATGGCCACAACAGGGTTGAGCTGATAATAGGGAGGAACCAGAGGTGTGGATAGGGGCTGGTGCTTCCTAAAAAGCCATTGATCCAAGTGGTGGCAACAGTCTGAATTAGAAAGATAATAATTGTTAAGACGGTCAGCTCTAAGTGGGTTAAACCTTTCAGCCACAGGTAATACTTTTTCACTAAAAAGGTGGCAAGTGCAAAGATAAATCCATGCAGACCAAAGATATAGGACTTGGTAAGATCGAGAAAGAGCCCAACCAGCCAAGCAGTGCCGACACTAAAGAGGTTTTCAAGGTAGAGGGCCCAGAACATAACAATCATTAAGGTCCAGTGGGGGCGGATCGCCTCAAGATGGCGGGTCATTGGAATAAGATCGAGCAGAATCCCGAGCAGTAGAGTTAAAAGAATTGTTATTGGTCGTTTCATGCCACTACCTATTCACCAGTTCACCATAAATTATTGTGAGAAATTCTACCATCAATTGAGTGAGGAGTACTATCGCTCCCCCTCTTGGGGATTAAGAATTACCAGCACCTCGCGAATACGATCAAGATTAGCGGTTGGGGTGGCAATGATTTTGGCAAAGTACCCTGTTGAGTCCACATCAATAGAGGTGATGGTAGCGACGGGATAGCCATGGGGGAAGCGCCCACCTAAGCCCGAGGTCACTAAGAGATCGCCCACTCGAACGTCATCCTCTATTGAGATATTGCGAATATCAATCTGATTGAGCTTCCCATTGCCCATTGCCAGGCCACGCACCCCATTTCGGTTAATCTCTACGGGAAGTGAGTGGTGGGGATCAGTAATGAGGATAGCCTGACTATAGTGGGGATTTGCTTCAATAATCTGGCCAATAATTCCATCACTATTGAGTACGGCCTGATTAACAGCAATCTGCTCCCGCTCACCTTGATTAAGCGTTATGATGTGGCGATAGGGGTCGGTGCTGATATTCACTAACTTAGCAATTAGCGTAGGCTCATCAATGCGTACCGATGATTTAAGCAGGAGGCGGAGACGATTATTCTCGGCAGTTAATGAGGCCATCTTTTGTGTCTCATAAGAGAGGTAGAGCTCCCGCTTTTTAAGTGCGTTGATCTCCTGAATTAGCGCATCTTTATCCCGCACCCAGTGCTTTATTGCGCTAAAAAAATTGGAAGGGACTTCTGCAATCTTATGCAAGGGGGCGGTAAGATAGGAGCCAACATAACGAATAGGGGTGAGCTTCTCTGTACGATGGTCAATAGCCATTAGAAAGAGGGAAAAGAGGCAGAGTAGTAATGTCTTAACCTTAAGCCACGTGTAGTTGGCAATGATCTTCTCTTCACTACTCATGCGTCAGCCTTAATATTATTAATGGCAAAGGGCTACTCTAAACCAAAGGCATTACTGCCATAAAGACCATGTAATTCGAGGGCTTTACCACCGCCACGTACAACACAGGTAAGTGGGTCATCGGCAATAATCGCATCTAATCCAGTCTCTGCTTCAATGAGTTGGGCGATATTCCGCAACAGTGCGCCACCACCGGTAATAACGATTCCCCGCTCCGAGATATCGGCTGCTAATTCGGGAGGGGTCGATTCAAGGGCTAAGCGCACAGCGCTCACAATGCCTTGTAATGACTCAAGAAGCGCCTCAAGGATCTCATTAGAGGTGAGAGTGAACGTTCTTGGCACCCCCTCACTTAAATTACGGCCGCGAACTTGTGTCTCTAAGATCTCGCTGGTGGGGAATGCGGTACCAATATCGTGCTTGATACGTTCTGCTGTAGGTTCACCAATGAGCATGCCATAGTTGCGTCGCACATAATTGATAATCGCTTCATCAAAGGTATCGCCACCAATGCGAACAGAGTTAGCATAGACAATACCAGTAAGTGACATGACGGCAACTTCAGAGGTACCTCCACCAATATCGAGCACCATCGATCCAGTGGCTTCTTGTACTGGGATCCCTGCACCAAGAGCAGCAGCCATCGGTTCGGGTATGAGTTTCACATCTAAAGCCCCAGCACTCTGTGCAGCCTCTTTAATTGCGCGGCGCTCTACGTGGGTAGCTCCTGAGGGAACGCAGACTATAATTCTTGGTGTTGGGCGTCCAAGAAAGATATTGCGAGTGAGTACTTGATTGATAAAGTTCTGCAACATCCGCTCTGTTTTTGGCAGATCGGCAATCACCCCATCTTTTAGAGGTCGAGTCGTCTCAATCCCATCGGGAGTACGCCCTAACATTCGCTTAGCCTCTGCTCCTACAGCCGAAAGACGGGGGCGACCTGTCTTTTTGTCGCGCTCAATTGCAA
This sequence comes from Ignatzschineriaceae bacterium, assembly GCA_046462535.1. GTDB lineage: Bacteria > Pseudomonadota > Gammaproteobacteria > Cardiobacteriales > Wohlfahrtiimonadaceae > JAAZCI01. Next base: position 20,972 of record JBKGVF010000016.1, on the reverse strand, counting down.
CGACTGAGGGCTCGTCGAGGACAATGCCTTGCCCCTTCATATAGATAAGTGTGTTGGCGGTGCCAAGATCAATAGAGAGATCGCGAGAGAAGAAAGATTTTAAACGTTTTGGGATCATAATGTTCTACTTACAATTAACGAATCGGTTAGGATGCTTGTATCGCATAAGGTGCTCTACAGAGCGCCTCTGATCTGATGAGGCTTACAACTTAAAACCCTACCTAGGGCTGCTCAATCAATAGGCAAGCAAATTAGAGAGGGTAATTATAACAAAAGAGGCGTAAGAGTGTTATTCTTTTAAGAGATCATTTATGCTTTATTTGTCACAAGATTTATTGAAGATGAGGTAGATAGATAATGAGTCGCAAACGATTTGTTGCAGGTAACTGGAAGATGAATGGCTCTCTCAGTGAGAATGAGCGCCTAATTGCAGGGATTAAAGAGCAGCTAAAAGAGCCAACAGCGGAGGTGGTGATCTTTCCACCGACACTCTATATTCCACAAGTTACTGCTTTAGTAGCAGGCAGTGGGATTAAGGTTGGAGCGCAAAATATAGCCGCTTACCAATCTGGCGCTTATACAGGAGAGGTCTCCGGTGCTATGTTAAAAGAGAGTGGCTGTGAGTATGTATTAGTTGGTCACTCAGAGCGTAGAGAGCTCTTCGGTGAGAGTGATGAGGTGGTAGCTACTAAGTTTGAGCGTGCGCTAGCTGAGGGGTTGATGCCGGTTCTCTGCCTTGGGGAGAGTGCAAAAGAGCGGGAGGCAGGGGAGACAGAGGCGGTAATTAGACGTCAGTTAACCTCTGTTATCGAACAGGTGGGAATTGATGCTTTTAAGGATGCGGTGATCGCTTATGAGCCTATCTGGGCCATCGGAACAGGTAAATCGGCCTCACCTGAGGATGCAAATAATGCTCATAAAATTCTTCGCTGTACAATCGAGAAATATAGTGATAAGATCTCACCCCTTATTCGAATTGTTTATGGTGGTAGCGTCAATGGTGACTCGGCCCCCACTCTCTTTAATGAGGAGGAGGTGGATGGCGCGTTAATTGGTGGTGCCTCCTTAAAAGCGGAGGAGTTTAGCGCTATTGCGCAGCTCTAATTCCCCCAAAATGGTGGGCAATAATTACGCTTTTTTTTATAACCTAATTGGACTATAGTATACGACATGATTGATTCAGCAGTGTACATAATACACATCATAATCTGCATTGCGATAATAGCGCTAGTCCTCCTTCAGCAAGGGAAAGGTGCTAACGCAGGAGCCTCATTTGGAGGGGGTGCATCAGGGACAGTCTTTGGTGCGGCAGGTAAAGCAAATTTTTTAGAGAAGTTGACCCGAGTTTTAGTAGGAATCTTCTTTATTACAAGCTTAGTTATGATGTTTAACTTTGGAAAAGTTAAGAGTGATGAGAGTGTTGTTGAACGTGTCACCCAAGAGTTACCTGTAGTAGAAGAGGGTGCCTCAAGCAGTACAACACTACCTGCAATCGAAGAGTAGGATCAATCAAAAGTTTTAGTTTTATGCCGGCGTGGTGGAATTGGTAGACACGCTACCTTGAGGTGGTAGTGCCTAACAGCATCCCAGTTCAAATCTGGGCGTCGGTACCAACAAAGACCCAAGTATTCAATTGAGTACTTGGGTCTTTCTCTTTCTGCTTCTCTCTTCTGTTGCTACTTTTACAGCGCTTTACACTAAAAGAGGGCTTGGTTAGGCAACCTTCTGAAAATATTTTTTATTCTCTGAGTTTGTCGGAATCGGGCTCTACCGCAAAGAAGTGTAAGGATCTTTCTTGATCTGTTCGTGCTTTTCACTCTTTTCGATTGATGGAATAGGGTAAAAGGGTTATCCTAACGCTACTTTAATTTTAAATTTAAGCAGAGATGGATCGCTCCTATAGATGATTGGAGGGTTCGTTAATTGAATAATAGTATATTTAATGGGTAGCTATGGCGTTACAAGTTAGAAGAGAATATGACTTTAAGTGGGTAGGGCGAGATCGCTCAGGTAAACGTGTAGAAGGGTTGCAACGTGCCGCATCCCCTTCAGAAGTGCGTTCCCTAATTGTTCAGCAAGGGATTCAACCCATCAGTGTCGATCGTGCTAAGCGAAAAGCGACAAAAGGGGGGAAGGTTAACAGTGGGGACATCATGGTCTTTGCACGCCAAATGGCCACGATGATGGGGGCTGGAATCCCCATCTCGGAAGCATTGGGAATGCAGGCATCGGGGATGACTAAGCTTAGTATGCGGGAGCTTCTGCTAGCGATTCGTGCTGATGTTGATCGTGGAGAAGGATTTGCTGGTGCCCTAAATAAGCACCCTGAGATCTTCAGTAGTATGTTCCGTGGTCTCGTCCATGCCGGAGAGGAGTCCGGTACATTACAGCGGGTTTTTGAGCAGCTCGCTATCTTTTTAGAGAAGACTGAAGGGATTAAAAAGGCGATTAAGAAGGCGCTTGTCTACCCTATCGCTGTTATTACAATCGCGCTGATTATCACCTTTGTTATTCTCTGGAAGGTGGTGCCGGTGTTCGAGGATCTCTTTGCTTCAAGTGGTGCTGCACTACCCGGGCCTACGCAGGTGGTTGTCAATATCTCTGAGTTTGTGCAGAGTAAAAACTTTGTCTTCCTTCTCTTAGCGATAGTGGCAATTGGGTGGGGAATCCGACAGGCGATTAAGCGAAGTTATACATTACGTTACCGAGTCCATGAGATGAGCCTTAAGATTCCGATTGTTGGAGACCTTATCTCACTGCAAAATAGTGCTGTTTTTGCCCGTACATTAGCAACAATGTACGATGCGGGAACGCCGATGATCTCATCACTGCAGACAGTCGCTAACTCTGCCGGAAATCTCCTCTTTAAGGAGGCGATTCTTAAGATGCGAGATGATGTCTCAATCGGGCAGGAGCTCAACTTTGCGATGAAGCAATCTAATCTCTTCCCCGAGATGGTTGTTCATATGGTGGGCATTGGTGAGAAGGCAGGGGATCTCTCTGCGATGTTAATGAGTGTTGCTGAGCAGTATGAAGAGGATATTGATGGTACTGTTGCGGCATTAATGTCCCTAATTGAACCCTTCTTAATTGTCTTTTTAGGGGTTATTATTGGGGGGATTATCATTGCTATGTATCTACCCCTCTTCTCAATGGGCGATATGTTCTAAGCTAAGGCTATAATTGTATATATGATTGAAAATTTACTATCTCTTTTGCACCTTCCACCTTTTTTAGTTGGAGGGTGCTTTCTTTTTGGTCTGCTAGTAGGCAGTTTTCTTAATGTCGTTATCTATAGGCTTCCACTAATTCTTGAGAGTGAGTGGCACTTTAATATCTCGATGATTTTAACTGAGGCATTAAAGGAGAAGCGTAAGATCGGTCTACCATTGATTGATAAGCAGATGGTTACCGAAGAGGCGTTGACGCTGACTGAGCCAGTTAAGGGGTATCGTTTTTTAGCAACACCCCGCTCAGCTTGCCCAAATTGTGGGCACAAAATCAGCAGCTTACAGAATATTCCGCTTCTAAGCTGGCTCTGGCTGCGGGGGCGCTGTGCCGGATGTAGTAGTAAGATATCGGTGCAATATCCACTCATTGAGCTCTTAACGGGATTATTATCAGCAGGGGTGGCCTATCGTTTTGGTGCTACCTGGGCAACGGCAGGTTATCTACTCTTTGTGTGGGTGATTATCTCACTTACCTTTATCGACTTTAAGCACTACATTTTGCCCGATAATTTAACACTGCCCATGATCTGGCTAGGATTGATTTTAGCCTACTTTGGGGTGCTCCCGATCGATTTCTCCTCCGCATTTATTGGGGCAATTGTGGGGTATCTCTTCTTCTGGGTAATCTATTGGTTTGTTCTTCTCCTCTTTAAAAAGCGGGGAATGGGGCATGGGGATTTTAAGCTTCTCTCCTTAATTGGGGCATGGCTTGGGGCGGGAGCAATCTTGCCTGTGGTGATTCTCTCCACACTGATTGGCTCTATTGTGGGAATTGCACTTATAGCATTCTTTAAGCACGATCGTAATAAGCCGATTCCCTTCGGTCCCTACTTAGCACTTGGAGGTGTTGTTATGCTCCTCTTTTCGGAGCAGATCCTCCCACTCTTCCCCTTCTAGTTGATGGGGGGTGTTGTGGCGCGGAGTAATACCAATATCTTATTAACAGGTGGAATCGCCTCAGGGAAGAGCTTTGTCTCTGACTACCTTGCCTCTTTAGGTGCCGTGGTGGTGGATACCGACCAATTAGCCCGAACCTTAACGGTGCCGGATAATGATCGGGGCTACGCTACCTTAACGGCGATTCGTGCTCAGTTTGGTGACACTATTGTTGATGGAGGATTGCAGTTAGATCGAGCTGCACTGCGAGAGAGGATCTTTACAGATCAGGATGCGAAGAAGTGGCTTGAGGGGCTCATGCATCCTCAAATTTTACAGATGACCAAAGAGGCGATTTCCCCCCCTTTAGAGGAGGGATACTATCTGACTGTTGTTCCCCTCTTACATGAGGGGTCAGAGTATCTTGCTCTTGCCGATCGTGTATTGGTGGTTGAGGTTGATGAGAGGGAGCAGCTGCGACGCCTTATGGCCCGTGATGGGATCTCCCAAGCATTAGCTGAGCGGATGATTGCAGCCCAAATCTCACGGCTTGAGCGGCGCCAGTTTGCAGATGATATTATTATCAATCATAATAGAGCAGGTACAATCCAGCGCTTACAGCTACTCCACAATAACTATCTTAAAGGTCAATCATGATTTATGAATACCCCTTAACAGAAGGGATGCGTCGCCTGTTGCGTATTGAGATGCTCTTTGAGCAGGCGGAATCCTACATGGCAATCGACTCAACGCCGAGTACATTAGCTGCAATTAGGACACTTCTCGATATTGTAGGGCTCGTCTCTAAAAATGATCTGAAGATTGAGCTGCTTCGTATCTTAGATCGCGCCATTTTAGATGAGAACTACTCCGAAGCGGAGCGCAGTGAGATGGAGGAGGTGAAGCGTACGCTCAATCATCTCTCAATTCGAGCCTACGATAGTATTAAAGAGAATGTCTTTCTTAATGTCTTAAAGCAGCGGATTAATATTCCCGGCGGAGTCTGTGGGTTTGATCTTCCCGCCCTTCACCATTGGTTACAGAAGCCCCACGCTGTGCGTAAAGAGCACTTCTATCGCTGGTTTGCGGTGCTCAGAGTGATCCAAGAGGCGATCGGCTTTGTATTAGCAAAAATTCGGGCAAAGGTTAAAAGTCGAGAGATTACATTTGAGAATGGTTTCTACTACTGCTCGATTAAGTGGCCTGCGCTCTTAGTTCGTCTAAATATTGAGGATCATGACCTCTATCCAGAATTTAGTGGGAATCGTCATCAGTTAAGTATTCGCCTAATGCGGCAAGCCTCTCCATGGGAGGAGGGGAAGCAGGTTGAAGATAAATTAACCTTAGAGATGAGTGCCTGTGGGCGAGCTTAGCTCAATGATAGGTCAATGAATGGGGTGGTGTTAACGGTAAGTACCCTTTACTATTACCCCTCAACTATTTAAATATTGACAGTTGTTAGCCAAAAATTAATCAGTAACTATTCTACAATCAGCAACCAACAACTTTTTTACGATCCGGTTAGTGATCATCGATATCGATTAACCTATTACCAATTCTAGTCAGAGGAGTGATGATATGAGTTTTGAAGGAAGAGTAGCACTTGTAACGGGGGCAACACGGGGCATTGGTCGTGCAATTGCAGCCGATTTAGCAGCCCAAGGAGCTTATGTTTATGGAACGGCCACCTCCGATGGAGGCGCAGCGACCATTAGTGAGTATTTAGGTGATCAGGGGCGGGGATTGCGCCTTGATGTTACCGATAAGGAGAATGTGGAAGCGGTCTTAAAGGTTATTGCCGAAGAGAGAGAGGCCCCCACAATCTTAGTTAATAATGCGGGCATAACGAAAGATCAGCTCTTGATGCGAATGAAGGATGAGGATTGGCTTGATGTTATTCATACCAATTTAACAAGTGTCTATACCCTCTCTAAAGCGGTGATGCGCCCGATGATGAAGGCTCGTTTTGGCCGTATTATTAACATTAGTTCTGTCGTTGGGGTAACCGGTAATGCTGGGCAAACCAACTATGCCGCGGCAAAAGCAGGGGTTATCGGTTTTACTAAATCGATGGCGCAAGAGGTGGGCTCACGAGGCATTACCGTTAATGCTGTTGCTCCTGGTTTTATTGATACCGATATGACGAAAGATCTTCCAGAAGAGATTAAAGAGCGCCTATTAGCACAGATTCCATTAGATCGATTAGGGTCTCCTGAAGAGATTGCCCATGCGGTTACCTTTTTAGCTTCCGAGCGAGCAAGCTACATCACAGGGGAGACGATTCAGGTCAATGGTGGAATGTTGATGGATTGATTTTTCAATCAAAGGCAATTATACTTATCGGATTAGTTTCTAGAAAGGGGTTTTGAACGATTTGAAATCCCTGTAGAATAATCTCCATGGCAATTGTGCCTATTGTTAAATTAGTTAAGGATAAGAAGAGTTATGAGCGACATCGAAGTACGTGTCAAAAACATTATTATGGAACAACTTGATGTTAAAGAAGAGCAAGTTGTAAACGCGGCATCTTTTGTTGACGATTTAGGTGCAGATTCACTCGATACAGTTGAATTAGTAATGGCTCTTGAAGAAGAGTTCGATTGCGAAATTCCTGACGAGGAAGCTGAGAAGATCACAACTGTTCAACAGGCTATTGACTACGTAAACGCCAACAAATAAGAGGATAATCCTAAGCCTAGCTTAAGATTATGATCCGATTATTAGCTTAGCATTTACGCTGTAATTGATTAGATCAGTAGTCACAATTGACGATTTGAGGCGACTCTGTTTGGACTTATTTTTTTAAGTTTTAAAACAGAGTCGCTTTCTTGTTATATTAGCGAACAATTAACGATCTAGAAATTGTAAGAGAGGAATTTAAGTATGAAGCGTCGTATCGTTGTTACGGGTTTAGGGGCGATTACCCCTGTTGGGAATAGTGTAGAAGAATCATGGAAGAATCTACTTGCCGGAAGAAGTGGCGCCGCTCCCATTACCCTCTTTGATGCCTCTGATTATCCCGTCACCTTTTCGGCGCCTGTCAAAGAGTTCGATGTGGCAGAATATCTCAATCCGCGCGATGCTCGCCGTATGGATCTCTTTTTACAATATGGACTCTCTGCTAGTTTAGCGGCTCTTGATGATTCCGGACTAGAGATTACAGAAGAGAATGCAGAGCGTATTGGCTCTATGGTAGGGTCAGGAATTGGGGGGCTTCCAGCAATTGAGGAGACCCATAATGTTATTTTAGAGCGGGGGCCGAGGCGGGTTAGCCCATTCTTTGTCCCAGGAGCAATTATCAATATGGTGGCAGGTCAGCTCTCCATTATGCGGGGGTTAAAAGGCCCCAATTTAGCAACGGTTACCGCTTGTGCTTCGGCCACCCATGCGATCGGTTTAGCAGCACGGCTTATTGCTTATGGAGATGCTGATGTGATGGTGACAGGGGGAGCAGAGATGGCTACTTGCCCCACCGGAATTGGTGGTTTTGCTGCCGCGCGAGCACTCTCTCGCCGGAATGATGAGCCTGAAAAAGCCTCTCGCCCTTGGGATCAAGATCGGGATGGTTTTATGTTAGGGGATGGAGCAGGGATCTTAGTATTAGAAGAGTATGAGCATGCAAAAAAGCGGGGTGCTAAGATCTACTGTGAATTGGCAGGATTTGGAATGAGCTCTGATGCACACCATATTACAACCCCCTCTCCCGATGGTGATGGGGCGGCTCGCTGTATGGCGGCAGCGCTAAAAGATGGTGGAGTAGATCCATCTGAGCTCGATTATGTCAACGCCCATGGAACATCAACCCCATTAGGGGATATGATTGAGATCTACGCTTTAGAGAAGGTGGTAGGGGAGCGGATTAAATCGATGGCAATTAGCTCTACAAAGTCGATGACAGGGCATCTATTAGGAGCTGCGGGGGGGATCGAAGCGGTCTTCTCAACATTGGCAATACGGGATCAAGTAGTGCCACCAACCATTAATCTCGATAATCCCGAAGAGGGGTGTGCTGGATTAAATCTAGTACCCCATGAGGCGCAATCCCATAAGGTGGAGGTTGCTTTAAGTAACTCCTTTGGCTTTGGGGGAACAAATGGCTCCCTCCTCTTTAAAAAGATTTAAGGGTAGAGAATGCGGTTAGCAAAGTGGTTAGGGGCAATCCTTAAATATCTGATCAGTCGCGGCTTAATCGTGGGGCTGATTATCTTTGGGCTCTTCTCAATTGGGGGCGTAGGACTTGAATTTAGCCGCTTTCTTAAAACACCCTTAGCAATTGAGCGGGATCTCACTTTTGAGATTACCCCGGGAATGTCGATTGAAAGAGTGGCAGAGCAGCTGGTTGCGGCGGATATTCTGCACGACCCTAAATTTTTTCGCTGGTATGGGCGGATCACCGGTCAAGCACGAAATATAAAGGTGGGAGAGTACCGTATCGAAGCGGGAAGTACCCCCCAAGATCTGCTCAATGCCTTTACTCGTGGGCGGGTGGTGCAATATAGCTTTACCATTATTGAGGGGTGGACCTTTAAAGAGATGATGGCGCGAATTGCTGAATCTGACGATCTGCAACAGACCTTAACGGGTAAAACGCCTGAAGAGATTATGGCCCTTATAGGGGCGGAAGGGGCACCCTACGAGGGATACTTTCTTCCAGACACCTACTTCTTTCCTCGCAACTATACCGATCGGGAGCTACTAGAGCGCAGTTACCGAGCGATGCAGCGGGTTTTAGCGGATGCCTATCGGCAGAAAGATCCGGGTCTCCCGATCAACTCCCCCCATGAGCTCTTAACCTTAGCCTCTATTGTAGAGAAGGAGACAGGTATCGCTGAAGAGCGAGCAGCAATTGCAGGGGTCTTTACCCGCCGTTTACAGTTGGGGATGCGCCTTCAGACTGATCCCACTGTTATCTATGGGATGGGGGATCGTTATCAAGGTACGATCTATCGGAGTGATCTTGATCGAGATACCCCATATAACACCTATACACGGGCGGGCTTACCCCCAACGCCGATTGCAATGCCAAGTGTTGCGGCGATCTATGCCGCGGCGATGCCAGAGGTGGGGGAGGCGCTCTACTTTGTGGCGAAGGGGGATGGATCGGGCCGCCATACCTTTAGCGCAACGTTAGAGGAGCATAATCGAGCGGTCCGCCTCTATCGGGAGCGGCAGCGTCAATTAAAGGCAAAGGAGCTGAAGTGAGCCAGAAGCGAGGTCGTCTTATCACCTTTGAAGGGGGGGAGGGGGCGGGGAAGAGTACCCAGATGGAGCGAATTGCCCACTACCTACGGCAAGAGCAGATTGAGGTGATCACTACCCGAGAGCCGGGAGGAACCCCATTAGGGGAGAAGATCCGCACTCTACTGCTTAATGAGCCAATGGGGGCGAAGGCGGAGCTCCTCCTACTCTTTGCAGCACGAGCAGAGCATCTACGTCAGGTAATTGAGCCGGCGTTAGCGCAGGGTAAATGGGTCCTCTCCGATCGTTTTACCGAGTCGAGTTACGCCTATCAAGGGTATGGGCGTGGGCTCCCTATTGCAGAGATCGCAACCTTAGAAGCATTAACGTTGGGTGATCTGCGCCCTGATCGTACCTATTGGTTCGATCTTCCCCTAGAGGTAGGATTTGAGCGGGTAGGGAAGCGGGGGGCAACCGATCGTTTTGAGGAGGAGGAGCGTAGCTTCTTTGAGGCCGTTACCCGAGGTTTTGAAACCTTGTTACAGCAGCGCCCCCATCAGTTTCGCCATATTGATGCAACCCAATCGATTGCTGCGGTAGAGGGGGCCATTATCGCCGATCTTAAGAATCTACTCCCCACCAAAGCGGAGTCCTTACGATAGGGGGCTGCAATACTCAACCTCAATATTCAACTTATCCCCCCTTTACCACTCCTCACCATTCACTCTTTAGGGGGTAGAATCATTCACTTATAGTAATCATCTATCTTTAGTGGAGTACCTATGACACGTGCGAAGAATAACCCACTTACTCAACCAGCCCCATGGCTCGAGACCCCACTCCGCACCCTTTTAGGGCGCTGTTATAGCGATCGTGCTCCAAAAGCGCTCCTCCTCACTGGGCGAAAGGGATTGGGGAAGCGTACATTGGCAACATCCATTCATGCTGGGCGCCTCTGCCTTAAGTTGCAAGAGGCGGCTAAGATGGGGCTCTCAATTCCCCTCCACCCCTGTGGTCAATGCCAAAGCTGCCTCTGGTTAGAGCGGGGGCATCACCCCGACTCAATTACACTTTCGGGTACGGCGGAGATCCCCATTGCTGATATTCGTAATATTATCCAATTTGCCCACCAGAGTGCGGAGACCGGCTATAAAGTAGTACAGATCAATAATGCAGAGCGACTCAATCTCAATGCCGCCAATAGTCTCCTTAAGATATTAGAGGAGCCCCCTAACCATTTTCTCTTCCTTCTTACCAGCAGTGTGCCAAGACGACTCCCAGCAACCATTATCAGTCGCTGCGAGGCTCTCCCCCTTAGGGGGCCTTCGCCAGAAATGGCGGTGGAATGGTTAACAAAAGTCGCTTCCATCCCCCCTAACGAGGCATCGGAGCTCTTAAGGCTCAGTTATCACGCCCCTTACCAAGCCTTACAACTCCATAATGGTGACTATTTAAAAAAGCTGCTCCCCCTACAGCAGCAATTGATGGCCATTATTGAGGGGGACTCCCTAACAGATGGGGTAAAGAATCTATTAGAGGAGGAGCAACTCCTCTTTCAACTGCTGCTCTACTGGTTAAGTGAACGGGTTAAGGGGCAATCACTTACGAGTGAAGGGGGGCTCACCCCAAAGATGGCTGCTCAACTCAATCGCCTCTCCCCTAAGGAGGCACTCCAGCGCTATGACGCACTGCTCCAGATTCAATTAGAGGAGAGGGGAACCCAACTGCGTACTGATTGGGCAATGGAGGGGTGGTTCTTAACACTTCTTAGTGACAAATAGTGTCACTGCCAAAAAATGGGTGTCAAAAATTGTCTATTCTGACAAAAAGTGTCACCAAGCTGACATAAATTAACACTCAAAGAGGTATCCTTACTGGAGGTGGGGTTGGTTGATGCTCAAAATATAGGCAACCAAAAATCTCTATTAATATAAGTAAAGATGACGAGAAGCCCCATCCTTAGCGGGTTTTCCTCCATATAAAGATAGAAAAGAGAATCTTTTATAAAAGTTGGCACGCCGATTGCTTTATTGGAGAGCGAGATCACCGAGAGGTGATTCTACTTTAGAGTGATTATTTTTATAACTTAATATTGAAAAGGATTAATAGATATGAAAACTATTCAACAAGGTTTTACCCTAATCGAGTTAATGATCGTTGTTGCGATCATCGGTATTCTTGCAGCAGTTGCGATTCCTCAGTACCAAAACTACATCGCTAAATCACAAGTGAGCCGTGTAATGGGTGAGACAGGTGGTCTTCGTACAGCAGTAGAAGCTTGTATTTTAGAGGGCCGTACAACTTTAGGTGAGGATTCTACACAGTGTGATCCAGGTGGTACGGGTTCTAACTTATTAGCTGCGGCTACAGCAAACTCTGCTATGGTAACAGGTACTCCAGCTACTGGAACAGGAACAGCCGAAGTTAATTTTGGTGCGTCAGCAAATGATGATACTACAATTAAAGCTACATTTGGAAATAACGCAGCTCAGTCTATTGCTGATAAAACATTAACGTGGACTCGTGATGAGCATGGTACTTGGTCATGTGCAACTACAGTTGATAAAAAGTTTGCTCCTGCAGGATGTCCTGGTGCTTAATATTTAAGCTATAGCTGTATAGTTAAAGCTTGATTATACTTGGAGTTATAATTCATTATGGAATGCCCCACCCACACAGGTGGGGCATTTTTACATTTAAGAGTTAATAAGCTTAGAGTGGTTACTTTAAGTAGATGGGAGTTACTAAATATGCCATTAAGCGCTAGAGGATTTACCCTTATTGAACTGATGATTGTGATAGCGATTATTGGGGTATTAGCAGCAATTGCCATTCCCCAATATCAAAATTATATAATCAAAACACAAGTGAGTCGTGTTATGGGGGAGTCGGGTGAGATTCGTCTTGGAGTTGAGATCTGCCTCCATGAGGGGCGCCTAAAGGTTGGAAGCAGTGAGCGTGACGAGTGTGATTTAGGGTTGGTAAATAGCTCTAACCTATTAGAGTTTGGCTTTCCCCTCACCCCGAAAGAGGGGGAGATGCTAACAGCAGAGACGAGAATCACAACCGAATTTGGCAACAAGGCTGCTGGCGCCATTAAGGGGCAGAAGCTCGAATGGGTACGTAGTGGGGCGGGCAGCTGGATCTGTAAAACAGATGTCGCCCAAAAATATCGCCCTGCTGGGTGTCAAACCGATCTTTAAATCACCCCTTCTGCACCCTTATCGCCTTAATCATTTTCATAAAGCACACATTTGGCGTGCTTTATGCTTATCAGGTAAGGGATTATTAATCTATAAATGACTTAATTGAGAAGGAGTCTCTATGCGCACCTCAAATGAGGGCTTTACCCTATATGAAGTAATCGCCTCTCTTGTGATTCTACTGCTCTTCTTTACCCTTGCCCTGCCACTCTATCGAAGTTATACCAAAAAGAGTATTGTGCAGCAGGGGGTGATTGTTGCAAAATCATTGCAAGGGGCGATTATGGAGTATTACGAGGATGAGGGGCGCTGGCCTCAATCAAATCGAGAGATCAATTTAGCAGCTCAAGGGCCAGGCCCAATAAAAGGGGTGGCGAAAATCGCGGTGATTCCTCACCACTACGCCTCAACGGAAGGCCCCATTATTGAGATTATCTATCAGCCAGAGCTGGCAGGGGAGGAGAATCGCCTTTTACTCACCCCAACTGAGGAGGGGCATTGGCTCTGTGGTGCACCGAGGGATAATGGTGTTCCAGAGCGCTATCGACCCGATGAGTGTGACACCCTTATAGGGAATCTCTAGGGAGAACTGTTAATAATTGTTAATTATGTAAAGAGCCACCCATAGGGTAGGCTCTTTTTTTATCCCTATCGATATGGAATTCTTGCGTTTTTTATAGAATCTCTTTTTATCAAGTATTTCATTGCACTCTTTTCCCCCCTCCGTTACCACTTTTTGCCCCCCACTCTCTCTCATTAGGAAGAAGCGCATAATATTGGGTATTTCTCGAGTGTTGGGGATTAAATTTTGTCAATCATTAAGGGGTCGATACAAGATAGCGTCCTATCCTAATAGATGAGCGGTGGGGAAAAGTGGTTTATTGTGGTAAGCCCTCTGAAAAGAGTGTATGATTTAGCATAGTTAAGTAAATAATAGGATTTAAATCCTCGATTTGAATTCTTTATCGATCCCTAGAGGGGCGTTCTATATCTAATTGAGACATTAAAGGAATCGTCGTGACCGATCATCCACAACATCTAAGTGTGCTGCTGCATGAGGCGGTAGCAGGCTTAAATATCCAGCCAGATGGGTGCTATGTGGATGCCACCTTTGGCCGTGGCGGCCATTCGCGTGCGATTTTGGATCAGTTAAATAGCGCAAAAGGGAAGGGACGATTGATCGGGATCGACCGTGATCTTGCCGCCGCAGCCCATGCGAAAATGCATTTTGCCAATGAGTCCCGCTTCCATTTCTGCCATGGGGCGATGAGCCAGATGGCCGATCATCTTGCCGAGTTAGGTATTAACGGTATTGATGGAGTTCTGATGGATATTGGGGTCTCATCCCCCCAGCTTGATGAAGCAGAGCGGGGCTTTAGCTTTATGCAGGATGGGCCGCTCGATATGCGAATGGATCAGACCCACCCCCTCAGTGCCAAAGAGTGGGTGATGGAGACCCCTCTAGAGGAGATGATTACCACCTTTAAAGTTTATGGAGAGGAGCGTTTCGCCACCCGTATTGCCCGCAAGATTGTGGCCGCAAGAGAGGAGCAGGTGATCGATACCACCTTTAAATTGGTGGCGCTCATTCGTGAGGCAATCCCCTTCGAAGATCCCCATAAACATCCCGCAACACGGGTGTTTCAGGCAATTAGAATAGCCGTTAATGAGGAGCTAAGTGAGCTTGAGAAGAGTTTAGAGGCTTCACTCACCTTGCTCAATCCTGGGGGGCGATTGGTAGTCATCACATTCCATTCGTTAGAGGATCGAATCGTTAAAAATTTTATTAAGCAGGAGTCAGAGGTTAAGGATCTCTACCCTGAGCTGCCGATCTTAATTGAGGGGGAGCCCCCTAAGTTGAAGCGGATCGGTCGCGCTATTAAAGCAAGTAAAGAAGAGCAACAGCAGAATATCCGCGCTCGCAGTGCACGCTTACGCGTTGCGGAGCGCCTATAAGGATAGACGTTGTTGATACCATTGATTAACCGATTTATTTTAGGTGTGTTTTTATGAGAATATCCGCAATCATTGCTATGATCACCACCCTCTTTCTATTAGGGGTCGGGATCATTACCGCCACTAATGTTCATGATCGTTATCTCATTAATAATCAGATTGCTAAGCTTGAGGCGGAGAATTATCAACTGATCGAAGAGCATAAGAAACTTAAATTAGAGGAGAGTATGCTCGTGACTGATGCTCTTCTCGATCGTGATACACGGGAGCATTTAGGAATGGTGATTCCCGATCATAATGCGGTCGTCTATGTGATTGAGAGTGCAGACTCAGTTCAGGTTGTTGAGCGCAACGGATATGATAATCAGCATCTCCAGTAAATTGGCAACCCCTTAAGGATTTAAATTAGGTGAGTAAGAGCGTGACACAACAGCCCAAGAGGAAGGGGGCAGCAGGGATGGGCAGTAGGCTCTTTCAACGGTTTAAAGAGCATTGGCGCCGCAATAGCGTCCTACTCTTTCTCCTCTTAACCGCTGCCATTTTGGTGATTCAAGCCTTCTTTCTACAGTTTCATAATACGCAATTTCTCCAAACGGAGGGGAGTAAGCGCTATATTCGTAATATCAAACTTCCTTCAGTCCGTGGAACTATCTATGATCGTAATGGGGAGACAATAGCCAGTTCGGCAGAGGTGCGCTCTGTGTGGGCGGACCCCTCCATCTTAAGCCAACATCCAGAAGAGTTTCCCTTTCTTGCCCAAATTCTTGATATTCCTCTCGATGAGCTGACACGCCGTATTGAGCGGTATCGTAAACATCGTTTTATCTGGTTAAAGCGGCAACTTCCCCCCAACGAGGGTGAGGCGATTGAGCAGCTACGAATCCCAGGTGTTGAGGTGCAGCGGGAGTATCGCCGTTACTATCCCCACACGGAGATCACCTCCCATCTGTTAGGATTTACCAATATTGATGATGAGGGAATTGAGGGGATTGAAAAGTCATATCAAGAGTGGCTGATGGGAGATAGCGCTCTACAGCGGGTAATTAAAGATAGTAAAAATCGCATCATCCGCATTTTAGAGGAGCACCCCCCTGAAAAAGAGGGGCAAGATCTCTACCTCACCATCGATCATCGTATCCAAATTATTGCTTATGATGCGTTAAAGAAGGCGGTAGAACGGCATAATGCTGTTGGTGGTAGCATTATTGTGGCAGATAGTCGCACTGGGGATATTTTAGCAATGGTGAATCAGCCGGCAGGGAATCCTAACCGCATTGCAGATCGCCGGGCAATTCTACTTAAAAATAAAGCACTGACCGATCTTTTTGAGCCAGGTTCCACCATCAAGCCCTTTATTGTGGCGCTGGGGCTAGAGTCTGGTAAGTGGACACCCGATACTGTCGTCACAACAGGGCGTAATTTTCGGGTAAATGGGCATCCTATCTTAGATGTGGCACGTTCAGAGCAGCTCTCTATTACCGATGTGATTGTTAAATCCAGTAATATCGGAGTAGCTAAGATTGCTCTCTCTCTCGATCCTCAGATTATGTGGGATCTCTTTACCGATTTAGAGATTGGGGAGCGAAGCCACCTAAATTTAGTAGGTGAGCCGATGGGAACAAAGGGGGATCTTCGCAAATGGCAGCTAAATGATTTTGAGTATGTCACAAAGTCATATGGTTATGGAATCAGTATTAACGCCGTTAAGCTCGCCCAAATCTATACTGTTTTTGCTAATGAGGGGGTATTACGCCCCCTAAGATTGGCGATGCATGAGCCGATGCGCCCGACGAAACGGATCTTCTCCTCCAAAGTAGCAAATGATGTTTTAGATATGATGGAGCTTGCCCTCGATAAAAAACGGGGTGGAGGGGGATGGCGAGCAGCGGTTCCTCAATATCGGGTTGCAGGTAAATCGGGAACTGTCCGTAAAAGTGGGGCAGGCGGATATACCAATCAGCGACACCAGAGCTTTTTTGTTGCGGTCGCACCAGTATCAGAGCCCCGTTATATTGTCTCAGTGGTGATTGATGAGCCGAGGGAAGGGGGGTATTATGGCGGCCTTGTGGCGGGTCCTGTTGTATCGGAAGTGATGGGGAATACCCTTCGTATTTTAGGGGTCCGTCCAGATGCATTAGAGAAGATGCCCCAATTACAACTACTATCGGGTGATTAAGAGTAAGGTGAGGAGAAGCATGAGTGAGCAGTGGAGCGTTTCAACCCTATTACAAGCATTAGGTGAGGAGGGAAGTATCCTTAAGCAGCAACTTCCCGCTTCCATCGGTGACTTAACAATTAGTGGCCTCTCCTCCGATAGTCGCTATCTACAATCGGGTGATCTCTTTTTTGCCCTAAATGGAGCAGCTGCACATGGGCTCAACTATGTAGAGCAATTAATTGATGGGGGGGCAGCTCTGATTCTTTATGAAGAGGCGGGCGCGCCTACCGCTGCGCTTACCCGCTTAAGGGAGGTGGGAGTACCAACCTTTGCCTGCCCCAATATAGCAACGTTACTTCCTAAGTTTGCGAAACAATTTTATCGACAACGATTAAAATCGTTAACACTATTGGCGACGACCGGAACGGAGGGAAAAACCTCGGTGACCCAATTTATTGCTCAGGCATTAAGATTGCTCGATGAGTCTTGCGGTTTAATTGGAACCAATGGTATTGGTTTTTTAGGAGCATTAGCTGAGAACACCCATACCACCCCCGATCTGCTGGCACTCTATCGCTCTTTAGCAGAGATTGAGCACGATTTTCCAGATCAGCCGCGCAAGCCGGTGGCGTTAGAGGCGACCTCCCATGCATTAGATCAAGAGCGTATTGCAGGGCTCTCGTTTCAGAGCACACTCTTTACTAATTTAACGCGTGATCATCTTGATTATCATAAAACGTTAAGAGCCTATGGTTCCGCAAAACGGGCACTCTTTTTCGACTATAAGTCAAAAGCCTCCATTATCAATAGTGATGATCCATTTGGAGCTGAGCTACTTGCCGAATTAGCAGCAAAAGAGCCTGAGCGCATCCTCTACCCTTATGGAGAGAGGGCGGAAGGGGAGAATGCATTGCAGATGAGCAACCTTACCCTAACAGCTAAGGGGCTCCAATTTACCTTAAATTATCAGGGGGCGAGTTATCAGATCGAGAGCCCTCTTTATGGTGGATTTAACGCCTATAACCTCTTAGCAATGGTCGGCACTTTATGCTCGCTGGGGTATGCGATCGATGAGATTGTGGCGATTATCCCTAAAATTAATCATGTTCGAGGACGAATGGAGATGGTTCCCCTTGCCAATGGAGCGGTAGGAGTAGTGGATTATGCCCATAAGCCGAATGCGTTAAAAGAGGCACTACGATCACTACGGGCCCATATAGGGGAAGGGTCACTCCGCGTGCTCTTTGGTTGTGGCGGGGATCGGGATCGGGGAAAGCGCCCTATTATGGGGAGAATTGCCGAAGAGGAGGCAGATTTTATTACGATTACCAGTGATAATCCTCGCCACGAGTCACCTGAGGCGATTATTCAGGAGATTATAGAGGGTTTAGATGATCCACAGGCTAAAAAAGTAACCACTATTCTTGATCGGCGTGAGGCAATTGCAGCGACCTTAGCGCAGAGTGAAGCGGGAGATATTATTCTCATTGCAGGAAAAGGGCATGAGGATTACCAAATTATTGGAGATCAGGTGATTCACTTCTCAGATATTGAGGAGCTTGAGCGCTTTAATCGAACAATCGAGAGCCGATAGGAGAAGCGATGAAATTATCAGAAGCAGCATTAATTATGAAAGGGGGATTGCGTGGGGAGGATGGCCACTTTTTTGGGGCCAGTAGCGATACTCGAAAAATTAAGCCGGGAGAGCTCTTCTTTGCTTGGGAAGGGGAGCAATTTGATGCCCATGATTTTCTCGAAAGCGCCGAGACTAAAGGGGCGATTGCAGCGGTGGTTGAGCGTTACGTCAACTCTGCAGAGATCCCCCAAATTCAAGTGAAGGATGCCCAATTGGCTCTTGGGCGTTTAGCTGCGGCTTGGCGGGCCCGCTGGAAAGGGACCATTATCGCCCTTACTGGGTCAAATGGTAAAACAACCTTAAAAGAGATGATTGCCACCCTCTTAACTGAGGTTGCCCCTACTTTGGCAACTGTGGGTAATTATAATAATCATGTCGGTTGCCCTCTAACGCTTCTCCATTTAGGAAATCAACATCAATATGGTGTTATTGAGATGGGGGCCAATCACTTTGGTGAGATTGAGTATCTCACGACCCTTGCTGCACCGGATATTGCCATTATCAATAATGCAGGGGCCTGCCATCTAGAGGGATTTGGTTCGATTGCGGGTGTTGCAAAGGCAAAAGGGGAGATTTTTACCGGATTAGCGGCAGATGGGGTCGCCATTATTAATCGTGATGATGAGCATTACGATTATTGGGCCACTCAACTGGAGGAGACAAAACAGCGTTACTACTCATTTGGGTACCATCAGGAGGCTGACCTTAGGGTGGTTGCAGAGGCGAGTGCAGGAAGCTATACCTTTATCGATCAGAGTATCGCACCTGAAGAGGCTACGTTACAACTTAATCTACTGGGGGCACATAATGGTTTAAATGCTGCGGCAGCAACGTTGGTAGGACGAGTTTTAGGAATCGACTTTGCCACGATAACAGGGGCGCTTGAGGGGTTGAAGCCAGTTGCTGGGCGCCTTGAGCAGATTTCACTCACAAAGGAGATTACCCTTATCAACGATGGTTATAATGCCAACCCCAACTCCCTTAAAGCGGGCATTGAGGCGCTTCCAAGTGGGGAGGAGCATTGGGTGGTGTTAGGGGAGATGCGTGAATTGGGGCCACAAGGGCGTGCTATTCACCAAGAGTGTGGGCTCTTTGCTGCGAAAGCTGGGGTGAGTAAATTGTTTGGTTTAGGTGCTCTTGCTGCAGCTGCGGTAACGGCATTTAATGGGGCAAAAGAGGGGAGTGCCACAGATAAAGGGTATTACCCTAATCATGAAGCGCTCCTTCAGGCATTGCAGGAGGCGATTACTACCCATCAAGCTGCCAAGAGGGGGCCTCTCTCGATTCTGATTAAAGGGTCAAATAGTATGAATATGGGTTACTTTATCGATCAGCTCACAGGTGAATCCCTCACCTAGGAGCTACTTTTGTTTCATTAGCTACATAGAGGGGACCCTCTATGTGGCACAACTGGAGAAATTATGCTCTACGCTCTACTTGTTGAGCTCTCAGAGACGCTCAGTTTTTTACGAGTCTTTCAATATATCTCAATGCGGGCGATTAGTGCGGCACTGACTGCGCTAATCTTTGGACTAGCATTAGGGCCCCGTTTTATCCGCTATCTACAAAATCTACAAATTGGGCAATTTGTGCGGGATGATGGGCCTGAAAGTCACTTAGCAAAGCAGGGGACCCCTACAATGGGAGGAATCTTAATCATTTTTGGGATTCTACTCTCCATACTCTTATGGGCGGATCTTACGAATATTCATGTCTGGATTGTCCTTTTTGTATTGGTAAGTTTTGGCTATATCGGCTTTTTAGATGATTATCGTAAGGTGGTAAAGAAGCAATCATTAGGGTTGCGCGCTAAGGAGAAGTATCTCTATCTTAGTCTTGCAGGCTTAGCCGCCACTTTAGCGCTCTACTTTACCGCAAAGACCCCCCAAGAGACGGCACTTCTAATTCCATATTTTAAGAATTTAGCCCTCCCGTTAGGAATTCTCTTTATCCCCTTTGTCTATTGTGTATTAGTAGGGGCGAGTAATGCGGTGAATATCACTGATGGACTCGATGGTTTAGCCATTATGCCTACAATTATGATTGCGGGCGCTCTCTCCATCTTTGCCTATGTGGCAGGCCATGCGCTCTACGCTGAGTATTTAAGTCTTCCCCATGTAGAGGGGGCAGGGGAGATGGTGATTATTGGTACTGCAATTGTGGGCGCTGGGCTTGGGTTTCTCTGGTTTAATACCTATCCAGCACAGGTCTTTATGGGGGATGTCGGCTCCTTAGCGTTAGGAGGGGTCTTAGGGGCGATAGCAGTAGTGGTGCGTCAAGAACTGGTCTTCTTTATTATGTCTGGGCTCTTTGTAGTGGAGACGTTGTCGGTCATTATTCAAGTTGCCTCTTTTAAATTGCGCGGTAAGCGAGTCTTCAGAATGGCACCAATTCATCACCATTTTGAGTTAAAAGGGTGGCCTGAGCCACGTGTGATTGTGCGCTTTTGGATCTTTACGGTTATTTTAGTCCTCATCGGTCTAGCATCCCTTAAGATTCGCTAAAGAGGGAGGCAGTTGGGGGTAGAAAGGTAGTGAAAAGGTAGTAATGGTTAGTTATTCCCGTTTAAAGAGTCTATAATAGCTAAGACCTTAAGCGGGTACGCCCATTGAGGTTATTACATTCAATAATTGTTGTGGATATAGGAAGGAGTTTACACGATGAAGAAGCCCGTACGCGTTGCCATTACAGGCGCTGCAGGTAATATTGGTTATGCCATGGCTTTTAGAATTGCC
>JBKGVF010000015.1:0-60244 GCA_046462535.1 Ignatzschineriaceae bacterium | reverse complement strand
CATTACCCCTTTTCGTTGTAACCATGCCCCCCAAAGTGCTAGCGCCACCATTAAGAAGCCTAATCCTACCATCACCCTAAAAGACCAGAAGACCCAAGCAACAGGAGGTCGATCCTCAGGAGCAAAGTCTTTTAATACTGGGATCTGCCCATCTAAAGAGTGGGTTAAGATAATACTTGCAAGATAGGGGACCTCTATCGAAAAGTGGGTCTTCTCCCCCTCTTGATCAGGAAAGCCAATAAGAATAAGAGGGGTACTCTCTCCCTCCTCTACCTGATCCCAATGCCCCTCTATCGCCGCTAACTTGTGTGGCTGATGCTCAAGTACATTAAGACCATGGAAATCCCCCACTACTACCTGCGCAATAGAGAAGATAATGAGGGATGTAAGAGCGATCTTCTGCATCGTCATAATCGCTTCAGTACGATGCCCCTTTAAAAGATGCCACGCAGCCACCGCTAAAATAATGAGTGACGTTGTATTGAATGTTGCAATCAACATATGTGCCAGCCGAATCGGAAGTGAAGGATTAAAGATCACCGCCCACCAATCGACAGGAACAGCGACACCATCAATAATCTCAACGCCTGCTGGCGTCTGCATCCAACTATTAGAGACTATAATCCAAAATGCAGAGGAGAAGGTGCCAAGCGCCACCATTAAGGTTGCAAAGAAGTGAAGCTTCTCCCCCACCCGTTTACGTCCAAAGAGCATCACCCCAAGAAAGCCTGCTTCCAAAAAGAATGCAGTTAACACCTCGTAGGTTAAAAGAGGTCCGGTGACACCCCCGGAGAATTTAGAGAACTCACTCCAATTGGTGCCAAACTGGTACGCCATTACGACGCCAGAGACGACCCCCATTCCAAATGCTACCGCAAAAAACTTAACCCAAAACTCATATAACTCCATATAGACTGCATTACGAGTCTTTAGCCAAAGCCCCTCCATTAAGGCTAAAAAGAGAGCTAAACCAATCGTTATCGCAGGAAATATGATGTGAAATGAGATCGTAAACGCAAACTGAACTCGCGCTAAATCCAATGAACTCAAACCCATGTTTCCACCTTCAAGAGAGCAAAAATATCCATCAACCAGAGAGATCTCTCTGGACTCGCTGCTAGAAGTAGAAGGTGCGCACCCACTCAACTATTACCTCATCATGCTAACAGAGCTAATTTTTGGATAACAATAGTATTAAGTTCTCGGTCCTATGCCTATTTACTATCGATATTTACAAATTAAAGGAAGGGTTTACAAAATAATCCCTATAATAGGAGATCAGAGTGTTTGTGTTAAGGGGATGAGAGAAGAATGGAACCACGCCAATTGCGCTATTTTACAACCATTGCGGAGTTAGGTAGCTTTGCTGCTGCCTCTCGCTCACTCTATATCACTCAACCTGCATTAACGAGACAGATTCAAAACTTAGAAGAGAGCTTATCGGTGGCCCTATTTGAGCGACACTCACGAGGGGTACAGCTGACCCCTGCAGGGCGACAATTCTATAATGATGCACAACACATTTTAAAGCAGATGGAGCAGGCTAAAGTTGCCGCCATCAAAGCAGACCGTGGGGAGAGAGGCAGCCTCAAAGTAGGTGTAACGCCACAACATCTGTGGCTCAATGAAGTGCAACAATATCTTGCAAGCTTCCATAAGAGAAATCCTGAAATTAACCTCCATATCTCAACACTCAACTCTGCTCAACAACTGATGGCCCTTCGGGAGGGGAGACTCGATATTGGCTTTCTCTTTAGCTGCCCCGAAGAGGATCCCGATCTGATTAACCGATTCCTCTATAAAGAGCGAATGTTACTGGCTACACCAAATGGCAGCTTACTTGCCATCGATCCTCCTGAAACCTTAACAGATCTATTAACAAGTGACTTCATCTGGGCCGAAGAGAGCCCCTCATACCATCTCTATAAACTGGTAGAGGATGAGTTAAAGCGCTTAAATTTTGCACCAGAAGTTATTCACCATGCTAACAACTACAATGCTATGTTAAGTCTAGTATCGGCAGGGTTTGGTTACACCTTTGCACCTGCAGTAGCAAAATACTTAAATACCTACAATGTCACTTTTCACTCAATTCCCGAACTCTCGATCACATTTGATCTCGAGCTTGTGTGGAATCGTCACAATAAAAACCCTACCCTAGCAAAAATGATACAAAACTATCATCCACAAATGACCCGTCTGAGATAGGTGTAAGAGAACCATTCAATAAAACCATCTCAAAGAAAAAGCCTGCTATCGATACTGATAGCAGGCTTTACTGGTATGGCGTCCCTACGGGGATTCGAACCCCGGTTGCCGCCGTGAAAGGGCGGTGTCCTAACCACTAGACGATAGGGACAAGTTGTTCTACTCCCGTTCGTTAAGCTTTTAATTCCCCTCTGAACTAAGTAGGATTTGTATATTACTGAGAATACCACTCTCTGTCAAACTAAAACGATACTTTTTCTGCCCGATTATTGTGCACACCCTCTTTTTGAGTCACACACTTAGGTAAGGGGCTGATTTATACCGCAGAAGATTAGGTTAATCGAGGGCGATTAACCTAATTAAGCACCTTCCTATTTGCGATTTACCATATGGAGCGCTCGCTTATCGACAGCAAGAGCTGCCTCACGCACAGCTTCGGCTAAAGTAGGATGCGCATGCATCGTACGGGCAATATCCTCTGCACATCCTTCATACTCCAACACTAACGCTGCTTCATGAATCAGCTCTGACGCTTGAGGGCCTATAATGTGCATCCCCAAGAGACGATCACTCTCTGCCTCAGCTATGATTTTAACAAAGCCACTCGCACGATTCATCGCCTTAGCACGCCCTGAAGCGGCAAAAGAGAATTGCCCTACCTTAATCTCAATTCCCTCCTGTTTACAACACTCCTCACTCTTTCCAATCCAGGCAATTTCCGGATCAGTATAGATGACAGAGGGGATCGCCCCATAATTGACACGTGCATATTCACCGGCAATCCGCTCCGCTACAGCAATACCCTCTTCAGAACCCTTATGGGCTAACATGGGGCCTCGAACGATATCACCAATTGCCCAAACACCCGGTAGATTGGTTTTGCACTCTTCATCTACATGGACAAAATCTCCATCCATTAGTAGATCAACAGAGTCATCAGCAAGATCCTCTGTAACCGGCTTACGACCTACAGCTACCAATAGATAATCAAATGTCTCATCATATTTGCCGTTGGCATCCTCATACTGTAGCTTGACATGCTTACCATCACTTTCAGTTGCGGTAACCACGGCACCTGTTCGAATATCTAAACCTTGAGCGCGGAACTGACGTGCAGCTTCTCGTGATATAGCGTCATCAGCGGCAGGTAAAAACTTATCGAGCGCCTCAAAGATAACGACTTCTGATCCTAAACGGGACCAAACCGTTCCCATCTCTAAGCCAATCACACCACCACCAATCACACCTAGACGCTTTGGAACTTCTGTTAAACTAAGTGCCCCTTCTGAATCAATAATGCGCTCACCATCAATCGCGGCCATCGGAAGATTAATAGGGGTCGATCCTGTAGCGAGCACAACATCATGCCCATAATATTCCGTAACATTCCCTTCATGATCAGTCACTTCAACCCGATTTTGTGCAAATAGCTTCCCCTTACCAGAAATTAATGTAATTCCATTGGCTTGAAATAGCTGCGCAATACCCGATGTTAGCTCATCCACTGTTTTATCTTTATTGCTCACCATCTTGGCAATATCGATCGAGAGATCCCCAGTCGTAATACCATGATTCTCAAAGTTTCGCTTAGCATTAAAGTAATACTCAGAAGACTCTAAGAGGGCCTTAGAAGGAATACAGCCAACATTTAAGCACGTCCCCCCCAGTTTTGGCTTCTGGTCATCAGTAAGCCACATCTCAACACATGCCACTTCTAGCCCAAGCTGTGCGGCACGGATCGCAGAGACATACCCTGCAGGGCCTCCCCCAATTACAATTACATCAAACTCTTTTTTTGCCATTTTATCGCTCCTCCTTAAAGCTCTAATAACATACTTGCAGGATCTTCAAGCGCCTCTTTAATGGCCACTAAGAAGGAGACCGCCTCTTTTCCATCAATAATACGATGGTCATAAGAGTGGGCAAGATACATCATTGGTGCACTGATAATTTCACCATTTTCAACAATGGGCCGCTCATAGGTACGGTGCATACCTAAAATCCCACTTTGTGGGGGGTTAATAATCGGTGTTGACATCATGGAACCGAAAACACCACCATTGGTGATCGTAAAGGTTCCTCCTGTCATCTCTTCGATGGTTAAAGTTCCTTCGCGTGCCTTAGTTGCATACTCAATGATCTGCTGCTCTATCTCAGCAAAGCTAAGTTGATCTGCATCTCGAATAATAGGAACTACCAAACCTCGTGGTGATGAGACCGCAATACCAATATCGAAATAACCGTGGTAGATAATATCATTACCATCGATCGATGCATTTACGGAGGGATATTTTTTCAGTGCTTCAACCGCTGCCTTAACAAAGAAGGACATAAAACCTAAACGAACACCATGCTTCTCAGTAAAGCGATCTTGATATGCCTTACGCATCTCCATTACCGCTCGCATATTGACTTCGTTAAAGGTGGTTAACATTGCTGTTGAGTTGCTCGCCTCTAATAGACGCTCTGCAATACGAGCACGCAAGCGTGTCATTGGAACCCGCTCTTCGTGACGACCTGCTGGAATCGCTCTTGGCGTCGAAGCAGTCACCTCACTTTCACCACTAGAGGATGGTGTAGCAGCTGCTTTAGGTGCCTCCTTCTGCTCTGCTATATACTGTTCAATATCTGCTTTAATATGACGCCCATTACGTCCTGTAGCGGGAATCTGGGTAATATCAAGATTATGCTCCTCTACTAAACGGCGTACTGTAGGTGACATAGGTGGTATGCTGCTCGTCACCCCCTCCTGGTTAGAGGTATCTGGCGTCTCAGTCGGAGTCGGTGCTTCTTGAGGTGCAATTAATGCTAAGAGTGTTCCTTCAGTGACATCCGTTCCCACCTCAGCCTTAAGAGCCGTAATAATCCCCCCAACCTTTGCGGGCACTTCTAACATAACTTTATCGGTCTCAAGATCGACAAGGTTTTCTCCCTCTTCCACATAATCACCAACCGACTTATGCCACGCAGCTACCGTTGCATCAGCTACTGATTCAGGTAAGACAGGAACAGTAATCGCTAACTCCTCAGCACTACTGCTTGAAGTTTCAGGCTTCTGCTCAAGCCCCACCTCTTCCCCATCCCCCTCCTCAATTATTGCTAATAATGTCCCTTCGGTTACATCACTCCCCGCTTCAACTAAAATCTCTTTAATAACCCCACTGACGATAGCAGGCACCTCCAGCATTACCTTATCCGTCTCGAGATCGACAAGGTTTTCTCCCTCTTCTACATAATCACCAACTGACTTATGCCATGTAGCTAATGTTGCATCAGCAACCGACTCGGGTAGGACAGGAACTTTAATTTCTTTACTCATGAATGATCACTCCTTTAATTGTTCTTCTTTAGTTTTTATTGGGCTGGCTGAAATACTTGCTCAATCAGCGCTCGCTGTTGCTCAATATGTTTACTGTTATAACCAACAGCAGGAGCTGCTGCTGCAGGACGGGTCACAAAACGAATCTGATATCGATCAGCAAAAAGCTCTTCGAGATAATCCCGCACAAAGTTAGCGTAACCCTGATTTCGAGGCTCATCCTGACAAAAGATAATCTCGGTTGCATTGCTATACTTTGAAACAGCCTCGTGGAGCAATCTACTGGGGAATGGATAGATCTCCTCTAAGCGAATCAGCGCATGCTTGTTATCTTCCCGTGCTGCCCGCTCATTCACTAAATCGTAATAGATCTTGCCAACACTGATGACAACAGAGCTAACCTGCTCATCTGCTATCTCTTCTACCTCTGGAATCACCGGTTGGAATCGCCCTTCAGTTAAATCTTTAATTTCACTAATGGCTTGACGGTGACGGAGAAGGCTCTTAGGAGACATACAGATAAGTGGCTTTCGATAATCCTGTAGCATCTGACGGCGGAACATATGGAATGCTTGTGCTGGCGTTGTAGGAACAACAACACTCATATTATTTTCAGCGCAAAGCTCTAAGAAACGTTCAGGTCGCGCGGATGAATGCTCTGGCCCCTGCCCCTCATACCCATGGGGTAGGAGGAGTACTAGACCATTTAATCGACGCCACTTAGTCTCTCCCGATGCAATAAACTGATCAATAACAACCTGGGCTCCATTTACAAAGTCCCCGAACTGAGCTTCCCATATCACTAGTGAGTTAGGCTCTGCCGTTGCGTAACCATACTCAAATCCGAGTACAGCAAACTCCGATAAAATCGAATCAATGACAGTGAATTTAGGCTGCCCCTCCCGTAAATGCTCTAATGGAATATGGCATAAGCCATCTTTTTGGTTGTAATAGACAGCATGGCGATGGAAGAACGTGCCCCGACGAGAATCTTGTCCCGATAAACGCACCGGATAGCCATCATCTAATAGAGTGGCATAGGCCATAATCTCTGCAAACCCCCAATCCATCGGCATGGCGCCAATACCCATTTTATAGCGATTTTCATGGATACGTTGGACTCTAGGGTGTAACGCTACCCCTTTAGGGATCTCATTCATGGCTTTCGTTAGACGCAGAATCTGCTCTTCACTCACTGTCGTATCGGGAAGAACTGCATCCTCTGTACCAAAAAGATGTTTATTCTCTAGATAATGCTTCCAAGCCTTTACATAACCATCGTGAGCAGGGCGCTCAATCGGCTGAAAGCCGACATTCTCTTCGGTCTCTAAACGTCTCCGATAGTGACGAATATACTCTTTATACTCCTCCTCACTAATCACACCCTCATTGATTAAACGATCTGCATAGATACGTGAAGGAACGGGATGAGCATTAATCTTCTCATACATCATCGGCTGTGTTGCACTCGGCTCATCCGCCTCGTTATGCCCTAAACGGCGATAACAGACAAGGTCAATCACAACATCTTTATTAAATGTTTGACGATAAGCTAATGCTAATTGGATAACCGTCTTCACCGCCTCAGGATCATCTCCATTGACATGGAAAATCGGCGCCTGGATCATCTTTGCTACATCTGTACAGTAGGTAGCAGAGCGAACATCAAGTGGGTTTGAAGTGGTAAATCCGATCTGATTGTTGATAACAATATGAACAGAACCTCCACAGCTATAGCCGCGCACCTCTGAGAGCTGCATCGTCTCCATAACAACACCCTGACCAGCAAAAGCTGCATCCCCATGAATTTGAACGGGAATTACCTTATTGAAGGGTAACCCCGCTTTATGTTCAGAGAGCCGTCGCTCAAGTCGGGCCCGTGCAGATCCTACAATTACAGGATTAACAACCTCTAGATGGGAAGGGTTGAAAGAGAGTGCTAAATGGACAGCACGCCCATCAACATCAACTGTTGATGAGAAACCCATATGATATTTAACATCTCCAGAGCCTTTATCAAAGGTAGGACGCCCCTCAAACTCTGCAAAGAGATCTTGTGGAGACTTTCCTAAGATATTAACCAACATATTAAGGCGACCACGATGAGCCATTCCAATCACAATCTCTTCCGCATCCTTCTTCGCGGCGCAATGGATCAGCTCATGCATCATCGGAATTAGGGCATCCCCCCCCTCTAAGGAGAAGCGCTTTTGCCCCACATAGCGAACATGGAGGTAGCGCTCTAATCCTTCTGCAGCGACAAGTTGACGCAAAGTCTCCCGCTTCTCATCGGCAGAGAACTCAACCGGATCCCCCTCTACCTCCAACTTATTCTGAATCCAATGACGCTCATCGGGATTGGTTATATGCATATATTCAACACCGATATGGCGCGTATATGCATTCTCCATAATCTTAACAATATCTCGCAGCTTCTTTCGTGGACGACTCGACAATGCACCGATATTAAATTCACGATCTAGATCAGCATTTGTTAATCCATGATGTGCTAGCGTTAAGGAGGAGATAACCTCCCGCTCACGTAGATTAAGAGGGCATAAGTCTGCTGCTTGATGCCCTCTTCTTCGATATGCTGCGATTAATCTTAACACTGCCGTCTGCTTCTCCGACGCGCTATAATCTACCTCTAGCTGTGTCGGCTGGCGACGTAATCCCTCAAAGGATTGTCGTATGGGGCCATGAGCAATATCCCCACCAGAATATTTTGCATACTCACGAAAATACTCTTGCCACTTTTCGCTAACGGAACTTTTATCCTTTAAGTATGACTCATATAGATCTTCTAGGTACGCTGCATTCGCACCATAGAGACCAGAATTCTCTAAGAATTTCTCAAATTGCTTCATTTTTTATATCTTTATATCCAATATTTTGATGGTTCTTCATCAGCAGTAGGTGGACTCTTCTTTTCACGTTCAACTGCTTCTTCTACTCCATAGATCTTATAGACCCATAAATCACTCTAACAGCAGACCATTTAGACCTCTCTATTGCCGGCATCCTCCTATCTACATAACACCCTAATCTCTCCTCTCTATAAAATACCATATCCCCATAATAAATATCCAGATATGGTAAAATTCCTTATAGAGAAAAATGATACCAATACTATATGTTAGGAGAACGTATGAAACTTAACGAATTACGTTATTTTATTGCCGTTGCAGAAGAGAAACATTTTGGGCGAGCGGCACAAAAATGCTTTATCTCCCAGCCTGCTCTCTCAATCGGCATTAAAAATCTAGAGCACTCAATGGGGGTCACGCTCTTTGAGCGCACAACGAATGAGGTGCTCTTAACTCCTGCGGGTGCTGAAGCCTTGCCCATGGCCCGTAAAATCTTTGAACTAGTAAATGATCTTGAGTCATTAAGTATCGACTCAGACTCACTAGAGGGGGACCTAAAACTAGGGATTATCTTTACCATCGCTCCCTATCTGCTCCCTAAATTCATCCCTTCACTTCGTGATCAAGCGCCTGAGCTCTCACTGAATATCTATGAGAATCTGACTGACAACCTCATTCCAATGTTAAAAACAGGTGAGATCGATGCTGCCATCATGGCGTTACCCGTCACCGATACAACACTTGAGGTCATTAAACTATATGAGGAACCCTTCTATCTTGTAACACCAAAAGGGCACCCCCTCTCAGAGCGCAAGTCGATCTCTGTGGAAGAGATTCATGAATATAGCCCCCTATTATTAAATATTGGTCACTGCTTCCGTGATCAGGTTTTAGATCAATGTAAAGAGATTAATGCCTCACAATCCCACCACCACTCTTTAGAAACCATTCGCAATGTGGTGGCGGCTGGACATAAGGTCTCAGTGCTACCGAAATATGCCTTAATGAAGGATCATTTAAGTGAATATTTAGCCTATGTGCCTTTTGAAGCACCTGTACCAACCCGAAAGGTTGGATTAGTCTACCGAAAAGAGTTTACTCAAATGAAAAAGATTGAGTTATTAGCCAAAACGATTAAAGATTTAAATCTCTAAACTTATAGATATCGATCTATAGATTAGATAACCTACAGCTAAGGAGATGTTATGAAGAAGTATGGTGTCCGGATGACCTTAAGAGAGCATGACCCGCTCACACTCCCCCACCTATTTGGTGACTCATTTGCAGCTGAGCGCTGGTTTAATACCAAAAAGGAGCGACAAGCATTCCTCGATAGCTACCAAAAGCCATTCATCTATTATCGTAAGGGGGATCGCCCACAATTTATCTACGAACTGATTGAGCGATGATTGAGTCTGATAAGAGAGCTATATAATTAATACCAACTAAAGGCCCACAACATAGTGGGCTTTTTTATGCCCTATACCCCATCAATAAGGGGTAGATAGGCGCTTAGGTAATCATTAAAGTGGAGACAATAAAAAGCCCCTTACTTGGTAAGGGGCTCTCTGTAGATGGCGCGCCCAGAAGGATTCGAACCTCCGACCGCCTGGTTCGTAGCCAGGTACTCTATCCAGCTGAGCTATGGGCGCTTCGTCATAAGGATTGTAATTATAGCGAATTGAGGATCATCGTCAACCTATAGCGCAACAATTGATCACTTATTCGGGAATAATTACATAAATCCCTCTAACTGATTGATCTACTTCTCTCCTAAAGCTACTGCATGGGCTACCGACTTCTCAAACGACTCAAGTCCGTAGTCAAGCTGCTCATAGGTGATGATCGCAGGAGGAAGGAATCTAAAGACAGATGGGTTATTGAAGGTATGC
The DNA here is from genome assembly GCA_046462535.1 of Ignatzschineriaceae bacterium. Classification (GTDB taxonomy): domain Bacteria; phylum Pseudomonadota; class Gammaproteobacteria; order Cardiobacteriales; family Wohlfahrtiimonadaceae; genus JAAZCI01. Next base: position 49,958 of record JBKGVF010000015.1, on the reverse strand, counting down.
ATCACTTGAACCCGATAGACATCTGCCATCTGCTTCTCTACTTCAATAGAGTAGAACTCTCCATACTCCTCATGCATAAACTCAGGGGTCTGATTAAACTCAACACCAATCATTAGTCCCTTACCACGAACCTCTTTAATAACCTCAGGATACTTCTTCTGAATCTCTCTGAGGCCCTTCATAAGGTACTCCCCCTTCTCTGCCGCTTGCTTTGGTAAATCATGCTCAATCATATATTGCAATGCACCTAACCCTGCTGCAGCACTTAAGGTATTCTCTTGGTAAGTCGCTGTGTGATGGAAACAAGTCTCAACACTGCCATAAGCAGCCTCATACAGCTCCTCAGTACAGTTATAGCCGGCAAAGGGGACTAAAGCAGCAGCAAACCCCTTTCCAAACACGATACAGTCAGGAATAATGCCCTCATGCTCACAGCACCACATTTTACCTGTACGTGCACCCCCTGTTTGGATCTCATCTACAACTAAGTACGCATCATATTTTGTACAGAGCTCACGAGCCTTCTTAAGATAACCCTCAGGTGGAACATTAACGCCCCCCTCCCCTTGGATCGGCTCTACCACAAAGGCCTTATAGATCCCTTTTGAGAGCTCCTCTTCTAATGCGTCAGCGTCACCATAGGGAATATGGTGGAATCCACTCATATCTAACTGTTGATGCTCTCGCCATGTTTCACGACCCCCGAGCGATACCGCGCCCGACGTCTTTCCATGGAAAGCACCATGTGTTGCTAAAAACTTGCTCTTCTTCGGCTCATTACGGGTTGCTAGCTTAATGAGCTTAATCATTCCCTCAACAGCCTCAGCACCCCCCATTGCAGTTCCAAGCTTAGTAAGTTTACCTCCAGGCGATACAAGGGAGAGGTTGTGAGCAAAGGCTGCAGCAACGTTACGATATGAGATCACCCCCATCATAAATTGGCGCTCATCAAAACAGCGTTTAATCCCTTCCCATACAAACTCGTTATTGTTACCAACCGTTGCAACACCAACGGCACCGATCATATCCAGATGCTCATCTCCATTCTCATCAATAAAGACTGCACCTTCCGCACGTTTAAAATATTTAGAGTTTCCTAATAATGTGCGCTGACTATTAAGATGCTTAAGCTGTAGCTCACGAGTCTTCTCTTCGGTGAAGTTGATAGCATCTTCTACTGTATAGAAATCTTTATAAATATCTTTAACATTCTTTTTCATAATCACTCCTTTAGTTATTACGAAGGCCTCCTTAGGTGGATCGACCTATAGGATTTAGCGTCATGCACATTAATGATCACCTGCGCTTTTATTTGAGGTTCAACTCCATAAAAGCGACTATTTTTATTATCTATCAAACCATAAATGATCTGTGCTACATTCAAACTAAGCCTTTTTAATAAATATCTCAAGCAAAAAAAAATTGCTCCCTGAGGAGCAATGCTTCTTATTACTACTGGTATGCTTAAAAAATAATCGGTTTAATTAAGGCAAAGTAGAGCATCCCCACTACCATAATATTAGCCAGTATGTAGTTGATATATCGGACACTATCCACTCTACTTTGACGCATTGCAAGAATACCAAAGAAGATATAAAAGAGCAGAAGAAGCAACTTCACTCCTAACCATGACCCACCAGTAGAGATAGGATTGATCCTCCCTAAAACTGCTAGCGCAATCCCAGATATAAGAAAGAGTGTATCTAAAATGTGAGGAAGAATACGCGCCCATTTTGGTCGCTCCCCTTTAAAATAACGCCAAAATCGAAAGTTAAACAGAAGAACAGAAAGCAGCGCAAATAGAACGTGGGGATGTTTAATTGCAGTATAGAGCATCTCTTTAAACCTCATACATAAGAAAGGAGTCTCTACTCTACGCAGAGACCCCTAAAAATGCAATAGATAAGAAAATAGTATAATGTTTGGTGGGGATTAGCTGACGACATTCACTGGGCTTCCCCCAACAAACTGGTTAATATTATTCTCTAATAGAGCCACTAACCGAACGAGAGCCTCTTCACTCGCCCATGCTGTATGGGGGGTTAAGATAAAGTTACCTAAGTCGTTAGCAATTAATGGATTATCCGCTCTAGGTGGCTCTGTTGTCGTTACATCGATGCCCGCACCCCCCACATCTCCACTTAACAATCCATCGGCTAACGCCTCTTCATTCACTATCCCTCCACGACTCACATTGATAATAATAACACCCTTCTTCATCCGTGCAATCTCTGCAGCATCAATCATATTCTCAGTCTCATCAGTGAGTGGAAGATGGAGAGAATAGATATCCGCCTCCCGCAGAACCTGATCAAAAGCATGATACCCATCACGAATCTCAGCTGCACCTTTCCGCTCTGAAAAGAGTACTCTCATATTGAACGCTTCAGCAAATTTCGCTACCGCCTTACCAATACTACCGCGACCGACAATCCCTAAAGTCTTTCCCTCTAAATCATAAATTGACTCGGCAAAAATACTGAAGAAGGGAGATTCTTGCCATTCACCCCGCGCAATACGTTTCTGATAGAGAGGAAGGCGGTGCATGAGCGCAATCATCATCATAAAAGTATGCTCTGCTACCGACGTTGTACTATAGCCTGCCACATTGCAGACCGTAATTCCTAACGCCCGTGCCGCCTCAATATCGATATGGTTATAGCCTGTTGCCGCAACCGCTATCAGTTTAAGTTGAGGATTCGCCTCCATAGTTGCCCGATCGATGGGAATCTTATTTGTAATAGCAATCTGATGCCCCGCAATCGCCTCCGCCACCTTATCGTGTGGGCAATTATCGATATTTGTTATCTCAAAGGGAAAATCAAATTGAAAGGTATGCCCCGCTAATGTTCCTTGATCTAAAAAAACAATCTTTTTCATCTACTCCTCCAGCTACTAATTAACGATCAACTCGTAACGATTAATCGATTTATATTATTATGATAATGATACTCTCTTACTTAACGGTGAGCAGTACGCATAAGGCGCTGCTTCTCCCGATCCCAATCCCGCCGCTTAATCGCTTCACGCTTATCATGGGCCTTCTTCCCCTTGGCAATCCCTATCTCTAACTTAGCATATCCCCGCTTCCAATAGAGGTTAAGGGGGACAATAGTCAACCCTTTCTGCTCAACAGCTCCCGTCAAACGATCAAGTTCATGACGATGCAACAGCAGCTTTCGGGTCCGAGTAGAATCTGCCCGAACATGGGTTGATGCAGATAGAAGGGGGGCAATATGAGCACCTAAAAGGTAAGCCTCGCCATCACGCATAAAAACATATGCCTCCTTCAGTTGAGCACGCCCCTCCCGAAGGCTCTTAACCTCCCACCCTTGAAGGGCGAGCCCCGCCTCAAGTCGCTCCTCAATAAAGTAATCATGAAATGCTTTGCGATTACCTGCAATCAGATTATTGCTCCTCTTTTTCTTACTCATTCTACTCTCCCTCTAAAATCTCAATAGCCTCTCTATTATAGTCACGCCATCCACCCAAAAGAAAACCCCAAATAATGTTTTATCATTTGGGGTTTCAAATCAGTGATCGTTAATGATCATTATGACCATAAAAAAGATCGATATTCTACTCCACATCCTTCATGGTTAAGCGAATCCGTCCTTGGCGATCAATCTCTAATACCTTAACCTTCACCACCTCACCCACATCAAGATAATCGGCAACATCTTGAATGCGCTCTTCTGATGGGATCTGAGATACGTGGACTAAACCATCCTGCCCTGGACGAAGATTAACAAATGCACCAAAATTCATTATACGCACAATGGGTGCTTCGTAGACTGCTCCAATCTCAATATCGGCGGTGATATCTTCAATCTGCTTCCGTGCCGCAGCTGCCTGCTCACTATTTACTGCAGAGATCCTCACCTCACCATCATCCTCAATCTCAATGATTGCGCCAGTCTCTTCTGTTATGGCTCGAATAGTTACCCCTCCCTTTCCGATTACATCACGAATCTTATCGGGATTGATCTGCATCGTAGTAATTCGTGGCGCATATTCAGAGATTGAATCTCGGGATTCACTAATCACCTTATTCATCTCCCCTAAAATATGGAGGCGTGCATCCTTAGCCTGAGCTAACGCCTGCTCCATAATCTCTTGCGTGATACCATCAATCTTGATATCCATCTGTAGCGCGGTAATTCCTGTCTCGGTCCCCGCTACTTTAAAATCCATATCTCCAAGATGATCCTCATCACCAAGAATATCGGTAAGAACGGCATACTGCTCCCCCTCTTTAATAAGCCCCATCGCAACACCGGCCACAGGCGCTTTAAGAGGAACACCTGCATCCATAAGAGCCATAGAGGTACCACACACTGAAGCCATAGAGCTTGAACCATTCGACTCCGTAATCTCAGATACTACGCGAATCGTATATGGGTACTCTTCCATATTAGGCATAACCGCTTGGATACCACGCTTAGCTAAGCGACCATGACCGATCTCTCGGCGCTTTGGCGATCCAACACGACCAGTCTCACCAACTGAATAAGGAGGGAAGTTATAATGCAACATAAAATTATCACGATACTCCCCTTCGAGGGCATCAATAATCTGTGCATCCCGCTCTGTACCTAACGTTGCTACGACAATGGCTTGCGTCTCTCCCCGTGTAAAGAGAGCAGATCCGTGGGTACGCTCTAAAATACCGACTTTCGATTCAATTGCCCGAACACTCTTCGTATCCCGACCATCGATACGTGGGTTCCCAGCAATAATCTGACTCCGAACAATCTCAGAGCTTATCTCATTAATTACTGCCGCCACCTCACTCTCACTATACCCATCCTCCTCATCGCTCACTAACGCCTCTATCGCTGCTGCTTGTGCCGCGGCAATTGCATCCCCCCGGGCTTGTTTCTCAACAATCTTAAAGGCCTCTTCTAAAGCTGCGCGAACCTCTTGCTCAACCGCTTTATAGAGAGCTTCATCTTTCTGAGGTGGCTCAAAAGGGAAGGTGGGAGCGGCGACTTTCTCGCTAAGCTCTTTAATATTCTCAATCACTACCTGGAAGGCTTTATGACCATAAACAACCGCTCCAAGCATCACCTCTTCACTTAAAAGATTCGCTTCCGACTCCACCATTAAGACCGCACTCTCTGTCCCTGCTACGACAAGATCAAGGTCAGACTCTTTCAACTCACTAAGGCTAGGGTTTAAGAGATACTCCCCATCCTTATAACCTACACGCGCAGCACCGATAGGCCCTTGAAAAGGCAATCCTGAGGTCGCTAATGCCGCTGATGTTCCAATTAACGCAACAATATCCGTGCTCACTTCAGGATTCACCGACATAACCGTTGCAATAATCTGCACCTCATTGAAAAAACCCTCATGAAATAGTGGGCGAATCGGGCGATCGATAAGGCGAGAGATAAGAATCTCATTTTCAGATGGGCGCCCTTCCCGTCTAAAGAATCCTCCAGGAATCTTCCCCGCAGCATAAGTACGCTCCTGATAATCCACGGTTAACGGGAAGAAGCCCCGACTTGGATCACCCGTTGGTGAAGCAACACAGGTAACGAGTAGCGTCGTTCCTTCAACATCAATCATCACCGCACTCGTCGCTTGTCGCCCTATTTCACGGGTCTCAATCTTAACGGTACGATTACCAAACGTAAACTCTTGCTTAATAGCTTCTAACTTCATAAAAACCTCTGCATAATCATGCATCTAAAATAATAAACCAAGCTATAAAAGCAATAGTAAACAGTAAGGGAACTGCCTAAGAGCTCACCGCCACATCCGCCTCAACTTACGATAAATTCTTAAGCAGTGCCCCATTGTATTGCTTTTATAACAAAAAACCCCCGCGTTCCTGCGAGGGTATTTCTCTGCGATATAGAGCGATCTGAATCACTATCTGGATACCCTCTCTCTATATCGTTACTCATTACATCATCTTACCATTAGTGCTTAAAGCACAGTTAGATTTAGCGACGTAGTGATAACTTCTGGATTAGCTCCTGATAGCGATCAAAAGCTGTCTCTTTAAGATAGTTAAGCAACTTACGACGCTTATTAACCATTTTAAGTAACCCTTGGCGTGAGTGATGATCTTTTTTATGCTCCGCAAAGTGGGCTTGAAGATGATTAATATTATGGGTTAAAAGGGCGATCTGTACCTCTGGTGATCCTGTATCACCCTCTTTACGGCCATATTCAGCAACAATTTGTGCTTTCTGTTCTACTGTTAACATATTAAAAAAACTCCGAAATTTGATTTAAAAGTGTCAATGGCGATGACAGCAATTTAACGACTTCGCATTATAGTATAGTTCCTCTTAAATAGCGAATCTTTACTCTGCCGATTCTGGGCACCGAAATTGGGCCCCCACCCCTATTCCTAGCCGCTCCGATTCCCCTTGCGCCAACTCAAGAACATACTGGATAGGACCCTCTGATGGATAGCTTGGACAACGTTCAGTATGGCAAGGCTCTGCCGCCTCAATCTGCTGCACAATTCCATCACTATCGAGGTAGAGAATATCCAGTGGTATCTTTGTATTCTTCATCCAAAAACTGCGTGGCTTCTCATCATCAAAGAGAAAGAGCATCCCCCAGTTCTTAGGTAAGATCAGCCGATTCATCAATCCATAAGCACGAGACACCTCATTTTCAGCAAGCTCAATATTGATAACCGCACCATCAAAGTAGAGGCGTCCAAGTGGCAACCCTGATGTCGAATCTATCTCTGTTGTCCGCTCAAAGATACTTCGCTCACAGACCGAAAAGGTGGGCTCAGCAACACCGATTCCTAATAATAGAGATATTGCTAATAAGTTTCTTAACACTCTTCCCTCTCCTCCTCTAAGTAACGATAATCATGTAGATACCCTAAATTAACCCAGGAGATAATCAACTCTTTTAACCCATCAATCGCAATTATCTGCCGTAATACACCTGCTGTTAGCTGCCCCTCTTGACAGATCCCATAAATAAGAGGTGCCGCCTGCTTTGGTAACGAAAACTCCTCACCACCTAGATAGAGAAGATAGTCCTCACCCCTCTTCCGATAGAGGGCAACTAGGTGTGGATTGAGCTCTAACTCCGCCTCCGACTCGATTAGAGTAGATAGATCTGCGATCCTATATGTTGTCACCAGGGGTTGATGCCCTTCTAACGAGCGTGGAGCTGTCAAAGCTCGACTAAACCAACGGGCAAAATGCTCATCATCATACTGAAGATGCTGCTCTAACTGCTGTTTAAATTGTGTAATTGCGCGACCACTTAAATACCCTTCCGCCTCTATAGGAAAAGCGGGATCCTCTAAGCGCAGTTGTGGTGAGACCTTCTCAATTACTGTATGGGTGAAATCATCAAGCAATCCATTAATCTGTGGCATTCGATATCCGATTGACCAAGTGACACTCTGCCCAATTGAAATGCCAAAATGACCTATTTTAGGAGGAAGATAGAGAAGATCCCCCGGTTCTACAACCCACTCCTCATCCACCTTAAAATTCTCAATTAAGCGAAGATCTACTCCCGGAATAAAATCCTCATCCGTAGTGGGGGCGTAACTGATCTGCCAACGTTTTCGCCCCTCTCCTTGAAGAAGAAAGACATCATAATCATCCCAATGGGGCCCCACATTACCTCCATCAACCGCTATTGAAGCCTGTAGATCATCAAAGCGCCAACGGGGTATAAATCGGAACGGCTCTAAGATTGGGGCAAGGTCGGGGATATACTTATCAAGATCATTCAACATCAACATCCAGCGCTCATTAGGAAATTGTGCAAAATCCTCATCAGTAAAGGGCCCTTGCCGAAGTTCCCACGGCTTACTCCCCCCCTCTTCTAAGATAAGACGTGAAGGAATCTCCTCCTCTAACGCAAGCCCTGCCAGCTCCTCAATCGAGAGTGCAGCCTTAAACTGGGGAAAAGCGCCCTTAACAAAAAGGGGCTTCTTCTGCCAATACTCTGAGATAAACTCTCTTGCTGTTAATCCCCCTAGATATGTTAAAGGGTAATCACCTCTTCTCTTCATTTCTTCTACTCTCTTTCTCTATATATTGACGAACCTCTCGCGGGGTAAGGGCTGGCAACACAAAGTAGAAGGTACTCCCCTTCCCCTCCTGTGATCGGTAATCGATAACGCCATTCATTCGCTCCACTAATGCTTTAGTAATACTTAACCCTAAACCTGTCCCTTTTGAACGGTGACGCGCCTCCCCTGCCTGCTCAAACTTACCAAAAATTTGGCTGCGAAAATCCTCTGAAATACCACATCCGAAATCCGTCACCGATACCATGACACGATCCCCATGATAACGCGTCTGAATCACAACCTCCGCGCCGCCCGACGGAGAGAATTTGGATGCGTTTGAGATTAGATTGCTCATTACCTGAATCAATCGCCCCTCATCACCCATAACATAGAGAGGGTAATCGGGAAGCTTTGCCACAAGTTTTACCCGATACATCTCACTATATACCTCATTCACCTCAATCGATTGTCGCACAACCGAAACAATATTCAGAGGCTTCTGATCAAACTTTAACGTCCCTAGCTGAATCCTCTGAATATCTAAAATATCGTTGACAAGCATAAGGAGACGCTCACTATTTCGCAAAGCAAGTCCAAGCATCTGCTCCATACGGGGGCTAAGCTCCCCCGCCATTCCAGCCTTCATCAGCTCTAGCGCCCCCTTCACTGACGTGATCGGTGTCCGCAGCTCATGGGAGACTGTCGCTACGAACTCTTGAGTCATCTTTTCAGCACGCCGCTGATCACGAATATCTCGAATTAGACAGACAAACTTATGCTTCTCTCCTTGCCGCAATTGTGAAAAGTTAATCGCCACCGGAATGGGTGGCTTATCATCTGAGCGACGCACCTCCCCCTCTATCTGAAAGGTCTCCTCTTGGCTAGAAATCAAGCGCTCAATCAGAGTTGCTATCTGCCCTCCTGTCTGCTGCTTATTAAGCAGATCACAACTTAAAAAGCTCTGCAGGTTGGTGCCAATAATCTCTCGGGGTTTATGTCCAAAGAGAGAGAAGATCGTCTTATTTGCAGTGACAATACGCCCATCAACACTAATGGTGATAATTCCGATCTGGATATTATCTAATAAGGTACGCAGCCCATGCTCACTATGGCGCAAGCTCCGTTCAATCTGCTCCCGCCCCCGAATCTCTTGGGCTAAGTTGTAGTTAGTTACCCGTAGCTCTTGGGTTCGCTTAGCAACATGCCGCTCAAGGGATCGATTAGCTTCACGCAACCGATAATGAGTGGAGCTTAAGGTATAGATAAAGATAAAGAGAACCGCTATAAGTGCAGAATCAATCAGATTGATCCAGTACGAGGTCGTAATAAAGATTAGATAAGGGAGAGCCGTTAATAGAAGAGCTAACGTCAAGCTAATCACATTGCTAGTGGCAATAGAGATTCGAGGGGTGCGCACAACATGCACCACCAAAAAGAGCGCAGAAAAGTTAAAAAAGAGCTTCCAGATCGGATGGGGAATCTTAACAAAGGCTAAATCGTTTAATGCATTGAAGAGGGAGATCTGAACCCCGGTACCTGACCAGGAGCGCTTATCACGATCAGCAGGAATAAAGCGCTGCCCTATCCCCGTTCCAATAACCCCGACAAAGACAATTTTATCTTTAAAAACCTGTGGATTAATCTTACGCTCTAAAACATCAATAAAGCTATAAACAGGAATCTCATCGCGAACACTATAGATAAAGTTAGTCTGACGATTATACGACTTTGTATCATGCCCAAAACGGCGCTCTAACTGCGCGCTGCGAATAGGATTTACCATCTTTAACACTGCAAGGGCAAAGGCCGGCACACTCTCACCATAGAGATCTTCATAGATCGTAATCCCTCTTAAAATGCTATCAGGATCACTCTCAATGGAGGCATGCCCTATATTTGCCTCATTAATAAAGATATTCTGCCCATAGTTGACTTCGCGATCGATCGGAAGGACAACCCGTCCATTACGTCGAATCGCCTCCCGTAGCAGTTGATCCTCCTCACCACGCTCTGCAAAAATCACATTGTATGCAACAACGGCGGCATCAGCATCTGTTAAATGATTAATCAGAGCGGCGTGATAACTTCGTGGCCATGGCCACTTCTGCTGGAGCCTCTGAATAGAGTGATCATCGATCACCACCATCACTAAATCATTATTGGTGACAGGAGCCCGCGATGAGATCACATAGTCATATGCTGCATTTCCTAATCGCTTAGAGAGACCTGTACTGGAGAAGAAGAGATAGGCTAAAACTAGGATAAAGATGAGCAATAGATCGATGATGTGATTTCGACTTTTAGACAATGCACACCTCTCTATTAACTCTCTTTAATTGACATAGCGGCTACTTTCTGGAGACTCGCTCTACATTACTTAAAAGTTTTAGCTCACGCATAATATCAGCTAGATGCTTCCGATCACTCACCTTGATAACAAACTCTACACGTACCAGATCCTCATTTAGGCCAGTTGAGTTAAACTCATCAATATCGAGCTGCATCTCTGTTAAACGTGCACTAATAGCCGCCAACGACCCTCGCTGATTCTTCGCTACTAGGTAGAGCTTAACTGGAAACTCGCCCCGCACCTCTTTACTCCACTCAAGTGGAATACACTTCTCAGGCTTATCTTTATAGGCCTGCATATTCATACAACCGACAAGATGGATCATTAAGCCATGACGAATCGTTAAGCAACCCATAATCGGCTCCCCAGGTAACGGATGGCAACATGGTGCTAGAGAGGTATTCATCCCTTCTGCTCCAATAATCGCATCCTGCGACACATTCAGAAGTCGCTGCTCCTCCTCTGAAAGCCCCTTATGCTCCCGCTGGTGGATTAAAAAGCGATTAATCACATATTGTGGTGGATACTTTCCACGTCCGATATTTCGCAATAGCGCCTCTTTTGACTCAAGGCCTAACTCAGAAAGAATAATAGCCTCATCCTCAGCGTTCGCAGCACTAAGATCGATTCCCCGCTTCTGTAACGCCTCCTCTAATACTGAACGCCCTAATGCCTCCGCCTCCGCCTCCTTTAAGCTCCGCAGATAGGCGCGGATCCGGGTACGCGCACGAGCAGTTACCGCATGCTCTAACCACATCGGCGAAGGGAAAGCATCGTCAGAAACCTCAATACGCACTGTTTGCCCATTACTCAGAGGCTGTGTTAAAGCGACCTCATGCATATCCACATAAGCCGCCGCACTACGGTTGCCAATATCGGAGTGAACACTATAGGCAAAATCAATTGCTGTCGCTCCACGGGGTAGCTCTATAATCTTACCATTAGGTGTAAAGACATAGATCTCCTTCGGAAAGAAGTCCGCCTTCATCGTCTCCATAAACTCTTTTGAGGTTAAGGCACTATCTTGAATCTCCATAACTGAGTCGAGCCACTCCGTAGTCTTATCATAGTTATGTTCTTGATGCTCATACACCTCTTTATAGCGCCAATGTGCCGCAGCGCCTGCTTCTGCAATAATATGCATATCACGGGTGCGAATCTGAACCTCTACAGGAAGATTATTAGCACCAAAAACGATGGTATGAAGGCTCTGATAACCATTTGTTTTCGGTATCGCAATATAATCCTTAAAACCTCCCATAATCGGCTTTAGATGACGATGTACAACCCCTAGCGCGCGATAGCAGTCATCCACACTGCGAACTATAATACGAATCGCAAAGATGTCATAGACCAAATTGAGGCGCCCTTTAACCCGAACTTTACTATAAATACTCCAAAGATGCTTTCGGCGCGTGGAGATTCGAGCAATAACATTTAACTGCACTAACGCCTCATCGAGGCGCTCTTTAATCTTATCAAGATTATTCTCCTGCACCCGATACTGCTCATCAAGGGCCGCTTTTAGAACCCGATAACGCCATGGGTGGAGATTCTTAAAGCAGAGATTTTCAAGCTGAACCTGAAGGTCATAGATCCCTAAGCGGGCAGCTATAGGTGCATAAACCTCAAGCGTATCATTTGCGATACGACGTTTTTTATAAGGCTCAAGCGCTCCTAACGTGCGCATATTATGGAGACGATCTGCAAGCTTAACCATAATGACTCGAATATCTTTAGTCATCGCTAAGATCATCTTGCGGAAATTTTCAGCCTTCTCCTCCTCTTTAGAGGTAAATTTAATCTGCGTTAACTTCGTAACACCATCAACAATCGTTGCAACATCTTCACCGAAGCGGCTCTCGATCTCTGAAAAAGTGATGGGGGTATCCTCAATAACATCATGTAGAATTCCCCCAATGATAGAGGGTGCATCAATTTGCACTTCTGTCAGGATCAACGCCACCGCTAAAGGGTGAAAGATATAGGGTTCTCCTGAGGAGCGAAACTGCCCATCATGGGCAAATGCGCCATAGACACATGCCTCTTTAACGGCCTGCACCTCCTGCTCTGTCAGGTAGCGCCCAACGATACGAAGTAGGCGCTCACTCTTGATGATAAATTCATCTCGCCAAGCCCCAAGCCCTTCCGGTAACGTAACACTCCTCATAATCCCCCCTACCAATTCGACTTCATCACAACACGATAGAGCACAATCGCTCTCCCCCTAAAGAGGGCGCTTATGAGAGCTCGTGCTCTATCTCTAAACGATTAATCTCATCGGGCGAGATTCCACCTGAACCGATCTCTCTAAGTGCAATCACCGGTGACTTAGAAGCACGATTAGGCACCTCAATTGTTGGCTCTCCCCCCCGCTCAAGTTGACGCGCACGGCGGGCAGCTAATACAACCAACTGAAATCGATTCTCAACACGCTCTAAACAATCTTCAACTGTAACTCTAGCCATTTTATATAAGCTCCTTATAAATCATATGAATGGATCCCTTCCAAGAGAAAGAGGAAGCGATCTAAAAATTAACTGATATGCAATAATATTCTACACATTAGAAAAACAAAATACCTCTCTATAATATATTTAATAGGAGGTACCGTACTGCTCAATTCTCTATTTGTATCTACTTATCGTGGCAAATTTACTCCACTTTATCATTCAGTAGAGAAGCTAATAACTCTGCCTGCTCCACCTGCTGATACTCCATCCGTAATCGATTGGAGAGAAAGATCCCTCGTAACTGCACTAGAGCGATATCGAAATCATCATTAACAATAAGATAATCAAACTTATCATAATGCTTAATCTGATTAATGGCATCCTTCATCCGCTTATCAACAATCTCACTACTATCAAGATTACGATGAGTCAGTCGGGTGCGCAGAGCGTTAATGGAGGGGGGAACAATAAAGACACTGACCGCTTCCGGCATTAATGCCTTCACCTGAGCGGCTCCTTGCCAGTCGATCACCAAGACAACGTCACTCCCATCGGCACTCTTCTCTAGTACCTCAGCTTTTGATGTGCCGTAGTAATTACCAAACACCTCTGCATGCTCTAAAAATCCACCCGCCTCATTGAGCGCCTTAAACTCCTCTAATGAGACAAAATGGTAATCCTCACCATCCACCTCACCAGCCCGCGCTTCTCGCGTTGTATGGGTTACAACCCGCTTCAATTTTGGTGTCGATCTCATCAAAGTTTCAACAAGCGTTGTTTTTCCTCCTCCTGATGGAGCCGAAACTATAAATAGTGTACCATTACCGCGTTTACTCTCTTGATTCACGACTAATCTCCTTCGTTGAATATTCTTATACAATAAAATATTCGCCCCTATTCTACATGAATACCCCTCGATTCTCACCTTACGAATCGGCGATTAAAATTGCACCTCGATCGAATTCTGTATTAAGATGGGATGTTAGACTAAACTTTATTAGTTAATATATTTTAATCAGGGAGATTCTCTATCTATGAATAAATTCAAATCGACATTACTTGCGCTAATCCTACCTGCTACGCTTCTCTCAACAGCAGCCGCTCAGCAAGAGCCTTCATATATGAAGAAGCATAATGATTGGCGTGTAGAGTGTACCGAAGTGGTACAGAACAACAAACCGATTAAGCAGTGTGCAATGAGCTCACAATCTTTTGTCCTCTTTAAAGAGAATAAGAGTGCCGATAGCCCTGAGTCCCGCGAATTAATTCTTAATACAACTATCTCCTACTTAGGAAATGATGAGCACCCATCGATGCTCTTTACAACCCTATTAGGCAACTCTCTTCTCGATGGACTGAAGTTTGATATCGATGGTAAAAAACTTAAAATTGGCGATGATACGGTAGAGGGACTCCCTTTTAATCGCTGTCTACCTAATGGGTGTGTTGCTGGTCTACAGTTAAATGACGCCAAATCCCTAGAGAGCATTAAGAAGGGAAATAAGATGAATGTTGCGTACACTCATTTCCTCTTCGATGGTGACCAAGATAATGTGAAAGCAGAAGTATCACTTATGGGCTTCACGGATGCTTTTGAAGACCTCAAGACACAACTAGGTAAGTAATTACTCTTCCCCTATGAAGGGAAGAGAGGCAGCTTAAGTTACCTATAATGCGTATGCACCAAATCAGAACAGAATTCTACTCCGATAACTGCGGGTAGCATCTGGGATGATTTGGTGTTCGCTCTTTTATTCCCTCACTTTGCTGAAAAGTCGCTATAATTGAGCTGAACGACCCCTAACCCTTACATTTAGATAGATATAGAGAAGATATTATATAGTTATGGATTATCCTAAGCATTTTGGCGTTATTGTTATTGGTGGTGGGCATGCGGGAACAGAAGCAGCGCTAGCATCTGCTCGTCTTGGCGTCCCCACCCTTCTTCTTACCCATAGTATTGACACCCTAGGTGAGCTAAGCTGCAACCCCTCTATTGGTGGTATTGGTAAAGGGCAGATTGTTAAAGAGATCGATGCCCTTGGTGGTGCTATGGCCCGGGCAACAGATCTTGCCGGTATTCAATTTCGAATTCTCAATGCCTCAAAAGGGCCCGCAGTACGCTCAACGCGCGCTCAAGCTGATCGAACACTCTATCGAACCGCTATTCGCCAAATGTTAGAGCGCCAAGAGAATCTCTATATCTTTCAACAAGCAGCAGATGACCTCATCTTCAAAGGGGATCGTGTAACAGGGGTAATTACACAAACAGGGGTTCGCTTTCATGCTGAATCGGTTATTTTAACGGTGGGAACCTTCCTCTCAGGTTTAATCCATATCGGCTTAGAGAATTATGGTGGAGGCCGAATGGGGGATCCTGCTTCTATCACACTTGCCCATAAGCTTGAAGAGCTCTCCTTACGTAAAGGGCGATTAAAGACAGGAACCCCACCAAGAATTGATGGCAAAAGCATCGACTTCTCCAATATGGTCGAGCAAGCTGGAGATGAACCGACCCCAGTCTTCTCTTATCTTGGCTCCCGCAGTGAGCATCCGCGACAGGTCTCCTGTTGGACCACTTATACCAACCCAAAGACCCATGAGATCATTCGCGGTGGTCTAGATCGCTCTCCAATGTACTCAGATGCTGCCACAATCGAAGGAATTGGACCTCGATACTGCCCAGCCGTTGAGGATAAGATCATGCGTTTTGCCGATAAGGATCGTCACCACGTCTTTTTAGAGCCGGAGGGGCTCGATACCTTTGAATACTACCCAAATGGGATCTCCACCAGCCTCCCCTTTGATGTACAGATTGAGATGGTCCATAGCATCGAAGGGCTAGAGAATGCCCATATCACCCGTCCCGGCTACGCTATTGAGTACGACTTCTACGATCCGCGCGATCTCCACTACACCTTAGAGACTAAAGCGATTAATAATCTCTACTTTGCTGGCCAAATTAATGGAACAACAGGATATGAAGAAGCAGCAGCACAAGGATTACTAGCAGGATTAAATGCGGCCCGCCGCTATCTTGAGCTTGAGCAGTGGTATCCGCTCCGTCATGAATCCTACATTGGCGTTATGATTGATGATCTAATTACCCAAGGGGTCCGTGAACCTTATCGCATGTTCACTTCTCGCGCAGAGTATCGCCTCTTAATGCGTGAGGATAATGCTGATCAGCGTCTAACCCCCATCGGAAGAGAACTAGGCTTAGTTGATGATTACCGCTGGGAGCACTTCTTAAAGAAGGAGGAGGCGATTGCCAAAGCAGAGACCCACTTTGATGAATGGTTAATTGATCGCAATAGCAGCGATGGACTTAAGCTTCAAGAACGCACACAGATTGCCCTAACTCAAAATATCCGCGCAAAGGAGCTCTTAAAGCGGCCTGAGGTGACACTCTCAGAACTCTTAAAGCTCGAGGGAGCTGCCACACTCAATGGATTTACTCCAGAAGTTCTACAGAAAATTGAGATCGAAACAAAGTATGCCGGCTACATTAATCGTGCGTTGGAAGAGATTGAGCGTTATAAGAAATTTGAAAATGCCCCATTACCAGAAAATGTTGATTACTCCGCGATAGAGGGGCTCTCAATTGAGACCCAAGAGCTTCTCAACGCACAGCAACCAAAAACCATTGGACAAGCCTCCCGCATGCGCGGAGTAACACCAACGGCTATCTCTTTAATTCTCGTTCATCTTCGTAAAGGGCGCCTCCCTACCAAATCGCAACCAAATTAGAGACGATTTCAAAGGATTCTTAATATGTTACGTGCATTCGTTACCCGATCACTCCTCTGCCTCTCACTTCTTGGAGGAGGTAGCCTTGCTGCTGATAACCCCCTCTTTGAGTATGCCGAGAAGGGGGCTCTAAACCCCCTCTCTCAGCTTAGTGGTAGCCTCCTACAACAATCGGATCATAATGGATTCACTCTTGTGGATTATGCGCGCAGCACCCACCAGACAGCGGTATTGAAGTGGGCCAATGAGATTGGGTTAACATCAGGGGTAGATAAAGCCCTTGTTCGGCGGGTTCAACTCTGGTTCTATCTTCTCAATGTACCTGTCGACAACACGTTAGGAATCTACAATGAACCCTTTAGAGAGAATATTCTCAACTTCCAACGTACTCGAGGCCTTAACGAAAATCATTATATAACGCCCGATTGGTTTGAGGAGCTGGAGATAGAGGCAATCTACACTCTTCAGAACCGCCTTATCGACCTTGGATACCAGATCCCTCTAACGGGTATCCTCGATAGCGCAACCATCTCCCTACTACAGCAGCTAAATGATGACCCAACAGCCCCTTTAATCAGCGCCTCATTAATCAATAACTTACGGGCATCCGATCAGGCAATCGATCGTCCCCACCTCGCCTATTTGATTAGTAATCGCGGTGAACTCGTGGAAGAAGAGGAGCAGATCACACAATCTCAACCGACAGAACAAGAGGATCTACAACAGACCTCATCCCCTAAAGTGGAGGAGCCATCTACTACAGAGGGGGAACAGATAACACTCCCCTTTAACTTAACCCGCGATGAGATCGACCAGATCTTAATCAATGCCCGCTCGGGAAATGTTTTAACAATTCAGACCTGGCTTAAATTAATGGGATTCTTCCCTGATGAGTTAGATGGTGATATGGGCCCTATCACCCGAAATGCCATTAAACGCTACCAGCGCTCCATCAATCACGAAGAGACAGGAGAGCTACACCCCTCATGGGAGCAGGTGTTGGAGAGAGAGGTCCGTAAAATAACCCAAAAAGCACTGAAAGAGTTGGATCTTTACCATAACGAAATTGATGGTATTGATGGTATTAGCACCCGTGGTGCAATACAATCTTTTGAGCGGAAACAGCAAATTGAGGAGACGGGCAGCCTCTCACCCCACTTACTTCTAGTTCTCTTTAATCAGAATGAAGCCCACAAACGAAAGTTGAGTCACTCATATGCTGAAGCCTCCGAACAGGAGCTTGCCCGTGATTATATTGCCGATGCAGATGGAGAAGCCTCACTCGACCAAGAAACTTCACCACAGCAACAGTCAGATCTTACCGAAGAGGAGGCACCCACACTCCCTACTATTGCTAGTTATACTCCGGGAGGGAATGAGAATATTGCTCTCCAGCAGCTACTCTTAGCCTATTTAGGATACTTTAAGGGGGAAGTTGATGGAATTAGTGGCTCATCCACTAAAGAGGCTATCAAAGCCTTTCAGCGGGCGGAAAATCTTACTGCAGATGGTGTAATTGGCCGAGCAACACTACAGCAGCTTCAGCGTCTCGTTATCAATAAGTTTCAACGCTATCTCCAGCAGAGTGGATATATGGAGGATAATCCTACCGGAACATTAGGTCCAAAAACACGCCGTGCAATCATTAAGCTAAAGGAGGAAGCAGCACTTACAGAGAGAAGAGCAGAGCTCGATCTTCCCTTAATGTTGCTTTTACTCGATCGCCAAGAGGCGTCAAACTATCTTGCACAATATAAGGAGCATCTTGAACTCTTAGAGCGTGAAGCGGCATTTATCACTCAGATGCAGAAGTATCTAATCGGATTTGGCCATCTTAAGGGTAAGGCCGATGGTATTGATGGCCCCTCTACACAGAAGGCATTAGTTGAGTTTCGTAAAGCCGTTAATATTCCTGATGATGTTGCCAATGATCGATCACTACTTCCCTACTTTGAAAAAGCGAGTGTAAAACAGGGGCAGAGCTATCTAAAAGAGTTAGGATACAAATTGAGTGTCGATGGTATTTTTGGCAAAAATACACGAAAAGAGATGAACAACTTCTTAGCTAAGCACGGTCATGATCAGGCAGAAAACTTCAATGCTGAGATCTTAATGCAGCTAAAGGTCGCGCTTGATGAGCAGCAATCACGACTACAAAGACGCGCCCCAAGCCGTGCAACCGCTACAACTCAGCCAGCTACCCCACCAAAGCAGAATATCTCCATGAGTCAATTGAGTCAAAAGGGGCAGCAGATTGAGGGCGAGCTAGCTGCAGCGCCGAGCAATCGCGTCTCAGGTCGCCTTGAGCTTGTACGCAATAATCAGGGCAATGTGGTTGGTTGTCGTGTGAATAACATCTCCATGGGGATGCGGTGGTGCCAAGGACAAAAGAATGGTGCCCAATGCAGCATCTTCTATAAAAATGGGCGTGTTCTCTCGCTTCGTTGTAACTAATAGGATGGGGGGGCTGTGACTTTAAAACGCCACTGTCACCCCCTTTTTAGCCCTCTTCACTCTCTTCAGATGGTCGCAATGAGACATCACCAGAATAAAATCGCCTCTGCTCCCCCCCATCAAGGGCAATAAGCAAAGCACCATCGGGCGCTATCCCCACCTCTTCCCCATTAATTATCTCATCATCGGCAAAAATAGTTACCTCTTTACCATAGAGGGCACTCTTTTTCCGCCATTCCCTCTGAAGCTCATAGGGTGTGATCGTATCGAGCTCCTCTAATAGTGTTAAATAGGTATCAATTAAATGAGCTGTTAATCGGTTACGATCAAGTGGCTGACCGAGGATCTCTTCACAACTAATGCTACGATTATGTGCTAAATCAGCCATCGGAAGCGTTAAGTTGTTTATCCCAATTCCAATAGTGATATGGATTGCAGCCCCTTGAACTTTAGTCTCAATTAAGATTCCCCCCAACTTCCGTCCCCCAACCCAAAGATCA
The DNA here is from genome assembly GCA_046462535.1 of Ignatzschineriaceae bacterium. Taxonomy (GTDB): domain Bacteria; phylum Pseudomonadota; class Gammaproteobacteria; order Cardiobacteriales; family Wohlfahrtiimonadaceae; genus JAAZCI01. The sequence goes on along the minus strand of JBKGVF010000015.1, from coordinate 30,437 downwards.
TTAGGCCACTTCATCTCAGCATCGATCCCTAATGCCTGCAAAATATCTGCCGTCCTCATCCCTACCAATAGGCTTAACGAAGAGAGTCGCTCAGGTGCTGCCCCTTGATAATGATAACCTAATGAGAAGTAGAGATGGGTAAAAGGGGGGGAGATCCAACGACGTCCTCGGCGCCCACGTCCCGCCTGCTGCATCTCACTCACAGCTACAACCGTTTGTGCTAGATGACTACGTTGCTGTACATCATCATTGGTCGAAGTGGTTACCGGAGGAAGATAGAGTGCAAGATTATCATCCCTCTCTCTTGTGAGATAACCCCAGATCGCCTGCTCATCAAGTGGAGAAAATCGCTCTGTTACAATAAAATCACCCCTTTTACCCGGATGAGGCTGAAGCAGATTCGCCTCAAGCAGTGGGGTAATAATTGCTAAGTAATCCTCATACCTTAAACGCTCTTTATGATTTAGATAGCTACTCTCTCGTCGCTCTAACAACTCTAAAACAATGTGGGTCGACATCTTTTCTCACCTCAAAAAAAAGGAGTGCCAATCGGCACTCCCTATTCTTACCATTTAGATTAGCTAAAGAGTACAACCGCAAAGAGTGCAATCCACCCAATAATCGCCAATCCACCAATAATATATAACGGTATAACTGCATCCCAATTTCTCATAATATCTCTCCCAATTGATCAATTACTTATCTCTATAGTACATTAACTACTGCATTTGCCACAAGCTCAATATTCTTCTCGTTGAGCCCTGCCATGCAGATTCGTCCCGTATCCACTGTATAGATAGCATAATCCTTTCTCATTTTTTCTACTTGATGCTTATCAAGTCCTGAATAGGAGAACATACCCGCTTGACGGTTGATAAACTCAAAATCGACCTTGTCCTGCTTACTGTTAAGGAGCGTTACAAACTTTCTCCGCATCTCTTTAATACGGGAGCTCATCCCAGCAAGCTCATCAAGCCACATCTGCTTCAACTCTGGGCTCGATAGAACCTGCTGAACAATATACGCTCCATGAGATGGGGGCGATGAGTAGATTGCACGCACCATCTTTTTAAGGCGTGACATTACCCGCTCTGCTTCATCTTTACTATTGGTAACAACCGATAACGCTCCAATGCGCTCACTATAAATAGAGAATGATTTTGAGTAGGAGTTTGAAATTAGGAAATTAAGATCGTGGCGGATAAAGACCTCAATTGCTTTTGCATCCTCCTCTAATCCCTCTGAAAACCCTTGATAAGCCATATCTAAGAAAGGAACTAAATCTCGCTCTTTTATCAGCTCTGCTACCTTTTCCCACTCTTCTAAAGAGAGATCTGCTCCTGTAGGGTTATGGCAGCAAACATGCATTAATACAATAGAGCGTGCAGGAAGCTCTGAAAAGAAGCGGTAGAGCGCATCAAAGTTCACTCCTTTAGTCTCATTATCAAAATAGGGATAATATCCAACATCTAAGCCAGCTCCTGCAAAAATAGCATGGTGATTATCCCATGTGGGATCAGATATATAGGCTTTACTGTCTGGGTAGAGCTCTTTTAAGAAATCTGCGCCAATCTTCAATGCTCCGGTACCACCAACAGTCTGCATTGTCGCTACACGCCCCTCCTCTAATAGAGGATTCTCTTCACCAAAGAGCATCTTTTGCACTTCTTGAACATACTGATCAAATCCCACCATCGGAAGATAGGCTTTAGGAATAGGATTATTAGCGATAAATTGCTCCGCTCGACTCACCGCCTGCAATACAGGAACTTTACCCTCTGCATCTGAATAGACCCCAATACTTAAATTTGCCTTTCCTTCACGGGGATCATTCTTAAAATCCTCTACGACACCCATAATTGGGTCATCAGGAGCCAATTTTACATCACTAAATAGATTCATTTATTATTTCCTTTTCTATCTTTATAATGACCAGAAGTACGTCAGTGCAGGCACCGCCGTGACTAAAATAATTAGATCTAACATAAGACCCATTCGCCAATAATCACCAAAATAGTAGCCTCCTGGCCCCATCACTAATGTATTAGAGTGGTGCCCTATTGGTGTATTAAAAGCACAGGAGCTGCCAATTGCCACAGCCATCAGATAAGGGTCAAAACTATGACCCATATGGTTCGCAACCCCTACAGCAATAGGTGCCATAATTACAGCAGTTGCTGAGCTGTTGATCACATCTGTCATAAACATTGTTACCAACATCACTGTTCCTAATATTACCATAGCCGGCATTGTCTCTAAAAGCGAGACAAGTTGTTGTGCGATTACGGTAGTAGTTTCAGTCTCCTCTAACGCAGCACCAACAGTAATAAAGCATCCTAATAAAACAATTAAGGGGCCCTCAAAACTCTGATATACCTCTCTTAGTGAGAGTAACTTAGTCGCAACTAGAACGAAGATCGCTAAAGGAAAGGCAATATGTGCCGGAAGAATCTGAAATGCGACCAATAGAATAGAGCCAATAAAGACCGCGAGGGTCGGTAATATTTTCGAGGAGGGCTTTAAGCGAACATTTCGCTCTGCTAAAGGAAGGCAGCCCAACCAGTTGAGTGTCTCTGGCAGCTCTTTACTAATTCCTTGAATTAAGAGAACATCTCCCGTCTTTAAGACAAGACGCGAAAAGCGTTGCCGGATCTTCTCACCATGACGCGAGACACCTAAAATATTAATTCCATAACGTTCCCGTAACTGTAGCTCAGCTAAGGAGTGGTCTGCTATCCGCGCTCCAGGATTAATTACCACCTCAATAAAATCAATCTCCTCATTAACCATCTCTCGCGTCTGATTAATGCCATCGGTAATCTTTAATCCAGATAGAAGCTCTAGCTGTTTTAACGCCTCAGGCTGCCCTTCAACAAGGAGAATATCATTCAGCTTAATCTCCTCTTCTAAACTAGGAGAGAGAATACGACGCGGCCCCCGTAAAATCGCTACAATATGTACATTCTCTTCAGTTGTCTTAATCAGATCGTTGACGACTCGACCAATAAATTTATTCCCCTCAAGCACCTTGGCTTCTAGCAGGTAATCATCTGTCTCAAAGAGCTTAACATTCTCATCGGTAGTCCGTACAGGTAGAAATCGCCATCCGATAAAGGAGATATAAAGAATACCCACCGTAGCTACCACAATCCCAACGGGTAAGTAATCAAACATCTGAAAAGCCTCTACCCCCAATGTTTCACGGTATTGGGCAATAATTAAGTTTGGCGGGGTACCTATCATCGTTAACGTTCCCCCTAGCAGAGAAGCAAAAGCCATCGGCATTAGCAATTGAGAAGCTGGAATCTGATAACGCTGCGATACCTGGATGGCAACGGGCATAATGAGCGCAAGAGCCCCTACATCATTCATAAAGGCGGAGAAAAAAGCTACCAATAGTGTTAACGTAAAAATTAGTAGCGATGGCCGACTCGAAAATCGACTTAAATGTTGAGAGAGGTGAAATGTTACCCCCGTATTCCCTAACGCATGGCTAAGCACTAATACAGCAGCCACAGTTATCACCGCGCGGTGGCTAAACCCTAAGAAAGCGCGATCCATAGGGACAATCCCTCCGATCACCAATGCTAGTAAAGCACCTAAAGCGATTAGATCATAGCGCCAACGGCCCGCCATAAAAGCAATAAAGCTAAGCATTAGTACGACTAATGAGTAGAGTTGCTCATTGGTTAACCCATCGAACAACTGAAATTTAATCAATGACAACATCGATAGTTATCCTCCTCAATAGCCTCTTAGCGATCTACTCTCTTTATCGATCGAATAAAAAATCCGTTATATCTCTATAAATATAACGGATTCCTCTCTAATTGGAAGTAGTAACTCTTTAAAAGAGTACTATCTAAATTGTTTCATTCGATTAACTGCATCGAGCTGCGAACGGGCAATGCTTAATTCAGTCTGTGCCTGCTCAAAGTCAAAGTCTTCTGAAGATCCTGCCTCTTTTAGAAGCTGCTCAGCCTTCTCAACTGCTTTTTGAGCAGCTGCACTATCAACATCGCTAGCACGCTCAGCACTATCAGCTAAAACAATTATTTGATTTGGTTGCACCTCTAAGATACCACCTGAAATCCAGAAAACTTCCTCTTTCTCATCGCTCAATGTTAAACGAACCTGTCCTGGCTTCAAAAGTGTCAACACAGGAAGATGACCTGGGTAAACACCGATCTCACCTGTGACAGCGGTTCCGGCGAAAAAAGTCACATCTCCTGAGTAGAGCTCTTTCTCAGCACTGACAATAGTTACATTAATTGTTTTCATTGAACATTCCTATTCTAATTTCGATTTACTTCTCTTTGCTCTTAGCGTAGCGCTCAAGTACTTCATCAAAGTTACCTGCCATATAGAAGAGCTGCTCTGGAATATGGTCTCCTTCCCCTGCTAAAATTGCGGTGAAGCTTGCAATCGTATCTTTGAGAGAAACATACTTTCCAGGTGCTCCTGTAAATACCTCGGCTACATGGAACGGCTGAGATAAGAAGCGCTGAATCTTTCTTGCCCGTGATACGATCAGCTTATCATCTTCTGATAGCTCATCCATACCTAGGATTGCAATAATATCCTTAAGCTCTTCATAACGCTGGAGAATCATCTGAACACCACGCGCTGCTTGATAATGCTCTTCACCAATAATTTGGGGATCGAGCTGACGTGATGTTGAATCGAGTGGGTCTACCGCAGGATAGATACCTAATGATGCAATCTCACGGGAGAGTACAATCGTTGCGTCTAAGTGAGCAAATGTTGTTGCCGGTGAGGGGTCTGTTAAGTCATCTGCAGGAACATAAACTGCCTGAACAGAGGTAATAGAGCCCTGCTTAGTTGAGGTGATACGCTCTTGAAGAACACCCATCTCCTCAGCAAGTGTCGGCTGATAACCTACCGCCGATGGCATACGACCGAGAAGTGCTGATACCTCTGTACCCGCAAGAGTATAGCGATAGATATTATCAATAAAGAGAAGAACATCACGCCCTTCATCACGGAAGTACTCCGCCATTGTAAGGCCTGAGAGTGCAACACGTAAACGGTTACCTGGGGGCTCATTCATCTGCCCATAAACCATCGCTACTTTATCGAGAACATTAGACTCTTTCATCTCATAGTAGAAGTCATTACCTTCACGGGTACGCTCACCAACACCCGCAAAGACTGAGAGACCCTCATGCTCTTTTGCAATGTTGTTGATTAACTCCATCATATTTACGGTTTTACCAACACCGGCACCACCAAAGAGACCAACTTTACCCCCTCTTGCAAATGGACAGAGTAGGTCAATAACCTTAATTCCCGTCTCTAATACTTCTGTAGAGCCTGCTTGCTCCTCATAAGTAGGTGCTTTTCTATGAATTTCCCAAGTCTCGTCACACTCAATTGGTCCAGCGTAATCGATGGGGTTTCCTAATACATCCATAATGCGGCCTAAAGTACCCGTACCAACAGGAACAGAGATCATTCCTTTAGTATCCTCAACTTCTAAGCCACGTTGTAATCCGTCGGAACTACCCATTGCAATTGTTCGAACAACACCATCACCTAGCTGCTGCTGAACTTCTAATACTAGATCATTCTCTTTTACTTTTAATGCGCTATATATGCTAGGAACAGCATCTCGTGGAAACTCCACGTCAACAACGGCACCAATTACCTGAACAATTTTCCCTGACATACCTTGTTTCAACCTCATTAATTATTTAAATTCTCAACTCTTAATTGATCGCTGCTGCACCGCTAACAATCTCTGTAATCTCTTGAGTAATCGCCGCTTGACGCGCCTTATTAAATACTAACTCTAACTCTTCAATAAGATCAGCAGCATTATCACTTGCTGCCTTCATCGCAATCATACGCGCAGCCATTTCACATGCAATATTCTCAACCACTGCTTGCCAAATCGAGTATTCAATATATCGATCTAAAACAATATCCACTAACTCAACCGGAGAAGGATCATAGATATAGTCCCAGTTCATGGAGTTTTCAATCTCTATCTCATCTTCGGAGAGATTGAGCTTATCTGGTTCAACCGGCAATAGCTGACTTTTTGTCGGCTTCTGAGTCATTGTATTTACAAAGTGATTAGTAAATACATGCACCTCATCAACCTTCCCCTCTTGATAAGCATCAAGCATTACCCGTGTAATCCCTAACAGCTCAGAAGCTTTAGGTGCATCACCTAGGAGACCACTTGTTGCAACAATGTTTCCTCCATAACGGGCAAAAAATGAGTTGGCTTTACTTCCGATCGTAACTATATCGACCTCAACTCCTGCAGCATCCCACTCACCTAGAGACTCACTAACCAACTTAAATAGATTATGGTTTAAGCCTCCACAAAGTCCGCGATCGGAGCTCACTACAATGATCCCCACCCGCTTCACTTCCTTTCTCGGTATCAAATATTGATGCTTATTATCTTCTGCAGTAGCTTCAGATAAATGAGTAGCTAGACGCAAGATTTGACGTGCGTAAGGGCGCGATTTCCGCATCTGCTCTTGAGTTTTACGCATTTTACTCGCTGCCACCATCTCCATGGCGCTTGTGATCTTCTGCGTATTACCCACACTTCGTATTTTCTTTCGAATCTCTTTTCCTGCTGACATTGAACCCTCTACTACTCATTTATCCATTAAATAGATTATTAATCATCATTAGCTCTCTAAAGTGAGCTTACGCTCTCCAGCTTTCGCCCTTCTTATAGCTAACTAATAACTCTTCAAGTGCTGCCGCAATCTCATCATCATAGGCACCTGTTTCATCAATCTTATCCATCAAATCTTTGCTGCTTGCTTTCGCAGAAGCAATGAGATCAGATGCAAATTGACGAATCTCCTCTAATGGAACATCGTCAGTATGATTGTGCTCAATTGCATAGAGAACTAGTGCCATTTCAGAGAGTGAGTAAGGTGAATACTGATTCTGCTTCATAAGCTCCATAACACGCTCACCACGCTCTAACTGCTTTCTGGTTGCTTCATCGAGATCTGATGCGAACTGTGAGAAAGCTGCTAACTCACGATATTGTGCAAGGGCTAAACGAACCCCACCACCAAGTTTACTGATTATTCTTGTCTGAGCTGCACCACCAACACGTGATACAGAGATACCTGCGTTAATTGCAGGGCGAACACCTGAGTTAAAGAGGTCCGACTCTAGGAAGATCTGTCCATCTGTAATTGAGATAACGTTAGTAGGTACGAACGCAGATACGTCACCTGCTTGTGTCTCAATAATGGGGAGTGCCGTCAGTGAACCTGTTTTACCCTTCACTTCACCATCAGTAAAGCGCTCTACATAATCCGCATTTACACGTGCTGCACGCTCAAGAAGTCTAGAGTGTAGATAGAAGACATCTCCAGGATATGCTTCACGACCAGGAGGTCTGCGAAGTAGGAGTGAAATTTGTCGATACGCTACCGCTTGCTTAGAGAGATCATCATAGATAATCAATGCATCCTCTCCGCGGTCTCTGAAGTATTCACCCATAGTACAGCCTGCATATGCAGAGAGATACTGCATCGCAGCAGAGTCGGATGCCCCAGCCGCTACAACAATGGTGTGATCCATTGCTCCATGCTCTTCTAGCTTATTTACAATATTTGCGATAGTAGAGTTTTTCTGACCAATTGCCACATAGATACACTTAATGCCAGTATCTTTCTGATTAATAATCGTATCGATAGCAATAGCTGTTTTACCAGTCTGCCTATCTCCGATAATTAATTCACGCTGACCACGGCCAATTGGTACCATTGAGTCGATAGCAATATATCCGGTCTGCATTGGCTCATCAACCGATTGACGATCGATAACCCCAGGAGCAATCTGCTCAATTGGCGCTGTTAATTTTGCTCCAATCTCCCCTTTCCCGTCGATTGGATTACCCATCGCGTCAACGACACGACCTAACAATTCAGGGCCAATCGGCACTTCAATGATACGGCCGGTACATACAACCTTATCACCTTCCGAGATCTTCTCGTAATCCCCAAGAAGTACAACCCCAACAGAATCACGCTCTAAGTTAAGCGCTAATCCATATACGTTATGGGGAAGCTCAACCATTTCACCCTGCATCACTGAGTCAATACCATGCACAGTAGCGATACCATCCGTTAAGCTAACAACAGTACCCTCTTTACGCACTTCTGGCTGCGACTCAAACTTCTCAATCTTTGATTTAATGAGATCACTAATCTCAGATGGATTTAATTGCATCTTTTAAATCTTCCTCTTTATAAAGTTAAACTTAATTCATTGATCGAGTCATTTTACTTAAACGACCCAATATCGAACCATCAATGACTAAATCATCTATTTCTAAAATAGCACCACCTAATAAGGAAGGCGAAATGGTTACTGTTAATTCAATTTCTCGATTGGTGCGACGTTTCAACGCTTCAATGAACATCTGCTCTTGCGCTTCAGTCAGTGGGTATGCGCTCTGAATATTGACCTTAGCGATACCCTGCTCTGCTAAGAGCGATTCTTTAAAATCACTATAGATCGTAGGCAGTACATCATACCGCTTCTCACGATTAATCACTTTGACAAAGTTCTGCTCCTGAGCTGTAAGCGAGCGAGAGAGTGCACCTTCAGCCACCTCTGTAATCAACATTAGCTTCTGCTCTGCTGACACTTCAGGTGATTGAACAAAACCAAATAATGCTTCATCTTCAATCAGCTCTTTCAATGTAAAGAGAAACTGATCCCAACTCTCTGCATCAGATGGGTTCTCTTTCGCTATCATAAATAACGCCTTAGCATAAGGTCTTGCAACGGTTTCTAATTCTGCCATATTCTTTATCTATTAAAAGTGATTTATAAAAATAGCGAGTTAACAAACTAGCATCTAATTGGAGAGTCCCCTTTAGAGCTGCTTTGCTAACTCCTCTAACATCTTAGCGTGTGTCGCTTCATCAATCTCTTTTTCGACAATCTTACTTGCCCCAAGAATGCTTAAGGCTACGACCTCTTTCCTTAAGCCCTCACGAACCTGATTAATCTCAGTTTCGATCTTATTACGCATCGCAAGAAGCTCTCGCTCACCCGCTTCGCGGCTCTCAGTTTTCGATTGCTCTACAAGATTTGCTGCATTCTCTTGAGCTTTACTCACTAACTCTGAAGCCTCTACACGCGCCTTTTGCAACATCTGCTGCAACTCCGCGTTCGCCTCAGCCTTAGCTGCTACACTCTCTTCAGCTGCCTCTAGCCCCTCTTTAATTTTAGCTCTTCTTTCATCTAATGCTTTAATTAGAGGTGGCCAGATGAACTTCATCACCACCCCAACCAAAGTAAAGAAGACTATAAATTGGGCAAATAAGGTTGCATTAATATTCATTTATACTATGTCCTTTATTACGCCTTCTTAAAACTCTTGATCAATAATCTTCAACGGTTGTTTATCTGCAATTGATATTAAGCAAATACAGTCATACCGAAGAATACTGCGATACCTACACCGATTAAGAACGCCGCATCAATTAGACCAACGAGAATAAATACTTTAGGTAGAAGCTCATCCATAATCTCTGGTTGACGTGCTGATGCTTCAATATACTTTGAACCAAGCATAGAGATTCCTAATGCCGCACCAATAGCACCTAAACCAACGATAAACCCACAAGCAATTGCTACTAAACCGATACTCATATCTAAAACTCCTTAACTAACAAAACAAAAGAAACAACAATTAAAAGTTAAACACAATCCAATAATTAGATTGATCCTTTAGTGAGACTCATGCGCCTGCCCTAAATATACTAGAGTCAACGTCATGAAAATATATGCTTGCAACACCACAATTAAGATATGGAAGATTGCCCAAGCAGATCCCGCTAACCAGTGTAATCCGAAGCCCCACCAAGTGGCTGTTGCACCAAGAAGCGCGATTAGACAGAAAATCAGCTCCCCTGCAAACATATTACCAAAGAGACGCATTCCCAGTGAGAAGGCTTTCGAGATATATTCGATAACATTTAATACAAAATTCACAGGCGCTAGCCAAAGGCCAAAGGGCGCTGAAAAGAGCTCACGTATAAACCCGGCTCCCTTTGCTTTAAATGAATAGATAATAACTAATGTTATTACTGCTAAGGACATCCCTAACGTAGCGCTAACGTCGGCAGTTGGTAGGATCTTATGATATGGAAGATCCATACCCGTCACCTCAATAATTTTAGGTGCTAGGTCAACTGGCAAAAAGTCTAAAGAGTTCATAACCACAATCCACATAAAGATCGTCAACCCTAATGGTGCGATATATCCTTGTGGACCATTAACTAATGTTCGCGATTGCTTCTCTGCAAACTCAACTAAAATCTCAACAAATGCTTGGAAGCGTGTTGGCACTCCTGCAGTCGCTTTGCGCGATGCTCGCCATAGAAAGAGAAGACAAACTACACCTGCTAACACAGACCAAAAGATCGTATCAACGTTGATTAAACTCATATCAACAAAATCAACCTGCTCGACACCCTTTTGGTTTAGGTTAATTAAGTGATGCCCAATATATTCTGCATTGGTCTGTTCTGCACTTGCCATAAACTATTTACCCTATCTCAATCTTTTCGATATCAACACATATCCTAGTGGGAGATGTGTCGTAATGATTATGCCCAATAGAAAGATACCATATCTTGGATCTTTAAGTAATTTAATACTTAAGACAATCAGTACTATTGTTAATAGCTTGCTAAAAATAACCCCAACCCAGAAAAATAGCGGACTATATCGCACAAAATAGAAGTTAGCCGCTAAGAACAGACTAGGAACGATTACTGACAACCCCGCGAGTAAGTATGAAATTGCCGCCGCTGCTTCATAAAGCCAGAGTAGCAATACAGCAACCACCAACGCACCCACTTGAATACCAATAATGCGTGGAATCATCCCTATTTTTAGCCCTTATTTTAAATTTTTAATGGTCACGATTATAAGGTCCTTGATTGACAAGGTCAAACCTATTTATAAATCTTTCTTAAAACCCTTAATCTGACTTAACACTCCCTCTAGCTCATCGAGGGAATTATATTGCAAAAGGAGCGTTCCTCGCCCAGCGCCTCGCTCTTTAATAGTTGCAACAATCCCCAACTGCTCACTAAGCCGCCGCTCAAGTGCACTTAAATTGGGATCGCGCTCCACTACCCCCTCACTCCGCCTCTTCTCAGGAGAACGAGCCTCCTGAGCCAACCGCTCCGTCTCGCGCACCGTGAGCTCTTTGGTAATCACCTCTTGCGCTAATAGAGATTGTTCCTCTTTTGGTAAAGAGAGGAGCGCACGCGCATGCCCTACGGTCAGTGCACCCTCATAGAGCAACTTCTGAACCCGCTCATCTAACTCTAACAATCGGAGCGCATTACTAATCGCCGAACGAGACTTCCCTAAGTGACGGCCAGCCTCCTGGTGGGTCAATGAGAACTCATCAACAAATCGTGCGATCGCCCGCGCAGACTCTAATGGATTGAGATCCTCTCGCTGAATATTCTCTACCAATGCAATCGCCAATGCCGCCTGATCATCAATCTCCTTAACAATTGCTGGCACCTGTTTCAGCTTCGCTCTCTGTGCCGCACGCCAACGTCGCTCACCTGCGAGAATCTCATACCCACCCTCTGCACGCTTACGCACCAAAAGTGGCTGTAAAACCCCCTGCTCCTTAATTGATGTGGCTAAGCCCTCTAACGCCTCCTCAGAGAAGAGGACTCTCGGTTGATACTTCCCTGGCACCAACCGATCAATATCCAACTCCAAAACATTAGCAGTGGGCTCAGTCTGCTCCACTCGCTTAACCTGCCCCAACAAAGCATCTAATCCTCGGCCTAAGCCGCGTCTCTTACTCAAACCTCTCTCCTTAACTCCGCTGAACAACTTCTCGCGTAAACTTGTCATAGGCTCTTGCGCCACGAGAGCGCTTAGCATACCGGTTGATCGGCTCCCCATGGCTCGGCGCCTCTGCTAAACGCACATTCCGGGGAATAATCGTCTTAAAAACAGTGGCACCAAAATGGCTCTCTAACTCCTCTGACACCTGAAGGGCTAATGAATTCCTTCGATCATACATTGTACGCAAAACGCCCATAATATTTAAATCGGGATTTGTAGTATCTCGCACATGATAGATCGTCTCTAAAAGGGCAGTAATTCCCTCAAGAGCGTAATACTCACACTGCACAGGGACGATAATATCTGTAGCGGCAGTTAAAGCATTGAGGGTTAACAACCCTAATGAAGGGGGGCAATCGATAATTATATAATCATAACGCGCAGCTGGCTCAGCTAGAGCCTCTTGCAAGATGAAGAGCGGATTCTCTCGCTCTGCAAGAAGGATCTCTGCTCCTGTTAACTCCTTATTCGTTCCGATAAGATCCACCCCCGTCTCACCTGCCGGGACAATTACCTCTTCGGCCACTACCCCATCAACAAGCAGATGAATTGCACCTAGCTCAAGCTGATGCTTGTCAACCCCCAACCCTGTTGTTGCATTTCCTTGCGGATCTAGGTCCAGCAACAAAACCCGCCGCCCTTTCCGACTTTTAACGAGCGCAGCAGCTAAGCTAACCGCTGTCGTTGTCTTGCCAACACCACCCTTCTGATTCGTTACTGCAATAATTTTAGCCACTTACACTTCCTCAGTATCACGTTGCAAAAAGACCAGATGCCGCTCCTCATCAAGCATCGGCACCTCAAGCGGAACAATCGCCTTATGGTAATGGGGAAGCCCTTCCCACTCCTTAGCAAGGTAGAGCCCCTTCATTGCCATGTATCGCCCCTCTGCCGCCAACAGATGCTCTGACCAACGCACCATATCGACACCACTGGCAAAAGCGCGAGACATAATGATATTAAATCCATCCTCATGTTGATACTCCTGAACCCGCGCTTTTACTATATTAATATTACTCAGCTTAAGCTCCATCTGCATCTGCCGCATAAAGCGCACCCTCTTCCCGCTACTATCAAGGAGCGTAAAGGAGATCTCTGGAAGCACTATTGCCAATGGTATCCCCGGCAATCCTGCGCCGGACCCTACATCTAACACCCGATCTGGCGCCAGCTGCTGCAAGTGTGGCGCAATCACCAGTGAATCTAGCAGATGCTTGATGAAGGCCTCGTTACGCTCAGTTATCGCCGTAAGGTTATAGCTTCGATTCCATAACAGCAGCTGATCTAAAAAGTAGAGTAACTGCTCTTGCTGCGCTCCACTAGGTGGTAAAGGCAACTGATCAAATAATCTCTCTATCTCCATCTAACGCTTCCTAACAACTCTCTCTTATCTAATAAAAAAACCCGCTTTAGAAGCGAGCCACCATTTCCTTCATCATAAAAGATATGATAAATTGACCCCACTAAAGTTTAGATGATTTTAACAGTTTTAATTCAAGTAATGTTAACAACTATAGAAAATGCTCTGATACCCTCCCCAAAAGAGGGATCAGATCTTGGTGACTAGAGAAAGGTAATGGTTTATTAATATGATGGAGTCCTTCAATAAAAAGATCCTTGTTGTCGATGATAGTGTCACAGCCCGGGTCACAATTAAAAACCTGCTAGAGGAGCTAGGTTGCACAGTCACCCTAGCAGAAGATGGCTTAGCAGCAATCGGAGCGGCCCAGCAGAGTATGCCAGATCTAATATTGCTCGATCTCTCTATGCCTATTTGGAGCGGCTTCTCTACTCTCTCCATCTTAAAACGAAACCCTAAGACCGGCTCAATTCCCATTGCGATACTCTCAGGAAAAGAGGAGCAATCCGACCGCATTCGTGCCGAAGCGCTTGGCGCGATCGACTATATTTTAAAGCCCTGTACTCAAGAGGCAATAATCAATACGTTGCGCACCCTTTAATGATCTAGCTCTATCGCTATCACCCATAAATCATGCTAGCATAATCGTTTACATATCTAAGCATAAATTGAAAGATGGAAAACAACTCAATACTATACAAAATTAATGGGATAACCTGTGCAACTTCAACAGCTGAGATTGATGAAATTGTACAGAATATGCCCCTTCATGAGCCACCGCTAGCAAAGCAGTGGCTCTCTGGTGTTATTCATTTACGAGGGTCCATTATTCCAGTCACTAATCTTGACCTCTTTGTTGCGGAACAGGAGGCAGGTAGAGAGCTAGAGCACCACACACCATCTTATAAAAAGAGGAGCGTTATTCTTATTATCTCTTCTGAAAATTGGAGCTATGGAATTCAGATCTCAGAAGTGATTGGAATGCAGCTTCTCTCAGAGAGTCGCTCACTAGAGGAGAGTGATCCTAGCGTACAAAGCTATAAAGAATCAATCCCAACAGCACTCTTAAAAATTGCGAAAGGTTATCAATATATTGATGATCAATATCACTTAGAGGTGAGTCTAAAAGCGCTCACTCTGCAGGAAGAATTTCTTAACTCATGCCGTATCTAAACTTATCAACATGTATCAAAATGAAGGAATCTAGAGGTAGATGTAATGCATAACAATCTTCAATTTACTCGAACCAAAAAGTGGGATGTTATTCTCCTTATATTCTTTATACTGCTCTTTATAGTGGCGGCAGGAGGGACAATCTACCTAGCTAAAGAGCGCGGCGAACAGGAGGAGAAGGTAAAGACAACCCTCTTTGAGAAAAACCTCTACCTTGCAGAACTAGAAACCATTACCGCCACCATTGCCCATGGGGAGAGTGAAAGCATCAAAGCCCTCAATGGCCAGATCTTAAAGATGGAGCGCTTTGATGATAATAGCTCCGACTGGAATAGCCTTATCCGGAATAGCAAAGCCTTACGCGACCTAGCAACAAGTGAGGTACTTGCTACTACCTTCTTCGATAAAGAGAAGATGGTTATCTCTCTCGATCAAATTGCAGAACAAGCTGGAGAGCTCGCCCATACTAATTCATATCAGCACCCTGTCATCTCAAGCTTTCTGAATGCAAATGCTACTATGGATCTTGTTAGCAATCTCCTCTACTCAGGTGAACGGGAGTATCTTGATGATGCCTTTATCCGCATTAAAAACTCAGTCAATACGCGAGCCATTGTTCGCTCCTATATTGAGCGCTACGATGATCTAATCGCCCTCTATCATAAGAGCGCTATACTTGATCAAATTGCTGGGGCTGAAGAAGCAATAATGGAACTTCTAAGTGCAAAAGATCAGCTAATTGCTCAAATTGCACGACAAACTGCTGATACAAATCGTTATATCTCTAATCCAAATCTCCATAAGATCTCCAATATTGAAACGCCTCTTATCTCTCTACCTCATAATGCGCCATTAATTGGATTCTTAATTGCTGTTGTAGCCCTTCTAACAACCTTAACGCTCATCTTTAGAATATTATCGGAGCGGAGTAAAGTTGAGGAAGCTGCGATGTTACAGAACCAGAAGAATGAGGAGGCGATCTTCGAGATGCTCGATGTAATCTATGCCCTCTCAGAAGGGGATCTGACTGTACAGGCGAAGGTGACTGATCACTTTACAGGGACTCTAGCCGACTCCTTCAATATGTCGGTAGATGGGCTTCGTGGCCTAGTTAAAGCTGTTGGCGACTCATCAGATCGTCTTGCTGGTGCAGTTCATACTGCTATCGATCATGCCGATGAGTTTACGGAAGCCTCCCTCTCACAAGCGATGCAGATTACAGAGGCCACCAATATCGTCTCACATGTAACCAAGGCGATGTTGGATGTCTCCACTCAAACCTCTGCTGCAGTTGATATAGCCATGAGCTCAACGGAAGTTGCTCGCTCGGGATCAGAACGTGTGCGCTCAACAATCACAGGAATGGATCAGATTCGTGAACATATACAAGAGACTTCGAAACGAATTAAGCGTCTTGGAGAGTCCTCTCAAGAGATTGGTGACGTTGTTGAACTGATTAATGATATTGCCGATCAGACCCATATCCTTGCACTTAACGCGGCCATTCAGGCGTCAGCTGCAGGTGAAGCAGGGAAAGGTTTCGCAGTTGTTGCTGATGAGGTTCAGCGTCTTGCTGAGCGTACAGGTAACGCAACCTCCCGTGTTGAAGCATTAGTTAAAACTATCCAATCGGATACGAACGAAGCGATCTTTGCTATGGAGAAGAGTACATCTGAAGTTGTTAATGGTGCCAACCTTGCAGAGCGTGCAGGGGAATCTCTTACTGAGATCGAGTCAGTATCAGGACGCTTAGCGGGATTGATCCAATCAGTCTCTCAAGCATCCCGTGAGGTCTCTGAGCTTGGTGGTCAAGTTCAATCAAGTATGACCTCTGTGAAGGAGCTCTCTGAGAAGAACGTTGAGAATACTAAGACGACTAAATCCGCCATCGAAGCGCTTGAGAAGCTTGCCGATGAGCTTAAAGACTCGATCTCCGGATTTAAGATCTAAAATTATCAGGGGTGGCCTATATCGCTGCCCCACCCTTTCGCTACTCCCTATCCTAAGAGTTGAATTAGATAGACAGTTACTATGAATAGAATCGAGCAAAATACCATCAAAAACATTAGAGACTTGCGGGCTAACTTCGTCAAGCGCTACCTCTCGCTTAACTTAAATGAGAAGCAGAAGCCTAATCTCTATTTTGATGTCTCAAAGCTAGAAGAGTTAATGGAACTCGATCAAAAGAATCGACCTATCTGGGAGAACTTCATCACCTTTTTTAAGGAGCAGGATCCCGACCAAGAGCAGTTTGAGAATCATCAACTCTATAAGGAGATTATCGATAACCTTAGAATTATAGAGGAGGGAGGAGAGAGTCGTCACGACTTCTCATCTCTATTAACTCCATTAATGCGCCTAGATGGCAGTGATCAGCTAGCACTACCTAGCTATCTTCAAGAGCGTAATGAACCAATTATGCCAGTTGAGGCACTAGACGATGAGGGGCTAGAAGCAGTAACACCCTCCCCACTCGCCACAGCTACAGAAGGGGAGCCGGAGATCACTCAAATAGAGATCGGGACCGACCTAACTGATCTGCGGGAATTAATCGTAGCGATCGATAATCAGCAAGCACCCCTCTCAACTTTAGAGGAGGTGGAGCATGAGACACTCTTTACCCAATATCTTACCGAGCTCTCTACGGCAGGATATCACCAGGCCGCTACAGAGCTAGAAGAGATCTTTAATACCAGTGACCTCACTCACCGCTTTAAAGCGGTGACACTGCTCTACGATCTATTAGATGCCCTTGCACATAATCTAAATAGTGGTAGAGAGCTCCCTCTTGAGCAATCATTAATCCCTCTCTATCGATCCCTCTATCATATCGGAGCTTATCAGACGCTCGCTACTGCACTTATTGATCTTAAAGAGCGCCTTCAAGAGAACAGCGCTTTCTTTAAGCGGCGCTCCACTCAAAAGCGTCTCGAACATTTATCCTCACTCCTTCTAACTGAGGCCCTCTTTCCGTTAACAGATCCCCTAAAAGAGGCGTTAGAGCAGCGAGATCCTGCAGATCTTAAGGCACATCTCACCCTAATCGATACCCTCTTACCTCTGATCACGACACAGCAGGTAGAGGTGGCGCCTCCCATATCCAACGAAGAGAGCGGCACAGCAGCCATCGAGACAACAGGGCAGCTACACCCCTACTATCTCACCGATACCATTGAGGTGACTCTAAAAGAGGCACCTGATTATGATGATGAGCTTATGGCTGAGCTTCGTGAGAGCTTCCACGAAGAGGCTATGGAGGAGGTCTTCCCTACCCTAACGGAGAGCTTAGAAGCACTCAAGTCAGAACCCTACTCTGAAGAGAAGATCCTTACCCTCCGCCGCGCCTTCCATACCCTCAAAGGGAGTGGATATATGGCCGGCTATATGTATGAGGGGGAGATCGCATGGCAAGTTGAGCAGGTGCTCAATGGTTGCCGTGACAAAAACTACCCCTTCTCCCCTGCAATCTGGCATCACGCCAATGATGGATATCATGCTATTGCCACCCTATTAGGAGGGGGGGAATTCTCTAACGATGAGTTAGGCCGTATTGCCTATCAAGCACAATACTTGATGAGTAATGGTGGAATTATTGAGCCACAAGAGATGAGTGCAATTGTCGAGCAGCTTCCGAAAGCCGCAGTAGAGCACATTGCCGAGGAGAGGCCTGCTCTAGAGACTGCCGCTGCGATGCCGGAGGAGAGTGAGGAGGTAGATACAACCCTCTCCCACCTTAAAGCTCCGCTTGCTTCACTACAGGAGCTAATGGCTCAGTTGCGCGATGGTTCCTACTATGATCTTCGTGACTTCTCAAAAGCATCGGGACAGCTTGCAGAGCATTCTCCCCTTCCCCCAAGCGATCCCCGCCAAGCATTAATTAATGCCCTCCATTACGGTGCACTGATGCATCGTGCCCATGGAGTTCTCCCACGGGAGGAGACAATAACGCTCTGGGATCACGTGGTTGCTAAAATTGCCACACTGATCAATCTTGGCGAAACCGTTACTGAGGCAGAGGTTAGAGAGAGTGTTGCCGCCTTAAAACGCCCCATCATCACCTACGGTGGCGCCATTGAAGAGGTGAGTGATGAGACCGAAGAGGAGAGTGAACTCTACGAGCTCTTCTTAGAGGAGGCGGTAGAGATTTTAGAGCTGAGTGATGAACTGATCAATGATTGGCGCCTTGAAGGATTTAGCGAGGAGTCTGAGCTCATTGCCGAGTTTCGACGTCATATGCATACCCTTAAAGGGAGCGCCCGCATGGTGGGGCGAGAAGATATTGGGCAGTTAGCTCATGCGATGGAGTCACTCCTTGATCCTCTCTATATTAGCCGCTTCAACTCCGATCCTAAGCAATTTGAGATATTGCAACGATCGGTCGACTACCTGCCTTTAATGTTAGAGCAGACTAAAAGTGGCCTCAACCAAGAAGGGTATAGCCTCCTCTCAGCGCTTCACCTAATTTTGGGTAATGAGACCCCTGCAGAACTCGATCATGAGGGGAATGTAGAGGGGGAACAGCAACATACAAAAGTTACAGAGAAGACCAGTACCGCAGCTCAAGCAGAGCTCAGCGCAATTCGTGTCTCCCCTGTCCACCTGGCTTCAATCTCTGAGGATATCGCCGAAAATGCGATACTTAATAGCCAGCAAGAGCGTACCATCACCCATATCTCCAATATCTTAGAGGAGCTCGATCGAACCATTGCCCGTCTTAATATGCAGACACGCCGTATCGAGATTGAGATGGAGGCCCAGATGCTCTCACGTCACGCCCGTCTAATTGAGGAGGATGATTTCGATCCCCTTGAGCTAGACCGCTTTACAGAGCTCCAGCAGGTGACCCGATTTATCTCTGAATCGGTCTCTGACCTTATCTCTCTAGGAGAGAGTATCAATGAGCAGACCGATGAGCTCAACTCAACGCTCGATAAGCAGATTACCCTCAATGAATTTGTTAGCTCAGCACTCAATGAGATTCGTACTGTCAGTTTTCTCCATATTGTTCCCCGCTTACGACGTCTTATTCGTCAAGTGAGTAAAGAGCATGGGAAGAAGGTAGAGCTCATTACTGAAGGGGTAGAGTTTCCTGTTGAGCGCTCTATTGTAGAGCAGATGATTGCGCCATTTGAGCATATGATCCGCAACTCAATTATTCATGGATTAGAGTCTCCCGAAGAGCGGCAGCAGCAGAATAAGACTGAGGTGGGCGTAATCTCCCTTACCGTTATTAAAGAGGATGCTGAATTACTCATTCGCTTTAGTGATGATGGTCGCGGTATCGATGTTGAGAAGGTGAGACAGAAAGTGATTGAGATGGGGGCAATTGATCCTGATGCCAGCTACTCTGATCAAGAGATTGTCGAGATGTTGATGCTTCCAGGAATGACTACCGCAGAGTCCCTCTCACAAGATGCCGGACGGGGCGTTGGGTTAGATGTCTTTGCAAAGGCCGTTCTACTGCTGAATGCCGACTTTCAAATCATCAATAATCCCGGTGAAGGACTCACCTTTGAGGTGCGTGTCCCCTTCACCCTCTCTACGATCAAGTCCCTTATTGTTAAATCGGGACGCAAACATTATGCCATCCCCCTCAATCATGTTGTTGCAGTAGATAATCAGCTAGAGGTGGATGATGAGGGTTACCTCTTCTATCAAGGAGAGCACTACCGCAACTACCACCTTGGGGCGATCTATCGTGACCTAGAGGCGGTGGCACAACGAAATGAGGAGCATCTTCATATCCTCCTAAACATTAATGATAAGCGTTATGCACTTGAGATTGATGAGATTAGCTCTCAAGAGGAGATTATTATGCGTCCTCTCAATCCTCAAATTGCCTCAACCCCGGGTTTGTCAGGAGCCTCCGTTCTCTCAAATGGAGAGATTGTCTTCATCGTTGATGTTAATAAGCTCTTTAATAGTGAGCTTATTAGTGATGATCTTGAGGTAGCGGTCGATGCCCTAACGCCAACATTAGAGGAGAGTATCCAAAATCATATTCCTAAGGTATTGGTTGTTGATGACTCTATCACCATGCGCCGGGTAAGCTCCCGCCTAGTAGAGCGTCTCGGCCTTCGTTACGAGACAGCAAAAGATGGATTAGATGCCATAGAGAAGGTGGAGCAGGAGATCCCTGATCTCATTATGTTGGATATTGAGATGCCCAATATGGATGGATTTGAGGTATTAAGTTATCTAAAATCTCAATCACAGTTTCATGATATCCCCATTATTATGATCACCTCCCGTATCGGCGAGAAGCATAAGGAGCGTGCCCTTGAGCTTGGCGCTAACATGTATTGTGGTAAGCCCTACAGTGAAGAGGAGATGAATCAGAATATTCGCACCCTACTTGCCGATAAAATCAACTAAAATGGTAGTACGATATAAGAAGGATATACAATGAGTAAAATAAAACAGATCTCTATAGCGTTTAAGACACCTGAGCAGATGGAAGAGGCTTATATGCCCTTCCTTCGCCATGGAGGATTCTTTATCCCCACCGAACAACCGTTTAATATTGGGGATGAGCTCTTTATTGCACTGACTCTTCCCGATAACCCCGATCGTCGCCAACCGGCTGCGGCAAAAGTTGTTTGGATCAATCCACCTAAAGTATCCGGTGGTCGTCGTCCAGGTATTGGTGTCGCTTTTGAGGGGGTTCAGGCACAAGAGATTAATCGTCGCTTTGCTGCCTTAGTGAAGCAATCCACCCGCCGCTCTTCATCCCCCCGCAACACCATGTAGATCAATATCTCTACCTTATACTCTCTACCCAATCAGAGGCTGATCAGAGATGATTAGCCTCTCTCATTATCACTTATCCAATTAGGCTAATAATTAGTAATAACATAGTAAAAAGATTACATTTAATATTATGACTTTTATCGATTCCCACTGCCATCTTGATCGCATTGACCATAAGGAACACTCTCTTGATACGCTGCTGAATATCGCTAAAGAGGCTGGTGTCACTGAGATGCTCTGTGTCAGCATTGGTCTCAACAATTGGCAAGCGATGGCTGATTTAGTAGCCCCCTATGAGAATATTCATCTCTCCGTGGGGATTCATCCCTGCAATGTCTTGAGTGAGCCCCTCCCGACAGCTGAAAACTTTGCCCCCCTAATGGCAGATCCCCGTGTTATTGCTACAGGTGAGACCGGTTTAGATTACCATTATGGGAGTGACTCGAAACGGGAGCAGCAGGAGTATTTCATCCGCCAGATCGCCTTAGCAAAACAATTTAATAAACCCCTTATCATTCATACTCGGGATGCACGTGAAGATACCATCAATATCTTACGGGCGGAAGAAGCACGAGATATAAGGGGTATTCTACACTGCTTTACTGAAAGCTGGGAGATGGCCAAAAAGGGGCTCGATCTTGGATTCTTCCTCTCCTTCTCTGGCATTATCACCTTTAAAAATGCAGCTGATCTTCGTGAGGTTGTACGTAAAGCACCTTTAGATCGCCTCTTAATAGAGACTGATGCCCCCTATTTGGCTCCTGTCCCCCATCGCGGGAAAGTAAATCATCCTGCATTAGTCACCCATGTTGCAAAGAGCATTGCCGAGGTGAAGGGGCTCTCTTTAGCGGAAGTAGCACAAATCACAACAGATAATTTTAACCGACTCTTTCAAGAGCAGAAGAGGAATAGAGCGCAGTAAGCGCATGGATGTAGAGATGATAGAGAAGAAGAAAATTGCCGTTATTGGGGATCTGATGCTTGATCGCTACTGGTTTGGTGGCACAGAACGGATCTCTCCTGAAGCGCCTGTTCCCGTGGTCAATATCGATCGTATTGATGAGCGACTTGGTGGTGCTGCCAATGTTGCTCTCAATATCCGCTCATTAGGGGCCCCTGTAACATTAGTGGGGCTCATTGGGGATGATCCCCATGGGCGAAAAATTGAGGCGCTCTGTCATGAAAAGGGTATCGATACCCACCTGCTTATCGACCCTAACCATCCCACAACAGCCAAATTACGGATTGTTAGCAAGCAGCAACATATCTTACGTTGTGATTTTGAGGAGTATTATGATGCCTCCACTCTTCTTCGAGAAGAGACGCAGCGGGCTAAACTCTTTGAGATTATCGATCAGCATGAGATTATTATCCTCTCTGATTATGGCAAAGGCTTTCTCGCTACACCTGAGGCATTGATTCAGTATGCCCGTAAGGCGGATAAAATAGTGCTCGTCGATCCTAAAGGGGATTCCTTTGAGAAGTATCGTGGTAGCTCTCTGATCACCCCTAATCGAGCGGAGTTTGAAGCAATTGTCGGGGTGCAGCAGGATGAGCAGAGTCTCCTAACAGCGGGGGAATCTCTGCGTAAATCCCTCAATCTTGAAGCTCTCTTAGTGACCCGTAGTGAAGAGGGTATGACACTCTTTGAAGAGGATAACGCCACCACTCTTCCTGCCCGCTCACTCGATGTTTTTGATGTTACTGGTGCGGGAGATACCGTTATCGCCACTACCGCCTATGCCCTCGCTGAGGGGCATACCCTTTTAGAGGCAGCGAAAATTGCCAATACCGCCGCCTCTATCGTTATTCGTAAGATGGGTGCTGCACAGGTGAGCAGAGAGGAGCTCGATTACGCATTAGGGTATTCTCAGCGGGCACATCATCAAGTATTAGCTCTTGATGAGCTATTAGAGGAGGTGGCCAAAGCGCGCGCCCAAAATGAGATAATCGTTATGACCAATGGCTGCTTTGATATTCTTCATCGTGGGCATGTTCTCTACCTGGAGGCGGCTCGCAAGTTGGGTCATCGCCTCATTGTTGCGCTCAACTCCGATGCCTCAGTTCGCCGCCTTAAAGGGGAGAATCGCCCTGTCATGGATGAGGTGAGTCGCGCTACCGTTATGGCCACCCTCGCCTCTGTCGACTGGGTTATTCTCTTTGATGAGGATGATCCTGCCCACCTTATTGAGACGATTCAACCCGATATTTTAGTTAAGGGGGATGATTATGCAATCCATCAAATTAAAGGGGCCGATAGTGTCTTAGCTAATGGGGGACGAGTAGAGCTTATTAAACTAATTGATGGCTACTCCACTACCCGCGCTATAGAAAAGATTCAAGCATTAGAGAAAGAGTAATCATTTATATGCACTCTGCTACAATAGAGGGTGTTACAATAAAACGCATGACAACTTAAGAGAAGGAAAAGATCATTATGGATGAAAATAAACGTAAAGCCTTAGAGGCGGCACTCTCTCAAATTGATCGTCAATTTGGTAAGGGTTCCTTAATGCGCTTTGGCGATCGAACAGAGAATACTGATATCATTCCGATCTCGACAGGCTCCATTGGACTTGATGTAGCCCTAGGGATTGGAGGATTGCCACGAGGACGTGTTGTTGAGATCTTTGGTCCTGAATCTTCAGGAAAGACAACCTTAACGCTCCATGTCATAGCAGAAGCCCAAAAAGCTGGGGGTACAGCGGCTTTTGTCGATGCAGAGCATGCCTTAGATCCCACCTATGCAGCAAAGTTAGGGGTGGATGTTGACAATCTCTATATCTCTCAACCGGATAATGGGGAGCAGGCGCTTGAGATTACCGACACCTTGGTGCGCTCAGGAGCGCTTGATGTCGTCGTTGTAGACTCGGTAGCGGCACTCACCCCAAAAGCAGAGATTGAAGGGGAGATGGGGGATTCCCATATGGGATTGCAAGCTCGCTTAATGAGTCAAGCGTTACGAAAGCTCACTGGAAGTATCCAAAAATCGAATACTCTAGTGATCTTTATCAACCAGATTCGAATGAAAATTGGGGTGATGTTTGGTAGCCCCGAGACCACAACCGGAGGGAACGCCCTTAAATTCTACTCATCGGTACGCCTTGATATTCGCCGTACAGGGGCAATTAAACAGGGGGATGAGGTTATTGGTGCCGACACCCGGGTTCGCGTCGTTAAAAATAAGGTCTCACCCCCCTTTAGACAGGCGGAGTTTGAGATTATGTATGGATATGGCATCGATCGCTTAGGAGAGATTATCGATCTGGGGATGGATGCTAAATTTGTTAGCCGCGCAGGAGCCTGGTATAGCTACGGCGATACCCGCTTAGGGCAAGGAAAAGAGAATGCTAAGCAGTATCTGCGGGATAACCCAGAGCTCGCTCAAGAGTTGGAGGAGCGGGTACGTAATCACTTTATTCCCTCTGCAGCCACTAATAAAAAGAGTGATGCTGATGTAAAGAGTGAGAAGAAGAGTAGCTCTGATGAGTCGAATGAAAAAAAGTAGTTTCCCCCAGCAATAGGGTAACGAGCAACTCCTCCTCCCCTGAAGAGGAGCAGGATCAGCTCTCCCTACTCTAAAAGAGTTACCCCGATAGCCTTCTTCTTAAGAAGGCTATTTTTATTACCCTCCGATCACCTAATCTAGCAGCATATAAGAGAGAGTTCTTTAATGAAACAGCGTGGATATGTCACCTTTATCACCATTACTGAAAATAATGCCCAACAACGGGTGGATAATTTTTTAATGAGTCTCGATCGCAACCTTCCTAAAGGGGTAATCTATCGTGCCATTCGTAAAGGGGAGGTGCGCCGCAATCGTAAACGGGTAAAACCTCACGATCGTTTAGCGGTGGGTGATGAGATTCGCCTCCCACCCCTCTTTAGCCAAGTGATGAGCCCCACCACTCCCCTACCAATCCCTAAGGAAGCATTAACCTCTATCCAAGAGGCGATTGTTACCGAAAATGATGACTTTCTTCTACTGAATAAGCCTGCCGATATCCCCGTTCATAAAGGGAGCAATCAACCCTATGGTGTTATTGAAATCTTACGCAGACTCTCACCTAAAAGCCCCTTCTTAGAGCTCGCTCAGCGTCTCGATCGCCCCACTAGTGGAGCACTCCTTATTGCTAAAAATCGCCCCACACTACTCACCCTGCAAGAGGGGATAAGAGCAGGCACCTATCGCCGCTTCTATCAACTTATAGCCCATCACCCCTTCCCCCACAAGGAGTATCGTCTCGACGCACCCCTTCGTAGTGATCATCGGAAAAATGGGGAGCGTCATGTAATTGTCGCTCCAGATGGGCGACCGGCCACCACCTACTTTAAACGGATCAGTAATGGGCATAGTTACACCCACCTAGAAGCGGAGCTGATTACGGGCCGCACCCACCAGATTCGGGTTCATGCGGCCCATCTTGGCCATCCTATTGTGGGAGATCATCGCTATGGCAAATCGGAAGTAGGCCCCCTGCTGCTTCACGCCTCTGCCATAACCTTTTCCCTTAAAGGAGTGACACATCACTACGATATTCCGCTGCCACAACACTTTTATCCTCTTCTAGAAAGCATGTAACTTTAATTACCGTGTACTATAATGGTGAAATAATTTCATCGAAAGAAGCAGGGAGCTAACCGAGCGATGGCAGAGCAGCAGAAGGAGTTTCTTCTCCCCATTCGGGTCTATTATGAGGATACCGATGCGGGGGGGATCGTCTATCACGCCAACTACCTAAAGTATATGGAGCGGGCCCGCAGTGAGTGGCTATTAGCCCGTGGGATCAACTTAGATCACTATGCAGAGGAGACCGATACCCTCTTTGTCGTGCGGGATCTAACCATTCGTTACCACAAACCTGCACGCCTTTGTGATGATCTTACCGTTAAAACTACCATTGCTAAACGGACCCGAACCCGAGTCCTCTTTGAGCAGAATATCTACCGTGATAAAGAGCGATTAACCACTGCAACAGTAGAGATTGTTGCACTTAATCGTCTTAGTGGTCGCCCTCTCCCTCTTCCTGGCCTGTTTAATTAAAGGAGCAGTATGGAATCTTCAGAGTTACAATTTTGGACCCTTGTTGGGAATGCCAGTCTCCCCGTAAAGGGGATTATGCTCATCTTAGGAGTTATGTTAATAGCGGTGATCTTTCTTATCTGGAAGAAGTGGATCATCCTAAAAATAACCCAACATAATGCCAAACGTTTTGAGCGACTCTTCTGGTCTGGAGCCGATATTAATCTCCTCGCTCGAGAGGCGCTTGAGAAAGGGAAGGGTTGCAGTGGCCTTGAGGCGATCTTTTTAGCAGGCTTTCAGGAGTTCTCCCGCTTACGCCACTATGTAAGTTATGGGCCCGAATATATATTAGAGAGCACAAAGAGCGCAATGTTTGCCGCTATCCAGCGGGAGGAGGCCCACCTTGAGCGCTCCCTCTCATGGATTGCTACCACCGGTTCGGTAGCCCCCTATATTGGGCTTTTAGGTACTGTAATAGGGGTGATGAACTCCTTCGTTGCACTTGGGGGGGTTCAACAGGTTACGCTTGCACAAGTAGCACCGGGGATCTCAGAAGCCCTTGTCGCCACTGCGGTGGGGCTATTAGCAGCTATTCCTGCAGTGATGGCCTTTAATAAATTTAGCAATGATATCAATAAGCTGATGACACAACATGAAAGCTTTGTTGATGAATTTGC
This sequence comes from Ignatzschineriaceae bacterium, assembly GCA_046462535.1. Lineage (GTDB taxonomy): Bacteria > Pseudomonadota > Gammaproteobacteria > Cardiobacteriales > Wohlfahrtiimonadaceae > JAAZCI01. The sequence goes on along the minus strand of JBKGVF010000015.1, from coordinate 3,550 downwards.
CAATATTTTAGCGCGCCAATACCTACAGATTCGTACTCATGCAGCTCGTCAACAACAGGGAGGAGGTCGCTAAATGAGTCGGCGTCGACGTCAATCAAAGAAGCGTCTCAATGCTGAGATGAATATCGTCCCTTATGTGGATGTGATGTTTGTTCTCTTAACAATCTTTATGGTGACTGCTACAACAATTTCGGTTGGGATTGATGTTGATCCCCCTCAGATTGAGCGGAGTCAAGCAGTTGCAGTAGAGGGGGAGGAGATGATGGTTATCTCTGTCAATCAGGCTGGTGAATTCTTCTTTAATCTCTCTGAGACCCCCAATCTTCCCCTCTCAGAAGAGGAGATCTCGCTACTGGCTACCCAACACTTTACCGAAAAACCCCATATTAACGCCTTAGTTAAGGGGGATGCCCATGCCCCTTATGGACGGGTGATTGATGCAATGGCGCTACTACAGGCTATAACCCAGCAAAATGTTCAACTGATGACCACCCCAAAAGTGCCGGAGGCGTGATATGTCCCGTGAGCGACTCGATCTACTCTCCTCCATCATTAGTGCCCTCTTAACAGGGCTTCTTGTTGTGGTAGTGGTAGCCCTCTCTTACCGTACCCTCCCCCTCCTCTTAGGGGGAACACCTCTTGACACTCCGACACAGAGTAATCCCCTAAAAGAGCTCCCCCTGCAATCCTCCGAACGAATCGATCATGAAGCTGTTGAAGCGGAATTAAATCGAATCGCCGAAGAGCAGCGTCGTGCAGAGGAAGCTCGTAAAGCGGAGGAAGCCCGTAAGGCGGAGGAAGCCCGTAAAGCGGAGGAAGCCCGTAAGGCAGAGGAAGCCCGTAAAGCGGAGGAAGCCCGTAAAGCGGAGGAAGCCCGTAAAGCGGAGGAAGCCCGTAAAGCGGAGGAAGCCCGTAAGGCGGAGGAAGCCCGTAAAGCGGAGGAAGCCCGTAAAGCGGAGGAAGCCCGTAAGGCAGAGGAAGCCCGTAAAGCGGAGGAAGCCCGTAAAGCGGAGGAAGCCCGTAAGGCAGAGGAGCAGCGCCGTATCAATGCCGCCCTCAATGCTGACTACCTCTCGAAGGTGCATAACTACCTCTACGCCTCTTGGATCATTCCGGAAGGTTCATATGATCTTGAGACCACTGTCCATATTCGTGTTGATGTGAATGGTCGCATTGTAGGGCAGCCTGAGATTAAGCGCTCGAGCGGGAATGAGCTCTTTGATCGCTCTGTTCTACATGCAATCCGTTCAGCCAGTCCATTGCCAATGCCTGATGAGCCATTAGCACGGGAGAAGCTTGCACAAAAAAATGAGGGGTTCCTGATTACCTTCAAGCCTCTTTAATAAAAAATCGTTATACTAACCAGATAATGAATATGATAAAGGATACAGTTATATGAATAAGATTAAAGTATGGGATCTCCCCATTCGAATCTTCCACTGGTCGCTAGTTCTCTTGATGGCAGTCTGTCTCTATACCTCCTATAATCTCGCTCAATATTGGACATTTCTAGAGTGGTTTGGGATAGAGAGACGGGTATCTGGTCTTCTGGTCCATCAATATGCAGGGGTGGGGATCCTCATCTTAGTACTCTTTAGAATTGTTTGGGGATTTGTAGGAAGTTCACATGCCCGCTTTTGGGATTTTTTGCGGGGGCCTAAAACAATACTACGCTATATAAGAGAGCGCACTTCACCAACAGAGGGGCACAATCCACTCGGCGCCTATATGGTTCTTTTAATGTTAGTGGCGCTACTGGCACAGACTCTATCAGGGCTCTTTTTAGAGGATAACTCCTACTATCTTGCGGGAGATGCCCCATTAGCCTCCACCATTAAAGGGGTTAGCATTACCCTCTTTGGTGAAAAGATGAGTCTACGCTCCCTCTTAAAAGAGATCCATATCTATGGCCGCACCCTACTGATTGGGCTCATTCTGCTCCATCTAGCTGCCATTGCACTCTATACGCTACTGCTAAAGGCGAGCCTTATTCGCCCCATGATTATTGGTACCCGTACCTTCAATAAAGCACATGTAGAGGGGCATCGACCACTCAAGTATGACAACCCCCTCTTAGGCTTAATCCTACTACTCCTTATTGCAGCAGGAACCATCTATCTCCTCTACTACTAAATGAGTGATATTAAGCCTTATGGCCACCGATTAAGCGACGAGCGCATTAAGAGCACCTGATTAGGTGCTCTTTTTTTTACCGATATCTCTGTTACTGCGGCATTTGTGGTTGCTGCTGATCCACTCTTATTGTGATACGTAGCCCTACCCTACTAACAGAGATAGTGCCGTTGCAACTGCTCTAGATCCATCCCTAATCCATCGGTTAAAAAGTGCTCCATTGAGCCATAACTAGCGATAATTGCATTGCGACTAGCTTCAAGATACTCAGGCTTTACCAACTGCATCTCTCGATAGCGCTCCCGACTAATACCACTACGCTCAATCTCGGGGGCAAAGAGCTCCACCAGCTGATCGACATAGAGATTCGATTCTAAATAGTTCTCCACAATATCATCGTAATGGACCCCTAAGGCAGAGAGGAGCAGATAGCTCGCCATACCGGTCCGATCCTTTCCTGCACTACAGTGGAAGGCGATTCGCCCCCCCTTTGCCAACTGCTGAAATAGTTTCTGATAGGTGGCACGATAGCGACGGGGAAACTCCTCGTAGAGCTCTAAAAAGAGGGAGTCAGCACTCTTAAGCTCATACTCCCGTAGAGCTCGCACACGCTCTGGACTAAAAAAATCCCCTAAATCAATCGGCAATGATTGGCGATTGAAACGTTGATCAAAGCGCTCACGCTCTTTTGATGGCTTTTCGGGCTGACCTCGAAAATCGATAAAGAGGTCGATCTGAAGCGACTCTAACTTGGCATAATCTGCTTCGGTTCCAAAATCAAATGTTGCACTACGATAGAGTTTATCCCCATTAACTGCGGCATTCTCTTTAGTTTTAAGCCCCGAAAAAGTACGAAAATTGATAATAGAATCAAACAGACGATGGTTTTTCGGCATACTCATATTAAATCTCCCTCTCTACACATCTTAAGAGTATCAGTATAGAGCCTCCCCCATACTCTTGAGAGAAATGTCCTATTTTTAATCATCTCTCTTTCTTTACTTGCAAAATTACAGCACGATCTGTATGATTCTACTTCTACAGTTTATTACACCTATTGCCTGGGTGGCGAAATTGGTAGACGCAGCAGACTTAAAATCTGCCGACCCTTATAACGGTCGTGCCGGTTCGATTCCGGCCCTAGGCACCATATTGAATACGTGAAAGCCCGCTAAATAGCGGGCTTTTCGCTGTTTGAAATTCAATTTGCTCCAACTTTTGCTCCAACTTTGCTCCAACTTTGCTCCAATTACTGATTAAAACCCCTCGCCCGTGCTAGATTTTATAATCAAAAAATAGCTATCCTGACTCTAATATTGCCAATTCTAAAAACCAATTCGAGTATCATATTTATTTATAAATAAGGGGAAATAATTCAGATATCACCATGTCTAAACAATTCCAATTTATAGAAAAC
>JBKGVF010000014.1:0-7992 GCA_046462535.1 Ignatzschineriaceae bacterium | reverse complement strand
CCCTACTCAGTTATCCTGCTCGATGAGGTAGAAAAAGCCCACCCTGATGTCTTTAATATCCTGCTTCAGGTGCTCGATGATGGTCGCTTAACCGATGGCCAAGGTCGAACGGTAGACTTTAAAAATACTGTTATTATTATGACGTCGAATTTAGGTTCAAGCCTCATTCAGGAGCAAGCGAGCCGTCTTTCTGACCTTGATCCTAAAGGTCAATATCTTGCGATGCGTGAATCGGTGATGGAGGTTGTAGGGCAACATTTCCGCCCAGAGTTTATCAACCGTATTGACGATATTGTGGTCTTCCACCCACTCGGTAAAGAGCATATCCGCTCCATTGCAGCGCTACAGGTGGATCGTGTGATTGGTCGCATGAAAGAGCATGATATTACCCTTAAAATCACCGATGGGGGCTTAGATAAACTTGGCGAAATTGGTTATGACCCTGTCTTTGGTGCACGTCCACTCAAACGAGCCATTCAAACGCACTTAGAGAATGAGCTTGCCAAAGCCTTCTTAAATGGTGATTTCAAAGGTGGCGACACTGTCGAAATCAATGACGATTTAGAGTTTAACGTATTGAGCTAAACCTAACGTTAAAAATTAAAACTCGAAGAAAACCAAAGCCCGGCGAAAGCTGGGCTTTATTATATTTATAAAATCATTAAGATAGCTTTATGACACTATAAGTTACTGAATAAGGAATAATTCTATATGGATTACTCATTAGATAATATTGCGGATCGTATTTACTCACATAAAACAAGAGAGTATTTTAAAGAAGTTTTAACGTCTTATCAGATTGGAAATTATCGTTCTGCTGTTGTGATGCTGTGGTCAGTTGTTGTCGCTGATCTACTTTACAAAGTAGAACATCTTGTTGATATGAATAATGATAGAAGAGCAAGTGGCATTCTGAAGGATGTTGCCAACATGCAAGAAAAAAACGAACGCTCTTCGCAATGGGAAGGATTTTTATTACAAAGAGTTCAGGAAAGTGCAAAATTAATCAATATTCCTGAATATGAGAATTTAAAATATTTACAAACACAGCGACATCTGTGTGCTCATCCAACACTTGATAACGATAGGAAACTCCATTCTCCTAATAAAGAAACTACTCGATCATTAATTACAAATGCTTTACAAGATCTATTGATAAAACCACCTTTTTACACTCAGGATGTGTTGACAGATATCTTGAGAGATTTATCAGAAAATAAGGAAATATTTGAAAACCGTCGTGATCAAGTTGAAAAATATCTGAATAGTCGCTATCTAGAAAGATTAGATGAAGATGTCCAAAAGAGTATTTTTAGAAGTTTATGGAAAATAGTATTTCGTTTGGAGAATGATCAGTGTTCAGAGAATCGTTTAATAAATCTTAGAGCAATTGAGGTTATTGGAAAAAGATTAGAGAAAGAGTTAGTCAGTATTGTCCAAAAAGAGCCAGATTACTACAGTTTAATTTCTAATAGTAAACAATCTTTGACTGCTTTAGTTGTATTCCTTTCGTCACACGGAGGGATATACTCTTTATTAAAAGAACATGTAAAGATAGCATTAGAGCAACATATAGAAGAAGAGTCTGCTTCTAAGTTATATTCATGGTTTATATATGAATCTAAAGAAAAATATTTTGAAGAGAGTTCTAAATGGATAGAGGAGAATAGAGATATAGATTTGCCTGAACAAGCATGGAGAAGACTACTTTGTAGTTTTGATACAGAGGAGTGGGAGCAGAGATGTTGTGAATTGATGAGTATATATTATGGAGCCAGCTACTCTTATGATTGTGCAGACGCTAGATTCAATGAGGTAATTTTGCCTCATTTGAAATATTTCAAAAAAGAATCATTAGTTATTTTATTGGATAGAATTGAAAAAAATGGACAAACTACCGAGCGTAGACAAGCTTATTTGGACCATAAGCATATATTTGAAAGGATCAAAGAATTATCGGTAGATTTAGAGGATAAGTTAATTATTGATTTGAGTAAATATCATGTATTTCAAAGATATCTTGAGCAGGAATAATTTTAAATTAAGAATTACATCTCAACCCATGCAGAATATGAAAAATTTAGAGTTGTTCAAGATCAAGAATATATTTCAGATTTTGATCGATTGGTTATTGAAGTAAAGCGTAAAAAATAGAGAGTTTAAGAATTAAGAAAGGCTTATACTCCTCTTCTAAACCTCAAATCAAACTCATGGGAATCAAAATCTAAAGAGCGAATGTCGGCGCGGCGTTCGCTCTTTTGTGTATCAGTTGTAATACTCGGTGGAGAAGGGTTGTTGTTCGATAAAGGTGTACTTTGAGTATGAAGGGCAAGAGCTCCTCCGGCAGCAATTAGTAGGGAACGTTGTAAAAATTCGCGACGGTTCATTAATTTATTCTCGACTCATGGGATAATACCCGTTAATAACTATCCATTTTAGGGGGAAAGAGCTCTATTAAGTGAAAAGAGAATCTTTCCTACTCCCTTCATCATATTCTATTTCAATAAATAATGAGGTAAAAGAGTGAGTAAGAAGATCTATAGCGCAAAAGTCTCTGTAGAAGAGCGATTTAAAATGAGTGTTAAAGCAGGAGATCATAGATTGATCTTTGATGAGCCTGCTCCCATCAGTGGTAATGAAGGGATGACACCACTAGAGGGCTTTTTAGGGGCACTCGGGGCATGTAAAGGGATTGTGGCTAAAGCAACGGCAATGAAGCAGAAACTCCCCTTTAATAGTATCGAGATTGAATTAGAGGGTGATTTTGATTCAGCAGGTTATAATGGCGATCCTAATGTTCCTATCGGATTTAGTGAACTCCGTACGATTTACCATATCGAATCAGAAGCCTCAGATGAGGCGCTTGAAGCGTTGATCGCTCATGTTGAAGCACATTGCCCTGTTGCAGCTACTCTCTTAGAAGCCCCACCGATGAGTTATAGACTTAAACGAAAAGAGAGATAGTCATGCTAATAATTTGAGCATAACTCATTCATTTGACTGAATAGCGGTATGATGGTGACTTCTGAACCATTATTTTATAGAGAGGAGAATTGAGGAGTGGCAACTAAGATAACAACAGTAGAAGCGACATTAGAAGATCAATTTCGGGTTGCTGTTAACGCACGTCACCATAAAATAATTCTGGATGAGCCGAAAGATTTTGGTAGTAGTGATGAAGGAATGACCCCAATTGAAGCCCTTTTAGGAGCCCTTGGCGCATGTAAATGTATTGTTGCGAAATATTATGCTAAAGCGCATGATGTTGAACTTCGAGATATAAAGGTAAAGTTAGAGGGAGAGCTCGATTCCGATGGTTTTTTAGGATTAAACCCTGATGCGAAAATTGGATTGAGTAATGTCCGTTCCCTCTATTTTATCGACTCTCCTTCAGCGCGAGAGAAGATTGAGGCTTTGGTAGCGTTTGTGGATAAAACCTGTCCGGTTGCTGACTCAATGATTAATACACCCACATTAAGTTCTACCATCACGATACTGGAGTCGTAGCGAGTATCGGATCACTGTTACTGCATTTTCTAGTAAATTTAAGTTATTTAGTTAGAGCCTATCCTAATAGTAGGCTCTTCTACTCATTGAGGTAAGATGATGGAATCATTCTTGATCAGTAGTGGGATTATTCTGCTCTACTATCTACTAATTAACCTGATAAGTTACTTTTTAATGGGGCATGATAAGCGTAAAGCCATTAAAAAGAGTACGCATCGAACGCCTGAGGCTAAATTTATTAACTTATCAATTTTAGGTGGGGGTGTTGGTATTTTATTAGCTAGAGGGCATTATCGTCATAAGACGAGTGCTGCTAAGCGGATGCGCTTTCTTATCTTGCCGATTGTGATGGTACTATTTCATATAGGGATTTGGGGGTTATTTCCAAAGGAGCTCTTTAACGCAGTAACCGAGGGGCACCAATATCTACTTACACCGAGTCAGGAGCGTGTTACCGCCCCTTTACATAATTGGGGTTATAGATAATTTCGTTAGGGCGAATGATAATCTTCCGCTCTCTGAAAAGTCCACCAATAGCACGTTTAAAGTTACTTTTACTCACACCAAACACTTTATGAATATCGGCAGGATTACTCTTATCACTAAAGGGTAGATGTCCCCCATGTTCTGAGAGGCGACGCATAATGAGCTCTTCTAAACTCTCTTTTGCTTTTTTGCCTTTTGGTTGTAGTGCTAGATCGATTTTTCCATCGGGGCGAATATTTGTAACAAACCCCTCTTCAATATCGCCAGTATAGATCTCTTTAAAGAGCTCATTGTTATGGATTAACCCCCAATGGGCATCATTAATAATTGCTTTAAAGCCCATATCAGTGCGATCAGCAATTAGGAGTTTAACAGCCTCTCCGACTTGATATGGTGCTGGACTCTGATCAAGATATTGCTCAATCTTTGCAGTGGCAGTAATACGTCCTGAAACTTCATCTAGATAGAGATAAACAATTACAAAATCATCAAGATGAAGGGTGCCTACCTCTTCACTATAGGGAAGTAGAACATCCTTTGGTAGCCCCCAGTCGAGAAAGATCCCCACCTCATTGATCTCCACCACTTGCAGATCAGCAAATTCACCTACCTCTGCGTAGGGCTTTTTAGTGGTTGCCACAAGGCGATTTTTACTATCGTGATAGAGAAAGAGGGTGAGCTCATCGCCGATCTCGATTGGTTTACGTTTCGGAATATCTCGTTTTGGTAGCAGGACCTCTTCACCATCGACTCCTTCAAGTAGAATGCCATGTCGATTAAAGTCGGTAACGGTGAGGGTGTTAAAGCGCCCAAGCGTAAGTGTGGAGGGGAGGGGTAAATGTGTCATAATCTCTTTCTTTTATCATATTGAAGTTTATACCCCATTATAGGGGGTTCGTTACAGGACGTCAGTAAAGTGGGGATTTATTCTCTTTTTATCCCCTCCACCAAACAATGCGCAGAGCCCCACGCCCACTGAAAGTTATATCCACCTAACCAACCGACCACATCAAGCACCTCACCAATAAAGTAGAGGTTTGGTTGAAGATTGCTCTCCATTGTACGGGGATTGATCTCTCGAGTGTTAACACCACCACGGGTGGCCTCAGCAACGCGATGCCCATCTGTTCCTGATGGGGTTATGCTCCACTGATTAAGGGAGTCCCCCAATTGCTGCAATAGTTTATCGGGTATATCGGCCCAAGGGTGTTTTGCATATGGGGTATAAGGGGAACGGTTGAGCCAAAACTCAATAAGCCGTTTGGGTAGAGTAGGTGCTAAGGTGGCTAATGCAGTATCAAGTTGAATACGCTTTCCAATCTTCTCTTTAGTTAGATGTTTCCCTAGTGCCATATTAGGGAGAAGATTAAGAGTGATTGGCTCACCAGGAATTTGATAACTTGAGATCTGCAATATGGCTGGCCCTGATAATCCTCGATGGCGAAAGAGAAGATCCTCATCAAACGAGATGGTTTTTCGCTTCACCTTTGTTGATACGGTTACGGGAAGGGTTATCCCCGCTAGACTTGTAAAGTTATCCTGCTGCCAAAAATCAAAATGGAGTGGCACTAGAGCTGGGCGAGTCTCAATAATGGTATGCCCAAATTGTTTTGCAACACGGTAACCAAAATCACTTGCGCCAATTTTTGGAATGGCTAATCCCCCAGTTGCGATAACTAAGCGAAGTCCCTTAACGGTGCCACAAGAGGTGTTAAGGGTAAAGGGCTCCTCACTAGAGGAAGGGGGGATAATTTTTGTTACCGAGCATCCTGTTTTCCATGTTACTTTTCCGATCTCACACTCTCTTATGAGCATGGCGATAATATCTTTTGCAGATGCCCCCTTAGATCGATCACAAAAAATCTGTCCTCGATGCTTCTCCGTATAGGGAATCTGATGCTTTTCTACGAGCGATATAAAATCGGTAGCAGTATAGTTAGAGAGTGCGTAGCGAACAAATCGGGGGTTTTCGGAGATGTAGTAGGGGGAGGCATCAAAACCATCAATATTGAGATTGGTAAAGTTACAGAAGCCACCACCTGAGATCCGAATCTTCTCGCCAATTTTATCAGCGTGATCAATCAGCAGAACAGAGAAACCTGCAGCTCCTGCTTTTGCTGCAGCCATCATGCCCGCCGCCCCTGCTCCAATAATGATGAGCTCATACTCTCTTGGCATCCTAATCCCCCTCTATTTAACAGTTGAGGCGCATTATAACGCACCTATCTACTAGATGTTATTCCACTGTTACAAAACCCATCTATTGTATTAAGGGAAAATTAACGATTACGAAGAGAAAAGAAAAAGGAGTTTAATTATGGAACAGATGAATGAAGCTATCTACTATCTTCCTGAAATGTATCGGGATGAGTTTTACCCCACCTTTTTGGTGGATCGAGTACGGGAGGAGATTGAGGCAGTTGTTGAAGCTCTTGAAGAGGGGGAGCGAGAGCCCTTTATTATCCAGAAGATGTTTGATCGCATGACAACAGAGATTAATCATCTTCAAGAGGATTTTATCTCCCACAAAAGTGCATTAGAGCTCTTTGCACAGGAGTCGATACTCCGTACAGTAGAGCAGATCTTAGCGCACTACCATCTTCCCTTAAAATTAGAGGAGGCATTGCGCCTTTGGCGTAGAGAAGAGCCGCTCACATTCTGATTTACTCATCTTAATAGAGCTGTTTCTTATAGAGCGATATCTAAAAGTAGAGAAGGATATAAGGGGGAGAGCACCCCTATTTTTTTGGGTCTCGATTAATATAAGTTATTGATTTAATATGAGCTATAAATAATTGAGAAGGATCATATCAGCAGGGAATAATCCTCAGCCATAACTTTAATTAGTTATAATAAGTGTAAGTATTAATGGAGCGATCTCTTTAGATTGTTCCATTAGGATCTTTATCTAACTTCCTATAAGGAGAAGAGTATGAGTACAACATTCTATATTCCTGCTGTAAATATAATGGGTGAAAATGCGTTAGAAGATGCTATAAAAACCCTCCCTAATTACCATTTTAAACATGCATTAATTGTTACAGATACATTTTTAGCAGAATCGGGAATGGCTGATAAGGTTGTCGCTCTTCTTGATAAAGAGGGTATTGCCGCTACGATCTATTCCGGAACAAAACCCAATCCTACCGTCACCAATGTTAATGAAGGTTTAGCACTCCTTAAAGAGAATGAGTGTGACTTTGTCATTTCATTAGGGGGAGGATCGCCCCACGACTGTGCAAAAGGGATCGCGCTCTGTGCTACAAATGGGGATGATATTAGCCAGTTTGAGGGGCTTGATCAGTCGAAAAATCCTCAACTACCTCTGGTAGCGATCAATACTACGGCAGGCACAGCAAGTGAGATGACCCGTTTCTGTATCATCACTGATGAAGAGCGCCAAATTAAGATGGCGATTGTGGATAAAAACACCACCCCTATTCTCTCAGTGAATGATCCTAACTTAATGATGGGGATGCCTAAAGGATTAACAGCTGCTACAGGTATGGATGCATTAACGCACGCAGTGGAGGCGTATGTCTCTACCGCAGCGACCCCTATTACCGATGCGTGTGCCTTAAAAGCGGTAACGATTATTTCACAATATCTGCGTCGAGCGGTAGAGAATGGGGAAGATAAAGAGGCGCGTGAGCAGATGGCTTATGCCCAATTCTTAGGGGGGATGGCCTTTAATAACGCCTCATTAGGATATGTTCACGCTATGGCGCACCAATTAGGTGGTTTTTACGATCTTCCTCACGGCGTCTGTAATGCGGTTCTTCTGCCCCATGTTCAGGAGTATAACTTGAGCAAGAGTGCAGCTCGCTTAAAAGATGTGGCTGCAGCGATGGGGGTTGATGTAAGTGGTATGAGTGATGAAGAGGGTGGAAAAGCGTGTATTGCGGCGATTCGAGAGCTTGCAAAAGATGTTGGTATCCCTGAAAACTTAACGGCTCTAAATGTTAAAGAGGAAGATATCCCCACTCTTGCCGAGAACTC
>JBKGVF010000013.1:0-8648 GCA_046462535.1 Ignatzschineriaceae bacterium | reverse complement strand
GCTCTGAGTAGGAATGGGATAGGCCCCCTTCTCAAGCTTTCGTCGCAGTAGGCTATTAGTGAGCTTGATGCGCGTTAATGGGGTTCGTAACTCATGGGAGAGATTTGCAAAGAGGCGATTTTTCTCCTCTTCTGCGCGGGTGAGTGCCGCGACCATATGGTTAAAGCTGCGCCCTAAACAGCGATACTCAACCGGTCCCTGCTCTAAGGTGGCATCCTGCTCCCAATCCCCTAACGCCACACGTTCAGCGGCTTTTTGCAGCTGGATAACAGGGCGCGTTAAGGAGTGGGCAAGCTGAGCGGCTATCGGTAATCCGATTAATGTGATTAATCCTGCTAAGAGAAGGGGGGCATCAAAGAGGCGGGCAAGATAGTATGATTGGGGGGGTGCTGGCGCTACAATATAGAGGTGGTTTCCCTCCATTGAGGGATGATGAAAAGGGCCCATAATAACCTCTTTACCTGTCGATTGCTGATGGGCGTTTGGCAGATCAATGGTATTGATGATAAAGCCGATAAAGAGATCCTCCTTAATATGGTGAATTGCGCGATAGCGCTCCTCTAAGGAGTGGGGAATAATAATGAGATAACGATCGTGGTGACGTCGCTCTCCTTTACGCTCCCCCTTACGCTCCTCTCTACCTCGTTCACTATAGGCGCCACGAGCGGCCGCCATCTTCTGCCCGATTAAGAGACGCTCTAATAGATTCTCTTGATAGATACGCTCCTCCTCCTTTGGGATGGAGAGGATCCGACGCTGATCAAGATGGGGAATGATGGTGGTAAAGCCGACTAAGAGCGCCATACTTACCCAAATGGAGAGGAAGACGCGAACACCGAGGCGATTGAAGAGGGGAAGTATGTGACCCATCATCCCCCCTATGATTGAAGTGAGTGATCAAGAAAGATATACCCTAAGCCATGAACGGTCTTAAACCATCCTAAGCCATCGGGGCGTTTTGGGAGTTTTTTGCGAATATTGCTCAGATGCATATCGATCACACGGTCGAATGCTTGGTGGCGCTTATTGAGCACTTTACGACTCAGATCGTCGCGGGTTAAGGTCTCACCCCGATTCTGTGCCATATAGAAGAGGAGAGAGAATTCAGTGCTGGTGAGATTAATCTCCTCCCCCTCATATTGGGCAAGCAGTTGCCCACGATTTAGGGTTAAACCATCGATGGTGATAATATTCTCTTCCCGCTCCTCTTGAGGCTCCTGTTGTAAGGCATTAATCACTCTGATTCGAGCTCGGATACGGGCAATCAGCTCACGGTCATCAAAGGGCTTGGTGATATAGTCATCAGCTCCGAGCTCTAAACCTAAAACGCGATCAATACTATCCCCTTTAGCCGAGAGCATTATGACGGGGAGATGGGGGTGATCTACGCGAAGATCTTTTAAGGTATCCCAACCATTCTTTTTGGGCATCATAACATCAAGAATAATCAGGTCAGGGGTTGTATGGGCTAAAAAGTCGAGACACTCGACCCCATTGCTACAGAGCGATGGGGTAAACCCTTCAAGAGTAAGTAGTTCAGAGACAAGGGCTTGCAGCTCTAAATCATCATCAACAAAGAGAATATGGGCCATAGTGACTCCTTTTTATCGGTAATAGGATAGGTACTATTATAAGGATTTTCTTTATCGCGGGGTGCACTTAAGGGGGAAAATCGGGCGATTTACCCAAATTTACAACTTCTCCATATCCCTTTACTGCTCACCCCCTACTATAAAAGCATACTAACAGATAAGGAGCATAACCATGCGAACGCTACTGATTGCTACAACTCTTCTTCTCTCACTTTCACAAGCTGCAGAGGGGGATCAGCGTTATCGAACGCTGCTTGATAATCCTACCTTTGATGAGCAGCTAGCTGCAGAGATTGCTAGTGATGAGCAAAGTCGCATTATCGAGCGGCTCCGTCTTAAGCATCAGCGCTATCAATCAAGTAGTGATGAGGCGCGTGAAAAGATGGTGCGTAAGTGGGAGCGGCGTGAGGCTAAAGAGCAAATTCGTCGCGATAGGTCACCAGAAGAGCGCGCTAAGAGCGTGGAGAGAGGCTTCTCCTCCCCCTCTAAAGGAGCGAGAGAGGGCGTGCGGGGTGGCATGGGTGAGAAGGGGGCTCGATCAGAGCAGAAGCGAACCCCCCTAAAAGAGTAGAGAATTGAGTAGAGAATTATTACGAAATAGGTAGTGAAGTGGGGGGGAGTCTCCTCCTCAGCAAGGGGGCTGCAGAGAGTATCTCCCTAAACTCATAAGTACTCCAAGGCATCGAAATACGATCCCCTCTACTTCTCTCCTTAATAGAACTGTACTGTATCGTTCCCCCAAAGTACGATAAAGGCGGTAAAAGAGCCCTAACTATCCCCCATAGTTGGGGCTCTTCTTTTATTAGAGATTAATGACGCCAAAAGCTAGGGACAAGCAGGACAAAGACGGTAAAGATCTCTAGACGTCCTAAAATCATAGTGAAGATCAACACCGATAGAGCCCCATCACTTAAGGAGGCATAATTGCTGGCTACCTCACCTAACCCTGGACCGGTAATATTAAGGCAGGCTGCAACAGCTGAAAAAGCATCAATAGGAGAGAGTCCAAAAGCGATCATTACTAATGTTAATAGAGCAGTGGAGAGGGCATAGAGCCCTAAAAAGGCCCAGACACTCCCTAAGATCGGGTTAGGAACAATCTGCCCATTGATTCGAATCGGTAAGAGTGCACGAGGATGGACGAGTAATTTAATCTCCCGCATAATCTGTTTTGCTAACAGCATTACCCGCGCTACCTTCAATCCCCCTGCGGTTGAGCCTGATGATCCACCAATAAAGGAGAGAAAGAGAATTAAAATGGGGATAAAGCTAGGCCAGGCTGAGAAATTATCAATAGCAAGCCCTGTAGTGGTCATCATCGATGAGACTGCAAAGAGTGCATGATGCAAGCTAGCCCGCACTGTCTCATATTCACCAAAAAGGTAGAGAGCACCTCCGATTAAGAGGGAGGCTAATAGAATAATGGTAAGAAAGACCTTTAGCTCACTACTATCGGTGTAGTAGCTCATATCGCGACGACTAAATGCTAAAAAGTGGGTCGTAAAATTGAGTCCACCAAGCAGCATAAAGAGGATGGCTACATACTCAATAAAGCGGTTATCAAAGTATCCAATACTCGCATCATAGTTAGAAAAACCAGCGGTTGCTACTGTGGTAAAGGCGTGGGTAATGGCATCGAAAAGATCCATCCCACCCAGAAGGTAGAGGAAGGCACAGGCCGCAAGGAGAATAATGTAAACCAGCCAGAGGTTGCGGGCAGTTTGAGCGATGCGAGGCGTCATTTTATTCTCTTTCTCTAAGCCAGGGATCTCGGCCTTATAGAGAGCCATCCCCCCCATTCCTAAGAGGGGCATAATGGCAACAGCAAGAATAATAATCCCCATTCCTCCAAAAAAGTGAAGTTGGGTGCGATACCAAAGGATTGATTTTGGTAGATAATCTAACCCCGTTAAGATGGTCGCCCCCGTGGTGGTAAACCCTGAGGTTGCTTCAAAAATTGCTTTACTCCAAGGGGCTGCTACTGCCGGAGAGAGATGGAGCGGCAGCGCACTAATAATACTCAATAGAGACCAGAAGAGGGTGACGATAATAAATCCGTGGCGGGTCTTTAAGCGTGCCTGAGTGCGATGGGTGGGGAGCCATAGGGTTATACCAATGGCAAATGAGAGTGCAAAGGTGATAAGAAAGTAGGGGCTCTGCTGATCTTGATATAGCAGTGCGACAATAACGGGAATTAAGTAAGTGAAGCTAAAAGTGGTAATTAAGATCCCACTTATTTTAAAGATAATAGCCAGTTGATTCTGCATTATGCCTGCCTTTAGTGCCTCGTTTGCTGCAATAGATTGCTCTGTTAAGGGTTTCTATTATCCCCTATTATCTAGATATCGTCAGCTAGATTGATGTAGTTGGGTATGGAGGGGATATTTAATTGGGAAAGCTTGATTTTGGGTGAGATTTAAGCGAACATTACATTTAGGTTCTGAGCTGATTAGAACAGAATTGGTATATTTGTTTAACTATTTAAAGGAGCATTTAATATGAAAAAAATGTTACAAGCAACAGCGATCGTTGCATTTGGTGCGTTCATCGTAGGTTGTGCAAGCCAGCAGACAGAAGCAAAAGCTGACGAAGCACTCAAAACAGCTCAAGAAGCTAAGAGCATCGCTCAAAGCACTCAAGCGCAGTTTGACAAATACTTCAGACCTTCACGCTACAAATAAGGTGATGCTAGCTTAACGCTAGATTAACCTTGTAGAAGGTTTATAGAAAAAGGGTTCAGTATCGATTACTGAACCCTTTCTTTTTCCTATTGTAATCCTATTGCCGTTAATGGTGAGATTCTATTTAACAACTCCATCACGAATCCAGGTTGCAATATCTTTAGCAAAGTAGGTTAAGACCCCATCACACCCAGCCCGCTTAAAGGAGACCATCATCTCCATAACGGATGGAATCTCATCGAGCCAACCATTTTGGAAAGCAGCTTTCATCATGGCATATTCACCAGATACATGGTAGGCAAAGAGGGGGAGAGGGAAGTACTCCCTAGCATCACGAATCACATCAAGGTAGGGCATGCCTGGTTTAACCATAATCATATCGGCACCCTCTTTAATATCGAGGGCGATTTCGCTTAAAGCCTCACGGCGATTAGCAGGATCCATCTGATAGGTCTTCTTATCTGCCTCTCCAAGAAGCTCTTTCGATCCTACCGCATCACGGAATGGGCCATAAAACTCCGAAGCATACTTAGCGGCGTAGCTTAAGAGACGGGTATTAATATAGCCAGCCTCTTCAAAGGCTTCCCGAATTGCTAAGATGCGTCCATCCATCATATCGGATGGGGCAATGACATCGGCGCCCGCTTCAGCATGACTCATCGCTTGCTTTACCAGTACCTCTTTTGTCTCATCATTTAAAATATAGCCGCGACTATCGGTTAATCCATCCTGTCCATGTGCGGTATAAGGATCGAGCGCAACATCGGTAATCACCCCTAATTGTGGGACGGCTTTTTTAAGCTCACGAATGGCGGTCTGCACCAGTCCGTTAGGGTTGTATGCCTCTTTGGCATCCTCTGAGCGGGCCTCGCTGCTAAGGTTAGGGAAGAGGGTGACGGCGGGAATACCTAACTCGTAGAGCTCTTTCGCCTCCTCCACTAGTAGATCCACCGATAGACGATCGATTCCCGGCATCGACTCAACAGCTTCGCGACGTTGCTCCCCCTCAATGATAAAGAGTGGTTGAATAAGATCGTTAGTCGTTACGACATTTTCAGCCATCAGACGACGAGAGAACTCATCTTTCCTCATTCGGCGTGAACGGGTGAGTGGAAATGATCCAGTAATGATATTCATATCAGTAGTCTTCCTTTTCTGTTATCAATCAATTTAAATTGGTTCGTCACCGCTTTGGGTAACGGTATGTTTAATGGTTCGGTTATCGTTAATTATAGTTGATCGTTTACGATTGCCCTTCCGCCTCATGCTTCTGTTCACGAGCAAGCAGTGCGCGTAGAGATTCCTCAGGCTGTCGCCCTTGGTGCAATATAAGGTCGATCTCCCGCACAATGGGGAGCTCCACTCCTGTCGAGAGCCCTAGTTGATGAATATTTTTGACAATATTGGCCCCTTCTACCACCTGCCCGATACTATTAAACGCTTCAGCTTGTCCCCTCCCTTTCCCTAAAAGTAATCCAAAACGGCGATTTCGCGATTGATTATCGGTAGCTGTTAGAACGAGATCCCCCATACCTGCTAGACCCATAAAGGTCTCTAAAGCACCCCCTAAAGCAAGACCGAGTCGAGTCATCTCCGCTAAGCCACGTGTAATTAGAGCGGCACGGGCATTAGCACCAAATCCTAAGCCATCAGAGATTCCGGTAGCAATCGCAATCACATTTTTATAGGCCCCTGCAAGCTGCACCCCTTTGATATCGGTATTTCCGTAGACACGGAAGGCATTAAAATGGAAGTAGGGGACAAAGTAGTCGATTATCCGCTCCTCTTTAGCTGCTATTGCGATTGCGGTGGGAAAGTGTGCTGCCACCTCTTTGGCAAAGCTTGGGCCTGATAAAATGGCAAAATCAGTATTAGGGAAGTAGTGGTAGAACGTTTCGCTGAGAAAACCATTGTTAGCATAATCGAGCCCCTTTGTTGCGCTAAGCACTGGTGGCATGGGGCTATTAGATGCTTGATAATAGCGATCAAGGCGCTCTAATGTTGTCTGAAATGCGGTCGAGGGGATTGCTAATAGGAGTAGTGTCGCCCCCTCAAGGGCGTCAGCAAGCTCTGCTGTTGTCGTTAAGGTTGAGGGGAAGGAGTATCCCGGGAGATAATCTCGGTTCTCTCGCGCTTGCATCATAGCGGTAGCATGTGCCTCACGATAGCTCCAGAGGGTTGTGGGGGTGCGCTCTGCAGTATGTAGCGCGAGTGCCGTTCCCCACGACCCTGCGCCCAATACGGCGATTTTATGATTTGTCACAGATAAACTCCTTCATCATCAATAATCTACTTAATGCCTACTCCGTTTGGAGATCCATCAAGGAGCGATAGCCTCGATTAATGGGCGATTATACCATAGCTAAGGGTGCTGATAGGGACTCAATTCTTTAGTGGGAGGTCGTTTATAATTCTGATTGCCCCACTCAAATTGGTAGATTAGGGCATTACCATTCCCTAGGGGATGTGCCCCCTCAATGCCGATGGTGCCACGGATATTCTGCCTGCTCTCTCTATCGCCTTTTGTCGGCGCTCTATATGATTGGTAGGACTGATAGGGCGCTTCTATTTGGTAACTTAACGAGCCATAGAGTAGAGGCTCTGCAATTGAGTAGGCTGGAAGAGTTATTAGTAGTATCAGTTGAAGATAATCTCTTATCATAATCCCTCCTAATGGATCCCTTTAATATATCGCTAGATTAATGGTAGTTCTTCTTTTGGGGATTTGAAAGGAGAGGGGAGGGATTCATTAAGGTGCGTGTGGCCGGTAAGCATACTAAATCGATAACCGATAACCCTATATGAGCCACGGCACCAGATCCATATTGTATACGGTATTAATATAGAGCTAACGGAATAAGGCCCCAAAAATATTCGGGGCACACTGCTCTTGATGAGCCTGCAGAACCGTTTCATAACCTTAGAAGGAGAGGCCCAATAGAGCTACTAACATATTAAAGATTTATTAAATTTTGTAAATCTTTAAGGGCAGAAAAGATGATTTAGGAGCGGTCATTGAGAGAAAAGGGATAAAAGATGGTAAGCCGATAAGCTAATCACCATCTTTTATCAAAACATATTAAAAGTAGGGATCTCGTACATCTCACTTTTTAATATGTTACAAATTGTTATGGTGAACAACTGTGGAGTTATTAAACAGAAAGTATTGATAAAAATCAAGCACTCTCTTTAAATAAGTTCGATTTACTGGGTATGATGCAATAAAAAAGCACTGCTTAATTAGCAGTGCTTGTTCTCTTTCTACGCTTGCCCTACCTGTGCAGTGGTAACACTCTTACCCTTAAAATAGTACCTGTGCAGAAGGGGGAGTGGGGCAATAATAGAAGAGGCCCATCATAATTACTGGATGAGCCTCTCTCATTATGATCAACTCATTAGGTTAATCAGATCTACTAACCAGAACCACCAAAAGGGTGGGGGTGATTAGAAGTCGTGACGAATACCGATTGAGAGAACTTGATCTTTTGGCTTTTTGTCGAGCGCGAAGCGATCAACATCACCGGTAAGTTTGGTTTGCTCATACTCAACCCAAGTGCGTGTGCGCTCAGAGAGTTTTTGCTCAAAACCAATTGCCCATGTTTTCTCTTTGAGCTTGTAGTTTTCACCAACGTTACCAGATGCAACACCATCTAAGTTTGTTTTGAGGTTGTTTTGACCGTAGTTAGCGCGAACAGTGCTTGCGTAGTTATCGCCAAAGCTGAAGCTACCACCCACATCCCAACCTTTGTTTTTGTAGGTTGCGCCGTCGATGTTGCGATCGAGCTTATTTTTACCATCAGCATATGATGCTGAGAAGCCGATCTGCTCTGTTCTATACCCTAACTGGGCACCCCAAGTGTGACCTTTCTCAGCGAGATTTGTCTCACCTTGGATATAACCAAGCTTACCGTAGAGACCTGTCTCATGCTCATAAGCAGCATTTACAGTCCAGATATCAACATGCTTTTTAGCACCATTCTCTTGGTATGCTAAAGCCTCTAAATCCTCATCCATAATAACTGCAGCGTTAAAGCTAAAGCCACTCCAGTTAGGTGAGAGGTAGGCTAATGCGTTACCAACACGATCTAAATTTGTGTCACTAGTGGTTAAGTTGCGTGACATTGCTTTGGTGCTTGAGATTGTACCAACGCCGTTGAAGTCATCGACTACAGTGCCATCAACAAGTGTCTGCTTGAATGGGTTGTCGAGACGGCCGAGCGCCACAGTACCCCAGTCACCGGCTAAACCGATATATGCTAAACGGTTGTGGAAGCCATCATCACTTTTACCAAGACCTTCCATACCATCGAAGCCCCACTCTAAGTGGTAAACTACCTGAAGACCGTTACCTAAATCTTCGCCACCTTTTAAACCG
>JBKGVF010000012.1:0-10496 GCA_046462535.1 Ignatzschineriaceae bacterium | reverse complement strand
ATTGAGCGAGAGATCCATATTAAGCGCTTAGATAGCGACTTTTTTGATGAAAATTTCTAAATTTAATCCTTTATAGAGATAGTTAATCGATGAACCCAAATCCCCCCAATTCCTCCCATGCCGATGATCTTAATACCATCGGAAATTTAAGTACTGAACAACCCAATCCCCGCACGGAGAAGATCGATGAGCTCTCTACCCTTGAGATGGTACAGCTCATTAATCGGGAAGATCGCGCCGTGATCGATGCTGTCGAGCGTGCAACCCCTCAAATTGCTAAGGCCATCGATGCCATTGTGGAACAATTAAAGGTTGGCGGGCGTCTTGTCTATATTGGAGCAGGGACTTCAGGGCGGCTTGGGGTTTTAGATGCCTCAGAGTGTCTACCCACTTTTGGGGTAGGTGAGGAGGCGGTGGTGGGGATTATTGCCGGTGGGGATCGAGCGCTTAGGCATCCTGTGGAAGCGGCAGAAGATAGTAGAGAGTCGGTGATTGAGGATCTACAAAAGATCGATTTTAATGAGCAAGATATTCTCTGCGCCATCGCCTCTTCAGGGCGAACCCCTTACTGTATTGGGGGGTTAGAGTATGCCAAAAGTATCGGCGCAAGGACGATCTCACTCGCCTGTGTGGCGGAAAGCTTAGTAGGGAAACTTGCCGACTATCCGATTGAGGCGGTAGTAGGGCAGGAGGTGATTACGGGCTCAACACGAATGAAGTCGGGCTCGGCGCAAAAGATGGTGCTTAATATGCTCTCCACAGGGAGCATGATTAAATTGGGCAAAGTCTTTGGGAATTTGATGGTGGATGTGCGGGCGACCAATGAGAAGCTGGTGGAGCGTACCCGACAGATGGTGATGCAGGCGATCAATCTTGAGTATGAGCAAGCAGTGGCTCTACTTAAAGAGAGTGGGGGGAGTGTTAAAGTAGCGATCGTTATGGGATTAGCTCACTGCTCCAAGCAGGAGGCAGAAGCACTCTTAATACGGCATGATGGAGTAATCAAGTTAGCGATAGCGGAGGTTAATGGTGATGAGTAGAGATATATTTGCAGCAGGATTAATGTCAGGCACATCTCTCGATGGGATAGATGCAGCGTTAGTAAAACTAAATGGGGTAGGGGCTAAGACACGTTGTGAGCTTTTGCATTTTACAACCTTACCGATTCCTCCTCGACTTAAGGCACGTATTCTACGCTGTAGTAGTATCGACCAGAGTAGTGTGGAAGAGATCTGTACCCTTAATATTGCATTAGGGCAGCTCTATAGTGATACAGTTACGATGCTTTTAGCTGAGATTGTACGGCGGCCTCAAGTTAAAGAGAAGGTGACTGCGGCAGGTTTTACGGGAGAGCTCGACTTTATCGCGTCACATGGGCAAACCATCTACCATATTCCTCAAAATCGTGCATTTTCAGAGGGGCTATTACCGTCGACATTACAGATTGGGGATCCCTCGCTAATGGCATTAACCCACAAAACCGATGTCTACTTTAATTTTAGAATGATGGATATTGCAGGCGGGGGGGAGGGAGCACCCCTAGTTCCCCTAACAGAGTGGATCTTATATCGTAGCGACACCACCCATCGAGTTTTACAAAATATTGGAGGAATCGGGAATATGACCCTTTTGCCGAAAGGGGGAGGTGTGAATGATCTTATCGCTTTTGATACCGGACCTGGAAATATGATGATTAATGCGGCAATGGAGCAGCTCTACGATGTTCCCTATGATCGTGATGGGGAGATCGCTGCAAGTGGAGCATTAATTGATCCTCTCTATCAGGAACTGATTGCCCACCCTTATCTCTTAGAGCAGCCACCGAAAAGCACAGGAAGAGAGCAGTTTGGTGAAGCTTATACTCAGCAGCTTCTGCAACGTTATCAAAAGGAAGCCCCTAATGATCTTATCCATACACTGACACGCTTTACTGCTTATTCGATCGTTGCGAGTTATCGCTCCTTCATTCAAGAACGATATCCTATCGATGAGGTGATTTTAGGGGGAGGAGGAGCCTATAATCGATGCTTAGTTGCAATGATTCGTGCAGAGTTAACAGAGCATATTCCACAGTGCCAACTTCTATTGCAAGAGGAGTTAGGTTATTCAAGTGATGCCAAAGAGGCGGTTGCTTTTGCTATCTTAGGCAACCAACTCCATCATCGTCAGCAAGGTAATGCACCTAAGGCTACAGGAGCTCAGCTCCCCCTTATTCTTGGGCAGATTGCACCGAATCCCCACTCAAATTCTATAAAAAGATAAATGTAAAAAAGAATAAAGAGATTCATCGGCAACCTCCAATAGGTGTATGCTTAAGATTCAAATCAATGGGGTATGGATGCTCTCATCCTAATTAGGTTTAGAGTGTGGCCCGTTGGTGATCATAACCGACCTTAATTAGGGAGCATATTATGAACATTTCCCAATATCAGCCTTATGGACTCTTTCTTCTTCGGGTAGTAACGGCATACCTCTTTATTCAGCATGGGACGGCAAAGCTTCTCTCTTTTCCTTATGTGGAAGGGATGAGTGGCGCTCCACTCTTTTCACTTTATGGTGCAGCAGCGGTGATTGAGATTGTAGGAGGAGTCCTCCTTATTCTTGGATTATGTACACGTCCAGCAGCCTTTATTCTTTCAGGTGAGATGGCGGTCGCTTACTTTATTGGGCATGTGGCGCCGCTTCCCAATACTCTCTTAATCCCACTCTATAATGGAGGGGAGGGAGCAATTCTCTTCTCCTTTATCTTCCTCTATCTCTTTATTGTAGGGGGTGGAGCATTTGCGGTCGATAACTTAATCTCACGCAAGTAATCGCCAATTTTTCAGACAGAAATGGGGGGTAGGGCACAGCTTCAATAGAAAATTTAGTATCATGCTTATAATAAATCTATCGACAACCCATTGGAGAGGATTATGAGTAAACAAGAGCAGTGTAGTGATGCGCCAATTATGGAGTTACCTTTAACGGAGTGGACTCCATCAGAATCGGCGACCCCCAATATTGCAGAGGCTTTAGAGCGGGGGGAAGTATTGCATCTTCCCCATCTGCACTTCCCACTGACGGAGGAGGAGCAGAAGCTTTTAGATCCACGGCTTGTCAGTCCAAAGCGAAAAAATATCAGCTATCGTCCAGAGGAGAATCGTTTTCGTGGGGTGAGTGATGAGGCAACTGAAGCAGAGTCAGCGGCGCTCAAGGCATTATTAGAGCGGTATCATCGTGCGACCGTCTCATTAATAACTCACCTAGTGCCCCACTATAAGGGGAAGCTGAAAGGGGCAATGAATACCCTTAGGTTGAATGCTATTGATGAGTGGAGTGAGAGTCACTCATTTCGTAAAGATGATCGGCGTCTCCATTTAGATGCCTTTCCATCGCGTCCCCTTCATGGAGAGCGTATAATTCGGATTTTCAATAATATTAATCCCCATGGTGTTCCTCGAAGCTGGCGGGTAGGCGAGCCCTTCCCCCAACTAGTTAAGCGTCTCTTACCGCGGGTGAAACCCTATTCTGCATTGGGGAGTCATCTTCTTAACCTATTGCAAATTACGAAGAGTCGTCGCACCCACTACGATCATTTAATGTTGCAATTTCATGATTTAATGAAGGAGGATCAGCATTATCAAGATCATGGGGAGCAGTGGCCTATCGATTTTGCACCAGGAGCTACTTGGATCTGCTTCTCTGATCAGACACCCCATGCTGCCATGAGTGGCCAATTTATGTTGGAGCAGACATTTCAATTATCGGTGGATGATATGGTTAATCCTGAGCAATCACCGCTCCATATCTTAGAGGAGATGGTGGGACATCCGCTAATTTAACGGATGCGCCGTTGAGAGGTGTTGAGACTGCTCGCAGGAGTGGTCTCTTCTTTTTTGTCATTAATTTTTGATTAGATAGGGATGTTTAGATGGATTGGATACCTCTGTTGCTAACTGTCGCGAGTGTACATTTTGCTGTCTTAATCTCTCCTGGACCCGATTTTTTTCTGGTTACACAGGTGGCAGCGCAATACTCGCGCCGTGCGGGGATGATGACAGTTTTAGGAATTACGATTGGAGTGGCGATTTGGGTAGCTGTTGTCTTGCTGGGACTCCATCTGTTAGTGGAGCGGTTTAGTTGGATACAGCGGTTGCTCTATATCGCTGGCGGTGGTTATTTAAGCTATCTGGGGGGAGTATTGATTTATAGTGCTATAAAGATCTTTATTGAGAAAAGAGGCGCCCCACAAGAGGCGAATGATTACCCTATCGCATACTCATCTTATGAGCGTGGGGATGGTTACTATCTATCGAGAGGGTTATTAACCAATTTAGCGAACCCGAAAGCGCTTATCTATTTTGGTAGTGTTTTTCTACTATTTATTGGTGATGGGGTTAGTAGCAGTATGCAGATAGCCATTCTCTTGTTAGTTGTAGGGGAGACCTTTCTTTGGTTTACGTTGGTTGCATTGCTCTTCTCTTTGCCTAAATTAAAAGCTGCATATCAGCGGGCGGGGCGATATTTAGATGGGGGTGTAGGGCTTCTCTTTTTAGGTTTTGGGGTAACATTACTCTATCAAGCTTTGATATAAGCAGTACGGATTTTGGTTTCCATGAAAGGTTGTGGGATACTATCTCTCGTTCAATAGAGAGAACTGATAACAATAATCGAGAGAGAGCTCGATCTAATGATCGAGCCTTAGTGTAAGGAGGAGAGAATGAGTGATCAATCATTATGGTATCAAGAGGCGCAAAGAGAAGAGGATCGTTTACGGTTGCAGCTCTGTCCGCGAAAATATTGCTTTAACTTTTTAGGAAAAGAGAGCCCGTTTGAAGGGGAGGAGCCACCGACAGCGGTCCCGCTCCCTTATAAAGAGGAGCCCGTCACGCTAGCACAGTGTGGATTGAATACCCCCTTTGGTCGTTGTCGTCGCCTCTCACCTACTAATGAGCGAGACTTTTATAATCCTTGTACCCCTGTTTTAAAGCGAGATGGTATAGCAGAGGATTACTTTGTGAATCCTGAGGAGTCTCCCTATTAATAGGATGCTGATATGATATATTAATGGATAGAGCAATTTGTGATCAGTAGGAGAGTGTACTATTATGGCAAAGCTAGCCCCTAAAAATATGCGGTTTATTCTACCCCTCATCTTAACCTTTTTTATGACCTGTGTTGTCTCCCTGATTAGTGTCTTACGGGCAATGGGTGGGTTTGGGGAGGGATTTTTCTCCGTTTGGTTGAGCTCATGGATGATTGCCTGGGCGGTTGCTTATCCCGCTATGATTATCTTTATGCCTGTGGCAAAACGGCTTGCCTTTTTAGTGGTGGAGCGGCCGCAGTCATAAAGAGCGTAGAAGAGAATAGAGAGGAGGCCCTAAATTGTCGTAATTTAGGGCTTTTTTAAATTGTACTAATCTTTCAGTTGGGCCATTAGCCAGCGGGCAATATCGGCAATTTCGGGTTGGATGACTTCATGTTGCATTGGATACTCATGCCACTTTGCATTAATGCCACGCTCTGAGAGAAATTGGTAGGCGGCTCGTCCAAATTGTGGCAATACAACAGGGTCAGCCGTTCCATGAAGATGGAGTGTTGGAATCTTGCTCTTCTTCTCATTTAGTGTGACTCCATCTTCAAATGTAGGTCCATAAGTAGAGAGCGCCATTACCCCACCTACCTCCTCATGATATGCGATAAAGGCTGTGTGGAGAACAACAGCACCTCCTTGCGAAAAGCCTGCTAAAATAATGCGCTCAAGAGGGATTCCAGCTTTCCGTTCCGCTTCGATAAGGGTGATTACACTCTGGCTAGAGTGATCGAGCTCTGCTTGATTGATCTGTCTAGGAGAGGAGAGATCGATAATATCGTACCAAGAGGGCATTGGCATACCGCCATTTAGCGTGACGGGACGAACCGGCGCCTGAGGAAGAATGAAGCGGGTATTAGGGAGTACCTCCCGCTGTAAAATTTCGGCAACAGGTGCAAAGTCTCCTTTCGTTGCGCCAAGACCATGAAGCCAAATAACGGTAGAGTCGGCCTCTGTAACATTGTAGATGAGTGGAGTATCCATACTGAAACCTCAAGATTATTTTATCTATTTTATTGATGATCGTCTCTATTATTGCATAAATAGCCGAAGTGATAATAGCTGGAGTGTGGGATTCTTTGTTACCATAACAAGTTATCTAAGAGCTGGTGTGGGAGTTAAGAGATGTTTGGACGACGATGGTTTGCTCGTGAACGCTTACCTTATTTAATTCTCCTGATTGTTGTAGTGGGGATAATTGTTAATGTAACACTGCCCTACTTTACCAATTATGGGGGGACGGGCGCCTTTGCCCGCTCGCCAGAGCAGGCAGTAGCCCGTTATATGGACCGTTTAATTGAGCGGGCATTAGGTGAAGAGTATCGTGATCCTCCCTACTATGTCGCACGAAGCCTCTTTCCTCTTGAGGAGTCGGAAGGATCAACCCGTCTTTATGGTGTGATGGCGCAGAATCGCTTCAATGGGGTAGAGGGTTTGATGA
This sequence comes from Ignatzschineriaceae bacterium, assembly GCA_046462535.1. Taxonomy (GTDB): domain Bacteria; phylum Pseudomonadota; class Gammaproteobacteria; order Cardiobacteriales; family Wohlfahrtiimonadaceae; genus JAAZCI01. Next base: position 3,981 of record JBKGVF010000012.1, on the reverse strand, counting down.
TCTGCCTTCGGCGAGATTGGTTAGGAAATTGGTTTGCTGGCGATTATAATCTCCTCTCTCGTGGTGCGTTAGAGGGGGGATCAGCAGAAGAGCAGGAGCGTTATCTATCTGACTACTTTGCTACGTACCATCTTGCAGAAGAGCATGATCGGACGATTTTGTTAAAAGCGAGTGATTGCGCGCGCTAAGTTGTTAGAGGGTGCTACGCTCTGTTTCGACTAAGGATTGCCATAGCGGTAACACATGTTTCCGCATCATGGGGGCAAGGTCGAGGGTGAGGGCCTCTTCATAAGTGACCCATCTTGCTTCAGCAATCTCTGCCTGTGGTGTCAGAGGCTGATGCTTTTGTAGGCTAATGGCAAAGAGGTTCGATTCGATCATATAGCCAGGCTCATTGGCTGCCGCCGCCTGATAGCGATTGAGGTATTGAGGAAGATCGGGCGAAATGCTCAGTCCTAGCTCTTCATTAATCTCTCGAATTAAGGTGGCTTTAGGGGTCTCACCAGGAGCAATTTTCCCACCTGGAAGCATTATCTTAGTTGTTCCCTGTTTGCGTACTACTAAGAGCCGACCAAGTGGATCGATCATAATTGCTGCTGCCAGATAGAAGCAGCGTTCTTCTTGTCTATTAATCATCTGAATCCTCTCCATTAATGCACTCTATTATCTCTTTTTAATGAGAGCGATCAAGAAAATTTGCGTATTACAGGTGCTAACTTTGTTAAGCTTAAAGGGTAGGCAGCTAAATTATTTTAAGCTGTTACCCATATCTATATAAATATCGAAAAGAGTGAAAAGAGGAGAGACTATGAGTATTTACCAAGCAGGGATTACCGCTGAAAATAGGGATCATGCCATCTTTATGGAGGTTAATTTTACGAGTCGGGATCGGGAGGCGATTATTGATGCTATCGGGGCATTTCGAGCGCGCGCAAATTCCTATAACACCCGCTTTGGTGGTGTCGGATTGGAGACCGTTATTGCTTTTGGTCGAGATGCATGGGATTGGCTCTCAAATACCCCTGATAGTGCGCCTGAGCTTGTTGATTTAAAAGAGATGGGTTACGGGACAGGGCGCGCGACACAACGGGATCTCTTTATCCATATCCTCTCCCATGAGCATCGCATCAACTTTACTGTTGCTCGCGACTTTGTTGAGATTTTTTCCGGATTAGTCACAGTAGAGGATGAGACCCATGGTTTCCGTTGGATTGAGGCGCGGGATCTGAGCGGCTTTGTCGATGGAACAGAGAATCCTAAAGGGAGGGAAGAGCGGGCCGCTGTGGCGATTATTGATAGTGGAGAGGATGCTGGAGGAAGTTATCTATTAGCCCAGCGTTGGGAGCACCATTTAGAGCAGTTTAATCACTTCGATCTTAAGACCCAAGAGGAGGTCTTTGGACGCACTAAGATTGATGATATTGAGATGGATGATGATGAGAAGCCTGTTGGTGCACATACAGAGCGGGTTGTGATTGAAGAGGATGGAGAAGAGCTAGAGATCGTACGTCAAAGCCTCCCCTATGGGAAAGCCAGTGGTCCCAATGGTCTCTACTTTCTTGCCTATAGTGCTGAACTAACCCGCATCGATAAGATGTTAAAGATGATGTTTGGTGAGACCGATGGCGAGTTTGATCGCATGCTCTCCTATACTCATGCCGTTACGGGAAGCTACCTCTATGCTCCCTCGATTGAGCAGCTCGATGCTTTAGGTGAAGCGTAGATTACACACTACTTGCTACAGAAGACTTAGAGTTGTGAATTGAGTCTTTTGGGTAGAAACTCGAAATACTCAGCAGGACTGCTCCGCAAAGAGCCTTATATGACTAGGTTCTTGCGGAGCTTTTTTATCATATGCTGTCCCTTTTACATGCTGTTTTTTTAAGTAGGACTTTGAAGCATTATTTTGAAATAGAAGTGTTTTTTTAGAAAAAAGGTTTCCCATGGAACATCTAAAACGTTATTTGAGATCTCTTCTCTGTCTTCGTTGTTATCTTATGCAGATTCTCGTTTTTGGCTTTTTTGCCTTTATGTCGCTTATGGCATTTTTAGGCTGACTCTAATTCCCCCGAAAGTGTAGATGCTCACCTATACTAAATAGACCGAAGTAGACTTAAATAGATAGATCCAAATAGAGGGAGCTAGATCAAGAGAGCTAGAAGTTATCCTGCATAGCTGAATTAACGAGTAAACATTAGTGAGAGATTAAGGCGTTGTATTTCGCTAATTTTACGGTACTAAGTTTATAACAGCGAAAACTATGGGAGAAATGATGAAACAGAATCATGAGATTGCCACCACCATTCTTACCGGCGCCGAGCCATTCTTTTTTGAGGGAGGGCGTACCGGCGTATTAGTATTGCACGGTTTTACCGGCACTACACAGAGTATGCGCTATCTTGGTGAAGCGTTTGCAAAGGCTGGATTTACCGTATTTGGACCCCGTTTAACCGGGCACGGCATCTCGCCGGAAGCGATGGAGAAATCAACACAAGCGGAGTGGCTTGAGGATGTAGAGGCGGGGCTGGCGACCCTTAAGAAAGAGTGCGATAGAGTCTTTGTAGTAGGTTTATCCATGGGCGGCACCTTGACACTCTATCTTGCACAAAATCATCCAGAGATCGCCGGGATTATCCCGATTAATGCGGCGATTTATCAGCCAGTATTTTCTGAGATGTTGCGAATGCTGACTAAAAAGGGGGCTCGATTTATTGAAGGAATCGGCTCTGATATTAAAGCGGAGGGTATTTTTGAGCTCGCTTACTCAAAAACGCCGGTGAAATCGATGGGCGAGATTTTAAGTTTAATGTCGAGCGTGCGGGAAGAGTTGAATAAAATTACGGTGCCGGCGCTGATCTTCTCCTCTACGGTAGATCATGTGGTTCCGCCCGATAATTCTCAAGAGATCTATCGTAAAATAAGCTCAAAGCAGAAAGAGATTGTGATGATGGAGAATAGTTACCATGTGGCTACGCTCGATAATGACAAGGAGCTAATTGCCGAGCGATCGATCGCTTTTATGAAATCGCTAGAGTAAACCGTAACTTGCAACTCGCAAACTGTAAATTAGCCACAATACAATCATGCCGTGAATAGGCGCTGCTTATTCACGGCGTTTTTCTTTTATTTTTATCGAATATCTCTTAAGGGCGGTAATTCTCCCACAACTCTGCAGTTCGATGGTGGGTTAAATCGATCATGCAGCGAATAGTGCGCACTCCTGAAAGTGTTCCACCTGCATAGATCTCCCTCTGGGCATTGCACTCTTTATCTCTAAAATCGATCCAGGCTCTTTGGGCATAACGCAGATGGTGTCGGCGCTCACCCATAAATGCCATCGCATTTTTATATGCGCGCATTAGTTCCCGATCGGCAATTTCGTAAGTCTCCGCCAGACAGTCACTCATCTGCATCGTGTTGCCATCTTGGCAGTAGGTGGCAAATGTGGGAAGAGCAAATAGCACAAGTATTGGCGCTAATAGAGTAAACCGTAATTTACGCATAAAACCTCCATTTAGGGTTGAGAACTCGCCGGCGCAAGCCGATTATTTTTAACATATTTATCATTTTCTCACTTTCAGTATGCCGTAATTATTTCGTTTAAACAGAGCTCTTTTTTATGAGTAAGGGGAGGAGTTGATCTAAAGCCGATTTTGCGTGAGTAAAGAGGCGCCGGGGCATCGCTTTCGATAATATATGCAAGATAGATATATCGTTATTTCATCGTTTATTTTACTGTTTATTTTGCACTGTTGGAGAAGAGACTATGCAAACCATCCTCACTTTTTTAGCGAAGAGCCCCATTCTATTTCTAGCGACAATTGGCGAAGATGGTGCTCCGAAGAATCGCCCTTTTCGTTTTTTACGGGAAGAGCAGGGGCAACTTCTTTTTGGTACAGGGCGCTCAAAAGCAGTATTTAGGGAGATAAGTCATAATCCGCAGGTGGAGTTTAGTGGTTTAGCTTCCGATTTCAGCTGGGC
>JBKGVF010000011.1:0-11301 GCA_046462535.1 Ignatzschineriaceae bacterium | reverse complement strand
ATATGCACGTGTATCACCACCGTACTCTTCAGCACCAACTTTCGTTAATGCCGCTGTTAATGTTGTTTTACCATGGTCTACGTGACCAATTGTACCGACGTTTACGTGCGGCTTAGTACGACTAAAAGTTTCCTTTGACATAATATAATACTCTTAAAAGTTTATCTCGAATGGAATTATAAAAAATGACTGGTGCTCATAACCGGAATTGAACTGGTGACCTCGTCCTTACCAAGGACGCGCTCTACCAACTGAGCTATATGAGCAAGAATTTGGAGCGGGTGATGGGAATCGAACCCACACAATCAGCTTGGAAGGCTGAGATTCTACCATTGAACTACACCCGCATACTCATAACTGGTGGTGGAGGAAGGATTCGAACCTTCGAACTCATAGAGGACAGATTTACAGTCTGTTGCCTTTAACCACTCGGCCACTCCACCTGAAGAAGTTACTCATTATACATTTGAAACCTCGCCTGTCAACATTTTTAATCCGATGATTAATATTTGAGCAACTCTCTATAATAGAACTATGTCATAGGCGTTCTTTATCAATTAACTAATGATCAACGATTATCATTAAAGAGACCATTAGATATATGTTCGAAATAGGCCACCTATGTGGGCTACTCGTTGAGCGCCTTAAGCAGTATAGCATCTTTATCATAAATGTCAGGACGAAAGTGAACCACCCCACCACTCTCTGCCTCAGCAGTCATGTAGAGTGTATAGACGGGAAACTTCATCTCATCACTAAGACGAACGGTTGCCTCGCTACTACGCCCGTATGCTCTCTCAATACGCTCTCGCGTCCAACCAAGATCTTCAAGCAGATACTCCGCCAACTCCGTTGGATTCTCAATACGAATACACCCAGAACTAAATGTGCGCGCCGTCTTATCAAACAGGTACCGTTGAGGTGTATCATGCAGATAGATTGCATAATCATTGGGAAACATAAACTTTACCTGCCCTAAAGAGTTATACGCCCCTGGATCCTGACGCAATGTAAAAGGAAAGTTATTAGGCGTATATTGATCCCAATCGACCATCCCCGGATCAATCTCATTTCCCTCACGATCATATATCCTAATATTTGAACGCTCTAAACGGTATGGATCTTCTCTCAATTTTGGTAGCTGATCCTTAACCGCCATCGATCTAGGAACATGCCAATAGGGGCTAAAGACTATATAGCTCATCTCAGAGGAGAAGACCGGGGTCTTTCGACGATTCATTCCCACAACCGTTTTAGCCCGTAGTAGCTCCTCCCCCTCTTTAATTACTGCATACTCATATTTTGGAATATCTACCACAAGGTAATGCTCACCAAGCGACTCTGGCATCCAGCGCCATCGCTCAAGGTTGATCTTAATCTGTGCAATTCTCTCTGATAGTGTTCTATTAAGCTCCTCAAACGTACGGCGCCCCACCACTCCATCTGGCTCTAATAGGTGTGCTTGTTGAAAAACCTTAACTGCTGCGACAACCTCTTTTGAGAAGTAATTATTATCAGCCACAGGCCCCTTTAGAAAGCCCAGCTCATCTAATCGCAAGATTAATAGTGCAACGGCCTCTCCACGATCACCAGCGCGCAGTGTTGCAGTAGTCGGAACTTGATGCTCCTCCTCCGCTGTAAGCGACGCTTCTCGATAACGCTGTAATGCTCCCTTAAGCAGCTGATACTGCTCATACTTAGGCGCTAGCTCCTCTAAATAGCGCGCCCCCCTCTCCTGAAGCGCACCTAACGCCTCAGTAAGGTTGATCTGTCGCCCCTCTAATAACCAATCCTCATCAAGCCTCTTAAGATGAGGACGTCCCTCAACCATATCCCGCATATAAGTAAAGAGCCCATCATATAGTAGCGCTTCAAGCTCTGCTCGCTCCTCAATTGCCCCTCTCTTTAGTAGTGCCTCAATCTGAGAAAGATGGTAATCCTCTGGATTAAGCCCCTCTTCATCACTCTTAGCGAGATACTCAAGAATCCCTTGCCCCAGCTGATTAAGCTTCATACTCCCATCTTCTAAGAGCAATGATCTCTCTAACTGAGCTAGCCCTTTAAAGAGCTCTGAAACCTGCTTATCACTCAATTGGCTACCCTGCTTCTGTGCTTCTAACCCCTGATAAAACTGCTCCTTATCAATCTGGGCTACAGCACTACCTGCCAATAAGAGCCCCCCTATAATAAACACTGCTCTTCTCTTACCTCTCACACCCCTCTCCTTGCGCCTTCTAACGCTCACATCCCCTCTACCCTTACCCTTCATCATGCAGACCTCTCGCTAATGCTGCTAAATCAAAAGGTGTCTCTTGATAAACACAGTAATTAAGCCAGTTCGAAAAAAGCAGGCTTCCGTGAGATCGCCAAGAGACTAAGGGCGCCTGTGTAGGATCGTCATCGGGATAATAATTTTTCGGTACCGCAATCTCTTCACCAGCCTCAATATCACGTAGATACTCCCGCTCTAAGGTGTCAGCATCATACTCCCCATGCCCCATCACATAGATATGGCGCAGATCTCGATTCGCCACAATATGGATGCCCGCCTCCGCCGACTCCGCTAAAATCATTAGATCTTCATGCTGCTCAATATCTTCTCGTCGCACCTCGGTATGACGACTATGTGGAGCACAAAATTGATCATCAAATCCCCTTAAGAGCTTAATATTCTCCTCAAGAACAGTATGGGAAAAGATTCCAAAACACTTCTCTGGCAGATCATACTTAGGAATTTTATAACGATGATAGAGGCCCGCCTGTGCACCCCAACAGATATAGAGGGTGGAGAAGACATTCTTATCCGCCCACTCCATAATTTCAGTGAGCTCCTCCCAATAGAGCACCTCCTCAAATGGCATCTTTTCAACCGGAGCTCCTGTAATAATAAAGCCATCAAATGCCTCATTTCGCACCTCCTCAAAGGTACGATAAAAAGCACTTAAATAGGCCTCATCCGTATTGGTGGATTGGTAGCTCTCCGTAGTTAAAAAGACAGGCTCCACCTGCAGAGGCGAATTACCTAACACCCGTAAAAGCTGTGTCTCCGTAACCTCTTTCAATGGCATCAGATTTAAGATGGCAATTTTTAAGGGGCGGATATCCTGCGTTACAGCACGCTCCTCATCCATCACAAAGATATTTTCACTCTTTAAGACTTTATAAGCGGGCAGCTGACTTGAAATCTTAACTGGCATAGAGACCTCTTCTACTTGTCATGTATTAACTTATATTTTATGGAAAAGCCACATTATATCCCATTGGCACTCTTTTAAGGCCTACAATAAAAAGGCTGTTTAACGTCACATTAAACAGCCTATCCATTTATTTTACAAACTCTGCAAGCATTAATTGGTGGATTTGCTAATCCACTCCCCTTACTCTTGTGAGATAGCTAATGCCTGATCGATATCTCGAATGAGGTCATCAACATCTTCAAGACCAATCGAAAGGCGAACAAGCTCAGGCAAGACCCCTGCTTTACGTAACCCCTCTTCATCAAGCTGTGAGTGGGTTGTCCCCGCCGGATGGATGACCAAACTCTTAGCATCTGCAACATTCGCTAAAAGGGAGAAGATCTTTAGGTTATCAATAAACTTAATACTTGCTTCTCGCCCACCCTTCACCCCAAAGGTAAAGATTGCCCCAACACCTTTCGGAAAATACTTCTGCGCACGCTCATAATACTCGCTTGAAGGTAAGCCAGGATGTTTAACCCAAGCTACATGAGGGTGTTTCTCAAGATGTTGTGCAATTTTAAGCGCCGACTCCGTCATCCGCTCAACTCGTAAGCTAAGCGTCTCTAACCCGAGTAAAATCAAGAAGGCATTAAAGGGGCTGATACATGCGCCTGTATCCCTTAGCAGTGTTACCCGTGCCTTTAAGATATAGGCTGCCTCCCCTAAATCAGCATAAGTTAATCCATGGTAAGCAGGATCAGGCGTATTAAACTGTGGGAATCGTGGATTATCTTTATATTCAAAATTACCACAATCGACGATCGCCCCTCCAATTGAGGTTCCGTGCCCCCCAATATATTTAGTAAGGGAATGAACGATCACATTAACCCCGTGATCCTTCAGCTGAATTAGATAAGGGGTGCCAAAGGTGTTATCAACGACTGTTGGGATCTGATGCTCTTTAGCAATTGCAACAATCTCATCGATCTGAGGAATATTAATATCCGGATTACCAATGGCCTCAAAAAAGATTGCACGAGTCTTTTCATTGATGGCTCCCTCTAACCCCTCAAGATCCTCTGGCTCAATAAAATGAACCTTAATACCAAATTGGGACTCTAATCGATCCTTAAAGAGGGTGTAGGTTCCCCCATAAATTGTGCTAAGGGTAATAATTTCATCCCCAGGGGTTGCCAAGTTGAGGATTGCATAGAGAATTGCAGACATCCCAGAGCTTGTTGCAAGCGCACCGACACCCCCCTCCAATGCTGCAACTCGCTGCTCAAGCACATCAGTTGTGGGGTTCATAATGCGGGTATAGATATTACCTGGCTTCGCTAAACTAAAGAGATCCGCGCCATGTTGTGAATCTTCAAATACATAGCTTGTAGTTTGGTAAATCGGCACCGCACGTGAGCCTGTCTCATCAACACTCTGCCCCGCATGCACTTGTAAGGTATCAAAACTCCAATCTTGGTTAGACATCTAAAATTCTCCTAAATTAATTTTATTGGTTAAATAAGTATAATCACGCTAAGTCCAAAAAATTGTAAAAACATAAACCTATACGCTTGATCTACCTATATCGTGGCTAAAACTACAAAGCAACAACATCTAAGAGGAATTAATCCTCTAAATTTTCACATGTTGAGAAAGGTCATGAGAATCAATTACCTAGATAAATTAATCAACGATATATAAAAGATTTATCTATTACTTTATAGAGGATTTTTCCTAGAAATCTTTCTGTAAAGCACTCCCTTTTACAAGAATCGTTCGCGCTATAAGCCACGAGAAGCTCCCCCCTAACAGCACACCTAAAAGGAGTACTCCTAATGTTAAAAGTGGATCAGATCCCCCTCGAAAGAGAAGGTTGAGCGCCAACAGAAAGGCAAAATAGAGCAACGAAAGTAATCCCCCCTTGATTAGCGCTGTTTGAGAAAACTTTGTACCTAAATCATCTTGATAGCCACTACCCACCCAAAACCCAATCAGAAGAGAGAGGGGGAAGAGGAGAAAGTAGAGCCCAATAATTAGAGGGAGGATTCGATGAACGCGCAATTCATAGAGAAGTGGCTCCCCCGAGAGTAGAGCTGCTCCAACAAGGTAGAGGGTAAAGAGCGCAATTCCCATCAATGGAAAGCGCAAGTAGTAGGTTAAAACAATACGGCCACGGGTATATTCCATCTCAAGCTCCTTATCAACAATCGTTAATCGGCTATAACTAACCTGATGCTTCTGACACCTATTTTACCACCTTCCCCTTAGCCCCCTCCCTTTATCTCACACTTTATCACCATAAGATGAGGATCGATTAACGATATAGCTCAATATCCGCTACACTAATAGCTTGTTTCATTTCATCTCTCTCCTCAAAGGGAACGCTATTATGAAGATTCTTCACACCGCTGATTGGCACTTAGGTAAGCTGATTCATGGCATCTATATGACTGATGATCAGCGTTATTATCTCCGACAAGTCGTTGACTATCTCACCGAAAACCCTGTGGATGTGATCCTTATCGCCGGTGATCTCTTCGATCGTGCGATCCCCCCTATTGAGGCTATTGAGCTCTATGACTCCTTTATTAAGAAGGTAGTACTCGAGCTTAAGATTCCTATAATCGCTATTGGTGGCAACCATGATAGCCCAGCGCGCCTTAACTTTGGACGACAGCTGATGCAACATCAGGGCTATCATATTATTAGCGAATTTGATCCTCAACAGACCCCAATTATTCTCTCCGATCAATTTGGCCCTGTCCATTTTCACCCAATCCCATATATTGATCCGGCAACCATTCGCCACACCTATCAAGATGAGACCATCCGATCCTTTGATGATGCCTATCGAGCGGTTATGGCTCATCTCCAACCCCAACTTACCCCCTCTGCTCGCCATGTGGCGATCGCCCATGCTTTTGTGATCCATTCAAGTTCGCCAAAACCATCAACCAGTGATTCAGAGCGCCCACTTACCATTGGCGGCTCTGAATATGTGAGCGCTGACCATTTCACCCCCTTTCACTACACAGCGCTCGGTCATCTTCACCAAGGTCAACGGGTAGGATCGGAGACTATCCGCTACTCAGGCTCGCTATTGAAATATTCGCTCTCAGAGCAGCACCACCAAAAAGGGATGTTACTTATTGAGCTTGATGGTAGCGGCGTGAGCAATATTGAGCCGTTACACTTTACACCTCGCCGAGATCTGCGGGCGATAAGAGGGGTACTTAATGAGCTCTTACAGTTGCCGCCGAGTGAGGATTATATCTTTGCCACACTGCTCGATAACACCCCCATTTTACAACCGATGGAGCAGATTCGCTCTGTCTTCCCTAATGCCATGCATGTCCGTCGAGATCTGCAGAAAGTAAGGGCTCCCGAAGAGGATCTCGCCCGCCTTAAAACTCTTGAAAAGAGCGATGATATCACCCTTTTTACCGGCTTTTTTGAGACAATTTTAGAGCGCACACCCGATGAGAAGAGCCTTTCTCTCTTCCAATCGGCGATGGAAGCTCTCTACAAGGAGGAACAGTAATGCGCCCGAATCGTTTAACCCTTACCGCTTTTGGCCCCTATCTCACACCGGAAACCATCGACTTTGATGCCTTACAGCCACACAATCTCTTTGTTATTTCAGGCAATACCGGTGCGGGAAAAACATCGCTCTTTGATGCACTCTCTTACGCCCTTTTTGGGGAGGCGAGCGGCGAAGATCGCGAGACAAAAGCGCTGCGAAGCGATTTTGCCGACGATGAGATACCCACCACAGTGGAGCTTATCTTTACCCTTCGCGGACAGAGATATCGCATCTTTCGACAACTTCCCTATCTTAAGGTGGGGAATATCTCCGAAACGCCGGGACGGGCAGAGCTCTACCTGCTCACAAAAGAGGGGGAAGTTCCGGCAGTTGATCGGCAGATCGCCCGCGATGTCAATGCCAAAGTATTGGAGCTTATCGGATTGACGCCGGCACAATTTAATCAGCTCATCATGTTACCCCAAGGGGAGTATAAGCGCTTTCTCACCTCCCCAACGAGAGAGAAAGAGGAGATTCTCCGCACCGTATTTAATACTCAGATCTATAACGATCTGATTAGATATCTAAAAGAGAAGCGTGACGATCAGAAGGTGGCATATGATGCACTTAATCACGAGCAAGAGCGCCTACTCTCTACAATCCAGACCCATCTACCATTCCGAAACGCGCCACTTTTTGCCCATTTAGAGATGCAAGCTTCCGGCGACCTTATCCAAACGCGCCCACTCAACATACATCAAGCACTAACAGGTTTAGAGTGTGAGATTCACTTCTATAGTGACGAGATTAATCGCCTTACAGCAGAAGTGGAGAGACGTACAGCCGAAGAAGCCGAAGCTCAGAGCGCCCTCAATAGTGGCAGACAGCTGAATCAGAAATTTAATGAGCTCGAAGAGGTGAAGAGTAAGCTCCTCGAACATAATGCAAATCGACCCAATATCGACAAAAAGCGGCAGAGGATAGCGCTTGCCGAACAGGCCCAACCTCTTGAGATACCCTATGCCGACGTTCTCCGCTTACGAGATGAGGCACGCACGGTAAAAGCAAAACTTCAAGATGCCGAGAGTATATTAAATACTCGGAAAGAGGGATTCAAGAGGGCACAAATTGCACATCAAAAAGAGATCGACAATGCACCTAAACTTGCCGAGCATGAGCAGAAGCGTTTTCAACTTGAATCCCTAAAGCCCGATATTTCTATCCTAATCAAGAGAGCGGATGAGCTAACAGCAGCTAAACAATCTTATTCCCACCTTGAAGCTGCCTTAATAGCACTTGAGAGACAAACTAGCGAACAGAAAAAAGTGCAAGCACAACTAGCTGATGAGATTGAGGCGCTAGAACCGCAAGCGGAAGGGTTACCTGAAAAGCTCACAAAGCAAAGCGAAATTAAAGAAGCAGTAGAACTTTTTGAAGAGATTGAGTCCACAGAGAATTCATTAACCACGAAAAGAGACACACTTAACAGCGCCGAGGCAGAATATCTTGCGCGAAAAGCGGAGTTTGAGGCGCTCCATACAGCTTGGATGCAAAATCAGGCGCTACAGCTTGCGGCAACCTTAACGCCGAATGAGCCTTGCCCTGTTTGTGGGAGCTTAGAGCATCCAGCGCACAAAAAAGAGCATACGGAGCGATCGCCTCAAAATGCTTCACATGAAACATCCGGCACGATCGATCTTTTTGCGGAACTCGATCTAAACGCCCCCTCTCCAGAGATCGAGCCGATTTCAGAAGCGGAATATGATGCCGCAAACGCTCACTATCAAGCAGCAAATAGTACTTTTATTACCGCAAAAACAGAAGTAGAGTATGCACAGAATCAAGTCAACATACTTCTTAAAAAAAGAGCCGCGCTCCCCCATACCTTTGCCAATATTGCCGAAGCGCGCGCTCGTTTGCAGTCGGTTACAAAAGCTGTGACGAGCATTCAAACAGCCAACCAAAGATTAACCCAATTGCGCCAAAAAGAGCGTGAAATTGCGGCGTTAATCAGAAAGCGTGAAGCGGAGATTGAGCCAAAACGTGCGGAGTATGAGGCAGTCAAAAATAATCGTCTACGCTTAGAGACAGAGCTTGCAAGCTTAACTGCTCGCATTCCTGAAAATTTACAAAGTCCAGATGCATTTAATGACGCTCTAAATGCTCAAATTAACTTAGTAAACGAGATGACCGCCGCAAAAGAGCGTGCTGAGCAGAATTTGCATAAAGCACAAACAGCACTCACCGAAGCAAAGAGTATACACAATCAGTACGCCGAACAGTACAGTACTATTATTGAGGCTGGAAAATCTGCTCGGGAGAGGTTAGATCAGACACTAGCTGAGGCTCAGTTCAGCGATGAGGCAGAGTTTTTGGCAGCAAGGCTTTTACCCGAAGCGCTGCAAAATCTACGCACCGAAGTGAATCACTTTACTCAAAAGAGTGCCATTTTAGAGAGCCAGATTGCACAATTATCCACCGATTTAAAAGCGGCCATCCCTGCGGATATTGAGGCGTTAGAGCAGGCTCTGCTGGAAGCTCGTACAAATTTAGATGGAGCCAAAGAGAAGAGACTTCGCGCCGAGCAACACAAAAATAGCAGCTCTGAACTTAAAAGAGCGCTCGAAAAGAATCATGAAAATGTCGCAGAGATGGGAGAGAACTTTGGGCGATTAGAGGAGCTCTACAATCTGGTGCGGGGTGAAAACCCTCTAAAAATCTCCTTGGAGCGCTATATTTTAATCGAATATTTTGATCGTGTTATCGACGCGGCGAATCTCCGTTTACGGGAGTTTACCCATGGTCAATTTGAGTTTATCCGCTCTGAAGCGATCGCAAAACGCAATACTCAAAGTGGACTAGATCTCGATGTGTACGATGCCTACACCGGGCAGACACGGGATGTCAAAACGCTCTCTGGCGGCGAAAAATTTAAGGCCTCTCTCTGTCTGTCACTAGGAATGGCGGATGTTATTCAGAGCTATCAAGGTGGCATTACCATCGACACCCTCTATATTGATGAGGGCTTTGGCTCGCTCGATGAGGAGTCCCTGCAAGCGGCAATTGATATCTTGATCGATCTACAAAAATCGGGGCGCATGATTGGGGTAATCTCTCACGTTGAGGAGCTTAAGCAGACATTACCGGCACGGATTGAAGTCGTAAAAACAAAGAGCGGCTTTAGTAAAACTAAGGTAATTGTCGATTGAGTGCTCGGCTGATGAGTTAATGATGGATTAATAATCCCCGGCAACACCCATTTTAGCCGCGATTGCTAATCCCTCTTCCCGCATTAAATAATGGGCTCCTTCGGGCTGATCTCGGTGCAAAACTTCACCCTGCGCAAACATAATCGCTTCATTCACGGCAAAAGGTTGCCAGATTTCATTGCGAGTTAAAGGGAGCATTGCAATCACCGCAACACGATCATTAGGGGTTGTCACCGTGGCAAAATCGATGGTGAAATCCTCATCAATTAAGGTTGCTTCCCCAAAGGGTGCTTGCCGAATCAGATAATAGAGCAGTGTATTTGCATGGGCGATCTGCCATTTACCATTCGAGAGGAGAAAATTACAGATCCCCGCTGCCCGCACACGCTTCGCCCACTGAGTAACCACATTAAAGAGTATTTTCGAACTCGGCGGCGCTGAAAAAGTGCTCCGCAGAGCATTGAGAAGATCACAAAAGAGAGTTTCGGAATCGGTATCCCCCACCGGACTATAAAAGGGCTCCTCCCACTCTTTTATGATGCCGGCAGCCTCAATATCGATATGCCCATTATGGGCAAAGACCCAATACTCCCCCCAAAGCTCCCACACAAAGGGGTGGGTATTAGCAATGCTCACACACCCTTCAGAAGCTATTCGGATATGGGAGATAATATTGGTCGATTTAATGGGATAGTTCTCCACCATATCGCCGATAGGTGAGGCGTAACTGAGGCGATTATCTTGATAGAGCCGAACGCCCTCCTCTTCAAAAAAGGCGATTCCCTCCCCTTAGTCGTCAGGAAGCGCCACCACACCCGCTTTTATCCCGATATTGAGCCCCTCTTCTAAGGTTAAATAGCGGGGATTTTCTGGGCGTCTTCTCGCCACAATCTCCCCTCTGTGGAACAGAATAAACTCATTGACCGCAAATTGATGCCATCGTTCATCGCAGGTGATGGGGAGCGTTGCGATCACCGCCATTCGCTCCTCCTCCTTTTTAAGCGCCGCAAAATCGATGGAGAAATCCTCATCAATTAAGGTTGCCTTACCAAATGGGGGTTTACGAATCAGATAGTGCAGCAATGTATTCGCATGCGCCATCTGCCACTCACCATTAGAGAGGAGAAAGTTACAAATTCCCTCACTGCGCACGGACTCCACAAGCGCTGCAACTGCCTCTAATAATGTGACGGGATCGGGCTTTTTGGGGAATTTTGCGCGCAGAGAGTTTAAGAGATAGCAGAAAATTGCCTCAGAATCGGTAGTACCAATCGGCGTGTAGTAATCGACTTTGCAACGCCCTAGCAATTTATGTGCTGCCGGAATATGGCCATTATGGGCAAAGACCCACGCCTCTCCCCAAAGCTCCCGAGAGAAGGGGTGGGTATTG
>JBKGVF010000010.1:0-171725 GCA_046462535.1 Ignatzschineriaceae bacterium | reverse complement strand
TCGGGAAAAGCGGCAATTTGACTCTCTTTAAATCCTAAGGTGACACTCTTTACCTCAACATAACAGGCCCCTTTTTCAGGATCGGTGAGGAGAAAATCAATTCTAGAGTTCTCCTCTCCATACTTTACCTCTCGCTGTATTGTTGAATAGCCTGTTAGCTCTCTGATTATCCCTTCGTTAATGGCTTCTTCTACTAATGTATTAGCGTAATGGGTATTAACACAGGCAGTGCGCCCATGTGGAGTTTTCGCTAAAATCCAAGTTCCCTCTGTTTTTCGATTAGGATCATCAGTTGGTAAATACCAGATATCGCCCCCCTCTTCAAAGGTATTCATCATTGATCCGGTATTAGGGCAGTGGATCGTTAACTCCTCTCCCGTCTCAGTAATAATCTCTGCAAGAAAGCGTTTATAGCGCCGTTTTAATGTTGCTTTCGTAAGGGGTGGGGTAAAAATCATAATAACTCCAATTGCTACGGTAAAGGGGGATATTATATCACCAAGTCTCTCTCCTCTTTAAGGGGAGGAATCTTGAGGCAAATCTTGCTAGAATGGCACGATTCGTTACCTATCCGTTAAAGATTCCATCAAGCGTGGAATAATATATTAGTAGAAGTATGAAGGAGAGCTAGTGGCAGAGCAACCAACATTAATTGTTCGCGAGATACATAAATCATTTGGGGATCGGGAGATTCTAAAAGGGGTCTCTTTAACGTTAAATCGGGGTGAGGTTCTCTCTATCTTAGGCTCTTCAGGTTCAGGAAAGAGTACTTTTTTACGCTGTATTAATCTTTTAGAGCGACCTGATTCAGGGGAGATCATCTTAAATGGAGAGGCGCTCTCATTAAAGCCGGATCCTGAGAGCGGAGAATTAGTTCCTACAGATCAGCGCCAGCTTCAGCGCCATCGTACGGAGTTAGGGATGGTATTTCAGAGTTTCAATCTCTGGTCCCATATGACAGTACTAGAAAACCTAATTGAGGCGCCTCGATCTGTATTGGGACTTGATAAGTCTACCGCAATTGCTCGTGCCGAAAAGCTATTGGCGAAAGTAGGTCTCTCTGAGCGTCGAGATGATTACCCAATCAATTTATCAGGTGGGCAGCAGCAGCGGGTAGCAATTGCCCGAGCATTAGCAATGGAGCCATCAGTAATGCTTTTTGATGAGCCGACTTCAGCTTTAGATCCTGAATTAGTTCATGAGGTAGTTGCTGTAATGAAGGAGCTAGCTGAGGAGGGGATGACTATGATTATCGTCACCCATGAGATGGAGTTTGCACGAGAGATCTCAGATGAGATTATCTTTTTACATGAGGGGCGTATTGAGGAGCAGGGTGAGCCTGAGGCGATCTTTACCTCGCCAAGATCAGAGCGCTTTAAACAATTTATTAAACAGTTTTAACGGTAGGGGGAGCGATTATGGAGATGCTGGTGGAGAGATGGATTGCAGAAGAGGCGGTAGAGAGTGAGCCACTCTATTTCGATTATGCCGCAACGACTCCACCTGCCCCGGAGGTGATTTCTGCTATAGAGAAGGCGTTACGTTTCCATTGGGGAAATTTGAGCAGTCACCACCATTTTGGTTATGAGGCTAAAGATAAGGTTGAGGCGGCGATTGCTCAAATTGCTTCAATACTTGGTGTGGAGAGGGATGAGTTAATCTTTACAAGTGGCGCGACAGAATCGATCAATCAAGCGATCAAAGGGGTGTTAAAAGGGGGGCGTAAACGGCATCTGATCACATCTACTATTGAGCATAAGGCGACTTTACAAAGTGCGCAAGCACTGCTGAAAGAGGGGTATGAGGTGACCTTTCTAGCACCTAATGAGTCGGGACTTATTACAGCGGAGATGGTAGAAGAGGCAATTCGGGAAGAGACTGGATTGATCTCTCTTATCTGGGTCAATAATGAGAGTGGTCATTGCCAGCCGGTTGATGAGATTGCGGCGGTTGCTAAAGAGGCAGGTGTTCCGCTCCACCTTGATGCAACACAGGCAGCACCCCATCTACCCATTAGGGCAAGAGGGGTGGATCTTATGAGTTTAAGTGCTCATAAATGTTATGGGCCTAAGGGCATTGGTGTGCTCTATCGTAGAAACTTCCCCCGCCTCCCTTTAAAACCACTTATTGATGGGGGAGGAGGGCAGCTGGGTATTCGAGCAGGAACTATGATGAATGAGCAGATTATCGGTTTCTCAAAGGCATTATCCTTAATAGAGGAGCAGCGGGAGCTGATAGATGAATCTCATACCTTATGGGGTGAATATCTTTTAGAGCGACTTGCCCCTTTGGGGGTGAGACGCAATCATACCCCCTATTCTGATGAAGGTGAGGAGCTGCTAATTCCTTCTATTCTTAATCTTCACTGCCCTAATATTCATCATGATACGTTATTAGCTCTACTGCCTAATATTGCGCTTGCGACCGGATCTGCATGTAATAGTGATGAGCGACTCCCTTCATATATCTTAACGGAGCTTGGTTATAGTGAGCGCCATGCTTATGAGTCGATACGTATCTCATTAGGACGCTATACTACTTATCAGGAGGTAGAGGCGTTAGCGGATGCGCTGGAAGAGGTGATTAAGAAAGGGCAACATTGGAGTTGCCGAGTAGTGAGAGAGTGGGAAGCATGTCAGAAAGTAACACTTGAAGAGCCCTCCTTTGCTGCTACCCTCTATTTTAAGCGGGAGGGGGATGGGGCGATCCATTATAAAGGGGGAACTATATTTGGTGAGCCTGGCATGATGGCGCTCTTTTTTCAGTTAGAGCGCTATCTTTTGACCCCTCAAACAGAAGAGGCATTAGCAGCACTCTCCATAGAGGATGCGTTAGAGATTAAGCTACCCCCTTATCTATTACGACCGGCGATAGCTCTTGAGCGGAGAGTGCGGGAGCGCTTCTCTTAAAGTTGATTAAGTGGTGAGACGAGGAAGTGTTGTTGTGCCACAATAAAGTCGCGAAATAGGTGATTAATGGGTGAGCTATTAAAGAGTCCATCCATACCACAGTAACGGTAGAGTTGGGTTACTAATTGATAAGAGTGCTCTACTAGTTGGTAGGCAGCCTCATTAAAGCGATTGATGGTTCGCTCCTTAATCTGCTTCTCTGTTACTGATTCTTGCCATGTTCGCTCAAGATGCTGCGTAAACTCATCACGAGCTTTTTGCAGATTGAGTTTTAGATTGTCTCGTAATTGTAGAAGCTTTAGGTTTTCACCTAAGGATTGATCCCAGTAGAGTGGCCGTTTTGGAAGAATGCGCTCATTAAATTTTTCTAAAAAATGGAGTGCCATCCCACTACACATGACACTCATACTCGCTAAAGAGAAGAGTGTGAAAGGGTAGTGATAGAGAGGGCTTGGTGTATAGGGGGAGCCTGTTGTGAGATCAAAGGCATAACAGGCCTCAAGATAATACTCTTCAAGGAGAAAGTTACAACTGCTTGTTGCTTCAAGCCCTAAAACATCCCAAGTATCTTTAATTTGTACCGCTGAGCGTGGAACAATAAAGGAGCGGTAGAGGGGAGTCCCACTGTCGTCGAGCAGTGACTCACCTTCTTGATCGATTAATTGCGCGTTGAAGGTGAAGTAAGTAGCATGCGCCGCACCGCTAGCATAGCGCCATTCTCCCGTTATTATATAGCCACCATCACTCTC
Organism: Ignatzschineriaceae bacterium; assembly: GCA_046462535.1. GTDB lineage: Bacteria > Pseudomonadota > Gammaproteobacteria > Cardiobacteriales > Wohlfahrtiimonadaceae > JAAZCI01. Next base: position 168,067 of record JBKGVF010000010.1, on the reverse strand, counting down.
TTTAGCTTCACCACTTATGGCACCACTACCTGCTATGACCGCTGTAGAATCTTGAAAGAGCGATTGGGCCAATTCAGGGGGGAGAAAGCCAGCAAAGAGATTACCTCCACTACCCAGATTAACAACCCAGCCAAGACTTCCATCTGCATAGGCGAGTGCCTCATAAAGTGCGATTACTCTACATAATTCCCACTCCCGCCCTCCACTGTAGAGGGGGATAGTGACTCGAAACCAACCTTTCTCCTGAATGAGATTTAATAGCTCGGGAGTTAGTTGCCGTAGATCGCGACTCTTTCGCCCTTCAGCACGAATGATCTGTAATTCATCATTGGTAAAAAATTGATTAAATGTAATATCCATAGTTTTTTATCGACTCTGTTAGGTATAAAGTGGAGAGCGTACTCTATCTACCTATACACGATACTATTAGCTCCCTATCTATTTCAATAAGAGGAGAAAGATCTATCTATTTTTATACGATTTTTTACGCTGATAGAGAAGCTCTATTATCTATATGGTACTGAAGTCGGTATAGTAGAAGGGGTATTTATTGAAAAAGGAGTGAATAGATGGATCGGGCAGTTAAGCAGTGGTGGATCTATGCTCTATTAGGAGCATTACTACTCATTGGTGGGGGGATAATCACATTAAATCCTATCAGTAGTTTTGTTATTTTTGCACAATTCTTAGCATTTTACTTTCTAATAACGGGCGTTTTAGAGCTTCTGTTTGCTGTGGGTAACCGTCATCTGGAGGCATGGGGGTGGCGTCTATTTATTGGGATATTTCATATTGTGATGGGGCTCTATCTTCTTAAAACTCCGGGAGCACCTGAGCTCTTTTTAATCTTTATGTTTGCTTTCTGGTTGATGCTTTACGGGGCGACGTTAGGATCATTTGGGTTAGAGTTGCGAAGAGTTGGGGGGTATGAGTGGCTTATCTGGGTGGTTGTGGGAGGCTTAACTCTCTTTTCAGCTTTCTATATTCTCTTTGGAAACCCTACAGCGGGAATCCTCTTCTTTTCGATGATGATGGGAATCAACTCAATGATCCTTGGATTATTTACACTCTACGGCTCTTTTAGATTGAAGAGGCTTGGTGAGTTAGAGGTTTAGTTGGATGATTGCCTAAGAGGATGATAAAAAGCTACTCATAATGAGTAGCTTTTTTATGCTTCGCTAGATAGCACTACGCGGTTACTTTCGAGGACCAACCATCTCTTCTGGTTTTACCCATGCATCGAACTCCTCTTCCGTTAGATATCCGAGCTCTAATGCGGATTCTTTTAATGTGCTTCCCTTGGTATGGGCATTTTTCGCAATAGCGGCTGCCTTATCATAACCGATATGGGTATTTAGAGCAGTTACGAGCATCAGTGAATTATTGACTAACTCATCGATTCGTTCACGATTTGGCTCTATCCCTACTGCGCACTTATCATTGAAGCTCTCCATCCCCTCAGCTAAGAGACGAACCGATTGTAGGAAATTATCGATAATCATTGGACGAAACACATTCAGTTCAAAATTACCGGAGGCTCCCCCTATATTGATAGCAACATCATTACCCATCACCTGAGCGCATAACATTGTTAATGCTTCGCTCTGAGTAGGGTTTACTTTGCCAGGCATAATAGAGCTACCAGGCTCATTCTCAGGGATAGAGATTTCACCAATTCCTGAGCGTGGTCCTGATGCAAGCCAACGAACATCATTAGCGATCTTCATGAGTGAGGCGGCTAATCCTTTTAGTGCGCCATGTGCATGAACGAGCGCATCTGTCGTTGCTAGGGCTTCAAACTTGTTAGGGGAAGTAACAAATGGGAGTTGTGTGAAGGAGGCGATCTCCTTGGCAACACGTTCGGCATACTCTGGATGGGTATTTAAGCCAGTTCCAACAGCAGTGCCACCTAGTGCTAGTTCAGATAGGTGGGGCAGAGTATTCTTTATATGGGTAAGATTGTGAGCTAACATTGCCACCCAACCAGAGATCTCTTGCCCTAAGGTTAGGGGAGTTGCATCTTGAAGATGGGTGCGGCCAATTTTTACGATATCGTTAAAGGAGGTAGCCTTCTCTTCTAGGACATCATGAAGTCGTTTTAACTCTGGAATTAGATCTTTAGTAATTGTGGTTACAGCTGCTATATGCATAGCTGTAGGGAAGGTGTCATTAGAGCTTTGCCCCTTATTAACATCATCGTTAGGATGAATTAAGCGCTCTTCACCACGTGGCCCGCCAAGGAGTTCACTACCGCGATTAGCGAGCACCTCATTCATATTCATGTTGGTCTGTGTTCCAGAACCCGTTTGCCATAATGAGAGGGGGAATTCAGCATCATGCTTTCCAGCTAATACCTCATCGGCTGCAGCAATAATGGCTTCGGCCCTCTTTTGATCTAGCTCACCTAGCTCCATATGAACTTTTGCTGCAGAGCGCTTAACGATCGCTAAACCTTTAAGGAGCGCCTTAGGCATCTTCTCTGTTGAGATATGGAAGTTTTGTAGGGATCTTTGGGTCTGTGCGCCCCATAGTCGCTCTTCGGGCACCTGCATATCACCCATGGTATCTTTTTCTATCCGAAATTTAGTACTCATATGCTCTCAATAAACTCCTCTCGTCATTATGGTTAAATGAAATAGTAGGGAACTATTATATCACTCCCCACAACCGATTTTATCGGGATATATGAAATATATCCATGTGAGACTTAAGCTCCCTACAGAATGACTACCGCTTAAGAGCGATCTAGATCAGTTTCTCTTACAATTCTTTCAGGTGGTGGAGGGTCTCAGCCAATATTATTTGGTAGAATGGGATCTGTTAGGGGAGGGTTCCGGTTCGATTCCCTTAACAAGGTGGCTTGTTGTTGATAGGCACCCAATTAAATCGATCCACTTCTCACTGTGAAAGGAGCAGTCATTTTAAATATGTATAAGAAAATCTTATTAGCTGTAGATGGTTCTAAAGATTCTGTTCGTGCTGCCAAAGAGGCTCTAAAAGTTGCTCGTTTAAGTAGTGAGGCTCAAATTGAGTTACTCTTTGTTGAGACTCCACCTCAAACTGCACGAGAATTGCTACAGCAGGATCCTAATCGTGACCCTATGGAGGTGCTTGAAGAGAATAATATTCGCCCATTAGAGGGGTTATGTAATGAGGCTGGGGTAGCATATAAGTTAACGGCTCTTGTAGGAGATCCCGGTTCAACGATTGTTCAACATGCAAAGGAGGGGGCTCACGACCTGATCGTTATTGGTAGTCGTGGCTTAGGCAAGGTGGGGCAATTCTTTTTAGGTAGTGTCAGTACAAAAGTAGTCCACAAGGCTAAATGCCCGGTGCTTCTCGTTAAGTAGGCTAAAGATTAATCATCTTTTGGCTTGACCGATTAGAAAATATCAGTAAAATACAAAACTCTATTCCTCGATAGCTCAGTTGGTAGTAGCACATGACTGTTAATCATGGGGTCCCTGGTTCGAGCCCAGGTCGAGGAGCCAAATAATAAGCCCTAGGTGAAACCTCATCTAGGGCTTTTCTTTTCTCTTTAGAATATCTTAGCTAGTGATTAACCTCATTAGAAGCGGATCATATTCAGATATTTTTCAATTGGCAGGTCAAGTGCACGATCTTCTTGCTGATCTGCTTCTGCTCGAATCATCATTGAGATCACTTCCGTTGCATTTGTAACAGCCTCTGTTAGGGGGATCTGCTTGGCTATTTGCCGTGTGATAAGGGCAGAGAAGATATCTCCTGTTCCTCCAAAGGGGCGTGGGATATGGTGATAGGGGATAGCAAAATATTGCTGTTCATTGTGGGCGTATCCTGCCACAAAATGCCCCTCATCTAAAAGTATACTGGTAATAGCCACTGACTTTGCACCACGCTCACGGAGAAGATCGATCCAGCTGCGTAATGTTTTTCGGTGAAGATGTGCTTTGGGGTAGGGTTCATTAGTGATGAGAGCGGCTTCGGTCATATTAGGGAGGATTAGATCGGCTACTTCGATAATGCTCTGCATCCCTTTTACAAGGTCATTTGACATCCCAAGATAGATAGCGCCATCCTCACCCATAATTGGGTCAACAATAACCATAGGGGGTGAGGACAACTGCTGAATAAGCCTCTTTACTAACTGTGCCTGCTCTTCATTGACCAAAAAACCTGTGGTAATAATGTCGAAGCTAAAGTGATGCTTCTTCCACATCTGAATGCTTTGAGCCATAAAATCCGTTAAGGGTTCTACGATAGCATCACCATAGGCAAAATTGTTGGAGACTACCGCTGTGGGCAGATAGCTTAAATTAATTGTTGGAGTTGAGAGGAGAGGAATCATAGCTGAGAGCGCAACTTTACCTACGCCTGCTAAATCACTAACGATTAAAATCTCTTTCATATTTATCTACTCTGGTTTCTCTTTTTCAGTTAGCGTGATCCGTAGATCATCAAAATCGGTGAACATCGCTTTAGCTTGTCTCTGCTCCTCTTCAGTTAATGAGGAGTAGAGCTTAGAGATACTATAATCGACATCGGTTAATTTGCGGTAGAAAACTTGAAGCTGCTCACGAGTTTGAATGAGTTCTAAACTACGATAGCCCCGATAAGTCTCTCCAAGATAGAGGGTTTTTCCGGTTCGCCGTAAGGTTAAGAGAGCAAAATAGGCCTCATGTATTGAGATACGCCAACCCTCTTTTAAAAGGGTGCGTTGATAGATGGCATAGAGTTCAGGATCTGAGGCTAACTCATCGCTCTTATTAGGGTGAATTAAGATGGATTTCTCATCATCGATGAGAGAGATTACTGCTTTACCCTCTAAGCTTGTACAGTTAGCGACTCCTGGCAAACCATTAATTCCTTCAAATGTGATGCGCTCTTCCATAAAATCACTATAGGAGAAACGGGTGTTTTGCATAGTGACCCCATAGAATCGGACTTTGCGAAGGAGGTTGGTAAAGTCAGCTCCTATACAGTTGGTAAATTTAAAGATGGTGCTATTGAGTTGAGCATTAATAAATGAGGCATCTTTACAATCTGTCATTAAGAAGGTTGAGATATTGAGAGTTGATCGCTCAAAGTTGGTGTGACGACAGTCGGCATGATCAAATGAGACATAGTTAAGAAGGGCATTGGTAAAATCTACACGGTGTAGATTGGCATAACTTAAGTCGGCACGATCACCATCAACACCTTTTAAGATCGCCTTGCTAAAGTCAAGTTTAAAATTGAGGGCCCGGACTAAAGTAATACTGCTTGAATCATCTCGTCGGGTCAGAAGATGAAAAAGTAGCGCAATTTCACTACTAGGTGACTCTCTACGACTCGAGATAAGGTGGGGGGTTTCGCCATATCGCTCTGTAAATGAGCGATTGAAGCGGCGCTTAGCGATAGAAGGATAGTAATCCATGAGGTAATCTTCAGATGTTGTGCGGGTACGAAGATGCCCTGAAAGGATGTTGAGAATCTGCTCATGGAGTGAAAAGGCTTTCTTATAAGCTTTAATTTCAGCCTGATTTGCTGGGTTATGCTCTAAGTAGAGCTCTTTGAGTCGTTGCTGCACCTTCTCATCGACCCGCTCTGGTCGATCAGTACGGTAGGGGACAATAGGGCGGTGCTTCTCTTTACGGTAGTAGATATAGCCATAGCGTCGAGGATCATCAAGATAGGGGAGTGCATGAATAGCATCTTTAACAATCTCCCAAAGAATATAGATTCCCCCCACACGGACACTCTCATTATTATCACTTAAGAGCTTAATACCCTCTAAAAAGCGTTTATCGATAGCCTCTTCTCGATCCTGCTCCTGAGTATACTCAAAACGTCGTTCAGAAGTTTTAAGTTTACGATGACGAACCGAGGCAACATAGGCAGAGACACTAAAGCCTAATACTGCAAAAGCTCCAAAATAGAGGGTGGTAAGGTATTGATAGGGACCACTATAGAGGCGAGTTGGTGGAATAAGGAGCGCCATTGCAATTAGATCTATAATTAAGAGTGATAAGATGGTGAGCAGTGGGGTCAAAATTAATAACCCAAGACTCTTAAGTTGTCGATAGGGAATTTGAGAAGGGCGCTCACTACGTTTCTTCTGGTAGAGCAATAATGCCCGTTTGGCGGCCGAGAGTAGGGAGCTATAGCTTGAGGTAAGGATAATGATCCCCATCCCAAAAATAATTAACCATTTGAGAGGGGATAAGGGGCTCTCTCCTGCTGTTTTTGGAGGATAGTGAACGGTACTCCAGAGGAGTAATACCAAAATTGCCAATGTTAAGGAGATAAGGCGGCGAGAGCGATGACTCTTTAATAGGAGGAGTGTCCAACGTCGCAAATGACGATGTAAGCGGGAAACATGGAGATGAAACGATTTAATTATTTTACTCATAACATACCTCAGAGATCTATTTAGGAGAGTTTAGCTCAAGATTAGGGAGTAGAAGAGCAATGATCCCTAATAGTGGTAAGTAGGAGGTTAGTTGGAAGAGGGCTGATAATCCTTTTAGATCGGCATAATAGCCCAGTAGAGCGGCACCGATGCCACTCATCCCAAACATCAGCCCAAAAAAGAGCCCCGCCACCATCCCCACATTATTAGGAATGAGCTCTTGAGCAAAGACAACAATTGCTGAGAAGGCTGAAGAGAGGATCAGTCCGATGATAATGGAGAGAAGTACTGTCCCGATAATATTAGTGTAAGGGAGTATCAATGCAAAGGGAGCTGCTCCAATTATGGAGATCCAGATAACTCTTCGCCGCCCAATTCGATCCCCTACAGGTCCACCAATCAGTGTCCCTATTGCAACGGAGGCTAGAAAGAGAAAGAGGAGCAGAACTGCATTCTCTCGGGTAATTGCAAATTGCTCAATAAGGTAGAAGGTGTAGAAATTTGTCAAAGAGGCCATGTAGAAATATTTAGAGAAGATAAGGAGGGCTAAGATTAATAGGGTGCCGATGGTTCTTTTTTTACCATAGGGTAGGGAGACTCCATCCATTTTTTCTCTCTGAAGATTGGGCTTTAGATAGGGTTTTCCCCAATTAGCTAGGTAGTTTAATAGGGAGATTCCGAGAACTGCAAAGAGAAGAAAGAGTGCAATATTTTGTTGCCGACCATATTTTACAACTAAAAGAGCAGCTAAGAGAGGGCCAAACGCTGAGCCGAGATTTCCTCCCACTTGAAAGATCGATTGTGCCGTTCCGTAACGTCCACCGGCAGCAGTTCGGGTTAAACGAACAGCTTCTGGGTGAAAGATTGATGAGCCGATCCCCATTAAACCGGCACCTACTAACAGCCATTGATAACTGGGAGCGAAAGCTAAAATGGTGATGCCGATACTCGTAGCCCCCATTCCTAGCGGTAAGAGCTTAGGTTTAGGGGTGCGATCTGTATAATATCCGATACCAGGTTGAAGAATAGAGGCGGTTAGTTGGTAGATCAATGTAATCGTTCCGATCTGCATATAGTTAAGTTGAAATTGCATCTCTAAAAGTGGATAGGTGGCAGTTAACATTGATTGTATAAGATCATTTAAGAGATGAGCACCTCCTATTAGGAGTAATATTTTGAAGGCAAAGTTGGGGGGTTGAGTATGTCGCATAGTTATCACTACCCATTTATTATTATAGAATCACTGTTTTGGTGGTGTATATAAGAATAACATAGCTCACCCTAAGATAGGGATGGGTAGCGAGGATTCCTTAAACGTATGGGGGGGATCTATGATAAAATAAGCCCCTAATTTCATATCAAATTTTGCACTATCAGTGGTAGTTAAGGGAGTCTACTTATGGCAGGTCATAGTAAATGGTCTAATATACAACATCGAAAGGGAGCACAGGATAAGAAGCGGGCAAAGATCTTTACACGCCTTATTCGCGAAATAACTGTCTCTGTACGAACAGCAAACAATGGTGATCCTGAAACGAATCCTCGACTCCGTTTAGCCATCGAACGGGCGCTTGATGCGAATATGCCTAAAGATAATATTGACCGAGCGATCAACCGAGGGTTAGGAATTGGAGGGGGTGAGCCTGATGAGGAGATTCGTTATGAGGGATATGGGGCTGGCGGAGTTGCGGTGATGGTGGATTGTTTAAGTAATAATCGCAACCGGACAGCTGGGGAGGTTCGTCATGCATTTACAAAGCATGGAGGTAATCTCGGAACTGATGGATCCGTAGCTTTTCAATTTACTGAACGTGGGGTTCTCTCTTATCCTGCATCATGTGATGAGGAGGCTTTAACGGAGGCCGCAATTATGGCGGGTGCAGAAGATATTATAACCAATGATGATGGCTCTTTTGAAGTGCTAACAACACCGAGAGAGTATGCCTCTGTTCATGAGGCGATGGTGGAGGCGGGGTTTGATCCTGAGGAGTCGGAGATTACAATGCATGCTGATAACACCGTTGATCTTGATCTAGAGAATGCTGAGAAGATGATTGCATTAGTAGAGACATTAGAGAATCTTGATGATGTTCAGAAGGTCTATTCAAATGGTGAGATCTCTGAAGAGATCTTAAAGCAGCTCATGGAATGATTATATTAGGTATTGATCCTGGTTCACGGATCACCGGCTATGGCGTGATTGATCTTCGTACAGGCACCCCGGCTTATGTCGATAGTGGGTGTATTCGAGTCAAGTTAACAGATCCTACCGCCGACCGTCTTTACACCATATTTAAAGGGGTAGATCATTTAATTGGTCTATATAAGCCTAATATTCTCTCAATTGAAGAGGTCTTTATGCATCGAAATCCGCAGGCGGCAATTAAGCTGGGTCAGGCTCGAGGAGTGGCTCTTTGTGCTGCTGCTATGGCGAATTTAGAGGTACATGAATATGCAGCTACTCGCATAAAGCAGACAATTGTTGGTCATGGTCATGCGCAGAAAGAGCAGGTACAGATGATGGTAAAAAATCTATTAAAGCTCAATCAATCGCCCCAAGAGGATGCAGCAGATGCTTTAGCGGCTGCCTTAACCCATGCATTTCATCGCCGTTTTAAAGGAGCATTATTATGATTGGCCGTTTACGAGGGGTCATTATCGAGAAGAAGCACCCTAACTTTCTCTTGTTAGAGGTGGGGGGAGTGGGGTATGAGGTGGAGTTGCCAGTGACAAATTTCGCTATGCTTCCCTCTGTTGGTAAAGAGGTAGTTTTATTGATTCATCATGTGGTGCGGGAGGATGCCAGCCTTCTTTATGGTTTTACTACCAGAAAAGAGCGTGATGCTTTTCGTATCTTAATTAAGATCTCAGGTATTGGCCCTAAGAGTGCGATTGGTATTTTATCAGGATTATCTGCTGCTGACCTCTATCGTGTCATTCAGGCAGAGGATATCGGTAGTTTGACTAAGGTGCCTGGTATAGGGAAAAAGACTGCTGAACGCCTTATTTTAGAATTGCGGGATAAGATTCAGATTCTGGCACCTTCACCAGAAGAGATGAGTAGTGAGGAGCAAGCAGAGCTGCCTACATTGGTAGAGGGTATGCAGCCGGAAGAGGATGCAGTTGCCGCCTTAATGACTTTGGGATATAGCCAGACCGCTGCGAAAAAGATGGTGAGTAAGATCTACGAGCCAACTTTGAGTGTAGATGAGTTAATTCGACGTGCGCTACAAAATCTAATGCAACGATAAGAGAACCCATCCATTAAAGCGCCTCCTTAAAGAAGCATATCCATTAATTGGGTATGCTTTTTTCTTAGTGGAAGAGGATGAGTCTCTAGTAATCGCTATGATGAGCGATTTTTACTCAGATCAATTAATGGTCAAAATAGAGGGGGTATCGGGAAGTGATAGCGGAAAAACTCTTTATGATTGGTGGAAGAGATTTGGCTGAAAAGGGTGATTTTTAGAGAAGAAGCTTAAGGGCGGGGGGAGTAAAGAGAGAAATTGCATGTGCAGTCCCCCACCATCGCGGTCGATTTAAAGCCTAACAATAGTGCCAATTTTTGTCAACTTGAACCTGAAAAAGGCATTCGATAAGGTTAAGCACTCATTTTAGTCATGAAAAGTAAGAAAGTAATAATTATGAGTATGAAAAATAAACGCATTGCCATTTTAGGCGCAGGTCCTAGCGGACTTGCTCAGTTAAGAGCTTTTGAAGCACTCCGTAAAAAAGGGGAGGAGATCCCTGAATTAGTCTGCTATGAGAAGCAGGATGATTGGGGAGGGATGTGGCGCTATAGCTGGGAGGTTGGTGTTGATCAGAATGGGGAACCTGTTCATGGCAGTATGTACCGATTTTTATGGTCCAATGCACCGAAAGAGGCGATTGAGTTTGGTGACTATACTTTTGATGATCATTTCAAAAAGCCAATGCCCTCTTATCTGCCACGAGAGGTGCTGCTCGATTATATTTTAGGACGCGTCAAGCAGAGTGATGTTAAGCGCTATATCCACTTTAATCATGCAGTCCGTTGGATTGAATATGATCCAGAGCGGGAAAAATTTACCGTCACTGTAATGGATCACACAAAAGATGAGCTCAAAAGTGAGGAGTTTGACCATGTTGTAATTGCCACTGGGCACTTCTCAACTCCATACTATCCCGATATTAAAGGGCTTGAACGCTTTCCTGGGCGAGTCTTACACTCCCATGATTATCGTGATCCTAGAGAGTTCGCTGGTCGTAGATTATTGATAGTTGGGAGCAGCTACTCTGCAGAAGATATAGGTTCTCAATGTTATAAGTATGGTGCCGATGAGATTATTTTTAGCTATCTTGAGGGGCCGATGCCCTACGATTGGCCTGATAATATTCGTCAGCGCCCTCTCATTGAGTATGTTGATGAGAATAAGGTCCATTTTGTGGATGGTAGTGTTGAAGAGGTGGATGCGATTCTCTTCTGTACAGGATTTAAATTTCACTTTCCCTACCTTCCTGAAGAGTTGCGCTTAAAATCCCGTAATGAGCTCTACTTAAGTGGTCTCTACAATGGAGTTGCGCTGATCAAAGAGCCTAAACTCTTCTATCTTGGTATGCAGAATCACTATTACACCTTTAATATGTTTGATGCTCAGGCTTGGTATGTTCGTGAATTGATCTTAGGGCGCCAGAAATTACCTGATGAAGAGACGATGGAGCGAGAAACGGAGGCGTGGCTTAAGGAGCTAGCAGAGCAGAAGGGGCATCCAGCGCGTATCGATTTTCAGGCACGATATATTCAACATCTCTTAGATATGAGTGACTACCCTGAAATTAAGATTAAAGAGCAGGGAGATATTATTAAAGAGTGGATTGAGTCGAAGTCTGAGGGGATTTTAAACTTTAGAGATCGCTGTTATCGCTCTACTATTACGGGCACTTTAGCAGCCAAACTACCCAAACCTTGGATGGAGATGATGGATGATTCTCTTGAGTCCTTCATGAAGCTTGAATTTGAGCCATCGGAGTAATCCTGCTTAATTACAATACAAAAAGAGGGGAGGGGTTAGAGATTTTACTCTAACCCTTCTTTTATGGCGGTAATAATTGGGAGGTTAGCAGCAGGGAATTGGCTAGGGTTAAGTGTTTGGGGATCACTCCAGGCGATCTCTTGCCCCTCATTACCTATAGGGGAGCCTCTAAAATGGTAGAGGTGGTAACCGATTAGAGTGACACTTTTATGTTCATAATGGTGGGTATGACTAAATGCATATTGCCAATCTATAGCTTCAATATTGAGCTCCTCTTTTAGCTCCCTCTTTAGAGCATCGATCGGAGATTCGTCTCTCTCTACTTTACCTCCTGGGAACTCCCAGAAGCCTGAAAAATCTTGCTCCTCTCTCCGGCAACTTAAGAGAATCCTCTCTTTAGAGTGATTCCAGATCAGTGCAATAACGACATTAAGGTGGGGGTGGGGCTTATTCATTACTATCTCTTCTCACTCCTTTAGCTCTTTTAAGAGTGTGCGACGTAGAAAATTGAGTGAATTAATCACTGAGAAATCCACTGTCGCATCATGATTGAAGTAGGGGATAATCAGGCTTTTCTGCTCTAACCCCTCCTCCTTACTATAAAGAGCGAGTGTTAGTTCAATGGTACTCTCTTCAGGACGATTTTGGTCGATGAAGGGTCTGCCTAAGACTGTTAAGACTAGATCTGCGGCAAAAAGGCTCTGTACTTGATTGAGGCGATGACGTAGATCTTCCTCATCATGAGGCTGTCGCCGATCACTCTCTACTAATGAACCATGAAAAAACTCACGAGTATCACTCTTCCGATTGAGTCGCTCTGAAATAAGACCTCGACTAAAAGTCTCATACAGTGCAAGTCGTTTATTAGAGGCAATAAGTAGTGCTTTTACCACACTCTCCATACTCTCATCATCATACCCAAAGAGCAGCTCTCCAAGTAAGATTTCAGCGCGCTTTTGATAGGGCTTGATAAGGTGCATCGCCTCACTATATGATGCGGCTTTAGCTGAGAAACGTACTTGAATGCCTTCAATACCTGATGCTAAGAAAGAGAGTTTAGGGTTGCTCTTCTCATCTAATTCATCATTAATTTCACTCAATAGCTCAGCTAAGTTCGACTCACCAACCCCCCAACACCGTAGTGTCTTAAAGTAGATCTCCTCTTCGGTGGGCGTTAACTCTTTTAAGAGAGGAAGTACCGATTGACGCATCATTAGCTTCATCTCGGTAGGCACACCAGGGAGTAGGAAGAGATGTTGCCCGCTTGCCTGATCATGGTAGTGGATCCCAGGTGCTGTTCCTGGGTGTGTTTTTAGAATCTCTGCCCCTTTAGGATAGTATGCTTGTCTAAGATTGTTTTCGGTCATTGTTCGCTTGCGAGCGATAAATTTTTTACGAATCACTTCTGCTAAAGCAGCATCATAGATTAAGGGGGTATTTAACGCTTCAGCTAACGCCTCTTTAGTAATATCATCTTGTGTTGGGCCTAACCCACCAGTACAGATAATAATATCGGCACGGCTTCTTGCTAAATTGAGGGTGGAGACAATATTTTGTATATTATCCCCCACCACTGATTTAAAGTGACAATCTATGCCCAGCTGGCTCAGTTTTTGTGCGATCCATGGACCATTAGTATCCACCGATTGTCCTAGCAGAAGTTCTGATCCGATAGCGATAATCTCTGCTCTCATTTTTTGCTCCTAAAAAAGCATTAATCTTCAATCTTTAATTTTTTAAGGCGATAGCGAAATTGTCTAAAGGAGATACCTAAACTTTTAGCAGCTTCTGTTTTATTTCGATTTTCAGCTAAAGCACGTTCAATAATTTTTCGCTCGATAGCCTCAAGATAGGCATCTATATCATTAATAATTGGGGGTAAAACAATATCTGAAGCATCATTTGGGGGGCGCTCCTCCTCAAGTTGATCCTCTCCCAATATTGTAGGGGAATCCTGCTCATGGGTCTGCTTTTTAATCTCCTTATGGAGAGCTGTATTATGCTTCAATTGGAGATTTTCTGGTGTCAACTCATCACTTACTGCAAATGCAGTAGCACGCTCTAAAATATTACCTAATTCACGAACATTACCGGGATAGCTATAGTTCATTAAGTGATCAATAGCTTCCTTTGATAGATAATATTGAGTGCCATTCTCTTCATTAATACGTTTGAGAAGATGTTCAGATAGGATAGGGATATCCTCTAATCGATCCCGCAGTGGAGGAAGATTGAGAGTAATAACATTAAGGCGATAGAAGAGATCTTGACGGAACTCATTGCGCAGAACTAAATCTTCTATATGGCGGTGTGAAGCGGAGATGATGCGGACATTAAGCGCCACCTCTTTTGTTCCTCCAACAGGGCGAACGGTTCGTTCCTGAATGGTGCGTAGTAGCTTCACTTGCATATCAAGGGGAAGATCGGCAATCTCATCAAGAAAGATAGTCCCTTCATTAGCTGCCTCAAAGAGGCCCACTTTATCTTGATCGGCTCCTGTGAAAGCTCCCTTAACATGACCAAAGAGTTCACTTTCAACCAACTGCTCAGGAATGGCACCACAATTGACCGCAATAAAAGGGGCATCACGACGAGAGCTCTCACTATGGATTGCACGAGCTGCTAACTCTTTTCCCGTTCCAGATTCACCATTAATATAGACAGGTGCTTGGGAGTGAGCAAGGCGCTTGATGAGGTTGCGTATATGCTGCATCGCTTTAGAGTTACCATGCATAATCTCTTTGCTCTCCGCATTCTCAGCTGAGAGCTTAGTTTTGATGGCATCGGTTGCTAATTTTCGAAGATGGGTTACCTCAAAAGGTTTAGAGATAAAATCGAAAGCACCTAATTTTAGCGCCTCAATAGCAGACTCAACATTACCATGTGCGGTCATCATAGCTACAGGAAGCTCAGGAGTATTTCTCTGAATATATTCGAGGATCTGAAACCCATCCCCATCAGGAAGACGAAGATCGGTAAAGCAGACATCAAACTCATCATTTTGGAGTGCTACAATGGCATCGGATACTGAATAAGCTTTAGTTGACTTAATGCCGATAGAGAGAAAACTGATCTCTATTAATTCACAAATATCTTCTTCATCATCAATGATTAATGCATGATATTCCAAATCCATCGTAGCGTAATACTCCTTTAATTTTAGTCGGATGAATCGATTAAATGTTATTAAGATAACTTACCTTAAATTGAGACTTTTTGTTGAAAAGTTCCTATCTCACCTATCACTGTAAGGTAATCTTAAAAAGGATTGGAGAAGATAATCCTAAAACCATGTAGTTGTTCGTTAGGATTTAGGGTTACATCTGTTATGTAATCGATATGAGCATGGTTGATTTCACAAATCTCGCGAACAACAAAGAGACCTAGTCCTGTTCCTCGCTTATTAGTAGTAAAGAAGGGTTCAAAGAGATGCTCTCTCTTCTCTTTAGAGATGGGATCACCATTATCAAGCAGTGCTAACGCGGGGTTTCCAGAGACAAGCGCGCCATAAATATAGATGACTAACTGCTCTTTAGATTGGGAGGTATGTGTTATCGCGTTATTAATTAAGTTATTAATAATCTGAATAAGGTGGCTACGATCAAAGTAGAGAGTGGTTAACTCAGGAGCAATATGAAAGTGTAGCTGATCTTTATAGTCGGGATAAGTGACCTCAAACTCAATCTTAATCTCTTCAAGAAGGGGGGCGAGTGGGATTAGCTCAAATCTTGGAGTATCTCGTTTTGCTAAGCTTAGGACGCGATTAATTATATTATTGGCTCGATTAATATTATTGGTGATCATCGTTAGCATCCGCTCATCGGTGGTATCTAGTTCGTTCCGCTCACTAAGTAGTTGTGCTGCCTGTGAAATAGAGGTCATAGGATTGCGAATTTCGTGGGCAATAGCAGCCGTTAATTGTCCGAGTGCAGCAAGCTTATTTTGTTGAGCCCGTTGATTGACTACATCTACCTGTTCAATATCGATCAAAGTATATTCTAACTCTGGCGAGTGGATTGGAATGAAGTCGATATAGAAGAGATCCTCTTTGTAGGAAAATGGGGAGCGGTCTTGAAAGTTAAGACTCTTCCAGAGGGTATATCGTTTAAATAGCTCAGGAAAGTGGACCTCAAGAGCGCTATTAAGAATTACCTCCTCTTGAAACCAAGCAGTAACATATTGATTACTTAAGATGATACGGGCATGTTCATCAAGCACAATAATTCCATTATTGAGTTGTTGAATCACAGCCTCATGGAGAAGGGCGATATTCTTTAATTCGCGATCCTTCTCCTCTACTTTGAGATTCGCTTTGTGGGTAATTCGTAACCATCTATTACTTAAGAAAACCGCAAATAGGGTAAAGAGTCCTTGAGAGAAGATCTTAATTATATAGGGATCACTAATATACTCTTGAATTGAGTAGTAATATTTAGGATCGTAAAATTCTACCCAAAAGTAGAGCTGCACGATGATAGCGATACCAACTAAGATAATGCCTTGATAGATGGGAAGAAATGCACCATGTGCCATCAATGAGATGAGAATCATAATAATGAGTGGACTATCTAAGCCATCGGTGAGAAAGCAGAGAAAGGAGAGCATTGCTAAATCGATAACAGAGAAGATGCGAATTGTAGCATCATTTTGAAAGGGGCGTCTCTTTAAGAGAAGGGTGGAGAGTAGGAGGAAACCGAGATAAGAGAGGAGAAGTAGCTGAAAGTGGTGGGAGATATTCTCATCTAATGGCCAAAGCTTTTGGCTGATAAAATAGATTGCCGAGAGAATAACCGCAACGACGAGACGAAAAATCCCCAATAACTGTAACATCATGCTAGAGAAGTGATATGGATTGTTATTAAAAAGATTCATATATCAGGGCCTAATGGGTGGAGGGTGGGTTAAGTATCGTTGTGGTGCGCCCAATTTTTTGCTCAATAGCTGCTCGAAGATGCTCGATAGAGTATTTATCAGCCTCATAGAGATAGAGGAGAGGAAGGGAGGCTTGATTTAGAGCCTCTTCGATGAAAGCATTATGCAGTTTAAGCTCTCGTAACAACTCACTATTTTCTGGTTGAAAGAGGAGGGTAATCACTAAAAGGGGTTGTAGGGTCTCACCATCGAGCAACACAAAATCGAGCAATATATCTTTAATTTTTTGGAAAGAGAGTTCAAAGTCCTCTTGAGTTAACTCTGGTCGGACAAAAATCAGTTCGGTTAGGGGTATCTTCCCCTGTACCTTGAGATTAAGGGGTACACTGGCGAGCTCTAATGTTTTAAATACTCTACGCTCGCTACTGGTATAGAGTTCATAACGTTTGTGATACCAGTGGCTCGGAGTAGGAATATCTTGAATATTCTCCTGCTCTATGCGTTTTCGATAAGCGCGCCTAAGGTGCAGATAGTAGAGAACAGAAAGAATGATAAGAAGAAGTGTGAAGTATTTTAAAAACATCAGTTACCTCTTAATCACACTGTAGATATCTCGTTAGACGTTCATTATCGTTATTAATGTGATGATAGATAATTGTATTTTCTAAAACATTTTTTACATAGTTACGTGTTTCATAGTAAGGGATACTCTCAATCCAGAGCACCACATCATCCATTTCATCCCAAATCCATCGTTTTACCGTAGTTGGTCCTGCATTATAGCTGGCTAATATATGGGGAAGGCAGCTGCCTACCTCTTCACTTAAATGATGAAGGTACGCAATACCGTAACGAATATTTGCTTTTGGATTGTAGAGGGATTCCCGTCGTGGTTCATTTAACATTCTACTCATTCGCTCAGCAGTTGGAATGAGTAACTGCATTAATCCATAAGCATTTGCCGCGGATTTAGCCCGTTCATGAAAAAGACTCTCCTGGCGAATTAATCCTAAAACCACATAGTGGGAGAGCCATTCATCATTAATATTATGCTCAATTTCTTGGATATAGTTGCTCGGATAACGTAATGAGAGACCACCTCGAGCTTTCGCCATAATGGCAGCACGAATGCTAAAATCGTAAAGATGCTCTTGATATGCATAAATGCTGGCAAAGTGTTGCTCTTTTTTTGTTAGTTTGCGAATGCCATTGAGCCACTCTGAGCGAGCATAATGCTCCTCATCTGTTAAGGAGAGTAGTAGGCTTGTGCGGATCTCATCATTGATGGGAAGAACAGCCGAGCCTACAGGATCTCTTACCATCTGATGTAACACGGTATAATCGCTACTGATCTTATCGGCTGCTAAAAAACCATAAAAGTTAGGTTGATTCGCAATTTTTCGATACTCAGTTGCTGCGGCAGCATGACGATTGAGTTTCTCATTCATTCGCCCTATCCAGTAGGTCCAGACAGCCTCTTTTTGTGTTTCGTTACTCATATGTGTTAAGAAGTCGTAGGCTAACTGATACTCTTTAGCTTGTGCAGCAAGGCGAAATCCCCATTGGCGCAACTGATCTGTTCGCTCCTTTTCAGGAATAGCTAAAATACGCTCTAGAGGTTTGTAGGCGTCGGTACGCCCCGCTTGAAAGATAGCGAGCTGATTGCGTAGAGGGATAAACTCTTTCTGTGTAAAGAGATTGTGGCTCATAAGGTAATCGAGCCCCTCTTGTGCAGCTACTGAATTTTGGGAGGCCCAACGCTTAATAATTAGTGCATAGTAACGGCCACGCTCTGGGTAGAAGGAGGTTGTCGAGAGGATCTTTTTTGGTACTTCAAGTAGGGGGATGAAGTGATTGAAGAATTGTTGTTCATCTTCAGAAAGATAGGGGAGGAGCTCTTTAGCTCGGGTTATATAGGTACGTTCGAGCCGTTCATAAATCTTTTCTTGAATTAGATATTGAGGGAGAGTGCGTTTTAACCAGAAGCGTTCGGCTAAATTGCAACTCGTCGGTAGGGTAAGGGCATTAATCCACTCCTCTTTAAAGTTATCGGTATTGAAGAGATTTGGATTCTCCTCTATTTGGGCCTCATAGAGCATGCAGCGTAAGTTTTGGGTATTGAGCAGCAGCTCATTATTGAGTAGAAAAGTGTAATTTTTCTTCTTAAGTTCATTACTAAAGAGGCGATTTTTTAATGTTGCGGTAAATGGGCGCTCTGGATTGCGTTTAATAAAGTCGAGAATTAGCTCAGGATTCTGACTCTCTAGCAATGTATTGAAGTAGTGATATTCTAAATAGGGAAGGAGTGGAGAACGGGCCAGCAGTTTTTTGGATGCTTCATAGGCAGCCCAATCTTTACGAATAATCGATTGTTTACCCTCATGATACCACTGAACTTCACTCGGAAGACCTAAGGCGGGAGTGGTCAATAGAAGGGTGAGGAGGAGTGCAACGAGGGTAATCAGGCTTGTCCGTTTCTGTATCAGATTCATCTTAAGATTCAACCGTTCCAAAAATTTTATCACCAGCATCTCCTAAGCCTGGCAAGATATAGGCATTCTCATCTAAGCCATGATCGATTGAGGCAGTATAGATCTCAACATCGGGATGTGCCTCTTGTAATGCGGCAATCCCTTCGGGAGCAGCGACTAAAAAGAGTGATTTAATATCTTGGCAACCAGCCTCTTTAAGCAGATCGACAGTGGCGATGACCGAACCCCCTGTTGCTAACATAGGATCTAAGATTAGTGCTGTTCGATCCTCCATATGGGTAGTTAATTTATGATAATAGGCTCTAGGAGCTAATGTATCGGGATCACGCTCTAAACCAACGACCGATACTCGAGCACTAGGGATAAGATCTAAAACACCCTGAAGCATACCAATTCCAGCCCTTAAGATTGGAACAAGTGTAATTTTACGTCCCTTTAACTCCTCTACAACTACCGGACCTGCCCATCCTGTTACTTCTGTTTGAGCAAGCTTAAGATCTTTTGTTGCTTCATAGGTGAGTAACATTGCCACTTCAGATGCTAAGGTTCTGAAATCTTTAGTGGTAATATTAGCTTTCCTCATCTTGCCTAATTTATGGGCGACAAGTGGATGTTTTACTTCAATCACATTGGACATAATGAGCTCCTAGTTTAGGAAGGTTGTGAACGCGTTTTAGGGGTATTTGAGATATATCTATAAGTATCTATCGTTTATCGGGCATTACATAGAGATAGGTTATTAAAAATCCCACCTAATCTATAGCTGCTGCTCAGATTAGGTAGGATCTAATGAAGGTGTGATGCTCTATTTCTCTTCAGCTTTTTTAATTGCTTCATCCATCATCCCTTTCAGGTCATTGCGTTCTGCAAGCTCTAATATAATATCGCAACCACCTACCAGTTCACCACCAATATAGATCTGAGGGAAGGTTGGCCAGTCGGCATATTTAGGAAGATGTTCATAGATGCTCTCATCATCAAAAACATTAACAAATGAGAAGGGGAGGCCTGTGTCAGCTAATGCTTGTGCTGCACGGCTTGAGAAGCCACACATTGGGAACTGAGGGCTACCCTTCATATAGATAACAACAGGATTATTTGTAACTTGATCCTTAATCTTTGCTAAAGCTGCTTCTTGACTCATTTCTATTCTCCAATAATTGTGCACCTAATCTTCTTTAGAAGAGTGCATTAATCTGTTAGTTCGATGGGCTCCCATTTTATCATTAAGAGGGGAGATTATCTTTATATATATTGCTTAATTTAAAGCCCTTTTTAAAGGGCTTATGTAAGCAGTTAGATGACGGGCTTAACTACGCCCCTCTCCATTACCAAAAACAATATACTTTAATGAGGTTAATCCCTCTAAACCGACAGGACCGCGCACATGAAGCTTATCGGTAGAGATCCCAATCTCGGCGCCTAGTCCAAACTCAAAGCCATCGGCAAAACGAGAGGATGCGTTAATCATGACACATGCTGAATCTACGGCTCGTAAAAAGTGCATGGCATCGGTATGATTTTCGGTGATGATGACATCTGTATGTTGCGATCCATAATGATTGATATGATCAATAGCCTCATTTAATGAGGGAACAACTTTAATCGCTAAGATAGGGGCAAGATACTCTGCAGACCAATCTTGCTCTGTTGCTGCCCGATTAGGAATGCCTGCACCATCTAAGAGTAGAGCTGAAGCCTCATCAGCTCTTAGCTCAACTCCTTTCTTGACCAGCACCTCTCCAATTTTAGGTAGAAATTGCGGTGCTATAGCGGAGTGAATTAAAAGTGTCTCTAGAGCATTACAGGGCGCATATCGTTGTGTTTTTGCATTATCAACAACTGCAAGAGCTTTAGTAATATCAGCTGCTTTATCGACATAGGTGTGGCAGATACCATCAAGATGTTTAATGACTGGAACTGTTGCCTTTTCATTAATACGGCGCACTAAAGATTGACCGCCACGGGGAATAACGACATCGATATATTCTGGAGATGTAATCATGGCGTCGACAATCGCGCGATCGGTTGTGTTGATTATCTGAACCGATTTTGGAGGAAGTCCACTCTTTTTTAGAGCACTCTGTATCAATTTCGCAAGATATTGATTGGTATGAAATGCTTCACTACCTCCTCTTAAGATCGATGCATTGCCTGATTTTAAGGCTAAAGCAGCGGCATCGATAGTGACATTAGGACGTGATTCGTAGATGATGCCAATGACCCCTAATGGCACCCGCATCTGTCCCACTCGAATACCACTTGGACGAACACGAATATTGAGCATTTCACCAACAGGATCGGGAAGTAGAACCATCTCTTTAACCCCTTCGGCCATCTCTAAGATACGCTCTCTATTTAGCAGTAGGCGATCAATAAAGGCAGCATCGTAATCCTTCTCTTCTGCCGCTTCAATATCTTCTTTATTTGCATCAATAATTGCTTCACAATGCTCTACGATCTCTCTGTGGAGTATTGTAAGCAGATTATTTTTTGCGCTTGAGTCTGCAAGGGCTAATTCTGAAGCGGCATGGCGGCTCGCTTCACCTACTGATTGCCAGTACTCTTGGATACACATAAGTGGTGACCCCTCCTAAATCAGGTATAAATATTTATTGGTAACTCGATTAAGCTACTATTTATTGTGGCGCATTGCATTGCCATATTACTTTATAGTAGTAAGTGGCTCGGTAATTTCATCCATTATAGCGCACTTCCATTCTCTACTAGCGTAAGTCTCTTCTCGCCGCTAATCAATTATTACAGCGCACATAAAAAAGGCACTCAAGTTTTTGAGCGCCTTCTTGAGAGATCTTAACAAAGATCTTTCTAAAATCTAAAATACTCTTACTTAATCGCTGTTGCTACAGAGAAGAGTACAGCTGCGATACGGATGGCAGATTGAATTCCTTGAGAGCTCACCCCTAATTCACGCAGAGCTTTCTCATGAGAGTCGATGCACATCCCACAGCCATTAATTGCAGAGACAGCAATTGACGCTAACTCAAATGTTGCTTTATCTAAACCCGGATTAGCCATCTGATTCATGCGAAGACGAGCGGGAAGATTACCATACTCTTTATTGCTTACTAGATGTAGAAAGCGGTAGTAAATATTGTTCATGCTCATAATACTATTGGCAATTTGAGCGCCCGTAAACTCCTCTTCAGTTAAGAGATCTTGAGCGAATTCTTCAATATAACCAATTAGCTCTTTTGAGTTTGTTGCCATGGCAGATGCGAGTGCAATAGCAGCAATTTGACGCTCCTCTAAACCAGGAGCACCATTTTCCGTTAATACGGTAGAGACATTTAAACGCATATCACGAGCATAAGCAGGTAGTGCATTTTTAATCTTTTCAATAGCCATAATTCTAATAACCTCCAGTTTTTGGTATTTCGGTGTAAGTGGGGGAAAGTCCCTTTAGAGACTTACTATTGAAGCATAGCACTGATGATAAATCATATGGAATCTTTCTATTGCAATCATTAAATATTTTTAATCAAAGCTGCTGTGATCATTTAAGATCTTTTAAATTATGATTTTATGATTGCTTACCCATCCTAACTCTTCTATTCTGAAATTTGAGGTTATTGTAATCTCTCTTATCTGAATATTGGAGGGATCTCTATAGAGATCCTTTGGGTTCAGGCATGTACTAATTAATTTTAGGGTAAGCGGCGGCTGGAGGTGGGCAATGGATGGGATCTATTTAGGTGAGTTAATAGGGACTGCTGTAATGATTCTGTTTGGGGGTGGGGTTGTGGCGACGGTCGTTCTCAATCGTTCGAAAGGGGCAGGAGGAGGATGGGTTGTTATCGCTTTCGGCTGGGGATTTGCGGTTACGATTGGGATTTATGCCAGTATCGGCATGGGGGGTATCGCCCACTTAAATCCCGCAGTAACATTGGGACAGGCTATTAATGGTGGGATAGCTTGGAGTGCTCTTCCTGGTTTAGTGGTAATGCAGTTTTTAGGAGCAATGGTCGGTGCACTTTTAGTCTGGTTGGTCTATTTAGGGCATTTTAGAGTGACAGAGGATGTTGTGGCAAAGCGGGATATCTTCTGTACAACGCCACAGATCAACAATTATGTTGGCAACTATCTTACCGAAATTATTGGGACAGCCGTATTACTGTTTGGCATTCTTGCTATTAATGTCACCCCTTTTTCCGATGGGTTAAATCCTATTATGATCGGTTTTTTAATTACAGCTATCGGCTTTAGCTTAGGGGGCCCTACAGGCTACGCGATTAATCCTGCACGGGATTTAGGGCCACGCATAATGCATGCATTGCTTCCCATTAGTGGAAAAGGGGACTCTAACTGGAAATATGCTTTAGTCCCGCTCTTAGGTCCTCTCTCGGGTAGTATAATCGGCACAGGTCTTTATCGAGTTTTTTATACAGATGGGGGAGGAGCGATTTGGGTAATTGGTGGATTGATTACCGCCCTTCTACTTTTGGTATTTGGGCAGTTTAGTAATCGGCACTACCTTAAGGATCAGGTTGAGCCACTTATATAGGAGAAGCATCATGAGTAAGCGAAGAGAGTATATCTTATCAATAGATCAGGGCACTACAAGTACTCGGGCTATCTTGTTTAATCAAGAGGGTGAGATCAAGGGCGTTGCACAGCGAGAGTTTACACAACACTTTCCTAAATCAGGGTGGGTTGAGCATGATGCAACAGAGATTTGGGGTTCGGTTTTATCAGTGATGGCTACTGTCTTAACTGAGAGTAATATCTCCGCTGGACAAGTTGTGGGAATCGGTATTACTAACCAGCGGGAGACAACAGTAGTATGGGATAAGGAGACAGGTGAGCCGATCTATAATGCGTTGGTATGGCAATCACGACAATCGGAGGGGATCTGCCAAACATTACGGGCTAAAGATCTTGAGGCGACCTTTAAATCTAAAACCGGTCTATTGATAGACCCATACTTCTCTGGCACTAAGATCCGTTGGATATTGGATCATGTACCTGGTGCCCAAGAGCGTGCGGAACGGGGGGAGTTACTTTTTGGCACAATAGATAGTTGGTTGATCTGGAAACTGACAGGTGGAGAGGCGCATGTTACTGATTACTCTAATGCTAGCCGTACACTCATTTATAATATCTATGAGCTCTCTTGGGATGATGAGTTATTAGCAATATTAAATATTCCTAAAGCGATGCTACCTGAGGTGAGACCTTCCTCCCATATCTATGGTAAGACCACAGGAAAACATTTTTTCGGTTATAGAGTACCTATTGCTGGCGCAGCTGGGGATCAGCAAGCTGCACTATTTGGTCAAGCTTGCTTTAGCAAGGGGATGGCTAAGAACACCTATGGCACTGGCTGCTTTATGTTGATGAATACCGGTAAAGAGGGGGTTCACTCTGAGAATGGATTATTAACGACTATAGCTTGGGGCTTAGATGGCGAGGTTGAGTATGCGCTAGAGGGTTCCATCTTTGTTGCAGGCTCAGCGATCCAATGGTTAAGAGATGGATTAAGAATGTTGCAGACGGCCCCACAATCTGAGCTCTATGCTACGCGAGTGGAGGATACAGCTGGTGTTTATGTTGTCCCTGCATTTGTTGGATTGGGTGCACCATATTGGGATCCAGATGCCCGGGGGGCGATTTTTGGTCTGACAAGAGGGACCGATAAGGAGCACTTTATTCGTGCCACATTAGAATCTTTAGCTTACCAAACGCGCGATGTTCTTGAAGCGATGGAGCAGGATTCTGGAATTGCACTGCAGAAGTTGAGGGTAGATGGGGGAGCAGTTAGTAATAACTTTTTAATGCAGTTTCAAAGCGATCTATTAGGGGTTGTAGTTGAGCGTCCAGAGGTGGCAGAGACGACGGCATTAGGTGCTGCATATTTAGCAGGGCTCGCAGTAGGATTTTGGCAATCGAAAGAGGAGATCGCTACACGGTGGGCGTTAAATCGGGAGTTTGCCCCCACAATGGAGGAGGAGCGTAGAAGAGAGCTCTATGATGGTTGGAAAAAAGCAGTAGCAGCGACCCAACACTATAAACCCTAATGAGAACTCATAGTATCTTGTATAATTAATTATTAATTATTAATTAGTAATTATTAAGGGGGTAGCCCTCCCCCTTATGGATGCTTCCACTATACTAAAGAGAGTGGACAGAGTGGTGCTAACAACTTTTTATAATGCCAGCACCCCAAAATATGAACGATATTAATAGTAAAGGATAGAGAATGAGCTTATCAGCATTAAATCGACGTAAAATATATCAGGAGTTTCGCAAAGAAGAGTATGATCTTCTGATTATTGGGGGTGGCATTACAGGTGCCGGGATCGCCTTAGATGCCACAAAGAGAGGAATGAAGGTTGCTTTAGTTGAGATGCAAGATTTTGCCTCAGGTACAAGCAGTCGCTCAACAAAATTAGTTCATGGGGGATTACGCTACTTAAAGAATTTACAAGTGGGCGTTGTTCGAACAACAGGTCAGGAGCGGGCTATCGTCTATGAGAATGGACCTCATGTAACAACACCAGAAAAGATGCTACTCCCTTTTCATAAAGGGGGGACTTTTGGACGCTTTAGTACATCGATAGGATTAGCTCTTTATGATCGTTTAGCTAAGGTTAAACGTGATGAGCGTCGAGTAATGCTCTCTCGAGAAGAGGTCTTGAGCAAGGTACCAACGATCAAAGATGAGGGGTTAAAGGGTGGGGGATATTATGTTGAGTATCGTACCGATGATGCACGTTTGACGATTGAAGTTTTAAAACGGGCTGTGGAGTTAGGTGCAACAGCTCTTAACTACATTAAAGCGATTGACTTCAACTATGATGAAGAGGGGAAGATAGAGGCTGTTGTCTTAAAGGATCAATTAACGAACAATACCTATCTTGCAACAGCTAAGGTAATTATTAATGCTACTGGACCTTGGGTCGAGGGGATCCGAAGTAAAGCCGCTACAGAGGGGGAGATGAATAAGCATCTACTCTTAACTAAGGGGGTCCATCTTGTTTTTGCAAAGGCTGACTTCCCATTAGAGCAAGCGGTATATTTTGATACCGAGCATGATAAGCGAATGATTTTTGCAATTCCTCGCGGTAATAAAGTCTATGTAGGAACAACGGATACCCGATATGAAGGGGGTCGCGAGAAGCCACAGGTGAGTTCAGCAGATCGTCACTATCTCCTACAGGCAATTAACTATATGTTCCCTAAATTAAAGTTGGGTTACGAGGCGATTGAATCTAGTTGGGCAGGAATTCGCCCTCTGATATTAGAGGAGGGTAAGGATCCTTCTGAGATTTCCCGTAAGGATGAGATCTGGGAGGATCGGTCAGGATTACTAACTATTGCTGGGGGGAAGCTAACAGGTTATCGCCATATGGCAGAGGAGATTGTTGATCGAGTAGCGGATAAGCTAACAAAAGAGCATGGTCTTAAATTTCAAGCATGCACTACTCGACATGAGCCTATTTCAGGTGGAGATGTAGGGGGTGCTGATCAGTTTGAGCATTTTATTGCCGAGGCTATTGAGCGTGGAGTGGGGCAAAACTTAAAGCGGGAGGAGGCTGAGTTTTTGGCCCGCTTTTATGGCAGTAATGTTGATACCCTCTATGCAATTGCAAAGCGAGCTAACCCCGATCTAATGGAGGGATTGCCGCTAACACTCTACCTGCAATTAAAGTATGGTTTGCTCCATGAGGGGGTAGTGACTCCAAAAGATTTCTTTGTTCGGCGTACAGGACTTCTCTTTTTCGATATTCGTACTGTCGAGGAGTTTCGTCTTCCTGTTGTTAAATATATGGCACGTTACTTCGGTTGGAGTAGTGAGCAGATTCAGCACTATAACAGTGAATTAGAGCGAGCAATCTATGAGGCAAAGAATCCCATCGAAGAGGAGGGAACCATTAAGCTTGAGCAGCAGGAAGAGGAGCAAGCGGAGGAGGAGCGTAAAGAGAAGAGTGAGTAATCTTATTTAGCGATTGAGACTATCTTAAATGAGTACTTGAATTTACTTCTAAGCGATTAATTGATTAGAAAGATTTTGGGGCAGAAGAGTGATGGTTACGCTTCTGCCCCTCTCTTTTCTTCCCTCTCGCTATTGACAATCAATAGGCGATAAATTATCGTGCTACTACAATAGAACAGAGGTGGTATGTAAGATATGGATGACATTGCTAAAAAGCTGGCAAAAGTTGATGTAGAAAAGGATCTTTTTGAAGCGATTTTGTTGCTTGAAAATAGTGATGAAGCCCGCGCATTTTTTAAAGATCTGTGTACACCACAAGAGATCAGTACAATGGCAGAGCGTTGGCGTGTTTGCCAATTGTTAGAGCGGGGCGATCTCTCCTATCGAGATATCAATGCCTTAACAGGGGCTAGCTTAACGACCATCGGCCGTGTAGCCCGCTTTATTAAAGATGAATCCAATCATGGATACACAACCATATTAGAAAGAAGAAAGAGGATGAAAGAATGAAGAAGCTATTAACTTCTCTAGCCGTAGCTGGATTATTAATGACATCAGCAGCAGTAGCCGATGAGTTGAAGAAGGTTTATATTAATCAGATTGTTGAGCACCCTGCATTAGATGCCACTGCTGAAGGGATTGTTGATGGGTTAGAGAAGAGAGGTTTTATTAAGGGGGAGAATCTCGATATCCGTATCGAGTCTGCCCAAGCGAATGTCTCTTTAGCAGCCCAAATATCATCTAAATTTGTCAGCAATAGAGCAGATGTTACGGTGGGAATTGGAACACCCTCGGCCCAAAGCTTAGTAAAGGCGGCGCGAGAAGGAGAGACCAAGATGGTCTTTAGCTCTATTACAGATCCTATTGATGCTGGTTTAGTAAGCGCACTTGAAGGCTCTAATAACAATGTAACGGGAATGTCGAACTATGTTGAAGTAAAGCCTCAGTTAGAGATGTTTTTTGAGTTTGTTCCTAAGCTTGAGCGTTTAGGATTTATCTATAATCCAGCTGATGCAAACTCTATTGTACAACTCAATGATTTACAGAAGGCTGCAAAAGAGCTCAATGTCCAGGTTGTAGAGCAAGCTGTGAATCGTACTGCCGATGTTCCGCAAGCTGCGGCACGTTTAGCAGGCAGAACTGATGCAATCTTTATCTATGGTGATAATACAGCGTTAGCAGCTTTAGGAAGCATTGTTAATGCTGCAAATAAAGAGAAGATTCCTGTGTTTGTGGCAGATACGGATGCCGTAGAGGTGGGGCCATTAGCCGCACTAGGACCAAATCAATATGATTTAGGATTAGATACCGCCGAGATGATAGCAGATATTTTGGAAGGGAGAGATATCAATACCATTCCGGTAGGCTTTCCTGGCAAGATGGAACTCTACATCAATCTTGACGCAGCAAAAAGACTCGATATGAATATCAGTGACGAGCTTTTAGAGCGCGCAGCCAAACTTATTTCTGCTGAGGAAGAGTAGTAAACAAGATTTATGGATTATCTAATCAGAGTTAAAGAAATTCTTGGAGGGCTCATCACAACCGGTGAGCTCTTCATGAGTATCGAGTTAGGTATTATTTACGGAATTGTGGGAATGGGGATTTATCTAACATTCCGTATTATAGATTTCCCCGACTTAACCTGTGATGGTAGCTTTGTCTTAGGGGCAGCGATCTCTAGTATTTTGATTCAGGGAGGTTATGATCCCTATCTATCTCTGCTGTTAGCAATTGGGGGCGGTCTTCTTGCCGGGGCTGTGACCGGTATTCTAAATAGTTATTTTAAGGTGACAGATCTTCTTGCAGGGATTTTAGTGGCTTTTATGCTCTATTCAGTCAATATCCATGTTATGAATGGGATACCCAATATCGCATTAACAAAAGCAACGGTATTTGCTTTCAATAATATCGTTGTGTTAGTAGGAGTTGCTCTACTCTTTATTGCTCTATTGACTTGGTTACTTAATACCGATCTTGGTCTCTCTATTCGAGCAGTAGGAGAGAATAAGCGTCTTTGCCAAAATGGTGGAATCAATGTTAAGTGGATGATTATTCTTGGTGTTGCAATGGGAAATGGCCTTATTGCTCTTGGTGGGGCACTCTTTGCCCAACATCAGGAATTTGCAGATATTACGGCAGGTGTCGGTACAATTATCGCAGGATTTGCAGCGGTCATTATTGGTGAGCGAATTCTTCCCTTCCGCTCTATCTGGCTACAGCTTTTAGGATGTATTTTCGGTTCGATTGCTTACCGTATTGTTATAAGTATTGCACTCAATGCTGAATTTTTAAATCTCAAGAGTTATGACTTTAATTTAATCGCAGGGATCTTAATTGTACTCATTATGGCAACCTCAAGGAAGAAGCAGTGTTAAAAATTGAGTCGGCAGATGTAGTGGTTGGAAAAGGGACTCTTTTAGAGCGAAAGGTTCTTTTTGATCTTGATCTTGAGGTTAAAAAGGGGGAGTTTCTAGTTGTCATTGGTGGGAATGGTGCCGGTAAATCCACTATGTTTAATCTTATTACTGGATTTATGAAGCCTGAGAAGGGGAGAATCTACCTTGATGGCAAAGAGATCACTGAGGAGTCACAAATGGCTCGCTCTAAAGATATCTCAATTGTTATGCAAGATCCCCGGGTAGGAACAATTGAGCAGATGACTATATTAGAAAATATGGCCTTTGCTTATAAACGGGGGCAGCGTCGAGGCTTTCAACGCTTCAGTAACCAAGCTCGCCGAGCCTATTTTAAAGAGAAACTCGCTTTACTTAATATGGGCTTGGAGAATCGGCTCAATGAGCTAGTTGTTAATCTATCTGGAGGACAGCGACAAGCCTTAAGTTTAATTATGGCGATCATATCAGGTTCAAAAATATTGCTGTTAGATGAGATAACCGCTGCACTTGATCCTAAAATTGCAGAAAATGTGATGATGATTGCGAATAGTATTGTCCGTGATGGTGGTTTAACCTGCATTATGATTACTCATAATATGGATCATGCGATTGAGTATGGTGATCGAACGCTGCTCTTAAAAGAAGGGCGTTTTCGTAAATGTTACACCCGCGAGGAGAAAGATCAGCTCACTGCAACCGATTTAGCTTTGGAGTTTGCTGAGGCTTAAAGAGGTGGACGATAAAAGTCATGCAGCTGCCGTCAAATATGGAGCGGCTATTGATCATCTACTCCGTAAGCTCCTTGTAGCTGCTGAGAGGCATTTTAAACGTTCCTTTCCACCTCCTACTATTACCTACAATCAGCGGGGTCGAGCAGCAGGAACTGCACGTTTTCATGAATGGTCGATTCGTCTGAATCCTCAGCTTCTATTAGAGAATGGCTCAACCTTTATCAATGAGGTTCTTCCCCATGAAGTAGCTCATCTCATCACTGATGCTGTTACTTATCCAAAACGAATTAAGCCTCATGGAGAGGAGTGGCGTTTTGTTATGGAAGAGGTCTTTAAGTGTAAGGCAAGAACGCGCCATAATTTTAATACCGATTCAGTTAAGGGGCGCACCTTTCTTTATCAGTGCCGGTGCCGAGAGTATGAGCTCTCACTCATTCGGCATAATAAAGTGAGGCGAGGGGCAATCTATCGATGTAATTTCTGTTATACCCCTCTTTTTTATAAAAAAGAGGGAGCTAATTAAGCTCCCCCTCTTATCTGATTTATATATTACTTATATCTGTTTGATAATATCATTCATTGCTTGCTTACTAATTGTAAGTAGACAATCTTCTATTGTGCTGTCCAGCCACCATCGACATTCAGCTCTGAACCTGTTACAAAGAGTGATTCATCTGACGCTAGATAGAGATCAGCATAGGCGATATCGATAGGGCGGCCGATATAACCAATAGGATGTTTTGCTCCTACTGCTTTAAAATACTCTTTAGGCTCCATTCCAGAGTCTGCAGCTTCTTGTTCTGTCAGTGCAGTGTGCACGTAGGCAGGGTGGACTGAGTTAACTCTAATTTTATAGCCACGTTCTCCACAGGCAAGTGCAGCTGCTTTTGTAGCGACTGTTACGGCCCCTTTAGATGCACAATAGGCGAAAAGATCATGCTCTCCTACCTGCCCATCGATTGAGGATCGATTAACAATAGAGTTGTTTTCGCCATTATCCTTCATATACTCTATGGCGTACTTCATACCTAGAAAAACCCCTGTGGCATTAACATCCATAATACGATTCCACTCTTCTAAGGAGGTATCCATAATATCTTTACCTAAAGAGATTCCAGCATTATTAATTAGGATATTAACCTTGCCATAATGTTCGATACTCTTTTCCATAAGGTTTTTCCAGCTCTCCTCTTTGGCCACATCAAGAGGTAGAAAGAGAGCATCATGCCCCTCTTTTTGGATGCGCTGCTCAAGATCGCGCCCAGCTTTCTCATTAATATCGGCAATAATTACTTTTGCCCCCTCTTGAGCAAAGAGCTGAGATGTTGCTTCGCCAATACCTAGTGCACCACCTGTGACAATCGCAACTTTTCCTTTTAAGCGTCCCATCTAAAACCTCCTATTTAAACAATGAAATAGCACTCAATTATAGAGTGATTATCTTCACTATAGTTAGTTTTTAGAAGAAGTACAAATAGATGTTGTGACTGATTAGTAGGGCATCTTATAAGGATCTGGATGGTGATAGCGAAAGGGGAGCTCAGTAGTAATGCGCTCTCCTAAAATCTTTTTCTTTTTACCTTTTCTCTGCTCAAAGTGAGGAATAGCTAGTTTTTTTGCTCTAGCAATTGATTGATAATACTCCTGTCGAGTTGGATGTATCGGTGCAACTATATTATAGAGTGTCGATGGTAGCTGCTCAGTTTCAATAATGGCTGTGATCGCCGCAATGACATCATCTTGATGAACGAGATTGATGTAATCGTCAGGGCGTGCAACATTTTTTCTGCCTGCTAAGTGGTTAATAGGGTGGCGACCATTGCCGATTAATCCCGCTAGACGCAGAATAACAACTTCAACATCTTTTATCTTTTTCAGCTCATTTTCTACAGCATAGAGTATACGGCTCTGTTCCCGTTGCGGATTAGGTTGATGGTGCTCATCAATCACTCCTTCAAGAGCTCCATAGACTGACGTTGAGCTAGTGAAGATCACTCGTTTAGTACCACAATAGGCCGCTGCCTTGGTAATTGCAGTGATCATTGCCGGATACTCATCTAAGCGATGATGAGCCTTAGGGGGGAGAGTGATCACTTGCTGTTGGGCCGTAAAAAGGGCTTTAACATTGGGATCTTTGAGATAAAAACGCTCTGTTGCATTAAATAAAGAAGCGTTAATCCCCTGCTTTTTCATCTCTGCCACTCCTTGAGAGCTTGTTTTACTCCCTACCACCTCTATGTTTCGCTCCATTAAGCTTTTTGCTAAGGGGGCGCCAAGCCAGCCTAAGCCTATAACTGAAACTTTTTTCATAATAAGTACTCCATTAATATTGAATATATGAGGTTAGATAAGAGGGTGGGATAACTTCCTATGTTGGAAGACTTTCAATCACTTTCAAGAGAATTTTTGCTGAGTTTTCAGCAGCAAAATCAAGATACTCCACAAAGCTCATGGGCATCTCTTGATCAGGAAGATCGGAGAGTGCACGGAGAACAATAAAGGGGGTTTCGTAGAGATAGGCGACCTGAGCTATAGCAGCTGCCTCCATCTCTACAGCCATAATTTCGGGGAAATTCCTCTTAATTTCAGCAACACGTTTTTGGTCAGCAATAAAAGCATCACCACTACCGATGATACCTACTTGATAGTTTATTGAGAGAGATCCCATTGCTTTTTCCGCAAGATCTATGAGCGAGGGATCGGAAGGATACTCCTTAGGCATTCCCGGTAACTGCCCAATATCACAATGAATCGCAGTAGCGTCAACATCATGATGGAGTGTTTTAGATGAGATAATAATATCTCCAATTTCCATTCCCTCAATTAATCCGCCTGCTGAGCCAATATTAAGGATATATCGGGGTTTGTAATGCTCATGAAGTAGGGTGGTTGCAAGAGCAGCATTAACTTTACCAACTCCAGAGCGAAGAAGAATAACAGGCTTTTCGGCTAACAGTCCCTTAATAAATCGTACGCCAGCTATGGTTTTACACTCTTTATGTTTAATTAAGGATTCTAATAGAGCGACTTCTTGCTCCATGGCTCCAATGATTGCAATCATCTCTTTATCCACCATCTATTATGATTGATTAATATTAATTGGTATAGAGAGGGGGGCTCTATTGATCCACCCCCTTAGGCTCTATCAAAAGAGATGATCATACCATTAAGTCTCTCTTGAGGTCCTCTTTCTTAAGAATGTAGATATTAATCGACTACAAAAGATACGAAAATTTAAGTTGTATCTTTAGGTTATTTCCGTGACTATTAGCTAATATTTTTTAGCTGAAACTTTTGGGTAGATCTTAGATGTTTGCGAGCAATCCCATTACAAGAGGAGAAAGAGAAGATGGGTATGAAAAAGACTGCATTTTTTACTGATGAGCGTACATTTTGGCATTCAGTTGGGCAATATATTTTAGAATTTCCTGTAGGAGGGTGGGTGCAACCACCATCAGGGGCCTCACATGCAGAATCGCCTGAGAGTAAACGTCGTTTTAAGAATCTTCTAGTAGCTTCTGGTTTAGCCGATCAATTAGTGGTACAAAGTGCAAATCCTGCAACGGAAGAGGAGCTCTATCTTGTGCATGACCCTGCGTACGTGGCGAATCTTCAAGCGGTAAGTGATGCGGGAGGAGGGGATTTAGCACCCCCTTTTAATACAGATACTCCTGTCGGGCCAGGTACTTATGAGATAGCAAAGCTTTCAGCTGGCTTGGCGATTCAAGCATTAGAGGATCTTTATAGTGGTAAGTACCGTAATGCTTATTCACTCTCACGACCACCCGGTCACCATGCAACTGCAAATCAGGCAATGGGCTTTTGTTACTTTAATAATATTGCTGTGGCGATTGAAACAGTGAAAAAGCGGCATGGATTAGGTCGTGTCGCAGTGATCGATTGGGATGTGCATCATGGTAATGGACAGCAAGATATCTATTATGAGCGTGATGATGTATTGACAATTTCATTACATCAAGATCGTTGTTTCCCGAATGATGATTGCTTTTCAGGAGCTACCGCAGCAAGCGGTATTTTAGCGCAGGGTAAAGGGGCAGGGAAGGGATACAACATTAATTTGCCCTTCTATCCAGGAAGTGGTGAAGAGATCTATCTCTACGCATTTGATACGATTATTGCTCCCGCCATTCGTCGCTACAAACCAGAAGTTATTATCGTTGCGTGTGGTTTTGATGCCAATGCATTTGATCCATTAGGGCGCATTCTTCTCTATAGTGAGAGCTACCGTAAACTAACTGCAGCGGTAATGGGATTAGCTGATGAGGTATGTGAAGGGCGAGTGCTTTATACTCATGAGGGGGGCTATGCTGAAAGCTATGTTCCTTTTTGTGGTGTGGCAGTCATGGAGACACTTTCAAATATCCGTACTGAGGTTGAGGATCCACTTTTAACTTACTTTATTGCCCAACAACCTGATGAGCGTTTCAATCAATTTCATAAAGAGATTATTGATGAGTGGCGCACCCATTTTTTAGGAGGGTAACGACTCTTAGAATGAAAAAAGCTCGATCACAATAGATCGAGCTTTCTCTATATTTTGGCTGAATATACTATACCACTAGTAATATTGTTGGCGGGGACGGGCTTGATCTTCCCCATATTTTGCTGCAGCCCCACCAATAATTCCACCTGCTGCAGCTCCGATTACGGCACCTTTACCTCTCTTTTTAGAGTTCGATAGTGCGCCGACTCCAGCGCCGACTGCGGCACCTGTAATAGCTGCCTTTTGCGTGCTTGTTAAGTTTGGGCCGCCGGTACTATTGCATGCGGAAAGAAGTAGTAGTAATGAGCTCATTGCAACTAACTTTTTCATGGTATTCTCCTAAGAATAAGATATGGTTTAGCCACTTCTCAGTAGGCTTATCATTGAAGTTAATCGGTTATAACCTGTTCTCTATATTTGCTTTTACATTAGAAGCGTACATCTGCAAATCGGGTAGGGATATCATGGACCAAGAGTCCAATTGTTGCACCAGCTAATGCTGCGGTCCCTACACTTCCACCAGCTATAGCGCCAATTCCAGCACCAGCTGCACCTCCATAAACGGTACCACAACCATTTAAAGTAAAGAGCATGGCTGTGCCAGCAATCAGTAGTTTTAATCTTCTCTTAACTTTCATAGATATATACTCTCTGGTTACTCAACATTAGAGGGGCGACTTATAAATTGTAAATAGGTTGCCCCTTAAAAGATACGTTCAATAGTAACATACCTAATTATAAAAGGAGGGTACGATCACAAGAGGGTGGAATATCCCTGCGATTATTAGGTGATGTAGTATACTTTTATGGCTGTAATAAGTATGAATTTATTAATCTTTTAGATAGGTGTGGTGTGAAAAAGGAAGAAGAGAAGTTACAACGGGGGTTAAAAAACCGTCACATACAGATGATCGCGCTAGGAGGTGCAATTGGCACCGGGCTCTTTTATGGTTCAGCAGAATCCATAGCGCTAGCAGGTCCTGCAATTTTACTTGCCTATCTAGTGGGGGGAGGAGTTATCTATCTCATAATGTCAATGTTAGGGGAGATGTCGACCCATGAGCCGGTAGCAGGTGCATTTAGCTACTTCTCTTATAAGTATTGGGGCGATTTCCCTGGTTTTTTGGCAGGATGGAATTATTGGTTCCTCTATATTTTGGTGAGTATGGCAGAGCTTTCTGTAGTAGGGATCTATATTCAATTATGGTTACCAGAGATTCCACTATGGGTAACCTCATTAATCGTTCTAGTCAGCATCACTATATTGAATCTATTCTCCATTAAAATCTATGGTGAGTTTGAATTTTGGTTTGCCTTAATTAAGGTCTTGGCGATTATTGCGTTGATTGCCCTAGGCTCACTACTTATTGTTACCGGTACGGAGGGGGCATCTGTCGCTAATTTATGGCAACATGGGGGCTTTTTTCCGCTGGATCAATTGACCGCTTATCTTCCAGCTTTAGTGGTGGTGATGTTCTCATTTGGTGGAACAGAGCTGATTGGGATCACAGCAGCAGAAGCTGATAATCCTAAAGAGAGTATTCCTAAAGCAATTAAGCAGGTGATTTGGCGTATTCTACTCTTCTATGTACTCTCATTAGCTATCATTATGATATTAGTGCCGTGGAATACGTTAGGGGTGGATGGAAGTCCATTTGTCATGATCTTTCAAAAACTTGGCATTGGCGTTATTGATACCCCATGGGGTGCAATTAATATTCCTGAGACATTCTTCAATATTGTGGTGCTCTCTGCAGCGATCTCTGTATATAACAGCGGGATCTATAGCAATGGTCGAATGCTTTATGGTTTGGCAGAGCAAGGGAATGCACCGAAACTTTTTTTAAAGCTTAATCGTAGTCATGCGCCCTATATCGCCATTCTCTTCTCATCATTATGTACGTTAACGGCTGTCATTATAAATTTCCTTGTTCCGGATGGTGCTTTCATGCGGATTATGTCTTTAGCCACTGCTGCAGCAACTATTACCTGGGGCTTAATTGTTATTGTGCAGTATAGATTTAGAAAGGCGCATAAAGAGAGTGAGTTAAGTTATAAAGCCCCTTTCTATCCCATTAGTAATATAATTAGTCTTCTATTTTTGGGAATGTTATTAATGGTTATGACCCAAATGGAGAGTATGCGCTGGGCGGCTTATGTGATACCACTTTGGATTGGTATTCTCTATATAGGCTATCGTGTTAAGCAGTATCGAATAGGTTAAAGGCTTATATTCAATAAGTTATAACTATTGGTTATGATATATATCATGGTAATAACCGACTGAGTAGGTGATAATAGTCTGTGTGATGCTAGCCGTTTTTATTGAAAGAGCTGGCATTGTATATCACTCATAAGTAGAAAGGAGTCATTTATGTTTAAATTAAATGAGCAGATTGCATTAGTTACTGGCGGCGCTAATGGAATTGGTAAAGGTATTGCAACTATTATTGCTAAGGCAGGCGCTAAAGTAGTTATTGCGGATATCGATGAGCAGAATGGAGAAGCTACCGCTAAAGAGTTAGATGGTCTCTTTGTTAAGCTCGATGTAACCGATCAAGCCGGCGCACAAAAAGTTGTAGCGGATATTGTTGAAGAGTATGGTCGTTTAGATATTCTCTGCTCCAATACTGGAATCTTCCCACAGGCAACCTTAGAGGAGATGACAGAAGCAGATTGGGATCAGATGCATAATATCAATGTCAAAGGAACTTTCTTTGTAGTACAGGCTGCACTGAATGCTATGAAGAAAAATAATTATGGTCGTGTTGTCATTACCTCTTCAATTACAGGAGCGATTACCGGTTTTCCTGGCTGGTCCCACTATGGTGCAAGTAAGGCGGCTCAGTTAGGATTTATGCGTAGTGCTGCCCTAGAGTATGCAAATTATGGCATCACAGTTAATGCCGTTATGCCAGGAAATATCCTTACTGATGGCTTAAAGGCACAAGGTGAGGAGTATCTAGCGCAACAGAGAGCGATTATTCCTACACATAAACTCGGTACACCGGAAGATATAGGATATGCTGCATGCTTCTTAGCATCTAAAGAGGCATCATTTATTACAGGACAGACGATTATTGTGGATGGTGGGCAGATTTTGCCAGAATCCCCAGAAGCAATTATCTAAATTTACGATAATCGAATATAATTGAGAGCGTCCCACTAGGGGCGCTTTTTTTATTAGTATCGTTTTAGTTAGGATAAAGTAAAGAATCAATCTGAGGAGCTATGACACAAGAGTATCTGCTTGAACCCTACAGTGAAGAGAAGGGGAATCTATTTCGTGAAAAATTATTAAAGTGGTTTCAAGTAAATGGGCGTCATAACTTACCTTGGAAACCTCAATCGTCATATACGGAGGCTATCAATCTCTATCGTATTTGGGTTTCAGAGATTATGCTTCAGCAGACTCAGGTTATTACCGTATTAGATTATTTTCATCGTTTTATGGAGCACTTTCCAACTATTGAGGCGCTAGCAAAAGGGGATGAGGAGGAGGTGCTAAAGTTATGGGAGGGATTAGGCTACTACTCTCGAGCACGTAATTTGCACCATACAGCGAAAGTAATTGTAGCCGAATATGGAGGAATTATCCCACGTGAGTATAGTCAATTGATTCAACTTAAAGGGATTGGGCCAACCACAGCAGCAGCAATTTTGTCCCAAGGATATAATCTTCCATATGCTATTTTAGATGGCAATGTGCGGCGAGTCTTATCGAGGATATTGGGAGTGGTCGCTCCAAGAAATCGTCTTGATAGAGTATTACAGCCTTATGCCGATAAGATCGCATCGAAAGAGCAGCCGGCAGATTATACACAGGCAATTATGGATTTTGGTGCTACACTCTGTACGCGTTCCCCTCTGTGTCAAGAGTGTTTTTTCTCCTCCTATTGTACGGCCTATAAGTTTAATCAGGTGTCAGAATTGCCGCGACCTGCCCAAAAAAGACGGCATCCTACAAAAGAGGTTTGGCTGCTTATCTTTAAGAGTGAAGAGGGAAGAGTTTTTCTTAAACGGCGTGAGTCGAAAGGAGTATGGCGTAATCTATATACTCTCCCTGAATTAGAGAGGGAGCATCTTTTATTAGATTATTACGACTCCTTACAGATTGATCCAATAAATATAGAGCAGTTAGCGGAATTTAAACATCGATTTTCACATTATACTTTAGCGGCAATACCAGTCATCATTACTCTAAAGGATGAAGATCTAAATAGAGTTGTAACACATTATGCTACAGGTGATTTTATTACCATGGAGGCAGCTGATGCACTGCCGAAACCGAAACCGATTGTTGATTTACTCTCCCTCTTTATCCCTTTTAGTTTATGTAATGGGAAGAGGTAAAAGCTACAGAAAAGAGTAGAAAAATGCTATTTTATTCTGCTTAAAATTGGGCTGATTACCCTAATCAGTAGATTATGAGATTTATTAATATAGACTCCTATAGGAGAGAAGATTGCGTTTAAGTCGTGTAAAGCTAGTGGGATTTAAATCCTTTGTCGACCCTACCACCTTCCATTTGACGGGGCGTTTAAATGGTATTGTTGGCCCTAATGGGTGTGGAAAATCTAATATTATCGATGCGGTTCGCTGGGTCATGGGAGAGTCGTCAGCTAAGCAGCTGCGAGGGGAGTCGATGAGTGATGTCATCTTTAACGGATCAGCCCATAGAAAACCCGCAGGTATGGCAACTATTGAGCTTGTATTTGAT
Organism: Ignatzschineriaceae bacterium; assembly: GCA_046462535.1. Lineage (GTDB taxonomy): Bacteria > Pseudomonadota > Gammaproteobacteria > Cardiobacteriales > Wohlfahrtiimonadaceae > JAAZCI01. The sequence goes on along the minus strand of JBKGVF010000010.1, from coordinate 129,010 downwards.
AATCGTAAGGGGGAGCTAGGGGGGAAATGGGCTGCCTTTAGTGAGATTAGTATTCGTCGATTGTTAGATCGTGAAGGTCGAAGTCAATATTTTCTCAATGGTAGCCGTTGTCGGCGAAGAGATATTACTGATATTTTTATGGGTACCGGCTTAGGGCCTCGATCATATGCCATTATTGAACAGGGGATGATCTCACGTATTGTTGAATCAAAGCCTGATGAGCTACGTATCTTTTTTGAAGAAGCTGCAAATATCTCAAAATATAAAGAACAGCGGCGGGAGACGGAGCGTAGAATTAATAATACCCGTGATAATCTTAGCCGTTTGACCGATATTCGAATTGAGCTTAATACGCAGTTTGAGCATTTGAAAGGGCAAGCGGAGCGGGCTCAACAGTATCAGACCTTGAAGATGGAGGAGCGAGAGCTTAACTACCAAATTATCTATACAGAACGGACCCAGCTACAGGAGGAGTTGAGTAGACTTGAGAGCATAGGTGCTGAAGCGGGGAAGGAGCTCGAGGAGATTGTAGAGGGATATAACTCTGCGGTAGAGGAGTTGCATCAAAAACGAGGGGCTATTAAAGAGCAGGAGAGAGCGACTAAAAAGATTCGTGGTGCTTACTATCAATTAAAGGAGCAGATAACCACATTAACCCATAAGATTACCCTTACAAAGAGCTTACAGGAGCAGCAGCAGGCACAGCAGCAGGAGTGGCTACAGGAGATTGAGCATCTAACGGAAGAGATTTCAGAAGAGGGGAAGGTCCTTAGCCAGCTTAAAACCCAACAGGAGGAGCAGAGGCTTCAGCTTGAGGAGTGTGAGGTTCAGGTAATGGTTGCTCAAGAGGCACTATTCCCGTTAGAGGAGGCCTTGATAAGAGAGGAGCAAGGATTGCAGATGTTGCAGCAGAAGAAGCATACTCTTAAGGCCGATGAACGGGGTCTAGAGGGGGAGTTGCGTATTCTACAGGAGCAACTACTGCGCTTAAGATCTCAGAGGAGTTCTAAGGAGTGTATAGAAGAGCAGGCGATTGATAAAGAGATGCTGGTCATGCTAACAGAGAAGGTAGAGGGGGAGAGGGTCGAGCTATTAGAACTCACTCAACAATCGAGTACTCTTCAAGAGCAGTCGTTAGTGCATCAAAAACGTTATCAAGAGAGTGAGATGAAACGTGCTCAATTAGAGCAGAATATCTCAGCGGTAGAGGGTCAATTAGCGACGTTAGCAGAGTTAAGGGCGAGTCGATCTATTGAAGCAGAGAATCCACTTCATCAATGTTTAGTTATTGATGAGGAGTGGAGCCGGGCATTTGATCACCTATTAGAGCGTTGGCTCTCTTTAGAGATTAGAGAGGAGTCTCTCGAGCAGAGTCAAGAGAGTGGAATCCATTTAACAGAGAGGGGGGGCTCTTATGCTCCTAACCAGTTAGGCTATCACCTTAAAAGTGATCACTCCCTTCATAGTCTGTTAGGGCATGTTTATACCGTTACTGATGAGGAGATAGCTCAGATTCCTACCCTTCGTGCCTCACTGCGACCTCATGAAATTTTAGTAACTCAGGCGGGGGATCTTTTTGGTATTGATTGGCAGATCTATTATCGAGACCGGTATCAGAAGGAGAGTCACTTTACTGAAGAGGCTCGCCATCAGCAGCTATTAGATGAGCATCAGGCACTAAAGGAGCAGTTATTAAAGATTATCGAGCAGCAGAAAGAGCTTCGTACCGAAGGGGATCGATTGATACGGGAGAAGATGATTACAGAAGAGGCAATCGAGATGTCTCAAGAGGCATTTCATGATGCGGAGCGAGCATTAGCTTTGGCAGAGTTAGAGATTAAACATCATGAAGCACAAAAGCTCACTGAAAGTAAGGTGGAGAGTGATCGAGAAAAAGAGAGAGTACGACTAGAGGGGAGTGTTGCCCAGCTTGAAGAGCAGCTTACGCTCATAGCTGTTGAAGAGGAGATGGTAGAGGAGCAGATCGAAGCTGCTACAGAGCAGTTAGCGGAGGTGAAAGAGCAGCTGAATAGAGGTAAGGAGTATTACCAAAGGGTTGATAGGGCGAGTAAAGAGAGGGGGCAGCAGCTACAGCAGCTCAATTTTAAGATCGAGCAGTTAGAGGATAATCTTAAGAAGCGCAAAGAGGAGCTAACCCGCCTAAAAAAGCGGAGTCAACGAGAGAACTCAAGCGATGTAGAGTATCTTAAAGAGAAGGAAGAGGCACTTATCGAAGCGCAACAGGAGCTTACCTTAATTGAAGAGGAAGCTTTAGCGGCAGAAGCCTCTTTGCAGAGCTTACAGAGAGAGATCGAGGAGTGTGAAGAGCGTCAAAAGCGATATGGAAAACATCTAGAGAGTGAACGGGAGAGAATTCAAAATTATGCCCTAAAGGAGCAAGCTTTAAAGACAAAGCTTGAGCTTGTAGAGGAGAGGTGGCAGACATTGCTCTATAATTTAAATGCTGAGGAGAAGCAGACTCTCAAGGAGAGGTGTAATCATCTAAAACCCCTCTCCATTGCTCCACTTAGGGTGAAGCTTAAGGAGGTTGTTAATGAGATTAAGGCGTTAGGAGCAGTCAATCTGGTGGCAATTGAGGAGGCGCGTCAACTTAAAGAGCGAAAAGAGTATCTCGATAAGCAGGATGCTGATCTTAATGAAGCCCTAGCCTCTTTAGAGGAAGCGATAGCCAAGATTGATCGGGAGACAAAAGAACGCTTTATGGAGACCTTTAATGCCGTCAATAGTGGGTTTAGGGAGCTCTTTCCAAAGCTGTTTGGGGGTGGCAACGCCCACTTAGAGTTAACTGAGAGCGATGAATTATTAAGTGGTGTGAATATTATTGCTCACCCACCTGGTAAGCGACCGGGGACAATTCACCTACTTTCAGGGGGTGAAAAGGCATTGACTGCTATGGCCCTGATCTTCTCGATCTTCAATCTAAATCCAGCCCCATTCTGCATGTTAGATGAGGTAGATGCCCCATTAGATGAGGCGAATGTACATCGTCTAGGGCGACTGTTAAATAGTATGAGTGAAAAAGTGCAATTTATCTTCATCACTCACAATAAAAATACTATGAGTATCTCTGATGCCTTAATTGGGGTGACAATGGCAGAACCGGGTGTTTCACGATTGGTGTCAGTCAACTTAGAAGAGGCATTGAGATATTCTGAATAGAGATGAATTATGACTCTAATAGAAAAGTAACCGGGCCATCATTAGTTAAGGAGACCTTCATATCTGCGCCAAAGCGACCTGTCGCTATGGTCAGTGAACTCTCTTTAGCATAATCGATTGCGAGATTATAGAGCTTCTCAGCCAATTTAGGGGGAGCAGCAGTTGTAAAGCTAGCGCGTCGTCCTCTGCTAGTATCGGCGGCTAGAGTAAATTGAGAGATAAGCAGTAGCTCCCCTTTAATATCTAGAAGTGAGTGATTCATACGACCTTGAGGATCACTAAAGACTCGATAGTTCAATAATCGATCGATCATTTTTTTAACAATAGCCTCATCATCTTCTGGCTCTATTGCAATAAATGCTACGATTCCATCTTCAATTTTACCGATAATTTCATCACTTACGGAAACTTCTGCGGAAGAGACTCTTTGGATCAATATTTTCATAAATAACTACACCTTTATTTTATTAAAGCGTTAATCTATTAGGAGCTGTTGACTTAGATCTTTGTGAGCAGTTTAATTTAATCTAGCATATTGCTGGTATTATATATTTAATTGGCTAAGAAAATAAAAACTGTAGTTATTATGGTTTATCGCTTATATTAATCTATCTTTTTATAATCTATTAAACGTAGTTGGAGTAGCTCACGTATTAAAGAGAAAGTTAGAGGCGAGTTTCAAGATTCTATAATCGAATAGGTAAGGAGAATGAAATGGAGAAAGATTTCGATATTGAGGCAATGAAGCGTAGCGCTCTTGAGGCAACCGAGTTTTTGAAAAAATTTGGTAATGAGGATCGACTATTGTTGATCTGCTATCTCTGTCAAGGGGAGCACTCCGTCAGTGAATTGGAGCATTTAACAGGGATCTATCAACCGACATTATCACAGCAGTTAGCAGTTTTGCGTAATGATGGTCTAGTGGAGACCCGTCGTGATGGACGCCGTATCTACTACCGGGTAGAAGATCCGAAGGTAAGAACGCTTCTTGAAAGCATCTATTTACTTTTTGGTCCTAATAGGGAGGATTAATGACATTTTTTTCGGGATCAGCATTAATCGGTGGATTAATTATCGGTTTAGCTGCTTTTATTTTTCTGCTCTTTCTAGGGCGAATTATGGGGGTCAGCGGTATCGTTGGCAACTTAATGACTCGTTCAGGGTTTACCGCGTGGCGGGCACTCTTTGTTATTGGGGTGATGCTTGCCCCTTGGGTGTACCGATGGGTCACAGGTAGCTTTCCTGAGATCGAAATCTCAAGCCATGGCCTTCTACTTGTAATAGCTGGATTGCTTGTTGGGATTGGCTCCTCTTTAGGGTCAGGCTGTACTAGTGGTCATAGTATTTGTGGTATCTCACGCTATTCACCAAGTTCGGTGCTAATAACTATCCTATTTATGGTTGCGGGAGGCATCACTGTCTTTATTGTTAAACATCTATTAGGGCTATAAGGGGGAGGCATGATGAAAAATTTATTTGCGTTTATTTCAGGCTTACTCTTTGGGCTTGGTTTAATTATCTCTGGTATGGCTAATCCTGCTATCGTTCAGGGTTTCTTAGATGTTATGGGTGATTGGAATCCAGCTTTAGCATGGGTAATGGTAGGAGCGCTAAGTGTTGCTACTGTCGCCGTTTTATTAGTACGTCGCCGCTCAACGAACCTATTAGGTGGAGCTCTTCATATCCCGAAAAATAGTATTATTGATCGCCAATTGGTATTAGGTGGACTAATCTTTGGTGTCGGTTGGGGAATGATTGGTATCTGCCCTGCGCCGGCATTGGTATTAGTAGGGCAAGGTGTGTGGCAAGGGATACTCTTTGCAGTAGCTATGTTGATTGGTATTAAGGTGGGCAATCAGATACAGGTACGAGCACTCTTAAAATCAGAGAAGTGATTTTTAGTTTTTGTAGCGCTGTGGCGCACTGTTCCCCTTAATATTCTATGATACTTAATGGGTATCTTAGTACATACCTGAATAGAGAGAGCCTCTTTATTGATAAGAGGCTCTTCTTTTGTTGTATTAATTAATAACTTAAGAACTTAAAGGCTATTCAACTCGATTAATTCTTCTCATTAAAGAGCTTTAAAGAGTGGAGGATCTCCTTCTCTGCAGCTGCTTTATCACCATAACCATCTAATTTCACCCATTTCCCCTCTTCTAACCCTTTATAGTTTTGGAAGAAGAATTCGATTTGGTCAATCAGCAGTTGGGGAAGATCTGATAACTCCTTAATCTCTTTATACATAGGGCAGAGCTTATCAATAGGTACTGCGATTAGCTTTGCATCGCCACCTGATTCATCGGTCATATTAAGAACACCTAGGGGACGACAGCGAACAACAGAGCCATGAATAAGTGGGAACGGGGTGACAACTAATACATCAAGTGGATCCCCATCATCACAAAGAGTATTGGGAATAAAACCATAATTGGCAGGATAACGCATATTGGTGCCAACAAAGCGATCTACCCAAATAAGGTCGGTATCATGATCGACCTCATATTTAACAGGATCTGCTTCGGCAGGAATTTCAATGATACAGTTAAAATCTTCGGTAATCTTCTCAATCTCATTCGCTGCAGGAACTTTCGAAAAACTCATAACTTTCCTCATATATCTAATTAATGAATCGGTGGATTTCATGATTAAGGGTTTCGATTATACATTGGAATAGAGAGAAGCGCATTTAAAGTGAAATTGATGGAGAGAATTGGTACGATTGAGGAGCTTTATTATATAGGGGATGAGAGATGAGAATAACGGTGATTCATGGAGAGAGAGGGGAGCATTTTCAGGATGCGTTAGCGATTCGCAAACGGGTCTTTACCGATGAGCAGGGGTTTCCCGAAGAGATTGATCATGATGAGCAGGATCGGGATGCCCTACATCTGATTCTCTACCTTATTGAAGGATGTCATACCCCTGATGGGGCAATATGGAGGGGGGAGCCAGTAGCGATTGGTACAGCACGCCTCTTTACTGTAGAGGGAGAGCGAAAGATTGGGCAGATTGGACGCTTAGCAGTGTTAAAGGAGTATCGTGGTATAGGGTTAGGAGGGATGCTCATCAGACAGATAATTGAGAAAGTAGCGGTAGATGAGGGATATCAAGAGCTACATCTCAATGCACAGCTTGAAGTGGCTCCCTTTTATCAACGGTTGGGATTTGACTGTAAAGGGGAGCCATTCGATGAAGAGGGGGTGTTGCATATTTTGATGGTACGAGATCTATAGGAGAGTAGAATGGAACAGGCGGTCGATAGAGAGCAGCTTTTAGGGGCAAATAAGATCCTTTTTATTACCCATTTAGCGATTGGTGATTACTGCTATTTGCAGAGCTGCTTTCGGGCATTTAAGCAGTGTTATCCCCATATTGAGATTCATCTTTGGGTAGAGGAGGTGCGACGAACATCAGATAGTAGAGAGTGGCCAAGCTTAGCTAACTACGCATTGTATGATTGGGTAGAAGAGAGTGGGCTATTTACAACACTCTATCGAGAGACCTATTCACCATCCCTTTTTGAGAGCTCGATCGAGAGGGCGAGAGAGGAGGCATATCCTATTGTTGTTTCACTAGCAGAGATACGTCCCCACTATTTTGCACAGTTAGCTCGTCAAATAGCCCCTAATGGATGGGTTGTCGGCACCTATCACCCTCCCGCATTTTATGAGATCAGTAAAAAACGGAGCTATCATGCTCTTGATGCAGTGTTAGAGAAGTATCCTGCTCCGAGAGATCGAGGTCAATACCATATCAGCCAGGTGTATAGTTACTGGTTTGAGCAGTTAGGCGTTTCCCGATTAAGTGAGGAGGAGCGTTACCCCTATATCAATATTCCTCAAAAATGGCTGGATTCCGTAGCGGAAGAGTTACAAGTGCAGGGAGCCACTAGGCCACTCCTTTTTCTTAACCCATTTGCTAAAAATCGGAAGCGTAGTTGGCCGCTCTCTGAATTGAAAGAGTTGATCGTAGGATTGCAACAAGAGAGTGAGCCACTATTTAAGAGGGGGTACTATATCGTTAATGCTCCTCCATCCCAATGGGAGAGGCTATCGCAGTGGATTGAACAGGAGCAATTACAGAGGGTGATCCCCTTCACTGCTGGTGAGAGTTTTTTTCAACTACCGGCTATCTTGGCATTATCAGATCTCGTTATTTCGGTGGAGACCTCAACGATGCATTTGGCTAATGCTGTTCAGACTCCAGTTATCGCCTTAATGAGGCAGAAGACCCCCCATTGGTATCCGCTTAATCAGAAGCTCTCAGAGGTTATATTTACTCAGAAGCGACATCATCATCTTAAGGCGATCCGTGCTTCATCGCTTCTTGAGCGGATTAGAGGGTCAAAGATAGTAGCCTATCTAATTGAGAATCAGAGGGGAGAGGGGTGATGAGTATTAAGAGAATGGATGGAATAGAGAGCCTTCTTATTCTTCTGCCTGGTACTCTCTATATGGGAAGTCATCTACAACAAGCTGTGGCAGATGCTGAGTTTATTATTGCTGTTGATGGTGGGATTGAGCAGGCAAAGTCTTTAGAGATTACCCCTCATTTATGGGTGGGTGATTTTGATTCTACCCCTAAATCTTTGGAGCAGGAGTATCAGCAGGTAGAACGTATTAGATATCCAGAAGAGAAAGATCTCCTAGATAGTGAAATTGCATTAACTTATGCTCTAGAGCATGGGGTAGAGAAGGTGACATTGATTGGTGGAATAGGGGGAGCGCTCGATCATCAAGCAGCACTATTAATGATGCCTCTTCATTATCGCAACCTTGATTTTTTCTATCTTAATGGAAGAGAGCGGCTCTATACATCTCCTCAAAATATGGCTCTGAATCTCGCTACAGTGGTGGGAGAGCGTGTTAGTATCATTCCATTGGAGCCTCTAAGCGGGGTAACGTTACGGGGGTGTCAGTGGCCCCTTCATAATGAGTCGCTACCAGTTGGTTTAGGACGAACGTTAAGTAATCGAGCAATTGAAGATGAGATCTCGTTTACTGTAGCGTCGGGGCGAGCATGGCTCTACCTCTCTTAAAATTAATCCTTATAGCTCTCTATTTTAGGGGGTAATTTTGGTAAAATGGGTCTGTTATCTATTTTACTCATTCATAAATATGGACTGAATCATTGTATAAGGAGTTAAACTATGTGGGTTTTATACCATAATGAGAATTGCTCTAAGTCTCGGGCTGCGAGGGAATATCTAACAGAGAAGGGAGTTGATTTTACTGTCATTAATTATTTAGAGACTCCACCTACAGTGGCAGAATATAGTGCCCTATTAAAGAAGATGGGGCTAATGGTCGATGAAGCAATTCGCACTAATGAAGAGCCATATAAAGCGGTTGCAGATAGCTGGGGTAACTATAGCGAAGAGGAGAAGATTGCCTATGTGGTGAAAAATCCGATACTCATTCAGCGCCCCATTATTGAGCATAATGGAAAAGCGGTTATCGGTCGCCCGCTAGAGGCAATTGAGAAGTTACAATAATGCGAGTACTACTTTCAGCAGGAATTATATTAGCAGCATTAGCCGTCATGTTAGGGGCATTTGGTGCACATGCATTAGCAGACCATTTAGGGACTCGAGCATCGACATGGAATACAGCCGTTACTTATCAGATGTTTCATAGCTTAGCGCTTATCGTTACGGCTCTTATCGGATTATCGTCATCAGCTAAGCGGCTGCCGCTCTATGTAGGTGGGGCATTTCTTTTAGGAATCTTAGCCTTCTCTGGCAGCCTTTATTTTATAAGTTTGACCCATGCTACTAATTTAGGGGTGTATGGGTTAATTACCCCTTTAGGGGGCTTACTCTTTATTTTAGGGTGGTTTTTACTATTAGCAGTAGTATTAACCACAAATTTTAATTCTGGCAAATAAGGTTATATATGAGTATTCATTCAGCATTAGCAATCTCCCCATTAGATGGGCGTTATAAAAATCGTGTTGAAGCGCTTGAGGCGTATGTGAGCGAATATGGTTTAATTAAATATCGTGTTTTAGTTGAGGTGAAGTGGCTTATTCGCCTAGCGGAAAACCCACAGTTTAAAGAGATTCCCAGTTTTAGTGATGAAGCTAAGGCTCGATTACTAGCGTTAGCTGAGAACTTCTCTGCAGAGAATGCTTTAGAAGTCAAAACGATTGAACGAACCACTAATCATGATGTCAAAGCTGTTGAATATTGGATTAAAGAGCAGATTAAGGATGATGCTGAGCTTGCCGCCTCATCTGAATTTATCCATTTTGCTTGTACGTCAGAGGATATTAATAACCTCTCTTATGGATTAATGTTTAAAGATGCCATTAATAAGGAGATTATTCCAGGGTTAGAGGCAATTGTAGCTGATTTACGAGGGATGGCTCATGGGTATGCTAGTGTGCCGATGTTATCTAGAACCCATGGACAGCCAGCGACCCCAACCACCTTAGGTAAAGAGGTTGCTAATGTTGTGTTTCGTTTAGAGCGTCAGATTAAGCAACTTAAAAATCAGGAGTATTTAGGTAAGATTAATGGTGCAGTAGGGAACTATAATGCCCACCTTGTCTCCTACCCAGATGTCGATTGGCCCGAATTTGCAAAAGGGTTTGTAGAAGAAGATTTAGGGTTAACATTTGCACCATACTCAACACAAATTGAGTGTCATGATTATATTGCTGAATTTTGTCACACTTTCAATCGCATCAATACCATTTTGCTTGATTGGGCGCGAGATGTTTGGACCTATATCAGTCTTGATTATTTCAAACAGAAGACTGTCGCTAATGAGGTTGGCTCATCAACGATGCCACATAAGGTAAATCCTATTGATTTCGAAAATGCGGAAGGGAATCTTGGTATTGCAACTGCGCTCTTTACCCATTTTGCTGATAAGCTACCAATCTCACGAATGCAGCGCGATTTAAGTGACTCAACTGTTCTTCGCAGTGTGGGATCGGCGATGGGTTATTCTCTTATCGCATACAATAGCCTAAACAAAGGGCATGGAAAGCTAGAGGTTAATGAAGAGGCGCTTCTCAATGCACTCTCAGCTAATGTTGAGGTTTTAGGAGAGGCAATTCAAACAGTAATGCGTCGAGATGGTTTACCCAATCCATATGAGCAGTTAAAGAGCTTTACACGAGGAAAGCGAGTTAGTAAAGAGGAGCTCGATCAGTTTGTGGCAGGATTAGCGCTTGATGATGCAACAAAAGAGAGTCTCATAGCGCTTCAGCCAGAAAGCTATATCGGTTTAGCTGTTGAGCTAGCAAAGAAGATCTAACGAATCAATCTTATTACGCATTATTAGTTACTATTAAGGAGAGATCTCCCTATCTGGGGAGATCTTTTTTATCACTGATCGTTTATAAAAGTTATAGGTCCCATATTTGAAATGTAAAGGCGTACTGATGCCGCTCATCTTTAGGGTGATGCTCTTCAAAGAGGAGCGTAGCTTTAGTAAGATCGATAGCGGGTAGGGTGACATCTCCTTCAACTTCGGCATGCACACGGGTTATATAGAGGCGATCAGCTCTAGGGAGTAACGTTTGATAGAGTTGAGCACCCCCCATAATCATCACCTCCGGAGCATCGTGAACCAAGGTAAGGGCTTCATCAAAACTTTGACACCAATATGTATTCGGTATAGTGCGTGGAGTACTTGAGAGGATAATGTTTTTCCTTTTAGGAAGTGGAAAACCAATTGTTTCGAAGGTTTTACGTCCCATAATAATTGGCTTATTTAGGGTGTTTTTTTGAAAGAATTTTAAATCATCGGGTAGGTGCCAGGGTAACTCATTTTTGTAGCGGCCACTTCGATCACCAATCACCTGATTTTCAGAGATGGCAAGGATCATAGAGAGAGTAGGTGTGGACATAAGAGGCCTCCTAGTAAAGGGTTATAAGGGGATAGATAAGGGATTTCTATATTAGATGACCCTCAATTATTTGCTATTGTACATACCGATTATAACTAATCTAAATCTATGCGCTAATGTTAGAGATCGATAATAATTCTTTGAGCTCCGTTAGCTGAAGCACTATAATTAACCATTACCCACTTTTTTAAAGGAAAGCATGAATCAGGCAAAAGAGAAGCGTAATAGCATCTATATTCTTCCTAATTTAGTGACAACAGCTGCTCTACTTGCAGGATTTTCAGCTGTTTTATCGGCACTTGATGCCTATTCAGGGCTCTTGTCAGGGATGCGGGAAGTTGCTAATTATCAGCAAGCGGCTGTCTTAGTCTTTTTAGCAATGATTTTTGATGGATTAGATGGACGTGTTGCTCGTTGGACACATAGTGAGAGTCGCTTTGGTGAGGAATATGACTCCCTCTCAGATCTTATCTCCTTCGGAGTCGCACCAGCGGTTATTATCTATTTATGGTCGTTAAAGAGCTTAAGTGGCAGCTCATTAAATATCATTGCCGATTTCTCTTGGTTTGCTGCTTATATCTATCTTGCTTGCACGGCTCTGCGCTTAGCTCGCTTTAATGTTCAAATTGGGGAGACAGATCGCCGCTTCTTTGTAGGGATGCCGAGCCCAACAGCGGCAGGTATTGTTGTTGGCTTTGTTTGGTGTGGAGAGACTTTAGGGATATCAGGATCAAAGGTGGAGTATATTGCACTTGTATTGACCCTCTATAGTGGATTAATGATGGTTTCGAATGTTAAGTTTTATAGCTTTAAAACACTCTCTTTCTACAAGGAGATTCCCCACTATATGTTAGCGCCAGCATTAATTGTTTTAATATTTCTACTGGTATTATTAATACAGAAGACAGGATTGATCCTCTTTATGATCTTTATGGGATATGGCATATCCGGTCCACTCTATACCCTCTACTCCTGGTGGAAGGGGGGTAAAGAGGTGAGGGGACTATGATGGAGATGCAGGCAGAATATCTTAAGGCGTTAGGTATTACCCCCTGGAGGTTGCGAGAGGAGTGCGATAGAGGTTCTGAAAAGAGTCTTAATGAAGGGCTTGATGAGCGTTTGTCAAAGGAGAAGCTGCCTGCCCAAGATGTTGAACAGCGATCCGCTCAAGAGATTACCCCTCAGAACCCTCCCATTGTTTATCAATTACCAAGTCACTCTGAAGGGTCTATTGAGGAGCGAATTAGGAGTTGTCGAGGATGCCATCTCTATGAGCAACGTTTACAACCTGTTATCGGACGGGGTGAGTTAGAGAGGGCCAGTATAATTTATATAACCGATACCCCTTTGCGACAGGAGGAGGTGCTAGGGGTGCCAATTGTTGAGGCGGCTCAGAAACTCTTTCAAAATATGTTAATCGCTGCTCAACTTCACTCTATCCCCTATTACATTACCCCATTTATCAAATGTCGCCCTCAGGAGCTACAAGGCTTAACTGAGTCTGAAGTGAGCCAATGTTACAGCTATTTAAAGGAGGAGCTTCTTACTAGCTCTGCTGAATTTATCCTCTTTTTAGGGCGAGAAGGGTTACGTTACCTATTAGATGAGAAGCAACCGTTAGAGCAGAGTCGTCAGAAACTCTATACATTAACAGTAGGTGAACGCAGCTATAAGGTGGCAGCAACCTATGCACCCGCGGAGTTATTAAAATTTACTCATCTTAAAGGGGCTGCTTGGGAAGATTTAAAGTGGATTGCCCGACAACTTAGGATGGAGCAATGAGTTTTACCATAAAGCGAAGCGGATATCAGATATTACCAATCACTTTCGATGAGCTAGATTATATCTATAAAATAGAGAGGAGAGCACACCCAATTCCATGGGAACGAGCGACTATGGAGAGTTTATTTGCTATGCAGGGCTATCAAATAAAGTTAGTCGTAGCAAATAGGGTGATCGGTTTTGCATTTATTTCGACTATATTAGATGAAGCACATCTCTTAAATATTGCCATCGATCCGAAGGAGCAAGGGAAGGGGTATGGGGGACTCTTAATGAGGGAGTTACTCAATTTTTTAGAGAGTCAGGGGTATTTCACCCTCTTTTTAGAGGTTAGACAGAGTAATAAGATTGCCCATAATCTTTATACTCATTTAGGATTTAATCAGATTGGGCACCGTAAAAATTATTATCCTACGTTAAATAATTGCCGAGAAGATGCTATTATTATGGCTTATACCTTTGCCGAAAACATCTTTAGCTGATGGAGGAGATCCCAGCTAAATAGGGGCGTTTATAAGATTAAAGGATTATATTTTTACTATCTATTTGAGTTGGGGGCTAAGAGTGAGTAATGAGGTTTGTCAGTTAGATTTAGCTGGTTTGCGCTGCCCTATGCCTATATTAAAGACAAAGCAGAAACTGCAGTCGCTACCTAAAGGGGCACAGTTAAGGGTGATTGCTACAGATCCTCACGCTGAGATTGATTTTAAAGCTTATTTAGCGCGCTCCGAACATAAATTAATCAGTTTTAATGATTATGATGAGCGATTTGAGTTCTTAATTGAGAAGGGGTAGTGGCAAATGATGAAGCGCACAATTCTCTTTATCCTACCTGGTATTGCTGGTGTCTTCCCTCGACGCTGGCAGAAGCGACTTAAGTTACGGGAGCGAAACCCACTACTCCAAGAGTTTTTTAATTTTGCACGTCGTGAGGAGCGGTCACCAGGCTTTAGAGGTATGATGGAGCACCACTTTAAAGTGGATGATCACGCCTCTTGGGCATATTTAGGTATCCGCGGTGAGGGGCTGCAGATTAACTCTCTAGATTGGCTTAAAATATCGCTAATAGATCAGAATAACTATATCAATTACGATGTGGACCTTATCCGAGAACTTGCGAAGGATTTTGCCCAAGAATTTAGTTATGCTGAAGACTCTATCGTTAGTAGTCGTGGTAATTGGTATATGTCTTTAGGGGGGCATCGTAATATACGTAGCACTCCGTTAATGCGCTATTGGGGAGATGAGCTCAACCCTTACCAACTCCGATTTACCGGTCGTGATGCTCCAATCTGGCAAGGGCGATTAAATGAGGCTCGGCGATGGTTAGAGCTGTATTCTAAGGAGAAGCAGCTACAGCGTCCAATAAGGCTACTCTGGCCATGGGGTGCTCGTGATGCTATGAGGGTGATGGGAACCCCAAAGTTTAGCGCTGTATTTTCGGATAATGTTCTTTTTAGGGGGTTAGGTGAGCATCTACGTCTCTCTTTCTTTAAGCAGAGCTACCTCTTAGCAGATCCTAGTCAGATGTTTGTCAATCATCCACAACTCTCTTTAGTCGATGATTCGCTCTATCGGGCATTATCAGAGCAACGTTTTAGACTATGGTTTAAAGCAAGGGAGCTTTTTGTCGAAACTTATTTAGCACCGATGATGGAGGGCATTAAGAGTGGGTTGGTAGATGAGATTATCATTGATGATTTAATTGGGAATATTTACCGTTATGATAAAGGGTTACGTCTTCCCTTTAAGCGTGGAGAGATTAAGTACTATTATAGAGAGCGTGAATGAAAATAATTCGTAGAAATATTATCCATAACTATCGAAGTAAGCAGCACCCCCCATTTATACAGGAGATCTTAGCTAAACGGAATATAACCTCAGAAGAGGATTTTGATCTCTCACTTCGCCATCTTCACCCTTATCATGATTTAAGCAATATTGAAGAAGCGACAGCGTTAGTTGTTGATGCTATCGAAAAAGATCGAAAGATCCTACTTGTTGGTGATTATGATGTTGATGGCGCTACTAGTATAGCGCTTGCTATGCGTATCTTAAGAGAGTTTGGTGCGAAAAATGTTACCTATCGGGTGCCCCATCGAGTATTAGATGGTTATGGTTTATCACGAACTTTAGTACAAAAAATTTTACAAGATAATAAACCTGATCTTCTCATAACTTTAGATAATGGGATCTCTAATGTCGAAGGGGTCGCCTTAGCAAAGGAGAAGGGGATTGATGTTCTTATTACCGATCATCACCTCCCCCCTGAGGAGTTGCCTGCTGCCGATGCGATTGTTAATCCAAATTTAGTGGGAGATCCATTTCCAAGTAAAGCATTAGCTGGTGTTGGGGTTATTTTTTATCTACTCTTAAGTATTCGGGCAGCCCTAATTGAGTCAGGCTCTTTTACTCGTGAAACTGCCCCTAATTTAGCTCGTTATCTTGATATCGTTGCGGTAGGGACTATAGCTGATATGGTTCCCTTAGATAGTAATAATCGTCGCTTAGTGCAGCAAGGATTGGCTCGGATTCGATCAGGGGCCACCATTGCTGGGATCTCATCATTAATTCGGATCACTGGCCGGAATCAACGTAACTTATCAACGACTGATATCGGGTTTACGATTGGCCCTCTCTTAAATGCTGCCGGACGTATTGATAATATGACCATTGGGATTGAAGCGCTCTTATCGGATGATCCTAATGAGACGGATCAATATGCTCGTGAACTCTACCAATTAAATCAAGAGCGAAAAGCCTTAGAGCAGGAGGCAAGAGTGAGTGCAGATGAGGTATTAGATGAGCTGACGGTAGATGAGAGTGATGCTCTTTACTCTATTTCACTCTATGATGAGGCTTGGCATCAGGGTATTACCGGAATTGTTGCATCACGTATTAAGGATCAATATTTTCGTCCAACCTTTATTTTTGCTTATGATAGTGAGGGGATGATCAAAGGTTCGGGGCGCTCTATTGATGGGATACACCTGCGGGATATGATTAGCAATGTCGCTACAGAAAATAGAGGCTTGATCGCCACCTTCGGAGGGCATGCTATGGCTGCAGGATTAAGCCTCCCGGAAGATCATTTCGAAGATTTTAAACAGCTGATAGATAAAGAGATTGCAAAACATGCTGACCATGAGCTTTTTGAGCAGATACTGCTAAGTGATGGCTCTTTGCCTATGAAGGCCTACAACTTACGTGTTGCAGAGCAGCTAAAATTGGCTTTTCCATGGGGTGCCACTTTTCCAGAACCACTGTTTGACGATATCTTTGAGATTGTTAATTTTCGGATTTTAAAGAATCAACATCTTAAATTTATGTTAAAGCATCCAGAATATAATCACTTTATTGATGGGATAGCCTTTTTTCAAGCACATCAACTTATTGATAATGTCACTCGAATTCACTGCGCATTTAAGCTCGATATTAATGAGTGGCGAGGGCGCAAAGATTTACAATTAATCATTGAACACTTTGAGCCTCTCGCTTAATAAGAGTGACCTATTCAAACTCAGAGAGTATTCGTCTTAATGTAAGAAGGTCATCTTGTTTATTGGCTACAACACTCTTCATGATGTTTCGCTCTCCTTTAACATAGTGGGTGGTTTTATTGCCAGTAACTCGACTAATTCCTAAATTGCCAGGAGAGATAGAGAAATTATAAACAATCTGGAGATAATCAGGCTCTTCTAATGTCGGGGCAATGGCAGGGTACTGATTATAGATACAGGTAAACTGATTATTGCTAATAACGTGTCGACTAGCACTTTTAAAGAGAATCTCGCTAATGCGTTGGCAGATTCTATCGCTCTCTGCCATGATTTGGGTTGTACTCTTATTAACCTCTATCGATTGATTAGGAGATGGATTTTGTAATACAGCTTGTCGATCACTCTCTTCATAGGGGTAATCTTCAATTAACGGAGCTGCGCAGCTCACGATTAAAAGTGTAAAGAGCAACAATATAATATTACGTGATATATTTTGAATCATTCCCTCTGTTTCCTTTGTAGCTAGAGTGAGTAGATAATGAGCATAGGATAGCATGCTCTTAACATCTAAGCGATAGTTGCAAAAAATGTATATTGTTTACCCCTCTCATTGACATCTTCTTCATGAGCTCCGATAATTGACAACTTTGTTGTCGTTATGATTTTAAGAGGAGATTCATGATTAATCGTAGAAGGTGGCGGCGATCTCTAATCGTCCTTACTATTATATTGCTCCCTTTACAGGTTTTTTCATGGGAGCTTGAGGGGGCTTTTGGACGAACCGGGCAGAAGGAGAGTACCTACCGAGTTGCATTAAATAAAGCGTGGGATAAACGTTGGTTTGAAAGTTCCTATGGATACTTAACAGGTTTTTGGAGTGGTGCCTATACTTATTGGGGAAGTGGAGATTATAATCAGACAACACATTCACTCTCTATATCACCGGTACTTCTTTACAAATTTGAGCATACAGGACGTTTGCAGCCTTATATTGAAGCAGGGGTGGGGGCATCCCTCTTTAATCACACTCGTGTGGGGGATAAACGCTTAGGAAGTGCATTTAATTTTGAGGATCGTCTTGGTTTTGGGGTGATCCTTGATGGGAGACATCATTTAGGATTTAGAGTGTTACATTATTCTAATCTCGGTATTAAGCGCCCAAATCAGGGAATAGAGAGTTATTCACTCTATTATTCCCATCAGTTTTAATAGGGGAGGGAGTTTTACTCTCCCTCTTTACCTAACTCTGCCCTTAAGAACTGCTCAAACTCATCGGTTGTTTGTGATCCGGCGATAACCATCTCTTGATTGATGATAAAGAAGGGGACACTCTGAATTCCAAGTTGATGAGCAATACTCTCATCATCTCGTACCTGATTGAGATAGCGCTCCTCTTCGAGTGCTTTAGCTACTGCATTATGGTTCAATCCAATCTCCTCTACCAAAGATAATATCGTTGCCTCATCAGCAAGATTGAGTCCATCAACAAAGTAGGCTTTAAAGAGTCGCTCAGCAGTTGCATCACTATAGGCTGGTTCATTTTGCATCACATAATGTTGTACTTGGTGTGCAAGTAGTGTACTTGTAGGAATTGATTTATTGTAATTTAGAGTCAGGCCAAACTCTTTAGCGATCTCGGTGGCATTTTGCATCATAGCTTTTGCTTGAGCAGGCTCACTCCCATAACGTTCTGCAAGCTCTTCAGCGCTGCTTTTATCTGTATAGTTGGGTGCATCAACATTGAGTTCAAAGCTTCGATAATAGAGAGCGATTCTACTTTGAAGTTCATTAGGGAGCCGTTTAATTGCAGTTAACAAGTTATGTTTACCGATATAACAGAAAGGGCAGGAGAAGTCAGACCAAATATGAATTTCCATAGATATTTATATATTCCTATCAATTATGTATAAAAAGATGGTAAGGAGGCTATTATAACCTGCTAAGGTTAATTATAAAGATACTGGATAATATCTCTGTGGTATTATTTTAACTACATATTATGGGGTTGGTTATTTACCAATATATTTTTCATTTATACTCTCTATTTAATTAGATGGATGGAACATGACTCTAGAACTCATCACCGTTTTATCTCTGCTCAGTTTGGCTGTTATTGCTTTTGTACGAAATAAGCCAAGAATGGATGTTGTTGCATTAATAGCCATTGTTGTTTTGCCTACAATCCATAAAGTATTACCTATTGAGCCTCTAGTTAGTTTAGAGGAGGCCCTCCAAGGATTTAGTGATAGTAGTGTTATTTTAGTTGCGGCATTTTTTGTTATAGGTACAGGGTTGGTGCGAACAGGAATTGCCTATCGAGTAGGTGATTGGCTCATTAAAAAAGCAAAGAATGATGAGATTCGATTAGTCGTTTTTCTGATGCTCGCTGTGGCTCTATTGGGTTCTGTTATGAGCTCAACAGGTGTGGTAGCAATTTTTATTCCGATAGTGCTAAGTATTGCAGTCAAAATGAATCTGAGTCCTAGTGGTTTAATGATGCCGCTTAGCTTTGCTGGATTAATTAGTGGAATGTTAACACTAGTCTCAACAGCACCAAACTTAGTTGTCAGTAGTGGGTTAGAACAAGCAGGTTATGATCCTCTTGGCTTCTTCTCTGTTACCCCTATTGGTTTGAGTATGTTGGTAGTGGGTGTTTTTTATATGCTCTTTGCTCGACGATTTTTAAAGAAGGGCGCTAAAAGTACTGGTGTGGCTCAAAAAGGGCGCCGAAATCTCTATGATTTCATTCGTGATTATAAGTTAACAGGACGTAACCGTCGTATACGCGTTAATAAGGGCTCTCCCTTTATCGGTAAGACGATAAAGCAGCTTAATCTTCGTGTTCTATACGGTGCAAATATCATTGCTATTGAGCGTGCATCTCGTTTTACACACGATATTATCGATGCTATGCCTGATCGAGAGATCCGTGAAGATGATATTCTCCTTATGGATTTTTTCTATCAAGATCGTGTCGGTGAGTTCTGTAAAAAGTTCGGATTATCAACGGTTCCATTTTCTGGAGACTACTTCACAGATCAATCGCGAACAATAGGAATGGTTGAGGTTGCGATACCACCGGAATCGTCACTCATTGATAAAACAATCTATGAGAGTGCATTTCGATCAACCTATCATCTAAATGTTGTGGGATTACGCCGCAATAGAGAATCTCTGGAGAAGGAGCTTTTAGATGAGAAGCTTAAATCTGGTGATACACTTTTAGTCATTGGAACGTGGCAAGCAATTAAGAAGCTTCAGACATTAAATCAAGATTTTCTTGTTCTTAGTGTGCCAGCAGAGGTGGATGAGGTAGCTCCGGCAATGAGTCGTGCTCCTTTTGCGGTCCTAGCATTAATTATTACTATCTCGCTGATGATCTCTGGCGTTATTCCAAATGTGATTGCGGCACTTATTGGATGTCTCTTAATGGGGGCATTTCGATGTATCGATATGGAGAGTGCCTACCAATCAATTCATTGGCAGAGTCTAATTCTGATTGTAGGAATGTTCCCATTTGCATTAGCGCTGGAGAATACCGGGGGCATTGATATGGCTGTAGAGGGCTTACTAAATATCTTTGGGGACTCTAATCCACGTCTCATCATGGGAGCTCTCTTTGCATTGGCTGCTACAATAGGACTATTTGTCTCTAATACTGCGACAGCTCTATTATTAGCACCTATTGCGATTAATGTAGCTCAGCAAGTTGATGCATCCCCTTATCCATTTGCTATGGCTATTATTGTGGCCGCATCGGGAGCCTTTATGACCCCAGTCTCTTCACCTGTTAATACCTTAGTAGTTGCGCCTGGAGGGTATAACTTCTTTGACTTTGTAAAAATAGGGGTGCCGTTCACGCTCATAGTTATGGTTATTACTGTGGCATTAGTGCCTATTATCTTCCCTTTTTAAAGGGAGAGATGTTGTAGAGAAGGGCTCTAACTTTAGAGCCCTTTTTCATATTTTTAATATTTAAGCATGCTTTTTTTGCTTTTCAAAATAGAGGAGCGCTGTGTCATAGATAGCATATAACCCCTTTAAAAATCGCTTAGAGGATTGATGCTCCTCGATAAGAAGTTTTTGTAATGAGTTTTTTCTCATGTAGATAAAGTTTTTGCGTAATTCGATAAAGAGTGAGAGTTGATCTCTGTAATCTTCTGTGTAATAAAGAAACTCTTTAATTTCATAAAAGAGTTCTTGCCCATTCTCAATGGCTAGCTGATAGAGAATGGCGTCGATGCTATTAATGAGGTAACTTTTAATTAGTGTTGCAGAGACAATGGTTTTAAATTCCTCTGTAATCCCCATTAGCTTAATAAAATGATTATATTGCTCGTGAGGATCAGCCTCAAGGCAGAGAGTAATGCGTATTTTAAAGAGATCATCGAGAGGAATCGCTTTTGCCTCTTCTAAAGCTTGCCGATAGAAGAGGATCTTCTCCTGATCAATCTCCTTTGGTGAGCCTAACTTTGGCTCTGTAAGCATTATTAATGTGTCAGAAGTGAATGGGGGGAGATTCCCAATATATCGACAAATTCTTAGGGTACTTTCCACTTCTAACAGAGACATGTAGCAACCTCCTTCACTTAATGAGCGATAAATTATTAGTCACTTTAATAATCTATGATCATAGCGAATGTAGGGCTAGGAGTGGGAAAAGATGGCATATAAGATGATACTTGTCATAAATTTAATAGAGCTGGTTGATTATCTTAGAGCAGTTCTCAGAAGAGAGGATCAGGAGTGGATTATCAACCCCTAATAACCACGCTTTTCAGCAAACCATCGCTCAATAATTATCGCTGCCGAAAGTGCATCTAGCTCCCCTCGTTTCTGCCTTTTTGAAGGGGATAGATATTGATAGCTCTCCAGAGAACTATTGGACTCATCTACCTCATATGCAGGCAGACCAAATCGACCATGAAGACGATTCTTGAAGTTGCGTATACGGCGGATATGCTCTGTAATCGTTCCATCTTGAGTATAGGGGATGCCAACGACAAAAGCAGTGACATCCCATTCATCAATTAATGAGGCCACTTCATCCCAATTTGGATGTCCATCCACCGCTTTTAATATTTTTAGGGGGGTTGCAGTCTCCGTTAAGGAATTTCCCACCGCTACCCCAATATTTTTTACACCAAAATCAAAACCAAGGAGTGTCTCAATCATTGATGTAACTCCATGATAGGCTCAAGTTTTGCTCGCAAATTGGTGGAGAGCGAGTCGGCATGATTCTTCAATATCTCTGTTAGGGCCTCTAAGGCATCATCTTGCGCCATTGGGCTTAATAGATCTAAACGTGAGAAGGGGGTGGTTAATGCCGAAGCTGTCTGAGGATTAATTCGATCAACAGTTACTATTGACTCCAGTAACCATTGAAAGAGGGTATTAGATTCCCGCTCTAGTAGGGGTAAATTACGTCCAACCGCCACAAAGAGTGAGCGGACTCGATTTGGATTTTGGTAATTGAAGTAGGGCGTCTCTGTTAATGCTTTAATCTCTTCTAATGTTATCTTTTCTGATTGTGCCTGTAGTGAAAACCATCGATCAATAACATTTGGGTCGGTTTTATAACGCTGGATAAAGTTTTGTAGAAGAGTCTCTTTTTCAGGATGGTTGTATCTAACTGCTATTGAGAGAGCAGCCATTCGATCGGTCATATTGCTCGAATTTAGATAAGCATTCTGAACGATGGGCAATCTGTCTGGATTATTAGTAGCCATTAGATAGTCGAGAGCAATATTTTTGAGTGCGCGATCTGCAGCAGTATCAGCGCTATATTGCTGATAGAGGGCTAACCATTGATGATAAAGACGTTCTGCTACGCCCGCTTTAAGCTTCTGATACTCCTCTGTTAACGTCACACTATTGTAGCGACGATCATACCCTTGTTTATTTAAGAGCTCCGCTATCGTAGGGGGTGTCAGTAGGTGAGCGACAAAATGGGGATCATCAGGGTTGTCGATTAGTGGTGAGATCAACTCAATAAATGCCTCTATCTTCTCTTCAAGGGTGTAATCACCTAGAAGGTAATATTGATAATAATTTTGTGCCGCATCCCATGTAGAGAAAGGATCGTTACCATGATGGACAATAAGGCATAACTCCTCGGGCTCATATGGGTAGCTATATTCGACAGGAGCGCTGAAGTTATGGAGAAAGATGGGAATAGGCTTCTCTTCGATATTATGAAAGAGTAAGCACTGTGCAAATTCGGTTAAGATAAAGCGTTCACTAAGAAGTTCTCGTCCATCGGAGGCGAGTAGAGTATAGTCGATGGGAATAACATGGGGCTCTTTATGAGTACTGGCTGAGTCTGGTGTTGATGGTAATCTCTGTTTTAGTGATAAACGCAATATTTTTGAGGGTGCATCATAGAATGTTTCACACTCTAAGTGTGGTGTACCTGCTTGTGTATACCAGCGCTCAAAACCTGGAAGAGGGGAGTTTGCACTCTCTTGCATTATTTGATGGAAGTGGTCGAGCGTTACAGCTTGACCATCATAGCGTTCAATATAGCGAGCTAGCCCCTTCTCAAAACGCTCTCTTCCTAAAATGGTTTGGTAGAGTCGAAAAAGTTCAGCCCCTTTTTCATAAATAGTTGGGGTGTAGAGGCTCTCTATTGTTGCAACAGAGTCTGGACGAACGGGGTGTGCTAATGGTCCTCGATCTTCAGGAAACTGCTCTCGGCGGAGCATCGTAACATCCTCAATTCTTTTTAGTCCGGGATGGTATTGATCGGCGATATACTCCTGCTCTCGAAAGACTGTTAATCCCTCTTTTAGGGCAAGATTAAACCAATCTTGGCAAGTGATGCGATTGCCAGTCCAGTTATGGAAATATTCATGTGCAATCACTGCATCTACCCAACGAAAATCCTCATCAGTAGCATGCTCAGGGTGGGCGAAAATATAGCGACTATTGAAGATGTTGAGCCCTTTATTCTCCATTGCCCCACCATTAAAGTCGGTAACAGCAACGATATTGTAGTGATCTAAATCGCAGATTAAGCCATAACGCTCCTCATCCCATGCCATTGCTCTTTGTAAAGCGTGTAACGCAAAGTGACACTGCTCTATATAGTGGGGTTTAGCATAGATACGTAAAATAACATCACTACCATCGGGACGGGTGTGCCGCTCTTCAAGATGGGCTAAATTGCCTGCAACCAGTGCAAAGAGGTAGGTTGGCTTTGGGAAAGGATCCTCCCAAATAGCGTAATGCTGAGTCTCATCAATAGAGCCCGACTCGATTAGATTCCCGTTAGAGAGGAGGGTCTTATACTCTTTTCTCGCAATAATTGTTACCCGATAGGTAGCCATTATATCGGGGCGATCAGCAAAAAAAGTTATTGAGCGGAACCCTTCTGGTTCACAATCTGTACAGAAGAGTCCATCTGTAAGGAAGAGTCCTTCAAGAGCACTATTTTGTTTAGGATTAATACTATTTTCAATCTCAATCAGGTGCTCATCTCCTAAATTTTCTAAGAGAATGTGATCACTATCCCAGTTAATCTGCTCTTGTCGGTGACCATCAATTTTTAGGGAATGTAGAGTTAATGCCTTTGAGCCGTGGAGAAGAAAGCTCTGATCTATAGCCTCACTACTACGTCTTATTGTAAACCGACTTTTAACTAAAGTTCGCTCTTCAGATAGATTAAATTCAAGCTCTAGATGATCAATCTGATAGTTGGGTGCTTGATAGGCTAAGCGGTATCTCTTTTCGACTCTTTCTGAAGAATGCATTATCTAGACTCCTAAATTGTATGAGCTGAATAGTTTCATTAAAGATATATTATACTCTTTTCCGGTAAAGGAGGGGTTATTTAATCTGAATAGAATCAATAATCGCTATAAGCTCCTCTTGGTTACGTTCACCATTAGCGCAGATAGTATCAACACTATGTAAGGTCAGCTGTAACATGCAATACTCATAACTATTACGCTCATCAACCATCTGGTGAATGGCGTAGGTGGCTCGAGCTAGAGACCGCTCCTCCTTAGTGATAGAGTAGCGAACATTTTTAAGATCAGCGAGCTGTTCATTTAATGTTATTAGTAGTTTATCTATAGTGAGATTATGAGAATCTGGAATAGGGATAGAGAATGCAAAAACGGTAGTGTTAGGAGATTGTTGTAAAAGTGTAAGGTGTGTTGCTGGAATCCCTGGCATACGGGCAGCAATAAAGTTTCGACGATCAGCTATTTTATTAGTATAGGAGCTATTGAGTAGGAGCTCATAGCGATTATCATTACTACTTACCCACTTAGGAATAGGCTCTTCTCCATTCTCTTCTGCTATAAGAGGTAGCCCTGCGGTTAAAAGAAGAAGTATTAGAGCAAATTTGCGCACCATAATAAGATCCTTTTGCGATAGCGGAAATTGAAGATAATACGCCAATATTAACATACCCCCTATTAAGGGCGAAGATAAAAAGAGAAGGCTTATAGAGAGAGGGGCTCTATTGAGTGGATAGGGAACTTTAGCTGCATTAGCTGTTTTTTATATGGGGTTAATGCCCCTGTGGTGTAGAAATGGAGTTTTCGGGGAATATGGTGGGGTGCTATAAGCGTTGTAGGGGTATGTTGGGTATAGAGATTGGCATCCTTTAAGCGTTTAATGGTCTGCTTTACCAGCGCCTCTGCAGGATTAATTAAGATGGTGGATTGTGGCAGTATCTCACTTAAGAGCTCGCTTAAGAAGGGGAAGTGGGTGCACCCTAAAATGAATTGATCGATCGGATACTTTAAGTAGGGTTTAAGATCCTCCATGAGGATATTTTTAGCATACTCACTGGTTAAATCACCACGCTCTACAAGTGAAACCCAGCGACTACCACTGATTTTATGCACATGGATTCTATTTGAATAGGTGGCGATTAGATGATTTAGCCGTTGACTCATCAAGGTGGAGTCGGTTGCAGCTACTGCGATATGGCCACTCTTAGTATGTAACGAAGCTGGTTTTATGGCAGGTTCAATACCAATAACAATCTGCTTAGGGTAATATTTACGAATAAGTTCTGCGCTTGATGCGGTGGCAGTATTACAAGCAATGATAAAGGCATCAACATTCAGTTGCTCTACCATAAACTCTGCAATAGAGAGGGTACGTTTATGGAGTTGTGCAATTGGTTGGGTGCCATAGGGAAGGAAAAGAGCATCCGCTAAATAGTGATAATCTGCTTGAATTTCGGCATCTAAAAAGGCTTGTAGTATGGAGAGTCCACCTATACCTGAATCCATTAAACCTATACGCATTAATAGAGTAATCCTTATTGTTTATCTTGATGTAAATTTGCTTTAACGCCGTGTTATGGGTACAACAACATGCTCATTAATCTGGGTTGCTGTCGGTGTTGGCGGCTCCTCTTTCACCATCACCTCTTCTGCAAGAGCAGAGAACTCCTCAGGATCAATATCGAGCATCTCTTCATAGGTAGCGAGATCCCATAACTCAATTAACGAACCATTCCCTAAGAGAATTAAGTCATTTTCAGCATTAGCATAATTAAGTAATCGGCGAGGAAGGTTAATACGCCCCTGCCCATCAAGCTGAACTTCTGTTGCACCCCCTCGAACAAAGCGGATGAAATCCCGCTCCTTTTTTACAAACGGGTTTAGCTTATTAAGCTCTTTATCAATGAGAAGCCACTCTTGATAGGGGTAGAGATTAAGACAGCGATCAAATGAGCGATTAAGAACAAAGCGATCGATATCACCAAGCTGTTTCTTAAGGGCGGCAGGGAGGAGAATGCGATTTTTCGCATCGATTTTTACCTCATACTCCCCTAAATAGTACGCCATAACCCTAACTTCACGACTCCATTCATTCAACTTGTAATATAGCTCAACCCATTATAGTGTTTTTCTCTATTGATGCAATATTAGACATCTTTAGTGATTAGGTTCAATCATCCAAATTAAAGGTTTAAGTTCTTTAGCTTGAAAAGGAGCTTGCTTCTCATCCTTCTGACCATTTTTAGGATCAAGGCGTAACTTAACTAATTGAAAGAGCTCACGGAACTCTTCAATCTCATCAATGGAGCAGTTGAGATGATCAAGTAGATAAGTGAGATAGGAGATTTGTGCTAATATCGATTGGTAATTCATAAGCTCATCATTTAAGAGTACTTGATTTTGGTGGACCTGCTCGGGCTCATCTTGCATACGCCGAATAGAGTTGGAGAGGGTGACAATATCATTTTGGCACTCTCGTGCGGCTAGTTTATACTCCTCATCGCTCTCAAGCTCTTGGGTAATCCAAGTCTTTTCGATAATAAGAAAGAGTTGGTAGAGCTGTTCTCGAACTCTTTTAGTAAGATTCTCAATCGATCCTCGCTCCCATTGAGGAAGAAGAAAGCTAAACGTAACTGCAATAATAGAGGCGATAATAGTATCGAGTATACGTTCACCTGCTAATGAAAGACCTTCAATAGCTGTAAGATCTTGATTGATATTTAGAAGCACTAAGACATAGAGTGATGTTGCCGCCACACTCAGAGCATTATTAATTTTAGATAAACCATGATTAAAGGTGACTGAGATAAAGAGGAGTATCACCATCCCTAAAGGAGAGATCTGGGTTGCTAAAATAATTCCACCTAAGATACAGCCGATTATGGTTCCTAGGATACGATTTCTACTCCGTTCGCGGGTTAGACTGAATCCTGGGCGCATTAAACTGAGCAAGGTAAATGCAATCCAGAACCCATGAGTGAGGAAATCACCCCATTTGACCAGCAGTAATGCACTGCCCATCGCTACAGATGAGCGGATAGCATAGCGCATATAATCGGAGTGTATTGAGATATTTTTCCTTAATATATCTAATGACCAGTAGCCATGGGATAGAAAGCGCTCTAGATTAATTTTAAGATGCTGCTCATCATAATCACTCTCACCGATGAGTCGTGAGCGCAGACGCTCTAGCTGTCGTGAGAGTGACCAAACTTTTCGGTAGTGCGCGGCTAATATACGATACCCCTCTTGTAGATCAGCTGTTAATTGGCTTCGCTTTAAAATTTCAAGCTCATATTCCAATGCTCTAAGCTCCGCTTTAAAGCCAAGTCGCTTGATCATATCAGCAGCTTTTAGGGTGGAGAGCCCCATCTCTTCTAAATTGTGTGCTGCTTTAGTAAAACTATCACGAAAAAAGATCTGAATATCAGTATTAGGAAAGATCTCTCGAATCGTCATAAAGTCTTGTAGTGGAGAGGTGACCACTTCTCGAATATCGATCAGTGTGAGTAATTCACTAATCATTTCACTAATTTTTGGGTCCTTAAGATCTGAGCGGAAGAGGAGGTCTCGCATCAGTTGCAGCTCTTCTAACAGGTCGGTTTGGGAGTTGATTAAGATTTGGAATTTCTTCTCAATATCACTATTTTGGCGATAGCAAGAAGAGAGTGCCTTTAAATATTTAGCTAATTGAAAGTAGATATTAGAGAGGTTATGTCGAATAATTTGGCGTTCAAAAAGCTTTGTTAATAGAAGTGTATAGAGCAGATAGAAGAGCGCACCACTCCCAAAGTAGAGAGTATGTAATTCAGCCGTATAGGAGCTCCCACGCACTGAGAAGAGGGCTGAAAAGACAAAGAGAAACCCAATAATGGTAACCCGTTTACCAAATGCAACTACGAAAGCACCTAAAAATGTGACGACAACAATAAGTGCAATCATTAAGTAGCTAAACTCATGCTCTCCAAAGTGAGCAAATAGGTAAGAGATTAAGAGGGTGGAGAAAAACGTTGCGATTAGCTCATTACGTTTATGCTTAAAGGGGCCAACCTGATCTGCAATGGCGATTGTTAAGCTACCATAACCAGTTATCAGCAGAGCCTGATACTCGACTCCATCGACAGATAGAAAGAGGAAGAGTACAGGAAGAAAGATTCCAACCGCTTTCTGAACACCTAAGACAAAATCATAACTTAAGAAAAAGCGATAAATAAGAGTAAATAGATTATTCATAGTGGCTTAAGAAGGTCTATTTTTAGGCTCTTTCGTGAAGTATAGTGATAAGAGAATTGAAACGATAAGTGCTCCTAAGATCACAGCTAGTGAAAGTAGTGTAGGGAACTCAATCTCAAAGTAGAGTAGAATCATTTTACTGCCGATAAAGGTCAAGATAAAGGCCAATCCATACTTAATTAGATGGAAGCGATCTGCCATATCTGCAAGCAGAAAATACATTGCACGCAATCCTAAAATAGCAAAGACATTTGATGTCATGACAATAAATGGGTCTTTAGTGACTGCAAAGACTGCTGGAACAGAGTCTACGGCAAAAACAATATCAGCAAAAGTGATAATAATTAAGACTAAAAAGAGTGGAGTAGCATAGAGAGTCTGCTCTTTACGGATAAAAAATCGTTCTTGATGAAATTGATCTGTAAAATTAAAGAGCTTTTGACTAACACGAAAGAGTAGCCCCTCATTTAAATTGGGCTGCTCCTCATCCTTCTCAAAAAACATCTTAATCCCGGTGTAGAGTAGAAATCCACCAAAGAGGTAGAGAATCCACTCAAATTGCTCAATTAAGTAGCTACCAATAAGAACCATCACCACTCTTAAGAAGATAGCAGCGAGAATTCCATATACTAGAACACGTCGCTGATATTTTGCTGGGACCTGATAGAAGCTGAAGATGAGCAAAAAGATAAAGATATTATCCATTGAGAGCGATTTCTCAACAACATATCCCGTTAGAAACTCGAGTGCTTTAGCATTAGGATCGATCAGGTGGCTATCCACATAGTGTGTCGAGAGATACCACCATAACCCTAGATTGAAGAGCAGAGCAACCGCGACCCAGATAAGACTCCAAATAAGCGCTTCACGAAAACTTACCTTATGATCCCCGGTCTGTTTTAAGGCTAACATATCGATAGAAACCATAATGGCGGTTACGATAGCAAAGACTGTGTAGAGGAGCGGGGAGCCGATTGAGATTGAATGGGTCACAGTATACTCACTTCATTTAAGCTAAAGTTATTTAAATAGAGATTTTAAAATAATTTTCAAGATACTCTTCAAATGGGATTTGAGGTTGCTCCTCTAATGCTTTTTGTGCTTTATGTGACTCATCTGCCTGAGAGATGAAGGCTGCCACCTCTTCGTCAGTTAGAGTAAGATTCTCTTTCTGATAGAGCTGATGGGCCTGCTTTAAGAAGAATTGATGGTAAGTTAAACCACTCTTAAGCAAGCGGGCAGTAATTTGTGCTGATGGTGTTAATTCAGGTTGAGTAATCATCGCAATCTTCTTCTCTACAGCAGCAACAAATGGTTCACCTAAGTGTTCTGCTACAGGTAAAATCCATTCAGTTATAGCAGTGAGTGCCTCTTTGAGCGACACTTTATTGCCATGAAGCATTAATGTTAATGCTTCCTCTTTTCCCCGCTCAGCAACAATCTTTATATTTTTTTGTGTTATTTCATACTCTTTTTGTGATAGGGGTGGAGCATCTGTTAAGAAGGATGCACTCATTAAGACTTGGATAAAGTGCATATCTTCTAAGGTGATACCAATATCAACAAGAGGGTTAACGTCGATAGAGCGGAGCTCAACATATTCAATCCCCTTTTGTTTTAGTGCCTCTAAAAAGTTTTCTCCATCGCCAAAGAGTTGTTTTGGGCGGACACTGGAGTAATATTCATTCTCTATCTGCAGAATATGGTTGTTAATTTGCTGATACGCACCATCAATCTCTACTGGTATTTGAGAAAAGTCTTTGCAAGGTGTGGTGATGGCATAATAGATATTTTTGATAAATTCATCAATCGAATTGTATGAGACATCAAAGTGGCACTTATTATTACCATAACCAATATCAGAGAGTCTAAAAGAGCAGCCACTAGGTAGGTAATGATCTTGATCATTGAGGCTGATAAAAGAGCGATTGTGATCCTTCACAAAGCTTTTGCACATGGCAGGTGATGCCCCTAAAAAGTAGGGGATAACAAAACCATAACGAGCAATATTGCGGCATAGATGGAGGTAGCGCTCTGTCTTAAACTCAGTTAAGGAGGTGTTTGGTGCTACCTGTTTGCGAAATATCTCAATAAACTCATCTTTAAAAGAGAAGTTGTAGTGAATTCCTGCAATGGCTTGCATCATCTTTCCATAGCGATTACTTAAGCCGACCCGATAGAGATGGCTCATCTTCCCTTTATTGGAGCTGCCATACTCAGCAATTTTAATCTCCTCTTCAGATTGGATGGCTGGTGGCATGGAGTTAGGCCAAAAAAGTTCCCCCTCCATAGTCGTTAGAGTAAAATCTTGAATTTTTTTCAGGGCTGTAAGTGCGCTCTCTGCATCAGGCTCAGGATCGGTAACAAACTCTAATAATGTTTCAGCAAAGTCAGTTGTAATATTGTCATGCATTAAAGGAGAACCTGCAGCAACAGGGTGCTCTTTGGTGCTTAAGGTGCCATCCTGAGGATTAACTCGTAGCGTCTCCCGCTCAAGACCAACATTTATTTTGTGTAATTGAGCTACGCCACTCTCACCGAGATACTCTAAATTGGTGATAAGTGAACTGATTAGGTTGCTATACATTACTCGATTCCTTCTTTTGATGATTGTATTGGGAAGAAGTATGGTTAATTTAATGAACGATTGCTAACTAGATTTATCTAGGCCTATATTTATCTAGGCCTATAGGAGTGGCTGAGAATCAACCCAGCCAATATTTGCCTATTAGGCATAGATTATATGGGTTTTAATCAAACGGGTTAGTGCTCTTTACACTATCGGGAAGAAACATCTCCTGTGAGAAGCCTACATGATCTTGCCAAGTATTGACAATTCCACAGAAGAGCTCTGCTGTCTTTTCAGTATCATATACGGCTGAGTGGGCCCGATCAGAATCCCACTCAATGTTGGCGGCCTCAATTGCTCGCGCTAAGACAGTTTGACCATACATTAAGGCTGAGAGACTAACGGTATCAATCACTGAAAATGGGTGGAAAGGGGAGTTCTTAATCCCTGTCCGCTCAATGGCTGCATTTAGGAAAGCAAGATCAAAGTGAGCGTTATGTCCTACAAGAATCGCTCGCGTGCATCCTTGCTCCTTAACTGCTTTGCGAATCGGTTTAAATATCTTGGTAAGCGCCTCCTTCTCACTAACGGCAAAACGAAAGGGGTTATTTACCTTTATCCCATTAACTTTCATTGAGTCAGGATTTAAGTTCAATCCTGGCGCTGGCTCTACATGGGCTGAGTGGGTCTCTACCATATGTAGATGCCCCTCATCATCCATATCAAGTAGGGTAGCGGCGATCTCTAAAAATGCATCTGTTGCTGGATTAACCCCACCTGTTTCCACATCAATAACGACGGGTAAAAACCCTCGAAAACGCATGGAAATAGGGGGGATATTTGATAATTGATCACACATAGTTACTTTTTTAAGTTAGTTCCCTGCTTCTTCTGATAATGAATCATGGTAGATGATTTCAGGCTCAAGTCCTTTTGTGACCGTTTCACCTGTCACACGCACCTTGGCAACACCTTCAAGAGAGGGGAGCTCAAACATGGTATTCATTAGTAGGTGTTCGATAATTGAACGTAGCCCTCGAGCACCTGTCTTCTTCTCTAAAGCTTTCTTGGCGATCTCTTGTAGTGCTTCTTGAGTAAACTCTAAAGCGACATCCTCCATTTCAAACAGGTATTGGAACTGTTTTACCAAAGCATTTTTGGGTTCAGTTAAAATATTGATAAGCGCCTCTTCATCTAGTTCACCAAGTGTGGTTATCACTGGAAGGCGGCCTATAAACTCAGCAATCATCCCATATTTAATAAGGTCTTCAGACTCAACTTGACTGAAGATCTCTGTAAGATCTTTCTCTTCTTGACTCTTAACTTCAGCACCAAAGCCGATACCACCTTTACTTTGACGCTGCTCAATGACCTTCTCTAAACCAGTAAATGCACCACCACAGATAAAGAGTATATTACGAGTATCAACCTCCACTAGCTCAGCATTAGGATGTTTTCTGCCACCTGTAGGAGAGACTGAAGCGATCGTCCCTTCAATAATCTTAAGTAGCGCCTGCTGAACACCTTCACCAGAGACATCTCGTGTGATAGAGGGATTTTCACTACGACGCGTTATCTTATCAATCTCATCGATATAGATAATCCCAGTTTCTGCTTGCTCAACATCAAAATCACAGGCTTGAAGCAGACGCTGAACTATATTTTCCACATCCTCACCAACATAACCAGCTTCAGTTAAAGAGGTTGCGTCTGCAATAGCAAAAGGAACATTCAAAGAGCGAGCTAATGTTTCAGCTAGTAGCGTCTTACCAGAGCCGGTGGGGCCAATAAGTAGGATATTACTCTTAGTTAGCTCAACGTCACTATCCCGATCGTTTTGTGATTCGAGGCGCTTATAGTGGTTATAGACTGCAACGCTTAAGCTCTTCTTCGCCTCCTCTTGTCCGATTACATACTGATTAAGCTCATCGAAAATCTCTCGTGGCGTTGGGAGAGGCTGCTCCTCATAATGCTCTTCTAGCTCCTCTTCAACAAGGTTAGAGCATAAGTCGATACATTCGTTACAGATATAGACGCCATCACCTGCAATAATTTTTTGCACTTCATTTTGATCTTTTCCACAAAAAGAGCAGCGTATCACTGAAGGACGGTTTGTTTCATTCGTTGTCATATATTATTTATCTACTTAAATTTTAAAGATGGTTGGTATATTGAATTAGTTAATTTTAGTGTCAATTAACGAAATGGGTACTCACCCCAACTATCTATGGGTTATTACCTCATCGATTAGGCCATATTCAACAGCTTCACTAGCACTTAAAAAGTAATCGCGATCTGTATCACGCTCAATCTCTTCAAGGGGTTTCCCTGTATGATGGGCCATAATTCGATTTAAGTTTGCTTTAATAGAGAGCATCTCTTTTGTGTGGATCTCTATATCACTCGCTTGCCCTTGGTATCCACCTAAAGGTTGATGGATCATCACACGAGAGTTAGGTAATGCAAACCGTTTCCCTTTGCTGCCTGCAGTTAAGAGAAAAGCGCCCATACTGCATGCTTGACCTAGACAGATGGTTGAGACATCAGGTTTAACAAACTGCATTGTGTCATAGATGGACATGCCGGCTGTTACAGAACCACCAGGTGAGTTGATATAGAGATGTATATCTTTATCAGGATCTTCCGCTTCTAGAAAGAGAAGCTGAGCAACAATTAAATTTGCCATCTGATCATTGACGCCCCCGACCAGAAAAATAACTCGCTCCTTTAAGAGGCGGGAGTATATATCATATGAGCGCTCCCCACGGCTAGTTTGCTCAACAACCATGGGAACTAAAGCTGATTGTGGATCCATATACTTAGATGACATGCTTACTACCTTTATTTTCTATCGATTTTATGATTTTAAAACGACCCATTCTAACAGAAAAGGGGATGAAGATGGACTTTATATCATATGTGTTTCTAAAGGAGGAGAAGATTTATCCTAAGGTAGGGTGATCTCCCGAATAGCGATTAATATTCATGAAATTTTTCTTCCAAACTGCAATAATGGTGCTCCATTGTGCTCTGTCAATGTAAATGGAGCACTGATAAGTTAATTTATGATTGATTGAATCATTCACTGCCATTGTTTATTGAAGGAGTACTCAGTGAGAAAGACATACAATTTCTGTGCAGGCCCTGCGATGATGCCTTATGAGGTTTTAAAGGAGGCACAAAAGGAACTACTCAATTGGAGAGATCTTGATGCATCGGTTATGGAGATCTCCCATCGAAGTGATGAGTTTGTTGCGCTTGTTAAAGAGTGTGAAGCTGATTTTCGTGAGCTCCTCAATATTCCTGTTAACTACAAAGTACTCTTTCTGCAAGGGGGGGCGCTTGCTCAATTTGCTTTTTTGCCGATGAATCTTCTAGGTGATAAGAAGAGTATTGACTGTATTACAACGGGATCATGGTCAGTTAAGGCGATGGAGCAGATGGCGAAATTTGCTAAGATTAATCATATCTACGATGGATCAAGTCATAACTTTACTCAGCTTCCTCATGAGCGTGATTTTACAATTAATGGGGAGAGTGCTTTTCTTCATCTTTGTGCAAATGAGACCATCAACGGTGTTGAGTTTACCTATGATATTGCAGATTCACCGATTCCTGTTGTCGCAGATATGAGTTCTAATATTCTCTCAAAAGAGATTGATGTGAGCCGCTATGGTGTTATTTATGCAGGGGCACAGAAGAATATTGGTCCAGCGGGGTTAACGGTAGTGATCATCCGTGAAGATCTCTTAGGTTCGGCAAGCAGTACAACACCAGATGTCTTTAATTATGCAATCCAGGCTGAGAAGGATTCTATGTTAAATACACCGCCTACCTTTGCCATCTATCTAATGAGCTTAGTGTTGAAAAATCTAAAGGCACGTGGTGGGCTGAAGGCTGTTGAAGAGGTCAATCGTCGTAAAGCAGCAATCTTATATGATGCAATTGATAACAGTCACCTCTATCGCAATCCTGTGGATCTTGATGCTCGCTCAAAAATGAATATTCCATTTATTCTCGAAGATCCATCGCTTGATGAGCGTTTTTTAGAGGAGGCTAAACAAGCTAACTTGATTAGCCTAGCAGGTCATCGTAGTGTCGGTGGTATGAGAGCAAGTATCTACAATGCTATGCCTATTGAAGGGGTTGTTGCATTAACCAATTTCATGAAAGATTTTGAACTTAAATATTATTAACGCTTTCAGTTCTTAATGTGATCAAGGGAGATTGAGCCCCCTCTTTAAAGAGTAGTGGCGGCTAATCTCTCTCTTTTATGATATAAGCCCCTCTACTATAATAGAATTATCTGCTCGCAATAATATTGATAAAGATTCTCAACAGAAGTCATAAATTAATGGAATAGTAACAATGCTAAAACAGATCTCAAAGTTCAAAAAATGGGGCATCGCCTCCCTATTTCTACTGCTTACTGCAACTTTGGCCTTAGCGAATAATCCTCCTCAGCCAACAGTAACACAAGGAAAGATAAGTGCTGCAAATGCGGTTATTCTCTCTCAGTACCATTATGAGCGTATTCCGTTTGATAATACGCTCTCTTTGCGTATCTATGATAGTTACTTACGGGCCTTAGATCCCCAAAAGGTCTACTTTTTGCAAGAGGATGTTTTAGAGTTTAATGAGCATGTTCTTCTCTTTGATGATTACCTAATACGTTCCGATTTGACCGTCCCTTTTCAGATGTATGAGCGCCTTATGTTACGCATGAAGGAGCGGTATGATTATGCAAAGATTCTTCTTAATGAGCATGACTTTAATTTCGATACCAGTGCAACAATTGTTATTGATCGGAAAGATCAACCATTTGCCAAGAATAGGGCGGAATTAGATCAGATTTGGCAGGGGCGCATCCAAAATGAGTTGATTAATATATTGGTGGCAGATGAAGAGAAGGCACTTGAGGAGGCAAAAGAGCGACTCTTAAAGCGATATCAAGCACGCCGTAGTCGAATTGATCAAAATACCAGTGAAGATATCTTTGATCTCTATATGAATGTGGTTTCTGCAAGTTACGATCCCCACTCAAGTTACTTCTCTGCTAAGCAGATGGAGAACTTCAATATTAATATGAGCCTCTCTCTAGAGGGGATTGGAACAGTATTGCGTCAAGATGAGGATTCCGTAAAGATTATGGAGATTGTTCCAGGGGGGCCCGCTGACTTAACTAAGCAGATTGCCGTCTCAGATGAGGTGATCGGTGTTGCGCAAGGGGATGAGGGTGAGTTTGTTGATATTGTCGGCATGCGCCTCGATAAAGTTGTTGAGATGGTTCGAGGTGAGAAGGGGACTGTAGTGCGTTTACAGATGTTAGGCAATCGCGGGAAGGGGCCGGAAAAGATTGTCCGTATTGTTCGTGATCGTGTAAAGCTTGATAAGCAGGCTGCCAAATCTGATCGCTTTACAGTTCCAGCGCCTAAAGAGGGGGTGGAGTATAGTATCGGAGTGATCACATTGCCAACGTTTTATAGTGATTTTGAAGCGAATAAAAAGGGGGAAAAAGATTACCGCAGCACCACGCGGGATGTGAAGCGTTTAGTGCAAAAGATGTTAGATGAGGAACCTCTAGATGGGCTAATTATTGATCTTCGGGATAATGGTGGGGGTTCTTTACAGGAGGTGATCGATCTATCAGCACTCTTCTTGCCTGAGCAGAAGACAATTGTTCAAACACGTAGCTTTGATGGTTCAATAGAGGAGCAGAAGAGTCGTAAAGAGAGACAGATCTATTCAGGCCCTATGATCGTTATGGTTAACCGCTTAAGTGCCTCAGCTAGTGAGATTTTTGCTGGCAGTATGCAAGATCAGGGGCGTGCCTTGATTGTTGGTGGTACCACTTTTGGTAAAGGGACGGTACAGACTGTTATTAACTTAGAGGCATTATTATCAAAACGTGATAAGCCTGGACAGACAAAAGTAACGATTGCTAAGTTTTACCGCGCAAATGGTGAAAGTACGCAGGAGAAGGGAGTTGTTCCTGATATTATGCTTCCATCATTTTATGATACTGCTGAACTAGGAGAGGCTACAGAGCATTATGTACTTCCGTGGGATCAGATTCGAGCAGCTAAAGATTATGATGAGGCGAATCGAATCGGCGAGGATCTGATCGAGAATTTAGTTAAAAGAAGTGCTAAACGATTTAAAAAAGAGCGCAAATTAAAGATATTGACGCGCCAAATTGAAGCTGTGAATGCTCTTTGGGAGCGTGAGCGCCTCTCCTTAAATCTTGAGGAGCGAAGAAAAGAGCTGCAGGAGAAGGAGCAGCAAAACCTAAAGTGGCAAAATGAGCTGCGTGAAATTTATGGATTTGAGCCATTAACCTTAGAGGAGTTTAGAAATGAGGATGGACTCTATACTGAAATGCTTGAGGAGAGTGAAACGGATGTGCTCTTAGATGAAGCCATGGCAATCTTGGCTGATTATATTGTAGCGTTAGAAGCTCAGGAAGATAGTGTGAAGGAGTAGAGAGGGTAATGATGAAAGGTGACTTCATAGAGGATGACATTGTAGGAAAACGTGTTGTCGTAGGTATGTCTGGCGGTGTTGACTCTTCTGTCGCTGCATATCTTTTAAAGGAAGCAGGGGCTGATGTTCACGGTGTCTTCATGAAAAACTGGGAGGAGGAGTATGATCAGGGTTACTGTACTGCTGAAGAGGATCTAAATGATGCCCAAGCGGTCTGTGATGCGTTGGATATTCCTCTTCATAGGGTGAACTTTGCCGAGAATTATAAAGAGCGTGTCTTCTCCTACTTTATAGAGACACTAAGTGATGGTTTGACCCCTAATCCTGATGTATTATGCAACAAGGAGATTAAATTCAAAGCATTTTTAGATTATGCCGATGAGTTGGGTGCTGACTTTTTAGCGACGGGCCATTACGCCAAGGTTAAGCGTGATCAGGAGCAGAGCTACCTAATTAAAGCGGTAGATCAGAATAAGGATCAGAGCTATTTTCTCCACCTACTTAACCAGCGTCAATTGCAAAATACCCTCTTTCCGATTGGTGAGTATACGAAAGAGGAGGTTAGAGCGATTGCTCTTGATAATCGTTTAATTACCTATGATAAGAAAGATTCAACCGGAATCTGCTTTATTGGTGAACGAGACTTCAACCAATTTATTATGCAGTACCTACCCACAACACCAGGTATTATGCGCGATCCTTCAGGTGAGGTACTTGGTGAGCATCAAGGGTTAGCCTTCTATACCATTGGACAGCGTAGAGGGTTAGAGATTGGAGGACGCAAAGGCTCTAGTGGAGCTCCTTGGTTTGTTGCTGATAAAGACCTTAAAAAGAATGAGCTTATCGTAGTACAGGGGAATCATCCATTACTCTATGGTAAGGGGTTGTATGCACGGGATCTGCATTGGATTAATGATGAGATCGATCTTGATCAACTGAATCAGAAGCTCACAGCTAAGATCCGCTATCGGCAAAAAGAGCAGCAGTGCAGAGTGAGTCTACTAGATGGAGGAGGAGTAAAAGTTCTCTTTAAGGAGCCTCAACGAGCGATCACTCCCGGGCAATCTATAGTCTTCTACTATGAAGATTTCTGTTTAGGGGGAGCTGTAATTGAGGAGAAGATCCCGTAAAGCGACGTTAGTTACAATAACAATTGTTCAATCAAGGAGTAGTGCAATGAGTGCTACTCCTTTAGAAGCGAGTAGGGTAGTAGCCGGGAATTGTATCATTCCATAAGCCAGAAGCATTTTGACCTACACTTCCTAATCCTTTGAGCTCAAACTGTAAATAGGCTTTCCATTGTGTTTCCGATGCCGGCGTATCTCGATAATAACGAGCCATAACTCGGGTATTAACACAACAGTCATTGAACTCAAATCCTAAATAACTATCTACCATTTTTTTGCTTTCGATAGAGTAATTATAGCGGCCAACAACTGCCCAGCGGGAGTTTAGCTCCCAAAATGTTGTAAAATCAAATTGATCGATGGGAGACTCACGATTTGTGAAGTAATCACGCTCTCCACGATTATATCGATAGCCAAAGTTGATAATTTTACGCGCACTTGGTTGATAACGTAAATCGAGGGTTGCACGATTTGTTTTACGCGACTTTGGTGCCCATTGGAGGGTAAAATCGGTATAAAAGTCTCGAAAGAGCTTCATCTCCCCTTCAAAAAACCAAGAGGAGCGATAATCTCTAGCCTCTTCTGTAGTTAAGTCTTTACCTAATGTAATCCGAGGGTTAGTAAAGTGGTGTGTTTGACCGGCTGAAAGACGGAGAAGCTCCTCACCTGTAGCCTGTGCTAAATAACGGGTGGTTAAAGCCATTGTAATCTGATTAGCATCACTATGGCGATCGGTACCGACATAACGGTTTTTATAGAAGAGTGCTTGATAGTTAGCAGTACGTGCAGAAGTATCAAATAGAGGAATATCCTCTTGTGAGCGATAGGGCACATAGAGGTAGAAGAGTCTTGGTTCTAATGTTTGGATAAAATCCCCTCCACCTAATAGATGTTGCGAGGAGGTCTCTCGCTCTAGAAAGATACCGCTATCGAGACTAAAAATTGGGAGGAATCGGTTAATGTTGTCATCCTTGCGATTGGTATAATCCTGATCGTACTTAATATGGTAGTAAGTCTCTCTAATGGCTATCTCCGGAGCAATAAAGCCCCAGCTATTCTCTAATCGGTAATTAATATATGCGTGTAAGTCTAGACGATTAGCGCGATGGGGGCGTCGATTAGCCCAGTTCTCTTTAACACTTGTCCTAAAGTGAACAGCTTCAGCATTCACCCCATATCGAAACCCCTCCTTATACCACTCACCATCGAAAGTTAATTGGGGGTAGCGGGCATAAGGTTTATTAGGGGTCACCTGCCGATTAATGATATAGAAGTCTTGAAAACGTAAGCGAGCCTGCCAGCTATCTGCTTGATAATAGAGATCTGCACGGCGCTCGAGGTTTGTTGTAGTTAAAAGGCCTACTTCATTATCGAAATCTTTCAAAAAGTCACCATCTGAAACTTGCTGAAAGAGTATATTTCCCCTCAATCGCGGTGTAAATCGCCAATCTTGTTTAAAATAGATACTCCAACGATCCTCTTTATCGTAGTTGCTATCTTGCGGCATATATTCACCCCGCAATGTAAAGTACTGTTTGGGTGTTAGGTAGCGCAGCTCTCCTCCTAACATAACCCCCCTATTGGTATAGATTCCTGGGGTTAAGGTGGCATCTAAATTAGGAGCGATATTGAAATAGTAGGGGAGATTAAGTGTTAAGCCATCATTCTTCCCCAAAGTAAATATTGGTGCTAAAAATCCACTATGCCGCTTATCATCAATAGGAAAAGAGATATATGGAGTATAGAGTAGGGGAGTATTAAATACCTTAAAGCGAGCGTTTTTCGCAATACCGCGCCCTGTAGTATGATCTAAAGTGAGATCTCGGCTCTCTAAATGCCATATCTCATTACTTATAGGGCATGTAGAGTAGGTGCTTTCACTTAAATCACTCTTCTCTTC
Source organism: Ignatzschineriaceae bacterium (assembly GCA_046462535.1). GTDB lineage: Bacteria > Pseudomonadota > Gammaproteobacteria > Cardiobacteriales > Wohlfahrtiimonadaceae > JAAZCI01. Next base: position 88,628 of record JBKGVF010000010.1, on the reverse strand, counting down.
TAAATTTTTGTGTAGCAGACTTTTAGCTCGTCCTTGCCCCTCTTGCGTTCCGCTATTTATATAGTAATGAGCATCTGAAACTGACGTCTCTTCTTTATTTACTTTATGGGCAAAGTTGTATCCTTGTAAAGCAACTTCATTATCAGAGTAATAGATAAGCTGATCACTTGAGATCAATTCTTGCGCTGTATTATAGAGAAACTCTTCGCCGCGCATTTTTCGGCCATCATAATCGATAACCACATTACCTGTAACTTTTAGACGATCTTCATAGTAATCGGCATGATCAGCCTGAATATCAACCATACCATTATCACTATTGTTGGCACTATCTGATGGGAGCAACAGTGGCTTAAGTGGAGAGATGTCACAAGATTGCGCTACTGCAATGTACGAACCATTCGCAAACAAGAGGGCGTAGAGGGCAAGTGCAATTCTGGATTTTTTTACATTCACGTTGTGGTTACTCTCTATAGCAAACAATAGGCAAGCTGATGACAAGCTGGGCAAATTAAAAGAGTTAATATTCTAACATAGTAGGATTAGAGTAGTAATAGATGGTGCGACAAAAAAGTGATTGGTGGAAAAGTCCTACCTTTCACGAAATTGTCTGTGTTATGATTGGTAGTTGATAAATCAAATAATAGACACTCTAAGGAGATTATCGATGAATACACCAAGTTATAATCATGTTGTTCGTGATACACGAGCAACAGCAATCAACAAGGTTTTAAAGCAGGCCTATATGCTCTTAGGGCTCTCTATGATCCCAACCCTACTCGGAGTGATGCTTGAAGCTAAAACACTCTTTCTTCTCACTTTTATGATTAAGAGTCCCATTGCTTACATGGTGACAACATTAGCTCTATTTTATGGTTTAGTTTATGCCATTAATCGCAATAATACGAATATGCTCGGGATTGGGTTAATGTTTGTATTTACCTTTTTGATGGGTCTCTCCCTTGGTCCATTAATCACTTTTGCTCTAAAGAGTGCAGAAGGCTTTAAGATGATTGGGATTGCTGCTGGTGGTACTGGGGCACTCTTTTTAGGGTTAGCGGCAATCGGAAGTGATAGTAATAGAGATTTCTCTAGCTTTGGTAAAGTGATCGGGATCTCTGTGCTCCTCTTTATGGGGACGATGTTGCTAAACTTCTTCTTTTTGAAGATGCCAATGCTTAACCTTATCCTCTCAATGATTATTATTCCCTTATCAGGAATGACTATTGTTTACCATATTAATCAAGCAGTAAGAGGGGGTGAGAATAACTATATCTCACTAGCCTTAAGCATCTATATTGGTCTATACAATATCTTCAGTGCTATTTTGCGTCTTCTCTTAGCCTTTAATAATGATTAATTGTGTTAATTGAGCAACGATTAAGGCCTGCACTGTCAGGCCTTTTTTATCAAGAGCGGTAATGATGAGTGGATCAGTTAAAGAGATCTTAGCGACGATAGGGCAATACTATCTCTCTCCATTAAGTAAAGTTGCGGTAGATTATCAGTTTCATGCAACACAGGCTCGTTATGGTCGTGCTCAGATTCAGGCAAATGACCCTTTGACGTGGCTCTATCCGACAGAAGAGTTAGGTGGACAAGAGGAGTCAATCTGTTGGTTAAGAGATTTAGCTCACTATCTGCAAGGGGGATTAGGGAATCTCTTTGAACATCACCATCCGATTAAGATAGGGTACTCCTTCCCCTACTTTGAGTGGGTTGTCGGAATGGAGAGCTATGCCCTTACCGACTTTTTGGAGAAACCAATCTTTCTCTTAAAAGAGAGCCCTTTAAGCCGGACAGTGCTAAAGCAGCTGCCCCCATCTTTAGTTAAAGAGATTCAATGGCTCTTATTTAGTAAAGAGATCCCCTATGCACAATTAGAAGAGGTGACGATCGATAGTGATGATAATGATGGTGAAGTGAATATAGTGAATATCACTAAGCTTCCGCTTAATCAATACCATTTTATGGGGCCGTTAGAGGAGGGGCGTTATCGAGGGCTGGTGAATCTATTTACCGCCACTCCAGAAGGTTATCTTTTAGCACCTAATGGGAAGCTCAGTGAGATTGTGACACGTCAACAATTAACTATAGAGGAGCTACAACGGCTCTATAGAAGCGTATTAACAGATAAGGAGTTATGATGGTCTATTATCAGCGTATCGGTGAAGGTGAGCCTTTAATATTGCTTCACTCAGGTGGGATGAGCCATCGTGAGTGGCTACCTCAAGTACCTCATCTAGAGGAGCGCTATAGTCTTATATTAATCGATCTGCCAGGTCATGGGGATACCCCGATGAAAGGGGAGCGCCTCTCAATTCGTGAATGTGGTGAAGCAGTTCTTTCGGTGATGGATCGAGAAGGGCTCGATCGGGCCCATCTTTGTGGTTCTAGTATGGGGGGGGCAACCGCTCTTTGGATTGCTATGCACCATAATGAACGGGTTGATCGTCTTATCTTTTATCGAGCCAATTACTACAAGAGTCAAGCCTCTTATGAGGGCACTCTTAAGATGGCCGATCCAGAGCATTGGGTGGGATTAGGGATTGCACAGATATTATCTGACCTCCATTTAGGGCAAGGAGATAAAGATTCTTGGAAAGAGGTAATTCAGCGGGTTAGCCAAGCCTTAGATCCTAAGGATTCTGATCATGGGTATACATTGGAGGAGTTAGCAACAATTGAACAACCGATATTGATTGTTTGTGGAGACCGTGATCCCTTAGTACCGATGGATGATCTGTTAGATATGTATTATGCCTTTCCTGATGCTGCACTCTGGATTATGCCTGATGCAACCCATATTACCGGAACAAATATTTGGCGTAGTGAGATATTTGCCCGTGAAATTGAGCGCTTTTTAAGACGGCGCCGCGCTCAACGTCGATAGAGAATCTCACTGATGGGCTTCTTCAGTAAGGGATACCAATTAAAGCGACAAGCGAAGCGATTGCTACTTCTCTTTACGGCAATCTATCTATTGGTCGCCTTCATTGTCGGGGGGGGTGTTAGTCTCTTTTTACGGCTCTTCTATCCGACACCCCAAGCGCCTTGGAAGGAGATTGGGCTCATTACCGGTGCTACATTTCTATTTATCACCTCAATGACACTGCTCTATTATCTTCAGCTCAAGGGGGGGGTTCAAAGACTCTTTACCACCTTACGGGCAGAGGAGGTGCGGGGCTTTAGCCAAAACCCTCTGCTGCGCCGATATTACCAGGTAGCGATAGAGATGGCGATTGCAGCAAATATCCCCTTACCTCGCCTCTATCTGATTCCTGTAGATGAGATTAATGCATTGGCTGCTGCCTCCTCTACAGAGGATGTTGCCATTGGTATCACGGAAGGGGCGTTAATCAAATTAACCCGGCAAGAGTTACAAGCTTTAATTGCTCACGAGATGAGTCATATCTTACATGGTGATTGTCTCTTAAACTTTCGGGTCTTAGCCTATTTAGCTGGTTTGCAGTCACTCTATCTCTATGGGCGTGACTTTTTTAAGCAATTAACAGGTCTCTATATCTACCCTTTAGATCGACTCTGTTTAGGGGTGCATAATCAATATAGATTACATAATCCTCAATTTAGCTCTTTTTCAATCTTTCTTATTATCCCTATCTTTACAGCCTTTTTAATTATGTTAATTGGTTGCTTAGGGGCAATAACAGCACGTGTAGTGCGTGCTTTCATCTCACAAAATCGAGAATACCTTGCCGATATGGAATCGGTTCGATTAACTCGCTCTAAAGCAATTATTCCTGTGTTAGAAAAAATTGTAGGATTAACGCCAGATGAGGCGAGTAGAGCATATCAAGCCTCATCGCTCTATCATGAGTATGCCCATTTCTATCTTGATAACTACAATGAGCATGATAAAGCAAAGCTATTTGATACCCATCCCCCTATCATTAAACGTATTTTGGCAGTTGATCCTAACTACAATGTAAAGTGGTTTAAGGAGCGTCTGGCAAAGATTGATGGTAGAGGAGTGTTACTCTTTGCTCCTGATACTTCTGAAGAGGAGCAAGCCTTAGTGCACTACCTAAATAGCGAATCACTCAATCGAGGTGCCCAAAAGAGTCTGCTCTTCTCCTATTTAGGGGGTGAACGGCTGATTGAAGAGGGGTGCGCCCGGATCTATGCTACCTTTTTAGTTTTAGCTGATAATTCCGCTCTGCTTCGTAAGCAGAAAATATATTTAAAAGAGCTGCTCATGCATCGCCACTATCAACAGGTACTTAGAGCATTCAGGGGGCTAAGGGGGGTGAATCAGCGTTTTCATATTGAGGGATATATTAACGCTGTAACGGAGATCAAAGAGATTCACCCTGAAGATCTTCAGACTCTTAAGAGTAATATCAAAGAGTTGATTGTTATGAATCATCATCTCTCAATAGAGGAGTATCTACTTTGGCGTTATCTATTAAAGGGGAGAGATTTACCTAATGATGGAGAGATGACGATTCAGTATCAAGAGGAGCGGCGTTTGACCCATCAAACATTTGCAAAGAGTATTCAAGCCATCTTAAATGTGCTCGTTAATCATCTCTTCTCAGAGAGAGTCCATAGGGAGAGATATTTTCAGGAGGGATTATCGCGCTTTAACCTGACTGCTCAATATCAGAGTGAGCTACCCTGGTTTAAGATTTTAGAGGAGCAGCTACCACTACTTGCAGCCTACTCATTAGAAGAGTATCGAGTGCTTGCTACACTTGTCGATGATTACTACAACAGCGATATTATTACTGAGCAAGGAAGAGGGATCATTCATCTGTTTACCTTAATTGTTAATCTCCCTGTACCTAAAGCGCTACAGAAGGAGGTCGCACTATCACTTCGCCGGAGTATGCATTATCAGTAGGAGTTACTGCTCCTCCATATTTAAGAGCTCCTTTGGTAACGGCCAGAGCCAACATTGGTGACAAATCCCTCCAATTCAAGAGAGAGAAGTTGAGTTGCTACTATATGGGTATCGATTTTTAATATCTCAACAAGCTCATCAATACTCTTTGGCTCCGTCAGTTCGCGATAGAGGGAGCGAAGAGCAGGATCCTTGGGCTCTCGAGTCTCCCGCTCAATAAAGAGACGCTCTTGTACCATCTGATGCGCTTCAATTTCACTCTGCAGCTGATTATGCTCTATAGAGGTATGGGGGATCCATCCTTGCAGCTCCTCGATAATATCAAGGGTAGACTCGGTCAATTTTGCTCCCTGCCGAATAAGCTGATGGGTCCCTTTAGTTTGTGGATTATGAATGGATCCAGGAATGGCAAAAACCTCTCGATTCTGCTCTAGTGCTAAGCGAGCAGTAATTAAAGAGCCCGATTGTTTTGCTGCTTCTACGATTACTATACCAATACTTAATCCAGAAATAATACGATTGCGACGGGGGAAGTTTTCTGCTCGTGGTGCAGCATGTAACGGCAATTCACTAATCATTGCTCCGCCAGAGGTGATGATCTCTTCACTTAACTTCCTATTTTCTGCAGGATAAATTTGGGTCAATCCGGTTCCTAAGACAGCAATGGTACTGCCTCCTGATAATGCTCCTCGATGGGCTTCCGTATCAACTCCTTTAGCTAAGCCACTGCTGATGACAAATCCTGATTGTGCCAGCTCTTTGGCAAACTGATAACTATTTCTTCGCCCCTCTTTAGTTGGGTAGCGAGTACCCACGATAGCAATTTGGGGTTGACTTAATACCGCTTTATTCCCTTTAACAAAGAGGAGGGGAGGAGGATCTGGAATCTCTTTTAAGAGTGGGGGATAAGCCTCATCGATAAGGGGGATAATATGATGATCCTTAGAGGCATTGAGCCAATGGAGTGCCCCCTCTATCCGCTTCTCTTGATCTTTATGCCAAGCGGAGAGAACTTGTGTTGGCATCCCTGCGGCTCTCCACTCCTCTTTAGTTGCGGTTGCGGCTTCTTCAACGCTATTAAAATAGGCTAACAACTGCTTAAAGCGAGCGGGACCGATATATGGAGTATAAAAAAGTCGTAGCCAGTGAGATAACATTTCTCTCCTCTCTATAGTTGATAAGTGCTATATTGAAAGAGCAACGGAACAATTTGATAATAATGCTACATAAGGAGATTTGTATGTCAAACCAAAGTGTTACTCCAGAAGTTTGGGCTACATCATTTGCAACTGATCAAGATCCCGTCACACTCTCAAAGCTAGAGGCGGAGAAGATTGTCCTCTTTTTCTACCCAAAGGATGATACACCCGGATGCACCATAGAAGTTCAAGAGTTTCGCGATCTTAAGGAGGATTTTGAGCGAGAGGGGACACTCATTTTTGGTATCTCAAGAGATAGTGTTGCCTCTCATATTAAGTTTTCAGATAAATTTGATCTCAATTTCCCACTCATTGCAGATGTTGATGAGATTCTCTCAAAAGAGTTTGATGTTCTTAAAGAGAAGAAGGTCTTTGGTAAGGTAGGTATAGGTATAGAGCGGAGTACCTTTATTCTTAACACTAAAGGAGAGATCTTAAAAGAGTGGCGTAACTTAAAAGCTCCTGGTCATGCTGCTGAGGTGCTAGAGGCGATTAAAACGCTATAGGACTCTCTATATAGTCTATTGATATAACGATTAAGATCACATGAGGGGCGGGCAGAATGCTCCCCCTTTTTATTAATGGTGATCTACAAATAAATAATATATAAACCAGAAGTGAGGAGTATTATGAGCTGTAATCACAATCATCTTCCCTACCGAACGATTCACGACTTTAATAAAAATAAGCATCATGGGTGGGATAATTCACTTGAGCCGATAATGGTTGTTGACTCAGGAACAACAGTAAACTACATGATTACGGAGGCATCTGGAGGGCAATTTACAAAAAACTCTACCGCATCTGATGTCTTAAAGCTCGATTTTGAGCAAGTCAATCCTGTTGCTGGCCCTCTCTATATTAATGGTGCTGAGCCTGGTGATACTTTAGAGATCGAGATGATCGATTTTCGTCAGCTCGATTGGGGATGGAGTGCGATTATTCCTGGCTTTGGACTCTTAGCAGATCACTTTCCTGATCCAGAGTTGAAGATTTTCGATCTCAAAGATCGACGACGAGCAGAGTTTTTACATAATATCGATCTCTTTATCAAACCATTTCCTGGAACTGTAGGAGTTGCACTACCAGAGGCGGGGTTACACAGTATTGTTCCTCCTCGTCAAAATGGGGGCAATATGGATATTAGGCACCTAACTGCAGGAACAAAGCTCTATCTTCCTGTCTGGGTAGAGGGGGCACTCTTCTCAATTGGCGATACCCATGCTGCACAGGGGGATGGTGAGGTGTGTGGAACAGCCATTGAGGCCTCTATGGAGACGACAATTCGTCTTAAGCTGCATAAAGGGGTTTCCATTCAAGAGCCACGCTATGAGATACCAGGTCCTCCAACACCAGAGGCAGATAGTATGGGGTATTATGTAACCACTGGCTTTGGTAATGACCTCTATGTAGCGGCTCAGAAGGCGATCAGTTATATGATCGAGCATCTCTCCCATACTTATGGGTTAAGTGACGCAGAAGCTTATATGCTCTGTAGTATCGCTGTTGACCTACGCATTAGTGAAATTGTTGACGCCCCAAATTGGCTCGTCTCTGCATTTTTACCCAATGCTATTTTCCGATAACCAAGATAGGAGTAGATAATTATGGGGAATGCTCGTAGTAAGAAGCTATTTATACTCGATACCAATGTGTTAATGCATGATTCTACAGCGCTCTATCGATTTCATGAGCATGATATCTTTCTGCCCATGATTGTTTTAGAGGAGCTTGATCGTCATAAGAGTGGTGCATCGGAAGCAGCTCGTAATGCACGGCAGGCAAGTCGTTTTATTAATGATGCAATGTTGCAGAAAAAATTAGATCAGGCAGCGATTGAGGAGGGGATTTCACTTCATCCACCGCTTCATGATGATGCATGCACTGACAAGAAACTCTGCTCAGGGCGACTCTTTTTTCAGACGGAATCATTGCAATACCACGGGGAGAAGGTACTCGCAGCCGGAATTAATGATAATGCCATTTTAGAGGTGGCATTAGCTCTACAGGAGCAGCATGGTGAGCGGGTAATTTTGGTCTCTAAAGATATTAACTTAAGGATAAAAGCTGCGATTTTAGGTCTTCCTGCAGAAGATTACTTTAATGATCAGGTATTAGATGATGCAGACCTACTCCATCGTGGCTATCACCATTACCAAAAAGATTTCTGGGAGCTTTTTGAAGCTGACTTAGAGTCTTGGCGGGAGGAGGAGGGGCGGAGCTTCTATCGAGTTAAAGGGGAGGAGGTCAATCGTTGGAAGCCAAATGATGGTCTCTTTATCGATGATGATAGTGCCGATTATATTGTTCGTGAGGTGAGGGATCAAGAAGCGACGATTGAAGCGATAAAAGACTTCTCTGAGAAGTCAGTTTGGGGCATATCTGCTCGCAATCAGGGTCAAAGTTTTGCCTTTAATCTACTCTTAGATCCTGAAATCGATTTTGTAACCCTATTAGGGGCTGCAGGTACAGGGAAGACACTTCTTGCTCTAGCTGCAGGGTTGCATGAGGTATTAGAGAATCGGCGTTATGACCAAATTATTATGACTCGAGCCACTGTTTCGGTTGGAGATGATATCGGATTTCTCCCTGGCACTGAAGAGGAGAAGATGGCTCCGTGGATGGGCGCTCTGATGGATAACTTAGAGGTTCTTATGGGGAGCGAGGGGGAGAATGAGTGGGGCAAAGGGGCTACACAGGATCTTTTAGCTCATCGGGTAAAGATCAAGTCCCTCAATTTTATGCGGGGGCGCACTTTTCAGAATAAATGGATCATCATTGATGAAGCGCAGAATCTTACCTCAAAGCAGATGAAGACGTTAATCACTCGTGCAGGCCCTAATAGTAAAGTGATCTGTTTGGGTAATATTGGACAGATCGATACACCCTTTTTAACAGAGACAACATCAGGATTAACTTATGTTGTAGATAAATTTAAAGAGTGGGAGCATAGTGGTCATATTACGTTAAAGCAGGGAGAGCGCTCCCGTTTAGCGGAGTTTGCATCTAAGATGTTGTAGAGTATAGAGCCCCCTATAGTGATAGGCACTCAACATTTAAAAAGAATGATGAGTGCCTTTTTTATGGTAACTGCTTTAACTGCTCTTGATTTTCATAATGTGCTTTTTGGTGTTTCTCTATCTCATCAACAGCCCGTTGCTTAAATTGAATTTTTGATTGATACTCACCACGATCAGCAAAACTCTGCTCTGCTTCGCCACAGCTGGAAAGAAGAAGGATGCAGCAAATACCTACAGTGAGCAAGTTGCTTCTCATCGATTACCCCCCAAACGCTGGCTTAAGAATAACAAACATAACAATAAGAACTAAAAGGAGACTTGGTGCCTCATTAAAGTAACGATAAAATTTATCTCTATGAGGATTGCGGTCTTGACGGAAGAGCAGCATATAATGGTAACAGAAGTAGTGATAGAGAAAGAGCAATAATAGGAGGGTTAACTTAATATGGAACCATGGCTGTTTTAATAAAATAGGGTTCTTAATAAGTAAGATAATACCAAATAGTAAGGTTAAACTTCCTCCGATATGGGTCATGATCATGAGCTTACGCTCCATAATCTTAAAGGTCTCTCCAGTCTCTTTATGCTGATTCATAGCATGGTAGACAAATAATCTTGGAAGATAGAAGAGCCCTGCAAACCAAGTAACCATAAAGATTATATGAAGTGCTTTTATCGTGTTATACCCATTAAAGAATGTAATTAATGAACTCATAAATAGCCTTACCCTTATCGATTTATATAACTCCTCTATTTTAACAGTTTATTTAATAATAAGTAGCCTCGCGCAACCCTTTCGCTTGTTATCTGCTAGGATCTTAGCGATAATATGCCCATCTTTTATCTAACATGAAGAGTAATTAATCAATATGCCATTTAGCATTAAACGACGCACCACCAGCGAGGTGATGGTGGGTAATATCGGGATCGGATCGATGCATCCGATTCGCCTGCAATCGATGACCAATACTGATACAGAAGCGATTGATGCCACCATTAAGCAGATTATCGAGTTAGCGGAGGTGGGCTCTGAATTAGTTAGGATTACTGTTAATACTGAGGCTGCAGCAAAAGCGGTCCCTTATATTGTCGAAGGGGTACGTCATGCTGGCTTTGATACACCAATAGTGGGGGATTTCCACTTTAATGGGCATCGACTATTAGAGGCGGAGCCTGAATGTGCTAAGGCGTTGAGTAAATTGCGCATTAACCCTGGTAATGTGGGACGCGGACGTAGAAAAGATGAGCAATTTTCCGCAATAATTGAAGAGGCATTAAAACACCAAATTCCGGTGCGAATAGGGGTTAATTGGGGCAGTTTAGATCAAGAGGTTTTAAAGCGACTTATCGATGAGAATAATCAAAAAGGGATGCCTCTTACCAATGAAGAGCTAATGTGTGAGGCGATGATTGTATCAGCGCTAGAGAGTGTCGCTTTTGCAAAAGAGTTAGGGATGGGGGATGACCAAATTATTCTCTCTGTTAAGGTGAGTCAGGCTCAACAGCTAATCTCTGTCTATCGGCAGATTGCTACAGAGACAAACTTACCGTTACACTTAGGTTTAACAGAAGCAGGGATGGGGATGAAGGGTACTGTTGCCTCAACGGCTGCCTTAGCTGTACTACTACAGGAGGGGATTGGTGATACGATCCGTATATCGCTGACACCAGAACCTGGTGCCCCTCGCACCGAAGAGGTATTAGTTGGACGCGAAATTCTTCAGAGCCTACAAATTCGCTCTTTTACCCCAAAAGTTGTTGCATGCCCAGGATGTGGACGCACTAGTAGCACCTATTTTCAAGAGTTAGCGCAAGAGATTCAGGCCTATGTCGATGAGAAGATGCCACAGTGGGGTGAGAGATATCAAGGGGTCGAAGAGATGATTGTGGCGGTAATGGGGTGTGTTGTAAATGGCCCTGGCGAATCAAAGTTGGCCGATATTGGGATTAGTCTACCCGGTAACGGAGAGCGTCCTGTAGCACCTGTCTATATCAATGGAGAACGCTATAAGACCTTGAAAGGGGATAACATTGCTGCTGAATTTATCGCTATTATTGAGCAATATGTAATGGATAATTATGAGAAGAAATAATCATTTACGAAGAGTAAAGAGTTTTGTGCGGCGTGAAGGGCGCTTAACGCGAGGGCAGGAGCGTATATTAGCAGAGAGCCCCTACCTCATTCCCCATGAATCAGTGGGAGAGCGGTGGGATCTTGATCTGCTTTTTGGTCGAAAGAGTGCCCTTAGAACCTTAGAGATTGGGTATGGTGATGGGGCATCCTTATCTCAGATGGCAGAAGATGAGCCAGAACGGGATTTTCTCGGCATTGAAGTTCATCGGCCCGGTGTTGGACGATTATTGCTAGATGTGGAGGCTAAAGGTTTAACGAATATACGCACAATCGATTTTGATGCGGTTCAGGTAATCACCGAGTCTCTACCGGATGCAAGCTTTGAAACAGTGCAGATCTTCTTTCCCGATCCGTGGCATAAGAAGCGACACCATAAGAGACGTTTAATACAACCCCCATTTATTGCTCTGTTAAGCCGAATTATTGCGCCCGGTGGCCGTCTCTGTTTAGCGACAGATTGGGCCCCTTATGCAGAGCATATGTTAGAGGTTCTCTCAGAGTCCCCCCACTTTTATAATAGTACTTCCGATGGGGGATTTATCACCAATCAACAGCATCGCCCTAAAACAAAATATGAAGCCCGTGGAGAACGATTAGGTCATACGATATGGGATCTTCTATTTCTTCGTAAGGAAGATTAAAGAGAGTATGATAAATAGAAGGGTCGCTCTTGCCATAACCTTAGTGCTCCTCTCCTCAGTCATAGAGGCCGATATCTATATGTATGAAGATGAAGATGGCCGGAAACATTTTGTTAATCGTCCGGTGGAGAAGGGGCGCTTGGTGAAAGGAATCTCTCCTATCTCAACGTTAGATGATGATGAAGATGTGCAGGCTCTGCTGAGTGCGCCGCGCTTCAATCGTGAAGTCTCTCTGCATGGAGATGCTAGTGCGTTTGTTGGTAATTATCCTAAGCCTTTCTCACTACGGAATGATACGGTCAATAATTATGCCAATATATTAGAGAAACAGAGGGGGGCATTTAAGGGGTCAGCCGGATTAGCTTTTGCTAATCGCTCACTCTACGATCCCTATATTGAGCAGATTGGTCGAAAACATGGTGTTGATCCCGCTCTTATCCATGCAGTGATTACTGTTGAGTCTGCTTATAATCCTCATGCAATCTCCCATGCTGGAGCAATGGGGTTAATGCAGTTAATGCCATTAACTGCTAAACGTTTTGGGGTGACGGATGCCTATGATCCTATTCAAAATATTGAGGGTGGGGTGATGTATCTTCGCTTTTTGCTCGATAAATTTGGTAATCTGCCTTTAGCATTAGCAGGATATAATGCTGGAGAGGGCTCGGTGATGAAGTATAATAATCAGATTCCTCCCTATAAAGAGACCCAAGCTTACGTACCTAAGGTGTTAGGGTACTATCAGCGCTACCTAGAGGGGCAAAAATAGGTGCTCTTTATCCACCTCTGTAGGAGATAAAAAGATAATGTGATAACTGAACCTCGCCCGTTTTTTAGCGATACTCAATCTCTAAAATAGTATATTCAACCCGTCCGGTTTCAAGATTTAAAACGATTGTTTCATCTAGCTCTTTACCGATAATCGCCCGAGCTAATGGGGAACGTAGTGAGATGTAACAGGGTTCATGATCAAACTCATCGCTACCAACAATTCGAATAATGCGCTCATCACCATCCTGATTCTCTAAGGTGACATAAGCACCAAAAAAGACACGATCTTGATCATCAGGTTTATGATTAACGATTGTAAGCTCCCCGAGCCGCTTACTTAAAAAACGGATTCTTCGATCAATCTCCCTTAGCTGCTTCTTACCATAGATATACTCTGCATTTTCTGAGCGATCACCTAATGCCGCTGCATCACTTACAGCTTGGGTAACTTTAGGTCTCTTCTCTTTCCATAAGTAGTCAAGTTCAGCAGAGAGTTTATCGAAACCCTCTTGTGTTATATAGCTCATATCTTATTGGTTTCCATTCTTATTGCGATTATTGTTCCGGCGTGAGCGGCGGTTGCCTCGTTGAGGGGTTGTTGTATTAGGGCCATTACCCTCTTGACGGAAGGTGTGATCCTCTAATTGGTGATTCTGCCGTTGATTAGAGAAGACATTCCGAACCCTTTGACGATTAATTTTTGCAATATTCGCTTCAAATGAGTTGGCCTCAAAGGGGAGTCGATTCTCATTAACAATATCTTGTTGAGAAATCTCAGGAATCCCCTCATTATCCGCTCTTTTAGGGGCTTCTATCTCTTCTCTATTGGTACGATCATTTTTGCGATTCCTAGAAGTATTTCGCTTCCTCTGAGTACTCTTGCGATCACTATTTCGATTGCGATTATTAGATGTGCGACTTCCGCTAGTTTTACGGTTGTTTCGTTGTTGATTCCGTCTATTTTTAGGCGCTTCAACACTCTTTAGGATAATGGTGCAGAGATCACTATCACACTCCTCTTTAAGGCTTTCGACCCAGACCCGCTGATTTTCAGTTGCTAATGATTGTTGCTCTTTTGGCGAGAAGTAGGTTGCGGTAAGCTCTAAAAACTCTTTAAGTTCTATATAGAGGGTTGGCAGGTCATATAGGTAGAGCTTATCGACTTGAGATAATCTATTTGCTAATGATTGAGCGCATTCCTCAACAACAATTAATACGTTGATTTTCTGCTCATTAAATTCCCTAATTATCTGCTCTCTAATCTTATCTGATGTCCGTTTATGAATCGTCTTTGCTCGGATACGGCCACGATAAAGATAGCTCTGGAGCTGACGTGCTTCTTGATGATGCTTTAAGATAACCACCACTGAGGTGAGCTCTTCAGAGCGAACAGAATCGCGAATATATTGCCGCTTAAAGTTTCCCTGTAATATAGCAATATTAATCTCTTGTTTATCTCTCTTTTTATCTGCAGAGCTCACTAATAGATCAATAATATTTATTGTATTGATGGGGGTGATGACGATATCGCTTGCCAAAAGCGCACTGCTATAACGCTTTAATAACTTAGGGGTATTAAGGAGTGGGCTATCTTGATTGATAGGATCGAAAAAAAGATGAGAGTAGCGACTAGAGAGCAGCGGCCATATCTCCTCATCTAAATTAAGCTGATAGAGTGTTGTAATCGTCAATGGGGCATTGGAGTCAATCGCTTGACGATGATGAGGAAGATGGAGTGATGCAAGATCTCGATTAGCCAGAGTATTAATTAGCAACGCTAAATTGATTGCATCCTGTATGCGATTGGTAACAATCAAGATCGATTTCTCTTTCTCCGATTGTTCGATAATTGCCTGAATAATCTCTAAAGTCCGTTCACTGCCAATAGGTTCAATTTTTATATAGTTATCGGGGCAGATCGGGGTTGATAGATACTCTTTTACGGTTGTCGATGATTGATCCCACAAGGAGGTGATAGATTCCTGTTTAGAACTCATAAGTTAATATTTTACTCTTATATTTGTTGATTAAATAATCGATAAGCATTATTGGATTATAGTTACTCTCCTAGCTATTAGTTAGGATAAGTTAATAAGGGTGCTAGAACGGTGCATCATTCAACAGAAGAGTTATTGTTATGAACTAGAGAAGAACACCATCTAATCATTAAAAATAGTAATACATATTAATAAAATTAAGCAGCGAAGGGGAAAGCTGTCTTATGAAAATTATAAAATTATATCTTTATAATCTACCATGAAGTGGCTAAAATGCAAAGCTTAATCTTAGTTAGAGAATATCTCATCTCCCGTGAAGAGATTTGATATATTAAAGCTTATCCATCGACATCAATTATCAATAACTAATAAGGAATGCAACTTGTGAAGAAGATCTGGTTTTGGGGGAAGTTTATACTAGGGTTTATTATCGTGCTTCTCTTTTTTGTGCTCTTTTTTCAAAATAGAGCAATCATCATCGCCGATTTCAACTATATCTTAGGTGAGATAGAGCAGATACATTTAACAACATTATTGATTATCAGTTTTATTGTGGGAGCACTCTTTACTCTAATCATTACACTGCTTATTAATATACCCATCTTTATTGGTCGAATGCGGTTAAAGTCGCGCATCAAAGAGTTAGAGGCTACTGTTGAGCGTCTTAAGCATGATTCTGTTATCTAAATAGTAGCTGAATGTTTGAGTATATCTGGGTACTGCTACCAATTGGGCTCCTCATCGGCTGGTTAGCGGCAAAGAAAGATAACCTGAAGAGGGAGCATTTTCTTCAGCAACTTAATCTTCGCTACTTTATAGAGGGGAAGGGGAAGAGTGCTTTAGAGACTGAGCTCGATGTGCCAGCAAAGAGCGAGGATGAAGGGTTGCGCTTCTCCTTAATATTAGGAGATGCTTTTCGTAATCGGGGTGAAGTTGATTATGCTATAGGGCTTCACCGTTATGTGATGGAGCAGAGTAGAGAGACAGACTTTCTCTATACCGCACGTTACTCACTTGCCCTCGATTATCTTGCTGCAGGAATACTCGATCGCGCGGAAGGGGAGTTTCGCCTTCTATTAGAGAGCTCCCACTATAAAGAGCGTGCTCTAACACAGCTTGCTAAGATATATGAGCAGCAGCGGGATTGGTTACAAGCGATTGCTATGCTAGAGCGTAAAGAGGAGGGGGAGCAGATGATAAAGGTTGCCCACCTCTATTGTGAGTTAGCAGAAGAGGAGCTACGAGGCGTTGCGGATTATGCCCTCTTAAAAGAGTGGCTTGCCCGTGCCCTCGAGAGTAATCCTGACTCTATTCGTGCTCAGATGATTACTATTCGGGTATTTGTGGCACAAGAGCGGTATCAAGAGGCATTCTCTCTAATTAAAAGAGTTCAAGAGCAGGGGCACCCCTTAACGGTAATCTTGGTCCCCCTCTTTTATCGTTTGGCAGTTATCTTGCAGAAAGAGGAGGAGTTTTTACCCTTTCTACAGCAATTAAGTGAAAGTGGGGAGCCCCGCATCGCTATTTGGCAGACCCACTATCTACTTCTCACTGACTCGCTCTCTGCTGCGCTGAGATATCTAAAGTCTTTTTTAGAAGAGTCCCCAAATCTAGCAGGAGCCATCCTCTATAAAGAGCTTCTACTCACTCAAGTCAAAGAGGATTTCCATAGAGATGAGACACTCTACCTCAATATCCTCTATTCAGTCATTGATCAATATGCTCATTATCGATGTACTAAGTGTGGATTTGCAACCCGTGTTCTACAATGGCAGTGCCCAAGTTGTAGCGAATGGGATACAAGTATGCCGTTATCCGATATAATAGCGCTCAAAAATCATTAAATATTTCTATTATCGGTATAATGCTCAATTGACGTTATCTTTACTCGTATGAGTAGAAGCGAGAGAGAAATTAGTGTTATATATATTGGAGTAATTAGTAACTATGATGAATGCTGAAAAGATTAAAGAGTTAATTACAAGTGGCTTGAAGTGTGATCATATCGAAGTATCTGGAGATGATGGTCAACATTTTGAGGCGTTAGTCGTTAGCCCAGAGTTTGAAGGGGTTTCGATGATTAATCAACATCGTATGGTTTATGCAACATTAGGCGATCGTATGGAGACCGATGAGATTCATGCGCTATCGTTAAAAACGTACCCCACATCAAAATGGAGCTAATCTAGATGAGTATGCGCGAAAAACTATTGGTTGAGGGAAATGGTCCTCTATCGGGGGTGGTGAAAGCAAGTGGTGCTAAAAATGCAGTATTGCCAATTTTGGCAGCTACAATCTTAGCCTCTGAACCTGTGACACTCTATAACGTTCCCCATCTTCAAGATGTAACAATTTTAGTCCAACTGCTATCGGAGCTTGGGGCTAAAGTTGAGTATAATCAGGCGGGTACTGTGACGGTTGATCCCCGCTCAATCAATACGGTTCGCGCAGGTCATGAACTTGTGCGGCAGATGAGGGCCTCCATCTTAGTATTAGGGCCTCTTTTAGCACGATTTGGCGAGGCAGAGGTCTCTCTTCCAGGGGGATGTGCAATTGGGAGTCGACCTGTAGATCAGCACTTAAAAGGGATGGAGGCTTTAGGCGCTAATATTGAGTTAGCTAATGGTTATGTACATGCGACAATTCCAGGCAAACGACTTCAAGGTGGTCATTATACCTTTGATATGGTTACCGTAACTGGAGTCGAAAATGTCCTTATGTCTGCCATATTATCAGATGGTGTTACTATTTTAGATAATTGCGCCCAGGAGCCGGAGGTCACCGATCTAATATTAATGCTCAATCGCCTCGGTGCAAAAATAGAGGGCGTTGGCACTAGCCGCTTAACCATCACAGGGGTGGAGAAGCTCTCCGGCGGTGAGTATACCATCATGCCTGATCGTATAGAGATCGGCACCTATTTAGTGGCTGGAGCAATGACTGGGGGAGATATTACTATTGAAGAGTGTAACCCTACCCATTTAGAGGCTGTTACGAATAAATTAGAGCGTTCGGGAAGTCAATTAGAGATCGGTCCTGATTTTATTCGGATACAAAATCCTAATCACCAACTAAAAGCACTCAATATACGTACGGCACCATACCCCCTTTTTCCTACCGATATGCAGGCTCAATTTATGGCTATGGCAGCAATATCAGAGGGAACAAGCACTATTGTTGAGACGATATTTGAGAATCGCTATATGCATGCGAATGAGCTGATGCGTATGGGTGCAAAAATCCATGTGGAAGAGCGTATGGCAATTGTTGAGGGTCGAGAGCGATTAAGTGGTGCTGAGGTTACCGCCACCGATTTACGTGCTTCTGCCGCATTAATTTTAGCCGGATTAGTAGCCGATGGGAGAACGAAAATAGGTGAGCTGCATCATCTCGATCGCGGTTATGACTCCATTGAAGAGAAATTAGGAGCATTAGGAGCGAAAGTTAAGCGCATCATTGAGTAACTATAACTAAAGGCTCAATTGCCTTCCAATGTAGTAAAAAAAGAGTCTACCAATAATCGGTAGACTCTTTTGCTGTTAAGGGATAATACCTATTAATTATGCTCTAAAAGGTGTTCGATCCATTGGATGAACTCCTCATATTGTATCGTCCCAACAATTCGATACTCCTCAAGCTCTCGCCCATTGCGGTCAAAGAAGAGTAGAGCAGGGGGGCCATAGAGCTCAAAGTGTCGCAGTAATTGCTGATCCTTAACATCATTTTTTGTAATATCGGTAATCAATAGGTCAAGTGGCGCCATCGCAGTTTTCACATCATCTCGACTAAAGAGATATTTATCCATCTCTTTACAATTAACACACCAATCCGCGGTGAAATTTAACATCGTTATCTTTCCCGACGCCAATTTTAGTTGGGTATTTAATCCATCAATGCCCTTCACCTCATGAAAGAGGGGTAAATCGATAGGACGCTGAGCCTCATTAATCGACTGGACAGAGAAGAGGAAGGTAGCAATTGCTAAAGCACCAAAGAAGAGTACACCACGCCCCTCTTGCGCTAAATATCGCACTAACCAAATAAATGTTGCTATAGCAATCGTAGCGTAGAGCATCTGCTCCCAGTAATGATCGAGCGTGCGACCAAAGAAGTAGGCTGCCAGCCCCAACAACATAAAGCCAAAGAGCATCTTCACCTGATTCATCCAGGCACCTGCTTTAGGGAGAAGATGCCCTGATGATGCGCCTAAGATTAAGAGCGGAAGCCCCATCCCCATACTCATACTGAAAAGTGCCGTAGCACCTAAAAGGTAGTTTTGGGTCTGTGCAATTAAGCTAATGATTCCGATTAGTGGGGCAGTGACACATGGCCCAACGATGAGCGCAGAGAGCATCCCCATAATGGCAATACCACTATAACTTCGTTTGCTCTGCTGCTTACTACTTAATGCGTTAAGTTTTGATTGAATTGCTGCCGGCATCTGAAGCTGGTAGAGATCAAACATACTTAGAGCTAAGAGAACAAAAATAAGTGAAAATCCAGTTAATACATAAGGATGTTGAAGGTATGCTGCTAACCCTTTCCCTAAATGGGCAGCAAGAACACCCAATAGTGTGTAGACTGCCGCCATCGCTAAAACGTACACCAATGAAATGGTAAAGCCTTGACGGACAGAAAGCTGCTCTCCCTGTTGTGTCCCCGCATTTGTTAAGATCCCCGATAAGATTGGGAGCATGGGTAAGACACAAGGTGTGAAGGTGAGCAGTAAACCTAAGAGGAAAAAGAGGGGAATAGCAAGATACTGCTTGCTGATAAGATAGTTTAAGAGCCGATCATGCTCACTTACGGGGGGCAGCTCCACTTGAGCACTCCCAACAATATCGCTCTTTAATCGATCAGGTCCCTCTAAGTGGGGGTTGAGCGGAAGCTCTATCTTCCATTCATGGGGTGCATAACAGAACCCACTTTTAGCACATCCTTGTGCTTCAATCAGCAGATGAAGATGCTTCACCTCATCTAAGGGACCTGTAAGATAAAGATCAATAGCAAAAGGGGTGTCGTAGATCTCTTGAGTCCCAAAATACTCATCACTATTCATCACGCCGGGGGGGAAGGTTAGACGCTCTATCTCAATATTCTGATTGAGTATGGAGAGATCTATTTTATTTTTATATAGATAGTAGGCATTATTTACCGACCAAAGAAGCCGAAAATGCCCATCCTCAACCGATTCAATATAGAGCTCTGGATTAAATGCTTCATGAGGGGCTAATAACTCACTATTTCGTCCACCTCCTAAATTGCCACGATCTAGTAGAGATGATTGCGCCCATGAGATACTACTGACTAAGTAGAGCAGAATCGTCAGTAACGTTAGGCCAATCTGATTCTCTTTCCTCATAATATTCTCCTTAATTTATTCTCTCTATAATTATTGTAAGTATTGTTGATCAGTAACGATAGCACAGCTCGGTAAGATTAGGCGCCCCCTTAGATGCTATTTTCTGCCCAAATATTGCTCATAGCAGGGGGAGAGGCGCTACTCACTACGCCTCTTAATAGGTGTTAACCTTATGTAATTTAACCCAAATAGCAGTATTGATGGAGGTATCCGTTTTTGTGGCTAATGATTGTCTTATTTTAGTACAGTTAAAGCATTTGACAGATGAAATTATATCCCTATAATGGGACACCTACTTAGCGGGAATAGCTCAGTTGGTAGAGCACAACCTTGCCAAGGTTGGGGCCGCGAGTTCGAGTCTCGTTTCCCGCTCCAGATTGAAAGCAACAGCTCTAAACAGCTGTTGCTTTTTTTGTTTTCTCTTTTCAGAGCACTGATCTCTTTTGATCATTTGGTTGGTCGGTCATTTACTTCGTTACCTAGCTTCATGATGATAAGTTTTTGTTAATAACAAAAGGTTAACGATATCTTTAATTAAATTGTAGATAAGATTGAGCTTTGTTAGGATCTTATTTTTCAACTCTATATAGACTATAGAGCATTACTAATAATAAAAAAGGATTTATGTCTAAATTACGTTGGAATCTAATAGATACATTTACTTTCTTTGGCGCACTTGTTTTACTTCTCATAGTGGTAGTTCCCCTCATTATATGGCCAGAGTCTGGTGATTTATGGGTCGCGACAGCAAAAGATTTTGTAACCGATAAGTTTGGCATTATCTATTTGGGATTAGGACTTGGTGCACTCTTTTTTCTAATTTATATCTTTTTTAGTGATATTGGGCATATAAAATTAGGGGAGCCTGATAGTAAGCCCGAGTTTGGCTTAGCCTCATGGATAGCGATGCTCTTTTCGAGTGGTATCGGTGCCAGTATTCTCTACTGGGGTAGTATTGAATGGGTCTATTACTATCTCTCACCCCCTTTTAATATTGAGCCGGAAAGCCAAGCGGCAATCGAGTGGGCCGCAACTTATGGTATTTTCCACTGGGGAATTATCGCTTGGGCGATCTATCTTATCCCCGCCATTCCAATTGCATACTTCTTCTATGTCCGAAAAGAGCCTGTTTTAAAGATATCCGCTGCGTTAAAGCCAGTATTGGGGGAGAAGCATAGTAATGGCTACTTAGGTAAAATTATCGATATCCTCTTTATCTTTGGAATATTAGGGGGTGGGGCAACGACATTAGGAATCGCTGCACCGATGATTACTGAGGGGTTGAATAAACTCTTCAATCTACCGATCAATATCTATACCCATATTGCTGTCCTTTTAGTAGCAACCTCTATCTTTGCATACTCAGCTTATCAGGGTATCCATAAGGGGATTCAGCTATTAAGCAATATTAATATTTGGGGGGCACTCTTTCTGCTCCTCTTTATCCTAATTGTAGGACCCACCTTCTTCATTATAGAGACCGGAATCAATTCAATAGGAATTATGTTTGATAATTTCTTTAGAATGGCTACGTGGTCCGAACCTTTTGGTGGCTTAGGTGACTTTGAAGAATCAAACTTCCCACAAAATTGGACGATCTTCTATTGGGCTTGGTGGTTGGTTTATGCACCGACAATCGGCCTCTTTATTGCCCGAATCTCTCGTGGCCGTACAATACGAAATATGGTGGCCGGTAGTATTGTATTTGGTTCCTTAGGATGTGCCTTCTTCTTCTTTACCTTTGGTAATTACGGTTTAAATCTTCAATTAACTGGTCAATTAGATATGGTAGGCATCTTAAAAGAGTCTGGGGCAATGGCCGCTATTTTCGCCATGCTCGAGACGTTACCACTCTCCAATTTGGTCATTGCACTCTTTACAATTTTAGCGGTTATCTTTACTGCGACAACCTTCGACTCTATGTCTTATATCTTAGCGGCCGTTGTTCAGAAGAATGTTTTAGATGAACCGATGCGTTGGAACCGACTCTTTTGGGCATTTGCGATGTCATTTATGCCAGCGGCCTTAATGTTTGTTAGTCAATACTCAGGCAGTAATGTTGATACACTCTCAACATTGCAGACAGCCTCTGTTGTTGCGGGTGTTCCCCTTATTGTTATTATTGTTATGCTTATGTTTTCTATTAAGCGAGTAGCAACAATAGATTTAGAGATTCATGAAGATTATGAAGATCCTGTCATCAATATCGAAAGCTATCCAGATGTTGATCCTTGGTCTGAAGAGTATGAGTTTTACGAAAACTTTGAACGTTTAAAGGCAGAGGCGATTGAAGCCGCCGAAAATGAGCGCTCTATTTTAGATGAGTTTCTCTCACTGCAATCTGAAATTAGAGAGCGATCTCTCGATCGATTCTCATTCTCGCGCCGATCTAAAGAGATTAGCACCGATGATCTGCGTCGCATGGAGGAGCTACAGGAGCGCCTTGTTGAAGCGCGAGCAATTAAAGAGCACCGCTCTCAGCTAGCACAAGAAGCACGTATGGAGCTCGACACTTATCGTCAAGATCATCAAGAGGAGCAGGATGCTGAAGAGGCTCAAGCGAAAACGGAAGAGAGGGGCTAAGAAGCAGTAAGTGCAGCGCTAACCAATCTTGCAAATCAATCGCTGCTACTTACTCGGTTACAATTTCTCTTCAGCCTTTAACATTAAAAGGGTTGATCCTATTCATTTTGGATCAGCCCTTTTCTTAAAGATGCAATTAACGGGGATATGACTATGTTTTTTGGCTGGTCGACTATGATGTGATATTGAAAGAGCTGTAAACCTCTATAATTCTTCTTCCACCAATATTGAAGCAAGAGCCGATATTGGGCAGTTATTTAAAAAGTTAGCGGATGATTTCAAAATTCTTTACGAACTATTGTAGTTATCCGTCAGCTATTTGTTAGATTATCTTTTAATAAGAACTCGTATATCCAAAACATACACCTAATTTAACATAATATTTAGAAGTGGAAGTTATACCTATCCGTGTGAGATGATCGTAGATAAAATATTCTAATGAATATTGAATCCCCTCTTATAAATTATATAGCACCTGTATATTCTCTAATGATTGGTTTAATAGATTTGAGTTTAGATTATCAATATCATCTAAATGTGGAATTAAACCAAGATATGGCACTTTAGGCGCTAAAGTGCTTATTGCAGAGAGGTAGTTATTGATAGCAAAATCGCTGACTGATGAATCCACCTGATTTCCAAGCCAACCCGCTATTTGTAAATTCATTGCACTAATCGCTTCAAATGTTAACAAAGCATGATTAATACAGCCTAGCTTTAATCCCACTACAACGATCACTGGTATCTTCTGTATTTGAACCCATTGGGCAAATGTTTGCTCTTTATTAAGTGGTGTAAACCAACCGCCAGCCCCTTCGATAAAGAGATAATTAACACGATTGGCTAAAGCATTAGCGCCATGACGCATAATGGCAAAGTCGATTGGTCGATGCTCTTTTTCGCTCAATATATGGGGCGCCTCTGCCTCAGTAAAAAAATAGGGATTCACCTCTTCATATTTTAATGTTAGCGAGCTATTTTTTAGCAGCATATAAGCATCTGGATTCAGCAGCTTAGTATTACCATCCGATAGTCTCATCAGCTCAGCTCCACTTGCTACTGGCTTATATCCGGCTACACTATAGCCTGACGCTCTAAAATGGTGCATTAATAATGTGGTACTTACCGTTTTACCGACATCGGTATCTGTACCGGTGATAAAAAAACTCCCTCTTCGCTTTGGTTGATTCATCCCTTGATTATCTCCCCGATCAAAATATAGTAGCTTAATGGATATTGCTCTCCCTCTTTAGGATACGCCTCAGCAAGACGTGATAAGGTTTTGCGTCCCATCAATCCCTTTGCTCGCTCTGTAGGCAGCGTGGTTGCACCTACATTCTGCAAGCTTCGCAAAACAGAGAGTATTGAAGAGTAATAATATCGCTCCTCAAATACTCTCATCTCGCCAGAGTACACTTTTAATGCCTGACCAATCTCCCGCTCAGTAAGAAAATCTAATATATGCTTACGATTATCCACTTTGCGCCAAGCCTCTTCTAACTGATATAGCGAACCATCAATAACTGTACTAAAGAGAAGAATACCTCCAGGTTTTAATACTCGATAGAGGGATTTAAGAGCCGCTGTAAAACTATGACACCACTGAATCGCAAGATTGGTGATAACAAAATCAAATGTCTGTTCTGGGAAAGGCAGTGCTTCAATATCCCCTAAAGTGTAGTGATCTGCATCCCCTTTTAACTTTGCGCTATGCAACATCTCAGATGAGAGATCTAAAGCCACCAGTGTAGCTTTTGGTACTACTTTTCGTAACGCCTGTGTAATCAATCCTGTGCCACATCCAGCATCTAAGCCAATCAGATCATCACCCCTATTTTCAAGCCCAATCCGCTCGTTAAACTGCTTTAATAAATGATCACCCACCTGCTGTTGCAATATAGCCGCTTGATCATAACGCCTAGCTGCACGTCCAAAAGCAGCGGCAACTTGGCGCTTATTGACCTTACTATTTTGATGAGTACTCATAAATCCTCTCTAATAATCGGTTAATATCATCGGTTGTATGATTTGCTGTTAAGGTAACCCGTAAACGGGCGCTATTTTGTGGTACCGTCGGGGGGCGAATAGCATTAACCCATATTCCCTCCTCACGCAGCTTTTTAGAGAGCGCTAATGCTCCTTCACTACTACCAATAATAATTGGCTGTATTGCACTATTAGAGGAGATGTTGAGCGCTAAATCTTTCGCTCGCTGCTGGAAAAACTCGATATTATGCCTCAGCTTAGCTCGCAAATCGTCACTCTGCTGGATAAGTGTAATCCCACTCTGTAAAGCATATGCGTGAGCAGGAGCAGGCGCGGTACTATAGATCAGAGCACGACATTTCTGTGTAAAATACTCCGCAACATAATCGGACATTAATATTGCAGCGCCACTCATTCCAAACGCTTTACCAAAGGTAACAACTAATAGCTCCGGCTTAATTCCATACTTATCACACGTACCACGTCCACCTCGTCCCTGTACACCAATTCCATGAGCATCATCGACAAGTAACCAGGCATTCTTCTCTTTTTCAACTAGCTCTGAGATGCTTGAAAGGGGTGCTTCATCACCATCCATACTGAAAATACCCTCAGTAACCACAAGTTTTGCTTCGGCAGGATAGCTCAACTGTTTCGCTAATGAAGTTATCCCATTGTGATGAAAGCGGCGTAACCGAGCTGGAGAGAGAAAGGCGGCTTCTAAGAGTGATGCATGACTGAGTCGATCGGCAATAATACTATCCTCTTTTGTGAGTAATGTATTAATAATCGCTTGATTTGCACTAAATCCCGATGAGAAGAGTATCGCACGTTCATAACCTAACCAATCAGCTAAAGTCTCCTCGAACTCGGCTAATGGCTGATGGTAGCCAACAACATGTCCCGACCCCCCACTACCCACACCAAAAGACTTCACCCCCTCCTGCCAAGCAGCGATTAGCTCTTTTGAGTGACTTAACCCTAGATAATCATTAGATGAGAAGTTTAGGTAATCTCTTCCCTCGATGGTGATGATTCGTCCCCCATCACTGCTCTGTAAGGGAATACGCTGGCGGTAATTATTTCGCTCCTTAATCTGTTGTAGCGTCAATCTAATGCGATTTTCCCAAACCATTCTCTCCTCACTCTCTCTCATATTAGGGATATATAGACTCTTTAAAGAGAAAATATAGTACCATAATATCTCTTGTTCTTAATTAAATGGTTAACGAAACGAAGCAATGAGTAAAAGAGATTCAACAATAGATAACGATATTATCGATCTTAATTTTGATGCGAAACATATTTGGCACCCCTATACCTCAATGAGTGAGCCCCTACCCTGTTATCCGGTCGTAGCAGCCGAAGGAGTTATGCTCGAACTTGAAGATGGTCGTAAGCTTGTTGATGGAATGTCCTCATGGTGGGCTGTTCTTCATGGATATAATCATCCACATATCAATAACGCCATTAAGAGACAGCTGGAGAAATTCTCCCATGTTATGTTTGGTGGAATTACTCATCAGCCTGCTGTTGAGCTCTGCCGTAAAATAGTCTCCTTAACCCCCGATCCATTAGAGTGTGTCTTTTTAGCTGACTCTGGCTCCGTTGCCGTTGAGGTCGCGTTAAAGATGGCATTTCAGTATTGGCATGCTAAAGGGGAGAAACGTCATAAGGTATTAAGCCTATCCCATGCTTACCATGGTGATACGTTTGGCGCTATGTCAGTCTGTGATCCAGTCAATTCAATGCATACCATCTATGAAGGCTACCTTCCTCAACATCTATTTGCACCACCATTTGAGATTGGTTTTCATGAGGAGTGGGATCCAACGGCTGTAGAGCCTCTTAAGGCTTTAGTAGCAGAGCACCATCAAGAGATCAGTGCGATTATTGTTGAGCCGATTGTACAAGGGGCTGGGGGGATGCGGATGTATCATCCAAACTATCTTAAAACCATTCGCGCACTATGTGATGAGTATGGTTTACTGCTCATTGCCGATGAGATAGCAACAGGGTTTGGCCGAACAGGGCGTTTCTTTGCTTGTGAACATGCTGATGTTGTGCCAGATATTCTCTCTATTGGTAAAGCATTAACGGGGGGGTATATTACTCTCTCGGCAACCATAACGACACGTGATATTGCAAATACAATTAGCAATGGAGAGGCGAAATGTTTTATGCATGGGCCAACCTTTATGGGGAATCCATTAGCCTGTTCAGCGGCCTTAGCTAGCCTCTCACTATTAGAAAATGGTGCATGGAAAGAGAATGTCTCACGGATTGAGGCGCAACTTAAAGAGGAGATGCTCCCCCTCAATGGGGCTCAGTATGTTGCAGAGGCTCGTGTACTTGGAGCAATTGGAGTTGTTGAATTAACTCGCCCCATTAAACAAGCAAAAGTTCAGGAGTTTCTAGTTCAAAATGGTGCTTGGATTCGCCCTTTTGGTAAGCTGATCTATATAATGCCCCCCTTTATTACAACCAAAGAGGAGTTATCGATATTAACATCAGCCGTATCGAATTTAATCAGAAGAGAAGACTTTTCTCAATTTTTAGAATAGATTGGAAGAGCCATAACTAAAAGAGATGATCCCCCTTATGGGGATCTCTCTATTTTTACGATAGGATATGAATTTATGATGGAATATGCCCTCACCGTCAATGGTGAGAATCTACGTTATTATGATGAGGGGGCTGGAGAGCCTCTTCTTTTTTTACATGGAATACTGGGTGATCACCGCATTTGGGCCCCCCACTGTAACTATCTATCTACCCGTTATAGAGCCTTAGCTTATACATTGAAAGGATTTAGGGTAGAAAACTCCACGATCGACTCTCAAGAATTTAATACCGATATCCACTCAGATGAACTTATCCATTTTTGCGATGCATTAGGGTTAAAGGGGGTTACAGTTGTAGGCTGGTCTTACGCCTCCCATGTAGCTCTATTAGCAGCAAAAAAACGACCTGACCTATTCAAGTCACTCATACTCTATGAACTGATAGTTCCATCTTATGGGATGACAGAGGAGGATCTTAAACTATTTAGCCGAGATCTAACTCGCATGATGAGTCCTGTTATTAAAGCATTGCGTCGTGATCAATTAGTTGAGGCGGCCTCTCAATTTATCGCAGCATGTACTAGTGATCGTCTTACCTTAGAAGGACTTACACCTAGATTGCAGGTTATTAAGCGTGATAATCTACACACCCTTCCCCTACTCCTTAAGCAGAGTGAGCCTGAAGCGATTAGTGCTGACGAATTAAACGCACTACCAATGCCTATTACTGTGCTGTGTGGTGAAAATTCTCGCGATATCTTCTATCTAGCAACTAAAGCTGCGGCTACCGCTATTAATCAGAGTAGAGATTTTATCGTAAAAGGGCGTGATCATCACTACCCTGAAGAGGAAGCGATCCACTTTTCTCAACTAATTGAGTCGTTACTAAACCCATAAAAATAGGAGGCGAGAGGTATAGAGCTGGGAGTTACTATTTACACCAATGTTAAATAATAAACTCTATACCATCTCGCCCAAAACGGTTTTGAGCTCAACTCATAGTGTCATCACTTATGATTCATGGCAATCTCTTACCTAGATAGATAATACTTTATCATTAATTAATTTATTTGGGTAATTTTATTATAAATTAATCACTAACAACTATGCTCGTATTTTTTAAGCTAATCAATTGATCTCTATCTATAGAGAATTAAAAGCGTTATTGTGCCAAGAGTATAGAAAAAAGTAAATACTCTCTTAAAAAGAGCCCCCTATTATTATAGGGGGCCACATATAAATGTTATATTTTACTACATCCTAATCGTAGTTATTAATGATAACCTTAAGCTAAGCGCTCATTAACAGCATCCCAGTTTACTAAGTTCCAGAATGCGGTTAAGTAGTTAGGACGACTATTACGGAAGTCGATGTAGTATGCATGCTCCCAAACATCACATGTTAAGAGTGGCTTTTTCCCATCTGTTAAAGGATTACCTGCGTTTGAGGTCGATGCTAACTCTAGTGAGCCATCATCATTTTGTACTAGCCACGCCCAACCAGAGCCAAATGTTCCAGCAGCACACTGATCAAAAGCTTTTTGAAACTCTTCGAAGCTACCCCACTTATCATTGATGAGCTCAGCAATTTTTCCTGTTGCTTCACCACCACCATTAGGGCTTAAGCTCTCCCAGTAAAATGTATGGTTCCATACTTGTGCCGCGTTATTGAAGATGCCGCCATCAGATTTTAGAATAATCTCTTCTAATGTTTTTGCATTTTCAAATTCAGTACCCTTAATTTGAGCGTTGAGGTTATCAACATAAGTTTGGTGATGCTTGCCGTAGTGATACTCAAGAGTCTCTTTTGAGATGTGTGGCTCTAACGCATCAAGTGCATAAGGTAATTTTGGTAATTCAAATGCCATATCAATTACTCCTCTAATCTGTTCAACATATGTGGAACTCTATTATAGTGCCTAAGTGCAACAAGTACACCTAAAACTTAAAAATCAGCCAATGAAGCTTCTTTTAAAGATCTCTACTCATGATTATCGCGCCTCATAGTATCTCTTCTCAACGGCGGTAAAGGTCTGAAGCAATTTAGGGTTCTCTCGATCAAGAGAGGAGACAAGAATAATGGTTAATGAGCTGAGAAGAAAACCTGGAAGAATTTCATATAGCTCTAAAAGTGGATAGAGCTCTCGAAGTTGATCGGGGGTATTGGTGGTGACATTAAATAGGGTTAATAACTCTGGAATTTTTGGATAAATAATGACTGTTAATGCCCCAACAATCATCCCATATAGAGCACCATTACGGGTGATTTTAGGCCAAAAGAGTGAGAAGAGTATGATGGGTCCAAAGGCTGCCCCAAATCCAGCCCATGCATAAGAGACAAGATCTAAAACCCGACTATCTGGGTCATGGGCAATATAGATAGCAATCATCGCCACCACAAAGACCATTAAGCGTCCAATCCATACTAACTCTACTTCAGATGCATTTTTCCGCAAAAAACCTTTGTAAAGATCTTCGGTTAAAGCACTGGATGCAACTAGTAGCTGGCAGCTTAAGGTGCTCATTACTGCAGCTAAAACAGCAGAGAGGACTATACCGGCAACCCATGGATTTAAGAGTGTTTTAGCAAGCTCTAAAAAGATAGCTTCTGCTCCACCCCCCTCTAAAAGCTGAGCGCTCTCTGATGGGTATTTTGCAAAATAGGCTATTCCAAAGAATCCAACTGCAACAGCGCCGCCTAAGCAGAGTACCATCCAAGTAATAGAGATTCGACGGGCATTAGGAATACTCTTTACTGATTCGGCCGCCATAAAACGAACTAGGATATGGGGTTGGCCAAAATAGCCTAATCCCCACGCAATTGAGGAGATGATAGCGATAACGCTCAATCCTTGGGTCATATTAAGATAGGTCGGGTCAACATTACGAATTAAATTAACTGCTGTCGTAATCTCAAAATTGCCCTCTCCTACTTTAAAGATCACAACTAACGGAACCAGGAGAAGAGCAAAGATCATTAACGATGCCTGAACAGTATCGGTCCAGCTAACGGCTAAAAATCCCCCAATAAAGACATAAGCAATGGTGGCAAATGCCCCTACCCAAAGCGCTCTACTATAGGGCATATTAAAGGTGCTCTCAAAGAGTTTAGCACTGGCAACAACCCCTGATGCACAATAGATTACAAAAAAGAAGAGTATGACGGTTGCTGAGATAATTTTTAATGCACGTGATCGATCATCAAAGCGACTATGGAAATAATCTGGGAGTGTTAATGCATCCCCTGTATATTCAGTGAAGATGCGTAATCTTCCAGCTACCAATAGCCAATTAAGGTACGCCCCTATCGAGAGCCCTATCGCAATCCAAGAGGTGGAGAGTCCCGAGAGATAGATTGCACCTGGTAGCCCCATCAAAAGCCATCCACTCATATCAGAAGCACCTGCTGAAAGTGCTGTAACGAAACTTCCTAATCGGCGCCCCCCCAATATATAATCAGAAAGGTTTGCAGTCGCTTGATAGGCATAAAAGCCAATCCCAAGCATCAAAAAGATATAGATGAAAAATGTGATATGTAATGGTTCAAAGCCGCTTAAAAAGCTCATAGATGGTTCCTTAAATTATGATCTAAGGAGGCTTATGATAGAGCAATTAAAGAGTAAGCTCAAAAGCATTCGTTAAGGCAGCTAATATATCGAGATAAGAAAAGGGGGTAAGTTAAGACCCACCCCCTGACCCATTTAATATTACAGATTAGTTACTGTACCTGCTCATCCGCATGATAACTTGAGCGAACCATTGCCCCTACATAGGCATTTTTAAAGCCTAAGCGATACGCTTCTCGTTCATACTCTTTAAACTGCTCCGGAGTAACATAACGCTCGACCGCTAGATGATCACCTGATGGCTGAAGATATTGCCCGATTGTAATCATCTCTATATCATGGGCTCGCATATCTCTCATTAATTGATAAACCTCCTCATCCTCCTCTCCCAATCCAACCATGATGCCTGATTTTGTCGTAACATCAGGATTTTTAGCTTTATAGCGTTTAAGTAGATCGAGGGAGTTTTGATAATCTGCACCAGGGCGAGCCTTTTTATAGAGGCGGGGTACCGTTTCTAAGTTATGATTCAAGACATCCGGTTTCGTTTCGGTAAGTATCTCAAGAGCAACATCTAATCGCCCTCTAAAATCTGGAACTAAAATCTCAATACCGGTTTTAGGTGAAAGGGTACGAATCTCTTTAATGCACTCCGCAAAGTGCCCTGCCCCCCCATCACGCAAATCATCCCGGTCAACCGATGTAATTACAACATAATCGAGTCCTAAGTTCCGTACAGTTTCAGCCAATCGCTTTGGCTCTTCAGTATCAAGAGGTAGGGGTCGACCATGACCAACATCACAGAAAGGACAGCGGCGTGTACAGATATCACCCATAATCATAAAAGTAGCCGTCCCCATATTAAAGCACTCTCCAATATTGGGACATGCCGCCTCTTCACAGACCGAATGCAACTTCTGCTCACGTAAAAGATTAGTGATCTCTCTAAAGCGTTTGCCCGTAGGTATTTTAGCTTTAATCCATTCCGGTTTGGGAAGCCGCTCCTCTTTTGGTACAGAGACTACTTTAATAGGAATCCGCGCTACCTTCTCAGCTCCTCTAAGTTTTACACCAGCTTTAACTTTAGTCACAATATCCTCTACCCTTTATCTTATTTTATAAAACCAACTTCACTATAATAGAGTTTAATTTCCCCTTTGTATAGCAAGGAAGATCGGCTATTACCTCTCTTTATCGTAGTAGATAGATCGTTATTTTGATCACCTTTGGGTATAATCAACTCTTTCTACATTGATATGGGGGATGGGGTGATTGTACGAAAATTGGGATTAGTGGAGTATGAAATAATCTACCAACAGATGAAGGAGTTTACACTTTCTCGAACAATCGATATACCTGATGAAATCTGGCTTGTGGAGCATCCCCCAGTCTATACTCAAGGTCAAGCTGGAAAGTCAGAACATATTCTCAATCCACATACTATCCCTATCATCCAGACTGATCGCGGCGGGCAAGTAACCTATCATGCTCCTGGGCAACTTATCCTCTATCCTTTAATTAATTTTAAGCGCCTTAAGATAGGTGTTCGCTCTTTAGTCATTGCTTTAGAGGAGAGCATTATTCAGACACTAAAAGAGTATGGCATTGAGGCTTATGGAATGCGTGATGCCCCCGGAGTATATGTTAATGAAGCAAAGATTGCATCCTTGGGGCTTCGCATTAAAAATGGAGCACTCTATCATGGTTTGAGCCTCAATGTTGCGATGGATCTAACACCTTTTGATTGGATCAATCCTTGCGGTTATAAGGGGCTACGAATGACACAAATGAAAGATGAGCTCGATAAAAGAGGTAGAGAGTGCCCATCACTCGATCAAGTAGGGCATCAACTGACTACGCATCTGATAACTAAAATTAATCACCTACAAGCTGAAGCTGGTAGAGGCTCGTAACCTCTCTTTTTCGAGCCTCATGGAGTGGATCTTCCACATCTTGTACCTTTTTGTGGGTTGGTAAGATTTCGTGCTTATTGACGATACGATATCCATACCCCTTGATGAGCTCCTCTAAATACCCTTTGGGAATAAGCTCTAATTGCTCTGCTAAATTAGAGAAAATTAACCAAATCTCCCCTCTAGTAGTCAGATATCTGCCTGCTTCTGCTAGAAAGCGCTTAAGTAGACGATACTTATCATCATACAGGGCTTGCTCTATGATATTGCTCCCTTTAATCGGTAGCCAAGGGGGATTAAAGAGAATTAGATCAACAGCTTTCCCTTTATCAGGAAAGAGATCTGCCTCTACAATAGTAATGATATGTTGTAAATGGTGTTGTTCTACATTGTGACGAGCAGCCTCAATGGCACGACGATTAATATCCGTACCTGTAATCGAAGAGAGCCCCTTTTTTGCCAGTAGTAACGCTAAAACCCCAGATCCTGTACCGATATCATATGCCGTTACCGCTCCCTTAGGGAGGGGTGTATTATCGATCAAAGTGAGATATTCACCACGATTGGGAGAGAAGATCCCATAGGGCAAATGAATCTTACTATTAAGTGCATCAATGAAGACCCCTTTTCTCTGCCATTCATACGCTCCAATAATTCCTAACAATGCTTGTAACGGCAAAATTAATGGTTGCGTTGCTCCATTTGGTAGATTTAAACTCGCTTCGATTGCCCTATCTACCTTTGGCGAATGGGGAAGATCTAACTGTAGCTCTGGTGTAATTTCGACTAAAAAGCGATGATTCATCTGCGCTTGCTGCATCATACTTAATCGATGCCTCTGAAAGTGATCTCGCATAGAGCGCTCACTATCAGCTTCGATACTAAATTGCCGTCGTGCTCGACGCTTAATACCATTTAAGAGTGTTACACCATTACGGTAATCTCCTCGCCATAAAATACCTCGATTGCTACGAACTATCGCGTAAGCTCGATTTGCTGAAAGCCCCTCTTCACCAATAAGGATCTCTTGTGGGGGATGACTCTGATTGGTATTAAACCAATAAATCGACATCTCTTCGCCATTAAGCGTGGTTAAGACATTTTTCGGTGTAAAGAGCATAGTAGATCCCCCATTAATTTATATAAGAAAAGCACCCCAAAATGGAGTGCTTATTCGATCACAATCGTATAATGACTACTGCATTGCAACAAGAATCAAGAGCGCTTTAAAGACGAGCAAACTGTCGAAAGCCGATATCTGTTCGGTGAAATGTATAGGGAAAATCGAGAGCCTTCATGTGGGTATAGACCCGATCATATGCCTCTTTAAAGCTCTCTCCTGTTGCGACAGCTAATAAAATTCGCCCCCCATTGCTAACTAATGTTCCATCCACCTCTTTAACTCCAGCATAAAAGAGCATGAACTGCTCATCATCAATCTGAGGAATAGGTAACGGTTTACCATTAATTGGCTCATCAGGGTATCCTTCTGAAGCTAGAACCACTCCGATGGCAAAATGATTATGCCACTCTATCTCTGGTTCTTGATCCGTTGTTAATAGAGTATGAATAATCTCAATTAGATCGGATTTTAGGAGGGGAAGAATCACTTGCGCTTCTGGATCACCAAAACGAGCGTTAAACTCAATCACCTTAAATCCTTCCGCTGTTAGGATAAGTCCCCCATATAAAAATCCTGTGAAGGGGGCTCCCTCTTTCGTCAACCCATCTACTACAGGTTGCATAATCTCTTTAACAACCTGGCGTACCTCAGAGCTCTCTGTATCAAAGATCGGGGCATAGGCACCCATTCCGCCGGTATTTGGTCCTTCATCATTGTCATATGCCCGTTTATGATCTTGTGCCATAACCATAGGATAGATTTTACCGTTATGAACAAAAGTCATTAAGGAGAACTCCTCTCCCTCTAAAAACTCTTCAATAACAATGCGCGAACCTGCTTCCCCAAATCGATTCCCCTCCAGCATCGATTCAATAGTCTCTCTAGCCTCCTCTAACGTTTGGGGAATAATCACCCCCTTACCAGCGGCTAAACCATCCGCTTTAATAACGATAGGAACCCCCATCTTCTCTACATAGGCAATGGCAGGCTCTACCTCTGTAAAGGTTTGATAAGCAGCGGTTGCAACACCATACTTCACCATAATCTCTTTGGCAAAATCTTTACTTCCTTCAATCTGTGCTGCTGCTTTATTAGGTCCCCAGACAAGTAAATTTCGTGCGGCAAACTCATCGGCAACACCTGCAACAAGTGATGCTTCTGGGCCTAATATCGTTAGTGTAATCCCCTCTTTTTCCGCAAAATCAGCCAGAGCTTTGGGATCTGTTTCACTAATATCGACAATCGTTGCAATCTCTCTTATGCCATCATTTCCAGGGGCAACATATACCTGAGATACTAAAGGACTGGCTTTAGCTTTCCATGCAAGCGCATGCTCTCGTCCACCTTTACCTACAATTAAAATCTTCATATTACATCTTCTCTCTATCCGTTAATCATGGGCTTTAATGAACCAAAGATTATCAACCTTAATTAGATCGATATAACTCTCTTCAGTTATGGGCTCAGCACCTAACTCTTCAATTCGTAATTGATGAAGGAGACGAGCACTCTTGCCATCTTCACTATAGAGCACCTCTATCGGCTCAATCACTTGCCATTGACGCTCTAACGGCTGTAACTCTCTAAACTCATCGGTAAAACTTTTAACTAAAAGGTTACGAAAAAGAAGTCGATCCTCTATATGTTCGTAGTAGATTAGGTTTACTAACTGTTGAGGATCATACTCATTCATCCCTTTAATCATGGCGGCAAGAAGCGCCTCTGGTTGATCGAATCCCATCTGCTTCTTTGTAGCAATCTCTGCCGATATCGCCGCTTCATCTGCCACCTCTACCGTACTACCCTCATTTTCATTGCCACATGCAATAAAAATGAGAGCCAGTGGTAGTAGAAGTAAATTTCTCACTCCTGCTCTCATTTTTTCTCCATCAATACATCAACTCCACAGAGGAATTAATGTTTAAAGTGACGTTTTCCTGTAAAGACCATTACCATACCATATTTATTGGCAACATCGATTGAGTCTTGATCACGGATAGAGCCGCCGGGCTGAATGACGGCTTTAATTCCAGCCTTTGCTGCCGCCTCTAACGTATCGGGCATTGGGAAGAAGGCATCGGAACTTAAGACATTTCCTTTCGCTTCATCGCCTGCCTGCTCAAGTGCTATTTTTGCAGCGCCAACACGATTCATCTGGCCTGCACCAATTCCTAATGTCTGCCCCTCTTTTGCTACAACAATCGCATTTGATTTCACATGCTTTACAACCTTCCATGCAAAAGTTAACGCATCAAGTTGCGCTTGAGTTGGTTTGGCGTCTGTAACCACTTCAAATGCATTGGGATCGATCTCTGCACGGTCATATGTTTGGACAAGTAATCCACCATTTACGGCGGTTGTCGTACTCTTTGCAGCTAATCGCTCCTCAAGTCTACTATTCTCTAATAGACGAATATTTTTCTTCTTCATTAGAATCTCTTTAGCTTCAGGAGTGAAGCTCGGGGCGATAATAATCTCTAAAAAGATCTCTCCCATTCGCTCTGCTGTTTTAGCATCAACCTCTTGATTAGTCGCGATAATCCCACCAAAAATCGATGTAGAATCCGCCTCATAAGCCCGCTCCCAAGCCTCTAGTAGTGTATTACCCAAACCAACACCACATGGATTCATATGTTTAACCGCCACGACAACAGGCTCATTAAACTCCAACATAATATTCACTGCCGCATTTGCATCCTGAATATTATTGTATGAGAGCTCTTTACCATGAATCTGTTTTGCATAAGCAAGTGAGTTATTCTCCACTAATGGTGTCCGATAGAATGCCGCCTCTTGATGGGGATTTTCACCATAACGTAAGGGTTGTTGCTTCTCATAAGTGAGCGTTAACTGCTGAGGAAATAACTCTCCAACTTGATCAGCAAAATATTGTGCGATTAAGGCATCATATGCAGCTGTCGCTTGATAGACTTTAAGGGCTAGACGTTGACGCGTCTCAAAACAGGTCTCACCATCACTCTTTAGCTCCTTAAGAACAATGTCATAATCATTTGGATCTGTGATAACGGTTACTGACTCATGATTTTTGGCTGCACTCCGGAGCATCGAAGGGCCACCAATATCGATATTTTCAATCGCCTCTTGATACGATACATCAGGCTTTGCAATCGTCTCTTTGAAGGGGTAAAGGTTCACAACAACCATATCGATATACTCAATCCCATTCTCACTCATTGCTTTTGAGTGCTCATCATTACCCCGTACCGAGAGCAATCCGCCATGAACAGCGGGATGAAGTGTTTTAACACGTCCATCCATAATTTCTGGGAATCCAGTTATATCTGAGATATCTTTTACGGGAATACCTGCATCAGCAATAACTTTTTTAGTCCCCCCTGTTGAGATTAACTCAAAGCCAAGGGTTACTAGCTCTTTGGCAAATTCAGTAATACCACTTTTGTCACTCACACTTAATAAAGCACGTCTCTTCTTCATTTGACCTTTTTCCTTTATTGTTCCAATAACTTTGCTAATGTCTCGGGATATAAACGGTGTTCAACGCGATGAATTCGCTCTGTCACCTCATCAAGGCTCTCCTCTCCCGTTAAAGTGATAGCCTCTTGAGCGATTAACTCACCTGTATCCATCCCCTCATCAACATAATGAATGGAGACTCCAATTTCTCGCTCACCGGCCTCATAAGCACGCTTAATCGCATCTTTACCTTTATATTTAGGAAGTAGTGATGGATGGATATTTATAATTTTGTTGGGGTAAGCATCCAGTAGTGTAGGGCCAAGCAGACGCATATATCCCGCAAGAATAAGCCATTCCACTTCATAAGCTTCTAACTCTTTTAAAATTGCTTCTTCATAACTCTCCTTATTAGGAAAGTCACTCGCCGAAAAAAGAAAATAATCGATCCCTTTTCCTTTAGCTTTTTCAATAACGGCAGCCTCACTATTGTCACAGACTAAAAGTGTTGCTTGAGCCTGAAGGTCACCCTGCTCAATTGCTCCCACGATAGCATCAAAGTTACTGCCTGTTCCTGATGCAAAAATAGCAATTTTACTCATTAATCTCTACCTCGCCCGTTGTCGTAATTTCACCAATGACCTTTGCTTGCTCTAATAACGCAAGGGCTTTTTCACGCTCTTGTTTATCGATAACAATCATATAACCAATTCCCATATTGAATACCTTAAACATCTCCTCATCGCTTAATTGAGCTTGAGTTTGTAAAAATGGGAAGATTGGTGGAAGCGTCCAGGCAGAACGGGTAAAGGAGGCCCCTAACCCTTCGGGTAACATACGGGGAACATTTTCATAAAAACCGCCACCGGTAATATGAGCCATTGCATTAACCTTCACCGATTTAAGTAGCGTTAAAACCTCATTAACATAGAGTCGAGTCGGAGTTAATAGCTCCTCACCCAGCGGCTTACTTAGTGTGGGATAATGCTCGTTATAATCGAGATTATGCTCTTTAACAATATGACGTACTAATGAGAAGCCGTTGCTATGGACACCACTTGACGGAAGACCAAGAATTAAATCTCCAGCGGCGACATTCTCTTTTATAATTCGCTTACTTTTTTCAACAACACCGACCGCAAATCCAGCAATATCATACTCACCATCAGCATAGAAACCTGGCATCTCTGCGGTCTCTCCACCTAGTAGAGCCATTCCCGATTCTTTAGCACCCTGGGCTACCCCTTTAACTATCGCTTCGATTTGGGCTGGGTCATTCTTACCACAGGCAATATAATCTAAAAAGAATAGGGGCTCTGCACCTTGTGTAAGAATATCATTAACACACATTGCGACAGCATCAATTCCGATGGTGTCATGAATGCCGGTTTTAAATGCTAATTTCAATTTAGTACCGACACCATCGGTGCCCGAGACGAGTACTGGCTCTTTATAATCAAGCTCTGAAAGATCAAATGATCCTCCAAAATCCCCAAAAAGGTTCATGGCCCCTCTTCTCATAGTACTGGCAACATGCTTTTTTATCCGCTCAACCGATTCATAACCCGCCTCTAAATTCACCCCGGCTTCTCTATATGCATCACTCATACTAAGACTCTCCTATCTCACTATATATAATAAACATTGACCCTAATATTTTTGATTACGGGTTATTTAAATCGATGCCAGTAGGATATTTTCCTGTAAAACACCCCATACAATGGCCACAGTTATCCCCTAATGCTGCTGGCTTATTCAGTGCTTTTAAGATCCCCTCATAACTTAAAAAAGCTAGGGAGTCTGCTTTAATATGGCGTCGCATCTCATCAAGATTGAGCTGATGAGCCATAAGACTCTCGGCATCTCCACTTCCTACCCCATAAAAACAGGGGTATATAATCGCTGGCGATGAGATCCTCATATGGATCTCTTTTGCACCTGCATCACGTAAAAGCTGCACTATTCGGCGACTTGTGGTGCCTCGAACAATTGAGTCATCTATTAATATTACCCGCTTCCCCTTTACAATAGAGGCGATTGCAGAGATCTTCATTCGGACCCCCTGCTCCCTCATCTCTTGTGTAGGTTGAATAAACGTTCGACCAATATATCGATTTTTAATAAGCCCCATCTCATTAGGCAGGCCTGCTGCTTCTGCATAGCCATTAGCAGCTGAGATACTAGAGTCAGGAACACCGATAACAATATCGGCATCCACATGGGTCTCTTTATAGAGCTCAATTCCTGTTAACTTTCGGACACTATGAACATTGCGCCCTTCAATATCGCTATCAGGGCGAGAAAAGTAAATATACTCCATTAGGCAGATTGCATGAGTCGATTGCTCAGTAAAAAATGTTGATGCTATACGACCATTCTCAATCCAAACAATCTCACCAGGTAAAAGATCTCGGATAAATGTTGCCCCCACAATATTAAACGCACAGGTCTCAGAGGCAAAAACATAACCCCCATCAGCAAGTTTGCCAATTGAGAGGGGGCGTATTCCATTAGGGTCTCGCGCCGCGTAGATACCACTATTGTGCAACATTAAGTAGGCATAAGCACCCTCTAGCTCGAGTAGGGACTCTTTAAAGCGCTCTAAAAAACTCCCCTGCTTTCGTCGAATTAGATGCACAATAATCTCAGCATCACCAGAAGCATGAAAAACACTACCTGAGGCCTCAAGCTGTTCTCGAAGTTGTTGAGCATTGGTGAGATTTCCATTATAGGCGACCCCAATTTTTTCATCGCTCATACTTAAAACAGCTGGTTGAACATTGGCATAGCCTCGAGCACCATTAGTTGGATACCGAACATGCCCAATTGCTTGCTCCCCCGTTAAGCCATTAAGGATCGATAAGTCAGGGAATACATCAGTTAATAGACCTAATCCTTTATGGCACTCTATATCTTGATTTTGGTTAAGCGTAGCAATTCCAGCACCCTCCTGACCACGGTGCTGCATACTATGCAAACCGTAATAGGTTAAGAGGGCTGCATTACTATTTCCGACAACTGCGAACACTTACTCCTCTCCCCGAGCTTTCAAGCGGCGATAGATCTCACGATATGCATCCATAACGCTACCTAGATCCTGTCGGAATCGATCTTTATCGAGCTTATCTTGCGTCTCTTTATCCCATAGGCGGCAGGTATCCGGACTAATCTCATCGGCAAGCACAACCTCCCCCTTAGTATTGCGACCAAACTCCACTTTAAAATCCACCAAAGTGATACCAATCTCATTAAAAAGCTCAATCAGTAAGTGGTTGATCTTAGCTACCTCAGCATAGATGATATCCAGCTCCTCTTTCGTTGCTAATCCTAACGCAAGAGCATGATCATTATTGATTAGAGGATCGTTGTATGCATCATTCTTATAACAAAGCTCATAGACTGGAGGTGTAAGCTTAGCTCCCTCTTCAAATCCTAAACGTTGCGTTAAAGATCCTGTTGCAATATTACGACCGATCACCTCTAAAAGAATGATATCGATCTTGTCACATAACACATCTCGCTCATTAAGCTGCTTGATAAAGTGTGTCTTCACTCCATGCTCTTCTAAATATTGAAAGATCATAGTGGAGATTGCAGCATTCATCACCCCTTTATCATCAAATTGCGCCTTTTTGGCACCATTACCAGCGGTGGCATCATCCTTATAGTGAATAACGACCTGATCCTCTTGATCACTGGTGTAAATCTGTTTCGCTTTTCCTTCATATAGTAGTGTGGCCATCATCCGCTCCTTAGCCTTCTTGCTTAAAATAGGTTACTGCTGCTTCAAATATTGGATCCTCTTTAGGCCCTGGAATATTGAGCAGCAACCCCTCTTCATAACGCTCACTATGAGCCATCTTTCCAAGTATCTGCCCATTAGGACTCGTTAACGCTTCAATCGCCCAATATGCCCCTGCTGGATTGTAAGCTAAATCCATACTCGCATCGCCATTAGGGTCTACATATTGTGTAGCAACCTGCCCCTGATCAACAAGCTTCTGAGCCAAAGTAGAGGTAATTAAGAGACGCCCTTCACGGGTGGAGAAGGGAACCTTCTGCCGCTCACCAATCTTACGATTCTTAAACCATGGGGAGTGATTATTCACCACTTTTGTCTCCACTAATGTCGCTCGATGATCCCCTTCTTGGTTTAGGTAGAGCCCAATCTCGTCAGTTTTCTCAAATCGTCCTAAAGGAAGAAGGCCCGTCTTTATTAATGCATTAAAGCCGGCATTAATTCCCAAGATTAATCCCCCTCGCTCAATAAGCTCCTCCACCGCCTGTTTAACAACCCCTTTATTAAGAATATTTGCGATATAGCTCCCTGCTCCTGCCGCTTCATCGGTTGTTATAAAGCCGCTACTTAAAACAAAGATATCACTCTTAGCTAACTGATTGACCATCTCGGAGATCGAATCATCAATCATGCCACTGTTGAGTGTCCTAAAGGGGATCAGTTCTACTTTAGCGCCTGCTGCCTCAAAGGCTTTAGCTGTCTCATACTCACTATGCGTTCCTGGAAAGATAGGAATATAGACCGAAGGCTCTTTGACCACACCATTGAGGGGATATGGCTCTATAACTAAGGGCTTCGGGGTAATCGTTGGCGCTAGCGCCTTCTCCTTCACACCATAGTGAAGGGGAAAGAGTGGCTCAAAACGCTCTAGATAGGCACTCTCTAGGGGGTTAAGATCAATAATTTGCTCATTATAATTGACTTGATAAGCAGCCTGAACCCGCCCTAAGTAGAGATACTCTTCCCCATCAGGTAGTGCCTCACTGCTTGTAAAGAGTAGTGCTCCATATTGAGGTCTGAAAAGATCGTGAGGAGTAATCCCTTCAAGTTGCAATCCTAAACGATTACCAAAGGCCATTAGGGCAATCCCTTTGGCAACTCCCCCTTGGCGTACTGAAATTGCACCATTAATAGGGTGATGCTCTCGCAACTCTGTAAAGGTATCATAGTTACGAATAATGGCGTCATAATCAATTTTACTATCACCACGCTCTTTGACAGGGAGAAGATAGAGATGATCCCCCTCCGACTTAAATTCTGGCGATAAGACACGATCGGTTGTGACCGCTGCTACCGCAAATGAGATAAGTGTTGGTGGAACATGAATATCATTAAAGGAGCCACTCATACTATCCTTACCCCCAATACTGGGAACATTGAAGGCCCGCTGCGCTTCGATGCTCCCTAACAGGGCGGCAACGGGTTTACCAAAACGCTCGGGACTATTATCGAGCCGCTCAAAATACTCTTGAAATGAGAAGCGTATTTTATTGCGATCACCCCCAGCAGCAACTACTCGTCCTACAGACTCAATCACTGCATAGGCAGCTCCATGAAATGGAGACCACTCTCCAATATATGGATTATAACCATGTGCTAATATCGTCGCTGTATTGGTAAATCCTCGCTCTACCTGGATCTTCTGCACCGATGCTTCAGCTGGTGTTAACTGATATGCGCCTCCGTATGGTGCTAATACCGTTGAGCGGCCATGGGTTGCATCAAAGAGCATCTGCATCCCTTTTTGGCTAGCATTATTATATTCAGCTAAAGTCTCTTGCCAGGTTTTAGTAATATCCTCAAGATTTTTCCTCATCATTAAGGGTGAAGGGAGATTACTATCAACAACCTTAACCTCTACTGATTTGCGAATACCATTTGTATCTAGAAAAGCGCGAGCAATATCGACAATCTTCTCACCCTGCCAGCGAATCACAAGGCGTGGGGTGTCCGTTACTGTTGCTACTTTAACCGCCTCAACACTCTCTGCCATGGCTTCCGCTATAAAACGATCGGCATCTGCAGCATCGACTACAACGGCCATCCGCTCTTGGGACTCAGAGATTGCAAGTTCTGTTCCATTTAACCCAGCATACTTTACCGGCACAACATCAAGGTTAATCTCAACGCCATCCGCTAACTCACCAATAGCAACACTAACACCACCTGCGCCGAAGTCATTCGATTTTTTGATCATCTTGGTAACATGTGGCTTTCTAAAGAGGCGCAAAATTTTACGCTCTTCAATAGGAGACCCTTTCTGCACCTCACTGCCTGCGGTATCAATTGTCTCAACTGTCTGTACCTGCGAGGAGCCTGTTGCGCCCCCAACACCGTCACGTCCAGTTCGTCCCCCAAGCATGATGATGATATCCCCTGCTTTGGGCGCCTGACGCACTACCTGGCTAGCTGGTACTGCACCTACGACAGCCCCCACCTCCATTCGCTTAGCGACAAAGCCAGGATGGTAAAATTCTTTAGCAAAGCTTGTAGCAGCTCCAATCTGATTGGCATAAGCACTATTTCCTAATGCAGCCGTTTTAGTGATTTTACGCTGTGGCAACTTCCCTTCAAGGGTCTCCTCCATCGGCTCTAACACATCTGCGGCACCACTAATGCGCATCGCTTGATAGACATAGGCCCGTCCTGAGAGGGGATCTCGAATCGCCCCACCAACACAGGTGGAGGCCCCTCCAAACGGCTCGATCTCTGTAGGATGGTTATGGGTCTCATTTTTAAACATTAAGAGCCAAGATTCTAGCTCCCCATCGACATCCACATCAATATAGATAGAGCAAGCATTAACCTCATCGGAGACCTCCATATCGGCTAGCTCACCACTCTTTCTCTGATAACGCCCAAAAATAGTACCCATATCCATTAAGGTCTCTGGACGATCAGTAATATTACTCTTCTCTCTTAACGTTAAATAGTTTTCGTAAGCGCTCTGTAACTGATCATGAAATTGGCTGGCGTTAAAATCTATCTTTAGCAGCTCCGTCTCAAATGTAGTGTGGCGACAATGATCCGACCAGTAAGTATCGAGGACTAAAATCTCAGTCTCAGTTGGATTCCGCCCCTCAACTTCTTTAAAGTAACGTTGAATATGCTCAAGATCAGCAAACTCCATCGCTAAACCTCGGGCAAGCTTAAACTCAGTAAGCTTACTTGGTGTCATATGGATAAAGTCCCGAATCTCAGGAACCGCATCCGCTCTACGTCGATCCTCAAATCGGGCACTATTAACCGGCTTATTAAGATCTTTTAATCGGGTATCGATTGGGTTAAAGAGGTAGGTTTGAATCTTCTCAAACTCATCATCACTCAACTCTTTGTTAAAGAGATAGAGCTTAGCTGTGGAACATTGGGTCTCATCTGAGATACCCGATACTAGTAGTGTGGCTTTTAATATATCTGCTCGCTGATCAAACTGACCGGGAAGGCTCTCAATACAGAAGTGTGGGTTTTGCAGTAATTGCTCCAGCTCCTCATCATTGAAAATCTGATCATCTCCATTTGCAATCGCCCCTTGAGCTGCAGAGATAAAGGCCTCATCAAGCTTGTAAAAATCATAAACATTAATCAAGCGTAGACTCTTTAATGTTTCTGTATGAAGAGTGCTTGTAAGCTCTTTTAAGAGTACCGATGCTTCGGTGACACGTTTTGGATTCTGTTCAACATAAAATCGACGGTTCATTGCATTCCTTGATAACGTTATGATTGATAATTGGTAAGGGCTTCCTCAAAAGTCTTACGACCACGATCCCCAGTGAAGGTAACATGCCCCATCTTCCGGTTATGTCGATACTCCTCCTTACCATAAAGATGGAGATGCGCATCGGCAGAAAGGGTAGGGATCGCTTTAAAAAGCACCTCTTTATGCTGCCCTAAAATATTGTACATAACTGTACGAGTATGAAGTTTAGTCTCTCCAAGAGGTAATCCACAAATTGCACGAATATGCTGCTCAAATTGGGAAGTAGCTGTCCCCTCAATAGTAAAGTGTCCAGAGT
Source organism: Ignatzschineriaceae bacterium (assembly GCA_046462535.1). Classification (GTDB taxonomy): domain Bacteria; phylum Pseudomonadota; class Gammaproteobacteria; order Cardiobacteriales; family Wohlfahrtiimonadaceae; genus JAAZCI01. Next base: position 43,659 of record JBKGVF010000010.1, on the reverse strand, counting down.
TATGGGGACGAGGAGCTAGCTCATTAACATAGAGACTCTCACCGACAACGAAAAGCTCCATCGCCAGTGTGCCAACAATATTATGGCGCTCCATAAAACTTAAGAGCATCTCATTCATTTGAGTCTCCATCTGAGCGGTAATAGCATCGGAACCAGCAATAGTTTTAAAGAGAATATTGTCGATATGTACATTTTCAGCAATTGGGAAGGCGCGATACTCTCCGGTAGTGCTACGTGTCCCTATGATTGAGCACTCTCGATCATAGGAAATAAACTTTTCTGCAACACAAGGTATACCGTAAAGCTGCGAAACAGCCGCAAGATCAGACTCCTCTCGCACTACGACCTGCCCTTTCCCATCATAGCCTCCCTCTTGAGTCTTAACGACAAATGGGTAATTAAGATGTTGAATAGCCTTTGGCAGATCTCTTTTAGGATCTTCTAAAACAACAAAAGGCGCAATAGGAAGGTTAGCACTCTGTAATGCCTCCTTCTCTCTGCGCCTATTTTGTGCAATATAGAGGGGAAACTCCCCCTGCGGTATATTGTTATATCTCTGATTTAACTCTGCTACTAATGGAGTACAGATATTCTCAAACTCGTAGGTAATAACATCAGATTCTTTTGCTAACTGATAATATCCCTCTTCCCCATCAAATGGAGCCACTATCGAAGCGTGAGCGGCTGAAAAAGCAGGAGCTTTAGGAGAGGGATCGAGTACTACAACCCGATAACCCATCTTGTTTGCTGCCTCTGCCAACATCTTACCTAACTGCCCACCACCGACAATGCCTATAGTTGAGCCTGGCAGAATCACCATCGTTATACTCCTTTAACTACAGAAGTGGCTAAAACCGTCTCTGTCTGATCTGCCCGATAGTTATCTAGCCGTTCTGCTAGAGCACTATTTGAGAGCGCTAAAATCTGTGCTGCCATTAATCCTGCATTTTTAGCACCCGCCTCCCCTATTGCCATTGTCGCTACAGGGATACCACCTGGCATCTGAACGATCGATAGTAGTGAGTCCATCCCCTTTAAAGCCCGAGTCTGGATAGGGACTCCTATAACAGGGAGAGGGGTTAATGACGCAACCATGCCAGGAAGATGTGCTGCACCCCCTGCTCCAGCAATTATGACGCTGTAGCCCTTCTCTTTTGCACCTTTTGAAAAAGTAAAGAGATGTTCTGGAGTGCGGTGAGCCGAAACGATGGTCACATCGTGGTCGATGGCGAGCTCGGTTAAAATATCCACCGCTTGTTGCATTGTAGGTAGATCACTTCGGCTCCCCATGATGATGGCGACTTTCTGTTTTTCCATTGAGAAATTCAATCCATTTGTAGTAGTCAAAAGAAGAGAAATTTAAGCACTCTTAATAGTCAATCAAGAGGGCCTAAATTGTGAATTGAGAGGATATAGCAACACCACTGCCATGTCAATATAAGGAGCTGCTAAGAGGCAGATACTTCCAGCCTCCATCCCCTCTATTAAAGAGGATATTTTACCAAATTTTCTCTTTCAACAAAGTTTTTTTAGTTTATATCACCCCTCTTTTTCGATTAAATTGATCAGCTCTAATCGATGGATTGAGACAAGTAGAGGAAGCAACATCATAATCACTAAAATTATAATAAGCGGCGGCGTTGTCATAAAGAGACTCACCACCATGATAAATAGAGCAGTGATTCGCAAAATAGGGCGTCGCCCATTAGCCAGTGCCATATAAAGCAACCCTAAAGCTACTAGGACCCCTAATGGGCCAAAGAGAGGAAAGAGAAAGATGATTAACTCTTGTGATTCACTTGCCAGATAATTTTTATAAGAGAAAAATAGAGTAAGAAGTATATAGATAAAAAGTGCAAGCAACTCAAATTTAAAGGTTGGCTTTTCAATGAAACGCTCCCTCTTTAACCAATTAAGTAGCGCAGATCGATGTCGATGCTCCTTAGGAAGCTGTAAGGTTCCATACTCCCTCTTATAATGGTCAATTAAGGTCTCTCCACCAAAGGTGAGGGCAATATTGGAGGCACTCACCTCATCGATAGCCGCCTCCTTTCCATTGCGATAATGAATTTGGTGGGCTCCAAACTCCTTAGATAATTCACTATTTAGGGTGATAAGTCTCTCTGCACTAAAAGGTGCTTTAAAGAGATAGATTCCTCTATTGATCACGATCCAATCTCCACTACTCTGTTATTGATACCAAAATACTTAGAATGCTTACTATAACAAATCTAATAAAAGGGAGGGCACCCTAATAGGTGCCCCCTCAAATATCATGACTCTAGAGAGTTCTTAAGATGTTAGCCCCCGTAGTAGATAGGTGAGCCAGGCCCTAAATCAACACCTATAAAGATCCAAAGAATTAATGTTATGCTCCACACTACTAAATATACTAGTGAGTAAGGAAACATGACTGATACCAATGTTCCAATCCCCATTTTTTTATCATACTTCTGAGCAAATGCGATAATAATGGCAAAATAGGTCATCAAAGGTGAGATAACATTAGTCGCAGAATCAGCAATCCGATAGGCCATCTGGGTTAATTCAGGCGAATAACCAAGCTGCATCATAATAGGAACAAAGATTGGGGCCATCATTGCCCATTTAGCAGATGCACTTCCAATAAATAGATTGATAAATGCTGCAATCAAAATAAATATTAATAATAAAGGGATTCCAGTTAAGCGAATACTCTCTAAAAATTGAGCACCATAGACACCTAGAACCAATCCCATATTTGTATGGGCAAAGAAAGCTACAAATTGGCTAGCAGTAAAAGAGAGCACAATAAACATCCCCATTGCACTCATGGTTGTCGCCATCATTGCTGCTACATCCTTATCATTACGAATTTTTTTGGTAGTAATTCCATAAGCGAGCCCCGGCAAGAAGAAAAGAAAGGCTAATAGAGGGGCTAATGAGCGCATAAAAGGGGACTTTATAATGGGCATATCCCCTTCAATACCACGCAAAGGTGCTCCAGGATAGATAACGAGCAGTGCTACCGCAGCAACCCCTATCAGTAGCCAGATTCCCGCCCAACGTAATCCTTTACGCTCCAATGGAGTTAGGTTACTGACCTCTTCACGATACTCACCACGGTACTCTCCTAAACGAGGCTCAACAATACGCTCTGTAACCCATGCCCCTGCCACAGTTAATACAAAAACTGAGATGATGATAAAGTAATAGTTCATTGCTAAATTCATCCCTGAGGCATACTCAGGATTGATCATCTCCGCCGACATAATGGTGATCTCTCCTAACATAGCATCTGTACCTGAGAGAAGAAGATTAGCACTAAACCCACCAGAAACACCGGCAAACGCAGCAGCAAGTCCAGCTAAAGGATGACGACCAACTGCAGCAAAAAGAAGCGCACCTAATGGCGGTAACACTACATAACCAGCATCAGAAGCCACGCTCGACATAATACCAGCAAAGACTAACCCCATAGTGATTAATGGCTTAGGGACTGACATCACAAATCCACGTAACAGCGCACTAATTAAGCCTGAGCCCTCAGCTAACCCAATTCCTAACATTGTGACGAGCACAACACCTAATGGCGCAAAACCGATAAAGTTAGGGATAAGATTGGTCACCATATAGTGAACTCCTTCCCCATTAAGAAGACTCCGCACCTCAATAAATTCTCCAGGGCGACCTGGATGCTCAACACTGATCCCTAATTGGGCTATAATTGCTGACAATAGAATCACCGCTAAAGCAAATAGAGCAAAGAGCGTTACTGGATGGGGTAATCGATTCCCCGTTCGCTCAATAATATCCAACGATTTTTGAAAAAAACTCTTCTTAAGAGTTAAATTGGCTGTCATGGTGGCCTCCTTTTAAGATCATGACATCATAGACGCCCTCTGGGTAAGAGAGCGCTAATAATGCAGATGGGGCATAGGGATCTTCCCCCCATCCATTAATACCTTTTATTGATTGAAAAAGAGAAAAGCATCAATCCACTTACTGATTGATGCTTAAGATTTTCACTAATATTGTGTGAAATAGGTCGAAGTACTAAAGAGGGGAGACATTGATACTACGTCCGCTACCCACTAAGCGTACACGTTGACCGGCTCGGAACTGAGAAGTGCCATCGGTTTGGACAACGGCAATAACCTCACCATTATCTTTTCTAATCTCAAGCTCAACCCCCTGCTTACGATTTATCCCGTGCTCTACCTGGTTTCCAATAATGCCACCGACAATAGCACCAGCAGCTGTTGCTACATTACGACCTGAGCCACCACCGATGGTATTCCCCGCAACACCGCCTAAGACAGCCCCTGAAACACCACCAACAGCACCATCGCTACCCACTTTAACCGTGATTGGACGAACTGCGACTAAGGTGCCATAACTGACTTGTCGCTCCCCTTTTGCTTGTCCGGCGGTATAAACATCACCAGAATAGACTGAACCATCAGCGCAGCTAGCCGCGACAATACCAAATGTTAAGATCATTAATAATTTTTTCATCAATATCCTCATCAACCCGAATATAAACTTGTGAAAAATTATTATACCTACCCTCATCCCCTTTCGCACCTTTTCCCTAAATAAAGGGGCCCTTCCCTCTTAAGAGGTGGTAAGATCATACTCTTTCTACTCAATTCAATCACTAATAGGTTATGGCACAGATCGATAGTAATATGGCAAGAGATATCAATAAGCAGATAAATTCTCAGTCGGCCTTAATTAAAATGGCTATCTCAATGATTATTTTTGGGACTGTTGGATTCTTCTCAAAGAGAACGGGGCTTCCTGCCTTAGAGTTAGTCTTTATCCGTTGTGTAGCAGCAACACTCTTCTTATCAGTAATGTGGGGGATTTCTGGTGGTATTAAAGAGGAGCGTTGGGACGCCTCAGAGTTAAAAAGAATTATCCTCTGCTCTCTATTTTTAATCCTCAATTGGGTCTACTTCTTCAAAACCATTGAGGTTTCTGGGGTAACAATTGCAATCTCAATCTATCACTTGGCACCTGTTATTGTCCTATTAGGGGGCGCACTCCTCTATCGCGAACCTCTAAAAGCTCCTGCCCTTCTTGCCGTTGCGACCTGCTTTATCGGAATTCTTTTGATCGCCGAAATTCATAAAATTGGGACAAGCAGTGCCCCTCTTATTAATCGTGGCCTTCTTTGGGGATTGTTATCGGCGCTCTTCTATGCACTCTTAACCTTAACGGGAAAGGGATTAGTAAAGATGAGTGCCTATGCAATTACACTCATTCAAGTTTCGCTCGGCATTCTTATGCTCCTCCCCTTCATCGATCTCTCCCACTTTTATGGTTTAAGTAGTACTCAATGGCTCTATATACTTCTCACCGGTTTTCTCCATACGGGTGTCGTCTTTTACCTCTTTTTTGATAGTATTCGTAAACTCTCAACAGGGGTCATCTCTCTATTGGTATTTCTCGACCCTCTAGTCGCTATCTTTATCGATCTATTTGTAGATAACATTACTATAGCCCCACTACAATGGGTGGGTGTAGCAGCTATCTTTATGGGTATGGCTTTTACCTTAATTCCTCAAAAGAGAGAATAAGCACCCTTCTTGATCTAGATCATGATAAAATCCCCCTCCAACACTTTTAAATGGAGGATGAAATGTTATTAATTGATGTGCGAACCCCTGAAGAGTATGTAGAAGGCCACTTAAAAGGGGCGATTCTTATCCCTCATCTCTTAATCCTTCCCTTCATCTACCATTACACCGACCAGTATGATACTGATATCGCACTCTACTGCCGTGCCGGGGTTCGATCCCACTTTGCTCAGATGATGTTGGCAGAGGCTGGTTTTACCGCAGCAAAAAATATAGGCAGCTATGAGATGCTCAAAATAGATTATCCCTTTATTGAGCCTCCTAGCTCAGAATATAGCGACTTAATTGATCATCTTTATGCAGATTTAAGAGCAATAAAAGAGGGACTCTAAAGAGTCCCTACAGGTTAATCATCATCTAATGTGGTAGAAGATGGTATCGATTGATTAACCATTACCACCATTGGTAAAAGTGATGGGTCGGCCCAATGCCCATCCCTACTTGCAAGCGATCTGCCTCTTTTAAGGCTCCTTGTAGATACTCTTTTGCCTTCTCAACTGCTAAAGTTAAGCCATATCGAGGATAGAGCGCTGCAATAGCCGCAGAGAGTGTACACCCTGTCCCATGAGTATTTTTAGTCTTTACTCGCTTAGCAGAAAATTGATAACTTCCCCCCTTTGTTACCAACAGGTCGGGACTCTCTTCACCGTCAAGATGCCCCCCCTTCATTAAGACCGCTTCAGGTCCTAATGCTAATAGCGCCTCTCCTTGTGCTTGCATCTCTGTCAAATCGGTAGCAACAGAAGAATCTAATAATGCCGCTGCTTCAGGGAGATTGGGTGTAATAACAGATGCTAACGGGAGAAGGCGCTCCCGAATTGTGGCTACTGCATCATCAGCTAAGAGTGGATGCCCCCCTTTAGCGATCATAACGGTATCTAACACCAAAAATGGTACCGGTAACTCCTCTAAGAGATCGGCAACCCTATTGGCCACATTACCATCCCCTAAAGCACCTATTTTGGCAGCATCAATCGAGATATCTTTATAGAGCGTTCGATATTGTGCCTCAATAAAATCGAGCGGTACAGTTAGAACCCCATCGACTCCTTGGGTACTTTGTGCTGTTAGTGCCGCAATAATAGCCATTCCATAACTACCGAGTGCGGAGAACGTTTTTAGATCTGCCTGTATCCCCGCCCCCCCACTTGGATCTGACCCTGCAATCGTTAAGACTTTACTAATTGAATTTTTTTCCATCTCTATCCCTATCTCTCATCTACTATTGATCTCTGCTAATATGCGCTCTTCTTACCTTAATATTATTAATATTAAGAGCGATATCTATCCAAAATGTTACGTAATCCTTCGGTAGCAGTAATAACTGACTCTGCTCCACAAATGGCAGAGATAACAGCAATACCATCAACACCACTCTCTAAAGCAGCCGCCATATTGTTATGATTAATCCCACCAATAGTTAAAAGTGGGATTTGTGCTCGATTACGATTCTGCTCAACCAGCTTGGCAACCCCATCTACCCCTAACGGAGGGCGAGCATCCCGTTTTGTACTTGTGGAATAGATAGGCCCCACTCCTAGATAATCCACAAGGAAGGAATCAACAGCTGCTAGCTCCTCTTGAGTCCCAACTGATAGGCCAATAATCTTCTCCTCCCCTAAGAGTCTACGGCAAACTTCAGGAGGAAGATCCTTCTGTCCGATATGAACACCATCAGCATCTAAAGCCAATGCTAAGTCGATATGATCATTAATTAAAAAGGGGATATTAGCTGCCTTAGCAATCGGCTGAATCGCTAAGCCCGCTCTATAGAGCTCCCCTTTATCGAGCTCCTCCTCAGAGCGAAGTTGTAACGTGGTAATACCCGCTTCGATCGCCTCTTCCACGGTTCTTACCATCCCCTCAATTCCGCCACATAGAGTAGGCTCTAATATGAGATATAACCCTAAATCAAAATGTTTCCGCGATACTTTTTCCATCTAATTACCCCCACACTCCCTTAAGTTATTTGGCATATTAGAGAGATGATCGATCAATGTCATCTGAAAACTTCCCAATCCTGGTGCATCATTGGCTAATTGACCTGCTTTTGCCACCATATAGAGCGCTGAGGCGACTAAAGAGAGTCGATCACTGCCCCCTTTATTTAACTGGGCTTCAATACCTAGAAATGCAGCAACTAAAGCAGATAGTGCACACCCTGCCCCTGTTATAAGACTTAATTTATTTGAGCCGACAGTGATCTGGTAGATCGACTCCCCATCAGTAATGTAATCCTTTTCGCCAGTAACTGCGACAATTGTCTGATATTTATTAGCTAATCGGAGTGCGCTATCGAGTGCCCTATCGGAAGATTCTAATGAATCTGGCCCTAAGGCTGCACTCTCCTCACCTGCCAAATAGCGAATCTCTGATGGATTGCCACGTATCACTGCAGGAGATTCCTTCAAAAGAGTTGCCACAAGATCTGAGCGGTAAGAGAGTATTGGACCTACTGCTACAGGATCAAGGACCCAAGGGCGCTCGGCACGATTAGCACTCTGGACTGCAAGCAACATCGCTCGACTACTCTCTTGAGTTACCGTACCAACATTTATCAGAAGAGCATCGGCCACTGCAGCAAAATGCTCCACCTCCTCTGGTGCAATAACCATCGCGGGGGAGGCCCCTGCAGCCAAAATAAGATTAGCGGTGAAATTCATAACCACATGATTGGTTAATAGATGGACTAGAGGATGATGGTGTCGTAGAGCCTCAATATAGGGGCAAGCCTCTTTTGTTCCAAATGGTCTAATAATCCCTTGATATCCCATTACCGTTCACTACCCCTTAACACAGACAATCTGCTTTAGCTGATAAACCACCTCAACCAAATCCTCTTGTGCTGCCATCACAGCATCAATATCCTTATATGCCATTGGGGTCTCATCAATAACCCCTTTATCTTTACGGCACTCAACCCCTTCAGTTGCCTCAATATGATCTTCAACACTGTAACGTTTTCGTGCTTGAGTCCGACTCATTACACGTCCAGCGCCATGAGAACAGGAGCAGAAGCTCGCTTCATTCCCTAAGCCTCTAACAATGAAGCTTTTTGCCCCCATAGAGCCAGGGATAATACCTAGCTGCCCCTTTTGTGCGGAGACAGCCCCTTTACGGGTTACATATATCTCTTCACCATAATGTTGCTCTTTTGCCACATAATTATGGTGACAGTTAATCGCTTCCTCTATTAAAGTAAATGGCTTCTTAATGATAGAGCGCATCGCCTGAATCGCATTCTCCATCATCGCCTCACGATTAAGGCGTGCATACTGCTGTGCCCATTCTACCGCCTCGACATAATCATCAAAATGTTCTGTCCCCTCATTAAGATAAGCTAAATTTTGATCAGGGAGATTCTTTACATGTACCCCCATATCCTTTTTGGCTAACTCAATAAAATAAGTCCCAATCGCATTACCTACCCCCCGAGAACCACTATGAAGCATAATCCAGACACCATCATCGAGATCTAAACAGACCTCAACAAAGTGATTTCCTGTCCCTAAGGTTCCTAAGTGGTTATGATTATTCGTTTTTAAAAAGCGTGGATGTTTATCCGTAATTCTTTTAAATCCTGGTAGAAGCTGCTGCCAATAGCGATCAACATTTTTAGGCGTCTCCTGCCAAGCACCTACATCTCTTCTCCGTTTACCGCCACCACTTCGTCCATGGGGAATAGCCTCTTCGAGCGCTAAGCGTAAAGGGCGAAGATTATCCGGTAGATCATCAGCCATTAATGAAGTTTTAACAGCCATCATGCCACATCCAATATCGACCCCAACAGCTGCAGGAATTACCGCAGCTTTAGTGGGAATTACACTCCCTACTGTCGACCCCATTCCAAAATGAACATCTGGCATAGCTGCGACATGGCCAAAAATAATTGGTAGTGAGGCCGTTTTAATCAGCTGCTCCTTGGCCGCCTTCTCAACGGGTACCCCTTTAGTCCACATTTTAACTGGCGCACCGCCATTAACATTCAATGTAAAATAGTGTTGCATGATCTCCTCATAACGCTATCAAATCAGATTCTTTCCCACTATTATAGCAGTCCTCCTAATGCAGATGGCGTTCTGTCTTAACCTTCCTCTTTAAAAATTACCCTCCCATCGATCGCAAATATTATTTTAAATCCGTATAATCCCACTATCTATTGAAATCGAAAAAGTAAGGATTTATGACTAAAGAGACGCTCTTCATTCAAGAGCAGAAGCAACTGAATGACTGGATTGCCGAAGTATTAAAGAGTCAAAAAGCGATCGCTGTTGATACAGAGTTTATGCGGGTAAAGACCTACTTTCCTAAACTCTGTCTTGTGCAGATCGCCACAGAGGAGCAGCTTGTCTGCATCGACCCCTTAACAATTGAGGATCTCTCCTCTCTGAGCCAGCTCTTAATTGCCCCCCATATTGTTAAGATATTTCACTCTGCCAGCCAAGATCTTGAGACCCTTCTCCATGCTCTAAAGGTCTTCCCTACTCCATTATTTGATACCCAAATAGCAGTAACGACCTTAGGAGTTGTTAATCATATGATGAGCTATCAAGATCTTGTCGCTCATATCTTGAATATTGAGATCGAGAAGGATCAAGCGCGTACAGAGTGGGATCAGCGTCCCTTATCGATGCAGCAACTTCGCTATGCGTATAATGATGTTCGTTATCTACTTGAAATCTACAGAGAGCTAATCAAACAGATTGAAGAGAAGAATTTAAGTGAGCAGCTTAAAGAAAACTTTACTCCTCTGACAGAGCAACACCGCTATGAGCCTGATTTTGATAATGTATGGAAAAAGGTGAGAGGAAAAAATCGCCTTCGTGGCTCAGAACGTCGTCTACTACAGCAGTTAGCTGCTACTCGCGAAGTGATGGCGATTAAGCGCAATATTCCACGCCGTTGGATGTTAAATGATCAACTTCTAATTCGACTTGCTCGTACTTTTGCACGTAATCAGGAGTTAGAATTAGAGGAGCACCCTCTACTAGAGAAGTTCTCACCTGAGGTCCGCTATGAGATAGCTGAAACCATTGCTCAATTTTGGGCCAATGAACCACCAAAATAAATGAAGAGAGGAGTATACTCCTCTCTTATAATCGTAAATTAACCTATTCAATCAATCCAATCAATCCAATCAATCTATAATTGAATAGAGAGCGCCGACAGCTTATTTAAAGATTTTAAACCGTAAATTGTCGTCAAGATACTCCTTTGGTGCAGGGGGAGCTTCAATTGAACCAAATGGCATCTGCCCTAAAAGCTTCCACTCACTGGGAATCCCCCACTGCTTCTCAACTCGACGATCAACTAAAGGATTATAGTGCTGAAGTGAAGCACCTAAGTTGAGCTCAGTTAATGCTAACCAGGCGGAGAACTGCGCAATCCCCGTTGATTGGTGGGCCCACTTCGGAAAACTCTCAGCATAGAGTGGAAAACGCTCTTGCAACGCTTTAATTGCCTCTCGATCCTCATAAAACAAAATAGTTCCAAAAGCAGCTTTAAATGAAGCGATACGCTCCTCTGTTCCCGCGATTTTATCACTGGGGACAACCTCTTTTAACGCCTCTAATGTTAAATCCCACAGAGTATCATGATGCTCATTGTAGAGAATTACCGCCCGCGACGATTCAGAATGGAAAGCTGTGGGGGTCTCCCGTATAGCATATTGGATATGCTCACTAATTGTCTCCTCTGAATGGCTAACAGCTCGACCTAATGTATAGATTGAGCGGCGTTCCTTTAACAATTTTAAAAACTCCATGACAACAATGACTCCTTATTCAGTGCGTTAAGCGTTGTTATTCGGCTGATCTTGATCTAGATCAGAAGAGTTAACATATTAATGTAGATCCTTTAAAAGTCCAATCACCTAAAGGCAAATGAGGGATAACTCTACAAATCATTCTGCTAAAGAGGGAAATATCTTAAAGTTGAGCTATATTGATCACTAACAAGACTATAAGGGTATTACCGGAGAAGAGGAGAAGCAGATGAATTTAGAACGATTAACGAGTATTCGCTACTGGATCTTTGATATGGATGGCACATTAACCATTCCTGAACATGATTTTGCCTATATGAGAAAGGTGATCGGCTTACCTCCTGGCGAGAAGGATATTTTAAAGTTTTTAGCTGGGCTACCTAAAGAGCAGGCTGATGAGAAGCGGGAGTGGATGTATCAATATGGTGAAAAGATTGCAAAGAGTGCTAAAGCAGCTCCTAATGCTCTCTCTCTCTTAAAGGCATTAAGTAATCACGGAAAAAAGCTTGCGCTATTAACTCGTAATCATCGAGATTTAGCCTTAATTACCTTAAAGAGTATTGGCATGGGAGATCTTTTCGATCCCAACTTAATCTTAGGGCGCAATGAGGCTGAAGCAAAACCAAGTCCAGATGGAATTAACCAGATTCTTCAATATTGGCAAGCCTCCCCTAGCGATTCCATTATGGTAGGTGATTATACCTTTGATCTTGATGCCGGACGCAATGCAGAAACCTATACAATGTTAGTCAATCGAGATGAAAATCTATGGCCTGATCGAGCCGACTATTACTTTAAAGATCTATCCCAGCTCTATAAGTGCCTTAAATCCCTCTACCCCCAGTAATCATTCAATTCGCCCATAATCTCATCATAATTTATAATAAAAGCAACTTTATGTTAAGATCGAGCTAACCAAGGGGCTATTGAGCTGCTGAATCGTAGCCCTTTGATTGATATTAAAGATGAATAAGCACCATGCCCTTAAATAGAGGCAGAAAAAGAAGCACCTATTTATCCAAACATTACTTCAGATACCTACCAATCTGTACGCACATATCCCAATATGATGCGACTAAGGCGGTATTGGATATAGTTATTAATAATAAGGTAATCAGGTGTGGATTTAGTTAAATATATAATCTTGCGAGTAATCTTTAATAAGTAAGTGAATAGAGTAAGTTTCTAGGAGGAAATTATGAGAAAGAAGCTGTTACGTACCGCCATCACACTTCCTGTGATTGGTGCTATCTCCCTGCTCTTTGCTAATCCTATTGAGGATGCTAAAAAAGAGACAGGCATTGATCTACCAGAAGTTGAATGGCGTATCCCTGAGGCGATGCAAGCAAATGGATATATCAATCCCGATAAGATGCCTCAAGATTCTCGCTACTCTGAGATGGTGATCTTAGGAAATATGATTATCAATGAGACAACCCGCTATATTGGGCCACAAGCTGAGGATGAGTCGATGCGTTATGCAGGAAACAACCTCTCTTGTGCAAGCTGTCATGCCTTAGGTGGAACAAAAGAGTATCAATCAGGATTTGTTGGTGTCTATAGCCGCTTTCCTCAATACCGCGCTCGTGAAGATGGCATTAATACCTTAGAGAATAGAATTAATGGGTGTATGCAGCGTAGTCTCAATGGTAAACCACTTCCTATCAACTCAAAAGAGATGCGTGCAATGGTCACCTATATGCAGTGGCTCTCACAGGGTGTTCCCGTTGGTGCTAGCGTTAAAGGTGAAGGATTAATCGATATCGATTATATCGATCGTGCTGCTGATCCAGAGAAGGGTAAAGAGATCTATGCCGCAAACTGCGCCATGTGTCACCAAGAGGATGGCTCTGGGTTTGTTAATCCAGTTCATGATACCCATGGAGGAGCATACTATATCTACCCAGCATTATGGGGGGACGATAGCTATAATACCGGGGCAGGAATGTATCGCTTAATGAAGGCAGCTGCTTATATTAAGCATAGTATGCCGCAAGATCGCCCAGGCTCTCTCTCTTTAGAGGAGGCATATGATGTTGCTGCTTATATTAATAGTCAGCCACGCCCAGTAAAAGAGGGATTAGAGGCGGACTTCCCAGATCGCAGAGTCAAGCCATTAGACTCTCCAGCTGCTCCCCATAAAGAGGGTTTCACGGAAGAAGATCACCGCTATGGTCCTTATGGCCCTATGGATGACTACTACAATCCAGATGAGGAGTAATATTAGCACCGTAATAAAATAGTGTAACCGATTCGACCTGACCGGTGATAAGATCATTAGTAAGGTAGGGGCGGTAATAATGTTATTACAATTTATTACTACTTATTCAGTAAAAGAGGCAGATCAAATTGATCTGCCTCTTTTTTACATCTTTCTATGCCCACTTATACTCTCAATCTACTGCTTGTAGATTAAGATTAGGCATGTGCTTGCTGTCGACGACGATTACGTCCACTGCTCTGCTTCGATGGAGCACTTCTACGTGCCCCATTATTCCGATTACTATTCGACTCATTACCACGACGAGTGCTGCGGGCGCGTCTACTACCAGGACCCCCACTATTATTGCGACGATTATTGCGCGCACGCTTTTTTCCTCGACCTGAACGCTCAACTTTTTTCCGTGGCTCAAGCCCCTCAATAGTAGTCGCCTCAAGTGGCATTTTAATATAGCGGGTCACAGCATCTAAAAGAGCACCATCTTTATGATGTAAAAGAGTGATCGCCGTTCCTGAGCGCCCTGCTCTTCCTGTTCGTCCAATTCGATGTACATAATCTTCTGGCTTACGGGGTAGGCCATAATTGATTACATGGCTAATGGATGCAACATCAATTCCCCGAGCTGCAACATCAGTCGCAACTAGAATTTGGGTCCGACCGCGACGCAGATCATCTAGTCGACGATTACGGACATTCTGCTGTAAGCCACCATGAAGAAAGTTTGCTGAAGCACCTAACTCTTTCAACTCTGTTGCAATCTCTTCACTCTCACGCTGTGTTGAGGTAAAAACGACAGCTTGATCTAATTCTGCTGACTCTAACCAATGTAGAAGCAACTTCTTCTGATGCTCTCGTCCATCACTCCAATTCAGATGCTGTACAATCTTCTCATTAATACTCTCTTCAATCGAGAGCTCTACCCGCGCTGGATCCTCCATCATGCTTTCAGCAAGTCCCATTACATTACGTGGGAATGTCGCAGAGAACATAAGGGTCTGCTCTAATGAAGTTGCATTTTTATGGAGTCGTTTAAGATCCTCTGAAAATCCCATATCTAACATACGATCTGCTTCATCTGCCACGAAGTATTTCACCTCGTCAAAGCTAACAGCACCACGATTATATAGATCGAGTAATCGCCCGGGGGTTGCGACTAAGATAGTAACATTCTCCAACTCTCGTAGTTGTCGCCCATAAGGCATGCCACCAACGACTGTAGCGACTCGGAAACCTCGAATCTCCCCCTTCAACGAGATCGCTTCACGCGCCACCTGGGCTGCTAATTCACGGGTAGGGCAGATAATCAACGCACGAGGTTTTGCAACATCACTTCTCCCCCTACGGTTTCGCCCTTTAGCTCTCTTAGGTGGATGATTGATCTGATTATTTGTTAATATTTGCTGATAGATAGGAAGAAGAAATCCAACCGTTTTGCCACTACCGGTTTGGCTACTCACCATCACGTCTTGCCCCTGAACAGCGAGAGGATAGACCTCTTTTTGAACAGTAGTGGCTTGATCAAACCCCATCTTCTGTAATGCGTCTAAAAGGGGATTTGATAAATTAAATTCTGTAAATTTCATATAAATAGTCTATGCACCTTAAACGATTATCTAAGGTTTCCTTAAGATATTAATTAAATAGATGAGAATGTCTTGAACATTCCAGCGATAGAGAAAACATCGACCGGAACAGATTAAGTGTCAAGACACTTACGCTATAATCGCTCAACTAGATTGATACTATGAACTCTAGGAATGGACTATATACTTACAGGGCGATGAAGAGGTGCCGATTATACGCTCTTTCCACTTAAAGGCAAGAGTAAAACGACTCTCTTTAAGTATCAAATTTAAGCATTAAGCGTTAAGTAGCCGGTGATAGCTGCTCAGTTCATCTCAATATTGCTACCCCTCTACAATATATTATCGACTATTTTTTATCTCTAAATCGATCTCAGCCCACAATCTTTTCAGCCGTTTAGGTGACACACTCTCTGCTGTCTTCATCGGTTGAGCAAAGAGGGAGACTGCTAGCTCCTCAATTAACCAGCGATAATAGAGTACTTGAGGCTCATACTCTTCACGCTCTCGATAGAAGCGATCAGCCTCCTTCCATTGTTTAAGATGGCGTGAAATTAACTCATGATGCTCCCGATCCCGCTTAATATTTTGAGGGAAACGCTCTACCCGAATTGCCATTGCCTCAAAGTAACGTGGGAGGTGTTGACGCCACTCCTTTGGTGTATTGCTAATAAAATTAAGATAGATTAACCGATTATAGTGCTCTGTAATCAGAGGTTCGATTAAGGCACGATTCATTGGATGAAGCTTATTTAATGTTTCTCGCACCTCTTTATAGAGAGCAAAGATCTCCACAATCAACCGACTGAGCTCCGTAGCATTTGCTACAATATTTCGGCGCAATTCTTCCACTAAATGCTTCAGCTGTTCACTCGTCCGGGGTAGCTTCTCAAGGTCAAAGTGATCCCCAATTACCGCCCGCATCAGATCCTCTTTCAATGCTTCTTCGCTCCCAACCTGTTTAAAGAGAAGCGCCAACTTTCCAAAATTTGGCCATTGTCGTCTAAGATACTTCACCTGCTCATTTAATGCCTGAAGACTCAACGCCACTAATGTCTGTAAATGTCTCTCTCTTGCTGTTGCTTTACGGTCATAGAGCCGCTGGTAGAGTTCCCCTTCCTCTAAAAGAAGGGCAGGATACCCTTCAAGAGTAATACCATTTCGAGTAAAGGTTAATTGCTCAGGTATCGCCCAACTATTGGGATCTAAAGGTTTTTCAATAGGTATTGGTGGTGCTCCCTTAGAAGCAGAATCACTCCTCTTCTTCTGACTTAAGTTCTGCTTTTTAGTGGGTTTTATCACCTCTTTTAAGTTGGCTAACGCCTGGAATGCATTCTCAGCACGCCCTTTAAATTGTCGCTGTAACTGTTGTAGATCTCGCCCCTCTGCTAATGTTTTCCCCCCAGAATCGATCACTCGCAAATTCATCAAGAGATGTTTATCTAATTTTGCTTCATCAAAATGGTGTGGCTCAATCGTTATACCGGAACGACGGGTAAGAAAGGTGCTTATCTGATAATAGAGATTCCCCTCCCCAAAAGTTAGCTCACTTAAGAGCTCCTCTACTACATCTGGTAAGGGGACAAAGTTTCGTCTTAAGGAGCGGGGTAATGTGCGGATTATCTCTGTGATCTTCTCCTCGATTAAACCCTGTACTAACCAATCAAGACGGTTTTTTTCCAATAAATTTAAAGCAGCAAGGGGCACAAGCAGAGTCATCCCATCACGCTCATCACTAGGATCAAAGAGATAGAGGGCATTCAGGGTTAGATTATTGAGTGTAATCTGTTCAGGAAAATCCTCTAAATTAAGATTCTCATCTCGAGCTAAGATCTCCTCTTCAGTAAAGATCAAAGAGTGATTATTCTCCCTCTTCTTTGCCCAATGTTCTAGCGTTGCCACTGAATAGCAATCGTGAGGAATACGCGCATCATACCACTCAAACAGCTTCCACTCTTCAATCAAAATATCGCGACGGCGGGTCTTCTCCTCCATTAACTGAACCCCCTCAATCGTTTTAAGATTCTCTCTATAGAAACTAGCGCGAATATTGATTTCACCCCCTACTAACCCCTCACGAATCATCAATTCACGAGAGAGCTTTGGCTCCACCTTACCGAAGCTGACTAGGCGACGACTGACTATCGTCAAGCCAAAGAGGGATAATGTCTCATATGCTGCTGCTTGCCCCTGATTTTTGCTCCAGTGGGGTTCGGTATAGCTTTTACGAATCAAATGGCTTGCGATCTCCTCGAGCCACTGCGGATTAATTGCAGCACAAGTACGGGCATAGACCTGTGAGGTCTCCACGATCTCTAGAGCCATAATCCACTTTGGCGGTTTTTTAAAGAGAGATGAACCGGGAAAAATTCTAAACTTTCGATTGTTAGATCCACTATAAAGATACTCCTCCCCTAGCATCCCTATCTGATCGAGTAATCCTGTAACAATCGCTTGATGAATCTGATCCTCCTTAAATTTTGGAAAGACCACCCGATCAGCGCTCCCCTCTCTATTCGATTTTGGAAATGGATTGAGAGGTAGCTTCGCCTCTTTAATAATTTTTAGTAACTGTTGGTAGAGCTCATACCACTCCCTCATTCTCATAAAGTTTAAGAAGTAGCGGCGACACAATTGTCGCAACTCCCGCTGGCTACTCTCTTTCGCCACCGTTTGATACCATCCCCACAAATTGAGATAACTGATATAATCTGAGCGCTCATTTTTAAAGTGGCTGTGGGCCTGATCTGCTTGTTGCTGCTTCTCTAATGGACGCTCACGTGGATCTTGAATCGATAAAATTGCCACTAAAACCAATAACTCATGGGTTACGCCCCGCTCCACTCCTGCTAGCAACATCGCACCAAAACGTGGATCAATTGGAAGGCGTGCTAACTTACGTCCTAATTGAGTTAAACTGCCATTATGTCGAACCGCTCTTAGCTCCCGTAAGGTACGAAACCCCTCCCGAATCTGCTGCGATTCGGGGGGCTCAATAAAGGGAAAGCGTTCAGGATGCCCTAAACGGAGATAACCCATCTGTAAAATCACCGATGCTAAATGGGTTCTTAAAATTTCAGGATCGAGAAATTCATCACGAGTTAGAAAGTCCTCTTCACTATAGAGACGTATTGCAATTCCTTCACTAACCCGACCACAACGACCTGCACGTTGATTTGCAGCCGCTTGCGCGATCGGCTCTACCAATAAACTCTGCATTCGTGAACGTGCACTATAACGGCTAACACGTGCAAACCCAGGATCGATCACATACTTAATTCCAGGAACCGTTAATGAGGTCTCTGCCACATTAGTGGAGAGAACAATACGATTGCCGCGACTCTTACTGAAGATACGATTCTGCTCCTGCTGACTTAAACGTGAAAAGAGTGGCAAAATCTCATATTGATCCCGAAAGTGCTCCCGCAGAAGATCGGAGACCTCGCGAATCTCCCGTTCACCTGATAGAAAAATTAAGGTGTCACCAGGCCCCTCTCTCTTTAATTCATAGAGCGCGTCGATAATCCCCTGGCTAATGGCATCTCTCTCCCCCTGCTCCTCATCATCCACCGCTAAAGGCCGATAACGAATCTCCACAGGATAAGTGCGACCTGACACCTCAATAATTGGGGCAATCTTCTCACCACCAAAATAGTTAGAGAAGCGTTCAGTATCGATAGTCGCTGAGGTAATAATCAATTTTAGGTCGGGACGTCGCGGAAGAATCTTCTTCAAAATTCCTAAAAGGAAATCGATATTTAGACTCCGCTCATGAGCCTCATCAATAATGATAACTTCATACTGATTCAGGTAACGATCTCGAGCAAGTTCCGTTAACAGTATGCCATCGGTCATGAGCTTTAATATGCCCCGCTCATCGGTGCGATCATTAAAGCGCATCTTATAACCCACCAATCCCCCAAGGGGAGACTTTAGCTCCTCTGCTATACGGGCCGCGACACTTCGTGCTGCAATTCGGCGAGGTTGAGTATGCCCAATCACACCACGAGCCCCAAGCCCTAACTCCATGCAGATCTTGCCCAGTTGAGTCGTCTTTCCTGAGCCTGTCTCACCACACACAATTACTACCTGATGATTTTTAATCAACTGTAGAAGTCGCTCACGCTCCTCAACAACGGGGAGAGAAGTATCATAATTTAACTCTTTAGGAATTGAAGCTAAGCGCTCAGCTACTTCACTAGCGGAGCGTACGATTCGCTCTTTTAGCTTACGTAGCGCATCATGCGTTACCCCTTTTCTTCTATCTTCTCCTTGTAATCTCTTAAAATCCCGCTCTAAAAAGTAGCGATCTTTTGTACGGGTATTCGGTAGAAGGGCCTCTAATGCTTTCAATTCCTGCTCAATATTCATAGATAACTCAAATAACCTCTTAGGAGAACGACAGTAAAGTAAGGGGCATTTTACCACACCCCTTCTCAATCCTACTATTACGGGCAAAGGAGGTATCACCATTTTGGATACCTCCTCACTTAACACCCAATTTAAAGAGCAACAGTAGTTGCTCTACTCTCTCCATCAATTATCGCTATATGATATTGAGCTCTCTTTATGGTGCCTTATCCTTATACATTCTCCAGCATCTTATCGAGTGCAGCGATCGCTTCTTCTGCCTGAGCTTTCTCAACTCTGATTGGGTGTTTATACACCCCCTGCTCAATTGACTCTAAAGAGCATAAAAGATGGGGAAGATCGATTCGATTCATCGTCATACAGGGACAAAGGTTGGGATTTAAAGAGATAATCTTTTTATCAGGATGCTCTTTAGCTAATCGTTTAACTAGATTCATCTCTGTACCAATCGCCCACTCACTCCCTGCTTCTGCCCCCTCAATCACCTCTATTATGTAACTGGTAGAGCCACTATAATCAGCGATAGAGACCGTCTCATACGGACATTCAGGATGTACTAGCACCTTCATATTAGGGTGCTCCTTTCGTACTGCTTCAACATTAGCAACGGTAAAATTTTCATGGACAGCACAATGCCCTTTCCATAAGATCACTTTTATCTCATCGTCGGGAACCGTAGTAATAAGCTCCTCCTTTATGGGATCCCAAACAGCCATCTCTTCAAGCGAAATGCCTAAGTCATGAGAGATATTACGCCCTAAGTGTTGATCGGGCAGAAAGAGAATACGCTCTTTTTCTGAAAAGGCCCAACGGATCATCTTCTCAGCATTAGAGGAAGTTACTGTTGCCCCTCCATGCCTACCAACAAAGGCTTTAATAGCTGCAGTTGAATTAACATAGGTAAGGGGGATAATACTCTCCCCAAAGCGCTCTATAAGCTGCTGCCAACAACGTTCTGTCTCATTAATGTTAGCCATATCAGCTAAGGAGCACCCTGCTCGTAAATCGGGCAGGAGTACCACTTGATTAGGTTCAGTAAGAATATCTGCTGTCTCTGCCATAAAGTGAACACCACAGAAGACGATATACTCTGCTTCCTTATTCTGTTGACACATCTGGGCTAGCTGTAATGAATCACCCGTTGCATCAGCAAACTCTACTACCTCATCCTTCTGATAGTGATGTGCTGGGATAAAGAGACGATTACCTAAACGCTCCTTGACTGCTAAAACACGTCTGCGCATCTCGTCGACACTTAAGTTATGGTATGCCTCGGGCAATGCACCCTTAGGGCCTGCTTCAATAATCGATAAAATATTCTGAGTCATCCTCTC
This sequence comes from Ignatzschineriaceae bacterium, assembly GCA_046462535.1. Taxonomy (GTDB): domain Bacteria; phylum Pseudomonadota; class Gammaproteobacteria; order Cardiobacteriales; family Wohlfahrtiimonadaceae; genus JAAZCI01. The sequence goes on along the minus strand of JBKGVF010000010.1, from coordinate 22,762 downwards.
CTCCAGATAATTTGTGGTATATATAGTTGCACAAGAGTATCCAAATGACAAGACAGTAGATTTTACATCGATATATATATCTAATATCAACACCCAATATCAGAGCGTACTCAGTGGTATTGGCAATTTACTATAGGAGCTAAAATGATCTATCTGGACCATGCAGCAACAACCCCACTCCACCCAAAGCTAATTGACCTCTACAGAACAATATCGGAGCAGTACTTTGCCAATAGTCAATCGCTCCATAGCGGAGGAAGCAGTATCAAGAGTCTATTACAGAGTGCAAAGGAGCGTTGGGGGGAATTATTAACTGGAAACCCACAAGACTTCTACTTCACCAGTGGAGGGTCAGAGAGCAATCTGCTTCCATTAGAGACCATTAGGGTTACGGCCAAACGGCGACAGGATCCCCGAAGGAGAATTATCACCACAAAAGCTGAGCACTCTTCACTCTATAACTACTTTATGAGTTTAAAAGAGAAGGGATATCAGCTGACTTTCCTCCCATTAACGAAAGAGGGAGTCCTCCCGCTAGATCAGTTAGAAGCTCACCTCAATGATGAGGTCTTAATGGTGGCAATTCAGGGAGTTAACTCAGAAATTGGAACAATTCAACCGATCAAAGAGGTTGGCCATCTCATTGAGCAATTGGCACCTAGAGCCCATTTTCATACCGATTTAGTTCAAGCATTAGGGAAGATTTCACTCAATCTTAACGATTTGAATATTGATTCTGCCGCTTTCTCAGGTCATAAAATATATGGACCTAAAGGGGTAGGAGCGCTCTATCTCAATCGAAAAAGTAATTGGCGTCCCCTCTTCCCTGGGACAACTCATCAAGAGGGGTTGCGCCCTGGAACCCTAGATCATCCCAACATTCTACTCTTTACCGCAGCATTAGAACTAATTGAGTCGGTGCGTGAAGAGCAACAACGACTCTATCAAAAATTACGGAGATACTTCATTAACACCATTGAGCTATCACCTCAACTTCAATCACTCATTACCTGCTATGGGAGTACAGACCCCGCAAAGCAGCTGCCACAAATATTAGGTCTCTCTCTTAGAGGGGTTCAAGGTCAACATCTAATGTTGCGAGGGGATCAACAAGGGTTAGCCTTCTCCACTGGATCTGCCTGTCAGGTGGGAACCCAGAGCCCTTCTCGAACATTAACCGCAATGGGTTATACCCATGAAGAGGCGGATCAATTTATTCGTATCTCCTTAGGTGCTACTAATAGAGAGGAGGATTTAACAGAGCTAATTAGGCTCTTAAAAGAAGTTGCACTAGAATTATGATAGTGGCACTCTAACCCCACATCTTAGGCTAATCCCCCTAACCTCTAGAGGAGAGTAAAATGAGTAATGATGAGAAGATTTTAGGAAATAGACGCCGAAACCTGATTATTGAATGGTTGCAAAAGAGCAGTAAACCGATCACCGGCCAACAACTAGCTGAACGAACCAATGTAAGTCGGCAAGCAATTGTGCAAGATATCTCCCTTCTAAAAGCGAAAGAGTATCCAATTATTGCCACCAATCGTGGTTACCTCTATCTTAATGAGGGGCGTGATGAGGGGCTAATTCGTCGAAAAGTAGTCTGTCGACATACGCCTGAGGAGACCGAAGCTGAACTCAACTTAATTGTCGATTGTGGTGTAACGGTAAAGGATGTTCAGATTGAGCATGGATTTTATGGTGGGTTAACGGGATCATTGATGGTGAGCAGTCGCTTTGATGCTGCCGAATTTCTTGAGCAACTCTCTAAGAGTGATTCCCTCCTTCTATCTGAGCTGACCGATGGGGTTCATCTTCATACCTTAGAAGCTGATTCAGAAGAGAAACTAGACGCTGCGATCTTCGCATTAAAAAAACATGGTTATCTTGTTGAGGAGGATGACTAATAGTGGGGAGGACGCTCAACATCTGGATCGAAGCGGTATGGCTCCTCTAGCGCAGCTCGTTTCAGGCGCTCTACTAGATTAGTGAGGCTCTTCTCTAATCGCTCAATACGTTGTTGTTGCTCAATAACCGTCTCATTAAGGAGCTCTATTGTGTACTCATGAAAACTCTCACGGGCTTCAAGCTCTGCAACTTGCGCTTCTAAAATTGCGATCTGCTCTTTTAATCCCTTCATTTCTTCCCTCTACTCTGCATAAATAATTTAATTATATCTCTAAACTCTCTGCGGAGTGCTCTTATCTCTGATGCTGTTAGTGGGTGATGATCGGTATAGAGTCGCGACTCCACCCTTAATATATAGTGGCGGAGCTCCATTGGGAAGGCACTTCCTCTCCTCTCTGCAACCGCCTCTCCCTGCTCTAACAGCTCTCGAAGCGTAGCTGCCTTTAAAAAGGAGTGACCATAGAGCATCTCTAAACCCTGCATCAATTCAAGAAAGAGTTGCTTAAGAGATTGCTCTCTTCGCCTCCACGGTTTATAGAGTAGCAGAAGAGTTAAGATAAGCAGCAGTAGTACCCCGCCACCACCAATTAAAAGAAGCAGCTCTACCCCTCTCCCCCCTAATAGAGCATCAACAAACGAGCGATAACGTTCCGCATCATAACCCAAAATAGTTCGACTCCAATGGTAATCAATCTGCTCTTTAACAGCCCGAAAATGTGCTATTAATCGTCGATGGAGAGGACCTTCATAACGGACACTCCCCTGCTGCAGTGCACTAATCTCCTCCTCTATTCGACTAGGATGAATCGCTGCCGTTGGATCAAAGCGAATCCAGCCAGCATCTCTAATCCAAAATTCGACCCAGGCATGGGCATGGGCACTTCGTACCTGTATCCGACGCTCATTATGATTTATTTCCCCACCATAATATCCTACCACCACACGTGTTGGCACCTGAGCCATTCGTAACATAACGGCAGCGGTACTCGCATAATGTTCACAAAATCCACGTCGTGACTCAAAGAGAAAGCGATCGACAAATGCTCCCCTAAGGGGCTCTGGTGTTAACGTGTAGTAGAAATCATTATTGTAGATATACTCAGCAATAGCAGCGACCCTCTTTTCAATTGGAAGTGCCATAAGATGCGTCTCTACCCAGCGCTCTGTTTCTGGATTCTCTCCGACAGGGTACGCTAAGTACCGTCTACGATCATAGGGTGAGAGAGTATAACGGGGCTCTAACAACGCTTTGGGGAAGTAATTACCATGGTACTGAATCTTCTGATTAATCGTGGTTCGATACTCATAGCGAAAATCGGGATACTGATTAAATCGATACCCCTCTTTAAGCTCAGTAATATCAAGAGTGGCAATATAGTGTCGCCCATTGCCCTCCATAATCACTGAGTACTCTCCTGCGAAATTGCGATCAATCTCATAATATGGGCCCTGCCGCTGATTAAAGAGTGCCTCAGAGCGACTCCATCCCACCCCATCAAAATGATCTAGGGTTAATACACGCCAATAGAGCTCCTCTTCAGGAGGTAGCTCCTGCTTGAAGTCAGCCCAAAAAAGATGCTCATCACTCTCAACGAGATGGGCAATCTCCCCTGGATTCATACTATCAGAAACCCCCGTTTGATGAATCATCTGATCAGCAGGCTGCCCTAATGTTAGCGGTGACGGAAAGCGGGGGAAGAAGAGGAAGAAGATCACCATAAATGGAAATGAGAGTAAAATAAGACGACCACTCTCTTTAAGAAGAAATCTCCCTCTAAAGGGATGATGATCAATCTGCTGGAGCGCTATTAATCCCATTGTAGTAGTGACAAGTGGGAGAAGCGAATAGAGCGCTAATAGGAGAGAACTATTGTATATATAGCCTATAGCTATTGAAAAATAGCTTAAAAAGCCCAAAACCTGAGCATCTCGAATCCTCCTCGCCTCAACAAACTTAAAGGTGAAAAGCAGTATAAAGAGAATACTAAAAGCGTAGTTATTAAAGAAACTTCCCTCAGCTAAATAGAGTATAGCGAGAAATGCCAGTAGTAATCCCCCCTTCATCCATCCTTTAGGAAAGCTTACCCGCGCACGATAGATAGCAATCCGCCATAGAGTTAATCCGACAATAATCGGTAAAATCCAAAGGGGTAGATAGAAGAGAAAGTGGGGTGCTATAGCGACAATATAGCTGATCATAAGCCATAGAAGAGCTGATCGAGGAATCTGTCGCTGATTAAAGGAGCGTCTCTTTTGCTTCATACTCTCTCTCCTTAGTAGAGGGCTAATGCCCGCAAACATCGATGTAGGTGGGTCGATCCCCTTGCAGGAGGATAATAGAGCTCTTCTAAAATAAATCCATATTCTACCCCTCTCTGATCAGCCTCTAAAAGGAGATAACACATCTTAGATAGGCGCTCTTCAATCGATCCTGATACAAACGAGAAATCGATCCAAAGTTCACGCGCTACCCCTTGGGTAAATGATTTTATATAAAGCCCTTGCCCTTTAGCATAGGCAGGCCAATGAATATGGCGTAAATTATCCCCCTTCTGATATATCTCTAATCCACTAAAATCATCAACCCCTTGCTCCTCCTCCTCCCCTATACTCCTCTCTCCTGCCCATGCTGTACGCCCAAACTCACTATTTTTTAACGGTTTTGGATAACATAATAGGGGTATCTTAGAAGTGAAGTAGCTCCAAGCGCGGGCAATTCCTAAAGGATACTCCGTTGCTAATCTGATTCGCCCAGGTAGAATCAATCCTCTGCGGGTTACGCGATGAGGCAATGCAATATTTACCTCTTCACCTGCCAGTACATTAACCCGCACCTCCCCCTCATCTCCTATAAGAGTAATACCATAATAACTTCTACGCCCCCCTTTAATCTCATATAAAAACTGCCCCTCCTCACCGACAAAGAGTGGGGTTGTTGGTAACGCCCTGATACTTATCGTCACCAAGTTACTCCAAGTAATCAAGAGAGAGACGATAAAAAAGCCCAATAACCAAAAGAGAAGGATATAGATAAGCGCGTTGTTGAAATTAATTGCTAAAATCATTAGAAGCAGTAGAAAAAGCAGGTAGCTTCCACCAAAACGTGTGGGGAAGAGATAGATATTCTGATGTGATAAAACTCGCACCTCTTCCCGCTTTAAGGCGCGTCTTTTAAAAATTTTTTTTAGCGCCATCTATATTAAAACCTCCACCTCATCTAATAACCAATCTACAGCCCCCTTCTGATCACGAGGCTCAAACAGTCCCCCCACCTGTAATCGATGACCACAAACAGCAGGTAAGAGCGCACGGACATCATCCGGAATCAGATAATGTCGCCCCTCTATTAGAGCGTAGGCACGAGCAGCACTGAGCAATGCTTGTGTTCCTCTAGGTGATAACCCTCGCTGAAAGCGAGCATCGGTACGGCTCATCTGTGCTATACGTAATATATAATCGAGTACTACATCGGAAGCCTCTATCGATGCGGCAGTTTTCTGCAGCTGAGTTAACTCCTCTTTTGAGATGATCGGCTCTGTTGGAAGCTGCGAACGGGAGCGATACGCACCCTTTAAAATTGCTAATTCTGCAGCATAACTTGGATAACCTAACGAAATACGTAGCAGAAAACGATCGAGCTGCGACTCTGGGAGTGGAAATGTTCCACCCCCCTCCTGATTTGGGTTCTGTGTCGCAATAACAAAGAAGTGCTCTGAAAGTGGATATGTCTCATTATCGATGGTCACTTGCCGCTCCTCCATCGCTTCTAAGAGAGCACTCTGACTTTTAGGTGTGGTTCGATTAATCTCATCTGCTAATAGGAGCTCAGTAAAAATAGGGCCCTTATGTAGGGTGAACTTCTCTGTTCGAGGATTAAAGATCTCCCCCCCTAAAATATCACTAGGTAATAGATCAGAAGTGAATTGAATTCGTTGATATTGTAACCCAACTACAGCTGCTAACGCATGAGAAAGCGTTGTTTTCCCCATTCCTGGACGATCCTCTAAAAGAAGATGCCCTCGCGCTAATAGCGCACAGAGGCTAAGTTTTATTGCCTCCTCTTTACCTAGAATTACACTATTGAGTGCAATAAGGATCTCTTGAATTTTTCGTTTAGCCATTCCTGATTCCTATTAAATACTTATGGGATTCATCATAATTGACTACTCTTATACCACAAACTTTACTGCTCAATTAAAAAAGCTCCCTTAAACAAGGGAGCTCTTCACAAATTACTGCTAAATATTAAATCATTAGAGCATCTCTTCCCCACTTCGCTTTGCACTAATAATATCTCTAATCAGTGCGGTTATTAATAGAATTAAGAGCCCTGCTGAGATTATGGGCCAAATTAAGATATAGAGTGAAATGAAATTCATTTTATTGACTACTCCTGCTCAAAATTGACTACCCTCTTTGAGAGTAGAGTGAAATCGAAACGCTCCTCTTTTCTTAAACTCAGTAATACACAGGTCACCATTGATACCCCATAGGACGTTAATGAGCCTAACAGAATCGTGTAGTGACGTAAGAATCCTATAAAGTAAGGAAGAAGGAGTAGCATCACCAAGCTTCCAACTATAATAGCAATACGATGTGATGAGAAGCCAAATATCATTAATCCAATCACCACACCGGCCCCAATAGCAGCAATCACCTCGTAGAAGAGTGCAATACCACCATTAAGTGGAATAAGCTCAAAGCGCACTAAGGTAAAGAGAAAGAGCGCTAATAATACCGATATTGTAAAAGCCTCATTTGTCACCCGCTGCCAAAAGAAGCTAGCAATAACAGGAAAGACAATCGCACCCCATAAAGCTCCGACAAAAACTAACATGACAAGAATATCTAACTTCAGGCTTGCAAAGATAACTCCCATCATCGTAGCAACAATCATTGTAATGCGTCCCCACAACAACATTCTGCGTGGACAGGGATCACCTTTTGCAACATTCTTACCATAAATATCAGTCATAACAATCGCTGATAAAGCACATAGGTCAGCATCAGCGGTAGATGAGAGCGAGCCGATCACTAAAAGAAAAAAGAGAATAATGCCAAAGGTGGGAAGATAGGCCGAAGCCATTTGCGGAATAATATTATTTAGATCTCCATTTAAGGGCTCTAAGCCAGCAAAGATTGCCAGTAACCCCAACATACCCAATCCAATAACTACAGCACCATAGCCTACTGTTGCAGTTAAAAAGGTGGGCTTAATTAAATCCTCTCGCACTGCTAATAAGCGCTGCGCTATCGTCTGATTACCAATCGCATAGGCTAAAACAGCAACGAAATAGGGAGCACCTTGCTCTAAAATCGCCTTTGTTGAGAAAAAATTTGCCTGCTCTGCTGTTAATCGCCACATATTATCAGTGATAAAGTCACTACCACCTGCGTTGAAGTAGATTAGAGGAATAATAATCACTGCGGCTAAAATCATCGCCACTAACTGAACAAAATCGGTCATTACTGAGGCTCTAAATCCTGTCCAGAGGGTATAAGAGAGTACGCCTAATCCTGCAATTAGCACCCCTTGTGTAAAGTTTAAAGGGCTTAAAATGGAGACCAATGCCCCTGCAGCGGTAAAATTAACCATCAAACTGATACTGCTTCCGACAAGATTAGATCCTGCCATAATCAGTTGGCTTGAGCGACCATGCCTTGCATGTATAATCTCTGCGAAAGTATGGGCCTCAGGAGCAAGCCGCCGAATTCTTTGCCCATAGGGGTAGATAAATAGAATCATTAAGGCCCCCCAAAACCCATAATGAATCGGCCCTGAAAAGCCATATTTAAAGCCAGAAGTTGCACTGGCATAAAATGAAGCAGCCCAGATCCATGTCGCAATCATACTAGCGGCTGAGAGACCAAAGCCCACAGCGCTATTAGAGACCATAAAACTATCAACATTCTCTTGCCGCTGACTAATAAGTAGCGATAGCAGAAAGGTAGCCCCATAAAATCCTAACAATAACAAAAGAGCACCTGCTGTGCTTAATTGAAATAACTCGTCCATTCTTGATCCTTACGATTAGCTTGCTAGTTATCATTCTTATTATTTATTCAAGCTAAAATGTTTCTATACAGATTGATGGAGAAACAGAAACCACGCGACTCATATAGATGGGAATCTATTCATAGCAGCATTAAGCCTTGAGGCACTATGAGAAAAATCGCAATCAAAATCTACCAATCGATTTTGCAATAACTAGAGTTACCCCAATAAGTAATAGAAGTAATATAAAAAATACTTATCAGAATAATAGAGAGTGGTTAATATACCAATTAGAGCAAAAGAATCAAACTATTGGGAAAAGATAGGGCAGATAGAGATGAAAAAGCCCCTACGAACTGTAGAGGCTTATATATGATCTGAGAAGAGCTGTTTAACGTTTTTTACCTATCTGATCACCAACAACACCACCTATTGCAGCACCACCAACAGTGCCTAAAACTGCTCCTTCTGAAATTACAGCTCCTGCAACACCACCAACACCAGCGCCCGTTACAGCCGCCTTCTCACGACTGCTCATATTATCCCAAGTAGAGCAAGCCGTTATCGCACCAATTGCAACGACACACATTGCTGTTTTAAAGAGTGACTTCATCTCTGATCTCCTATCTAAATGATTCAATTCTTCTTCTCAGTATAACAATACAATCCGTTATTACGAAAATTTTACTGCGCTTTTACCCTTTAATTTCTCTATCTCTCTTAAGAAGAGTATAAAGAGGCTCTATTAATATCAGACGACACATAATAAAAGAGCCCTAGTGCATACGCCTAGGACTCTTTTAATACTATTAAAGATTCAATTAAATTAAATAATCCAAATCTCTACTTATGTTCCGCAATCATCTGACGGAGAACATAATGGAGAATACCACCTGATTTGAAGTAATTGACTTCATTGAGGGTGTCAATACGGCAAAGAACGGTGAATTTTACCTCAGAGCCATCTGCCTTCTTGGCTGTAACTGAGATATCTTGGCCCGGCTTAATATCATCATTAAGCTCAATAGTGAAAGATTCCTCACCATTTAGCCCGAGACTCTCTGCGTTTTCTCCCTCTTTATATTGAAGTGCTAAGATACCCATACCGATAAGGTTTGAACGGTGAATACGCTCATAACTCTCAGCAATAACCGCCTTAACACCTAAAAGGTTTGGTCCTTTAGCTGCCCAGTCACGGCTTGAGCCCGAGCCATACTCTTTCCCCGCTAATACAATAGTGGGTGTTCCTTCCTCTTTATAACGCATAGCCGCATCATAGATAGCAAGCGTTTCACCAGTCGGAATATGCTTAGTATATCCCCCTTCAATACCGGGCAACATCTTATTACGAATACGAATATTCGCAAATGTTCCCCGCATCATCACCTCATGATTACCACGACGTGAACCATAGGAGTTAAAATCTTTTGGCTCTACTCCCTTCTCTTGCAGATAACGACCTGCTGGTGAATCTGCCATGATTACACCTGCTGGAGAGATATGGTCTGTTGTAATCGAATCACCAAAATATGCTAAGACATTAGCATTTTCAATAGGCTTCAGTGCCTCTACAGGTTTATCGATATTTTCAAAATAGGGAGGATGTTGTACATAAGTTGAATTCTCATCCCACTGATATGTCTCTGTTTGTGCTACATCTAACGCCTGCCAATGTGCATCACCATCAAAGACCCCATCATATCCTTTACGGAACATAGTGCCATCAACTTGTGCCACCGCTTCTGCAATCTCATGGTTACTTGGCCAGATATCTTTCAAGTAGACATCATTGCCATCCTTATCTTGTGCGATAACATCATTAGCAATATCGATACGTGTTGTCCCTGCCAAAGCAAAAGCAACAACTAAGGGGGGCGATGCAATCCAGTTCGTTTTTATTTGTGGATGGATACGTCCCTCAAAGTTACGATTACCAGAGATTACCGATGCCATAGCAAAATCATTAGCATCAATCGCCTCACCTACTTCAGAGATTAAGGGGCCAGAGTTACCAATACAGGCTGTACAACCATACCCTGTAAGATTAAAACCAATGGTATTGAGATGTTCTGTCAGACCTGCTTTATCGAGATACTCACTTACTACTTTTGAGCCAGGTGCTAATGACGTTTTAACCCACGGTTTACGTGTAATACCTAAGGCCGCTGCCTTCTTAGCTACTAAGCCGGCCGCCATCATTACACTTGGATTAGATGTATTGGTGCATGAGGTAATGGCTGCTAATACTACATCACCCTGATTAAGAGTAGCCGCCTCACCATCAATTGTAATATCAGCTGATTTATCGAGATCATCATTGATCTCATCGACAAAGGCATCAAATGCCCCTTTGAGACCCGCTAAGTTTACCCGATCTTGAGGACGCTTAGGACCAGCCATACTCGGCTCAACAGTACTAAGGTCTAACTCTAAGGTATCAGTAAAGAGGGGTTCATCACCATCATTACCCCATAATCCTTGCTCTTTAGCATATGCTTCTGTACGAGCAATAAGCTCATCATCACGCCCCGTTAAGCGTAGATAATCGAGGGTAATCTCATCTACTGGGAAGAATCCAACTGTCGCACCATACTCAGGCGCCATGTTGGATATTGTTGCGCGATCAGCAAGAGGAAGATCTTTAAGCCCATCACCGAAATATTCAACAAATTTACCAACCACACCTTTTGCACGAAGCATCTCAACAATAGTTAAGACTAAGTCAGTTGCTGTTACCCCTTCACGTAGTTTTCCTGTTAACTTAAATCCAACTACTTCAGGAATAACCATAGAGATAGGCTGACCTAAAATCGCAGCTTCAGCTTCGATACCACCAACACCCCATGCTAGTACGGATAGACCGTTAACCATTGGTGTATGCGAGTCTGTACCGACACAGGTATCTGGCATGATCCAATTTTTGCCATCTTTCTCTGTCGTCCAGGCAGTTTCTGCTAAAAACTCAAGGTTAACTTGGTGACAGATACCGGTACCTGGAGGAACTACCTTGAAGTTATCAAATGCATTTTGACCCCATTTCAAGAACTCATAGCGCTCACCATTACGCTCCATCTCTAGCTTAACGTTAGCGTCAAAAGAGTTTGATGATCCGAAGGTATCGATCATAACAGAGTGGTCGATAACCAAATCAACTGGAGCTAATGGATTAATATGAGATGCATCTCCACCCGCTTTAACCATTGCATCCCGCATTGCTGCTAAATCAACAACAGCAGGAACACCAGTAAAGTCCTGCATTAGAACACGAGCAGGGCGATATTGTATTTCACGCTTAGAGGTTCGGTTTTTTGCCCACTCCCCAATCGCTTCAATATCTTGACGAGTTACGGTCTCATTATCTTCATAACGCAGTAAGTTTTCTAACAAAACCTTCATCGACTTTGGCAGTCGAGAGAGATCCCCTAATGCCTCCTCCGCCTTTTTGAGCGAGTGATAATGGTATTTTTTACCCGCTACTTCCATGACGGATAATGTATTCAGTGAGTTAATGTTACTCAAGATAGCCTCCTTATCAGATTAAATTATGATTGTTATAAGCCTCTGTAGGCTAACTTAACTTCACGCTTATAACAATCTATTATACTCGGGCGTTATCATAGCAAGATTAGCCTCTAAAAGGAATATTACTTACTCGATTGCATCGATAAGGCTTAACATCTCAACAACACCCATAGCAGCTGCAAAACCATTGTTTCCAGCTTTTGTTCCTGCTCGCTCTAAGGCCTGCTCAATGGTATCTACTGTTAGAACGCCAAACATAACAGGTTTACCACTCTCTAGGGCAATTTTACTAATCCCTTTTGCTGCCTCACCTGCAACATAATCAAAGTGGGCAGTGGCGCCTCGAATAACCGCTCCTAAGCAGATGACCGCATCGTACTTGCTATTGTGAGCAAACTTCTGAGCAATAAGGGGAATCTCATATGCACCGGGCACCCAAGCTAATGTAATATCCTCTTCCCTAATCCCACTACGGACTAATCCATCACGGGCACCTTCAATTAATTGCTTCGTAATTAAGCTATTAAAACGACCAGCAACAATTGCAATTCGCTTCCCTTCTATTGATAATTTACCTTCGATAACCTTCATAATTTACCTCATCTTTCTCTTATATAATACTTGGCTCTCCCCCTTAAAGGGTATGCCCCATCTGCTTCTTTTTAATATCGAGATATTCTCGATTTTCATCTGTTTCAAAACGTGGAGTTTTATCCGGATCTAAGTCAAATCCTGCAACAGCTAAAGCCGCAATCTTCTCTGGATTATTTGTCAATAGCTGAATTTTTTGCGCTTTGAAGTGGTTCAATATTCCTACTGCATCTTCATAGGTACGAGCATCACTCTCATGCCCTAACGCCTCATTGGCAGCAATGGTATCTAATCCTTCATCTTGAAGGGCATAAGCCTTAAGTTTCTCAACAATGCCGATCCCCCTTCCCTCTTGCCTTAAGTAGAGTAAAATGCCGTTTTTCGATTGAGCTATCGATTTCATTCCATAATTAAGCTGCGCATGGCAGTCACACTTAGTAGAACGAAATGTATCCCCTGTCAAACACTCAGAATGGATACGGACGGTGCTCCTCTGTGAGGGATTATACTGCTCCGTGGTTAAGGCGATATGGGGCTCGCCCCCATCTCTATTAGGGAATGTGTAGATTCTAAAGCGGCCATACTCGGTAGGCAGAAAAGCCGAGCTCAAAGGCATGAGTGCATCCTTCTGCTCTAATGCTTCCCGATAGTTAACGATATCTTGTATGGATAACAAAAGGAGATTATGCATTTTTGCATAGGGAATGAGGTCCGCCTCCCTAGCCATCTCCCCATCCTCTTTCAATATCTCACATATCACAGCAACTGGCTTAAACCCAGCTAGCTGAACCAGATCAACCGATGCTTCAGTATGTCCTCTACGCTCTAACACCCCACCATCTTTAGCAATTAGAGGGAAGATATGGCCCGGACGGTTAAAGTCCCCGCCATCTGCAGCATCATTCGCAAGTTCATTGAGTGTATAAGCGCGCTCAGCAGCAGAGATCCCTGTATGTAACGCCTTATGATCAACAGAGACAGTAAAAGCAGTCTCGTAGGGATCCTGATTATTCTTCACCATAGGCTCAAGGTTGAGAACTTTTGCTCGCTCTTGTGTCATAGGTGCACAGATTAATCCTCCCGCATGACGAATCATAAAGTTAGTATCTTGCGCTGTTGCTAATTCAGCAGGCATAACAAGATCCCCCTCATTCTCACGAGAGGCATCATCAATAATAATGACCATTCGCCCCTGCTTTAACTCTTCTATGGCTTGCTGAACTAATTCAACTGAACCCCGCTTCATCATCTTTAATATCCCCATCTATCTAGCTGTGATAAATCTAACTGATTCTCTTTTGCCTCTTCGCGAGCAAAAACAAACTTTCCAAAAAGATCAAATTCAATATTAACGCTCTCACCTACTTTTAAAGTAGAGAGATTCGTCGCTTCATAGGTGTGTGGGATAATACCAACACTAAATGTTGTGGCCGTAACGGATATAATAGTTAAGCTAATTCCATCAATTGCAATAGATCCTTTCGGAATAATTAATCCCCCATGCGGCTTATTTAATGTAAACGTTAATTCCCGCACATCCCCTAAGTAATCAATATTCGTTAAGGTTGCTACCCCATCAATATGTCCACTTACCAAATGGCCACCTAACCGATCACCCATACGTAAAGCACGTTCAAGATTGACCATCTGCCCACTCTTATATTGTGAAAACCCTGTACGCTTTAATGTCTCTGGCATAATATCGGCATTAAAATAGTCAGCCCCAAACTCTGTTACCGTAAGGCAGACACCATTAACAGCAATACTATCCCCAAGTGCCACATCCGATAGAACATCTTCAGCCCCTATAGTTAAATGGGTAATATTCGCCTGATGATCTATCTTTTGAATCACGCCTCGCTCCTCAATAATTCCCGTAAACATTGCTAAATTACCTCCTTCTTGCTTGAACAAAATAGGATTCTCCAAGGGGTAACAACTGCTCAATTACCACAAAGGGAGCCTCTGAAAGATTAGTTATACTGCTCTCTGACCATAACTCTAAGGCATTCGGGTTACCAATTAAGCGTGGCCCATAAAAAAGGGCATACTCATCCACTAAGCCAGCCTCAATAAAGGCATTATAGATTTGGGCGCCACCCTCAATAAAGAGACTATAGAGACCCACTTTATAGGCATATGTGAGTACCTCTTTTGGCTCCACCTTCGGCAAAGCGGCCAAAGTTACTCCAGCTGCCTCCAAGGATTCTTTTAGAGATTTTTCTACTGCTATATCCTTCGGATAGAGAATAGTTGTGGGTGCAATCGTTGTGTCAAAGAGGGTGAAATCTAACGTTATCCCAGTAAAGTTTTGAACAAGAAGCAGACGATGAGGGGCTGGCGTTGAATACCCATAACGCACATTCAGAGTAGGATTATCCGCAAGGAGTGTTCCCTTTCCAATTAAAATGGCATCACTTAGCCCACGCAAATAATGGGCATATTTTCGTGCCTTCTCCCCTGTAATCCACTGAGAATCACCACTTTGAGTTGCCAACTTTCCATCTAATGATAGTGCTGCCTTTAGAGTTACAAAAGGGCGCTTTTTTAACTGATTGACTCTAAAAACTTTAAGCAGATCATCAACTAACGTTGGAGCAACATTAGCTGATACCTCAATGCCTGCCGCTTGTAATTGTTGATGCCCTCTACCTGCCACCTTTGGATTAGGATCGTCCGCAGCAGTGACGACTCGTGCAATCTGCTCTTGAATGATCAACTCAGTACAAGGAGGGGTTCTTCCATAAATACAGCAAGGTTCTAAAGTAATATATAGAGTGGCACCCGCTACCGAATTACCCCTTTTTTTAGCATCAGCTACAGCAGCCACCTCTGCATGGGGCGCCCCTGCTCGACGATGAAAGCCCTCCCCTATTACTTGGTTATTCTTAACTAAAAGTGCACCTACATAAGGATTAGGTGACACCGCACCATACCCTCTCTTAGCGAGCGTTACAGCCCTCTCTAAATAGTTAAGATCTTGCTCATGTTGTAAATCGGCAGACATAAAAAAAGCCCCTTACTATAAAACAATGTTATGGGGCATGAGGTAGTGTAGTATTTAATAATAGAGTGTCTACCTATAATAGAGAGGAAGAGACCTATAATTTTACATTAATCTATCTACTTAGCCTAGCTAATATAGATTAGAATACGAGTACTACATGATCTATCTTTTACCATCCAGACTCTACTGTCGGTCCTGGAATTTCACCAAGTCAGCTTGCGCTTGCGGACTATCACCGCCGGTCGGGAATTGAGAAGTTCTCTCACCCTGCCCCAAAGATAAATACACTTTATGTGTCGTTAATAGTAGCACAAAAATTATTTTGTGTCGGAGTATTTGCAATACGACGCAACTAACACACAAAAATTTCTCCCTCTTTATAAAACCAAGCCATTTCATTCTATATTAAATAGGCTACTGCTGAAGTAGCTTCGTAACTTCCAAATGGTAAGGAGCGCTATTATTCACGATATTTTTTACTCCTCATGCAGGGGCATAGATCTCGCTTAAAGTAACGCTTAATCTCTCTTTTTATAGTTAAACTCTTTTTACCTAATAACAGTACTTTTATTAAACATTGGTAGTTCATCCACCGTACCGGTTAATTAGAAGTTACCCCCTATTGACATTTAATCTCTCCGGTCGCTAAAATAGTGCTCATCTCAATTGATGGTCTTAAAAAACTGTATGGTACTTATATTTCTTAAAAATATCTCATTCTTTCTTACAGCACAATTTCTTCTGTTGCTCTATTAAGGCCATTTTCCATCTAAAATCAGCAACTGGTGTACGGGTAGATCACCTCTAACCCTCTACTATTTAGTTGCTATCTCTCTATTGCTTGCAAATAAAAGTATCTCATTTCTAAATACTGTAAGCACAATTCATTACTATTTAATCAAAAAATATTGGAGTACACATGAATAAGTCGTGGTTGTATGTTGCTGCCACTTCAATCTTAGAGCTTGCTTGGCTCTATGGCTTTAAAGAAGCTTATCTATGGTGGCACTGGATTATTATTGTCATCATGGTCTTTTTCGATCTACAGTTTTTAGCTAAAGCTTGCGAAGGGCTACCTGCTGGAACCGTCTATGCAATCTTTGCTGCCGTAGGGACAATTGGCACCGTTCTTATGGATTTCTTTCTCTTTAATGTACCGATTACACAAGAGATGATGCTCTTTATGGGTGTTATTTTAGCTGGTGTAATTGGACTAAATCTCTCAGATGAACCGAAAGAAGCGACTGATGATGCAACGGGTAAACGGGAATATTCCCAGGAGGCAGCATAAATGATTGCTAGTGCAACATTAGGTTGGATCTATGTTGGTTTAGCGACACTTGCTGAGCTGGTGGGAGTATATGGATTAAGCCTCTACAGCATGCGCCGTACTATTCCAAACTTTCTTCTCTATTACGGTGGGCTAGCGCTCTCATTTGGCCTGATATATATGGCTCTACGGCATATCGATTTAAGTATTGCATATACTGTATATATGGGAGCTGGTACAGCTGGAGCCGTTATTATCAATATGCTCTTCTTTGGTGAAGCGCGTAACATATTTCGTATTATGAGTCTCATTGCCATCATTATTGGCGTCATGGGATTGAAGTATGTCTCTCCATAATAAAAGATGAAAGTGCCCAGCTTTTTTTGGGCACTTTCTAAATCAATCATATTAATCTAAACGCTTCTCAATAAACTCTGTGGGGATATAATACTCCTCCTCTTCCACCTCTTCCTGCGTGACATACTGAATTGTCCATCCTGTAAAGGCATAAAATAGAGCAATAAATGGACTAAGGATCGCTAAAAAAGCGAAAGGTAGATAATCAAATGTCGCAACTCCTAATGTCACCGTCATAAATGCACCACAAGTATTCCATGGTACTAAAGGTGATGTCATGGTTCCCGCATCTTCTAATGTTCTTGATAACACCTTTGGATGAAGTCCCCGGCGCTTATACTCCTCATTAAACATGCGAGCAGGAATTATAATCGACATATATTGGTCACAACCGACCACGTTAGAGCTGAAACAGGTAACAACAGTGGCCGTAATTAATGAGCGTGTTCGTTGAGCAAATCGCAAAATAGCCTGAACTAAACGCTCAAAAATCTTAGTAAACTCTAAAACACCCCCAAAACACATTGCAATCATCACAAGAGAAACCGTATAGAGTACAGAGATTATCCCCCCTGACTCATGAAATAACTCTTGTAATAGAGGATCCTCTAAAAGATCTGGATCACTTAAAGAGACACCCATATTAACAGCATAAAGGTCATATCCATTATAGAGTGAATCAAAGACAATACTTGGATCTACCTTTTGCACAAAAACAGCACATAATGCACCGATCATTGAGCCGATTAATAAGCCTGGAAATGCAGGAATTTTAAATACCATAATAACCACAATCAGCCCGGGAACAATTAAAAGCCAAGGTGTTATTACAAATAACTCCTGGAGCTGCCCTTGTAGTAAGGCAACTTGCTCAAGATTCGCACCTCCTGAAGCGACTTTCCCTGCGGCATAAGCCCAATCAGTTGTTCCTAAATAGGCATAAAGCAATAACGATAGAAGAAGCGCTGGCACGGTGGTATAAAGCATAAAGCGAATATGCTCAAAAAGATCAACTCCTACAAGTCCAGGTGCTAAATTAGTGGACTCAGAGAGGGGGGATATTTTATCTCCAAAATAGACTCCTGAGATAACAGCACCCGCTACTGCTGCAGGATTCATCCCTAAACCATAACCGATCCCCATCACTGCAATGCCAATAGTTCCGGCTGCCGTCCATGCATTGCCCGATGCTATCGAGACGACACAACAGATAAGGCAGGCCGCCACAAGAAAGTAACCAGGATCGAGTATCTCTAATCCATAATAGATTAACGTTGGGACAATCCCTGCCCCAATCCATGATGCAATAATCGTTCCGATCACCATTAGGATAACCATTGCTTGTAATGCTAAACGAATTGCATCGAGCATCCCCTCCTCTATCTCTTTCCACTTAAAGCCTAAACGCATAGCGATTAAAGCGGCAACTGAAGCACTCAGCAGTAGAGGAATATGGGGGTCAGAGTCAAAAATAAAGATACCCACCCCTAATGAAACAATCATAAATAGAATAGGGATTAATGCTTCTGTTAAGGTGGGTAAACGCACATCAGTGCGTACGGGTTCAATATTCATAGCCTATATGCTCTCCCGATAGGTAGTTAGATCGATTCTCTTCTAACTAAAGTTAAAAAGTATTAGCAATAAAAAATCACCCTCCTAAAATAAGATCACATAATCGCTATCTAGGGGGCGAATTTCGCTAAGAGTAAGGGAGCTTAAATTCAATGTCAATGAAATTTACCCTCGGGAATTCATCTTTTATTAACATTTTCATCAAAGATCTGCCCTATACTTTAAAGGTGTATGATTTTACACTCTTTTATTTCCTACTCTCCCTTCTGATTTAAAAGCTGGATGGCATTAATTTATAACTGCTCCCATTAAGAGTGCGTCATCTAATAATTTGATGGGCGATCTAGATCAATCTTTAAAAAACTATTACATTAAAGAGAGTAGATATTTAAATATTCTTATTCCACAACACATCATGCAGCCTAAGAGAAGGATCACTAATATTATGACTACATGCTCACTTACCGATCTACACCCTTATTTTAATCAGATCGTTACTTATCGTCGTTGGCTACATCAACACCCTGAACTCTCTTATCAAGAGATAGAGACAAGCCAATATATCTTCGATAACCTATCAAAGCTAAAACATGCAGAAATTACACGACCTACAAAAACAAGCCTATTAGTTCGCTTTATTACCGATCGTCCTGGTTTAAAGATAGGTTTTCGGGCTGATATTGATGCCCTTGCGATTCACGAAGAACATAACTATTCTTATGCATCAAGTAATCCTGGTGTTATGCATGCTTGTGGTCACGATGGACATGCTGCGATGCTCATGGGAGCATGCCACTATTTCGATCAACACCTTGATCAATTTGATGGGGAGATTTGGGCTATCTTTCAACATGCAGAGGAGGTACTTCCTAGTGGTGCTGTTGAGATGATGGCAACTGGCCTCTTCGATGAGTTAGATTTTATCTATGCACACCATCTGTGGGCTACTCAACCGCTAGGCACCATCGATATAAAATCTGGCGCTGCAAGCTCTAATACTGATCGTTATCTTGCAACACTCTACGGCCGAGGTGGGCATGCTGCAGAACCTGAGCACTCTATTGATCCAATTGTCATGGGAGCTACCGCTATACATAAGATACAGACTATTGTATCACGTCAGCTCTCTCCTCATGATGCTGGTGTCATTAGTAATACGCTATTTCAGGCAGGAAGTCCCGAGAGTATTAATGTTATCCCTGATTCTGTAAAGATCGGTGGTAGCGTTCGCTCTTCATCACAAAAAGTGCGTGAGCTTTTCCAAAAAGGAATTGAAACAATGATCGCGACCACTGTTGAGGCTTATGGTGGAGCGTATGAGTTTCATTACGATGTTGGTAATAATGCTGTCATGAATGATCCTCAAGCCACCGATAGAGTCCGTACCATTTTAGAGAGTGCCCTACCAGAACTCGAACTAATTACCCAACCTCCCATGTTAGCTGGAGAAGATTTCTACGCTTTTTCAGATAAAATTCCAGCTACATACCTCTTTATTGGTGCCAGTAAACCAAACGCAGATGGGCAAATCTATCCTCATCACCATCCAAAATTTGATATCTCTGAAGAGGCACTTCTTCATGGGTTTGCTGTAATTGTTAATGTTGCTCTTAACTATCGATAGGCAAAAGGCCCTTTTACGGGCCTTTTAAGCAATTTATTTAAACAAGAGGGCAGACTCTATCTACTTCCGTAACCCCTTAATATGGAGATCCACACGGCGGTCAGGTTGTAAACAGGCGATTAATGCCTCACCACTGCCGCTGCAGCCACTGGTCACAGGCTCATGCTTTCCACGCCCTGCCGTCTCAATAGGAGCATTCACCCCCTTAGAGAGAAGATAGGCTTTCACCGTATTAGCTCGCGCTTCTGAGAGGCGCTGATTATACTCCGCAGAACCTAAGCGATCCGTATGCCCCACTAAACTCAACGCATCAATCTGGGCATAATTGTTATTGAGCTTCTCTGCAAGCGCATCTAACTCAGCCCGTCCTTGAGGCAGCATATCTTCTAAACGGCTCCCATCAAAAGCAAATAGAGCATCCGCACTTAAGGTGATCGTCTCATCGACAGGGCACCAACTATTATCTACATCCTGAAAACCAGCACAGGCACCCAACATCAGGCCAAAGCCCATTGAGATGAGAAACTTCTTCCGACGATTCATAATGATTACG
Source organism: Ignatzschineriaceae bacterium (assembly GCA_046462535.1). GTDB lineage: Bacteria > Pseudomonadota > Gammaproteobacteria > Cardiobacteriales > Wohlfahrtiimonadaceae > JAAZCI01. The sequence goes on along the minus strand of JBKGVF010000010.1, from coordinate 2,360 downwards.
ACTCCTGATAAAAAATAATAGAAAGGGAGGGCTATCGCCCTCACCCATTAAAAGTTGAAACGGATTCCTAGGTAGCCTTTGAAGCCCTCACGAGAGCGCTCATTACTCCGGTGGGTGCGATTCTTATGCCCCCCAATCGCGCGCTGATACCCCACGCTACCATAAACATAGGTGGAGCGACTCGTAGCGATCTGTGCTCCTAACTGTACTTCACCCCATGTGCGGGCATAACGCTCTTCAATACGGTCCGCACCAATCTGCGCTCTGCTCTTATAGCCATTAAAATCATGGAGAATATGAGCGCTCGCATAGAAAGTATTCGTATGATGCTTCCCATTATCCCCATTCCATGCTAAACGAGCTCCTAAGCGACCCCGTAAAGTGCCTGCCGATTGACCCGTAATGTGTCTTGGCCCATCATCGGCACTATTAAGGTGCACATATTGATACATCAATTGCGCTTGTGGTTCGATCAGCCAATTACTCGAGCCGATCTGGAAGGGACGCCCAATTTCCGCTGAAAGACCAATCCCATACCCATTCTGAGTTAGATCGCCCCCATACTCTTTATAGCTGTTATGGCTATAGGAGAGCTGCCCCACAAGATCAAGATAAGCCCCGTTAGCGCGATACCAAGTGCTATATGCTCCAATGGTAAAGAGATCAATATCCGCCTTACCAGTGCGCTTCTCAGTGGTCACCACCCCATTCTCTGCACGGAACTTATCATAAAAATCGACCTTGCCATGGCTGTAGCCCGCCATTACCCCAAAGTGGTGATGATTTTTATTTTCATCCATCGTAAAGCGAAGGTCACTCCCTAACTGGAGCAGCACCTCTTCAACCTCATACCCAAGGCGATGACGCCCCTGCTCTTTGAGCTGTGTTAACTCACCACGAACCCAGATCGGATGGAACTCCTTACCATAGAGCTCTTTCTGTTGCTTATAGTAATCCGCATAACCACCACAACAATCCCAAACGTAGGTCTGCAATTCACCCATACGGTCGTGAAGCTTCCCTAACTGGTTGAGCCCCATCTCACGATTGACCTTCGAGAGCTGAGCATATCCAGGAACCCCTTTATCATAGATAGGTACCGTTGGCACTATAGGATCCGTAGGATCGACAGGCTTAGGGTCGGGCTGATGAAGCAGTGCGTTAGTGGTCCAGCGCCAATTGTCATTATTGCGCACAAGCTGCACCTCACCTGCCCCCGTGGTCTGAGCGGTTCCAACAAAAGCGCCATCATAAGTACCACCTGTTTCAATCACATCGATGGTATTTTTCACCTGATTCGCCACCGATTCAATCGAGCCATCGATCACCGCCTCCTCTTTTGTCTCGCGACTAATCGGAATGACCCGTGTCACCCCATCACCAACCGTTTTTCCTTTAATAATTAAACGATCAGATTTAGAGTCCGCCCCAAAAGCATCGCCAGGATTATCCCAATGGGTATTCATATAGATCGATGAGCCCTCTTCCCCCCGATAATCGCCAGTAATGGTGAGCGTATTGCCAATCGGATAATCAGAAACCGCATAGCGATTCGAAAGATCGATAGCTCCTCCAGCTCTATTGTGGAAGTCCCCCTGTACCGTTGCCGCATAAGGACCACTCATTGCACGGGAGGCACCCCCCATTTTAGAGGCTTTAAAACCGGGCAACGCCACTTTACCTACCGCAAAGAGACCTGCGTTCTCCACAGCACTCTCAAGTGTGCCGCCAACAATACTAAAATTGCCCCCCTGCTCAATAATCGCTTTATCAAAGGTTAAGTGTGGATTGCTCCCATTCATCTCGAACCAGTTCCCATCAGGGACGATCAACTGATTTATATTGTCGATAGTATGCCCTTTTTGGTAGACAAAATGGCTCTTATTATTGAGCGTTAAGGTATCCTTCCCCGCTCCACCATCGAGCTTTGTGAAGAGCTCACGACTCGCCTCTGTTCCTATAACTTCATCAAAAACAAAGCGGTCATCCCCTTTGCCTGAGATAAAGCGATCCCCTTTCGAGCCCCCTTCAAGAAGGGTCGTGTTCCCCTTATCCCCTAACTGAACCACACCCTTAATCGTCGCATCGGCACGGTTAGCCAAGAGTGTCTGCTTCGTCGAAGCAAAGGCGATCCCCTCATCCGCTCGCGCATGAAGGGTGCCCTTATTATCAACAAGGAGTTCACCATCTTCTTCAAGCTCCCGAGCATCAATGACTGGGGCCTCAGTTGATGAAGAGCTTAAGGTACCGCTATTTTCAATACTTGGGCTCGCCCCTTTAACCTTAAGGGCTGAACCGCCTACAGTAGAGGCAACATCAAGTGTTGTCTTCTCATCGATTGTGATCGTGCCAGCCAAGTT
>JBKGVF010000009.1:0-2527 GCA_046462535.1 Ignatzschineriaceae bacterium | reverse complement strand
CGCTGATCATTACAGACCGAAGGGATCCCTGTAAAGGGAATTACCTTACAGCTCCACTCCACCACTAGATGGTCATAATCGTGATTGAGCATCGCGACATCTACGCGCTGTAAGTTAGCCTTCTCAACTTCTGCATCAAGTTTGGCAGGATCTCTTAATACTGCTGCTTTTAGGCGATTAGAGATGGTTCCACGAACGGACTTTTCTGTCACCTCTACCGGAATCCGAGTGCTTACATCGCGCCCTTTTTGCTGAAAGAAGATACCATCAGAAACATCAAAATTGCGCTCAAACGCAAGTACCGAAGCCGTTTTAAGACCTTTTAAATCTACTTTAGACATAGAATTTACCTCTTTTTAATTAGTTAATAAAAGATTGAATAAAATTAAATTGAGAACCAATTGATAAATCAATTGGTGATAGGGAGATAGCCCTTAATCGGCTAATTCTCCATCATTTTAAGCTTAACGATCAGATCATTCCCCCATCATTAAGCACGATCAAGCTCGATTAGGCATAATCATCCTCAAGCTCATCTAGGGGGGTAAATTGATCGACCGAATCCTCAATGGGTAGATCGTCTTCCCGCTTCTGCCCTACCAAATAACGACCAATCTCTGTAGCTTCGTTATCACCTAAATAGTGCCAAAAGGAGGCGGATAACTCGGCTTTATCCTGTAAGCGTCCTGAAAACTGCCACTCACCAATCGTATAGATCGATTCCACATATTGACTTAAATATTGATCGGTTCGGGCTTGAGGCAGCTCACCGACCTCAAAGAGTTCGCTAATGGCTTGATAGCCCACAGGAATCGGCACAAGCCATCCCTCTCCCTCTTTAATGGAGTAATGGCTCCACTCTACTTTTCTCTTCGCCTCTTCTTTTCCAGAGGAGTCGGAGCTAGAATTTTCTGATGCAACAACAGGCACATGATGAATTTTAGAGAGCTCTAAAAGAAGATCGATTCCCGTTGCATGGGGATTTCCAATCGCTTCATGACTCTGTAACTTTTCGAGTAGCTCTGGCACTAAATAGGAGCGATCTTGCAAGATAAAACTTGGCATTAATCGCCCACGAAGTTGAGTTAAAATCTCCTCCTCCCAAACAGGATAGAGTGCTATCTCTCCTATATTAAAGAGTGTTCCTCCTGCTAATTTCTGGGTATAAAGGATCGAATGAATCGCTTGGCAGATTCTCTCGTTAGTTGCCTCATCCATTACCGTTGCATAGGGGGATGGCGTTGTATTGGTATAGAGCTCCACCACTAAACTAACGGTTAAACGCTGACGCCCCTCTTCAATGATCGGCGCACTCTCCACTCTGCTCCCTTTACGAATGAGTGGTGTACGCTGCTGATTGAAGGTGCGCTCTGCAAAGCGATTACGCTGATAGGTATGGAGCGTATGATCATGGTGGGCAATTAATACCCCTTTAAAATTAATTTTAAGATGAGGCGCAATGGTGGCGAGCTCCCTATTAAGCCGACGATTAGCCCGATGCATCGCCCCTAAAAAGGCAGTGACTGCAGGAAAGCCATAAGTGATAGGACTGGAGATGGTATTTGCATTCTCCACCTCTAACTTATGGAGTAAAAGATAGTGTGTCAGCTGAAGGGGCTCGCTACGATTAACTGAGCCTGCTGAAGTGAATTGTTCGCGAATATTACTCATCTCAATTGCCTCCCTGATGTAAAGAACTGCTCAATGCTTCTCTAAATAGCTGCTTCCAAAGATCATGTTCACGATCCCCTAAGGCGGCTGCTCTTCGTTTTAAGAGATGGGAGAGGCGTCTATTAACCCAATGAGCAAATTGTTCACTTAGCTGCTCAATATCAAGATCGGTCATCTGCTCTCTATCTGGGGCGTGTTGAGGCTCTCTCTCACTCTCCGGATGACTTATGGGGGCATATGGATCGAGCCAGAGGCACTCTACCTTTGAGAGTCGACTCCCATGACTCCAACCTGCACCGCGAGCGCGAATGGTTTCTGCAGCCCCTAAAACGCCCGCAATAATAAGATTTAACGCCTTCTCCCGCTGAGCTCGAATAGAGTGATCATTGCGAGGATTTCGAATAACTTTAGTAAGCTCCCAAAACCCTTCCCGCACAAGTGGATGGCGATAGAGCTGCCAATTGAAGAGGCTGCGGCTCTGACCACTTAAATAACGATCTTGTGCGATAAAACGGGGTGGTGTGGAGGGAAGAAGAAAATGCCTTCCCCCTTGTCGTGCATTAAGCTGGCTCACATTTTGAGCATTAGCTCCCCCCAACTGTGTAGTGGCTAGATCATGAATTGTGAAGTAGCGCTGCTGCTCTGTCCTCACTTTATTGCGATTCGCACGGGCTTTACGATTCTCATCTGAGAAGCGCTCTTGAACCTTTCCATATAACTCATAGGCCAGCAGTGCCGGATAGAGGGGAATAATATTGAGATAATCATCCCGCTCAATACTCTCTGCCCCCGATAGTGGCCAAAGAAGCTGCTTATTTAATCCATCAGTCACGGATTGAAAGTGGTGCCCCGCAAG
>JBKGVF010000008.1:0-48972 GCA_046462535.1 Ignatzschineriaceae bacterium | reverse complement strand
GCCTCCTCTAAACGGGCGATCTCAAACTCACGCTCACTCTTCGCCTGCTTACGAAATGCCTCAATCGCATCCACTAATGTACTCTGCTTATTCTGAATCTCCGCTACACGATCTTGTAATAGCTGCTCTTTAGCTAAATTTCCAGCTCCAATAATGTAGAGATTCGCCCACTCTTGGGCAAGGGAGGCATCTTTATGGGTAACCACAACTTCATAAAGCTCCTTCTGCTTCCCCTCACGGATGCTAACCATCTCGTTTAACTTTCGGCGAAGCTGCTCAGCACTTAAATCGCGGGTCTCCTCATCTAGTGAAGGATAAAAGACCTCTTCATAAAATTGATTCCGTAACTGAGTAGAGTGGAGTGTGCGCAGATAATGATTATAGACACCCTCCACATCTAAAATGGTGATCCCCTCCTCACCTCGCTCCCCTTTTTTAAGCTCAACAATATCTCGCATCTGGGGGGGCAATACCCCTGCCGTTGCTTGGTAATATGGCGTAGCAAATAATGCATAAACTACCGCTGCTATCGTCACCAAAAAGGTGATAATGATGATTACCCCCTTCTCTTGCCATAGGTTGGCTACTAGCTCAAAAAGATCAATCTCATCATCATAACGCTCATGAGTGGGTGTTTGGGTACTCATAGTACAATCGCCTCAACATCAAATATCTAAATTATCGGTAAATCCCATTAAAGTTAACGTATTTTAACGTATCCCCCCTAGGGGTACAACGGAAGGGGGAATTAAAATTAATAGCTTACTCCCTAACAAAAATCGCCCGTAGATGGAGATCTTGGTAGGGCTGTAGGGTTAGGGTAGGTGATAAAGAGCGCTTAATTGGTAATGCCTCCCCCTCCACCACCCAATGGCTAAAGCGATACCCCTCCTGGGGGATGGCCGTAAGGGTGATGGGATACTCCCGATAGTAGAGGCCACGCCAAGAAGGGGTTAATGCCGTAACCCCCTCTGCCCCCTGTAGGGTAAGGGTATTGAGTTTAATGGTGCCCCCACCTTCTGCCATTAGGGTGAGTTGATACCCGCGACTTAATTGGAAAAACTCCTCAAGATGGCGCCGCTGATGGGTGGGGCGCTCCTCAATAAAGTGGAGCAGATCCCGTACCGATTTACGCCAGTAACGAAGACTCTTTGGCGCCCGCCAACGGGCAATATGGCGGGGCATCTCAGGGGTGATCTCTGCGACAGCCTCCTTGATAATTCTGCTCATCCGCTCTGAGCGGAATGTGGTATTGAGCAGATCGGAAAAACGAGTCACAAACTGCTCTCTAAACGCCCCATTATGCAGTAATCTCCGAAAGAGTAATGTAAAGCGAGGATCATCCTCCCCCACCTCGGTAACCGCTTCAAGTCTATTGTGAGCAGCGTTATAACGATTCCATGCACCACCAGCTTGATCTAAATCGAAGAGGAGCCAGCGCCAACGGCCATCGGTATATCCTGTTTCGGTGATGGGGTGCTTTTTAGTGCCTCGATAGCGCCAAAAGCGGACATTATTCGTCGGCCAATCCACATTACCGAGGAAGATTTGTGCAATTTGATAATCGATAAAATTCTCTATATCGATCCATTGCGCCATCGCCCCATACGCCTCGGGCTTGGTGGGATCAATCTCGCTAAAAAATTGCAGAGTCGCTTGCCAGTGGTGATCACTCCCCTGCTTTACAGAGAGTCCGGTACGATTATGATCTTTAAGGAGATCCACCTTTCTTGTAGGTAGCTGATACCGATCGGCTAGATAGTAGTGATCTTGCCGATCACGCGCATTTAAAATGCCATTATATTCACCATTGATAAAGGTAAGGTAGGGTTGCTGCCGCTGAATACCCAGCGAGAGCCCCTCTAATGCTCGCTGTAGGGCAAGATCTTTTACCATCGAACGGCGATAATGTTGCCCCCCATTACGCAATAGAAAGCGTGCCTCCCCTTGGGGTATTCCATCGTTATAGAGGGGGTGAGGAAAGCCGATCCCCTTTTCAGGATAGATTCGAAACGATTTATTGCGGAATGCTCGACTGGCAAATCCCTGTGTTCGTAATCGAACGGGATAAGCACCCAGTGCCATCACATCATTCCCAAAAAAATGTATCGTTGCGGGAATATCAACCCCCTTTTGATGCCAGTTGGCTGGGTCATGATTAACAGCCCGCTTCCGCTTCTCCCCTATGGTGCGGGCAAGCCAATCATCAAAGGTTTTACCGGCAACAAAGATCCCCTCCTCATAATCGAAGAGTAACCGCTCAGGAAGGGTAATATTAATGATGGGGAGGGTAAACTCTGCTCGATCACCGATAAAATAGACTCCCTCAACCATTGGGCTTAGCTGATGATTTACCTCCGCAATGGCACGAATGGGGGTCCCTTTATAGTGGGGGGTCCCTCGAGGTGAGAGATAGTTGGGCTTTGGATCAAAGGTGGTGGAGATGGTGGCGATCCGATCGGGCTCGGTGCTTCGATCCCGAATAGGAATCCCCTCGCTGTAACGATAGGTGCGATACGACCGCTCATAAAATTGACCACTTGGGGGGCGACCGGGCTTGCTATAACGATTTTTATACCGAAATGTACGCCCCGATAGATTATCAGGGTCGGGCTCAGAGCCATCGAGCGTATAGTAGATCCTTGCCTCTGGATGAGGGTGCTCAATCGTTAAGGTAAAGGGCTCGGGGTAAAAGCCCGATGGGTGGGAAAAATTAGGGGGTACAAGCTCCTTCTGATCACCCGCAAAGGTGATGGAGAAGAGCATTAAAATTATCCCTATCAGTTGGGTTATATGGTTATTATGACTCATCTTTCTCTCACTTATAGATCGTAATTAAAGTGGCGGCGCAGCGTCTGGCGAAATCGACTATTTTTGTGGGGTTGCTTAAGTAGGGTAATGCCCATCCCATACTTAGAGCAGGCCGAGACAGGGCGACGCCCACGGCGAATCAGCCAACGGTCGAGCGGAGTGCGTCCCGTGGTAGATTTAACCTCCACAATCCAGTAGTGAGGATTGAGAGGAATCCTCCTTCGTTCGGGGTCTGCTTCATCGATAAAGTAGATGCCATTATCGAGGGTGATACGCTTATGATCATGGCGGGCGACTAGGGTTATTCGATGATACCCCACCGAAATAGAGGGGTGTAGGGTCGAGAACCACTCATCACCATACGCCTCACCATACTCCTCTGTTAAGGTCTCCCGAAAAAAGTGACCGAGCTCGCCAGAGATCCTCCCCTCTTTTAACTGCTTGGGGTCGATCGGTAGACGAAACTTTTGGGTAAGTTGCCGAAACCCCTTTAACTTAATCTCAAAATAGTGGAGCCCACTATCAACATAGTGCCGATGGCGCACCTTAATCCGTCGCCGACGCCCTTTATTATGATCACGGTGGGTTTTAAAGTGGGGGGTATCGTAATAGGTGCTAAGATAGTGAAACTGCCGCGCCCCATCAATCTCCAATATCTTATACTGCGGGGCGATATGCTTTAAAAAGCGCACCACCTCATCGGTAGTAAGAATATATTTATTATCCCGCCGATCCATCAGATTTGCTCGCCCCTTCAGCCCACTTAAACTGATAGGGGGGAGGGTGCGCACCACCTTAGCTAACTGATTTCGCTGCTGCTTCATACCTACTCCACACCACGAAAGCCAACTTCGAGCCGCACCACCTCTGTCACATAGTTGATATTAACCACCCGTACCGAGATGACCCGCGCCCCTAATCGTTGTGATAGCTCCTCTTTTACCCCTTCTGGGTCAGAGATAATTCCCTCGGGGATATAATCGAGGGTGATCTTCATCTCGCTAGCGGTACGCAAAATATTGGGGTGATCGATTAGATAGACCGCTAAGAGGATAATCATCAACATTAAGAGGACAAATCCTAAGTGGGTCCCTTGAATGGAGGTGATAACCGCCATTGAGATACTGCCAAAAAAGTAGGCGATATCCGATTTATTAATCTGCTCAGAGCGGAGTGTGAAGAGCGCTAAAATCGCAAAGAGCCCAAACCCCGCTGCAACACTAAACTCTACACTTGAGAGTACCGATAACACTGCAAAGGCAAAGATATTGAAGAGCCCTGCCGAGATCGCTGTCTCTTTGTGGCTATAACGGGGGTAGTAGATAAGAAATAGCAACACCACCATCGACACCACATTCAGGGTAAAACGGGTAATAAGATCTAAATAATCGGGCATGACTCTCCTTGCTGAACCTTCTACATATAAACAGATATAGGTTAGTAGTAATCCCACAATTGTAAGGATTCTCCTCTATAAAGCGAATCTAGCTCATCTCTATTAAAATTGAGCGTATCAAATAAAAAAGCCCCAAGCGTTGCTTGGGGCTAACTTCTTCTATTAATGAATTGCAGATATTAGTTAAAGAAAAAACCGCCAAACCTGCGCCACGATAAAGCAGACAATTAACCCCATAATGACCGGGAGGAAGGTGGCGACAGCGGTCCATTTGCCACTCTTAGTCTCTTTATAGATGGTGTAGATTGTGGTGCTACAGGGGTTATGCAGCAGTGCAAAGAGCATAATATTAACCCCAGTTAAGAGGGTCCACCCCGAGTTGAGGAGCATCTCCCGTGTTTGATGCTCAGAGCCCTCAAACATCACCCCTGCCCCAGCCCCTAAATGAGGATCCCCTAAAGCAAGGGCAGTTAACATTAAGATTGTGGGGATAATGATCTCATTAGCGGGAATCGCCACAATATAGGCGAGCAGAATTACCCCATTGAGCCCAATTAACACCCCGAAAGGATCGAGCCCATTAATCAGCCAGAGGGCGATCGATTGCTCCCCCACCATAATATTGCTAATCAACCAGATCACCGCACCGGCAGGGGCTGCAAAGATAATCGCACGCCACAAAATAATCAGAGTCCGGTCGATCAGTGAGGTGTAGAGCGTTCGCCAAATCTGTGGGGGGCGATAAGGGGGCAGCTCTAATGTGAAGAAGGAGGCCTCCCCTTTAAGAAGGGTACGGCTCAACCCCCATGAGACTAAAAAGGTAAAGAGCACCCCTAAAAGGACAATCCCCACCACAGCGGCAGTCGCCACAAGGCCCGACCACTCTTTAGGTACCGTTGCCCCCACAAAGATAGCGGACATTAAAATTAAGATGCCCCAGCGACCATTACAGATGGAGAAGTTATTGGTAATAATGGCGATCAATCGCTCCCGCGGGGAGTCGATAATCCGCGTTGCTACAACCCCAGCCGCATTACAGCCAAAGCCCATACTCATCGTTAATGCTTGTTTACCATGGGCCCCCGCTTTGCGAAAGAGATTATCTAAATTAAATGCCACCCGTGGTAGATAGCCAAAATCCTCTAATAGAGTAAAGAGGGGGAAGAAGATCGCCATCGGCGGCAACATCACCGCCACTACCCAAGCGGTTCCCAGATAGACCCCATCAATTAAGAAGCCATCGAGCCACCAAGGTAACCCCAGTGTCGCTGCCACCCCTTTAAGGGTGGGATGGAGGAACCCCACCAATAGATCCATCAAGGCATCGGAGAAGAACTCCGCCCCCTCGATGGTGATCCAGAGCACAACCCCTAAAAGGAGGATCATAATAGGAAATCCCCAGCGGCGGCTGGTTAATAGCTCATCGAGCTTTCGGTCGAAGCGGTAGGAGGCTTCACTCCCCTCACTCTCAACCGCCCCTTTTGCGATCTCGGCGGCAGTGGCATAGACCCCTTCTGTCACCTGATCGTGAAAGCGATCCCCTAACTCCTCTTTTAATTGATCGGCCATTGTAAGAAGGCTATCGAGCCCCTGTTGCTGCTTACTCATTGCGCTCCTCCTGATTCTGATTACTCCCTAAACGCCCCTCCCGCAGGGCGGTAATGATACTCTCATCCCCTTCCAGAAGCCGAAGCGCTATCCAACGACTATTGGGTAGATGGGGGTAGAGGCGCTTCACCTCCCCCTCAATCTGTGCCACGGCTTCTGCTGCCTCATCCGGCAGGGGGATTGGGCGGGGCTTCTTCCGTCCAATCTTTCCTAATGCCACCTGATGGATACTCTCTAAGAGCTCGGCAATCCCCTCATTAGAGCGGGCATTGGTAAAGACCACCGGCACCCCAAGATCCCGCGCAAGAGTACGCTGATCGATGGTAATCTTATGGCGACGCGCCTCATCGATTAGATTGACACAGAGCACCACCTTAGGGGTGATCTCTAAGATCTGTAGGGTGAGATTGAGATTCCGCTCCAATCGGCTGGCATCCACCACAATCACGGTGACATCGGGGGCACCAAAGAGGATAAAGTCCCGAGCGACCTCCTCATCATCGGAGGTAGAGAGAAGTGAATAGGTGCCGGGAAGATCGATTAACTTATACTGCTTCCCCCGATAGGCAAAGCCCCCTTCTGCCGTTACTACCGTCTTACCAGGCCAATTGCCCGTATGTTGCCGTAATCCTGTTAAGGCGTTAAAGACTGTACTCTTACCGGTATTGGGGTTTCCAGCTAAGGCGATGGTAAAGTCATACCCCGCCCCCTTACTCCCTAACCGCTCCAGATGCTCTAAATTGCCCCCTAATGGACAGGTTGCACAACTACTCATTGGGTACCTCCTTAATCTGAATCAGCTCCGCCTCACCCCGTCGAAGGGCGATCACAGCCCCCTTAATACGGTAGGCGATGGGATTGCCGGCAGGACTACGATTCTCCACCGTAATCTCCGCCCCACGAATAAAGCCTAAATCGAGGAGGCGCCGCCGTGTTTCACGGGGCATCTCATCATCTAAGGCGACAATCTCTGCCCGCACCCCTTCACGCAGGGTCGCAAGGGTGTATATTCGTTCCTCTTTCACTACTGATTCCTCTCATATCACTAATTATTCACTCTTCAAATTGCTCATTTTGCGCTATACTAGCGCCTTTTCAGAGATTAGCAACATCTCTATGTAATTTTTATGTAGTTTTTAACCCAGCTAATCGCGACGAGGCGGGATGGGGTGTAGCCTCGTCGATTGTTGTACATTCTTTAAGCATAGCTCGATTTTAACGATTTGAGGGGGGAATAATTGAAAAAGCCGATGATTAGCGTGAAATGGGCTTTTTCTCTTTTAGAAAGAGAAGAGGGCTCATGACGAGCCCCCTCTATTATGTAGGATTTTTGTTATTTCTCCTCTTCTGCGATTGCCTTATCCGTTAACCCTCCTACTCCTCGCTGATCTGCCGCTGATCCCGCAAGCCTAAGGTGTGGCAGATGGCATAGGTAAGCTCAGAGCGATTGAGGGTATAGAAGTGGAAATCATTCACCCCTTCACTCGCTAAGACCCGCACCATATCAATGGCGATACTCGCCCCAACTAAGTTTCGGGTTACCGGGTCATTCGCTAACCCCTCATACCGCTTATGGAGCCAGTAGGGAATCTTAACATTGAGACTCTTTGCAAAGCGGATGAGTGCCTCATAATTGGAGACAGGGAGAATCCCCGGCACAATCTCTGCATCGATCCCCACAGCAACGCAGCGATCGCGAAAGCGGAGGAAGGAATCCACATCGAAGAAGAATTGGCTAATGGCGAGATTGGCACCCGCATCCACCTTTCGCTTAAGGTGGAGGAGATCCGCCTGTGCATTCTTAGCGGTAGGATGAACCTCAGGGTAGCAAGCGACCGAGATATCAAAATCTTGGGTCTTCTTTAATAGGGTAACCAGATAGTCGGCGTAACGATCGGGCTCCGGCGCTCCTGATGGAACATCCCCCCGAAGGGCTAATATATGGCGAACCCCATGTTTCCAATATTGGTTTGCAATGGTGATGAGCTCCTCCTCCTCAACATCCACACAGGTGAGATGGGGAACCGCTTCGAGATTGGTCTTCGCCATAATATCGTAGATCACCTTATGGGTTCGATCCCGCGTGGAGGCATTAGCCCCATAGGTAACCGAGACAAATTTTGGCGCTAACCCCTCTAGACGCTCCACCGAGTTCCATAGGGTCTCCACCATCCCCTCACTATTGGGGGGAAAGAACTCAAAAGAGACGGCGAGCTTCTGATGATGAAGATCTGCCACCGATTGATTTAACAACTCAACATACTTTGCATTACTACTCATACTGCTTAGCCTCATTCACTCATAATAGATGTTCTGCCGACGCTGTGGATACCATCTACTCATCCCCTAAAGGGTGTCGGCAGAACGTTGAAACGGATTGGGTTAAAGAGCGCTCTACCTAGAGGGTAGTGCGAAGAATCTTAGCCGCCTTCACCATATTGTTGAGTGCGGCTTTAGTCTCTGCCCATTGACGGGTCTTCAGACCACAATCGGGGTTTACCCAGAGCCGCTCTTTCGGAATAAATTCCGTTGCTCGCTGAAGAAGATGGACCATCTCCTCAACTGTAGGAATGCGTGGTGAGTGAATATCGTAGACACCCGGCCCAATATCATTGGGGTAGTGGAACTCCTGAAAAACATCCAGTAGCGCCATATCGGAGCGGGAGGTCTCAATCGTAATCACATCGGCATCGAGATTGGCAATGGAGTGGATAATCTCATTAAACTCCGAATAACACATGTGGGTATGGATCTGAGTTGTCGGAGCCACCACCGAAGCGCTCAGACGAAAGGCACGCTCTGCCCAATTGAGATAAGCCTTCTGTCGCGCACGGCGAAGGGGGAGAAGCTCCCGAATGGCAGGCTCATCGATCTGGATAATGGTGATCCCCGCTCTCTCTAAATCCTCCACCTCATCCCGAAGGGCAAGCGCAATCTGATAAGCACTCTCCTCATAGCTACAATCCTCCCGCGGGAAGGACCAAGAGAGAATGGTTACCGGTCCGGTTAACATCCCCTTAACAGGACGCTCTGTTAATGATTGAGCATAACGGATCCACTCCACAGTCATCGGCTTAGGACGCGCCACATCCCCATAGATAATGGGGGGCTTAACACAGCGGGAGCCATAACTCTGTACCCAACCATATTGGGTGAAGGCAAAGCCATCGAGTAGCTCACCAAAGTACTCAACCATGTCGTTGCGCTCCGCCTCTCCATGGACGAGAAGATCGATATCGAGCGTCTCCTGTATCGAAATTGCTTCTGCAATCGCCGCTTCAATCCCTTCGATATAGCTCGCCTCATCAATCTCACCAGTACGGTAGTTGCGGCGCAGGGTTCGAATCGCCCCCGTCTGTGGGAATGAGCCTATAGTTGTGGTGGGAAAGAGAGGGAAGTTAAAATGGGCCTGCTGAAGTGCTTTACGCTCAGAGAATGGGGTGCTTCGCTCATCATCCCCCCTCTTAATCCCCTTAACACGCGCCACAACCTCTGGGTTATGGATACGGGTCGATTGGGTGCGGGCGGTTTCAATGGCGTTGGAGGCCTCTAATGCTGCTGCAATAGCACCGCTCCCCTCATTGATGCCTCGGGTGAGGAGAACCACCTCCTCTATCTTCTCTTTAGCAAAGGCAAACCAAGAGCGTAACCCCTCATCTAACGCCTCCTCTTGAGCAAGATCCACAGGCACATGAAGCAGTGAGGAGGAGGGGGCGATCCAGAGATTCTCACCAAAACGATCGGCAAGATCGGTTAAACGTTTTAAGGAGTGGGCCAGATCATTGCGCCAGATATTCCGCCCATTGACAATGCCTGCTGATAGAATTCGATCGGTGGGCCAATGGGTGGCAACCGCCTCAAGATCTCCATAGACCCCATCGAGATGCACCCCCGCTACCGGTAGGGAGAGGAGGGTCTCTAAATTATCGTGAATGCCATCAAAGTAGGTGGCAAGCAGTAGATTATCCGCCGCCGCCCCTAAAAGGGTGTAACTCTCGGTAAGGGCCGCCTGCCACTCGGGGGCGAGATCCAGCACTAAAATGGGTTCATCAATCTGTATATAGGCTACCCCCTGCTGATTCAGACGCTCAAGAATAGTGCGATAGGTGGCAAGTAGATCGGGCAGAAGGGTTAACCGATCGAAGGGCTCCCCCTTAACTTTTGCTAAGTAGAGCCATGTGACGGGCCCCACTAATACCGCCTTAAGGGGTTTAGGATTCCCCCCTTTAGCATGCTGCTTTGCAAAGGCTTTCGCCTCCTCCACCTCATCAAAAAGTCGGTTTGAAGCGATATGGAATTGCTGCCCTACTGAGACCTCGGGCACAATGTAGTGGTAATTGGTATCGAACCATTTAGTCATCTCACTGGCGAAGGTCTCCTCCCCTGTAGGGGCCTGACCTCGGGCGATACGAAAGTAGGTATCGAGTGAGACTAACTCCCCTTCTGGCGCATTAAAGCGGGGAGGCACCACCCCTAAGAGGGTGGAGGTATCTAAAATATGATCGTAGAGTGAAAAATCGCCCACGGTTAAGTAGTCGAGTGCAGACTCCACCTGCCAATTAGCCTCTTTAACCGCGGAAGCAACCGCAAGGAGCTCCTCTTCAGTCGAGCGCCCCTGCCAGTAAGCCTCTAATGCAAATTTAAGTTGACGACGATCCCCAATCCGAGGGAATCCTAAGTTATGTGACTGAGCCATAGTCTGATTGTCTCCATCTATCCATTCATTATTTTTGAACTGGCAAAAAAATAGCCAGCACTCTGTGGGTATCAAGAAGTGTTGGCTTGGATCCAATCATCTCTTATCTTCCAGATTGTTGTGCACACAATCTGAAGGAATTAGCACCAACGAAGCAGGCTGCTTCAGGTTGCCGGGTTTCACAGGGCCTGTCCCTCCACCACTCTTGATAAGCGCAGCGCTAGGTTCACCCCGTTGCTGCATTGATTATCACTATATGCACAGATAAAAGAGAAAGACAACCCCTTTTTTATCTGTATTGAATCTGTAGTTTTCCCGAAAAAAAGATCCTTTAATATCAGTAGGTTACATGTTTAATCTTAATACAGAATATAAAGTAATTAATTATCTTTTGGTAATCGATGGATAATTATCTCCTCCCCTGAATGCAAAAAGGGTATCCCCAATTGGAGATACCCCCCTTTATTAAACGAATGGCAATTCTATTGTGGGAACCAACCGGGAGACTCTGGATTTAAGCGAACATTAATCTGCTTAACCGCTTGGAACTCCTCTAATCCATAGGTTCCTAAACTAAAGCCGATTCCACTCTGCTTATACCCTCCCCATGGGGCTTCCACAAAGGTTGGGTGATAATCATTAATCCAAGTGATGCCTGAGCGTACCTGCTTAATCACCCGCATCGCACGGGAGCCATCATTCGAGAAGACCCCTCCAGCTAAGCCATAATGGGTAGCGTTAGCAAGGGCAATCGCCTCCTCCTCAGTGGAGAATTTCTGAATGGTGACCACAGGGCCGAAGATCTCCTCCTGCACGATACGCATCTCATTGGTAACATCCACAAAGACGGTGGGCGCTACAAAGAAGCCTTTATCGAGCCCCCCCTCCATAATGCGGTACCCCCCCGTTGCCACCGTTGCCCCCTCCTGCTTACCAATCTCAATATACTCAAGGACACGATTCATCTGCGCTTCGCTCACTAAGGGCCCCATATGTGATTCAGGATCGAGCCCTGGCCCAACCTTAATGCGCTCTGTCTTCTCAACAAAGCGTTTTACATACTCATCATAGATGGACTCCTCCACCAAGATGCGGCTCCCTGCAGAGCAGACCTGCCCTGTTCCATAGAAGATACCAAAGAGACCATAATCCACCGCCAGATCGAGATCGGTATCCGCAAAGATAATATTGGGGGATTTTCCACCAAGCTCAAGTGAGATCCGCTTTAGGTTGCCACTGGCCGCCTGCATAATCTTTCTCCCCACCGCGGTGCTACCGGTAAAGGAGACCATATCCACATCGTGACTCTCAGAGATGGTCTGCCCCACTACATCCCCCTCCCCCATCACCATATTGATGGTCCCTTTAGGGAGTGCCTCAATCTCATCTAAGATCTCAAAGAGTACCATCGCAGAGAGGGGGGTCACCTCAGCGGGCTTGAAGATAATAGTATTACCAGCAGCCAGTGCGGGGGCGATCTTCCAGACACTCATTAAGAGGGGATAGTTCCATGGAACAATCAACCCTGTAACCCCAACTGGCTCCCGAACAATCATCGATTGATACGCTTCAGAAGCATTAAAGACCTCCCCCGCAGGGGCTTGAATTAAGCCGGCATAGTAGCGGAATGTTGCGGCAGAGTCGGCAATATCCCCTTCCGCTTCTGCTAAGATCTTCCCATTATCGAGGGTATCGAGTCTTGCAATCTCTTCTGCTCGCTCATCGATCTTATCAGCAATTTCAAGAAGAACAGCGGCCCGCTCGCTCGGCGCTTTCCCTGCCCACTCACCCTTTTCAAAAGCGGCTTTAGCCACTGAGATGGCATACTCAGTCTGCTCTTTTGATGAGTGAAAACCACGCCCTATCACCTCTTGATTTGCAGGATTAAGAACAATATTCTCCCGACCGCTATCGGGCGTGACCCATTGACCATCAATATAATTTTTTAATGTTTTAACCATAACTCCTCCATATGAATGGTTTAAATAGTGTAGTGGGATCTGCCCCCACCAATCTACTCCTCCTCTCTCCCTTTTTTCTACCCCTATTTTTCACTCTTTTGATCATGCTCAAGAGTCTCAACTCTCCCCCTAATTGATGCTTGACTCTGATTAAAAAAGGGCGTTATCTAGAGTGTTTAGCCCCTATATTAATAAGCGGTAACGGCGCAAAAAGAGATAGCCAATCGGTAGAGCGAGTAAAATCGCAGCAATTGGGATGGTGATCCAGATCCCATCTAACCCAAAATAGTGAGGAGCGATAAAGAGAATCGGCACCTGAAAGAGAAGGTTTCCAAGCGCGACCAATAGGGCCTTCTGCCCCTCCCCAATCGATTGAAAGAAGATTGTGGCAATCACAAAGAGCCCCTCTAAAAAGAGCAGGGGGAGCTGATAACGAATCGCATGGACCGCAGCGGCTAAAAGAAGCGCATCATCATGAATAAAGAGCAGTGCAAAGAAGTGGGGATAGAGCTGCAGCGCAATGGTAAAGAGAAGACCGATCCCCAATCCAACCCAGAGTGTAAGGCGCACCATCCCCCGTAACTCCTGATAGCGCTGGCTACCATAAAGGGTACTCAAAAGGGGCTGCACCCCATTGGCCACCCCCTCAACAGCAAAGTAGTAGAGGGTTATCAGATATCCAGTAATGGTATAGGCAGAGATGGCTAATGTCCCCCCATAGCGCTCTAGCTGGATATGGTGTAGCAGAATCATCACCCCAACATAGATATAGAGAAAGAAGGCGGAGCTCCCATTTAAGAGGATATCTTTAAGGAGAATCCCCCGGGGGATAAAGTGGCGTGCACGAATGCCTCGGCGGCGGATAAAGCGGATTAGATAATACCCCCCAAGAATCATCGCAAGGCTCTCCCCTAAAATACTGGCGAGCGCTGCACCATACACCCCCCACTTTAGGGCAACAATAAAGAGGTAGGAGGCCAAGATATTAAGGAGAATACCGATACTCATATAGAGCATTGCCCGCATCGGGGTCCCAACATTACGTACAATAAAGGGCATCGCTAAGGAGCCGATCACCATCGGGGCGGCAAGCGCAAAGAGGGTGACAAACTCAGTCGCCATTAAACTAGCGGCTCTATTGGCATTGGGAATAGCAACGAGTGCCTCCCCATAGAGATAGAGTAATCCCCCCAATATTACCCCTGATACAACCAAAATCGTGGGGATCTGCCCCAAGACCCGCAAGGCTCGTTCCTCATCCCCTGCCCCAATTGCCAATGAGTAGTGGCTACCAACCCCCACCCCTACCATCAACCCAAACCCTAACAGAAGGGTGATATAGGACCAGCCAATATTTACCGCTGCTAACCCATCTCGCCCTACAATATTGCCAATAAAGACACCATCCACCAGCTGATAGGCACCGCTAATAAACATTGCGATCACTGTGGGGATTACATACCGTAAAAAGAGGCTTAAGAGGGATTGTTGTTTCAAAGGAGCTCACTTTGGTTTACTAACCGCTAGGAATAATCGCCCTCTAGTTTACGCTAAAAAGGGGGGGAGACGGAAGCAAATCTCTCTTTTCATCCCATAATTACTCTCTGCTGATAATGAGTCTTAGTTACCGTAAATTTCAGAAGGTATGCTATTCTTAATCTCTCTAAAGATGATTGAATATGAGGGATAGTTAAGGAGTATGAATATGATTTCTAAAGCAATGGCCGATCTACTTAATGAGCAGATCAACAATGAGTTACACTCAGCCCACAACTATCAACAGATGGCCGCTTGGGCGAGCCATAATGGTTACCCTGGTGCCGCAAGCTTTCTCATTGAGCAAGCTTATGAAGAGCGCGAGCATATGCAGAAGATCTTTGACTATATGCTCCTAATGGATCAGATGGCCTATCTTGGTGATATTAAGAATGTGGATACTGACTTTAAAGGGCTCAATGAGATCTTTGTTGCCGCTTATGAGCAGGAGCAGAAGATTACCAAACAGGTTAATCGCATCGCTCATGAGGCACTCACCACCCAAGATTACTCAACCTTTGAGTTTATTCAGTGGTTTATCGCCGAACAGCGGGAGGAGGAGGATCTCTTCCGTGATATCTTAGATCGCTTTGAGATTCTTAAAGGGGAGAAGAATGCCCACTACTATATCGATCGTGAGCTCGCTGCTATTCGAAGCCGTGCCGCTGCGGAAGCCGATCTATAATTAAGGAAGATTCCACTACAATCAGTTGTAAGAGCTAGCGATCCGTTAGCTCTTTTTTTATCACAGCACCATCCTCGGTGCATTGCAGTATTAAAGGGTTATTGTGTTAGATTTTAAAAGCGTTTGGTCACTCTATAATCACCATTATCATCCCGATCGGCTCTATCCTGGCGTTACCCCCCCTAAAAAAGGGGCACAACCGATCGACTCCCTCCTATCGATCGTGGATCAGTTCGATATTCTCCTTCTTGATGGCTTTGGGGTACTCAATGTTGGGGAGAGTGCTATCCCCCATATGCCAGAAGAGATCGCCCATCTACAACGACTGGGGGTTGAATGTTTTGTCTTAACCAATGGCGCCTCCTACCCCTCATCGGTTCGGGCAAAGATCTACCCTAAATTGGGATACTCCATTGAGGAGCCCTATATCATCTCCTCTCGTGATGCTGTGGAGGTGGGGGTCGCCCAACATCCCTTAACAGAAGAGGGGGGGCTTTGGGGGGTCATTGTCACCGATGGTGCCTATATTGAGACAATTCCTGCCAATTGCTGCTATCTGACCCGCGACAATATCGATGAGGTGGATGGCTTTATCTTTTTAGGTACTGCCTATTGGGATCAGGAGTGGCAAGAGGCGCTACGGAGCTCATTGACGAGACGACTTCGCCCCCTCTTAGTGGGTAATCCTGATGTTAGTGCCCCCTTTGAGAGAGGGTTTTCAGTTGAGCCTGGCTACTACGCCTTCGACCTAAAAAAGAGCTTACCGGAGCTTGAGCTCTCCTTCTATGGTAAACCTTTTCAAAATGCATATGAGGTGAGCATTCAAAAGATTGAGCGCCAATTAAGGCGGGTTGTTGATCCTCAGCGGATCTTGATGGTAGGGGATACCCTCCATACCGATATCTTGGGGGGGAATATGGCAGGGATGAAGAGTGCCTTGAAGGCTGACTGGGGCTTTCTCCGGGGACAAGATCCCTACCCCTATATTAAAGAGTCGGGGATTACACCCGACTTTATCATCACCAAAGAGGGTTAAGCTGCGTCAATAAGCTCATAGATCGCCCCCTCTCGTAGTGAGAGGTGGGTGACAGTCAGCTCATCACACATTAAGAGTGAGAGCAGAGTATCAAGAATCACCAATCCAGAGCCGACAATATTGACACTGCGCTCACATAGATCATACCGCTCAATAAGCTGCTGCTTACATTGAATAGTAAGAAGATGGTGGTAGAGCTGAGTTAACGATGCTCGATTGAGTTGATAATCGTGGGCGAACCCCTCCTGCTCGGCGATATCGTAGAGCAATCTAATTGTTCCCGATGTGCCATAGAGGTGGCTCTCTGCTAAATCATACTGCAGAAAGGGGGTAATACGTGGGCGAAGCAGAGGCGTTAACGCCCCCTCCGCCGCCTTAAATTGTGCTTCGGTATAGAGTGGCTCAGAGAAGTAATCTCGATTTAGCGTCACACAACCAATATCGAAGCTATCACTCACAATGAGCTGCCGCTCCTCCCCATAGATGAGCTCACTACTTCCCCCACCAATATCCAACACTAAAAGCCCCCCCTCCGTAGGGAGACTCCCCATCACACCATTAAAGATCAGCTCCGCCTCCCGCTCACCACTAATCACCTCAATGGGGAGCCCTAAGATCTCCTCTGCTTTTGCCATAAAGTGGGGATCATTAATATTGCGCAATATCATCGTCCCCACCGCTTTCGCTCCTCTTAGGGGGTAGCGCGCTAACGCTTCTCGCATCTTTCTTAACGCAGTAAAGACACGCGCTTGGGTTGCCTGATCGAGGCGGCGATCTTCTGTTAAACCGTAGCCAATCTGGACAAGCTCATAGACCCGCTCTTCAAGCTTGAGCGAGCGCTCCGCCCCATTGTGGCTCATAATCATAAGATGAAAGCTATTCGAACCAAGATCAGCAATTGCATAATAATTGGGGGCCTGATTTTGATTCATCTCTTTATTATCATTTTTATCAGATCTAATCATCGGCACTCCTTTTAGCGATTCGCTAAATAGTTGGTTAATTGAACAAAATCATCAACAGTTAAATTCTCCGGGCGAAGGGTGGGGGTGATGCCACACGCCTCAAGCTCCTCCTCCGTAAGGTGGTGCTTGAGGTTGTTACGGATCATCTTCCGCTTCATGGCAAAGGCATCTTTAACCACCGCCTCAAAGAGCGCATCATCACTCACCTCGTAGCGGGGGGTATGGTACGGCATTAAGCGCACAAATTGACTTGTGACTTTAGGGGCAGGATCAAAGGCCTCAGGGGCGATCTCTAAAAGAGGGATAACCTCACAATAGCGCTGCACCATTACCGAGAGCCGTCCATATTCACGGGTGCTCACCTCGGCACCCATCCGCTCAATTACCTCTTTTTGCAACATAAAGTGCATATCCTCAATATGGGGTAATTGCGCTAAGAGATGGAAGATGATGGGGGTTGAGATGTTATAGGGAAGATTCCCAATAATTCGCAATCGCTCCCCAATATGGTGACGCAATTGGGCAAAATCAACCTTTAAGACATCACTATGGATAATGGTTAATCCCGATATTCCTTCAAGATAGGCGATCAGATCCCGATCGAGCTCAATAACCGTTAATGCCCCTGCTTGGGCTAAGATCGGCTTAGTCAAGGCTCCTAAACCGGGACCAATCTCTACTAGCGGCTCACCAGGGCTCGGATTAATACTGGCTACTATCTCATAAATAGCCTGCTCATCGACTAAGAAGTTTTGTCCAAAACGTTTACGGGCACGATGTTGCGCTCTCATATATTCCCTCTCTTCCTCTACATTTCTCTCACCAATAAAAAAACCGCACATTAAGCGCGGTTTTTTCACTGCTTAATGAATCAATCTACTACTAAAAACGGCGCTCAATATAGACATCAGAGAGCATCTTCTCTTGCCAGAGTGAGTAGGTTTGTGAGGCCTTTTTATTAAAGTAATAGTTTCGGGCGACATTTCGGAGAGACTCCTCATCGGGAATCCCCACCTTACGCTCATTCACACGAATAATATGGTACCCAAATGGGGAGCGAATAGGGCGCCCAATTACCCCAATCTCCTGACTCATCATAGCTCGCTCAAACTCAGGAACCATCTGTCCTGAAGCGACCCAGCCAAGATTCCCTTGTCGTGCAGCAGAGATAGGATCTTCCGATTGTGCTTGGGCGATCTCCTCAAAATTCTCCCCATTTATGAGCCGCTCATAGAGTCGATCTGCCACCTGCTTTGCCCGCTCTTCTGGTGTGACCTTAGTAATCTTAATTAGAATATGACTAACATCCACCTGTGGTGAGCGGCTTGCCTCTAATTCGCGACGAATCTCTTGAAACTCAGCTGAACGCATATAGAGATCCACCTCTTTTTCAGTGATCATCACCGTCCGGAAGATCTCCCCTTGAATCTGCCCAACTAACATCTGGCTCCGAATCTCTTCCCGATACTGATCCCAACTGATCCCTTGATAATTTAAGTATGCCCTTAACTGTGCCACAGTCGCACCATTACGATCTGCTATCTCTTGAATGGCACTCTCTACCATCTGATCACTAATCGTTACCCCCATCTGCTCGGCAATCTTTCTCTGTACCTTAGAGAGGGCAAGATAATTGACAACATTATCCACCAACTCACTGGCTGTGGGCCGGTAGTGGGGCGGAATATAACGCATCTCCGCCTGTGCCTGTCCGTATGCGCTGCGCCACTCACTCATGGTGATCACTTCACTATCGACAACAAGAGCAATACGGTCCGCCGCTAAAAGGGGGGTCTGCAACCCAAATAGGGCGATAACAGAGGCTACTAAGGTGATTAACCGACTCTTCATATTTTTTTACTCTAAAAATTAGGGTTTTGATAAATATTAGTCATGGAATGAATAATAGTTTGCTATAGTAATTAGATTACACGCTTAATGCAATTCTATCCCAGATAGAATAGAATTATACCCCTTTAAGTATATCGGAACAGATTTTTAATTTGAAATGACAGAAGAAAATAAGCAACCAACTAGCAACGAAGAAGAGCATCTTAAGCAGAATCGGGAGGCGCAACGGGCTGCTCGTGCTAAGCGGGTTGAAGAGTCACGTGCGCTCTTAGCTAAGCTCTCCGAAGAGTATCCTGGTATCTTTCCACACCCGAAAGATGGTCGACCCGTTGTTCTTGCCATCGGACTCCATAAGGAGCTCGTTCCTATTGTTCAAGAGTGGGGCTTTAGTGGCGCAACCCTCCGCTCCGCCCTAGCTTGGTATACAAAACAGTTACGCTATCAGCGTGCTTTAGTCCATGCTAAGTATCGCACCAATCTCGATGGGTCGCAGGCTGAGGAGATTCTCGATGAGCATCGGGAGGTGGCCAAAGCCGCTATTGAGAAGATTGAGCAGTGGCTCGCTAAAAATCGTCCTGAAGCCTTAAAGCGGGAGGAGCCAAAAAAGCGGACTCCTAAAGGGCGTAACAGCAGTAGACCTAAAGCAGAGAAGAAGAGTGCAAAGAGCGCCCCTAAGCCGAAGATGAGCTTAGATGAGAAGATGCAATCCCTAATGGAGAAGTTTAATCAGTAAGAGCCCCTCCGCTAGTCTTGAGCGATGGAGCAGACCGATGGTTAAATAGATGCCTAATGGGTATCGAGTCCCCCTATCGATAAGGTCTCTATAGGTATTATCTACATACTTATCGACTTATAGATCAATTAGGTTGGGCTAGAGAGAAGAGCGCTTAGCGATGGAGAGATTCAAGATCGCGAGCGCTCTTTTACAGTAGGGCGTTTGATCAACATTTATGAGCAAGAGAGTAACGTATTAATATGAGAGAGATTCCTGTAACCCTTCTAACGGATGTCGTCACCACCTTAGCCAATAGGGAGGGGGTAACGATCGATTCTACCCTTATCCCCCGTAGCGTTGAGCGAACCCGAGAGATTGCCCATGGGGATTTTGCCAGCAATATTGCCATGATGTTAGCTCGCCCCTTTAAGAGTAATCCTCGCGCTTTAGCAGAGCGCATTGTTGCTGCCCTTCCAGAGGATGAGCGGGTCATCGATGTCGAGATTGCTGGGCCAGGATTTATCAACTTTACTCTCAATCAATCTCTCTATCACCAAGAGCTCGAAGCGATGCTCACAAAGCAGGAGCAGTATGGGCGCAACAATCGCGGAGCCGGTGAAAAGATTCAGGTTGAGTTTGTCTCAGCCAATCCAACAGGCCCTCTCCATGTCGGTCATGGTCGCGGGGCTGCCGTTGGGGACTCCCTAGCTCGAATTTTAGAGGCGAATGGATATCAGGTAACCCGTGAGTTCTACTATAACGATGCCGGCGCCCAGATCGATAACCTTGCAGCGTCAGTCAAGGCTCGCATTGATGGTTTAACCCCTAATGATGAGGGGTGGCCCACCGATGGGTATCAAGGGGAATATATTATCGATATCGCAAACGATTATTTGGCAAAAAAGAGCGTTACCGCCGATGATCGCGAAGTAACTGCATCAGGTGATCCTAATGATCTAGAGGCGATCCGTGCTTTTGCCGTAGCCTATCTACGTCGTGAGCAGGATCTCGATCTTAAAGCGTTTGATATTAACTTTGATGTCTACTATCTCGAATCCTCTCTCTATGAAGATGGCTCAGTTGAAGAGACCGTTAACGCATTAATAGAGAGTGGCAAAACCTACGAAGAGGGGGGTGCCCTCTGGTTAAAGACCACCGATTTTGGGGATGATAAAGATCGGGTAATGCGGAAAAAAGAGGGGGGGTACACCTACTTTGTTCCCGATGTTGCCTACCATAAGCGCAAGTGGGAGCGGGGCTTTACCCGTGTGATCAACGAGCAGGGAGCAGATCATCATGGCACCATTGCACGAGTACGAGCTGGGCTACAAGCACTCGATATTGGTATTCCTAAGGGGTGGCCTGAGTATCTTCTGCACCAGATGGTGATGGTGATGCGTGATGGTGAAGAGGTGAAGATCTCTAAACGGGCCGGTTCCTATGTCACCTTAAGGGATCTGATCGATGAGGTGGGTAAAGATGCTACTCGCTACTTCTTAGCTGCTCGCAACCCCGACTCTCAGCTACAGTTTGATATCGATCTTGCCCGAGCACAAACGAATGAGAATCCCGTCTACTATATTCAGTATGCCCATGCTCGGATCGCCTCTCTTCTAAGAGAGCGTGCCCATCAGGTAGAGCGATTAGGACGTACCCCTTTCGATCCTAATCGAGCTAAAGAGCATCTCTCGCTCCTCACCTCTGAGCAGGAGTATCACCTGATGCGAGTCTTAACAAATTTTGGGGCGATGGTGGAGACCGCTTGTAATAATAGTGCTCCCCATCTAATTGCTAACTACCTACAGGAGTTAGCCGCTGCCATTCATAGTTACTACAATGCACGGGATAACGAAGGGAATATTGTCCGAATTTTAAGTCAAGAGGAGGCGGAGTTTCCCTTACAGGAGGCACGCATCTATCTCTTATCAGCAGCACAGATAGTTGTTGCTAATGGTCTCTATCTGTTAGGATTAGATGCTCCAGAGCGTATGTAATCTCTATTAGGTGATACCATAGTCCTTTAGATCTTTAGAGTGGTTAGAAGAGAGTGTAGAGTTGAAGCAGAAATCACAAGCCTTAAGAAAGGATCCATGGAGCTGGCTAAAACGGCTACTTCGTGAGATTCGCAAACCCTTAACCCTAAAGCAGATTTTAATGCTGTTTGGGTTAGGTGTGGGGGTGGTGCTCCTCTATTTTTACTCCATGTTCAATCAACAGAAGATCGAGAGTAAGCAGCTAAAACAGGCAGAGATAGCTAGGGAGCAGCAGCTCGCTAAAGAGGAGCGTAAGCGCCTTAAAGCGCAGATGGAGATTGTGATTCCTGAGAATCCCTATAGCTTCTATGATCAGCTAGAGAATCGCTCATTCTACACCGCAGGAACTGATCTGCGGGGGGGAATGGAGCTCTCCGACCCTGAGCCAACACCATCAATCCCTATCCCTCAGCTAACATTAATTAGCGCTCCTGAAGAGGAGTATCGCACCACTGAGAGACTCTCTGAGATGGAGGAGGCTGACCTCTTCGCCCCCCCACCTCTTGAGTTTCTCTCCATCTCCTCTGATGGGGGGGAGAGTGAGATTGAGCAGGGCTCCTCCTCATTTGATGTGATTGTTGAGCCGATTGTTACTGTTCCGCCAAAGGGACCTCCCCAGAGAAACTTTAAGCGATTACAGACGGGCAGTTTCCTCTCATTAACTGAAGCCAACCTTCAGCGAAAACAGCTCGAGGCGTATGGATATAACCCCCAAATATTACGGGCACAGCATGATGATAAAACAATCTATCGTGTTCAGATTGGCCCCTTTGCGCTCAGTGAGCTCCCCCATATAAAGAGTGATCTTAAAGAGAAATCATTTGATTTTTTTGAGATTCGCTAACCGCTACAATGCCCCATAGTTAATGATTTGCCCGCTAAAATAGCGTATACTGCTTAAGTAAATTTATGGCTCAATTTCTCAAATAATTAGGTAAAAAGATATGTCTCGTGGAATAAATAAAGTTATATTAGTTGGCCGTCTTGGTAACGATCCTGAAGTTCGCTATACCGCTGCGGGCGCACCCGTAACCACTATTTCGGTTGCGACAACTGAAAGCTGGAAAGATCGTAATAGTGGTGAGCGGCAAGAGCGCACTGAGTGGCATCGCGTCGTCTTCTTCGGACGACTTGCTGAGATAGCAGGTCAATACTTAACTAAGGGCTCACAGGTCTATGTAGAGGGCTCGCTACGTACCAATCGCTATACTGATCGTAATGGTATTGAGCGCTTTAGCACCGAGATTAATGCAAATGAGTTACAGATGTTAGGGGGTGGCTCTCGCGGCGGTGGTGGCGGTGGCGGCGGTGGATATAATGCCCCTGCAGGCAATCCTTACGATCAATCCCCACAGCCACAACAACCACCAGCACAAGGAAACTGGGGATCACAAAACCCTTCGGCGGGACAGCCACAACAGCAGAGCAATAATTTCCAGAGCCCTGCACAAAGCTCAGAGGGGGATGATTTTGCCGACTTTGATAGTTTTGATGATGATATCCCCTTCTAGTCGGATCCTCTCTTCATTAAAAAGCCCACCTCATGTGGGTTTTTTATTGCCTATCAATTCTGTTGCCCACCCTCTTTTGGTGTAGACTACACTCTACGCTTTACCATTCTCTCCCCATCAAGTGGTATTAATGGGGTTAGTGGGATTATTAATGAGGTTCGGTCAATCTAAATAGCAGGTATCGAAGGAGTCGTTATGATTTGGTATTTCTCATTTCAAATTCTGGGAGCACTCTTTGTCTTAGGGCTCTTTACCGCCTATGCCCTCTATAAGGTACGCCCACTCTTCTCCTTTCTTTGGAAGAATAAGCGTTGGGTTCTCTTCGCCCTTCTCACAAGCTTTACCCTAATTACACTCCTCACCTTAAAACCCCTCTATCGTACTGCGCAATGTCACTTTACTGGGGTCAGTATGAAGTCAGAGACTAAATACTCTTGGTATCTTAAAGTCTGTCAGGTGAAGACTAAATCTGGCTCATATGTCCCGCTTCGCTCCTCACGTGGCTTGCCTGATGGTGGGAGAGAGGAGGATCCCCTCTTTGAGTATGATGAGTTTGAGTAGTACCCCCTCAACGGTGAATGGATGAGTGGAGCGATGCCCTATCCCATCCTAACTCTCGATGGTGGCGGATCGAAAGGGTTCTTCACCTTAGGGATCTTAACCGTTATAGAGGAGCTGATCGCCCCTAAGATGCTCCATGAGCACTTTCAGCTCATCTATGGAACCAGTACTGGTGCAATTATTGGTGCATTACTGGCAACCGGGCTCAGTGCAAAAGAGGTTTATACCCTCTATCAGCACCATCTTCCCACTATTATGGAACCCCTACTGCCTAAATCTAAGAGCTCTGCGCTGCGAGAGCTAGCGGAACACTACCTTGGCCCCTACTCTTTTAGGGAGCTTAAGAGTGACTTTGGGGTGATTATGACACGAGATGAAGAGAAGTGTGCCACAATTGCCACCTCTACAGAAAATCATCAAAACGAATTTAACGATCTATTGCTGCCTACCCCAATAACATTGGCAGAGAGTGTTATAGCCTCCTCCTCTGCTTATCCTATTTTTCAAAAACAGCAGCATCAGGGGGAAGATGGATACCCCATCACCCTGATCGATGGAGGGTTCTCCGCAAATAATCCTGCACTCTTTGCCCTCTCAGATGCTCTGAGCCGCAAAATCCCTCTGGAGCAGATTAGCCTCCTCTCTTTAGGGACAGGCGATTTCCCCTATCCCGACTACTTCTCCCAAAAGCGCCACCTTATCCCTGATCTACTGGGATATACCCTCTTTGCCGAACTCTTTGAATCAATTATCACCACCAATAGTGAAGCGACGGCACAGCTACTCTCCCTTCTCTACCCCACAGTAACAACGTTGAGAATCAATCCCCAATTTAGTGAGCCCACCCTCACCTTTATCACCAGTGACCCTCCCCTCTTAGAGAGACTCTATCAAACAGGACGGCGCACCGCTCATACCCATATGGCGCAGTTACGGGCTCACCTTTTAAGGGGATAAAAAAATCCGAAAGGGGGGTATCCTTTCGGATTTCTCTTTGATCTTACTGAGTCACTCACCTAGGAGGGGGATGCTCAATCCCATCATTCTCAATCGGAAGGTTCTACACCTCACCATCTGTAGAATCTAAGGGAGCATCATTTGCAGCTGGTGCATCCATTAACGTCTGCTCCTCACCCTCAAGGGAGGCCTCATCATCTGACTCTTCAATACGACTGAGCCCCACTAACGTATCCCCCTCATCAAGGCGGATTAAGCGAACCCCCTGAGTATTACGTCCAAGGAGTGACACCTCATCAACACGGGTACGGACTAGAACCCCATTGCTGGAGATTAACATCACTTCATCCTCATCCTCCACAATGGTTGCGCCAACTAACGCACCATTTCGCTCTGAGGTCTGAATACCGATCACCCCTTTTCCACCCCGACGATGCTTAGTAAACTCCTCAACACGGGTCCGTTTACCATAACCGTGCTCAGTTGCTAAAAGAACAATATCATCACTCTTCGGCACCATCATGGCGATAACATATTGCCCCTCTTCAAGACGAATACCCCGTACACCACGGGCAGTTCGACCCATTGGGCGGATATCCTCTTCACTAAAGCGATTCACCTGTCCTGTATTAGTAAAGAGCATCACATCTTGGGTTCCATCGGTAATGGTGGTTCCGATTAACTCATCCCCATCCACTAAATCAACCGCAATTAGACCACTTGAACGCTCACTTGCAAAGAGGGAGAGATTGGTCTTCTTAATACGCCCCTCTCTTGTCGCCATCAGAATATATTGATCATCTCGATACTCATCCACTGTTAAAATTGAGGTGATCCGCTCATCCTCCTCTAACGGCAAGAGATTAACAATCGGACGACCACTTGAGCCACGCCCCGCTTCAGGCAGCTCAAATGCACGAATCCAGTAGACCTTTCCATGTGATGAGAAGCACATCAGTTGTGCATGTGTGCTAACCACCATCAGATGCTCAACATCATCTTCATCCACAACCCGTGCTGCAGACTTTCCTCGACCTCCACGGCGCTGTGCCTGATACTCATCGAGCTTCTGATATTTGGCATAACCACGACGAGAGAGGGTCACCACAACATCCTCTTCAGCAATTAGATCTTCTAGAGTAATATCGGCAGCCGCGTGACGAATCTCGGTACGACGCTCATCACCAAACTGCTCATTAACGGCCTCAAGCTCCTCTACAATCACCTCTTTTAGGCGATCAGGATTAACAAGGATCTCGATCAAGGCGCCGATCGTATCTAATAGCCCCTCATACTCCTCTATAATCTTCTCCTGCTCTAATCCTGTTAGACGCTGGAGACGCATATCTAAGATCGCTTGCGCTTGCTCCTCTGAGAGACGATAGCTTCCATCCTCCATGATGCCAAAACCATCTGGTAGATCGCTAGGTTTCGTCTCCAGCTCAAGCGCCCGCTCCAACATTGCAGAGACCTCTCCTGGTGCCCAAGTACGCTCAAGCATACGCTCTTTTGCTTCTGCACCATTCTTTGAAGAGCGAATCAGCTCAATCATGGCATCAATATTAGCCAGAGCAACCGTTAACCCCTCAAGGGTATGGGCTCGTTCACGGGCTTTGCGCAGATCAAAGATTGTACGGCGGGTAATCACCTCACGGCGATGCATTAAGAAGGCCTCTAAAACCTCCTTTAAGTTGAGAAGCTTCGGCTGTCCACGATCGATGGCAACCATATTGACACCAAAACTGCTCTGTAAGGCTGTATGTTTATAGAGCTGATTGAGAACAACCTCACCCATCTCACCGCGGCGTAACTCAATCACAATCCGCATTCCATCTTTGTCAGACTCATCACGCAAACCATCCGGAGCGATTCCTTCAATAATCTTCTCACGATGGAGCTCAACAATTCGCTCAATAAGACGTGCCTTATTCACCTGATAGGGGAGCTCTGTGATAATGATGGTATCCCGATTGCGGCTCTCATCATGCTCAATTTCACAACGCCCCCGAATCACTACACGCCCCCGTCCGGTATGGTAGGCCTCACGAATACCTGATACGCCATTGATAATTCCTGCGGTTGGGAAATCAGGTGCTGGTAGGTGGGTCATTAACTCATCGATGGTGATATCAGGATTATGGAGCAATGCTAATGATGCTGCGATTGTTTCACTAAGGTTGTGTGGGGGAATATTGGTGGCCATCCCCACAGCGATCCCCGCTGAACCATTCACTAAAAGGTTAGGGATCCGCGTTGGAAGCACCGAAGGCTCCATCTCCGACTCATCATAGTTGAAGGTAAAGTCAACGGTCTCCTTCTCGATATCCTCTAAAAGAGTATGAGCAATACGACTCATCCGCACTTCGGTATAACGCATTGCTGCCGGCGAGTCACCATCAACAGAACCGAAGTTACCCTGCCCATCGACCAACATATAACGTAGGGAGAAGGGTTGTGCCATTCGAACGACCGAATCATAAATTGCACTATCACCATGGGGGTGATATTTACCCATCACATCCCCCACGATACGGGCCGATTTTTTATAAGGTTTATTCCAATCGTTATTGACCTGATTCATGGCATGTAAGATACGCCTATGGACCGGCTTTAACCCATCGCGCACATCGGGCAGAGCTCGACCAATGATGACACTCATCGCGTAATCAAGGTAGGAGTTGCGCATCTCCTCTTCTAAACTAATTGGAACTACTTCTTTAGCAAAATCACTCATCAATTAACCTTCAGTGTTTTATTAATAATGCAAAGAACGATTATACCATAAAAGCGCCCAAACCGCTGATTCAGACGCCCTATATTGAAATAAAAAGAGCTTGATTTTTCAGTCTCTTTTTAGGGCTAATCTTTAAAAAAGAGTCTAGCATCAATATGACACTAGACTCTTAAAAATTGAGGCTCACTACTCAGGAATAGCGTAAGGGATACCCCTCTCATCTCGACCAAGGGGGATATACGAATCCTCTACCTCATCCGCTTGAGCTTCTAACTCATTGAGCTCATCTCTAGAGTCTCTCTGAACCCTCTCATCTGATAAATCCTCCCCATTTGTTAAGGCCGGCTCTACTGCTGTACGATTCGGCTCCTCTTGAATTTTAACCCGCTCCAACCACTCATCAGCGGTTGAACGGTAACCCTCAGGACACTCATTTTCTGTATAGATCACCTTTCCTGCACTATTTTCACACTTATTGATCGTGCCAGCAGCTGCGATCTCTATTCCGCCAAAGAGTATAACTGCTGCAAAAAATGGCGTAATCACAACGCTCTTCTCTCTAAATGCCATTATTAATCCTCACATAAATGGTTTATCGACTGAGAATATATTACCCCATTTAATAAAGAAATAACCCCCTAACCTATCAATTCATTATGATAATATGGACAAGTTTAAATATTCATTCATAGGAGGGATCCCCCCTCTTAAGAAGATCCAATCAATCATCACCCCTAGGATTTAAGTATGAGTAATCGAAGATATCTGCTCCTTATCATTCCCCTGCTGCTACTGGTAACCAGCTGTGGCCAAAAAGGCCCCCTCTATCTACCGAATACCGCAGCGATAAGCACCCTCTCTTATTAATCCGATTCATCAGTACGAGCTTATTTTGTACTCAACAACCACTATATTATTGAGAAGATATGTTTAAAAAAGATGATCTACACCAATTAGCGCTCCAGTACCAAACACCACTCTATATCTATAGTAAAGAGCGTATCTTAGAGAATTTTAATCACTACCGTACAGGCTTTGGTAACTGTCCCCACCAGATCTGTTATGCCGTCAAAGCCAATAGTAACTTAGCTATTTTGCAACTATTAGCTGCTGAAGGCTCTGGCTTTGATATCGTCTCAATCGGAGAATTAAAGCGTGTCCTCGCCGCTGGAGGTGATCCAAAAAAGGTGGTCTACTCAGGAGTGGGCAAATCAAAAGCGGATTTAACCTATGCCCTTCAATCAGGAATTGGCTGCTTCAATATTGAGTCACGGGCTGAAGTCTATATGTTGAATGAGGTTGCCAATGAGTTACAGCGCACTGCCCCTGTCTCATTACGAATTAACCCTAATGTAGATCCCAAAACTCACCCCTATATCTCTACCGGTCTTAAAGAGAATAAGTTTGGTATCCGTATGGAGGAGGCATATCAACTCTACCTTGAGATGGCTGACATGCCGATGCTCTCAATTGAGGGGATCGATTTCCATATCGGCTCTCAGTTAACTGATATTGCTCCTTATGCTGAAGCACTTGACCTAACCCTAGCCCTTATTGATCGCCTTGCAGAGCAGGGAATTCAACTCAAGCATCTCGATATGGGGGGTGGTTTAGGGATTCGTTATGAAGATGAGACCTTAATTGATCCTAAAGAGTGGCTAGAGATGGCGATTGGGAAGATCGGTACACGACAGCTAGCGCTCTATATTGAGCCGGGACGCTCCATTGTGGGGGATGCCGGGATTTTGGTGACTGAGGTGATTCTCACAAAAGAGAATGAGGGGAAACACTTTGCCGTTGTCGATGCTGCTATGAATGACCTCATTCGCCCAGCACTCTATGATGCATGGATGAATATTGAGAATCTCACCCGCCCGGTCGATCCTGACACTGCTAAAAATTATGATATTGTCGGTCCCATCTGTGAAACAGGGGATTTTTTAGGTAAAGAGCGTCTCTTAAGTATTGAAGCGGGAGATCTGCTTGCCGTCACTGAGGCGGGTGCTTACGGTTTTACTATGGCTTCTAACTATAACTCCCGTGGCCGTGCCGCAGAGCTTCTCTACTCTAAAGAGGGGACAAAGCTAATCCGCCATCGTGAGAGTGAAGAATCCCTCTATGCCGCCGAACTCTCCCTCTTAACCGATAAGTAATTAGATAGGCTACAGGACAGATGACTATGTTGAAACTCTCCGATTATGACTATCCTCTTCCCGATGAGCTGATTGCTCAATATCCCCCAACAGTTCGGGGGGATTCCCGTCTACTTGTCGGAAAGAGAGAGGGAGGAAAGCTACTCTATGAGGATCGTCACTTCACCAACCTCCTTGAGTATCTTAAGCCGAATGATCTTCTTATATTTAATAATACACGAGTGATACCCGCACGACTCTTTGGTGAAAAGCACACCGGAGGCCGTGTCGAGGTGATGATTGAGCGTTTGCTTAATGAGCGGCAGGCGCTGGCACAACTGAGGGCAAGTCGCCCACCAAAAGAGGGGCAATCAATCTACATCAATGGGATGGCTGCCTTTACCATGTTGGGGCGTCAAGGTGATTTCTTCCTTCTTGAGAGCGCAGACCCTACCCTCAAACTAACCACACTTCTCGATCAATTTGGGGAGATGCCCCTCCCCCCCTATATTACTCGTGAGAATGAGCTTGACGATAAGGAGCGCTATCAAACAGTCTTTAGTCAAGAGAAGGGAGCCGTTGCCGCCCCTACAGCAGGATTACACTTTACCGATACAATGCTCTCCACCTTATCAGAGAGCGGAATAGAATCGGCAAAGGTGACCCTCCATGTGGGTGCAGGAACCTTTCAACCCATTCGAGTCGATGATTTAACTGAGCATAGAATGCATCAAGAGTGGATCGATGTTCCACGTGAAACCGTTGATAAGATCCTTGCTACTCAAGCGAAAGGGGGACGTATTATTGCTGTTGGGACAACAGTGGTTCGTGCTCTTGAGTCAGCTGCCCTCTCTGGATCCCTCAAACCATTTAGTGGTGATACGGATATCTTTATCAAACCAGGGTTCTCCTTTCGGGTGGTTGATGGGTTATTAACCAACTTTCATCTTCCTCAATCGACACTATTAGTTTTAGTCTCAACCCTAATGGGGTATGAAGAGATTCGCACCCTCTACCATCACGCCATTAAGGCCCGTTATCGCTTTTTTAGCTATGGTGATGCCATGCTTCTTCTTCCCTAACGAAGATACCCCGTTATACTGCTACCGCAACTCTTAATAACAATAATAAATAGATAGGCAATCGATAACAATGACTCAAGCAAGACTCTCCCGCTCTGATATTAAAACCCTCACCCTCTCCTCTTTAGGTGGGGCATTAGAGTTTTATGACTTTATTATCTTTTTAAGCTTTGCCGATATTTTGCAACGTCTCTTCTTTCCTGCCGATGCACCTCTGCTGGCATTGATCATGACCTACTCAACCTATGCAGTTGCCTACTTTGTCCGCCCATTAAGTGGTATTCTCCTTGCCCATTTTGGTGACCTCTTTGGGCGTAAAAATGCTTTTATGCTCTCCCTCTTTCTTATGGCAATTCCAACACTGCTTATTGGATTACTTCCCACCTACGAAACAGCAGGCGTAATCGCTCCTCTACTCCTCCTATTGATGAGATTACTGCAGGGGATTGCCTTAGGGGGTGAAGTTCCAAGTGCCCATGTCTTTGTTACAGAGCATCTCCCTAAACAGCATGCTGGTATTGCCAATAGTATGATTGCCAGTGGATTAACATTAGGCGTTTTAATCGGCCATGGTGTCTCCTATCTTCTCAACCATCTCTTTACCGCTGATGAGATTCTTCTCTATGCCTGGCGTCTCCCCTTCCTTCTTGGTGGTCTACTCGGCTTCTTTACCCTCTATCTGCGCCAATACCTACAGGAGACCCCTATCTTTATCGCTATGAAGCAAGCGCGCACCTTAAGTAAAGAGACACCTCTTAAACGCATCTTAACTGAACATCGTCGAGCAACTATTGTGGCTATTTTAACCACGTGGCTCTTAATTACCGGAGTCGTTTTAGTAGTGTTGGCCCCTGGGTTGATGCGAACCGAGTTTGCCCTTGACCCACTCTTTGTCAGCAGAGTGGCACTATTGGCAACATTAATGAATATTATCGGCTCTCTCCTTGCGGGGATTCTTGCCGATCGCCTCGGCGTCCTACCCACCACCGCTCTTTTTGCGTTACTGTTAGGAGTCACCTCGCTCCTCTTCTTTAAGAGCATTGAGGGGGGCTCAGAGAGGATGATAACCCTGCTCTACTGTAGCGCAGCCCTCTTTTTAGGCCTCGTCTCGATGGTCCCACTGATTATCATCCATCTCTTTCCTGCTCCTATTCGGTTAAGTGGCATGAGCTTCTCCTACAATATTGGTAATGCCTTCTTTGCAGGGATGACAACCCTCTTAATTCCTATTTTAGCCACCTTAATTACACCGATGGTGGTTGCCTACTATATTCTCTTCCTCTCACTATTAGCCCTTTTTATCACCCTCTATCTTCGATCTGCTAAGCTCCCCTCCTATCTATAAGGAGGGATGCTCAATGAAATTTGCTTGCATTAAATCAGTAGTGTGGAACAATGGATTTATCGTTTAAAAGTAAGTTAAGGATGACACAATGATTGACAATGAAGGCTTTCGAGCGAACGTTGGCATCATCTTGTGTAATCGAGATCAGAAACTCTTTTGGGGGCATCGCGTGGGACAGCGTGATTCTTGGCAATTTCCCCAAGGTGGAATTGATCATGGCGAAACGCCTGAAGAAGCGATGTATCGCGAACTTTATGAAGAGATAGGGCTCCATCCAGAGCATGTCACAATTTTAGGGCATACCGATGACTGGTTACGTTACCGCCTACCTCGCCAATTTATCCGTAGACCACGACCAAATCGTCGCCTTTGCATTGGTCAAAAGCAGATCTGGTATCTACTTAAATTGGTAGAGAATGGGGAGAGTCACCTACAATTAGATGTCAGTGACCGCCCTGAATTTGATGGATGGAAGTGGGTTAGCTATTGGACCCCCGTTGAAAAGGTTATCCATTTTAAGCGGGAAGTATATGAGCGGGCCTTAACCGAATTGGCCCCCAATCTCTTTGGTGATGATATTCCTCCAAAAAACATTGATCGATTTCGAAGAAAAAGAAGACGTTCTCGCTCGTTGTATCAGATAAATAATCGACGTTCACAACGTCGTAAAACTCAGTAAACGACTACACCCCTATAACAACTCTCTGTTATAGGGGTCTTTTTTCACCCTTATGAAACCCACCCTTCCCTCTTCTCAATCTGCCAAGCAAAGAGTGCAGAGATGAATCCTCTTGCTCCCATAAAAGTGAGAAAGGCGATCCAGAGCCCATGATTTCCTAATGAGAGTGTCACTCCTCCGACTAAAAGGGCCAAAAGCAGTGCCAAAATCATCCCATTACGCATCTCTTTAGCGCGCGTAGCGCCAATAAAGAGACCATCAAACAGATAACTCCATACACTAATAAGGGGTAATAGTAATAGGTAAGGAATTAAAGGGTAAGCACTCTCTCGAACCGCTGAGATTGTGGAGATTAAATCAATAAAGCTCCGCCCATAAAAGAGAAAGAGAAGCGCAAAGAGTAATGAGACAATCAGCCCCCATCCCCCTGCAACAACTAAAATTGCCCCCAAGCCTTGCCGATCACCAGCCCCTATTGCTCGACCACAGAGTGACTCAATCGCATGAGCAAAGCCATCGAGCAGGTATGAGATAAGGAGTAGACCATTAAGAATAATCATATTCGCTGCAAGTGTCTCCTCTCCTAAGTTACTGCCCCGAATGGTAACCAGTAAAAAAGCCACCTGTAACGCCAAGCTACGGAGAAAGATATCGCGATTAACCGAAAGGAGTGGAGCCCACTCCATCCATTGAGTTAAACGATGAAAATTTAATCCTCCCGACAATTTGCGCAGATAAGGTAAAAGAGCAATTCCCCCCACAAAAACCCCTAACCACTCCGCAATAATCGCCGCCTGTGCAGCACCAACCACCCCCCAACGGAACTGAAGGACAAAGAGGATAGAGAGCACCATATTCGCCACATTGGTCGTGATCATAATAAGGAGCGGAATTCGTCCATTTTGTAACCCTAAAAACCACCCCACTAATACAAAATTTAAGAGCGCTGCCGGTAATCCCCCTAGCCGCCAATAAAAAAAGGTTCTTGCCTCAGCAATAAATGGTGTTGCCCCTCCTCCATCTTGGAGTTGAGCGATCAGATGGAGCATCTCATTTACAAAAGGTAGTGCGATCAGAATAAAAAGAAGCGCCAACCCCAAAGCAAGTAATCCCCCCTGGAGAAGAATCTGTCGCAAAAGCCCCTCTTGCCTTGCTCCGTGAGCTTGAGCGGTAAAGCCCGTTGTTCCCATTCGTAAAAAGTTTAAAATCCCAACAATAAAGAGGTAAAGGCCACTCCCTAATCCAACAGCAGCCATATTATGAGCCTCAGGAAGACGCCCCATTACCGCCGTATCAACCAAACCTACTAAAGGGACCGATATATTAGAGAGAATCATCGGCAATGTTAATGCCCACACCTTTGCATGGGTATTTCGGTTGCGCCATAACGCAGCTATAGTCACAGATACTCCTTAAAACTGTCGATTGTCACCCCTCATTTAATGATAAATAGAGCGGTTTGTATAAAAAATGATCTAAAATTTCTATTCCTACTCTTGAAATCAAAAATTACGCCCTCATCATACAGGGCAGCAAAGAGTAATGATTTTCTTGATGAGAGACTTCTTTGCAATTAAATCATTAATGTTTGTGTACACAAATTGTAGAACAAATTAGATATAAATAACCGTATTAACACTTTATAAAGAGGAATAAAATATGAAACTACGTCCTTTACATGATCGTGTGATCATCAAGCGTGAAGCAGAAGAAGAGAAGACTGCCGGTGGTATCGTTCTTCCTGGAACAGCGACAGAGAAGCCCTCACGCGGAGAAGTGCTTGCTGTTGGCAATGGTAAAATCCTTGAGAATGGCGATGTAAAAGCGCTCGATGTAAAAGTGGGCGATAAAGTGCTTTTCGGTAAGTACTCCGGTACAGAAGTGGAAGCAGATGGCGAGAAACTACTCGTAATGCGTGAAGATGAAATTATGGCAGTCATTGAAGGGTAATCCCTCATACATTATATAGACCGAAATCAGCATCACATTTTATTCTGTAAACAGTAGATAAGACGTTAATAAAAAGGAATTAGAAATATGGCTAAAGAAGTACGTTTTGGAGATGACGCACGCACACGTATGGTCAAAGGGATCAATACTCTTGCGAATGCGGTTAAAGTAACACTTGGCCCTAAAGGTCGTAACGTTGTATTAGATAAGAGCTTTGGTGCCCCTGTTGTCACTAAAGATGGTGTCTCTGTTGCTCGTGAGATCGAACTTGAAGATAAGTTTGAGAATATGGGTGCGCAAATGGTGCGCGAGGTCTCCTCTAAAACAGCAGATACTGCAGGTGATGGAACAACAACCGCTACAGTATTAGCACAAGCAATTGTTCGTGAAGGGATGAAAGTCGTCT
This sequence comes from Ignatzschineriaceae bacterium, assembly GCA_046462535.1. GTDB lineage: Bacteria > Pseudomonadota > Gammaproteobacteria > Cardiobacteriales > Wohlfahrtiimonadaceae > JAAZCI01. Next base: position 14,322 of record JBKGVF010000008.1, on the reverse strand, counting down.
CTTCAGGTATGAACCCGATGGATGTTAAGCGAGGAATCGACCAAGCGGTTGCAGCTGCGGTTGAAGAATTACGCAACATCTCTAAGCCGTGTGAAGATGATAAATCGATCGCCCAAGTAGGAACAATCTCTGCTAACTCTGATAAAGAGATTGGTGAGATTATTGCTGAAGCGATGAAGACTGTAGGTAAAGAGGGTGTTATCACTGTTGAAGAGGGTTCTGGTTTAGAGAATGCTCTTGAGACAGTTGAGGGAATGCAGTTTGATCGTGGTTACCTCTCCCCCTACTTTATCAACAATCAAGAGTCGATGGCTGCTGAATTAGAAGAGCCATTTATCCTCCTTTGCGATAAAAAGATCTCTAATATTCGTGAGATGCTCACAATTTTAGAGGAGGTAGCAAAAGCAGGTCGCCCACTCTTAATCATTGCAGAAGATGTTGAAGGGGAAGCACTTGCGACATTAGTAATCAACAATATGCGTGGTATCGTTAAGGTTGCTGCTGTTAAAGCGCCTGGCTTCGGTGATCGTCGTAAAGCGATGCTTGAAGATATTGCTATCCTCACAGGTGGTACTGTAATTTCTGAAGAGCTTGGTATGAGCCTTGAGAAAGCAACAGTCGATATGCTTGGTGTTGCTAAGCGTGTAGTTGTTGATAAAGATAATACAACTATTGTTGATGGTTCAGGTGAAGCAGCTGATATTGAAGCACGCGTTAAGCAGATTCAACAGCAGATTGAAGAGGCGACTTCAGAGTATGATAAAGAGAAGTTGCAAGAGCGTGTCGCAAAACTTGCTGGCGGTGTTGCCGTTATCCAAGTAGGTGCTGCTACAGAAGTTGAGATGAAAGAGAAGAAGGTTCGTGTTGAAGACGCTCTTCACGCAACACGCGCCGCTGTTGAAGAGGGAATTGTCCCCGGTGGTGGTGTTGCTCTCGTTCGTGCACTGAGCCGCATTGGTGAGCTCAAAGGTGAGAACGATGACCAAAATGCAGGTATCCGTGTTGCCCTTCGCGCAATGGAAGAGCCGCTTCGTCAAATCGTTACTAACGCTGGTGAGCCCGCTGACGTTGTACTCAACGCAGTAAAAGAGGGGAAAGACTCCTTCGGTTACAATGCTGCAACAGGCGAGTATGGCGATATGGTTGAGATGGGAATCTTAGATCCTACAAAAGTAACACGCTCAGCAATTCAGAATGCGGCCTCTGTTGCTTCATTAATCATCACAACCGAGTGCATGGTTGCAGAGCTACCACAGAAAGATGGTGGCGCAGGTGATATGGGTGGTATGGGTGGAATGGGCGGTATGCCTGGGATGATGTAATCCTCCCCCAAATCAATAATCCATTGATCTGATTAATAATAGAAGAGCCTTAGCCAAATCTGGTTAAGGCTCTTTTCTATAGAGATCTAGACTTTTATCTCGAAAGAGTCTCTAATAACAATCTATAGGGAAGGCCCGTTAACACTAGCCTTCCCTTTTTTTATCGACCCATTAATTCTGCCCTATCAGGTGATGAGAATGAAACAATATAAGAATTTTCTCTACGACCCGACCGACCGATCTGCACGGGAGCGAACCCTCCACGCACTCCTCTTTGAGGTAGTGGCTATCTTTCTCTGTACTCCCCTCTTTGCATTTATTATGAAGCGGGATCTCTTTGAGATGGGTGTGTTAACCGCTATGGTCGCCGTCATCGCTATTATTTGGAACTACTTCTATAATCTACTCTTCGATCGAATTACCCGCTCCTTTATTCAAGAGCGCTCCTTTGCCATTCGACTTCTACACGCCTCACTCTTTGAGTTGGGGCTTATTATAATCACTATACCGCTTGCTGCTCTCTGGTTACGAATTTCGCTTCTTGAGGCCTTCTATCTAGATATTGGCATTCTCCTCTTCTTTCTCCCTTATACTCTCCTCTTCAATTGGGTTTATGACACCATCCGCTATAAACTCTGGTTGAACTATATGAGACGAAACTACTAATCATCATAGGGGCGCTCTATTTACAGATAGGAGATGCATCCTCCTCTAGACAAGCGCTAAACAAGCCACTAATATAACCTAATGCGCCTATTTATTGGCGCACAATCTAGCCATTAGAGTCCCCGCTCTAATATTAAAGATGAGACAATTTAGGAGATATATAGAAGAATGATTACATTACGTAGTGGAGAGCAGATTCCTTTAGAGATGCACAAAATTAAAGTTGTGCAGAAGAGCTATCTTCTTCCCGTAAAAGAGCGCCAAGCGGCAATCACAAAAGCAAGCAATAATACCTTCCTCCTCCCTACCCGTGATATCTTTTTAGATATGCTCACTGATAGTGGTACAAACGCTATGAGCGATCGTCAGGTAGGGGCATCGATGGTTGCAGATGATAGCTATGCCGGTAGTGAGACCTTCTACCGTCTTAAGGATAAGCTCAAATCATTCTTTGGTACTGACTACTTTCTCCCAGCGCATCAAGGGCGGGCTTGTGAAAATATAATCGCCGAAACCTTTGTTACCGAAGGCTCGATTGTTCCTATGAACTTTCACTTCACCACTACCCATGCCCATATTGCTAAGCGGGGAGGATCCATTGCAGAGCTCTTAATTGATGAGGGCTTTAAGATTACTAGCGATCACCCTTTTAAAGGGAATATGTGCCCCGATAAATTACGTGCCTTAATTGCTAAAGAGGGGGATAAGATCGCCTTTGTACGCATGGAAGCTGGTACCAATCTAATTGGTGGGCAACCCTTCTCATTAGCAAATCTACAAGAGATTAGCCAAATCTGTGCTGAGAATGAGTTAATGTTAGTACTCGATGCTAGTCTGCTCTCCGATAACCTCTACTTTATTAAAGAGCGGGAAGAGGCGGCTAAAGAGATGTCGCTACGAGAGATCGTGCATGCTATTGCCGATGCTTGCGATATCATCTACTTTTCAGCCCGAAAATTAGGTTCTGCTCGTGGTGGTGGTATCTGCTCTAATAGCCTTGAGCTGATTGAGGAGATGAAGGAGCTCATCCCCCTTTATGAAGGTTTTTTAACATATGGGGGAATGTCCACACGTGAGATGGAAGCTTTAGTCGTTGGATTAGAAGAGACACTCGATATGGATGTTATCTCACAAGGGCCCTCTATGATTGAGTATATGACCAATGAGTTAAAACGGCTTGGTGTTCCCGTTATCACCCCATCAGGGGGATTAGGATGCCACCTCAATGCGATGGAGTTTGTCGATCATATCCCTCAATTAGAATATCCTGCAGGTGCCTTAGCTACTGCTATCTATCTTGTCAGTGGTATTCGTGCGATGGAGCGAGGCACCATGTCAGAAGCACGCCAACCGGATGGTACTGAAAAACCCTCCTCAATGGAGTTAGTTCGTCTTGCCGTTCCTCGCAGAATGATGACTCTCTCCCAAATTAAATTCGCTATCGACCGCATTCACTGGCTCTATGATCATCGTCATCTCATCGGTGGGTTAACCTTCGAGCATGAGCCAAAAATTATGCGCTTCTTCTCAGGAAAGCTCAAACCGCTTACCGATTGGCAAGATCGTTTAGTAGAAGCATTTGAGAAAGATTATGGTGATAATGCTCGCTAATAAATATCGATAGAGCAATCATTAAAGGGCGCCCTAAATAGCGCCCTTTTTTATTGAGTTATATTCATAGATATTTACTATGGTATATCTTTATTGAAAGTTTGATCATTCTCTCCTCTAAAGAAGTCTCTACCATAAATTAACAAACAGAGCCCTATTCCTATTGCAAATGCCCAAGCAGCCCCTTTAACTGCTAAAACAGAAGCAATAATTCCAGCTATCCCGAGATCTCGCTGACTTTTAGCTTCTAAAATTCCAACTCTAACACTAACATAACCTTGAATTAATAGCGTTAATGCTAATGCAACCGCTAATATCGGCTTTACTAAAGTTACAATTGGTAAAAGCAATAATCCTGTATTAGTACCCCATCTAAAAGAGCCAGTTCCTCCAAAAATAGATTTCATGGCCTGTTTTCCCTCTTTGAATCGTTCTAAAACGACTACTTGCATAGCGGCCCAAAGAGGTCCACACATCGTTACATCAGGGCCAACAACACTCATCAACGTATTTCGACCACCAAATATAAGGTGTGCACGACTAGAATCATAATCTATTTTTTCATCTTCTCTCACATTATCAGCATCTTTAATAAGCGCCTGAGTTTGCAATACATCTCCGAATAAAACTATATATGTTGCTAATACAGTTGGTAACCCCGTTATGAACATCATTAATGGAGGAAAACCTAATCCAAATATTGTGTATTCAGCCCATAAAGTTTTAAAGTCAGGAGAACTAAAGCCCCACTCAATCTCAGGCCATTCTATTTCTCCCGTTATCGGCCCTATAATAACTGCTAATATGATTATTGGAAAAATCCCCAATTTTCCTATCAACGATAATAAAGGATGATCATCCTTTATCGAGTTGAAGTGTCTAGAAAAAAGTAGATAGAAAGCTATTCCTAACGCTATCGAGATAGTCAAAGGATAAAGCTCAAAGTTTCCCCCCGCTTTAAAGATAGTTGTTATAGCAGCAAAACCTGATCCTAGTATAATTCCTGATTTTATGGCTGACGGAACAAGAGATACAACTCTATTAGATAATTTCGTCACCCCTAGAAAAATAGAAAATATACCTAATGTTAATTGAAATGCTATTAAAGCATGCACTCTCTCAGGACCCTCTGGAAACATAGAGCAATAAGCAATAATTAAAGGTATCGCTGGAGTAATCCAGCCAGGAATGACAGGATCTCCTAACAAATGGTGAGTTAAATAAAGTAATCCATTAAGGATTACAATAGCTAATGCTACCTCAAAAGGCATACCTAATAGTGAAACTAATAAAGGTATTGCAGCTAAATCCACAGCACACATTAATAGCCCTTGAATATAATCAGGCCACTCAAATCTGTAATGCACAAATGGTAACCTGATTTGAAAAGGACCTAATGGAATATACGGAGATATTTTATTATTATTCATTTTTAATTCTCTCTAATTAAATAATTCAACAGCACATACAACTAGTATGCCGATTGATAGATCGCAACTATATCCTTCTCTGATAATTGTCGAGGATTGTTTTGTAATAAACGTGTCACTTTTATTGCATCTGCAGCCATATCTGCAATCTCTTCTCGTGGTATACCAAAATGCGATAGTCCTTTCGGGATATTTACTATGCGACATAGTCTTTCCATAGACTGAACAGCAATATCTGCAGACTCATATACGGAAAGCCCATTAACATTTTCACCTAAAGCAATTGCTATATCTTGTAATCTCTCTAAGCATGCAATTTTATTCCACTCCATAACATACGGTAATAAAAGTGCGTTACTTACTCCATGAGGAATACTATATCTTCCCCCAAGAGGGTAAGCTAAAGCGTGTACAGCTCCAACTCCAGCATTACCAAATGCCATACCTGCAAAAAGACTACCCGTGGCCATCCCTTCTCTAGCCACAAGATTATTTGGATTAGCATATGCTTTCGGTAAATTATCTGAGATAAGTTGTATTGCTTTTAGTGCCAGAGTATCTGTAAAAGTAGATGAGTTAACCGATATGTAAGCTTCTACAGCATGTACTAATGCATCAATTCCACTAGAAGCTGTAACGCTAGGAGGCATGGTTTTAGTCATTTCTGGTGCTATTATAGCTAGATCTGGTAGAAGATGGTCGCTGACTATCCCTTTTTTCAGCTGTGCTTTTGTATCTGATAATATAGATATATTAGTAACCTCAGAACCTGTACCCGAGGTCGTAGGTATAGCTATTAAGGGAACTCCTTTCTGAGGAACCAGATCTACTCCAACTAATTCCTCTAACTCCCCTTTGTAACCAGTGAAAGCGGATACTGCTTTAGCTGTATCTATAACACTCCCCCCACCAATAGCAATAATTCCATCATAATCGTGTTCTTCTACAAACTGAGTACACTTTTCAACAACTACATATTCGGGCTCTGGAGATATAGCTGTATAAATATCATCATAATCTAAGTCAATAAGTGCATTTATCTCATCAATTAACCCCGTATTAAATATTACTTCATCTGTTAAAATTACTGGATTCTTAACACACAAACGATCCAATTCACTTGGCAAGTCCTTTATACCATTTAAACCAATAATGAGTTTTCCTGCCGTTTTAAAGCTCTTAGCCATAATTCTCCATCTCCTTTTATTAATTATTATAATTATCTACATGCTACTTTTAGTTATATAAAATATAGTCTGAGCAATATCTCACTTATACATACTTTAATACTTTAGATCCAGACGAAATAAATATATCTTGAGCATTATCACTAATATTGAGTACAAGACTATGGAGCTGTCTATCGCTATTCACCACGCCGCATAGCAAAAGAGAGATAATCAGGGAGACTCTTTAAGATAAGGAGCAACTGCTGTACAAGTATCGCCTCAACGGATTGCTGCTCCCCCCTTAGCTTGACCCGCTCTCTCTTTAAAGCTCCACGAATCTCCTCTAATATATTTAGATCCACCGCTCTCTCTTCTATTGAGGTCGAGATAAACGAAAGAGAGCGATCAAGGAGAGATAAGATCTCCTTAGCTTCAATTTTTGCTCGATGCGCCCCGAGTGCAGAGATATACCCCAACATTGTATTATTTTTACAGAGCAGCTGGAAAACATACTCTAACTCTTCAGGATCCTGTTTCGGTTCAACCGAAAGATTAGCAAAGAGGGATGCTAGTGACCCATCACTGCTATTAGCATTATCGCGAGCCATTAAATATGCAACATGATCCTCACGCCCAATATGATACTGCTGCTGAATCGCTTTAAGGTAGGTTAAATTAGCCTCTAAAATACGATCCATCTGCACTGTTAAATCCCGAAATTTCCAATCTGGCCAGATATATGTCACGACGAGCCAAGAGAGTAAACACCCCAAAATAGTATCGATAAATCGTTCCGGAGCAACAAATCCCGCATCGATAAGGTTAAAGCAGATCAACACCATGATGGTGATAAAAGCAGTCGCATACGCATATCGTGCTCGACGAAAGGTAAAGAAGAGGGTTCCACTAATCATCACCATCACCATCTGCCCCCACTTAGAAGCGGCTAACCCCAATGAGAGCATAACTAAAGAGGCCAATACTCCAAATAAGGTTCCCCAAAAACGTTTAATTAAGCGGGAGCGAGTCGCACTATAGTTTGGCTGACAGACAAAAACGACCGTTAAGAGGATCCAGTAAGGAGTGGTCATATTGGCCGCCTCCCCTGTAAGAAGTGGGACAACTTGATAGGTGAGCAGTACCAAAAGATACCCTACCCCCATGGCAACCCCCATCCGAACAGCATGACGAAAGAGCTCAGAACGACGTGTTAAATTCTGCTTTAACTTCTCAACTGCCCCGACAAAACCACCACTCTTTTTGGGCTCCGGTGGTAAAAAAGTCTGAATGTAAGAGGTATCTAATATCCGCTCTTTAATCTCTGCTAAACCAGAGAGAAGACGACTAATCGCACGTAGATTCTTAAGTAGCGCCCCCATTGATCCGATCAACTCTAACGGACGATGATTCGCCCCCTCTTCATGAGCTTGGTGATACTCCTGAAGATAATTAAGGCTCGCTTGCAGTGCTTCAGCTAGTTGAAGTAGGTTGCCTTGATGTTGATAACGTAACCGTCCAATTAATTCATCGGAGACTTTACGACAAGCGATCCCCTGCTCTAAGAGAAGCCTCTGAAAACGGAAGAGGACATCACTATGTTTAAAATGATGCCGTAATGCTTGATACTGTACATGGCTAGAGTTAGCCCGCTCAAAGATCTCTTGAGCCGTTAAAAAGTAGGTGAGTAACTCCCGTGTACTACGCTTACCCCGGTCATTTCGCAACCGACGCATAATTGCACTTCGCGTCTCATCTAATATCTGCGCTAACTCAATACTAGCAGTGGAAAGTGCCAACTTCTGTGTCTCAAAATCATCAGCACCATCAGGATCGAAAAATTGAGCTTTAGCCGTTAAATAGCTCGATAGTTCACTATAACAGGTGGCTAATCCCTCCTGTAATGGGCGAGTTGGCCAGAGAAGGCTCAATAAAAAAGAGAGCAGGTTATACCATAACGCCCCACCCACTAAGAGGAGGGGTTGGATAAACCAAGCACGCTCAGGGCGATAAGCGAGCATTGTATAGATACTAATGACTAATGCCCCAAAAGCGATGGTGGCATATCGCTGCCCTAAAACCCCTAAAAGGACAAACGCCATCGTGGCAATAATTAGCCCAGTAAAGAAGAGTATCGGATAGGGAAAGAGGAGCTCCACACCCGCAGAAGCGATAAAGAATGCAAGTAAGATTATGGTGACACTCTTTAGACGTCCTTGAGGATTATCATCAAGCTCCGTTAATCCTGCTGCCACCACACCTAAAATGGCAGGAATACTAATCACCCCCTGATTAAAAAAGAGGGGGAGAATAACTGCGCCCGCTAGAGCAATAAAGATCTTTGCTCCATAGATCATATAGCTATTAAAGAGACGATCTTTAAGTAGCGAAAAGGTCATAATGTTCACTCTCCTCAATTGAAATCTCATTTTAGCAGCTGCACTCCCCTTTAGTGTATCACTCCCGCTCTAGAGAGAAGTAGAAGAGCTCTCCTCCCCAATATAATTTTAAAAGGGGGAATATAATCAAATAGTTACCCCTTGCATGTAAATGAGCGAAGCCCTGCTATAAATTTTTTTAATCGCTCCTATAAGAAAATTATGATTAAGATCATTTGAATGGCATTGAGTCCTTACCATTCTTAATACCTATGGTAATTTAACTCATATATAGATTATTAAATTTGAGGGTACTTTTCGCAGTCTTGCTACAGGATATCGTAAGTACTCTAATAGAGATGAAGGAGGCTTAATATGAGTAAACCCTTACGTAAGAGGCTTATTCCCTATCTTGTGATTGCCGCTGTAGGTTGGGCGGGTGCCTATTTTGGGGCTGGGGTGATTACCTCAAATCGACTTACGAATATTGAGCCTTCTGGACTGGATCAGGCAGCCCTAATTGAGCGAGGAGAGTATGTAGCTCACCTCTCCGATTGTGCTGCTTGTCATACGGCGCCGGGAAATCCTCCCTATTCTGGAGGGTTAGCGATGCAGACTCCCATTGGAGCCATCTACTCCACCAATATTACACCGGATAAAAAGAGCGGTATTGGAAACTATACGTTAGAGGAGTTTGCCGCCTCTATTCGTAATGGCGTCCGTGCCGATGGGGCCCCCCTCTATCCTGCGATGCCTTATCCCTCCTATGTCATAATGCCTGACGAGGATATTGAAGCGCTCTATGCCTACTTTATGCATGCTGTAGAGCCGGTCACCTTTGAGAATGCACCAAGTACCATTCCGCCAGTCTTAAATTGGCGCTGGCCCTTAGCATGGTGGCAACTCCTCTATGCGCCCGAACGTCAATTTACCCCTGACCCAACAAAGAGTGAAGCAATCAATCATGGTGCTTACTTAGTTGAAGGGCCCGGTCACTGTGGCGCTTGTCACACCCCTAGAGGAATCGCCTATCAAGAGAAAGCGCTCTCAATGGAGGGGCAGAATGCCTTCCTCTCAGGAGCTGTTATTGATGGTTGGCGTGCTAAGAGTCTTCGAGGTGAGGCACGCGGTTTGGGAACCTGGAGCCAAGCGGAGATTGAAGAGTTCCTCAAAAGTGGACGCACCGATAAAGTTGCCGCCTTTGGTGCCATGACTGAGGTTATCGAACACTCAACCCAATATTGGAGTGATGAAGATATCTCAGCAACAGCCCAATACCTTAAGTCCCTTCCCCCTGTTAAAGGAAAGGAGCTCACCTTACCTAAGAGAGAGGATAAGACAACAGAGATGTTGCTCAGTGGTGATTATTTAGATAATCGTGGTGCTCTTCTCTATATGGATCACTGCAATACCTGCCATCGACCTGATGGAAAAGGGGTTCCTCGCATTATTCCTGCATTAGATGATAACTCAGCAATTTTTGCCGAACATGCACAATCCATTATCCAAATCACACTTGAAGGGGGAGCGATGCCAGAGACACCTCATGACCGCATGACCTTTACCATGCCTGGCTTTAAACATTTAAGTGATCGTGATATTGCTGATGTAATCAACTTCATCCGTAATAGCTGGAGCAATCAGGCACCAGAGATCTCCCCTTACGATGTTGCCAAAATTCGCCACTTCCTCACCACTAAAGCACCACACATTGAATATAAAGGAGAGAGATAATGAGACATTATAAAGAGGGTAAAATCTCCATTATTCTACTAATCGTTCTACTCATTGGTGGGGCTGCCTATATTTTTATGCGTCCCCCAGCCCTTTCGGAAGGTGAGCCAATCACCTATAACATTCTCGACCCTGATGGGAATGTTGTAGGTCTCTACACCCTCCCTAATGATGTTGATATTATGAAGGAGCCTAATGCTGAAGAGATTCTCTATGGTAAACGGCTCAATAATGAGACAAAGCGCCTACTCCCCGATAATGTTGGGGCGATGATGAATTGTAACAGTTGCCACATCGCAGGTGGAAAAGCGATCTATGGCGCCCACTACGTTAATAGTAAAAATCGCTACCCTCGCTTTATGCCCCGTGCGCAAGCGACCCTTGATCTAAAAGAGCGCATCAATGGCTGTTTTCAGCGCTCAATGAATGGGCAGCCTCTCCATCCCGACTCCCGAGAGATGAATGCGATGGTGGCTTATATGGAGTGGCTTAATCAAGGTGTTCCTGAAGGGCATATGGTGGATATTCCCATCGCCGGTGAGATTGATCTCTCTCTTGAAGCGAATCCTGCTCGAGGTGCTGAGATCTACGCTGCCCGCTGTGGCTCATGCCATGGATATAATGGTGAGGGCTTAAAAGATGAGCGGGGCGATATTATCTTTCCCCCTCTTTGGGGAGATGAATCCTTCAATATCGGTGCGGGAATGGCACGTACCTATAAAGCAGCAGCCTTCATTAAGTATGCGATGCCGATGAGTGTTGCTCATCAAGGGCTTTGGGGACAGGGGGGTGAGCTCTCCGATCAGGATGCTGTTGACGTTGCGGAGTTCTTCTCCCATATGCCTCGCCCCGACTTCCCCCCTAAGGTCAACGATTGGCCTGGTGTAGAGAAACCGAAAGATGCTCGTTACTAAGGGGATCAGAATTAGATAAATTAGATACGTTAATTAGAGAGAGGAGCCATAATGCTCCTCTCTTTCTCTCTTGAGTATCTATTAATACCCTTCTAGATAATGGGTAAATCGCTCGAGCTCATCTGCTACCTCTTCCCCTGCAATGAGGGGGTAGAAGGTAAATGACTCCTCTTTTGGAATCTCAGCAAATGCCTCCATCTCACTTAAATGATGGAGTGCTTCATAAAGTAGTAGACGAATCTCCTCAAGAAACTCTTGCTCAACCAATTCACCTGCGGTAATCGCCTCCTGACGTAAACGGTCATAATCTAATAGCTCATTGAGATTTAAGACCTCTACCATTAAATGATGGAAGTTACCTGGATTATAGGTAAGGTCAAAGAGGGTAGCATCATCAGGATAATCACCATACTCAGCAATATCCTTCTCGAGTCGCTCTGTTGAATTAAAACATAAGCCGATCTGCCCCTCTTCAAGATGGCAATCGAGCACTAAAAGATAGTAGCGCTCCCCCCCACTTCGCTCTAAAAAGTGAGTGATACTCGCTTCACCCCAAGCAAGAATCCCCTCTAACAATTGCTGCCGCTCATCATGATTCATCTTCCCTCTCCTCCTTAACAATCCCCTCTCTACGAAAGGTTCGATCCTCTGTTGTTGTAATGATTGCGCTATGATTTGGCTCTGCCGCTGTGCACAGAGCGCTCTTCGTAGAAATAGAAGCATATATTCACCTCATATAGCATGACTCCTACCACTAACATGACTTTAGTAGTGATAAGAGCCTCTTTAAATCCCACTATAGGGAAGATAGTAGCAGTAGTATGTCACCGCTGTAATTAAAACCCCTGCTCCAATCAAGATATAGGGATACTTTAACGTCCGTTTAATCTCACTGGGATCTTGCTCCTCATGAGGTGTAATCATTAATTTTTTATAGTAGTTACGCTCATGCTCTGTTGGCGTTGTTTGTCGTGTCACTATAATTAAGGTACTAAGTGAGCAGAGAAATCCAATCAATGCTGAATTGATATAGAGTGGTAGCTCAAAGAGCTCTAATAATAGCAGTCCCTCCATCACTAATACGCTGGCAAAACCGATCGTGATACTCCAAAAAGCACCCTCTTTAGTTACTCGATCGGTTAAGACACTTGCAAACGCAATCGGGCCCCACGATGCAGCAAAAACAGTTCCGGCAAAGATAGCAATCCAGAACATTGCCGGGGGCTGGTAGCGGGTAATAAGATACCCAACAAGGGCTACAACAATCACCATTAATCGACTCACTAAGAGAAAATCTTTCCGCGCTAACTTCTCTCCATTAAAGAGATCTTGTGCCACACTATTGGCAATTAGCTGTAGAAAGGCTGAGCCTGTTGCTAAGGTTGCCGCAAAGATACCACTAATAGCGATCACCCCCAAACCTTTAGGTACATATTGAATAACAGACCAGATAAAGACCCGCTCTGAGGGCTCAAGATTTGGATTGAGAATATTGATCGTTGTCATCGATAGATGCACCACAAGATACATGACCGAAATAACAATCGTTGACAGGATCGCCGAACGAATCGCAACATGCTCACTCTTAGCCATTAAATAGCTACTAGCCTGCCAAGGGCTTACTGCCAATACAACCCCCCATACCAAACCGATAATTGCCGTATAGAAGAAGATATCTAGCGGTTTGCCCATATAGTTGCGCTCACCAGTTACCCCATGCCAACTTAATAGATCGGGCTTCTCCCCAATACTCTTTAAACCTTTAATCGCCTCTATAAATCCGCCAGCAGCATCCACTATATATGGAATCGCTATAAAGGTAGCAATGGTAAAGATTAAAAACATTATAGTATCGATCCAGATAACACCTTTCGCACCAGAAAGGAAGGTGATCGAGGTATAGAGCACCACTACTAAAACCAAAGCTTTTTGGTAATCCATCCCTGTAATCTCAGAAAAGAGAATTCCTACCCCTTGAGTAATGGCCACAAGATAGGCGATGATTCCTACAATCAGAGTAAGGGAACTTACAACCCGTACCGATCGTGAGTTAAAACGCTTTCCAAAGTATTCTGGCAATGTTAATGCTTCACTACGACGAAGATAGCGCCCAAAAAAGAGGACCCCAATAACATAGCCGGGCATCACAAAGATACTCATAATTAATAGAGGAATGACATAGCCATCATAAGCAAAACCGGCATCCCCCATAAACACTATTGTGCTTAGGTATGAAGCAACTAATGATGAGACCAAAAATAGGGTAGATGCATTTCGACCTGAGACATAATAATCTTCAACATTATTGACTCGTCGTGCTGTTAATAACCCCACAAACAGATAGAAGATAGAGGCCACAATGGCGCCGATAGTATAGATCATCACGCCCCCCTTACTTTAACCGTCTATGAAAATAGAGTGCCGTTAAGACCCCCGTAACAAGCAGGATCCCCCCATAAGATAGTGTAAAGAGTAACTCTCCCATTCATAAATCCTCCTGGGCAAAAGTTAATGGTGAGATATTTGTTTTAAAGAGTGGCATCCACAACGGAGGGAGATAATGCGTATATCTGCTAAAAGCGCCGACTGCTGATCATCCGGTTATTGTGGGCCAATAAAACAAAACACCAACAAAAAACTTGGCCAAATAGGGCCAGAACATCACTAAAATGCCGAGCAACATATCGATGATCTCAGCATTGTGCAAAATAGTCGGTGCAATATAGAGCCAATTTAAGAAGAGGTCAATCATTATTTTCGCTCTTTTCTACTCTTTTTTAGTATTCAGAAAAAAGCGGTGGTTGAATCTATCTCAACCACCGCCCCTCTTCAGTTTCAGTTGCTTGTTTCTACATACTAATTATGATGAATAGATCGATTACAGTGCTGCTTTAAAGATCGCCTCTACCTCACCCTGATCACCTTGACGAGGGTTAGTAATCGCACACGCATCTTTCAGTGAGTTCTCGGCAAGAGTGGGGATATCTTCCTCTTTAACATTTAGAGCCGTTAAGTTTTCAGGGATACCAACATCTTTTGCAAGCTCTCGAATCGCCGCAATACACGCTTTTCCACCCTCTTCATCACTCATACCACTTACA
>JBKGVF010000007.1:0-75274 GCA_046462535.1 Ignatzschineriaceae bacterium | reverse complement strand
CCACAATACTTCTCCTGCATCTCCATATTCTCTTTAATCTTATGCATCGGCACATGACCTGGTCCTTCGATCATGGTTTGAACATCATGTTCCCATGCAATCTTAGTGAGTTCACCCAATGTTTTGAGCTCCGCAAATTGCGCCTCATCGTTTGCATCGGCGATCGAGCCTGGACGTAATCCATCCCCAAGTGAGAATGCGATATCGTACTGCTTCATGATTTCGCAGATCTCTTCAAAATTTTCATAGATGAAATTCTCTTTATGGTGGGCTAAACACCACTGCGCCATAATAGAGCCCCCACGAGAGACAATTCCCGTTACACGTTTTGCCGTCATCGGGATATAGCGAAGAAGAACACCGGCATGAATGGTGAAGTAATCCACTCCCTGTTCTGCCTGCTCAATTAAGGTATCGCGGAAGACTTCCCACGTGAGATCTTCAGCAATGCCATTTACTTTTTCGAGCGCTTGGTAGATTGGTACTGTTCCGATCGGCACAGCAGAGTTACGGATAATCCACTCACGAGTTTTGTGAATATCTTTACCCGTAGAGAGATCCATAACGTTATCTGCACCCCAGCGGGTTGCCCACGTCATCTTTTCGACCTCTTCTTCAATCGAAGAGGTGATCGCTGAGTTTCCGATATTGGCATTAATCTTTACATGGAAGTTTTTACCAATAATCATGGGTTCTGCTTCGGGGTGATTAATATTAGATGGGATAATCGCTGCACCGCGCGCAACTTCAGAGCGCACAAACTCAGGCTCGACTCCTTCACGGATTGCGATAAACTCCATCTCGGGCGTAATAATTCCCTGACGAGCATAATGCATCTGCGTCACATTCTTGCCCGGCTTTGCACGAAGAGGCTTACGCTTTAATCCTGGAAAAACCCCCTCTTGTAATCGAGGATCATCTTCACGCTTATAACCATCATCGATTGCCTTACGCTCCCGCCCTTCATACTCCTCTACATCTCCACGCTCTAAGACCCATGGACGCTTCAATGGTGGCAGCCCCTTTGTTAAATCTACTTTATAATTTTCATCAGTATAGGGGCCACTTGTATCATAGACTCTAAATGGAGGGTTTTTCTCAATAACCTCCCCATTAGGACCTAAGGTGTCGTGTAGCGTTATCTCACGCATAGGCACCCGGATATCGGGGCGACTCCCCTCAACATAGACCTTCCTACTGTTAGGAAACTGCTCCATTAACGTGATCGAATGATCTCTTTGATTAGACATTAAACCTCTCCTTTATAATCCTTTATTGCTATTGTGATTGATAATAAAAGACGAGATTCTGGCGTTAGGCGTAATTCATGCAGAAAAAAACCTGAGAAAAAAGCATCAAGAGTATTAATTGCATCTCCTCTGCTTCTCAACTCAGGCCTAATCAACACGATTAATCATTAATGATTTTTCATACTTCCCTACGCTGGTATGAGCCAGATCAGGTCCTGAGGGTTTAAGCATGGAACGAATGCTAATCTCAGCCCGACGCCTCGGACACCCCTAGTGATCGGAGTTAAAGTTCTTACTCCTGTAGTGCTTATAGCGTAAAACGTCCGATAATGCAATAGATGGCCCTCTTATTAGCAAGATCTCTGCTCTGGCGAATTATCATAATCTGCACCTATACTCTACAAAACATTTAAATGATCGTATTTTTTAATCTACAAGATATAAAGGTTTGATTTGTCTCTTATCTCTTAAAGGTAAATACTGAAACTACCCATTCATTAAAAAAGGATATAGAGAGATGTCTAAGCAAGATAATCATAAAGATAGACCTAAATTAACCACCGCGGCTGGTGCCCCTGTTGCTGACAATCAGAATGTGATGACTGCTGGTCCTCGTGGCCCAATGTTGCTACAGGATGTTTGGTTTTTAGAGAAACTAGCCCACTTTGACCGAGAGGTAATTCCAGAGCGTAGAATGCATGCGAAAGGCTCCGGAGCATTTGGCACATTTACAGTAACCCACGATATTACACAGTACACACGTGCGAAAATATTTTCCGAAATAGGAAAAAAGACAGATATGTTTGTGCGCTTTTCCACAGTCGCTGGAGAGCGAGGGGCCGCTGATACTGAACGTGATATACGTGGCTTTGCAATGCGATTCTACACAGAAGAAGGTAATTGGGATCTTGTTGGTAATAATACACCTGTCTTTTTCTTTCGTGATCCCCTAAAGTTTCCCGACCTAAACCACGCTATTAAACGTGACCCTCGCACTAATTTACGTTCACCCAATACCAATTGGGACTTTTGGACATCACTTCCTGAAGCACTACATCAGATTACAATTACTATGAGTGATCGGGGTATTCCTAAGTCTTATCGACACATGCATGGGTTTGGAAGCCACACCTTCAGTATGATTAATGCTGATAATGAGCGGGTTTGGGTAAAATTCCACTTCCATACCCAGCAAGGAATTAAAAATACAACTGATGAGGAGGCGGAAAAGATTGTTGGTAGAGATCGTGAAGCAAATCAAAGAGATCTATATGAAGCTATTGAAAATGGAAATTTTCCTAAATGGGATCTCTTCATTCAGGTGATGAGTGAAGAGGAGGCGAATAATATGCCATATAACCCTTTCGATCTAACGAAAGTATGGTACAAAAAAGATTTCCCACTTATCCCGGTTGGCACTTTTGAGCTTAATCGCAATCCAAATAATTATTTTGTTGATGTAGAACAAGCCGCTTTTAATCCAGCTAATATTGTTCCCGGAATTGGTTTTTCTCCTGACAAGATGTTGCAAGGTCGGCTCTTCTCATATGGTGATGCACAGCGCTATCGTTTAGGTGTAAATCACCATCAAATCCCTGTTAATAAACCCCGCTGCCCCTTCCATAGCTACCATCGCGATGGCGCAATGCGAGTCGATAGTAATCAAGGAGGTACAATCGCATATGAACCCAATAGTTATGGTGAGTGGCAGGAGCAACCTCAATATAAAGAGCCTCCACTTGAGCTCTATGGAGCTGCTACACAATGGGATTTTAGAGAGGATGATGATAACTACTATGAGCAACCTGGAAAACTCTTTCGCTTAATGAGCCCTGAACAGCAGACACTCCTCTTTGAGAACACAGCCCGTAATATGGCTAATGCTGAACAGATGATTAAAATTCGTCATATCAATAATTGCTATAAAGCAGATCCTGCATATGGTAAAGGTATTGCTGCTGCACTTAACATCTCCCTTAAAGAGGCCGGACTAGAGTAAGCGTAATCCACTCCAAAAAAATCTGGGGAGCCACATATTAAGTGAGCTCCCTTTTTTAGCGCCTATCTTTTTACCTCTATCTCCTCCTACTAAAAAGATTAGGTGCCATTACCTACTATTTTAATCACCTAATAATGTGCACTCTTTTGCCCCTAGCTCCTCAGTGCTCCTTTTTCAGTGTATGATTGTATTTTTCTTCCAACTAAGAGAGGGTCTATGTATTTACAATTAGCAAAACACCGATTTATTGAGACCGAACGACTTCTGCTGCGTCCCATCACTCTCGATGATGCTCCCGATATGTATG
This sequence comes from Ignatzschineriaceae bacterium, assembly GCA_046462535.1. Lineage (GTDB taxonomy): Bacteria > Pseudomonadota > Gammaproteobacteria > Cardiobacteriales > Wohlfahrtiimonadaceae > JAAZCI01. Next base: position 71,718 of record JBKGVF010000007.1, on the reverse strand, counting down.
AATATGCTAGCAATGAAGAGAATGTTCGCCTTGTTTTTTCACGCCATAACTCAATTGAAGAGACCGAATTTTTAATTGCCAATCTTTTTATGAAGAATCCTCTAGGCCACTACGCCGTCGAGCTAAAAGAAGAGAAAAAAATGATTGGTACCGCAGATATTCGTCCTGATGAGAGAAGTCGTAGCGTTGAAATTGCCTACGCATTAAATCAAAAGTATTGGGGCTTAGGTTACGCTACCGAAATCGCAAGAAAGCTAGTATATATTTCAGAGGCTCACCTTAATGCAGTGCGTATCTGGGCTATGCATGATATTGAAAATCCCGCTTCCGGTCATGTCTTACTGAAAGCTGGTTTAGAGCGAGAAGGTACGATGCGAAACCATCTAAATCTACGGGGCGAATATAAAGATCAGATGATCTATAGCCGCATTAAAAGAGAATAGATATATATTTAATGAAAAGGATTTAAACTATGATGACAATAGAAGATCGCTCAAACTACAATTTTCAAAAAATTGTAGTTGCCGTGGGAGTACTCCTCTTTTTAATTAAGATCACCGCCTGGTATCTAACCGGCTCTGTAGCAATATTGACCGACGCCTTAGAGAGTATTACGAATGTACTAGCAGGAAGCTTCACTCTATACAGCCTGTACCTCTCTGCAAAGCCTAAAGATGATAATCACCCTCACGGCCATGGGAAGATTGAGTTTGTTTCAGCAGGTATTGAGGGAACCTTAATTGTTATTGCGGGTCTATTCATATTAGTTGAGGCATTTAAAAGACTCTACTTTGGTGGCTCTGACTTACAACGCCTTGATTTTGGGCTCCTCTTGGTAGGAGTTACCAGTGTAATAAACTATCTGGTAGGTCACGTTGCTATTAAGCGTGGCGAAAAGAACAATGTTCTGCCCCTTGTTGCTGGTGGAGAGCATCTTAAGTCTGATGCTTACTCTACTTTAGGTTTAATGATTGGCCTCATCTTGATAATGCTTACTGGCTATGTCTGGATTGATGGCGTTGTTGCCCTAATTTTTGGCGCAATCATAATATATACAGGTGTAAAAATTATTCGCGAAGCTGTCGCAGGCATCATGGATGAAGCTGATGAAGATCTCATCGAGCTCTTTGTAAAAGAGGCTGCTGCTAATCGCTCTGAATATTGGATCGATCTACATAAAGTTCGTTTTATTAAGTATGGTAACCATGTGCACCTAGATTGCCATTTAACCCTTCCATGGTATTTCACTCTACGGGAAGCTCATGTAGAGCTTGATAAACTAAGTAACTTATTAGCTGACAAGTTCGATAATCGCTATGAGATGTATGTTCATACTGATGACTGCCAAGACTTCTCTTGTGAAATATGCCCACTACTTGATTGTGTCCATCGCCGACGCCGCTTTGTTGAACGTGTTGAGTGGACTAGCGATAATGTCGCTGCTGATAAAAAACATTCTGTTCATGACTTAGAGCGTCCCGAGCCACAAACACTTTTTTGTCATAGTTTTAAAAGAGAAGGTGAAGAAGCATCATCATAACTTTCAGATATGACTTATAAAAAAAGCCCTCTAATTGAGGGCTTTTCTCGTTTCGCAATACCTTGAATAGCTCTATAACTAATCGAAAGGTCTTGGTTTTGGAGTCTCATTTGTAGAGGGGGGTAAAATAGGAAGAACAATTTCAGGCTGATCTCCTGTTAATGTTCGATAAAACGCAACAATCTTATCCACCTCCTCTTCGGTGAAATCGCGTCCTAACTGTAAACGTCCCATAATCATGGTTGCCTCTTCCATTGTCTCTGCAGCACCATCATGGAAGTATGGATAAGTTAACTCAATATTACGCAGAGTTGGCACTTTAAAGAACATACGATCTGCATCTTTACCCGTTACGTCCGCTAAACCTTGTGCGGGATTATCAGTCATATATTCTTCTAATAACCCCATTTTTTGGAAACTTGCCCCTCCAATCCCCTCACCATAATGGCATGCGATACAACCACTAGTTTTAAAAAGCTGGTAGCCTTCAAGCTCATATTCAGTAATTGCATCATCATCACCCATTAACCATTGATCAAAACGAGAGTTTGGCGTAACAAGCGTCTCTTCAAAAACGGCAATGGCATCAGTAATACGATCAATAGAGACCTCTTCATCACCATAAACCTCTTTAAATTCATCTACATATTGAGGAATAGAGGCAATAACATCCACCGCTAACTCATGGGTAAGCGCCATCTCGAGAGGGTTTTCAATCGGACCACCTGCCTGCTCTTTTAAATCTGCCGCTCGCCCATCCCAAAACTGCACGAAATTTAATGCCGCATTAAGAACCGTCGGAGAGTTAATCGGCCCCTCTTGCCACTTATGGCCGATCGAGGTAGGTAAGTTATCAGACCCTCCCATACTTAAATTATGACATGAGTTGCAAGAGATAAACCCTGAAGCAGAGAGACGCGGATCAAACCAAAGCTTCTTACCTAACTCCACCTTTTCAGGATCTGTAATTACAGGCTCAGGAATCGGCTTAATGATCTCATTTCGAGGTTCTGCCGCCCCTAGACCCATCGATAGTAATAGTGTTGAAGAGATAAGGCCTAATCCCTGCACCACTCGCTTAGAAAGCAGCTTCATTCTACTCATAAAACGCTCCTTATAAGATTATAATTAATGAAACAGTAATAATTAGATATCAATAGACGTAGCACTCTAATAACCTGTCTTCATCAATTATCATTATAGAAAAAGAGAGAATAAAGGGGACTGATCTAGCACATCTTTTACTTTAAAACAGAAAGCACAACCTTCGTTGTGCTCTTAAAATCTTCACTCTATAAATCTAAAACTTAAAAGAGTGGTGGGCTAAGTCGAACTCGTGGAAGCTTAGGTCGCTTCACTTCTGGCATCTGCCCTGTCAATGTCTTTAAAAAGGCAACAATTTGACTCACCTCTTCATCGCTTAGTGACTCACCAAGCTGAATTTCGGCCATAATCTTAACAGCCTCCTCTAACGAATCAATCGCGCCATCATGAAAGTAAGGGCCTGTTAAATCGATATTTCTTAAAGTTGGGACCTTAAAAGTATTACGATCTGATTCAACCCCAGTATACTCTTCACGTCCTAAATAATCGCTCTTCGTCTTATAGGGTGCTAGCTTCCCCATCTTATAAAACGCATCGCCACCAAGGTTAATACCTGAGTGACAGGTAATACAGCCATAATGCTTAAAATTATAGTATCCAGCTAATTCTTCCCCATTTAGAGCCGCTAGATTGCCTCGCAACCACTGATCAAATCGTGAGTTAGGGGTTACTAAGCTCTTTTCAAAAGCAATTAATGCCTCCTCGACGAGCTCTTTAGTAATTTTATGGGTTGAGAAGACATCGCTAAAGTAGCGTCGATACTCAGGTAACGATGAGAGAACTTTGACTACAAAATCCCAATCAGACGCCATCTTAGTGGGATCTTCTATTGCATCTGTCAGCTGCTCCTCTAAGCTCTTAGCACGGCCATCATAAAAATATGCATAGTTATAACGTGCATTAAATACTGTCGGGGTATTGACCCGCATCTTCTCCCCTCCGTGCCCTATAGAGAGGGCTTTATTATCCGCTCCCCCCTTCTCTAAATTATGACAACTATTACACGAGAGCTCTCCTGAGCGTGAGATTCGCTTTTCGTACCAAAGCATCCGCCCTAAATCAACCTTTGCTTGCTCTTCCTTCGATAAAGGCTCCGGGATTGGAATTGGAAGAATCTTACTTGCTTCTAAATTTTGAGCAAAAAGAAGAGAGTTAAGTGAGATAGTCAAGCCAACAAGAACCAATAACTGATATCCAATTAAGCCTGAATATTTACATCTTAACTCTCTATACATATGCCTAATTACTCCTGACAATTAATTAGGCTACACATTAATGATGCGCAGCCATTACATAGGATCGAGCTCCGGAGGCGTCAATTGCTTCCTCTTCTGCTCCTGATCATGACTTACCTCTCGAGCGGAATCATCATCATCCGACTCAACATCAATATCATAACCAGTAACTGGCTTTCCTTCCATTATTTCTTCTACTTGCTTTGCATCAATCGTTTCTAATTCTAAGAGAACATCAGCCATCTTGTGTAATTTGTCAATATCCTCTTTTAAAACAGCTTCAGCTCGCTCGTAGTTACGATCGATAACTGCACGGATCTCTTGATCTACTAACCGTGCAGTTTCATCAGATAGTGTACTCGTTCCTCCCCCCATTGATCGACCAAGGAAAGGTTCATTATTACCATCAGAGTAGGATCGGAATCCTAATTTGTCAGATAACCCCCACTCCGTTACCATACTTTTCGCTAAGCTAGTCGCATGTTGTATATCACTTGATGCCCCTGTTGTGACAGCATCATAACCAAAAATCAGCTCCTCTGCGATCCGCCCACCAAAAACCATAGCAAGCTTATTCTCGAGCCAGCGTCTTGGTACACTAACATGATCTCGCTCCGGAAGAGTCATCGTCACTCCTAAGGCTCGTCCACGAGGAATAATCGTCACCTTATAGACAGGGTCTGACTTTAAACGGTAGCCAACGATTGCATGGCCTGCCTCGTGGTATGCCGTTAAGCGCTTATCTTCATCAGTCATAACCATGGAGCTACGCTCCGCACCCATCATAATCTTATCTTTTGCATCTTCCATATCTTGCATATAGACTTCCGTTTGATTACGACGGGCAGCAAAGAGTGCAGCCTCATTCACTAAGTTTGCTAAATCCGCACCAGAAAATCCTGGCGTACCTCGAGCAATATAGTGAGCACTAATATCTTCTGCCGCACGAATCTTTTTCAAATGAACATTTAAGATCGCCTCTCGCCCCTTCACATCAGGTAGAGGAACAACAACTTGACGATCAAAACGACCGGGACGCAGTAATGCCGGATCAAGAACATCAGGACGGTTTGTCGCAGCAATAATAATCACACCCTCATTATCACTAAAGCCATCCATCTCAACTAAGAGCTGATTTAGGGTCTGCTCACGCTCATCGTGACCACCTCCTAATCCAGCACCACGATGACGACCTACGGCATCGATTTCATCGATAAACACGATACAGGGCGCATGTTTTTTCGCCTGCTCGAACATATCTCTGACACGAGATGCTCCCACTCCAACAAACATCTCCATAAAGTCAGAACCGGAGATGGTGAAGAAAGGCACACCCGCTTCGCCGGCGATTGCTTTTGCCAATAATGTTTTACCTGTACCTGGTGATCCCACCATGAGGATACCGCGAGGAATGGTCCCGCCTAACTTCTGGAATCGGCTAGGATCTCGTAAGAAATCAACAATCTCTCCAACTTCTTGCTTTGCTTCATCCGCACCGGCAACATCTGAAAAACGAGTTTTTATCTCATCCTTAGTCAACATTCGTGCCTTAGACTTACCAAAGCTCATGGGATTTTTGCCCCCGCCACCTCCCGATTGCCGCATCATAAAGATAAAGAATCCTAACAGCAGCGCTATCGGTAACAAATTAAGAATTACCGATAGAAAAATCCCTTGAGTGCGCAGAGACTTTCCATCAAATGTGACATTATTCGACTCTAATAGATCGAGCATATATGTATTGGTTGTCTCTGGACTGAATGTTTTAAAGCGCATACCATCACGGGTGACACCATCAATATTCTGCCCGGTAATCACCACCTCTTTTACGGCACCTTGCTTCACCTGATTTAAGAAATCGGAATATTTAATCTCTCTACCGCCGCTACCTCCAAGCCCCTGAAACATTAGAAGTAAGAAGACTCCTATTGCGAGCCAGAGTGCGACATCTCTACCTGAATACCTCAAAAGATAACCTCATTTAGTTCTTATATTTAACAGTCTGCTCAACTAACAATTAATTAAACAGTAACTCGTGTAAGTATAGTGAATAATCCCTCATTAACGATGATTAATTCTCTCTTCGCCCTAAATTTGTCCGATTTATCAATCGTACTCATCCAAAGGTAGTGAGAGTGCTCGTCGGGGGTGAATGGCCACTCATCGATAAGGCTCAAGGGTTTAGATTACCCATAGAATCTCATAACTTTACTACCTTTAGAGAGAAGTTGCCAATTAATTCACCCTAATTCACTTACCTACGGTTGGGATGATCCCCCCTGCTCTCCACTCTTTTTAGGTTTTTCAACGGCCACTAAGATCGATCGCCCTCGGGCAATTAGATAGCCTGCTGAGATGGCTCCATAAAAGAGTAATAGAGCACCCTCTATCATGGGTGTTATCTCTAAAAAATAAAGAAGCCCGACTAATATTAATCCAAATATTAGTAGAATAAAGGCCATCACCTTAAGCCCATTAAAAAGGTGACGTATCTGTTCCGCCTGTGCTACCCTTGTCTCTCGATTCATAGCAAATAGATTATAATCCTTATGACACAAATAAATTTAACTAACGAACATATTAAACTGCTTAAAGGGAAAGCGCATCATCTAAATCCTGTCGTTACAATTGGTGATAAAGGGTTGACAGATGCTGTTATCGAAGAGGCTAAAAAGAGCATCACCCATCATGAGCTGATAAAGATAAAAATTGCGGAAGGGGATCGTGAAGAGCGACGCGCTATTACTGAGACCTTAATAAATGTACTAGATGCCCAGCTAATCACTAACATCGGAAGAATGGCGATACTCTTTAAGCGCAATCATGAAGCGCCTAAAATCCACTTTTAACACGCTCCTCTAGAAGCTCGACAATCTCTTCAGGAGAGCTCTCCCCAGGGATACGCTCACCACTCTCTAAAAATAGTGAGGGGGTCCCATATACTGAGAGTGCCTTTGCATGCTCTTTACTCCGTCTAATTAAGTTATTATGGCAGAACCTCTTTTGATACAGAAGCGCCTCCATTGCTAAATCCAATGCTTCCTGAGGAGATTCATGACACCAAACCGCCTCCAAAAATGGTACTGAAGAGCGGCTTAAGGGAAAAGGAAGATAGCGAATAGTTACGCCTCTTTCTAAGAGATAATCTTTTTTACTATGAAGTGCACGACAATAGGGGCATAAGATATCTGTGAAGATGGTCAGTGTAAAGCGCTCCTCTTTAGCTTGATAGATTAAAAAAAGCTCTTCCTCAATCGTTGCTAGATACTCCTGATTATCACTCCACTTAGCGGAAGCAATCATTGGTGAGATGCTTAAAAGAAGAGCAGCAAATATAAAGGGCCGAAATGCTATCCGGCACCACTGGAACCACCTAGTCAACAACATACTCATTTTCTATCTACATAGTAGAGAGGGAGCTATATGCTCCCCCAAATACTCGTTTCCTAATCTAACATTTTACGAAGCTCTTTAGCGGGAACATAGCCAGGAATTAACTCCCCCTCTTCAGTAAAGATTGCTGGGGTTCCCTGTACATTGAGTGCACGCCCTAACTCAAACTGCTTCACCACAGGGTTATTTCGTTTACACTTTGTTTTCGGCTCTTTATCATTAAGCATAGCATCATTAAACGCCTGATTACGATCATCTGAGCACCATATCGAACCTAAAGTTTCAGCTGAGGGTGATTGTAAACCCATAAAGGGATAACCTAAGTAGCGAATTGTAATTCCCTCATCAAGGTATTTATCTAAATCTTTATGCAACATCTTACAGAAGGGGCAATCAATATCTGTGAAGATCGTTACTACCTTCTCCTCTTTGGGCGATCTGTAGATAATCATCTCCTCCTCTTTCACCTCTGCAAGTAATTTTTTATTCCCCTCATTGAGGTAGCTCTGCGTAATATTAACCTTACGCACTAAATCAATCGCCTGCCCCTCGAGCATATAGCGACCATCGTTAGAGATATAGACCGGAGTTGGACTCTCTTTTAACTTTAATTCATAAATCCCCTCAATAACTGAAGGTTTAAAGCTCTCTACAGTCATTCCTGGGATAACTGAATGAAAATGTTTTAAATCGGGCTCACCACTTGCAACACCTAGTAAAAGAGTTGCGGTTAATATACTTGTCAGTAGCTTTTTCATTACGACTCCAAAATCCTATTATTTAATTATCTAGCTCATTTAAAATCTTACTCCCCATTCCAACCTGCCTATGGGGTAACCAACATTACGATACTATCAAGAATTGTAATATTTTCGCCATTTTAACCTACTTTCCACTTTTTGCACGGAGATAATTTACCCCCGAGGGTGATGTACTCCATAAAGCTGCTTTAAACGCTCCGATGCAATTTGAGTATAAATTTGTGTCGTAGATAGACTGCTATGACCGAGTAGTAGTTGAACAACCCGGAGGTCGGCACCATTATTCACTAAGTGAGTAGCAAATGCATGTCGTAATGTATGGGGAGAGATCTCCTCTTTAATGCCCGCCTGCGCTGCATACTTTTTAATGGCATGCCAAAAAGTCTGTCGCGTCATATAGCTTCCTCGATTACTGACGAAGACCGCATCACTTCTTCGCCCTTTTAATAAAACATCACGACCATTTTTGATATAGCGCAACAGCCAATCCCTCGCTACCTCACCTAGGGGGACAAGACGCTCCTTATCCCCTTTACCAACAATACGTACTGCCCCAAGTTCTAAATTAATTTGTGAAAAAGAGAGGCTCACCAACTCCGTTACCCGCAAACCACAAGAGTAGAGAACTTCCAACATTGCCCGATCCCGCAAACCGATAGGAGTTGAATGGTCTGGTGCATTTAAGATAGCAATGACCTCCTCCTCTCCTAAAGAGACTGGAAGGGGATTATGATAATTGGGGATCTTCAGTTTAAGTGCAGGATTATCAGTACGAATCCCCTCCTCAATAAGAAAATTAAAAAAGTGTATGAAACTAGCGCTATAGCGACGAAGACTCCTTGGAGCTATCCCCCGCTGAAGCTCATAATCGACAAATCCCTGCAGCTGATGAGCAGAGCTTTGCAGTAATCTCTCTGCTTCATCCTCAATTAACTCATCGCCCTGCTGCTCCAAATAAACACGATACTTCTCAAGATCTGCTCGATAAGATTCAACCGTAAGCTCATTAAGCCCCTTTTGGAAAAGAAGCATCGCCTCAAATTCACGCATAATTGGCCATGTACCAATAGGCTCACTTTTATACCGATTATCGTTCTCCATTACACCTCACATTGATAGCTATATACTTTTAATTGCTCTAAGTTAAATCTCATCCTTACAGAATACACTATTCCCAGATAAAGCAAGAGTCACTCACTTTTTATCATTCAAAATATGATCTTTGCTATAATCACTCCTCTTGAATCAACATTTAATCAACACTTTCAACAACCACTTATTAGCATAATAAAATAGATCATCAACATTGGAGGGAATGTGTGAATCGCATTACTATACGGAATACTCTTTTTCTTACTATTGCTATTGCCTTTCTCTACTCTTTTAAAGGGCATCCAAGCTGGCTAGAGCTCTGCTCAGGATTAGCATTCTTCCTCTTTGGGATGCAATGCATGAATGATGGATTACAACAGCTCGCTGGCGGCAGACTAGAGCGTATCCTAGCTAAAAGTACAGAAACTCCCTTTAAAGGGCTCCTCTTTGGTATGGGATCTACGATGATCCTACAATCGACAACTGTTGTCTCACTCCTAACGATCGCCTTTATTAGCACTGGACTCATTACCTTAGCTGCAGGAATTACAATTATAATAGGGGCAAACCTTGGTGCTAGTAGTGGGATTTGGTTATTAGCCTTGGCCGGTCAGAATATTAGTCTTGGTCCCTTTGCCTATCCTATGATAGTGCTTGGTGTGCTTGCCTCCTTTAACGGTAAAAAGAGTAAGGCCCTAGGGCGTGTATTACTAGGTATTGCCTTTATCTTACTGGCTATTGATCTTATCAAAAATGGATTCTCAAGCTTCACTGATGGGCTCGATTTTACTGAGCTAACTTCTGATGGGCTTTTAGGGACACTAATCTTTGTTGGTGCAGGATTGCTGATAACCGTAATTTTACAATCGAGCCATGCAACATTGATGTTGGTACTAACAGCATTGGGACTCGGTCAAATTGATATTGAGCAATCCTTCGCTCTAGCTATTGGATCAATTATCGGCAGCGCAGTAGCAACCGGTGTTGTTGGATTTCTTGGTGGAGATCGTAGTGGTCGAAGATTAGCATTAGCACATGTAATTTTTAATGTGGTAACAGGTACCCTCTCCATCATACTTCTCAGCCCTTTAACGCTTATTGTTACCTCCATAGGCGAAAGATTAGGTCTAAATCCTCTTATTCAGCTCGCCCTATTTCATACCCTCTTTAATATCATAGGAGTAACACTATTTTGGTTCTTACAGTATCGTTTAGCTGCCCTTCTAATGCGCTGGATTCCCGACATTGATGAGCCTCCACTCCTAATTGAAGCAGATGTAGAAAAGAGCAGCCAAGATCCTGAGCTTAAACAGGAGCCACTAACTGCTCGCTATCTAACTGATGCCTCCCTCTCCTCTGTAGAGACCGCTATCTCTGCACTCTATCAAGAATTACGCTATCTTGGGCGGATGAGTCTTGAGGTCATCTGTCATGCTCTCTATTTACCGACCAGTCAACTCTCTTCAGAGCAGATGGATTACGACCTGCTCAAGACTAAACCAGAATCTGATGCACATAAAGTCAATGATCTCTACCAATATTATATAAAAGGAATCTATAGCGATCTTTTAACCTTTATAGGTCGAATCGATTATCCTGATGAACGTGAAGAGCAGCAGCAGATCTTGGTCAGTTGTCAACTAATCGCTCTCGAGCTTGTTGGCGCTGTTAAGAATAGTCAGCACCTTCAATTAAATATGGCTCACTACTTAACAAATGAGGACTCCCCTGCCCGTGATTTCTATATTCAAATCCGTAAGCATATTCTGCTTCATCTACGGGAGATTTATCAACTCGGCCTTAAAGAATCAGAGGAGCCAGGGAAGCTTCCAGTTACCCTTATTAATTCATTATTAATTGAGGTTGATACCTTTGATCAAAATTTTAGAAGTCGACTCTTTATCTCGGTGCGAAAAAATCAGATTGATGGATTTAGCACAAGCTCACTAATGAATGATCTAACCTATTCAAATCATATTATTAAAAGTCTATACAACATTCTTAAATTAGCTGTGACTTATAGTGATAAAGAGCAGAAGAAATCAACTCATCAACAAGAGGAGTCCCATGTGGAAGATCTAGCCGATTTGGGAAAAGATGCCTAGCTTAGAAAAAGCGTGCTACACTTAACAAAAAGATGAGGGATATACTCTTAGCTAAGGTACATTTCATCAAGGATTACGCTTATCTAATATCTATTTACATCTTAAATATGGGCGTCTATACTAAAGCCTCAAGCAAACATAAACTCACAAGGAGTTACATAATCATGAAAAACTTTAAAAAACTTATTATTGCCGGTTCAATTGCTCTCGTTGGCTTAACCGCCTGCTCAGATGAACAGCAGCAAGAAGTTAGTCAGACAGCAGATAGTGCCAAAGAAAAAACCCAACAAGCATATGATGCTGCGGCGGATAAAGCTGGCGAAATTGCTGAGAAGAGTGCTGAAGCCTTTGAGGATGTCAAAGAGAAATCAGCAGCTGCACTTGAAGATTTTAAAGATGATGCAACAGAGTTGAAAGAGAGAGCTGCAGATAAGGCAGCAGAGCTAAAAGAGCAGACCGCTGAAAAAGCCACCGAACTGAAAGAGAAGGCTGACAAAGAGATAGATGCTCTCAAAGAGAGTGCATCAGAATTAAAAGAGAAGAGTGAAGAGAAAATTTCTGATCTAAAAGAGAAAGCTGATGAGAAAATTAACTCCTTAAAAGAGGATCCTGCTAAGCAAGAGCGTATCAAAGAGAAAACCGAAACTGAGATTGAGACTCTAAAAGAGCAGAGCGCAGAGAAGAGTGCCGAGCTACAAGAGAGAGCGGCTGAACTTAAAGAGAAGAGTGCAGATGAGCTAAAAGAGCTCGAAGAATCAGCAAAAGAGAAACTCGAAAAGCTAAAATAATCTTTTAAAAATCCTTATAAAATTAAGAGAAGCGCTAACCCCTAAATGGGTAGCGCTTCTCTCTTTCCTATATTAGTGATAACTTTGATTGCGTTACTGCCTCATCGTACGAATAGCCTACTTACCAACACAGAAGCTAGAGAATATTTCACCTAATAACTCATCATGGGTAAATTCGCCTGTAATTTCACCTAAATGATCCTGTGCAATTCGTAACTCTTCTGCAACAAGCTCGATGCTTTCCGCCACTTTAATTAATGACAGTGCTGCAAAGAAGTGTTGTAAGACACGTCGTAATGCCTCAAGATGACGTTCACGCGCACTAAACTGCCCCTCTATAGCATCAAAACCAACATGCTTTAAAATAGCTCTCTTAACCTCATCTAATCCTTCACCACTCTTCGCACTAAAAGCAATAAACTCTTCATGGTCGCCTGCACTTCGTCCAGAAAGATCAATCTTGTTATGTAGATAGAGAATTGGAGTCTCAATTTTTAATAGATGCTCATCTAAATCCCGCTCCTCCTGAGTATCGTCATGAAGCCATAATATTAAGTCTGCCTCTTCCATAGCTCTTCGAGCACGCTTAATTCCTTCCGATTCAACAGCATCATCAGTCTCTCGTAGACCAGCAGTATCTATAATATGTAGAGGCAATCCATTAATACTGATCTGCTCACGTAAAAGATCACGCGTTGTTCCCTCTATATCGGTGACAATAGCACTCTCCTCTCCCGATAAGGCATTAAGGAGACTCGATTTTCCAGCATTAGGACGGCCTGCAATCACTACCTCCACTCCATCTGTTAGTAGACGTCCCTGATCAGCATTATTTAATAGCTTTTCCACTTGGCAATTAAGCTCTTCTAGACGCGTTAAGACATTACCATCACTGATGAAGTCTATATCCTCTTCACTAAAATCGATCGATGCCTCAATATAGACTCGCAACTCAATTAATGTCGTCAATAATTGCTCTATTCGCTCTGAAAATTGCCCTGTCAATGAGTTAATTGCTGCCTTAGCCTGCGCCTCACTTTGACTTACAATCAGATCATGAATCGCTTCGGCTTGAACTAAATCTAACTTACCATTGAGAAAAGCTCGCTCTGAAAACTCCCCTCTCCTAGCTAAACGCGCACCTAACGTTAAGGTCTCTTTAAGAACTCGATTTAAAACAACCAGCCCTCCATGCCCCTGTAACTCAATAACATCCTCCCCAGTAAACGAATTAGGTGCAGCATAGTAAATCACTACCCCCTCATCGATAGGAGCCCCTTCTCTATCTAAAAATTGGGCATAATGAGCATAACGGGGAGTAAATCGCTCTCTTCCTGTTATCTTTTGAGCAATCGCTAAACTCTCAGGGCCCGATAGACGCACAATACCGATTCCCCCGATACCTGTACTAGTAGCAATTGCACTGATTGTCTCTTCTACATACATAATAAGCTCCTAAAAGAGAAACAATCCCCTTTAAGGGGATTGTTATTCATTACTTTATCTTTATCATTTCGTATCGTTTTAGCGCTTACTCTCTTCACGCTCTACTTTCCGCATAATATATGATTGCTGCAGTATTGTTAATAGGTTGTTTGTTACCCAATAGAGAACAATCCCTGCCGCAAACCACATAAACATAAAGGTAAAGACCACGGGCATCCATTTAATAATAGTGGCCTGTGTAGGATCTGGGGGGGCAGGATTTAAACGCTGTTGGAAAAACATTGTCACACCCATAATAAGAGGGAGGATAAAGTAGGGATCACGCTGCGATAAATCCTCAATCCATAGGATCCAGGGAGCCTGCCGCAACTCAACACTCTCCATCAACATCCAAAAGAGAGCAATAAAGATTGGAATCTGAATCAATATCGGTAGACATCCCCCTAGTGGATTGATCTTCTCCCTGCGGTAGAGCTTCATCATCTCTTCCGATAATTTCTGGCGGTCATCGGCATAACGCTCTCGAATAATCTGTAACTTCGGCCCAACATTACGCATACGCGCCATAGAGACATACCCTTTACTAGCAAACCAGAAAAGAGCCGCTTTAACAGTAATTGTTAAGAGAATAATAGACCAACCCCAATTCCCCACAAACTTATGGTAGAACTCTAGAATCCAAAACATGATTTTAGAGATGTAACTAAACCAGCCATAATCTAATGTTAAGTCTAAATCTTTTGCTGTTGCCTCAAGTTCTGACTTTATTTTAGGCCCTAAAAAGAACTGTGCATTAAAGACATGACTCTCTCCTGGTGGAACCACCGTCATCTGTTGATCAAGGAGGCGTGTTAAATACTTACCTCCATCAAGAGCACTTGTCTCAACAATATTCTGCTCCTCTGCAGCGCTCTTTCGATCAAAACCTAAGGTATGTGCAATAAGGAAATATTGCTCAATATATGCAGTCCAGCCCCCAATCCCTTCATAACGATTTCCTTGGTTGCGTGGTCCACCCATATTTTTAAACTTAATCTTACTGTAATTAGTTAGCTTACGTTTATTATTATCTAAAGGTAGAGAGTAGACCGTCCCCTGATAACTTGAAGCACCAATTCCACTTCTCTTTTGCTGATTTTCTTGACTAATAAATTGAATATACTGTTTGCCACTCCAAGTGTTATCACTATTATTAGTAAAAATCTGCTCAAAACCTACACGGAAACTATCACGAGTAAAGGTATAGCGCTTCTCGAGACGATAGCCTGTTTCAGGATTATCATAGATAAGGGGCACCACTAAAGTATCACTCCCATCATCCATAATATAATGCTCTTTCTGAGCCACAAAGCGACTATTTAAATGATTAGGAGTCTGCTCCAAGCCAGAAGCCCCGATTAATCCCGTTTGATTAATTAAGTAGCGTTCTGAACTTTGTGCCATAAGTAGATATGGCTCCTCATCCTCTAAGCTTTTAGGGTAAGTAGGGAGCCCTAGCTGCACAATATCACCACTCTTTAAATCGATTTTAAGATGATGGTTATCTGTCTCAACAGTTATATAGCGATTGTTAACGGCACCACCCTCAACTGATTGAGTAATGTTTTGTGAGCTCATATCACTAACCGCCTCAGGCAGTGATGCTTCCATCGAATCTACAGAGAGCTCCTGCTGTATGGGCGTTACATCAACCCTATTTACCTCTACCCATTTGGAGTAGATCAGGTAGATAAGCACCGCTAATGCGGCAAACAGAAGAATACGTTGGTTATTTTGCATAGTCGATTTTCTTTTAGCAACAGTTAATTAAATTGTAAGTAAACGCAGCTCAAATAAATTATGGAACAGGATCTCGCCCCCCTTCACAAAGAGGCTGACAACGAGCTAATCGCTTAATCATAAGCCACCCCCCTTTAAGAGCGCCATATTTCTGTATCGCCTCTAATGCATAATTAGAACAACTCGGTTCAAAGCGACACTGATTACCAATAAGTGGACTTAAGAAGTACTGATACCCCTTAATTAACCAGATCATAATCTGCTTCATAATCTCTCTACCACTTGCCAATGCTTCTCTAAAGAGCGATGGAGTGCACGATTGTCATCAATATCGGCGTTAGGCTTAATCATCACCACAAGATCAAACCCTGATAGCTTGCTTTGGTGGAGTCGAAAAGACTCTCGAATAATCCGCTTAACACGATTGCGATCATGTGCTTTCTTCACATTCCGCTTAGCAATGGCTAACCCTAATCGTGCTATCTCACTCCCCTTCTGCTTGTGCGCTAATACGGTGAAATATCGATCTGTAGAGCGCTTATTCTTTTTAAAAACAGTGCTAAACTCTGCAGAGGTAGTTAGCCGCTTACTGCGATCAAATGAATTCAAGATTTCCATAGCCTCTAGATAAATAAAAAGCGCCTATTATCTATTACAATAATAAGCGCTCGAAAACGTCTAATAGCTATTTACGTAAATATGCTATTAAGCAGATAAGCGTGCGCGGCCACGACGACGACGACGATTAATTACCTGACGACCACCTTTTGTAGCCATTCGAGCACGAAATCCGTGCTTACGCTTTCTTCTAATGTTACTTGGTTGAAATGTACGTTTCATCCCTACTTCCCCTATACTTAAATAATATCGTCTAAAGAAGGCTCTTTAGACTCTCTAAATTTCTTAATAAGACAACAGATTATTCTAACGCCCAGCAGCGAAATGTCAAGAACTCTCTAGACTATTCTAGCCCTGCTGCCTCTCTCAACTCTTCCGCTTTATCAGTCTTCTCCCAACTAAAGGCAATTCCTCTTCCCTTCTCTCCTAATGAGTTTTCATATTCAATCTCATAAGGCTCTCTACCAAAGTGGCCATAACTTGCCGTTGGATAGTAGATAGGATGGAGTAGGTCTAACATATGGGTTATTGCATACGGCCTTAAATCGAAGTGTGCCCGTACTAACTCCTCAATTCTTCTCTCTGGAATCTTGTTCGTTCCAAACGTTGTAATGGAGATTGAGGTAGGCTCAGCAACACCAATAGCGTATGAGACCTGTATCTCACAACGATCTGCTAATCCTGCCGCCACAATATTTTTAGCCACATATCGACCGGCATAAGCAGCAGAGCGATCCACTTTAGAGGGATCCTTACCTGAAAAAGCCCCCCCACCATGTCGAGCGGCTCCTCCATAAGTATCTACGATAATTTTTCTTCCGGTTAAACCACAGTCACCAACGGGACCACCAATGACAAAATTACCTGTAGGATTGATATGATATTTAGTCTCTTTAGTTAACCACTGCTCAGGAATCGTCTTTTTGATTATAAGCTCCATCACTGCCTCTTCGATATCTTTATGGCTCACGCCTGGATTATGTTGTGTTGAGAGGACTATAGCGTCGATATGAGAAATGGAACCATCACTATTGTAAGCAAACGTCACCTGACTCTTAGCATCGGGCCTTAACCAAGAGAGTTGACCTGATTTCCGAGCCTTAGCTTGCTTCTCCATCAACCGATGTGCGTAGGTAATAGGCGCGGGCATTAAGACATCTGTCTCATTTGAAGCAAATCCAAACATTAATCCCTGATCACCCGCCCCCTGATCTTCTGGCTCTCTCCGATCAACTCCCTGAGCAATATCAGCACTCTGTTTCCCGATTACATTTAAAACAGCACAAGTTGCTCCATCAAACCCCACATCGGATGAGTTATATCCAATATCACAGATAACAGTGCGCACTAACTCTTCTAGGTCTACCCAAGCGGTTGTTGATACTTCACCAGCAATTATTGCAACACCTGTCTTAACTAAAGTTTCGCATGCTACCCGTGCATCTTTATCTTCGGTAATAATCGCGTCTAAAACGGCATCGGAGATCTGATCTGCTACCTTATCGGGATGCCCTTCCGATACCGACTCTGATGTAAAAAGATAAGTCATGTTACTCTCTTTTCTCTATAGATTTTCTATATTTATCAAAAAATTTTAGGCACAACCCAATCGATAGGTGTGCCCTATACCATCTCTCCTACAGCTTGCACTCTGTTTAAGAGGAAGGGATATTCTACCCTATTTCCACTCTATTGCCTAAAGTGGTTTTATGGCAACTGCTCAAAACAACCCTCTGCAGCATCAATAATAATCTCTGCTAAAGCATCTTGCTGCTCTTGGTGATAGGCGGAATCTGCTAAATATGAGAATTGCTCCTCAGAGATCTGCTCAGGAAGCTTATCGATAATACAGTTACAGTAATTATTGAGCTCTTCAGTAATCACGCATCCTGCTAAAAACTCATCCCTAATAGCCTCACTATAACGCTCACTCTCTTTCGCTTCTATTAAGACTCCCCCTATCCATAGAATGGAGATAAGCATAAAAATGCCTCTCTTACCCATATTACCCTCCCAAAAAAAGAAGAGAGTTAACCGCTAATGATTAACTCTCTAAACTATGCAATGAGAATTAAACTACTGTATATTACAGGCCGATTTTGCTTGCTCTACTTTGTGATAAAGCTGCTCAAAATGCTCTTCACTCTCTGCCGCCTTCTCATATAGAGTGATTAGATCATCCTGATCAATCTGCTCCTCTAAGCTCTCTACAAGGCATCTGCACTCAGCCTCAGTCCGCTCAAGGACACAGTTCGTATTAAAGGCCTCTTTAAACTCACTACTATATCCTGCAGCAGATGCCGACGATATGAGTAAGAAGAGTGTCGATATTATTAATCCTATCCGTTTCATAGTTAACCTCTATTTAAAGGGTAATCCAACCCTTATTAATGGCTCGGTTAAGCGCAGAAAGCACTGATTCAACTGATGCGCGCGTTGTATTTGAGTGAGATGCAACACCAAAGAGTGTACGATTTCCCACCTGCATCTCTACATAAGCAACCGCCTCTGCTGCAGATCCTGTACTTCTTGAGTGTTCACTGTAATCTACCACATCAATATCTAAGTTGAAAGATTGATTGATAGCGTGAACAAAAGCGGCGATAGGACCATTCCCTTTACCACTACTCTGCTGACGCCCCTCTTTAGTAATAAACTCTACCTCAATAATTGCATTCCCTTCACTATCCTCTTTGATCTCAAAAGGCTTCTCAATATCGACTATAGGATTCTCAATAATATACTCATTCTCAAAAATCTCATAAATCCGATTAGAGGTGAGCTCAACTCCTTCACTATCGGCAAAACTTTGAGCAACCCGACTAAACTCTATCTGGAGACGTCGTGGCATCTCGATTCCGTGATCCTCTTCTAAAAGATACGCAACTCCCCCCTTACCAGACTGGCTATTCACACGAATGACTGCCTCATAAGAACGCCCTAAATCAAATGGGTCAATAGGAAGATAAGGGACGCGCCAATGCTGATCTGGATTGGCCTTCATATCAGCTAACCCCTTTCGAATAGCATCTTGATGTGATCCTGAAAAAGCAGTAAAGACTAACTCTCCGGCATATGGATGGCGTGGATGAACAGGGATATCAGTACAATACTCTACCTCTCGCACAATGGCATTCATGCGGCTAAAATCGAGTCCCGGATCGATCCCTTGTGAATACATATTGAGAGCTACTGTAATGATATCAACATTTCCTGTTCGCTCCCCATGCCCAAAAAGGCACCCCTCAACACGATCAGCACCAGCCATTAATGCCAGCTCAGTTGCAGCAACTGCACAACCACGATCATTATGAACATGTGCACTAATAATCACCGAATCACGGCAGCTAATATGATCACAAAACCACTCTATTTGATCAGCGTAAACATTAGGAGTAGCAACTTCAATCGTAGCGGGGAGATTAAGAATAACAGGATTTTCTGGGGTTGGCTGATAGACCTCCAATACAGCCTCACACACCTCAAGTGAGAAAGGAAGCTCTGTATCACAGAAAACCTCAGGAGAGTACTCAAAAATCCACTCTGTCTCTGGATACTTCTTTGATTCTGCCAAAATCATTGTAGCCCCTTGCACTGCAAGATTCTTCACCTCCTCCTTAGACATATTGAAGACGACACGTCTAAATGTGGGCGATGTTGCATTATAGCTGTGGATTATCGCCCGTCGTACCCCTTTTAACGACTCAAAGGTCTTCTCAATTAACTCTTGACGTGACTGAGTTAACACTTGAATCGTTACATCCTCTGGAATACGATCCTCCTCAATCAGCTTACGAACAAAGGTATATTCAGTATCAGATGCTGAAGGAAAACCAACCTCAATCTCTTTAAAACCACACTCTACAAGCAGGTCAAACATTCTAATTTTCTGCTCAACACTCATTGGCTCTACTAAAGATTGATTTCCATCCCTTAAATCTGAACTTAGCCAACGGGGTGCTTTAGTAATCACCTTATTCGGCCAAGTGCGATTTTGATAGTTCGGTACTTCAAAAGGGATATATTTACTTTCTGGATTCTTAATCATAGCGTTTCCTTCTCTTCATTAAATAGAGCGTTAGATACTCCAATACTATTAATTATTAACGCACAACAATATCCTACTTACCTGTCGCAAGTAGTTTAATGCTGCAATATAGTGGATATGAATATAGTTACTTATATCTGTAGGACTCACTTTTATACCTATGTTAAAACGACAATTAAAATTATATAATCACAAAAAGCTGTAACCGTTGCAGTTACAGCGTAATAAGTCGTAGTAGTCTGTAGGTATAAAATATTCTCTTCATGAATAAAAGATTAGCCCCATTCTAATATGGTGTCAAGAAAAAACCCTTAACTAAATTTTAGTTAAGGGTTATATCAAAAAATCTCTTATGCTGGAGTAAATTGATCAGGAATTGCAGCCCCCTCACCAAAGAAATAGCTCTCCATCTGCTCCTCTAAAAACTTTCTTGCCTGAGGATCCATAGGATTGATGCGATACTCATTAATTAAGATTGTTTGTGTCTGTAACCACTGTTGCCACGCTTCATTAGAGACATTGTCAAATATCTTCTTCCCTAATTCTCCGGGATAGGTCTGTCGAGCTAACCCTTCAGCCTCTTTCTGCAACTTCACACAAAAAACGGTTCGTGCCATATTTATCTACCCCACTCGAATGTAAATGAATTCTCTTTAGGTTGTAAAGAGCGTACTAACTGACTCTTCCACATGAATTCGCTCAATAGTATCCGCCATAACCGTCGCAATACTGATTACCCGAATCTTTTTGCACTGTTTGGCCTCTTCACTAAGGGGAATTGTGTCAGTCACCACCATCTCGTCTAACCCTGAATTGCTGATATTTTCCACTGCCTTACCTGAGAAAATAGGGTGAGTACAGTATGCGCGCACCGACTTTGCACCATGCTCTTTTAATACTTTAGCAGCAGACGCAAGGGTTCCTGCCGTATCAACAATATCATCAACTATAACACAATTTCTTCCCTCAACCTCACCAATGATATTCATTACTTCCGCTACATTAGGTGCTGGACGCCGCTTATCAATAATAACTAAGTCTGCCCCATTTAACTGCTTAGCCACCGCTCTTGCTCGAAGAACACCACCAACATCGGGAGATACGACCGTGACATCGGCCCCATCACTCTCCATAATATCGCGATACATAACAGGAGTTGCATAAATATTATCGACTGGAATTTCAAAGAATCCCTGAATCTGATCCGCATGCAGATCGATCGTCAATACACGATCAAATCCAACGCTAGCAATCATATTCGCCACAATCTTAGCTGAAATAGGCACTCGAGCAGAGCGAGGCCGACGATCCTGTCTTGAATAACCAAAGTAAGGAATGACCGCTGTAATTCTTCGTGCAGAAGCACGGCGAAGCGCATCCGCAGCGAGTAGCAACTCCATTAAATTATCATTCGTAGGAAAACATGTGGGCTGAACAAAGAAGACATCTTTACCACGCACATTTTCATTAATTGAGACCATCACTTCCCCATCGGAGAAACGACCAACTGTTGCATCACCTAATTTTAATCCTAAATGATTAACAATTTTGTTAGCGAGATCGGGATTGGCGTTTCCGGTAAACACCATCATCTGCTCTTTGCTCATTACAAAGCTTCCTTTTGGCTGACTGTAATATAGATATGGAAATTGGATTTAAGATTTAATCCTGAAGATAGGTATTGCGGAGGGATAGTATAATCTGATGTATTCATTAAGTTGAAATCTTAGATTTAATGATAATGCAATACCGAAGAAAAATGGCTGGGCTGCTAGGATTCGAACCTAGGTATGGCGGGATCAAAACCCGCTGCCTTACCGCTTGGCTACAGCCCAATTGAGAAGTCTCTATTATAGAGATAATGTTTCATTTGTCCAATAATATTTTGATCTATCTTTAGTCAATCTATTTTGCTTTATAAGAAGAGCTGGCTATGGAATAATGAGCGCTGAATCTCTTCTTTACTGTTGGACAATTTCAACGCTTCTTAATATATCAAAAATAAATTATTAATCCATGAAAAAAACAAAATTTATTGCATATTTAATACCCATCCTGATTCTCTACAGCTGCACAACTCTTCCAGAGAGCACTCTCTACCAAAGCTTTGATGAGGTCTCAACCTTCGAGATGCAGGGAAGAGCGGCTGTAAAATCACCCGATTTCAATGGGCAACTCTCCCTCAACCTAAAGGAACCTAAGAGAGAACATTATCATCTAGTGATGCAGGGCTCCCTTGGCATTGGGCGCACAGAATTAACGGTGGCACCTCATGAAACTAAGTTAATCTCAGCAGAACGCACCTATATTGGCGCTAATCCCGATCAGCTATTTTATGAGATAACAGAGATTGATTGGCCCGTGTCAGGAACATTAGCATGGATTAAAGGCTCCCCAAACAATAGTGAGACAGAGATTTTGTATAATGCCGATAACCTCCCTCGCTCTTTTTATGAGGATGGTTGGCTCGTAGAGTATGATCGTTGGCAAACAGTGCAGGGACTATCACTTCCTGAACGAATGACAATATCCCGTGACAATACCCGCCTACGCCTCTCTTTAGAACGTTGGAGACTCTACTAATGCACTATAGATTTAAAGCCCCAGCAAAGATTAACCGTTTTTTACGGATTACCTATCAACGGCCTGATGGGTATCACGCCTTACAGACAGTGTTTCAATTCTTAACTTTAAGCGACACTCTCCACTTTACCATCACCGATCAAGGAGGGGTCTCCTACCTAAATGCTGAGCAACTACCACTTAAATCTGAGCAGAATCTGATTACTCGCGCAATTAGAGCAATTGAGAAGGTGTGTGACATCACCTTAAATGTTCAGATCACCCTGGAGAAAAGAATCCCTATGGGAGCGGGCCTTGGTGGGGGAAGCTCTAATGCAGCGACAACACTATATGCTCTTAATCAGATGTACCACCTAGGACTTACGAAGGGGGAACTCCTCTCCATAGGCGCAACCTTAGGTGCTGATGTGCCAATCTTTCTATATGCGCATGCTGCCTGGGCTGAGGGACGAGGAGATCAATTTACTCAGCTCTCTCCACCGGAGGAGCCACTCCTCTTAATCATTCCACCTCTACAAGTAAGTACAGAACGTATCTTTAGCGCACCTAATCTCTCTCGCAAGAACCCCCCACTCTCAATGGCACAATTAAAAGAGATCCCCTTCTCTCTTAATGATTGTTTAATGACCACCATCGACGCTTACCCTCTCATGGGGAAATATTTAAATGCATTAAAACTCATTGATATTGAGGTTGCAATGACAGGTACCGGCTCCACACTCTTTTTACGCCCTGAAAACCTATCCCAACAGCAGACAGAAGAGTTAAAGCAACTTGCTTACGAGTATCAGTGGAAGTTAATTAAGACTAATGCGGTTAACATCTCTCCACTGCTGACTTAAAATGAGATTAACTCCGATGTTGCCTCTGCCTTTGTGGCAATGCCGGCTGCTCCTGCGGTGATGGGATAGCTCCCGACATCTTCGGCCGCTCCCCTAAATATTCGGGCCACCCTTTCTGACCACTACGCATAAAATCTTCACCTACTGCTAACTGAATCGTTCGGCAATCAGCAACCTTAGATGTGATGAGATATTCATACACCTTTTTAAAAAGACGGCGTAAAGCAATACTATGTGCACGCCCTAATCGCTGGTAGAGCACATCACAAAGCTCAGAAAAGTTCTTAAAAGGAGAATCACCTAAAATATAGGGGAGTGTCGTGCGAAAACGTCCAGAATTAGCAATTAAATCCCAATATTTAGCAAATCGTTCCATCTTCATGATCTGCTGGTAGGGCATATCTCTATTTTCGAGCACAGAGTAGGGCTGCTGCTGGCTATACTTATATTGAAACTCATTACTATGGCGAATAATGGGCACTCCCTTTAAGCGCTTTAAAATGCCCACCTGAATCTCTTGAGGCCCCCATGACCATAATTCATCAAATCCTTCAGCAAAACTCTCAATATTCTCATCTGGCAACCCTACAATAAGATCAACATGTAGATGTACATCGGTATGATGTGATAGCCACGAGATATTCCTCTTTGCTCGCTCAAGATCAGTTCTTCGGGATATCAGCTGCTGAGTTTTCGGATTAAGAGTTTGAATCCCAATCTCAAACTGAAGACTTCCATCGGGAAACTCCAAAATCTTCTCTTTTAACTCATCAGATAAGAAGTCAGGAACAAGCTCAAAGTGGAGGAAAATTCCCTCTTTAGGATTACTGCGAACCTTCTCCAAGAAGAATTCCAATATTGCTAAGGTGAAATCTTTTTTAAGATTAAATGTACGATCGATAAACTTAAACTGTCGTAATCCCCGCTGGTAGAGGTCATCCATTGCCTCTAAAAAAGGCTCTAGTGGGAAACGCCATGCAGTCTTATCCAAACTTGAAAGACAAAACTCACACTTAAAGGGGCATCCTCGAGACGCCTCTACATAAACGGTACGATTCTTAATATCCTCTTCATTATAGAGGTAGTAAGGGAGCTTAATCTCCGATAATGGTGGCTGCTTTCCCGGAATAACTTTTTGCGGATAGGCAAAACCACGCGTTAATAGATGGTGGCACAACTCATAAAAGCTAACATCACCCCAACCTGTAATTAGATAATCGGCTATCTGAAATATCTCTGTATCCTCATACTCATAAGAGACTTCTGGACCACCAATAGCAATAATGAGCTCTGGAAGTAACTCCCGAAGATCTTTAACTAATGCTGTCGTCTCCAGAAAATTCCAGATATAAACGCTAAAAGAGACTATCTTAGGTTGTTTATGGTAGAGCAACTCCAACATCTCTTCTCTGCTCTGATTAATGGTAAACTCGACAATCTCTGCACGCTCTTCAAGCTCATGTAGGTTTGCTTTTAGATAGCGTAATCCTAGTGAAGCATGGGTATATCGTGCATTTAAGGTAACGAGTACAATATCCATTAACGCTTCTCTACTCCTCTTATTCGATTATTCAACAAAAGTTACTTGTCCATTTTGCAAATTAGCAATCCGTGCTAATGATTCAACATGAATCTCCCGCTCTTCTAAGCGTCGCCGCCCTTCCTGAAAGCTCTTCTCAATAATAAAGCCCATACCAACCAATGTTGCATTGGCCTGCTCTACTAAATCTTTTATTCCTAAAGCCGCATTCCCATTTGCTAGAAAATCGTCTACAAAAAGAACACGGTCCCCCTCCTGAAGATACTCTTTACTCACAGAGACATCATAATGGCACTCCTTTGTAAAAGAGTAGACCGTTGAGCAGTATGCTGACGCCATCGTCTTTGGTGTTCGCTTCTTTACAAAGAGTACAGGTAGCTCTAATAGATAGCCAAGCATAATGGCCGGGGCAATTCCACTCGCCTCAATTGTAATAATTTTGTTAATCGGAAGATTAGCAAAGCGTCGAACAAACTCAACAGCAATAGATTTCATTAAAATGGGATCCATCTGATGGTTAATAAAGCTATCAACAATCAAAGTTCCATCGTCAAAAGCAGCACCATCACTCAATATACGTTCTTTTAATAGTTTCATAGGTAGATTACTAAAGATTGTGGGAAAATTAGATAAGCCTTAATAATATTTCTCATCAACTCTTAAAATAGGAGCAAGATAATCAAATAATATGGGCTCACACTATACTGATAATCGTAAAAATAATCTGAGTATCATACAGCACCTACCCTCTTTCTACAATTAAGCCCTTACCCTCTCCTCCCCCATCAATACAATCAAAGCCAATAAAAAACAGGGTGAAATCAGCACCCTGTTTAAAACTATAAGAGGCAAGATCTACTCTCTGTTATTTAGTAATCGATAATTACCTTCATGGCCTGCTCATCAGCGGCATTCATAAAGACTCGATAAGCCTCTTCTAAATTAGAAAAGTTAAAATGGTGAGTAATCATCTTGTCAATAGGTAATGAGCCAGAGCAGCAGGTTTTCAGCAACATCCCCGTCGTGTTGGCATTGACCAATCCTGTTGTAATAGTTAAATTCTTAATCCACAACTTATCTAGGGCAAAATCAACTGATTGACCATGAACCCCTACATTAGCTAAATTCCCCCCCTCTTTTACAATATGTTGGCAGATATTCCATGTTGCCTCTATCCCGACAGCTTCAATAGCGCAATCAACTCCTCTACCGCTCGTTAGATCTAAAACTTTAGCGATAGCATCTTCTTGAGCAGAGTTTACTGTCGCAGTTGCCCCCATCTCTAAGGCCATCTCTAAACGATTATCATCAACATCCACCATAATGATCTCACTTGGTGAGTAGAGTTGCGCAGTTAATAATGCTGCCATACCGATAGGACCCGCCCCAACGATTGTGACAGTATCTCCTGGCTGAATATCACCATACTGTACTCCAATTTCATGAGATGTCGGTAAGGCATCGGAGAGAAGAACGGCTACATCTTCATTCAACTCATCAGGCAGATGATAAAGAGAGGTATCGGCAAAGGGTGTACGCACATACTCAGCTTGCGTTCCATCAATCATATACCCCATAATCCATCCACCATCATTAAGACAATGAGCGTAGAGCTGCTTTTGACAATTTTCACATGTTCCGCAACGACTCACACATGAAATAATAACGCGATCCCCCTTCTTAAACTCCTTGACCGCGCTTCCAACCTCTTCAACAACTCCAATCCCTTCATGCCCTAAGATGCGCCCATTAAAAGTTCCCTTCTTCTCATTAGCGGTAGCTTCAATTTCTGGATTTTTACCATGAATAATACCTAAGTCAGTGCCACAGATTGTAGTTTTTGTCACTTTAATAATCGCATCCGTGGGTTGCAGAATTTTTGGTAACGGCCGCTCTTCAAACCGGATATCATTCGCCCCATAATAGACCATAGCTTTCATTACATTTCCCATTGCTCACTCCTTTTCCTTTAGTAGCACAGAGCGCCTAAAAATGATGATCAGAAGAATCGTCTAATTATTAGGCATTCAATTCAGGATACGCCATAATCTACACTACAGCAACTCATATATTTTCCCTTTTAGAGCCCCAAATTAAAGGTCGGTGGGCGAGGTGAACGATTTTTTTCATGAATTTTTCAGCAAAAATGGTTTTTTATCTTTTTGAGCAACAATTGTGCAAAATCCTGAAATGACAGTAACCGCAATGCGCATCAAAGTTACTTCACTTTCGCCAAAATCCCCGCCAAATCCTCTTTTAAAAAGCAGAAAGCCCGCAAGAATGCGGGCTTTGAAGTATCTGTTTGGTGGGCCTTGCTGGAATCGAACCAGCGACCGCTCGATTATGAGTCGAGAGCTCTAACCAACTGAGCTAAAGGCCCAAAAATTGGTAGGCATAATTGGATTCGAACCAACGACCTCCACCATGTCAAGGTGGCGCTCTAACCAGCTGAGCTATATGCCTATTCTGTTTATATTACAAGGCGTATATCATATAACACTTTCACCCTAAGATGCAAGATTATTTATATAATAAAACTTAATTGCCTTATTCCCCATGAGCTCTCTATATATGGGGATTCTTCAAGCTTCTAATATCAAATAAATATCGAACCTGATACACTATCGAGATTCAGATGATTTAGACCTCTAGCTCTTAAGAGTAGATAATCATAAGTCTTATTAAACATTTTATCAAGGTTATTTAATATACGAGGCAAATATGGGAAAAAAACGTGGTGGCTGGCTTGGACGCTTATTTGGTGGAAAAAAAGAGGAGGAGAGGCTTGAGAAGCAAGATCCACCTTCAACCCACAGTAACGAAGAGGATACCGCTGCAGAGGAATCACCCCTCTCCGGAGAGAGGGCTGAGGTAAGTAGAACTAGTGCGCAGCAATCTGAATCAAAAATAACATCCGACGAAGAACAGAGTAAGAAGCAACCCACTTTAGCTAAAGAGAATACGGTTGATAGTGAGCATTTCGACACCCCTAAGAAAGAGGGCTTCTTTTCCCGCTTAAAAAACCAACTAGCAAAAACAAGAGAGAGCCTGACAACAGGCTTTGCTGATCTATTCTTAGGTAAAAAAGAGATCGATGAAGAGATTTTAGAGGAGCTTGAGACTCGCCTCCTTCTTGCAGATGTTGGTGTCAATGCCACTATGGCGATACTTGATGAAATTCGCGAGGAGGTTGACCGAAAAAGCTTATCAGACTTTGATCAACTCTTTGCATCACTTAAGCAAAAGATGAAAGATATTCTTGATCCTGTCGAAGAGCCCCTTAACATCCCTAATCAAGATACTCCCTACGTAATCTTAATGATTGGCGTTAATGGAGTAGGTAAAACAACAACTATTGGTAAATTAGCTAAAAAGTTTCAGCAACAGGGCAAATCTGTCATGTTAGCTGCAGGGGATACCTTCCGCGCTGCTGCGGTTGAGCAATTGGAGGTTTGGGGAGAACGTAATCAAATTCCTGTCATCTCACAACGGGAAGGAGCCGATCCAGCATCCGTTGTATTTGATGCTGTAGAGTCTGCACGTGCTCGTAAGGTAGATATATTAATTGCCGATACAGCGGGACGTCTACACACTGATAATAGCTTGATGCAGGAGCTAGCAAAGATTCATCGCGTTATAAAACGCCTTGATGAAAACGCTCCACATGAGGTGATGTTGGTTGTTGATGCATCCACCGGGCAGAATGCTCTCAACCAAGCGCGCCAATTTAATGAAACTGTCCCGTTAAGTGGTATTACATTTACCAAAATGGATGGTACTGCAAAAGGGGGAATTATCTTTGCAATTGCAGATGAGCTAGAGATTCCTGTACGCTATATTGGTGTTGGTGAGGGGATCGATGATCTTCGTGAATTCAATGCTCAAGATTTCGTAGATGCTCTTATATCAATAGAACAAGAGTAGAAGTAAGAGTTAAATACCCTCTGTTAAAAAGAGCTCATTAAATAATGAGCTCTTTTTTTATTACTAAAGCTTTAAGTTTGTCACCTAAACCCAATTAAAAATTGAAATCTACTGGCGCCATAATATCACTTCTTAATAGCTCCAACTCTGCTGCTAAGTCTTGTATAAATGAATTATCTGGCTCTACAATTAATCCAACCTTGATATATTGATCAGCACGATCATACTCCCCTCGAATCAATGCTTGCTCTGCATTCTGATAATAGATAAAAGCAATTTCAGATAGTCCATGCAACGCATCCTCATTTTCTGGATCAAGCAGTAGGGCTTGCTGATAGTAGTAATAAGCATCAACACCCTCAGTTCCCACTAACTCTCCATTAGACTGAGCTAAGCGACCAAACTCCACCAGCTCTTCTGCGTGATACTCCGCTTGCCCCTCCTCCTCAAAGGCCATATCACCTGTAGAAAGAAGAGTTAGCCCTCCTACACTCTCCTCCTCTTCTAGCGCCGAAGTCACCTGAATGGTATCTAACTCAATCGTCTGAGTAGCAAAAGCCTCGACAGAATCATCATCCACCATATCATCATCAATCGGTGGAACATAGAGGTAACTTTTACGCACAGACTCAGGAATTTGAGGATTAAAAATTACCTTACCACTCTCCTCATCGGTACGGTCAAGCACATATTTAGGTGGTCCCTCATGATAATCTTCACCACCCATCATAAAATAACCGAAAATAACGAAGATAATTAAGAGATAGAGAGTCAAAAAGAGATTAAATCCCTGAAACCATCCCCAACCAAAAGAGCTACCACTCTTTTTCCGCCGTTTTTTTTTCGCTACTCTCTTACCCTCTTTTGTAGTATTAGTAGCACCTCGATTGTTTAGCTCAGCTCCCTCTTTAGGGAGATTTTTATCTATAGTAAATGTTGGTTCTATCGCCATAATATCAATCTATCTCTTCCATGCCTGTTGGTATCCCAACTCATCTAATGCTTCCCTCAACTCAAAAAGGGGTAGCCCCATGATGCCAGAATAACTCCCACTGATACGGGCAATATAATTCGCCATTAATCCTTGTATGGCATATCCACCCGCCTTATCTTGTGGTTCACCCGTGCTCCAATAATACTCTATAAAAGAGTGGGGAATTTCAGAAAAGGTCACACTATTTGTATTTAATCGTACAATCTGCTTTAACGTACCATCCTGTTGTAACTGCAGAAGAGCAATAGCACTATAGACATAATGTTTATCATCTGAGAGGCTCTCTAGAATCTGACGAAAATCTGCATAATTCCTCGGCTTGCCAATGATATACTCCTGATAGGAGAGGACTGTATCAGCCCCCAAAATAATCTGACCCGGCTTTAATTGATCAGAATATTTTTCCCAAACTGCCTCCCCCTTCTCAATTGACATACGGAGGGCATAATCCGTTACACTCTCATACTGCAATAGTGACTCATCAATATTAGCAGCAAGTTGGGTAAATGGAATCCCAACTTGCCTTAAGAGCTCCGCTCTTCTTGGCGACTGTGATGCTAAAATTATCTCTACTCTCTTCACTGCTCTTTTATCACTCGATCAATGGCTACTAATTGAGTTAACAAAGACCTAATCTTTGACAGTTTCACTGAATTTGGGCCATCTGATAATGCTTCTTCAGGATTAGGATGAGTCTCCATAAATAATCCGGCAATACCAACTGCTGTAGCAGCTCGCGCTAAGACAGGAACAAA
Source organism: Ignatzschineriaceae bacterium (assembly GCA_046462535.1). GTDB lineage: Bacteria > Pseudomonadota > Gammaproteobacteria > Cardiobacteriales > Wohlfahrtiimonadaceae > JAAZCI01. The sequence continues at coordinate 41,171 of JBKGVF010000007.1, read as the reverse complement.
CTCACTCTGCCCGCCAGAACTCTCACCTCGTCCGCCAGGCAACTGAACAGAATGTGTTGCATCAAAGATTACCGGGGCATTACACTCCTTCATAATCTCTAAAGAGCGCATATCTGAAACCAGATTATTATAGCCAAAACTCACTCCACGCTCACACACCATAATCTTATCATTTCCGACACTACGAGCTTTCTGAACAACATGCTTCATATCCCAAGGGGCAAGAAACTGCCCTTTTTTAATATTTATCGGCTTCATGGTGCGTGCAACATTTTGAATAAAGTTTGTTTGCCGACATAAAAATGCGGGCGTTTGTAATACATCAACTACAGATGCCACCTCATCTAATGGGGTATCCTCATGTACATCAGTTAAGATAGGGAGTTGATACTCCTGCTTCACCCGCTCTAGGATCTGTAAACCCTTCTCTAATCCAGGGCCGCGATAGCTCTTCTCTGAAGAGCGGTTAGCCTTATCAAATGAGGACTTGTAGATGTAATAGATACCTAACTCATCTGTAATCTCTTTTAGGGTTCCTGCAACATCTAACGCCATCATTTCCGACTCAATAACACAGGTTCCTGCAATTAAGATGATTGGCTTCTCATTACCTATTTTGGAAAAGTTCATTAACTATCTCTCCTCATCATTATCTAAGAGTGTGGTGATATCCTCTAAAATTTCTGTAAGTGCAACTTCCTTCTCTTCGGCAACCTCTTCTTTAACCTGCCCTTTATCCGGATCACTCCTCTCTATCTGTATCTCTTTTAATGTAACTACAAGTCCTAAATCCCTTAGAGCATCATGATATCGCTGCGCATCACGATAAGTAGAGAGCTCTTTTAAGATCACCACCGATCCCTTAAAGAGTGGTGCGACCTCCTCTAATGGCACTCCATAAAGAGCCGCTAGTCGACGTTGGACAGTGCGCAAATTAAGTGGTGGATAATACTCACCTGAAAAGCGAATTTGATAGCTCTTCTCACCCTTAACAACTCCCTCTCCACTCTCTGTAGGAGATCTCACCTCATTCGCCTCTAGAGAAGGGGCTCTTATTAAATCATGCTTCATTTATAAGTAATGCTCTTGGTCAATATCAGCAACTCGATTGTTTTGGTCAAATAGAATCGTAACATTACTATGCTCGATCTTCTCACCATTAGAGCGGTGGTGCATTGTAATGTAGTACCAGCGATACGGATCAAAACTATCGAGAACCATAGGTGTCCCTAAGAGGTAACGTACCTCATCTTTGCTCATACCCACTTTAACTTGAGCTAGAGCTTCCTCCTCTACGTAGTTCCCTTGATAGATATCTGTACGATACATTCCTGGGAGATTTGAACACCCCACTAAAAAAGTTACAGCTAATATAAACAGTACTGCTCTACGCATTCATATATCCTCAGTATTGATATGTAACGCTTACCTAGTAAGGTGGCGCTCATTAAGAATTTTTAGATCAAGCATTTTTAAACTAGCAGGGAGCTGCTCTCTCCCCTCCTCTGCTTCTGCTTGATTTTGATATGGGCCAATAATCGCTACCCATTCTGCTCCTATTCTAACAGTTTTTAGACTACTAGGGATACTTCTCCCTTCCAAGATCTCCTCAAGCTCTGCTTGCTCTTCTGCTCGAGCTAATTCGATATAATACTCGTCGGATATCTCTGCCTTACTGAGAGCTACTTCTCGAATGGGAACTTGATTTACCACTAGCTGTCGAACCTCAATAGGACGTCCGTTCCGTTTTGCTGCCTCTATATAGAGGCGCTCATACTCCTCTGCTCTTAAATGGCTAAGTGAATAACCCGTATCAATACGAGCAATCTTCTCTTGCACAGAGAGGCGCTCCCCTAATGATGGGGTAGACTCAATAACCGCCTCAACGACATCGGTCATCTCTAAAGGTTCTAACGAGTCTATATCTTCCTTCTCTTTTCCTAACCATTTTACTCCCGATAAGAGTAGTAATATAAAGATAGTACTCCCAATAAGAAGATAGAGTAGTTGATCCCTCTGCTCTCGCCTCTGCGGAAGACGATCCCATCCTAGATAGGTTAATATCCGCCCAGGATAGCCATAGGTGATATGCTGCAACTCATTTAGCTCTTTCTGTGTAAACGTTTTATCTACTTTAAATATCTTTTGATAGTGGGCAATAAAGAGCTGCATAGAAGATAGATCTAATGGCTCGATGAGAAAATCCTCTCCCGACTGAAGTAAATTTTCTACCAACTCCCCCTGTTTATCATGTCGATAACTCAATATTAGTGCAAAATCTTTGGGAAACTCTTCTGCTGTCGCAACTAAACCGACTAATAGATCAAAAGGGAGCAGCTCAGCATCATCAACGGCTAAAACTAAAGATTCGCCCACTAAGCGCTTTTGACGCACAAGCAGTGCGAGCCGCTCTTTAAAACTAAGTAGCAGCATCTCCTTCGACTCATCAAGCGCTTTAAAGAGCTTCGGCACAAGTTGATCACTCCCCCCACTAACTATCCCAAAACGTATGGCTTTATCTGTGGAAATACGTATGGAGAGCTCTCTTAAGAGGCGACTCTTTCCTGACTGTGACGACCCACTAAGGAGAAATAGGGAACCCTCCTTATCGATAAGTCGAGTCATCAACTTCTCAAGAAGCACCTCCTGTTGAGGTAGTGGACACCAGGTAGCTATCAGGTTCGCAATATTCTCAGCCATTATACGGGCATTCCCACTTTGATCGCTTGCTCTATCTGATCGAGAGAGGTCACCTCTTCAATTATTGCTTGTCCAATACGCTCAAAGAGAACAAATCGTATAGTATGATCCCTATTCTTCTTATCTAAACGCATGATCTCAATGAGCTCAGCAGCTGAAAAGAGACGATCCGATAGCGTAGGCAATTGCAATGCTCTTAAAGCTGCAATCACCTCATCTCGCTCCTGCTTATTTAAATACCCCCTCAGAAGAGAGAGCTCGGCAGCCATCACCATTCCAATGGCTACCGCCTCTCCATGCAATAGATCGCGATACTGATAAGCTCGCTCTAAGGCATGACCAAAAGTATGCCCTAAATTTAATGTAGCTCGTATACCCGACTCACGTTCATCGAGATGTACGATTATCCTCTTAGCATCACAGGAGCGATAGATCATCTCCTGTATCACATCCATCTTTAACGATAAAATATCGTGAGCATTAGTTAATAGCCAAGCAAGAAATTCCTTATCTTGAATAAACCCATACTTAACAACCTCTGCCAATCCACTACGATACTCACGCTCAGGCAGTGTTCTTAAGAGTGCTGTATCAATAAGTACCGCTTGAGGTTGATGAAATGAGCCGATCATATTCTTTCCTAAAGGGTGATTGATCGCTGTCTTACCACCAACAGAACTATCTACCTGAGCTAATAAAGAGGTAGGAATCTGAACAAAATCGATGCCACGCTGATAGATACTTGCTGCAAAACCAACCAAATCACCAATCACCCCACCACCAAATGCAATTAACAATGCTTGTCGATTAAATTGCAACTCTAATAAACGGGTTAATATCTCAAATAGTGACTCTTGGTTTTTATACTCCTCACCATCCCGCAATACTAATAACTGCTCTCTCTTCTGATCCACTAATGAAAGAATAAGAGGCTTATATAATTTATATAATGTTTCATTAGTGACAATCAGTTTTTGAGTCTTATTTAAATATGGTTTAACTATCTCATCTTTTAAGAGGTTCTCATCTATATAGATGGGATATGAACGTTCACCTAAATCTACGATTAGTTTTTTCATGATGATTTGCACTCTACAGCATCAGTTAATTGATTTATGATCTCTTAGAGCTAGTTTATCAAATTTATGGATCTTACTAAGAAGTATCTCTAAAATCTCAGTAGGTGTCCGCCCATCAACCTTAATGGTAATATCTGCTACCTCCTGATATAGAGCGTTTCTCTCTAGAGCAAGCTCTTTTAAGCGCTCTAGTGGGTCAGTAGTCTGAATTAAAGGGCGAGAGCGATCCCCTTTTAAGCGCCTATACTGCTCTTCAGGTGAGATCTGCAAGTAGATCACTATCCCTTTATTGGCAAGTAACCGTCGATTTTCTGATGTGAGAATTGCTCCACCCCCAGTCGATAGAATAATTTGCTCTCTCTCTGTCAACTCCCTTAATGCCTTCGCTTCTCGTTCGCGGAATCCACTCTCCCCCTCTAACTCAAATATTAAAGGGATATCGACCCCAGTGCTACTCTCAATATATTGATCACTATCATAAACAGGATACTTCAATCTTCGCCCTAATAGGTGTGCAATTGTCGTCTTTCCTGCTCCCATAGAGCCCACGAAAAAAAAGCTGTCGGTCGTACTGCTACGACCGTCAGCCTTATTTATTATACCCACCATATGATTAGTAACCGAGAGTATCGATAATATTGGGGGTTACAAAGATCAGCAACTCCATCTTCTTATTCTGATTTTGCTGCTGCTTGAAGAGATTACCTAAAAGTGGTAGATCACCAAAGAATGGAACTTTACTGTTGATAGTTCTCACCTCGTGCTCATAGATACCACCGAGGACTATTGTCTCACCATCAGCTACAAGTGCTTGTGTCTTTAACTCTTTCTTAGCAATTGCAGGCTCACCACCATCCATAGTAGGCAACACCTCATCTTTAGTAATGAGTAGATCCATAATGATCTTATTATCAGGAGTTATTTGAGGGGTAACGTTAAGCTCCATCACTACCTCTTTAAACTCAGTATTCGTTCCATCATTACTCGTGGTGCTATAGGCAATCTCAGTACCCTGCTTAATATAAGCCGTTTGACGATCTGTGGTTAACACTACAGGGCTTGAGAGTGTCTCTCCTCTTCCCTCCTCCTGCATTGCAGAGATCTCTAATCCAATATTCACATTCTTACGTAAAATCATAAAGTCAAAGAGTGTCGTTGGGTTTGAAGCTCCTAAACCAATTGAGAGATCCCCTTGATGACCTGTACGATAACCAGAACCTGATCCAGAAGAGGTATTTGGTCCACGCTGGTTATTGTAATCAACACCCCACTTTACACCTAAGTCGCGTGAAAAATCATCAAATGCAGCTACAATCTGTGCTGAAATCTGAACCTGACGGACTGGACGATCTAATATCTTAACAAGATCGTTGATGATCTTTAACTGGCTTGGAGTATCCTGAACTATCAACATATTCGTTCTAGCATCAACATTAATAGAGCCATGACGCGATAATCCTGCACCTACATGATCAGAATTAGCATTATTTACACGTGATGCTAAAACATTTGCAATAGCTGGTGCATCAGCATAGTTAATCTGAATAATCTCGGTAACTAGGTTCACTCCCTCATAGGCTAATAGATCCTCCTGAGGTGCGATAAAGATAATATTACCTTCACGCGCCTGCCCTAGACCTGTATAGAGGAGAACTGTATCTAATGCCTGATCCCAGGGAACATTCTGTAAACGGATCGTAATTCGGTCGTTAACTTTATCACTAACAACGATATTTAAGCCTGTAAAATCAGCAATAATTTGTAGTACTGCGCGTACATCAATATCTTGGAAGTTTATGGTAATTAACTCACCGGTGTATGATTTTTTAGACCCTGCATTCTGTGCAGCAAGCTTTTCATTAGCAGCATTATTACGTTTAGGAGTAACAATTAATTGATACTTGCCACTTCCAACTTGTTGTGCACGATATTGATAAGGTGCTTGGGTAATAATATCCACATATGCCTGACCACGAACATTAACAACCTCTAATGCAGCTACTGGTGTTGCAAAATCAGTCACTTGAATTCGTCTATTTTGTGAGGGATCCCAGACATGCCCATCTAGAGCAACACGGATCTTCTTTCCTTCCTCTCGAACACTAACATTGGTATCAGAACTAGGAAGATAAATTTCAACAACCCCCTCACCGCGTGAGTTACGCACAAAACCAACATCATTAAGTGTCGCTTGTGGTGCCTCATATTTTTGGTTAGTAGCTACAAGGCCATCCCAATTCGCTCTAGTGGCTGACTGAGCCTTCTCTTTTAAATTGATAGCTACAACATTACCGCTTCTTTCAACTGCCACATCGACATGTTGTTTAACAGCGATTGTCGAACGAAGGCGATTTTGCGCATAAATATTGCGCACATTCTCTAAAAGAGAGTTATTGATGCGCTTATCTCTTAAAGATGAGCTCATTCCACCTGCTTTAAAGTCCACTACCAATAACTGCTTATCAGCATCGTAGTAGTGTGTCGGACTCTCAACACCACGATCGAAATGGTAGCGCAACTGATAACTACCATCACTCATCGTGATTGCTTCGATATTGTTAAGGGATTGCGCCTGAACCATCCCCCCCCAGACAAACAAGAAGAGCAGTATACTCTTCAAAAAAGTTCCGTATCTTTTTACGTTTAACATGATTTCTCCTAAATACCCAGACTCTTACTGTTTTATATCTAAATTAATAAATGTTGATTGCAGGTACCACTCACCTTGATCGTCCGCCGCATACTTCTCATGCAGCTCGATATAAGTTTCGGTAATGTCAACAACCTCACCAAAATTTGTTCCCATATAATCACCAATATCAATGGTCACTATACGATTCTCACCCATATCAACAAGGGCCGAGTAGTCTCCATTGGCTAATCCTAAGACGCCAATCATTCTAAATGATTCAAGTTCATAACTCTCGTAAGGACTTGGGGTGTACCCCTCAGGTCTTGTGGGGTCAAACTCTAAAACGTAAGGATTTCCACCCTCCTCTGCAATCTGTTCAGCAAAGAGAGCCTCGATTGTATCTAAGATCTGGAATGGGTCACGATAGTTACTCCCCTCATAATCTTTATGTATGCTCTCAAACATCTGCTTTGGCAACAACTCCTCTACAGTTAGGCGAGTATTACGCTTAACCTCAAGAAAACTATCGCTGATCATCTGTTCAATATCTTCACTGTTGCTGGTATATCCTTCTAAACATCCTGTAAGCACAAGGGTAGCAATTAATGCAGTGACCCCTTTATATCTACTCTTAAATGGATACGACATTATCAATCCCCTTTACTTAATTCTCATCTTTATAGCGATAGGTAGAAATCTTAGCGATAAAGGGCAAACTCTTATTGCTCGCACACTCTTCACCAATATTAGATGCATCACGCATTGCAGGCTTAACACTCACCATGCCACCTAACTCTCGATTGCTATAAATCTCATGACTACTCATGGCAAACTTCTCAAGTGTAATAATGCGCTCTAGCTCAGAGAGATTAGCAACAAAACTCCCTAATTGGTGATACGTTGCACATCCAGCTATCTCAATAGGAATCTCTTCAATAAATCCTTTATTTTCTGTTGGATAAGCTTTCGAGCGTATTACCTTGATCCCATTTTGACGGGCATTGCTATTAAGTTGCTTTAAAAAGCTAGCTGCATCAATTCCGCTTGGTAATTTTTTGCTAATCTCCTCTAGCGTATCTTGGGCGCTATGAATCGCCTCCTGATATACTTCGGCCTCAATCTGTGCTTTCTGCGCCTTAGCAAGTTGGGCCATCTTTGTCTCCTCTTCCTGCTTATAGCGTGCAAGCTCATCAGTACTACGTGTTATAAACACAACGGAAACCACTGCTACTACAATAGCCGTTACTACCATTACCCCTAATGCTATTAGCAGACGAATAAAGAGTGGGAGACTTGCTAATTTTCGTATCGATAGAATTTCATTTAAATTAACATTCATGACTTACTCCCCAGTTTTTATATTGAGTTTTTCAAAATCGGATGGGCTAATCTCTAAACTCACATCAATTAACTTTTTACCTAAGATATTATTCTCAGAGAAGTCAGGAATGGGGGTTAAACCAACCTTATTTTCTAAGACATCTAGATAGTCAACCAGTGCATCATTACTATCAGAGATGCTACCAAAAATCAGCTTATCCACCTCAAAGTCAAGCCCATAGATAAAGATACCTTCAACTTCTGCAGAAGCAAGATCCTCCATCACTTGTACTACTTTATTTCGTTGATCTGTAAGTTCACCTAATATTCGCAAGCGCTCTTTAAGCTCCTCGACAATCTTCTCATTCTCTGCTAGAAGCTGTTCTGCCCCTTTATAACGAGTCTGAATCGCTGTATCAATTGCAACGACCCTATTCTTTTGTTGATCTACTGCAAGCTTCATCCAAACGAGTCCTAACAGACCAATTAACACCCCCACCAAAGATGAGTAGACAAGAATACGCTTAAAGGTATTCTCTCGCATTAGGCGCTCCTCATCACGCCAAGGAAGCAGATTGATTCTAATAGTATTCATTAATCTAAACTCCTAATCGCTAAACCACACGCAATACTTAATGATGCGGGTGACTTCTTCATAACTTGATCTGAAAAATCGACATAATCAAGTGGATTCAAACCAACCAACTCCTCATTAAACTTCTCACTCAATGCACTGACTAAGCCAGGAATATTAGCTGATCCACCTGTAACGAAGATACGGCGCAACTCCACCTGAGGATTATTAGGCAGATAGACCTCTAATGCTGATAGTGCTTGCTCACCAATCTCATCGGTAAAACGCAAATGAGCTTCTTGTAGGATAGGGTCATTACTCCAGTCACCATTAATTTTACGCTCCTCTGCCTCTCCTAAAGAGAGATTACCCAGATCAGAGATGATCTCAGTCAGGCGCTCACCACCAATCGGAAACTCACGGACATAGATAACCCCATTTCCTAAGACCACATGAAATCCGGTGCGGTATAATCCGATCTCAATTAAAGCAATCCCATCATAATTAGAGTAACTCTCTAATGGCTCTTTAAGACCTATCAGACGAAGAAGGGCATAGATATCTCCATCAAGTAACGTCAGTTTATAACCTGCCATCTCCGTAACAAGATCACGTAAATTAACGTAATCTTTCTGAACAGCAGTGATTAGGACATCATTACTACCAGAAACCCCTTCTGTTGGCCCCATTATCTGAAAGTCGAGCATCACCTCCTCTGAGGTGAATGGCATATATTGTGGCAAGTTAGCTTCAATCGTATTCCATAACTCATCGCCCCGCAAAGCAGCATCGAGCACCTCATTACGCACAACCAATGCCGAAGTTGGTACCGACATAACAATATTTTTTGTCGAAGAACCGAACATCTTTAATGCCCTCTGAAGATGGATTTTTGCAACCTCTAAGTCATCAGGTATACCATCTTTCCACACATCCTCATCGAGCTCATAGATGGCAGCACGCTCGATTGTATATTGGTCACCAATACGAGTAGCTTCAGCCATTTTAATCGCGGAGCTTCCTATATCTACCCCGATTGCCTTTACCGGTCGTTTAGCCACAACAACCCTCCCTTCCTTAAAATGTAAGCAAAAGACCTCAAAAAACTGGATAAACCTCTCTTTTTAAAGCCTTACCTTTAGTTAAATAATGTAAAACTGATAAATTAATGGTAAATAGTACTACTTACCTAGCGTAAAAACAAACCGAACTCACATCTTCTCGAAGTCAGATCAAGAATTTTCATTAACCACCTCAATAAAACTGCTATTTTCGATCCACTCTCTACGGGTTTGCCGCTCATTTCGACTGAGTAGTTTATTAAAGATCTGCTCTGCTGAATTTCGCTCATCAACAACTAGCTGCACTAAGCGACGGGTACTATAACTCATAGTGGTCTCTCGTAACTGGAGAGGATTCATCTCCCCTAACCCTTTAAATCGCGTCATTGAGATCTTCCCGCGCTTCTTCTCATGCCTCTTTAAAATATGTTCCTTCTCCTCTTCATCTAATGCATAAAACACCTCTTTCCCAATATCGATACGGTATAGAGGAGGAAGCGCAACAAAGAGGTGTCCTGCCTCTACTAATTTAGGAAAGTGCTTTAGAAAAAGTGCACAGATTAATGTAGCAATATGGAGACCATCCGAGTCAGCATCAGCTAAGATACAGATCTTGCCATATCGAAGATTAGAGATATCGTCACTATTAGGATCGACCCCGATGGCAACAGAGATATCATGAATCTCATTGGATGCTAAAATTTCACTCGTTGGCACCTCCCAAGTATTCAAAATCTTACCACGTAGCGCCATAACTGCTTGATTATCACGATCTCTAGCTTGCTTTGCCGACCCTCCCGCTGAGTCTCCCTCCACTAAAAAGAGTTCTGTTAAGTTCACATCAGTGCTCACACAATCCGCTAACTTCCCAGGCAGTTTCGGCCCTTGAGATACCCGCTTACGAACCACAGCACGAGAGCTCTTTAATCGTTTTTGAGCTGCACTAATCACCAGTTCAGCGATCGCCTCCGCCTCCTCAACATTATTATTGAGCCATAAACTAAGATAATCTTTAACTGCATTAGTGATAATCGATGCAATCTCACGTGAACTTAAGCGCTCCTTTGTTTGACCAGAAAATTGTGGCTCTTGCATCTTGACCGACAAGAGGTAATTAAGATGAGCAAATGTATCATCAGGTGCAATACGAACACCTCTCGGCAGTAATCCGCGCTGCTGAGAAAAATCCCGTAACGCCTCCGTTATCCCCGCCTTAAGTCCATTAACATGTGTTCCTCCTAATGTTGTGGGGATTAAGTTAACATAACTCTCCGTCATTAATGGAGAGCCCACCTCACTCCACGCTAACCCCCAAATAATCTCCTCATGCTCCCCCTTATACTCCCCTAAAATAATCTCATTAGGGAGATAATCGATCGTCTCGAGTGAGTCGTAAAGATACTCCTCCACTCCCGACTCATAACACCACTCCTGATGTCTCTCCTCACCCTCTTTTGCCGTCTCATCAATCAGAGTGATCTTCAATCCTGCACAGAGAATCGCTTTTGCCTTTAAGAGATCAGAGAGCGCCTTTTTCCCAATCCGAACCGTATCAAAATATTGCGCATCAGGTAAAAAACGGATCTCTGTCCCCCGATCACTCTTTCCTACCCGCCCTATCTCCTCTAAGTCACTGGCTTTATCCCCATTCTCAAATGTAATCTTATGTTGTCGCCCATCACGCTTAACATAAACCTTAAACTCTTTAGAGAGGGCATTCACTACTGCAACCCCTACACCATGAAGCCCCCCTGAGTATTGATAATTATCTTGATTAAATTTCCCACCTGCATGGAGGGTAGCTAAAATCAACTCTACTCCACTCACACCATGCTCAGGATGTATATCAACCGGCATCCCCCGACCATTATCAACTACCCCTAAGAAACCATCTTTATAGAGGGTCACCGTAATTTCAGTCGCATAACCTGCCAGTGCCTCATCAACAGAGTTATCAATTACCTCTTGAAGAATGTGATTTGGGCGACTGGTATCGGTATACATCCCCGGCCGCTTACGAACCGGATCTAAACCAGAAAGAACTTCGATTGATTGGGCTGTATATTGGGTTTGACTCATAAATTATTTAGTAACCATAAAAGTAGTAAGTGTTAAAGCAAAATAGAAAGAGAGAGTTATACCTTGTCTATCCCCTATTGATGACAGATCTGATAAAGATCGTTCAATAGATGTCGTAAGAGAGAGACCTGAAGATAGACGGTACTATAGAGTGCCTGATAGGCATCATCACTCTCCTCCACCTCATCATAAAACTCCTCTAGAAAGCGAAGACGCTTAAGGATAAAATCCTCCCCTAATGAGAAGCTAATCCGCTCCTGATACGCAAGGGCTAAACGGGTTACCTGCCACCCTTCTGCAATATTATGTAGAATCTCACTGGAATCTAACGGTATCCCTCGATAACGGGCTACACCACCCTCCTCTTTCTCCAACTCCTTCAACTCCACTTCAGAGAGGAATTGAAATGCTTGATCCGGTAATCTCTCTTTAACCCAATGGGTCATCATTAAAGGGAGTGAGACTTTAGGGGCATATGCAGTAATCGGTAGTGATCCTAAGCTTTTACGGAGAGCGCCTGTCAATATAGAGGCACGCTTAAGACTTGTTGCATCAATAATCAGCCACCTCCTCTCCATATCAATATAGGCAACAATTGAACTTCGCTCAGGATAAGCACCCCGAATCAGCTCCTGAAGCACGACCTCTTCCACCTCTTTATAACGACTACGATTTGACAAGTCGAGATTATGTTCCTGCGCCTTCTGCTCAACTGCGGTCTGAATCACACGTCTTGGAATCTTCTTCTCCTCAATACCAAGACGGAAAAAGAGTGCTTGATTAATCTGCTCAACAAACTGCTCCCCTTCACTATAAGCAGGCAGCCAGCCAAAGCGCTCCACCTCCTCCTTACCGCATGGCATTAAGGGAGATTCAGATAAGCTGCTCTCTAGCACCTCCTCACTAAGCGTAAAGGACTCTTCAATTTGATAAATAAGTGCGTTTTTAAATAACTGCATAACCAACCACTCCAATTAGTCGATAGATAATCATTCCACCTAAAGCGATCTAAGACTCTTTTCGCTCTAAAAGAGCCATAGATTCCACATGGGCAGTATGGGGGAACATATCCATAACTCCTGCGGAAACAAGTTCATAAGGATACTCTTGTGTTAAGAGCGCTAAATCCCGTGCTAAAGTTGCCGGATGACATGAAACATAGAGGATCTTTTTAGGGGCAAGCTCACCAAGATAAGGCATCATCTCTAAGGCACCTGAACGCGGTGGGTCCACCAAGATTGCATCATACTTCTGCTTCATCCACGGGGCATCACTCTGATCCTCTGTTAAGTCAGCACAATGAAAAGCAACATTCTTAATATTGTTATATTCTGCGTTGCGCTCAGCCCACTCAGTTAAGCTTTGATCTCCTTCAACACCGATCACTGATCCCGCCTCGGTGGCTAACGCTAATGTGAAATTACCTAAACCACAAAAGAGATCTAAGAGATGCTCATCCCCCTTTAGCTGTAAGAGATTGAGCGCCTGTCGCACCATCTTATCATTCATTTCCGGATTGACCTGTGTAAAATGATAAGGCTTAAAGTAGAGTGTTAAATCATCTAATAATCGGTAATGGATTGCTTGATCAGACGCCCCTCGCTCTGAGAGTGCCTCTGTAGTAGCCTCATTCCCCGGCTGCAGATAGAGAAGAAGATCATGCTCCGCCTCAAACGCCTTTAGACGCTCTAAATCTTCTGCTGAGGGTGTCTCTAAAATACGCAGACTAAGCGCATGACACTGATCACCTATCGCCACCTCAATCTGGGGTAACTTTGCTGCAATAGAGAGCTCACCAATAAGGGTAGATAAGGGGGAAATTAACTGATCAACTCGCTCCTCAAGAATAGGGCAGCGATCCATATCCACAATAAAGGGGGTTAATCGCTCACGGAAACCCACCAATACGCGCCCTTTAGCAGGAACATTCTTAACACCAAGGCGCGCTTTATAGCGATAATGCTCTGTTGCACCCCGTAGATGGGGGAGCATCTGATACTCTGTTAGACCCGCCTGCCGCTCAAGATTGACTCTCAATTGATTCGCTTTAAACTCAATCTGACGCTCTGCATCTAAATGTTGTAGGCGGCAACCTCCACAAATACCATACACATCACAAAAGGGTTCTACTCGATCAGGTGAGGCTGTTAACACCTCCACCACTTGAGCTTCATCATAATCTTTTCGAATTCGTGTATATTGCGCCATCACCTCTTCACCAGGTAAGGCGCCATCGACAAAGAGCACCTTCTCCTCCACCTTTGCAACCCCTCGCCCATCATGAGCAAGATCTTCGATATACACCTGGATAGGCTCAGCAGGTAACCGTCTGCGCCGCCCCCGTCTCCTTCTCTTTTGACTCATTAATGCCTCTCCTCATCTATAAATTTTAAAGAGGGCAGTTTACCACAGAGAGAAAATAAACAGGAATGGGAAGATCAAATCAACGAGCCCATTACCGGCTCACTCGGCGCTCCTCCATTAAAGATTTAAGGGGTTCTGCTTCCACCTTAATCACTTGACGCTGCGCTAGACCGGCAAGAATGATCCGCCCCACTACAGTAACCCTCACCCCTAGAGCTGTGGCACAATCCTTAGCAACCTCTTGTACTAGATACTCAATATCCCTCACCTCTTGATGGCCAATAAATCCATTCAGATAGCGCTCAAGGGAGAAGAGCTCTAAAAAGTATCTTCCTCCTGAGTAGTGAATCTCTAATTCCGACCCTGGTGCTGGATTTTTGCTTGCTGGGCAGAGAATGGGTAGCTGAAGCTGATGAGCCTGCTCTATCAATAAACCAGGATTACGATTAGGGATCAGATCTAAGCTAACCTCATGGTGGGGTGAATAGTAACTCATGGCTCGAGTCTCTGGAATAAACATCGCTTAAATACCTTGCTCCTTCTTAACTGATGTTGATGAATTACATAGAATGCTTCTCACCCTACTTAAGGTTTCGGGGCGTATAAGAATCGTTGATGCAATTAGATATTTAGCCAAAATATCAGCAAAGATAATCTCTACCATCTCCCGCCCACTCATCACGCCATAAAAGGCGATCATTGTCATAACAGCACTATCGATAGGAACACTGACCCCATTACTCGCAAGCACTTTAGTGGCCCAAGAGCGCTCTTTCAATCGCTCAAAAACTGCTGTATCTGCTAACTCACTTAACAAGATCGCTAAAAAAGAGGCGATTAAAAATCGTGTAGGGATAGCAAATATCACTCCAAAGAGAGTATTCACTAATAGTGCTAACGCAATCCCAAAGAGTGCAAAACGTAAGCCGAACCGATGAAGATGATCTCGGAGAGTGAAGACAAAAGCGAAGAAGACTGTCCCCAAGCTTAAGAGTCCAAAATAGGGGAGTGGAACAAATTTATCGATCAACAGATTAGCAATCAAGATCGAGCCAACATAAGCGGCTAAATAGATGTAACGCATAGATATCCTTTTTGATTATTGGGGGTGAGGGAACCCAAAACTACTCTACAGAAAGAGCCTCAGATATAGTCCTCCTAACAGAGGGCAATAGTGAGCATGATACCGAACTCTCTACTATTTTTGAATTAATTTCAGAGGAGTATACTCCAATTAGGGACTTAATACTTCTCGAAAGGGGAGTCTGGCCTTAAGATACAGAGTGTCGCTCCCCTCCCTCCCATTCGTTGAGGGGGGTTGGCAAAAGCGAGCACCTCAGGGCGAAAACGTAACCACCGATCGACCAATCCTCGGATAACTGCCCCCTCTTGCGAATGATACCCCTGCCCATGAATGATCATGATGCAGTATAGATTCTGCTTAATTGCATAGTAGAGAAATTGACTCACCTCCTCTCGGGCTGACTCTGCTGTCAATCCATGAAGATCGATCGATGCCTCAGGCGCTATCGCTCCCTGCAGCAACTGCCGCAGCAATTTTCGCGGTACACCATTTCGCGCAAAGCGCATCTCCTCCTGTGTATCATTGAGCCATGAGGTATCATCACTCATTAGATCATCAAATTGATTATCATCGGGCAATGCTTTACGAATATGTAACTTAATCGGCCTCCTTTGAGGTTCGATTCGATCGCTCTTTATCGGCTTTACTCTGCCTACCGCCGCACGAAAGAGCGCTCTATCTTTATCCGAAATGGCCATCTCTATACTCTCTTACTCCTATTCTAGACAATCCTCTGAGCCAACATAGTTGCAAATTGAAGTTTCGTTCGATTACCAAAACGATCTCGACGATGCATCTCTCCAACATCCTCATTATATTTAAGGAGACGCCAGCCCTGATAATATTCTCTAAGCTCCCCTTCAGCAAAGGCAAAGGAGAAGCCATCATAGGGATAGGCCTCCGTAGACATCCCTGAAACAATTAAATTGTAGCCTCCGATGCGGGTCTGTCTCTGTATATTACGAATAATATCAGGCACTGCCCTCTCATCTACAAACATTAATACCACTGTTGAAATAATGAGATCATACGCTTCTCTTAAGGCAGCACGATTAATATCATATTCATGAACTTCAATTCCCTCGATCTCCTCAGCTTCAAGAATATGATTTAACGTGGCCAACATCTTAGGGTTTCGATCAACTGCTGTCACCCTAAACCCCCGATCATGCAGGTAGAGACTATTACGCCCCTGACCACACCCTAAATCTAATACAGTACAAGGAGCGATCTTTGTTGCTGCCTCTACCACATCTGAGTGTGGCTCTGTAATACCATATTGATGATGGTAGTAATCCTTCGCTCTTCGTCCCTTCATCTACTCAACCTCCACTTAATAAAAAAAGGGTCAATACGCTATTGACCCTCTAATCATAACACTCCTCACTCTCTCTAACCGATCTTAGCAACTACCCGTGTCCCTGTCTCCCCCGCAAACCCCTCTTTCGCCTTCTCTAACGATGTAATTAACGCTGATCGTCCTGGCTTACTCTTTGCAAAATTTAGAGCTGCTTCTACTTTAGGTAACATCGATCCTGGAGCAAATTCACCAGCCTCTCTATACTGCTCAATCATCCCCTCATCTAACAGAGAGAGGCGCTCCTCATTAGGCTCACCAAAATGGAGTGCTACCTGCTCAACTTCTGTAAGAATCAACAGAAAGTCAGCATCGATAATCTCGGCTAACTTAGCTGAAGCATGATCTTTATCGATTACAGCGGCATGACTTATGGTACGCCCTTCTTCTATAGAGATAGGAATCCCTCCACCTCCAACAGTAATGACAACCTCACCCGCTCTCACTAGCGCCTCAATGGTGCTCTTCTGAACAATATCAACAGGCTTTGGGGAGGCGACTACATGACGATAACCTCGCCCTGCATCCTCCATCATCACATAACCTTGTGCCCGAAATCGCTCCGCCTCCTCCTTAGTATAGAATGCTCCAATCGGCTTATTAGGTGTAGTGAAGGCTGGATCAGCACCATCAACAATCACCTCCGTGACAATGGTCACCACCTCCTTAGCAATCGACCGACGCGCAAGCTCATCACGGATATAGCGCTGTAAGTGGTAACCAATATACCCTTGACTCATTGCAACACACTCAGTAATAGGCATTGTCTCCGCTTGATTAAGCTCTGTTGCTGCATCCATCGCTAACTTAATCATCCCCACCTGTGGCCCATTACCGTGCGTCAATATCACATCATGCCCCTCCTCAATAAGATCCACTATCGGAACAACACTACTCTTTAAATTTTCATGTTGTGCCTTAGCAGTCTGACCTAAGGCATTTCCTCCTAACGCTACGACAATTTTCATAATATTGACCACTTCTCTGCAATTGAAAAAGGGTATTATATAACCTTCTAAAAGGAATTAGCTAGTAGTGGGGTTATATCCACCAATCATCTGCATTAACATAAACTAAAGCTCTTTAATTCTTCCCAACATAAATATGACTATTCCCTACTTTAGGATTATAATCGATCCACTTTTTAACGTGGCAATAAGAGTGTCGGTCACTAATCATTAATTTTAAAGGAGTATCTATTATGAGTTTTTTTAAAGAGTTTAAAGAATTTGCAATGCGCGGTAACGTTATCGACCTAGCCGTTGGAGTCATTATTGGTGGTGCTTTCAATAAGATTGTCTCCTCACTTGTCTCTGATATTGTAATGCCCCCATTAGGGGTTTTAATTGGTGGGATCGATTTTAAAGACTTTGCCGTTGTTCTTAAAGAAGCGACGGAAGATGCCCCAGAAGTTGTATTAAATTATGGTCTCTTTATTCAAAATGTCTTCGACTTTACAATTGTTGCTCTCTCAATATTTGTCGCAATTAAAGTTATTAACTCCCTGAGAAGTAAAGAGGAGGAAGCGGAGAAGGAAGAGGCCGCTCCCACACCGAGCGCTGAAGAGAGCCTCTTAACGGAAATTCGTGATCTTCTTAAAGAGCAGAAATAGATTGCATTAACAATAGAAAAGAAAGAGAATACGAAAACTCTCTACTTAGTAAGCATACCCAGTGAGAACATTGGGTATGCTTTCTCTTATCAAGATAGATTTTTTATGAGGTAGATTGTATGAAAAACGTTCTCTTTCTAAGTCGCACCATTCCCACTATTGAACCTTGGGATCATATCCTAACCGAAATCGATGCCTCGATTAGAGTACTACCCTACTCTGAAGATTTAGACTTTGAGTCAATCGACACAGTCTTAGCCTGGAATCCCCCAGAAGGGATCTTTCCAAAACTTCCTAATCTTAAATTAATCCAATCATTAGGGATGGGAGTTGATCATCTCTTTAAATGTGGGGACCTACCCCACAATATCCCTATAGCACGCCTTGTAGATGAAGATATGTTCTATCAGATGGCTGACTACGCTCTCTATGGCACTCTAAAAGCCTTAAGAAATATACAGAGACATAACGTTGATCAACGCTCGGCCCGCTGGGGTGAATATCCACGTCGATTTCATAAAGAGCTCACCGTCGGAATTTTAGGTCTTGGCAATCTCGGATTAGCGGTTGCCGAACGCTTAATTGAGAATCACTTCTCTGTCATCTCATGGTCACGAAGCAGAAAGGAGCATCCTAACATCATCTCCTACTATGGTGATGCTCAGCTCACCTCTTTTCTCAATCGCAGTGACATCCTTATCTGTCTATTACCCCTTACTACAGCAACAGCTGATCTTCTAAATTATCAACGCCTCATGCAACTTCCTAAAGGGGCTTATATAATCAATCCAGCCCGTGGTGAACATATTGTAGATGCCGATTTAATCCGCGCTATTGATGAAGGGCATATTAGCGGAGCACTACTTGATGTCTTTCGTACCGAACCTCTCCCTAAAGAGCACCCCTTCTGGCGCTCTCCTGAGATAGAGATCACGCCCCATATCGCAGCAGAGACTAATCCTGAAACAGCTAATGCACAAATTGTAACCAATATTCTACGAGTTCGCGCCAATAAGCCTCCCCTTAATCAAGTCGATCCTACCCGCGAATATTAGGGGGAAAGCGTATTCTCTTAATACTTATCATGGATTGTTTTTAAAAAGGGACTATAATTAAATCTCATTGAAACCAAATATTATTCTAGAGGGGTGTAGCACCAAAATGCTTAAATTTAATGAGATTGTCTACTACATTGGAATGATTATGACCCTTATCGGGCTCTTTGTAGGGATACCTGCCCTCATCCTCGGCTATCAAGCGTTAGGGAAATATATGACCACCATTTTAGTGCCTTTTGGGTTCCTCTTATGGTTTACAGGTTTTACTGCATACACATTAATCCGCCCTAATGTACGTGAAGGTGAGAGTGAGATGCCTGAAGCACTTAAGGAGCGTCAGCGCTACCAGCGTGAGATGCCCGACTAATCGATCTTTACAGGTAAAATAGAAAAGGTCATAAAGGGAAGCTAAAGAGAGCAGATAGTAGAAGAGGCGAGCGGTTATTGCTGCTCGCCTCTTCTATTCTCAAGTAATTACTAACACCTAACCATGCTGCCTCTGCCGATACGCTTCTGCTAACGCCACCCCTGTTGCCACCGATACATTAAGACTCTCTACCTCCCCCTCCATCGGGATCTTTACTAGAAAATCGCACGCTTTCTCCGTAAGGCGCCGCAGACCTCTCCCCTCAGATCCCATAATAATTGCCACTGCACCACGAAAATCACTCTGGAAAAGGGTCTGCTCTCCACTACCTGCTAATCCTGTCAACCAGATACCACGCTCTTTTAATTCCGTTAAGGTTCGTACAAGATTGGTCACCTCAATAAATGGGACTCGCTCAGAGCTTCCACTCGACACCTTACGCACTACCGGTGTTAAACCACACGAGTTATCTTTAGGAATAATCACCGCATCAACCCCAAACGCCTCTGCACTACGTAGACAAGCCCCGACATTGTGAGGATCCTGAACCTCATCTAATATCAGAAGAAAGGGGGGGTGCTGCAGCTCTTCAATGAGCTGATAAAGATCCGCCTCCTCTTGGGCCGCCCGCACCTTAACCTGAGCAATAACCCCCTGATGACGGTGCCCCTCGCCAATCATCTCCTCAATCACTTTTTGATTCGAGAGACTCACCACAACCCCTGAATTTTTTACCTGCATGAGGAGCTGCTGCATTCGCTTATCCTGTCGTCTACTATCTGCAATCACCTGCAATACTTGACCTGCCTCGATTGCTGCAGTAATTGCATGAAAACCATAGATCCACTCTTTTGCCATATGTGTTAATAACTCCTCTCTTTATCTGATTCCACCTGTAAAGATGCTACACTCTTCTCGCTACTCTTATCAATGAAAAAAGCGATAGAGAGGAAGAGTAGAAAAAGTGCTAGGATACCTACAATATCCCACCAGCGCCCTCCTCCTCTTCTTATCGAACTTACTTCACACAGCTTCATTTTTTATCTCCAAAGTAAAAGAGCCACTCAAGCACTCCTGAGTGGCTCTTCTCTATATAACTAAATGATCTTTAGTTACGATTCATAGCGTTAAGATCTTCATATGCTTGAAGAACCCGTTTAACTAATCCTTCTTGCCCCTTACGCAACCAAGTGCGGGGATCATAGTATGATTTATTAGGACCATGCTCATCTTCTGGATTTCCCAATTGTCCCTGAAGATAATCCTTCTTCTCATTGTAATAGTTTAAAACTCCCTCCCAAGTCGCCCACTGTGTATCGGTATCAATATTCATCTTAATAACACCGTAGCTGATGGACTCACGAATATCCTCTAATGATGAACCCGACCCACCATGGAAAACAAAATCTAATGATTTAGGAGGCAAGTTAAACTTCTCTGAAACATACTTCTGAGAGTTATCGAGAATAATAGGTGTTAACTCTACATTGCCTGGCTTATAGACCCCATGAACATTTCCAAATGCAGCCGCAATAGTAAATCGATGACTAACTTTGCTCAGCTCTTCATATGCATACGCTACATGTTCAGGCTGTGTATAGAGGAGTGCATTATCTATATTCGTGTTATCAACGCCATCCTCCTCACCTCCGGTAATACCAAGCTCAATCTCTAGAGTCATCTCTAACTCTTCTAGCTTTTTCATATATTCAACACATGTAGCGATATTATCCTCTAAAGGCTCTGCAGATAGATCGATCATATGTGAAGAGAAGAGAGGCTTGCCAGTCTCTTCTTTAAAGGCCTTACCTGCCTCTAATAATCCATCAATCCATGGGAGAAGCTCTCGGGCAGCATGATCGGTATGTAGAATAACCGGAACACCATAAGCCTCTGCCATTGTATGAACATGACGAGCACCCGATACTGCACCTAAAATAGCAGCCTCATCCCCCTCTAGCTTTAATCCCCTTCCTGCAAAAAATTTCGCTCCCCCATTAGAGAACTGAATAATGACAGGGGATTTTGCTTTCGCTGCTGCCTCTAAGACTCCATTAATAGACTCAGTATTAACCACATTGATCGCCGGTAAGGCGAATTCATTCTCTTTAGCAACTTGAAAGACTTTCTGAACATCATCGCCATAAAGAACACCAGGCTTAACTACATCGAGAATACTCGTCATACTACAAATCTCCTACAAAAGTTTAATGAACGGCCCCATTTTACCGCTTAGCCCCACTAATTAAAACCGGAATTTGGGTTATTTTTACCCGCTCCCTACCCAACCCTTAACTGAGAAGAATCCCCTACCACAGCTCCAATCTGATCTTTTTAAGAAATAATCCCCTAAATACGCTAAAATACAGGGCTGGAAATTCCTCCTAAACATATTGAATGAAGAATAGAATTTAATGATTGAAAATTTAAGAAATATCGCCATCATTGCCCACGTTGACCATGGGAAAACAACGCTTGTAGATCAACTTTTAAAAAAGTCTGGCACTTTTGATGAGCGAGAAAAAATTGATGATCGCGTTATGGACTCCGACCAGATTGAAAAAGAGCGGGGTATTACCATTTTGGCAAAGAATACCGCAATCAAATGGAAGGATTATCGTATCAATATTGTCGATACCCCAGGCCACGCTGACTTTGGGGGCGAGGTAGAGCGCGTACTCTCAATGGTGGATTCTGTACTCCTTCTAGTAGACTCAGTAGAAGGGCCAATGCCACAAACCCGATTTGTTACACAAAAAGCATTTGCAATGGGCTTTAAGCCAATTGTTGTCATTAATAAAATTGATCGTCCCGGCGCGCGACCGGACTGGGTACTCGATCAGACCTTTGAGCTTTTTGATAACCTAGGTGCAACCGATGAGCAGCTCGACTTTCCGGTCATCTATGCCTCTGGTCTTAATGGATTTGCTGGCTTAACCGATGATGTCCGGGATGGGGACTTTGACCCACTCTTCCAAGCAATCATTGACCATGTCCCTGCTCCCGATGTTGAAGTGGATGCCCCTTTTCAACTACAGGTCTCCTCACTGGACTATAACTCTTATGTCGGCGTAATTGGCGTTGGTCGGGTCAAGCGAGGAAAAATTACTCGAAATTCTCCCGTTGTTGTTGTAGATGCTGATGGAAACCGCCGAAATGGTCGTATCCAGCAAATTCTTGGATTTCATGGATTAGAAAAAGTGGAATTTGATAGCGCCCAAGCGGGTGATATTATTAGTTTCACAGGGCTCGAT
Source organism: Ignatzschineriaceae bacterium (assembly GCA_046462535.1). Taxonomy (GTDB): domain Bacteria; phylum Pseudomonadota; class Gammaproteobacteria; order Cardiobacteriales; family Wohlfahrtiimonadaceae; genus JAAZCI01. Next base: position 18,630 of record JBKGVF010000007.1, on the reverse strand, counting down.
CCTCTCCATATCTCAGATACACTCTGCGATCCTAATCATGTAGAGGCACTTCCTCCACTAACGGTTGATGAGCCAACCGTCTCTATGTACTTTCAGGTGAATACCTCTCCCTTTGCAGGGAAAGAGGGCAAATTTGTCACATCCCGCCAAATTAAAGAGCGTCTTGATGAAGAGCTGCTCCATAATGTAGCGTTACGTGTCGAAGAGACCGATAACCCCGACTCCTTTAAAGTCTCTGGTCGAGGTGAGCTCCATCTCTCCGTCTTAATTGAAAATATGCGCAGAGAGGGCTTTGAGTTAGCAGTAGGACGCCCTGAGGTGATTATTCGTGAAGAGAACGGTGTAAAAATGGAACCTTATGAGCGCCTCACTTTTGATATTGAGGAGCAGCATCAGGGGGATATTATGGAGCAGATGGGAGAGCGATTTGCTGAACTACAAGATATGGTTCCCGATGGAAAAGGACGTGTTCGGATCGATTATATTATCCCTTCACGAGGATTGATCGGATTTCAAACAGAATTTATGACTCTTACCAGTGGAACCGGTCTTATGTATCATAACTTTGATCACTACGGACCTATGAAACAGGGTGAGGTGGGGCAACGCAAAAATGGTGTCTTAATCTCAAATGGTCAAGGTAAAGCCTTAGCCTATGCGCTCTATAATCTGCAAGATCGCGGCCGCCTCTTTGCCAGTCATGGTGATGAGATCTATGAAGGGCAAATTATTGGTATTCACTCCCGTGATAATGATCTTGTTGTTAACGCTCTGCGAGCAAAACAGCTCACCAACATTCGGGCAGCTGGTAGTGATGAAGCACTCACCTTAGCCCCTCCCATAAAGTTAACGCTTGAGCGAGCCATTGAGTTTATTGATGATGATGAGTTAGTTGAGGTAACTCCAAAGTCCATCCGTATTCGTAAACGCTACTTAACGGAGAATGATCGTAAACGCTTTAGCCGCAGTAAAAATCGCGATGAGTAACCATGCTCATTAACACTTAAGCATATGCAAAGCCGCTCCTTTTCGAGCGGCTTTTCTATTCCCACACTATTTCCAAGAATTATAAAGAGAGTTATCCACAGAATTTGTGCATATCTCCCCAATTAAGTGAGCACCTCTCGAATAGCATCAAAATCATTACAGAGAAGTAGTATATTTACCCCGGCCGCAAAACAAGCATCAATCTTCTCCTTAACTCCCCCTAAGTGATCCGCTCCCTTCATATCTAGATCATCACTAATAATAGCCCCCTTAAAGTTTAACTCATCTCTTAAATACTCAATCCAAACGCGCGATGTAACTGCCGTTGCCTGATCATCAACGTGTCGATAGAGGATGTGGGCAGGCATAATCGCTTCTACCCCCGCCTCAATAAGCCTCTGAAAAGGAATCAGATCCCTCTCCTCCAATTCAGCTAAGGAGCGTCTATCTTCTGCTAAAGCGAAGTGGGTATCGACCGACACAAAACCATGTCCAGGAAAATGTTTGGCAACGGCTATACTCCCCCCCTCCTTTAACCCCTCGTAGAGAGCTAATGCTAAGGCTGCCACTACTTGGGGATCATGATGCAATGCTCGATCCCCGATAGCAGGATTAATTCCATAATCAAGATCAACAACAGGGGTATAACTGAAATCGACCCCCACCTCATTAAGCTCTTCACCAATAATTGCTCCTAAACGGCGCGCCTCCAGTAGCGCTCCTTCCGGATCCTGCTCATATAGCTTTCCTAAGTGAGCCATTGGGGGAATTGGGGTAAATCCCTCCCTAAATCGCTGAACTCGCCCCCCCTCATGATCAACCGAAATCAACAGTGAGGGGTTAAGAGTACGAATCGCCTCCGTTAATGCCTTTAACTGCTCTCTATTGTCATAGTTACGGGCAAAGAGAATCACACCACCTACTAATGGATGTTGCAGCCACTGCTCCTCCTCATCAGTGAGCGTCAAGCCAGATATCCCGATAAAGAGCGCCTCTGTTAATGACTCCAAAATAAATTTTGTTGCTAAAGAGCGAAATTTAATATGAGAGCCGAATGATTCGAAATAGATCTCAAGCTCCTCTTTAGTAAATCCTGTACGTAGACGTGCCGCTTCATTAAGGGGGCCCCGTACAATTTGTCGATGTGCTTTAAGTAGATTGAGTGCTGTTGCAATCTCATCAAGATTTCGTTGATTACAAAGATAGCGAAACCAGCGATTTCCTACCTCAACATGCCCCTCTTCCTCTTGAAGAATCACCTTTAGGAGAGAAACAACGTCTGCTTCACCTACCTCTTGTAAACGATGAATAATCCCTGGGGTGACATCTAACCCACGAGCCTCAAGTACTCGTGGCACCAATGCCATACGAACAAGAGGATCATAAGCTGTCTCTACTGCAGAGTCCCAAAGCCCATTATGAGCTGTAAATGCGCCGTAAAAGGAGCCCTCCGACTCAAGATGCTCAGAGAGCATGCGGAAATGTTTTGCCTCCTCCTTCGCAACCAGTAGCCAGTCATGATAATACTGCCTCGGCATTCCTCGAAAGCGGTAAGCAGCATCAAGACCTAAATTAATCGCATTAAATTCAATATGACAAATTGCATGAACAAGCGCATGAACCCCCTCTTTGCTCCCAAGCTTTCGCCTTGGTACCTCTTGGGGGGGAACCAATTGTGGCAGCTGTGGACGTCCTGCGGGTTTAATCTCTCTCAAATCCTCATCATGATAAGGAGTAATCCGATCCGCAATAATGTCAGCATACAGTGCATCTACTCGCTCTAACTTTTCCGCTATATCTGTTGCATATAGCGCCTCACCAACGCGCTGATAAAAATCAGTAGCCCCCATTATACTCTCCCTAACTCTCATCTAAACTCATAAAAAAAGGAGCCTATCGCTCCTTTTAATAACGTTACCCCTTTCGAAGCGTCTCCTCTTCATCCGGTATCACGGCATCATCAATCTCATAGCCAAAATAACGCCAACAATGACGGGTCGCGACTCTCCCTCGCGGTGTCCTCATGATAAAACCCTCCTGAATAAGATAGGGCTCAATCATATCCTCAAGCGTTCCCTTCTCCTCTCCTAATGCAGCTGATAATGTATCAATTCCTACAGGCCCACCATCAAATTTTTCAACAATTAATCGGAGAAAGTTTCGGTCATGCTCATCTAATCCACAATCATCAATATCTAACATTGCTAACGCTTCCTGAGCAATCTGCAAAGTGATATTCCCATTTGATTTAACTTCAGCCACATCTCGCACTCGACGTAATAATCGATTAGCAATTCGGGGCGTTCCTCGAGAACGACGGCCAATCTCATAGGCACCCTCTTCAGTCATTCCCACTTCTAGCAATGCCGCAGAGCGCTTTACAATATGTGTTAATTCAGCATGATCATAAAATTGTAGTCGCGATACAATCCCAAAGCGATCCCGTAGCGGCGAGGAGAGCAATCCCGCCCGAGTAGTAGCACCAATTAGTGTGAAATGGGGCAGATCCACCTTGATTGAGCGCGCCGCTGCTCCTTCACCAATCATAATATCTAACTGATAATCCTCCATCGCAGGATAGAGTACCTCCTCAACAACTGGGCTTAGACGATGAATCTCGTCAATAAAGAGGATCTCATTCTCCTGAAGATTAGTTAATAGCGCTGCTAAGTCACCCGGCCGCTCTAACACAGGCCCTGAGGTCTGTTGTAATCCTACCCCCATCTCATTCGCTATAATATGGGCTAACGTTGTCTTACCTAAACCCGGTGGACCAAAGAGTAGAACATGATCTAGTGCCTCTTTACGGTTACTCGCAGCTTGAATAAAGATACTTAGCTGCTCTCTAATCGACTCCTGTCCAGTATAATCCTCTAATGTTTTAGGACGAATCGCACGATCAATTCTAAGCTCCTCCTCTTGAGGGGCCTCATTTACGATCAAGCGATCTGACTCTATCATCTTTTTCTTCCTTTCACTCTTTAGTCAATACTGGCGAGGGGTTTATAATTAAAATTGATACTCAATCTCAGCATAGGCCTCATGATTATGAATCGACTCAAAATTCTCTGAGGCAACTGAGAATGACTCTAAATCGGTACGCTCTTTAAAGAGAAGCACTAACTCCCGCACAAGATCCTCAACAAAACGGGGGGTGTTATAGGCAGCCTCCGTCACAAACTTCTCATCTGGACGCTTTAAGAGGGGATAGAGCTGAGAAGAGCCCACTGATTCCATCCTCTTTAGTGCCTCATCGATATTGAAGTTTGCTAATGCAGAAAAATCTTTAAAGCGCAGTGAGACAGAGAGGTGTGAACGCTGTGAATGGGCACTAAACTCTGAGATCTCTTTCGAGCAAGGGCAGAGACTCGTTACCGGAGCCATCAACCGTAATTCAATATAATCTGGATTGCTCTTTGCAATAATTTCACACTCAAAATCCATAACACTTTTTGCCTGTGAAACTGGAGCAACACGCTCGTAAAAGAGTGGGAATTGAAGATGGCACTGCGCACTCTCCGCATCTAGCCGCTCCTCAAGGGCGGCTAAGAATGGCGCGACTCCAGCTAATGTAAAGGGAGCTTCCGTTGCATCCCAAGTCTCAATAAAGCGGGACATATGGGTCCCTTTTCGCTCTGCTTGTAGTGTCACTGTTAGCTCTGCACTCATCACCGTATGATTAGTGATCCCACCATTTTCAAAAGTGACTGGAAGGCGTAAATTCTTAATGCCAACCTTATTAATAGCTACATTTCGGGTATCCTTATACCCTTGAACATCCTTAATTAGCTGACTCTCTCTCTTCACCACAATTCCTCACTGATTATAGATTCTCTTGCGCCACAACACTCTCTTTCGACGCCTCATAATGATTCAATGTGCTATTTAACGCACGGATAAAATGCTCAATTACACTACGATAAAGCTCCTGCTTTACCTCAGTCTCAGCAGTATTTTTGCTCAGCAACTCCTCCTCACCATGAGAGAAGTTACGATTCTGCTCAAATCGTCTTGGCTCCATCAACACTTCACCATTCGGCAGAGCTACAGAGACAATCGCGTAGTAGGTATAGATATACTCACGTTCTCGCCCAAAGCTACTACTTGCCACAGTATTACTTCTAAAGCTATCTTCATAAACAGTAATTACCACATCACTTTCAGCTGCACTCACAATCGGCATGCGGCGCTCATTAAAGTATCGCTCAAGTTGTTCATAGAAGGTTGCACCCCCCACGTCGGTTAATGCGACACGATAATCGGTCTTTATATATTGGGTGCCTCGTAACTGGAATCCACATCCAACCAAGATAAATGTCAGTAATATTAATCCAGCTCGCCACAATCCTCTACTCCACACTCTATCGCCCCTCTCTAACTCGCTACAAATATATAAAATAAAAGCGACCCCATCTCGGAGTCGCCAATCACTTTTAAATAATTAATTGTGAAAAATCGAAATCCATCGTTTCTGATGGCGATCCAATCATACTTCCAACAGCTAAGGGGATATTATACTCCCAAACAGAGGCCATACTTGTGGCATTATTGACCCCTTCGGCTAAAATGGTCACCTTTTGGTCAGACATACGGGTAAAGAACTCAGAAACTCGGTTCTTTGTGGTCTGATCACGTGTTCGACTCAAACGTGAAATAAGATTAGGCTGCAATGCGATATATTTAGTGCTCTGCAATAACTCTTGCAACTGATCCTCATCAGACTCCGTAGCAATTCCATATACCCCTATCGCTAACCCTTCACTGTTAGCTCGATTAAAGAGAATTACCGCACTCTCCTTATGTTCAAATACAACATCTTTATTAATCATAAGAACAATCCGATCAGCGGCTCGTCCACTTTGAATCGTTTTAAAGACTGTATCAGCAAAATCCTGATTGAGAAGGATGCTTGCCGTTAAATGGAGCATAACCTTTTGGACATCCTTATAATTGCGCAGCTCCTTAATAGCCTGACTGATCAAATATGCATCTAGACGCTGTGCCACAGGATTATTGGCCGTATGCATAAAAGCCTTATTCCATGAGATAACTGTACCATTAGCATCAAGGACTTCGTAGTCGGCTAAGTAACCCTTGCTCCCCTCTATAAAATCCGCTATAGGAAGATAGGTATAGCGAAGCCGCTGCTCCTCTAACGCATCACCTAAAACTGAAAACTCTCCATGCTCATCACCTAGTGGCTCTAAAACTAACGCCTCACCAGTAGAGTTATGCTCATCCTCAACTCGGGGGAGCTCTTCAGTTTGTCGCTCTTTGCCCAAAGAGGTGATTACAGGGATCAATTTTGCCTGCTCTTCTAAAGTCATTAATGTATTTGAAAGATCTTTAGCCTCTATATTAAGACTTATATATGCAGAGGAGGCTTCCGACTGCACGGTAACACCATTATCGACAAAGGTGTGCTGGTAATTACTTACCGAATTAGCAATTGTTGCACCGATCCGATCAATACTCATCACATCTACCCCCTCTACAACAAGCAGTAGAGAATCATCTGTATATCGATGCATCTCTACCCCCTGAAATTGCTTCTGAATCAGCTCTTGAACAGCAGCAAAATACTCTTCGTAATGGAGTGTTCCCTCTTTGCTCCAAATAGAGATGTAATCATCAAGTTTGATATTTAATAACCAGATTCCTGGTCCTACCACCTCTTTTAACTGTCGAATAAACGCAAGCTTATTAACCTCACCGCCACTCTTCTCAAGAGTTGCGCTCCCCTTTTGGTCAGTTAAGATCCGAATTTCAAGAACCGTCTCCCCTTCATATAGGGTTTTACTCAGGCTAAGAGGGAGCTTCTCTGCCACTCCTGTTGAGCCATTGATGAAAGATCCCTCGATCTCCACCCTGCTATCACCACGCATCGCTTCAGAGACCGCAGCTCGAAACTGCTCAAGAAAATTGGGGTCGATAAGATCGAGTAGCAATACCCCTAAAAACTCATCTTCACTCTGGTAACCTAAACGGCGCCAAAAAGCCTCATTAAAATCGGTAAAGAGTCCGTCGATCGTATAAGCAATCCCCTCCTCACTCTGATTAAGAAAGGTCTCTGCCTGCTTTTGTAATATATTATGCTTTTCGCGTAGTTGACGATAACTCTCTGCAACATTTTTACTATTTAGTGCGGTAATGATCTTTTTATAGAGCGTTGTTGGGCTTGAGAGGGTGACAATCTCTTCTGCACCTAAATCAATAAGAGGTAGTGCCTCCTCAAGCTCTCCACTCTCAACAACAACAAAGAGTGCAGTTGTCGTTATGTCGATAATCTCTACTAGCAATTCAACTTGAGGCAAATGGGGTGCATTCTTTACTAAAACAAGATCAAACTGATCCTGTTCGAGCGCTCGATGTAGCTCATCAACCCCCTTTGCTTCTACCACATCAATAACGAAATCACTACTTAACCCATATGTACGGATAATACGCTGCAGCTTCGCTACTGACTCAGGATTATCATCAATATAGATCAATTTATAGACTCTATTTTTTGCCATTCTATCTCTTCTCTTACTCGCTAAATTAGGTTGTTGCGCTAGCGGCCATATATTTAATTGCTAGGTTTGGTAAAACTCGCAAACAGAATCTTTCGTAGTATATAGCGCACAGGCACTTTTTTCCATTATCTTTCCTAAACTCTACCCCACCACCATCACAGCCCTTAACTCCTAAACAGGATAGAAACATGTTACTATTGTAGGGTTATTTCTTTAAATGGATGGTCTTTTAAACGCAGCATGAGCAATAGCGAAAGTAACAAACAGAAGCGGATCCCCCCAAAAGCATCAGATCATAAACTGTTAGCGCTAGGGATCTTCCTTGCGAAACATATTGCACGTCTACCAATGCCCTTTCTTCTTGCATTAGGACGCTTAGTGGGACGTATCGCCTATTACATAGCTAAGCGTCGCCGAAAAATTGTTGCACGCAACATTGAACTCTCCTTTCCCGAGCTCTCATCTGCAGAACAAAAAAGGCTTGTAAAAGAGAACTTTAAAGCGATGGGGATGGGTATTTTTGAGGTGATTGCCGCTTGGTGGAAGCCAAAACATCAACTGAAAGATCTCTTTATCTATGAAGGGCTTGAACATCTAGAGAAGTTGCGAGCCTCAGGGGAGGGCGCACTCTTATTGACGCTTCATATGTGTACCTTAGAATTAGGGGGTCGAGCCATTAGCTTAAAAACCGCAGTACGGGGCATGTATCGCCCCCACGACAACGAATATTACGAGCATGTACAGTATCAGATGCGTTATGATCAATCGGGGCTAGAGCCCATTACTCGGGATGAGATTCGCCGCATGATTCGACTCCTTCGAAAAGGTGATCTTATCTGGTATGCTCCCGATCAAGATTATGGTAGTGCCGATCATGTTTTTGTCCCCTTCTTCGGCATCAACACTTTAACGATAACGGCAAGCTCCACCTTAACACGTCTTGGGCGAGCTAAAGCGCTCCCCTACTACTGTATTCGCAAAGGAAACCGATACATAATTAGAATCCTTCCCCCCTTAGAGGATTTTCCAACAGAGGATTTAAGGTCCGATACAGCCCGAATTAACACAATGTTTGAAGAGTGGATTCGGCAAGCCCCTGAGCAATATCTCTGGGCTCATCGACGTTTTAAATCCCGCCCTAAAGGGGAGAAAGATCTCTACAATTTATAGTTTTGGGAAGTTTTACCCGCTAATTTAAGGTATAATCCAAAACACTTTTATCTTTTTAAAAACGATTCACGAAAGTAGGAAATTTATTAGTGTCTAGACAATCAAGTTTTACTCGAGAAGAATTAATCAAGTGTGCTCAAGGTGAGCTTTTTGGCCCAGGCAACGCACAATTACCGATGCCTCCTATGTTGATGTTTGACCGCATCTCCTCTATTACCGAGGATGGGGGTGAGTATGGTAAAGGGTCGATTGTTGCTGAGCTTGACCTAAGCCCTGACCTATGGTTCTTCCCCTGCCACTTCGTCGGCGATAATGTTATGCCTGGTTGCCTTGGGCTCGACGCAATGTGGCAGCTGGTCGGGTTCTACCTCGGCTGGATGGGGGGCGAGGGTCGTGGACGAGCTCTTGGATCAGGTAAAGTAAAATTTGCCGGACAAGTTCTCCCACACCATAAAAAAATAACCTATCGTATCCATATGAAGCGTGTAATCCTAAGAAAACTAACCATGGGAATTGCTGATGCAACAATGGAAGTAGATGGTCGCGAGATCTATACAGGCAAAGATCTGAAGGTAGGTCTCTTCACTTCAACTGATGACTTTTAATATAAAACAGCACAAAGGTGAACGATAATGAAACGTGTCGTAATTACCGGTCTTGGTATTGTATCAAGTATTGGAAACAATAAAGATGAGGTGCTCTCCTCCCTTAAAGAGGGTAAATCAGGCATCGAGTTTTCGCAGGAGATGGCAGATTATGGGTTTCGCTCGCAAGTCCATGGTTCAATAAAGCTTGACCCTAAAGAGCATATTCACCGCCGAACCCTACGCTTTATGGCAGATGCTGCAGCATATGCCTATATCGCTATGGAGCAGGCTATTGAGGATGCCGGACTTACTGAAGAGATGGTCTCTAACGAGCGTACTGGCTTAATTGTTGGTTCTGGAGGTGCCTCTACTAAAAACCAAATTGATACGGTAGATGCTCTGCGGAAAAACAACTCAACACGCCGTATAGGCCCTTACATGGTAACCCGCACAATGGGCTCTACTGTTTCAGCGTGTCTGGCTACCCCTTTTAAAATTAAGGGCGTTAACTACTCTATTAGTTCAGCATGCTCTACATCAGCTCACTGTATCGGAAATGCTGTTGAGCAGATCCAACTCGGCAAGCAAGATATAATCTTTGCCGGAGGTGGGGAGGAGTTACACCCCTACATGAGCGCAATGTTCGATGCAATGGGGGCACTCTCCTCTAACTTCAATGACAACCCATCCGTTGCCTCCCGTACCTACGATAAGGATCGAGATGGATTCGTCATCACTGGAGGGGGTGGTATTGTTGTTGTTGAGGAGCTCGAGCACGCTCTTAAACGTGGCGCTACCATCTATGCAGAAATTACTGGATATGGCGCGACCTCAGATGGTTACGATATGGTTGCGCCTAGCGGCGAAGGTGCTGAACGCTGTATGCGCCAAGCAATCGCTACCCTCGATGGTGATATCGACTATATCAATGCCCATGGAACATCAACACCCGCTGGTGATCCACCCGAAGTTAAAGCGATTCAGAGAGTATTTGGTGATAAATTCCCAAAACTTACCTCAACAAAATCTCTAACAGGGCATGCTTTAGGTGCAGCAGGAGTACATGAGGTTATCTACTCACTTCTGATGATGCAAAATAACTTCATCTCAGCAAGTGCTCATATCGATGAGTTAGATCCCGAGTTTGATGGTTTACCAATCGTTCAAGAGCGGCTCGACAATATTGAAATTAACAATATTTTAAGTAATAGCTTCGGCTTTGGTGGAACCAATGCCTGCTTAGTCTTAAGCCGATATAAAGAGTAATCCTCTAACTAACGATAACCACAAAAAAGAGCCCTATAGATAATCCTATAGGGCTCTTCTCTTATCCGAACAACCTATTACAACGAACATCTAAGCTCGATGATAGGGGTGGTTATGCAGAATACTCCATGATCTAAAGAGCTGCTCTGCCACCAATACACGCACTAATGGGTGTGGGAGAGTCAATTTCGACAGAGAGATCATCTCTTGAAAGTGTGCTTTGACTTCATCTGAAAAGCCTTCTGGTCCACCGATAAGGAGAGCTACATCTTGTCCCATCTGCATCCACTGCTCTAAACGTTGACTTAACCTCTCAGTATCTAATGCAACCCCTCGCGGATCTAACCCCACAACAAGAGTATTTTTCGGGATCGCTTTTAAGAGTCGCTCCCCCTCCTCTTTTAAAACCCTTTTCGTATCGGCACGTTTCGGCCGAGATTGGGGTGGAATCTCAATCAGGCGTAGCTGTACCTCTTGCCGTAAACGACTTGCATACTCTTCATACCCTTCAGTTACCCAACGAGGCATGTTATTGCCCACAGCCACCAAGTAGATAATCATCCTTTACCCCCACACTACCTTAGCTAATAAAGAGCTTCTCAAGCTGGTAAAACTCTCTCTGCTCCTCGGTAAAGATATGGAGAACAATATCGCCATAATCAATCAAAATCCATCCTGATTCATCCTCAGCACCCTCAATGCCTCGCGCCTTAACGCCCACTTGATGCATAGTATCATCGGCTACACGTACCAGATGTTTCATATGTGGATTCGAGTTAGCACTCACAATAACCACCCAATCTGCATAACTAACGATATTTGTAACCTCAAATGCCTTAACATCCAGCCCCTTAGCATCGTCAAGCGCTTGTACCAACTGCTCAGAATTCTTTTTAATAGTCTCGATCATACTTATCCTCAATTAAATTAGAGTCCCATTGTAGTTAATTTACTACCATTGAACAAATCAAGATTTCCCTCCATAATGGGGGAGCGAAATTTTCATAAATTATACCGATTAATTTACGTGAGGAATCAGAAGAGATGAGTCTATTTGATCAATTATTTGCCGATGCTAAAAAGTATATCCCTGGCGGGGTTAATTCACCTGCTCGCGCCTTTGGGCAAGTTGGGGGTGCCCCAATCTTCTTTAAAAAGGGGGAAGGCGCATATCTATACGATGAAGAAGGAAAGAGATATATCGATTATGTTGGCTCATGGGGACCGATGATTGTAGGGCATGCTCACCCTAAAGTAATCGATGCTGTAATCGATACAGTAAAAAATGGGCTCTCTTTTGGTGCTCCAACGGTATCAGAAACGCTCTTAGCAAAAAAGGTTTTAGAGTTAGTCCCATCAATGGATCAAGTGCGAATGGTTAGCTCTGGAACTGAAGCCACCATGAGCGCAATTCGCCTTGCTCGCGGCTACACAGGGCGCGATAAAATCATTAAGTTTGAAGGCTGTTACCATGGCCATTCAGACTCCCTACTTGTAAAGGCAGGCTCTGGATTACTAACCTTTGGTGAGCCCTCTTCACCGGGTGCCCCAGCAGACTTAACACAACATACCTTAGTATTAGAGTTTAATAACCCTGATGCAGTAAGAGAGGCCTTTAAAGAGTATGGCGATGAGATCGCCTGCGTTATCGTTGAACCTGTCGCTGGTAATATGAACTGTATCCCACCAGTTCCTGGGTTTCTTGAGACTATTCGTGAATGCTGTACAAACAATGGCTCCCTCTTTATTATCGATGAGGTGATGACTGGATTCCGTGTTGGTAAGCACTCTGCACAAGGATATTATGGCATCGATCCTGATCTCTCCACTTTTGGAAAAGTTATCGGTGGTGGTATGCCTGTAGGTGCCTTTGGTGGGAAAAGAGAGATTATGGACCACCTCTCCCCTACAGGTGCTGTCTATCAAGCAGGAACGCTCTCCGGAAATCCCGTTGCGATGGCTGCAGGCTTAGCAACATTAGAGCTCTTATCAGAGCCAGGTTTTTATGAAGAGCTAACGAAAAAGACAGAATATCTTGTTGAGGGTGTTGAAAAGGTTTTTGCCAAATATAAGCGCCCCCTGAGTACTAATCAGGTGGGTGGAATGTTTGGACTCTTTTTCACCAATCAGCCAGTTAAGAGCTATAACGATGCATTGAGATCAGATATTGAATTCTTTAAGGCCTTCTACCATGGGCTACTTAAGGAGGGGATCTATCTTGCTCCTAGCGCTTTTGAGGCAGGCTTCATGTCTAATGCCCATACCTATGAGGATCTCGATGAGACTATCGCCGCAATGGATCGCGTCTTAAAGAGTATGGAAGGATAGTAGAGATGGCAAAACAGACTCCATGGATTGCACCCTCCATACTTTCAGCCGACTTCGCCCGCTTGGGCGAAGAGGTTGATGCTGTTCTCAATGGGGGAGCTGATCTTATCCACTTTGATGTAATGGATAATCATTATGTTGAGAACCTTACCTTTGGTCCTATGATCTGCAAAGCCCTTAGAGATTATGGGGTGACAGCACCGATCGACGTTCACCTTATGGTCAGCCCAGTTGATCGGATGATTGAGGCTTTTGCTAAAGCAGGGGCAACCTATATAACTTTTCATCCTGAGGCCTCGCTTCATGTAGATCGCTCCCTACAACTAATTAAATCATTAGGTTGTAAAGCGGGCTTAGTTCTCAATCCTGCGACTCCGGTCAATGTTCTTGATCATGTTTGGGGTTATCTTGATATGGTGCTTGTGATGAGTGTCAATCCAGGCTTTGGAGGGCAGAAGTTTATCCCCTCTAGTCTCGAAAAGCTCCGTACCATACGCACAATTATCGACCAACAAGAGCACCCTATTCGACTTGAGATCGATGGAGGAGTCAATACCAGCAATATAGCGGAAATTTCAGCAGCAGGTGCTGACACATTTGTTGCCGGTAGTGCGATCTTCGGTAGCCAATTAAGTTATAAAGAGGTCATTACTCAGCTAAAACGTAATGCAGAGTAACGTAGCGATCCTCATCAAAAGCACAAAGCATAATAATCTTAAGGTTAGAAGAACCACCAAACCTTAAGATTATTTAATGTACGCTTTATAAAGTGATATATTACTTACTTAAATTTACGATAATCGGGGAGGTTAATCTCCCCTGATCATCATGATTTCAATAATAACTAAAGAAAATAACCTTTAATGCATTACTTTAAATAGAGGATTTTAACTACATGTCATCAATGAGATTAGCTGATCTACTTGCCTTCTCTGTAAAGAATGGCGCATCAGACCTTCACTTATCGGCAGGTCTGCCCCCAATTGTTCGAATCGATGGGGATATTACTCGAATCAATCTTCCAGCTTTAAGCAGTGCTGAAGTATATGATGAAGTCTACGGGGTTATGAATGATAATCAGCGCAAGACGTTTGATGCTACCCAAGATGTTGACTTCTCTATTGAAATTCCGGGTGTTGCGCGCTTCCGTGTCAATGCGTTCCAACATAGTCGTGGGATGGGAGCAGTCTTCAGAACTATCCCCACCGATATTATGAGCATGGAAGAGTTAGGGATGCCAGCGATCTTTAGACAGATGGTCTCTGTACCTCGGGGATTAATCTTAGTAACCGGACCAACGGGATCAGGTAAGTCTACTACGCTCGCTGCAATGATTGATTACCTCAATAGTACCGCTGCCTACCACATCTTAACCATCGAAGACCCTATTGAGTTTGTTCACCCACCTCGCCGATGCCTAATTAACCAACGTGAAGTTCATCGGGATACGGAGAGCTTTGATAGTGCCCTACGTGCTGCGCTTCGTGAAGACCCCGACGTCATTCTAGTTGGAGAGCTTCGTGATCTTGAGACTATTCAGTTAGCTTTAACCGCTGCAGAGACAGGACACTTAGTCTTCGGAACACTCCATACCACCTCTGCCGCTAAAACAATTGACCGTATTATTGATGTCTTCCCCGAAGGGGAAAAGCCACTGGTACGCTCAATGCTATCAGAATCCCTACAGGCAGTTGTCGCTCAGACCCTCTTAAAGAAGGTAGGTGGTGGACGAGTAGCTGCATGGGAGATTATGATTGGTACTCCTGCAATACGCAATCTAATCCGTGAAGATAAGATTGCACAGATGTACTCATCAATACAGACAGGACAAGCTTTTGGAATGCAGACACTTGATCAACATCTAGAACAGCTAGTGAAAGCAGGGTTAATTACTTTAGAAACCGCGGCAAGTAAAGCTGTTAACCCCTCAAACTTCCAAGAGTAGAGAGCAGAATATCTAATCCCCCACCCTCACAGGATAAATTCTTGCATCAGGCTAGGGGCTAAGCTATAATTGTCCGATTAAAGAATTACATCGTTTAAACTAAACCATCGTTTAGTAACTTCAACATAGTAAAAATGGGTTAATAATCATGAGTAGAGTATGTCAAGTAACAGGGAAAGGCCCAATGACCGGCAACAACGTTTCCCACGCAAATAATAAAACACGCCGCCGCTTTCTCCCTAATCTTCAATCTCATCGCTTATGGGTTGAGAGTGAGAAACGTTTTGTAACGCTACGCGTTTCACCTGCGGGTCTTCGTACGATCGATAAGAAAGGGATCGATGCTGTATTAGCCGACCTTCGTGCCCGTGGCGAAAAAATCTAAGGAGTAAGGAATGAGAGAGAAAATTAAGTTAGTATCATCTGCTGGTACAGGTCACTTCTATACGACTACTAAAAACAAGCGCAACAGCACCGAAAAGATTGAACTAATGAAGTATGATCCTGTTGTTCGCAAACATGTACTCTATACAGAAGCACGCTTACGATAAGAGCTATTCTTAAAGAGTAAATAAAACTAGCTTTCGGGCTAGTTTTTTTTGTCTTAATAATTGTGAATCTAGACTGCCAATGGGGATTATCACTCTAAGTAATGATATAATTCTCACCATCTCTTTTAATCAATAATCTTACAGGGGGTTGCATGGAACAGAGCTATAAGCCAGATCAAATAGAGACGAAGTGGTATCAATTTTGGGAGGAGAATAACCTCTTTAAAGCCAGTGGCGACACAACAAAAGAGCCCTACTGTATTGTCATCCCTCCACCTAACATAACTGGTAGTCTGCACATGGGGCATGCCTTTCAAGATACGATTATGGATCTTCTGATCCGCTACAATCGTATGAAGGGTAAAAATACACTCTGGCAGCCAGGGACTGATCATGCCGGGATTGCAACACAGATGGTTGTAGAGCGGCAACTTAATGCTGAAGGGAAGAGTCGTCACGATCTTGGCCGTGAAGCCTTTATCGAACGCATCTGGGAGTGGAAAGAGGAGTCTGGCGGCAATATCACCCAACAGCTTCGCCGTATGGGAGCAAGCCCTGATTGGACACGGGAGCGCTTTACAATGGATGAAGGCTTATCGGATGCAGTGCAGAAGGTCTTTATTCAGCTCTATGAAGAAGGTTTAATCTATCGTGGAAAGCGCCTTGTAAATTGGGATCCTGTCTTAAAGACAGCAGTCTCCGACATTGAGGTTGAATCTAATGAAGAAGAGAGCTCAATGTGGTACTTACGCTACCCCATAGCGGGTACCGATGAGGTTATCGTTGTTGCCACTACTCGACCCGAAACAATGCTTGGCGATACAGCAGTTGCTGTGCACCCCGAAGATGAACGCTATGCAAAATATATCGGCAAGATGATCGATCTCCCCTTCTGTGATCGTCAAATTCCCATCATTGCCGATGAGTATGTGGACCCTGAGTTTGGTACGGGTTGCGTAAAGATCACCCCTGCTCATGACTTTAATGACTATGAAATGGGCGTTCGTCACGATCTCCCCATGATCAACATCTTTAATGATGATGCAACGATTAATGACGATATGCCAAAAGCGTATCGTGGCTTAGATCGTTTCGATGCACGGAAAAAGTTAGTTGAAGATTTTGAAAAAGCAGGTCTTTTAGAGAAGATTGAGCCCCATAAATTGATGATCCCCCGCTGTGATCGGACCAATCAAATTATTGAGCCCTATCTAACCGATCAATGGTTTGTTGATGCGAAGACTCTCGCAAAACCTGCGATTGATGCAGTAAAGAATAAGGATATTAAATTTATCCCCCAAAACTGGGAGAATACCTACTTTGAGTGGATGAATAACATCCAAGATTGGTGTATCTCTCGCCAGCTCTGGTGGGGACACCGCATCCCTGCTTGGTATGATGAGGAGGGGAATATCTATGTCGGTGAATCTGAAGAGGCGATCCGTAAAGAGCATAATCTTGGCGATGAGATTACCCTTACGCAGGATGAGGATGTATTAGATACCTGGTTCTCCTCTGCACTTTGGCCCTTCTCTACCCTTGGCTGGCCAGAGAAAACTCCAGAGCTTGAGACCTACTACCCTACTTCTGTCTTAGTGACAGGCTTTGACATCATCTTCTTCTGGGTTGCCCGCATGATTATGTTTGGCCTTCACTTTATGGATGAGATCCCCTTTAAAGAGGTCTACTTCCACGGCTTAGTGCGCGACCAAGATGGGCAAAAGATGAGTAAATCTCGCGGGAACGTACTTGATCCCATCGATCTTATTGATGGAATTGATCTTGAATCCCTCGTTGAGAAGCGCACTACCGGCCTTATGCAACCCCAAATGGCGCCCCGTATCGAAGCGGATACACGTAAACACTTCCCCGAAGGGATTCGCCCATTTGGTACCGATGCACTTCGCTTCACCTTTACGGCACTTGCTACAAATGGTCGCGATATTATCTTTGATGTTGGCCGCATTGAAGGTTACTCAAACTTCTGTAATAAGATCTGGAACGCCGCTCGCTTCGTCTTTATGAATACTGAAGAGAAGGAAGTCGCCGAAAACAGAGAGAAGCTTTCACACATTGATCGCTGGATTCTCTCCCGTTTAGATCATGCCCTTTCAGAAGTTAATCGCCATATTGAAGGTTATCGTTTTGATCTTGCAACCCAAGCGCTCTACGACTTTATCTGGCACGAATTCTGTGACTGGTATTTAGAGCTTACAAAGCCGATCTTAAATGGTGATTTTAGCGATGATGAAAAGGCAGCAACTCGCTACAACTTACTCTTTGTGCTTGATGCCATTTTACGGGCGCTTCACCCCTTTATGCCCTATATCACAGAGGAGATTTGGCAGAAGCTAACCACGATTGCACCAAACTTTAAAACAGCAGTCAGTATCTCTGTAGCGGAATTCCCTGTGGTTGAAGCAAAAGATGAAGCATTAGAGGCGGAGATCAACTGGCTACAAGAGGTATTGCTTGCGGTTCGCCGTATTCGTGGTGAGATGAATATCTCTCCTGGCCGCCCGCTTGACGTGCTTTATGAGAATGCAACGGAAGAGGATCTTACCCGTATTGAGAAGAATGAGCTCTTTCTTGCGCGCATGGGTCGATTAGAGAGCTTTAGCCCCGTTAAAGGCGAAGCACCAGAGTCGGCTGTTGTAGTTATCGGCAAGATGCGTCTTTTAATCCCGCTTGCAGATCTTATCGATAAAGAGCAAGAGCTCGCCCGCTTAGAGCGTGAAATCGGCAAGATTGAGCCACAAATTAAAGCGCTAACTGGAAAGCTTGCAAACCCCGGCTTTACCAATAACGCCCCAGAAAAGGTTGTGGAAGGTGAGCGTGCTAAGCTCCAAGATGCCGAGAATAAACTCGCCGAACTTAAACAGCAGCTTGAAAAGATTAAGGCGCTTTAAAATAGAGTTTATCTAGCAAGTTTATTCATAAGCTTTACAACATAAAAACTAATAAGGTGACTGAACTTTAACAGTCACCTTTTTTATTGCTTACGGTTTTAATTCAGGGATGCCCACAGATATTAGATAATCAAAAATCCCCTCATAAAATTGTGGTTGCCGTGTCTGGTCTTGCTCATCCCCTTCTGGCACAAAAATAATCATCCCTTGTCGAGCACGTGTTAATAAAACTCGGTAGGTATTAAGAAGATAGCGCTGACGCTCCTCTTGATTCACATTTTGCCACTCTGTTCCCCGAAAATTTTTAAATTCCCAACCAAATTCACCCGAGCGCAAATCAGCATCCCATGCAATACAGACCCAATCGAGCTC
>JBKGVF010000006.1:0-4849 GCA_046462535.1 Ignatzschineriaceae bacterium | reverse complement strand
GCCTAAATATTCATGGGCTATAGATAGAGGGAAGCTATCGGATTTGTTAGAGCGGTACTACCCTATATTTGAAGCGTGTGACAATACGCAATCCCTCTTAAGTGCCGAGGGAAGAATGACCAGAGCACTCTACGCATTAGCCAATGAGGCGACCATTCAAGATCAATTTACCCGTTCACAAGGGGGCAATAGTATCGATCCGGCGAATCGTTTTCTCGATCATGGGAATTACTTAGCTTATGGATTAGGGGCAACCGCTTGTTGGGTCTTAGGGCTTCCCCATGGATTAGCGGTGCTTCATGGAAAGACGCGTCGAGGCGGATTGGTCTTTGATGCAGCAGATATTATTAAAGATGCTCTAGTATTGCCCCAGGCCTTTATCTCTGCGGAAGTAGGTCATAACGAGCGGGATTTTCGTGAGGCGTTAATTACCCGATTTACCCAAGTTGGGGCTTTAGATCTTATTATTGAGTCATTTAAAGAGTTAATTGAGGAGGCGGAGCGCTTATGAATATCCTACTGATAAGTGAGTGTAAAGGTGCAGCCCTAAAGGAGACGCGCCGTATTATTGATCAGTTTGCAGAGCGAACAGGGCAACGATCCTGGCAGACAGCCATTACCGAGGCTGGTCTTAATCACCTCCATAAGTTATTGCGGAAAACTGCGCGTAGAAATAGTGCCATTAGCTGCTACTGGACACGGGGCCAAAATCATACGGAGCTCTTATGGGTTGTTGGTAACCGTCGCCATTTTAATGAGAGGGGGCGGGTGCCGATTCGGACAACAAGACGCAAAATTCCTAGTGCGGGGGAGGAGCAGAGCTGGCCACTAGGTGAAGTGATTCAGATTACAGCAGCAATTGCTGCGCTGCTCCATGATTTGGGAAAGGCGACTGTCGGCTTTCAAAAGAAGTTACACAATAGTATCGATCGTTTAATGAGTGAGCCTGATCCCTATCGCCATGAATGGGTCTCTCTTCTGCTATTTCTTGAGATGGTTAAGGGGTGTGAGAGTAACCAAGCCTTATTGGAGCGCTTAGCTAATTTTGGCGCGTATCGTGAAGCCAATATCGACTGGCACCGATCATTAATAAGAAAGATAGCGCAGAAAGAAGATCCCCTCTCCCATCTCAATCTATTAAAGATCCCTCCATTAGGGCGATTTATTGGTTGGTTAATTGTCACCCACCATCGAATGGTGCAAGTAGATTCTGTTGATCGCTCCTCCTCTTCAGCTACAGAGTTTGCCTATCCGATCGACTTTTTTTGGCAAAACTTTACAGCCTATGATCAATGGGTTCATAACGCTAATAGCCCTTTTAGCCCACAAAATAATCGGGAGAAGTTCGCTCAATTCATCACATTACAATCAGATATTACCGCAAGCCCCCATTGGCAAAAATCTCTTAGCCGTTGGGCCAATCGGGGATTAAAGAATCGCTATCTCATCGATGGAGAGGAGGGAGGAGAGAAGATACTTACCTTCACGGATCCTCTCTTACTCTATCTTTCACGATTAACCTTGATTACAGGTGATCATAACTATTCAGCCCTCCCATTTGAGGCGTCTCAAAGGCGGGAGGTCTCTGCCCCCTCTAAAGAGATGCTTATTGCTAATTTAGATAGAGAGAGCCAAAGTAGCCCATTGTTAAATGGGGGAAAGCAGAGTCTAGAGGCTCACCTGTTGGGGGTGACTGAAGAGACGGTTAAATTTGCTCACCTATTACCAAAGTTGCGTAAAGGTTTGCCCCGCTTAAAGGAGCATAAGCCTTTTCAAAGACGAACGAAATTAAAACGCTTTAAGTGGCAAGATAGAATCTATGATCTGCTAAAGAGTGAACAGCGTGTTACAGAGCGGCAGGGCTTTTTCGGGATCTCTATGGCCTCTACCGGTTGTGGTAAGACGATTGGAAATGCCAAAATGGCTGCGGCCTTATCAGGTGAGCAGGGAGCGCGTTTTACCATTGCCCTTGGGCTTCGTACCTTAACTCAGCAGACGGCAGAGAGTCTTAAAGAGGCCCTTGAGCTTAACTCAGAGATGATCGCCACCTTAATCGGGGGGGAGAGTGTAGCCATTCGTCAGCGCCTTGAGGAGCAGTGGGAAAAAGATCAGGGTAAGAGTGCCAAAGCAGAAACTATCGGCAGTGAATCAGCGCACCAATTTGAAGCCTTTGAGACGGCAGAATTGTTAGGAGGGATGGAGGAGGGGCTCTTCTCAACAGCGGGAGGTTATGTAGTAGACGCTGCAGAGAGCCACTGGATTGCCGACTCTTTTGCCACCTTAATGCGTAATCAAAATGATCGGAAATTATTAAAAACTCCTATTATTGCCTGTACGATCGATCATCTTATGGCTGCTAGTGAGTCAGCAAGAGGCGGGCGCCATATCGTCCCCCTTTTGCGCCTCTTTAGTGCAGATCTAATTCTTGATGAGCCCGATGATTTTGCGCTTGAGGATCTTCCGGCACTCTCTCGATTGCTCTATCTTTGCGGGTTAATGGGCGGGCGGGTGATTCTCTCTTCGGCAACCCTATCGCCCGATTTTGTGGCAGGTCTCTTTACCGCCTATCAAGAGGGGCGATCTATCTGGAATCAACATCAGCAGTTAGGTGAAGCGAGCAAGGATATTGTTGTTGCTTGGGTAGATGAAGCGGCAGAAAAGTTGGAGATCTGCAAGGATGTTACTCAATTTAGAGCAGATCATAAGACTTTTGTGGCGCAACGGGTGGCGATGTTAAGTGAGCTACCTATTAAGCGACAAGCCACCATTATCCCTTGGGAGCCCCCTAGCGCTCAAGATGGTGAGATCTTCAATATAGAGGGGCAAACAAATCGGGAAGAGGAGAGGTGGCGCCGCTACTACATCATTGCCAAAACAATCTTGAAAGAGGCGCTCAATCTGCACCAGACATATCATGAAGTAGCCCCTAAAGAGAGCGGGTATAATGAGGAGCGAGTAAGTATCGGCCTGGTGCGCTTGAGTAAAATCACACATATTATCCCCCTAGCAGAAATGGTATTAAATAGGGCATTTTGGAGGATACTTAAAGAGGAGGCACCCGAGCTCTTTACCCAGCTATCGAAGGTGAAAATTCATCTTAATGTCTACCACTCACGGCAAATCTTACTGTTGCGCTCTCTGTTAGAGAGTAAGCTCGATCGCATATTGTTGCGTAAAGAGCCCCTTGCGATCTTTAAGCAACCTGAAATTAAGCGTGCCATTTTAGGTGGGGAGAGCATGCAGAAAGATCATCTTTTTATCGTATTGGGAAGCCCCGTTACCGAGGTGGGACGTGATCATGATTATGATTGGGCGATTTTAGAGCCCTCTTCCCATCGCTCTATTGTCCAGCTCGCTGGGAGGGTTTGGCGCCATCGGGATCGTAAGTTAACCGCCCCTAATTTAGCTCTGCTTTCAGAGCCGATTGCTACTCTGCTTTGTTATGGCATTAAGACAATTAAGGAGCATCAAGTACTTGCCCAAAAAAAGAAGAATACCTTCTACCATCGGCCGGGATTTGAATCCTCAACAGCACGATTATGCACCCATCATCTCCCCGATCTAATTCCCGGAAGCCTACTCAGGCGCGTAGACTCAAAAGTGCGTATTATGGCGCCAGAAAAGATCTTAATATCCGATTTTCAACGGGCAAATAGCGGTGATCATCACCCCCTGACTATTCCCCAAAAGAGTTGTGTGAGGTATCGGACACTGGCCTCTCTTGAGCATGGGGAGCTTCGTCGCCTTCTCCAGCCAGAGCTAGTGGGTAATTTTGCTAATGCAGTCAATAGCTTTTGGAGGCAAGATTATCCATACCATCACCTCTATCACTTACAGAGGCACTCACCTTTCAGACAGAGTCTAAAAGAGGAGATCTTTCTTTTTCTGCCGAGTGATGAGGCGGAGAGTGGATTTAATATCTACCATGCAGAGACTCTCCATCAACAAGGGGGCAGGTGGTATGAGCAGCTAACAGCACTCCCGACGCAAAATTATAAAATTCAGATAGATAACAACCTCCTAACAGGAAATAACATCATTTCACCCTGGTTAGTGAGTAGCTTAGATGAGGGGTTAGAGGCAGCATTAGGGGGATTTGTGGGGGAGAGCGCAGAAGATTATACCTTTGAGCGGCTTAAAATTGCCCGCCGATTCGCTTCGGTTTCGCTTAAATTATTAAAGTTTGAGGAACGTTGGGTGTATAATCCCTTTTATGGTTTCTCTTCTGAAAGAGTATCTGAGGTCGCTAAGTAGGGCAGTATGATGCTGGATTTTAGCCAACTGACAAAGGTTTAGTTATCCCCAATACGTTACCAGAAGAGAGCTGGTGTACCCACCGAAAGGTGGCTTAGGAAATATAAGAATTGAAATATTCTGTTACCCACCGAATAGGTGGTAAGCCCATAAACAACTGTTTGTGGGCTTTTTTTATGCCAGTTCCCCCCTATTTTCCTCTACTATTTATCTGCTTTTGAGGGTTTATTGCGCTTATTGTGATGAGTTTCTTTTTATCTGGCTAGATACTTTTTTAAGTTGTTGTTTGACATTTAAATATCGATCGCTATAATTCACAGGTAATGAAAAGCATTAATTCATATATGGATAGAAGATAGAAAGGAGAGCAGATGAATTATGATAGAGAGCTCCCTCAAAAAATTCGCGCAGTGATCGACAAATTTATTGAGGAGCGTTTTACACCCAAATTTGAGTCGCTCACAAAACGACTCGAGCGAGAAAAAGAGGCGGGTGAGTATGAAAAAATTGAAAAAACCGAAGCCGCTATCGCTAAATTAGAGGCAGAGCATGAGCGCACTGCATGGTTAGAAGATGCTGCATTTCGTTTAATAAA
>JBKGVF010000005.1:0-19272 GCA_046462535.1 Ignatzschineriaceae bacterium | reverse complement strand
TTCATCAAAAAAGTCGCTATCTAAGCGCTTAATATGGATCTCTCGCTCAATGGAGACGCCGAGATTATATTCGATCATCAGTGAAGTGAGCTGCTGCCCATTAATCAGAGCGATCACCTGATGGCGATTCTCTCTTACCGCCCTTTTAGCGGAATCGGAAAAATCGGACGTGGTAATAAAGACCCCTTTGGTCGCTCCTTTCTGCAATAGCGCTCCCATAAAGTCTCGGATCTGATTATTGCCCACAATATTATCCGTTGCGTAACGTTTTGCCTGAACATAGATAGTATCTAGCCCCAAACGATCGGAGGAGATGATTCCATCAATGCCATCATCACCACTTCTTTTCGTCACTTTCGCCTGATCCACATGACTTCCATACCCCATTTTATAGAGGAGTTTGACAACCAAATCCTCAAAGAAGAATGCATCTTTTGCAAGAATCTCTTCGAGCAGCTCACTGGAGAGTTCTTTGTGGATAATTCCCAACTGCTGATCTACAACCTCCTCTGGTGTTGCCCCAAACTCTTCAGCTTCATTCTTACTCTCATCGATCGCCGTTAATCGCTCAGAATTCTTTTTGATTTTAAGATTCCGATTATCGCGCCCAAGAAAATCTTGAAACTGCTCAAATTCTTCTAAATACTGCTTAGTCACAGCAACATTCTTCTGAAGTGTTTCCAATCCCCGATCAGTAATTTTATAGTGAGCACGTTTTGGTCTTGTGATTAGCCCCGCTTGATAAAGATAACTCAACGCCCATCCAACACGTCCCGCATAAAGTCCTGTTCCCGATGCCGTTCGCTCCGCTTTATCCGCTTCAGTAAGATTAAAATATCGCTCACCTAAAATTGCTTCTGTAATCTCTCGTTTCTGCCAAACTTCTCCAGATTTAAGAAAATCTAAAACAGGACGCATCGCATCTTCGTACGTGAACATTCTCTTTCCTCCTTAAATATTTCACCCCATTATAACGACTCTGGCATAAAAAAAGCTCATCAAAAGGATGAGCTCTATCCACTTGAACTAATCAGATATTCATTTAATTATGAATCTCACGATACGCTTCAAACTTAATATCGGGGAAGCGCTCTTCCGTTAAGTGGAGATTGACACGTGTTGGTGCTATATAGACATACTCCCCATGGTGATCGAGTGCTAAGTTATCCTGTACCCGATTCTTAAAAGTCTCAAATGCCTTAGGATCTTCGGCACGAACCCAGCGAGCTGTCGCCACTTCGACAGGCTCAAAAGCACAATCAACGTTATATTCAAGCTTAAGGCGGTGAGCCACCACATCAAACTGAAGCACACCCACTGCGCCAATAATCAGATCGTTATTCCGCAGTGGCTTAAAGAGCTGGGTTGCCCCCTCCTCACAAAGCTGAGCCAAGCCCCGCTCTAAATGCTTCATTTTTAACGGATCGCGTAATTGGGCCCGACGAAAGAGCTCTGGTGCAAAGTCGGGAATGCCTTTAAAGCTGAGCTCCTCCCCTTCAGTAAAAGTATCCCCAATTCGAATCGTGCCATGATTATAGATACCGATAATATCTCCCGCATACGCCTCTTCTAGATGTTCTCGATCTGAAGCCATAAAAGTCATCGCCTCTGGAATTCGAATCGTACGATTTATGCGGACATGGTGGGCGCTCATCCCTGGACGATATGCTCCTGAACAGATCCTCAAAAAGGCTATACGGTCTCGATGGCGTGGATCCATATTCGCCTGAACCTTAAAGACAAAGCCAGTAAAGGGCTCTTCAGTTGCGGCAACCTCTCTCGTTGTCGCTATTTGCACAGTAGGGGCTGGTGCCATCTTAACAAACCCATCGAGCATCTCTTGTACCCCAAAGTTGGTAATGGCTGAACCAAAGTAGACAGGGGTTAAGCGCCCTGCGCGATACTCTTCTAAGTCGAAGGTGTGACTCGCCACTTGTACAAGCTCAACCTCTTCACGAAACTCATCAGCACGCTCTTTCCCTAAAACCTCATCAAGCTCACTACTATCGAGTCCCTTAATGATCTTTCCTTGGCTGGTAGTCCCCCGCTCTTCACGATCATAAAGATGGATATAATCCTCTAAAATATGGTAAACCCCTTGCAGATCTCGCCCCATGCCGATCGGCCATGTCACGGGAGCACAATTGATCTTTAAGACCTCTTCCACCTCATCTAAAAGATCGATAGGATCTTTACCATCACGATCAAGCTTATTAATAAAGGTGATAATCGGCGTATCGCGAAGGCGACAGACATTCATTAGCTTAATCGTCTGCTCTTCTACCCCTGCTGCACAGTCAATCATCATCAACGCTGAATCGACCGCAGTTAATGTACGATAGGTATCCTCCGAGAAATCTTGATGTCCTGGGGTATCAAGAAGATTAATCATATAATCACGATAGGGGAATTGCATCACTGATGATGTAACCGAGATTCCCCGCTGTTTTTCTAGCTCCATCCAGTCGGATGTTGCATGTCTTGCTGCTTTACGCCCTTTAACAGAACCTGCTAAATTAATAGCGCCCCCAAAGAGAAGAAGCTTCTCTGTCATTGTCGTTTTCCCTGCGTCAGGGTGAGCGATAATTGCGAATGTACGGCGTCTATTGACTTCTTTAGTTAATTTACTCATCGAACCTTAATCTATCGTCTAGCTATAAAAAAGTGAGTGCCTATTGTACCCCAATTTTTGCTTTCCAGTTTTAGTAAAAGTGGGTTAGTGGTAGACTAAAGCTTATAAAAGATGGGTAACACCCCATCAATAGAGAAAACTAATGATCGGTAAGATGAGGTAAAGAGAATGGCGGAATATAGACATGTTTTAGTGGCTGTTGATCAGTCAGAAGATGCAGAGAAGGTTGGCCGACAAGCCCTAGTCGTTGCAAAACGTAATCACGCTAAAATTACACTGCTCAACATCTTGGAGGGAATTAGCATTAGTGCCGGCTACGAACTGATGCCCGTAATCCCGCAAGTTTCCGATGATGAGATGGTAGCAGAAGCAAAAAAAGCGATGCGGGAGCTCTCTCATAAGCTCGGTATTCCTGATGCCGATACTCTAGTGATCTCTGCGCTCTCTACAAAAGAGGGGATTTTAAAAGCAGCAGCTGAGCTCGATGTGGATCTATTAGTGGTTGGCTCTCACACGCGCCACGGTTTAGCTCTCCTATTAGGATCAACAACCGGATCGATTGTGAACGATTCACCATGTGATATTCTCACCGTTAAAGTAAGTTAACGTGATCACTCAATAAAAAAGAGGGCTCAGATCACTCTAGCCCTCAACATCGCTTATACTCTTACCGGCGCCGTCCACCCAAAATCCCCCGCGCAATCTCATTACTAATTTTTCGGATAATGGTTTTACTTGCTGTTTGAACCAAACCATCACGGCGCCCACCCCGTGGCCCCGTTGAACCAAAGATAAAACCTCGAATTGCACTGACCAAACCATCTTCTGCCATACGTTCTTTTGTTGCGGATGACTCCTTCTGCCCCTCCCTCTCTTCCTCCTTAGCCCAATGTTTCTCTAAAATCTCAAAGGCAGACTCTCGGTCGATCATCTCCTCGTAACGCCCATAGATTAAAGAGCGCTTAATTGCATTATTAAGCTCCATCTCACTTAAGATCCCCATCCGTGACTCAGGCGCTAAAATGTAGGCTCGCTCCACCATCGTAGGGGCTCCTTTTGCATCTAAAAAAGAGATCAACGCCTCTCCTGTAGAGAGCTCACCAATTGCCTGTTCAGCATCAAATTCTGGGTTTGCTCGCATCGTTTGTGCCGCAGCCCGCACCGCTTTTTGATCTCTAGGTGTGAAGGCTCGTAATGCATGTTGAACACGATTACCTAACTGACCTAAAATATTGTCTGGAATATCTAGAGGACTTTGAGTGACAAAGTAGATCCCTACCCCTTTTGAGCGAATTAAGCGCACTACCTGCTCCACTTTCGTTAAGAGTGCTTTAGGGGCATCCCGAAAAAGTAGATGGGCCTCATCAAAGAAAAAGACAAGTTTTGGCTTATCGAGATCTCCTACTTCAGGTAATCGCTCATAGAGCTCCGATAATGTCCAGAGCAGAAACATCGAATAGAGCTTTGGCATCCCATAGAGCTTTTCCGCCGAGAGGATATTGAGCATTCCCTTACCATCCTCAGTACGCATAAAGTCGAAGATATCGAGATTCGGCTCACCAAAAAAGTAATCGGCACCCTCACTCTCTAATTGTAATAATCCACGCTGAATAGCACCGATAGAGGCTTGAGCAATATTACCATATTGAGCCTGCAATTCTTTTGCATTCTCACTGACAAAGCGAGTCATTGCCCGTAAATCTTTAAAATCAATTAGCAATAAACCATTATCATCAGCGACTCGGAAAATAATATTTAAAATACCAGCCTGCACTTCATTTAAATTTAAAAGTTGTGCTAAGAGCATCGGTCCCATATCAGAGATCGTTGCTCGAACAGGATGCCCCTTCTCACCAAACACATCCCAAAAAGTAGCTGGATTACCCTCTGGCGTCCAATCACTATAGCCGGTGGCATCGAGCCGCTCTTGTAATTTAGGATTAATACTCCCTGAAGCATGAATTCCTGAAAGATCCCCTTTCACATCTGCCATAAAGACAGGTACGCCGATACGGGAAAAAGACTCTGCCATCTTCTGTAATGTTACAGTTTTGCCGGTTCCCGTTGCCCCTGTAATCAAGCCATGACGATTGGCAAGATTAGAGAGGAGGTGAAGCTCTTTTAACTCTTTTGTTTTTCCAATTAATAGGGGGTAGCCACTCATACTGTCTCCTAAATACTCCACTTAATTAACTCAAAAATGATCAAAATATGCGCTTATTGTACCCTATGATGATAAAAAAAGAGAGCGTCCCACTCGACGCTCTCTAAATACAATAGCTCTTTATTCTGCTCTTTTATGATATTTTTGCGCCTGGCTTTAAAGCACGCTCCGATGTTAAGAGTGTCAGCTCCTCCTTCGTTGATGCAGAGAGAATCATCCCCTCACTGGTGCCAAAGCGCATCTTTCTTGGTGCCAAATTAGCTACCACAACAACATACATCCCCTCTAATGCTTTTGGATCTTCATAGAAGGCTCGAATACCAGAGAAGATCGTACGGGGACGCTCCTCCCCTAAATCCACTTGGAATGAGAGCAGCTTATCAGCCCCCTCAATAAAGTCACAGGAGAGGACTTTTCCTAAACGCAGATCGACCTTTGCAAAGTCATCGATGGTGATATAGCTCTCTTTATCCTGCTTCTTACTCTTCTTCCCCGATGCCTGATCACCCCGCTCAGCACTTAATGCCTCCCGATTAGCTTCAATAAGTTTATCAAGATCCTTACGATTAAGACGCGTCATAAGGTGCTCATACTCATTGATAATATGACCCGCCGATAGGGGCTGATCTAAATCCGCAAAGAGAAGAGGCTCTATATTAAGATAACTCTCCACTGCCGTAGCAACCGTCGGAATAACGGGCTTCAAATAGATCGTTAAACGGCGAAACGCCTCTAAATAGGCGCTACAGAGCTGATGTAGCAACTGCTCTTTTTCTGGCTCTTTCGCCATCTCCCACGGCTTATTAGCATCAAAGTGCTCATTCACCCAATCGCAGGCGCGGGAGACCGCCCTTAATGCACTTCCAAAATTACGGGTCTCGTAACCTGCTAAAATTTCCTCTTTAAGCCCATTAATCTTAGCTAGTAACTCTGCTGCTTCAGTGGCAGGCTCTGTAAGCGTATTCTTAAAGTTACGGGAGATAAAGCGGCTCGTACGAGATGCGATATTGACATATTTCCCGATCAGATCTGAGTTAACCCGATTCGCAAAATCATCCATATTGAGATCAAGGTCATCAATAGCCCCTGTGGTTTTTGCCGAGAAGTAGTAACGAAGCCACTCAGGATTGAGCCCCTGATCAATATAGGAGCGGGCGGTAATAAAGGTTCCGCGTGATTTACTCATCTTTGCCCCATTAACCGTTAAAAAGCCATTAATTGCATATTGGCTAGGGACGCGATATCCAGAGAACTTAAGCATTGCGGGCCAAAATAGGGTATGGAAATACATAATATCTTTCCCTAGGAAGTGTACCATTTCGGTTCCCTCCTCTTTCGCCCGTCTCCCATCAATAAAGCGATCAATCTCAATATCACCTCGCTGATCGGCATAATTCTTTAGTGAGGCAAAATAACCTGCTGGTGCATCAAGCCACACATAAAAAAACTTATTCTCTTCATTAGGAATAGGGAAACCAAAGTAGGGGGCATCGCGCGAAATATCCCAATCAGAGAGCTTTACATCCCCCTCTTCACCAATCCACTCACGCATCTTATTCGCTGCCTCAGATTGGAGTCGATCCTCATCCTCTAAAAACTCACGCAAAAATGTGACACACTTTGGATCGGATAGCTTAAAGAAAAAATGTTCCGATGGCTTTAAGATCGGCTTATTACCCGATACCGCTGAAAAAGGCTCTATTAATTCGGTAGGATGGTAGGTAGTACCACACGCTTCACAATTATCACCATATTGATCTTTTGCATGACACTTAGGGCATTCCCCTTTAATAAAGCGGTCAGGAAGAAACATCTCTTTCTCTTCATCATAAAACTGCTCTATTGTGCGTGTCTCGATAAACCCTGCCTCTTTGAGTTTTAGGTAAATATCCTCTACAAAATAGCGATTCTCTTCACTATGAGTTGTATAGTAATTATCAAAAATTACTGAGAAATCGGTAAAATCTTGAAGGTGGGCTGCATGAGCTTTTTTGATGAGCTCATCAGTACTGATCCCTAACTCTTCAGCTTTGAGCATAACGGGTGTCCCATGCGTATCATCAGCACAGATATAATGGACCTCATTACCCCGCATTCGTAAATAGCGAACCCAAACATCTGCCTGAACATAGCCAAGAAGGTGGCCTAAATGAATATCCCCATTCGCATAGGGAAGTGCATTGGTGACAAATAATTCTCGTTTTTTCTGCATGCTGTAATTTAATCCTATCTATTCCTCATCTCTGCTCTTTTAATTGAAGCAGATGGTTACATGATACTTCGAATGTATCGCTAATCGATTAGTTAATCTGCTCTTCAAGGGGCTTTAACAGTACTACAACTTGCGCTGCAATCCCCTCACCTGCGCCAATCGGACCAAGACGCTCCATCGTCGTCGCTTTAAAGTTAATATCGTGCAGATCAACAACCAAATCCTTTGCAATCTGACGCTCAATGGCATCCCGATAGGGCATCAGCTTTGGCGCCTCCGCCATCACCGTCATATCAATATTATTGATACACCACCCCTTCTGTCGTACTAACTTATAAACCTCTCGAAGAAGAGAGCGACTATCAGCGCCACTATATTGGGGATCCGTATCAGGAAATAATGTACCAATATCCCCCCCTTTCACCGCCCCTAAGAGGGCATCTGTTAACGCATGGAGCAGAACATCGCCATCTGAGTGAGCATCAAAGGCCTTTTGATAAGGGATTTTTACACCGCCAATCATCAAGTGATTGCCCTCTTTAAACCGATGCACATCAAATCCAAAACCTATCCGCCCAAACTGTTGACTCATCTATCCCTCGCTTCTAAATAGAGCCGCATTAATGTGAGATCTTCGGGATATGTAATTTTAAAATTATGTGCATATCCACGATAGATCTGTGGAGAAAGCCCATTATACTCTAAAACAGAGGCCTCATCAGTGAGATTGAGCCCTTTTTTAAGCCCATCACCTAACAACTCATAGAGCAACTTTAGAGGAAACATCTGGGGGGTTTGCGCTTGCCAAACTTGACTACGATCCAGCGTCTTTCTAATTCTCTCCCCCTCCACTACTTTCAGTGTGTCTTGGGCAGGAAGAGCCATAATTCCCCCCGCAGCGGGAGAATCCTTAAGTACCGATCTGATAAAGTGATTGAGCTCTTCCACACTTAAGCCAGGTCTTGCGGCGTCGTGCACAATAACCCACCCCTCAACGCCCTGCTCTTCAACTAAAAGCTGCAAGCCGTTATAGACACTCTCTGCACGGGAAGCACCCCCCTCAATATATTGAAGGCGCTCTCCTCCAATATCTGAAAATGGTGTGAAGTAGCGATCTGCTTTGCCATGAACTATAACGCCACTATGTAGATGAGCTGCCTTGAGAAATAAGCGTACCGTTGTGGTTAACAGATCCCCCCCTTTTAAGGGGAGATATTGCTTTGGCCGCTCTTGCTGCATACGACTACCTACCCCAGCGGCAGGAATAACAAAATAGATTGGTGGAACTTTCATACATACCCTCAACTCAATCGATTGGTGGCAATAAAAAATGCTACCTTCTTCCAAAGGTAGCATTCTAACAAACAAATAGAAGGGTGTGGCTTACTTAGCAACTAACTATTTAATTTTATACTTATGGCGACTTTCGTTAACACTCTCTCGTAGATACTTTCCTGGCTTAAAATGGGTCGCATACTTTCCATTGAGCTCAACTGCATCTCCAGTACGGGGGTTACGCCCAGTCTTAGGAGCTCGGTAACGTACAGAGAAACTACCAAAACCGCGCACTTCCACTCTACGGCCCTGCCCTAATGTCTCACTAATATGCTCTAAAATAATCTTTACACCTTTCTCAATTTCAGAGATCGGGTAGTGGGGATACCGTTTTCCTAATCTCTGTACTAATTCTGATTTTGTCATAATATTTTACTCCCTAAAATATTTTGAATTCCAATAGATAATTAATTGTGATAATCGCTACCACAATATTAATGTTAGTAGAGAACTGATAAGTAAGGCCACACCATTCCAATAAAAAGAGACCATTATGGTGGCTCATCACCCCATAATGGTCTTTTTATTAAAAACTAACTTAGTTAGTTATTTTTCATCTGCTCTTTTAAGAGGTCTCCAAGCGTCGTACCCACTGCCGCAGGCTGCTCATTATAGCCAGAGAGCTCACGATCAGTAACTTGATCTTTAGCTTTAACTGATAGAACAATTGAACGATTACGACGATCAACATTCATAAAGCGAGCTTCAACTTCATCCCCCACATTATAAACATTGCGAACATCATCAACCCGCTCTTCTGAAATCTCAGAAGCGCGAATGCTTCCCTCAACGCCATCACCAAGATCTACAGTAGCAAAACGAGCATCAACCTCTAGGATCTGCCCTTTCACAATGCTACCTTTCTCATGCTCTGCTAAGAAGCTCGCTAATGGATCTTTATCTAACTGCTTGATTCCTAATGAGATACGCTCACGCTCAGCATCAACCGCTAAGACAACAACCTCTACCTCATCACCACGGGTATACTCGCGAATCGCCTCTTCACCTGGGATATCCCAAGAGATATCTGATAAGTGAACAAGACCATCGATACCACCGTCAAGACCAACAAAGATTCCAAAATCGGTAATCGATTTAATCGTACCGGTAAGCTTATCATCTTTGTTGTACTTCATCTCAAACTCTTCCCAAGGATTCGGCATACACTGCTTCATACCTAAGGAGATACGGCGACGCTCTTCATCGATATCAAGGATTACTACATTAACCTCTTCCCCTACAGTGACTACCTTAGAGGGGTTAACATTCTTGTTGGTCCAATCCATCTCAGAGACGTGAACAAGTCCTTCGATACCATCTTCAATTTCAACGAAGCAACCATAATCAGTGATGTTGGTTACTTTACCAGCTACTTGGATTCCAGCTGGGAAACGCATACCGATATCTTTCCAAGGATCTTCACCTAACTGTTTTAGACCTAGTGAGACACGATTGCGCTCACGATCAAAGTTAAGTAGTTTCACCTCAATCTCATCGTTGATATTAACAATTTCGGATGGGTGACGAACACGTCTCCACGCCATATCAGTGATATGGAGTAGACCGTCAATACCACCTAAATCGATAAACGCACCATAATCAGTGAGGTTTTTAACCACTCCTTTGATTACATCGCCTTCCTCTAATGTCTTGAGGAGCTCTTCACGCTCTGCAGAGTATGCCTCTTCTACAACCGCTCGACGTGATACAACGATGTTATTGCGCTTCTGATCTAATTTAATAATTTTAAGATCTAACTCTTTACCTTCTAGGTAAGAGATATCTCTTACGGGACGAACATCCACTAACGAACCTGGTAAGAAAGCACGCTCTGTACCGAGTGAAACGGTAAATCCACCACGTACGCGCCCTGAAATGCGTCCTTGAACGATCTCATCTGCTTCTTTCTTCTTCTCTAAGTAGCTCCACACTTCTGCACGTTTTGCTTTTTCACGTGATACTCGTGTTTCACCAAAACCATCTTCGAGAGATTCAAGAACAACATCAACCTCATCACCAACGCTAATCTCTAGCTCACCGTCAGCATCAAGAAACTCATCTCTCGAGATACGACCTTCACTCTTAAGGCCAACATCAACTAAGACAACTTCACTCTCAATAGCGACGACTGTTGCTTTAATAACAGCACCAACTTGTCGTGTTTGCTCTTCAGCAATCGACTGTTCAAATAACTCTGCAAAACTTAATGACATAAATAAAACTTAAACGCACTTAAATCAGATATTGCACAATGAGATATTTCTCAATGGCGCCTCTGACGTGTGCACCCTGTTAAAATGAATCAAAATGTATTAGTTAGTAATGATTGAATTACATCTAATACGCCTAATAAAAAGTAAAACCTATCAATTCTCTGTAGGTAGAGTCCCCTCCACCTATAGCGCTCTCTTCCGTTGAACTTCAGCCCAGACCCGATCAAATACCTCCGTCACTCCCAGATCAGTGGTATCGATAACAATCGCATCCTCTGCTGGAATAAGTGGGGAAGCACTCCGCGATCGGTCCCGCGCATCGCGCTCTTTAACTTCAGATAAAACGGCCTCCATTTTAACGCAATTCCCCGACTGTAACAACTGTTTATATCTTCGCTCTGCACGAATCTCGCTTGATGCTGTCAGAAAGATCTTTAACAGCGCATTAGGGAAAATTTCGGTCCCCATATCCCGTCCATCAGCTACCAAGCCAGGCGCCTTAGCAAACGCCCTTTGCCTAGCAAGCAGAGCTTCTCGCACCTTAGGATGTTTGGCTATGATTGAAGCATTTGCACCACTCTCCTCTCGTCGAATCTGCTCCGTTACATTCTCCTCTTCTAAAAAAATCTGCACTCCCTCCTCTTCCCTGAAGATCAAAGGGAGCATGAGTGCTAATGAAGCTAACGCTAACTCATCTTCCAAATCAACCCCTTGCTTAACAGCATAGAGCGCTAAAGCTCTATAGATCGCTCCCGAGTCAAGGAGATGCCAACCAAGACGCTTAGCAAGCGCAAGCGTTAACGTGCCTTTTCCCACCCCTCCGGGGCCATCAACACAAATTACTGGTACTGTCATATCTTCTCCCAATCTAGATAATAGTAATTGCCATCCACGCCTCTCTCCTTCCCTCTCACATCTTTGATGCATCAGATGAGCCCTCTCCTCATGGCTCCTTTGCTCTTTAACAAGAAATCTCCTCTGATAACGTGGTAAAGTTATCCCTTAATCATAACGTTAATAGGGGTGTTTTTCCTCCATTTGCAACAGTTATATTCTTTAAATTACCCCCTTATCCCGTTAGAATGGTGCCAGCGGCAATCTCCAAAAACGTTCCCACAACCGTTCACCATGAATAATTTTTAATGATAGGAAGAGAGAATGAAAATTACCATCGCAACTCGTGAAAGTCCTTTAGCCCTTTGGCAAGCTAATCATGTCAAGGAGGAGCTGATAAAGCATCACCCTAATTTAACCGTTGAGATTTTAGGCATGACCACAAAAGGGGATCAGATGCTCTCCTCTCCTCTAAGCAAAATTGGGGGAAAAGGGCTCTTTATAAAGGAACTTGAAGTGGCCATTTTAGAGGGCAGAGCAGATATCGCTGTTCACTCAATGAAAGATGTGCCTATGGCTCAAAGTTTACCGGAAGGCTTTACCGTTCCTGTGGTACTTGAGCGGGCCGATCCTCGGGACGCCCTAGTCTCTTTTAAATATAACTCTCTTGATGAGCTTCCACACGGAGCAGTAATCGGCTCCTGCTCTCTTCGACGTCGTGCACAACTACTGGCTCGCCGCCCTGATCTCATCATTAAAGATCTACGGGGCAATGTTAATACTCGCCTTAAAAAGCTGAAAGCAGGTGAGTTTGATGCAACCCTACTGGCGAGTGCCGGCCTCAAGCGGTTAGGTTTTGAGGAGTATATTACCGAGAATCTAAGTCAAGATATCTCCCTTCCTGCCGTTGGTCAGGGGGCAATTGGTATTGAGTGTCTTGCCGATGCTGAAGAGATTATTCAAATTATCTCAAAGCTAAATCATGAAGAGACCTCGATCCGTATCGCCGCTGAGCGGGCCTTTAACAACCGACTCAATGGCGGGTGTCAAGCCCCTATTGCTGGATATGCTGAACTTACCGAAAAAGGCTTGTGGCTACGGGGTTTAGTCGGCGACCTTGATAGTGGAGCGATTCTCTACGATGAGATTACCGGCGATCCTGAAGAGGCCCACAACTTAGGAGTAACCTTAGCAGAGAGACTTTTATCACGCGGAGCAGGAGCGATCCTAGAGAAGATTTATGGCTAACATCAGTAATACAACAATCGATTTAGAAGGGCTAGGGGTGATTGTCACCCGCCCCGAAGGGCAGGGAGAGTCGTTAGCCTCATTAATAGAGACCCACAATGGCACCCCTTTTCTTATTCCGGCATTAGCCATTACCGATAGTCGCGAAGATAAGCGCAAGATTCGTAATCGACTTAAAAATAGTCACCAATATGACTATCTCCTCTTTACCAGCCCAAATTCTGTTACATATGCCATAAAATATGGCTTAACATTTGATCACCCTGAGGTAGGACTGATTGCCATCGGTACCGGAACAGCTAATGCATTAAAAGAGCATACAGAGCAGCCGGTTTTACAAGCACCTAAGCCCTACACCTCTGAAGCACTCATCGCCGCTTTAGAGCGGGAAGAGCTAAATGGTGAAAAGATCCTACTTATCAGCGGTGAGGGGGGAAGACGTATTTTAGGGGACTCTCTAAGAGATGATTATGGCGCTGAAACGGAATATCTCGACCTCTACCGCCGGATCAAGCCCTCCTCCTTCCCCTTTGCTGAGGTAGAGCAATTCCCTAAAGAGCACCCCCTCTTACTCCTAATTACCAGTCAAGAGGCGCTTACCCATATCGACTCTGCTCTAATCGAAGCGGGACTAAAATCCAAAATAACTGCTGTTATTGTTGGTAGTGAGCGCTTAAGAAAGCATACAGAAGCGGCAGGATACTCAACCATTATTGTTGCCCCTTCTGCCCTTGATGCCGACATGTGGCAGGCAATTGTTGAGTTTTATCATAATCTACCAAAATATTCACAAGAGGCATCCTCCTCAAAGGAGGCTGCCCAACACAATAGAGAGAATGGAGCGCACAGTATGGATGAGAAAAAAGAGAAAGCCCCCACAGAACGTAAGGAGCAGATACCTAAACTGGAGGCGGAGCAGATCACGACAGATGATGTTGAGGTTACTCTCGATGATGAATCCTCTCAGCAAATCCCACCAACTAAAGGGGGGGGAGCTATCGGTGGTTTGGCTCTCGTTGTAGCACTTACCGCTACGGCATTAAGTGGCTATCAATACTATGACACCTATTTTGCTAAGCCTGGCCGCGCTGCCACTAAGGGGTATGATAAGACCAAGCTTACTGAGCTAGGAGATCAACAGATCCTATTGAAGGAGCAACTCTCACAGCTGACAACGCAACCTTCAGCCACAGAACTTTTATCACCCCTTAAAGCGGAGATCGCCCTCCTTAAAGAGCAACTCGCTAATCCCACTGAACAGCAGGGTATATCAGATAGAGAGCTCACTACATTAATGCAACGAACCGAAGCAGTAGAACGGCAGCAGACACAGCTTCTTGAGCAGTTAATGCAACAGCAGCAATCAACCACAGTGCTAACCGACTCACATACAGCTCTACAGAAGGAGCTCTCTCAAGTTAAAACGTTGCTGCAAGAGTATCAAGGAGAGCAGATCGCCTATATTGATGAAGCCCTTAAAAATCAGACAGAGGCTCAAACTGCGGCGATCACACGTGCAGAGGAGCTAGTGAAGAGTATCGATCGCAACCATGATCTTGATGCCCTTGCTCTCAGCGAAGTAGAATACCTGCTCAATCTTGCCCAATACAAATTATCATTTGAGCAGAATCCCAGCGCTGCACTTCAGGCATTAACGGAAGCAGATAGGCGCTTAGAGCAGCTAACACATCTCAATTTCTCAATTACCCAAGAGCGCCTCGCCCATCGCATCACACTACTTGATGCAATCGTCCAGACACCTATTGCTGAAATCAGTGCACACATTGATGCTGTCTCCCAACATGTACAGAATGCCGCGCTTCTCCTTGACCCAACCGTCGCAGAGCTACAGAAAGCCATGGCAGCTAAAGAGCAGGAGAAAGGGAAGCGGTGGCATCACGCTATTACTGATGCACTCGCCCCCCTCTTTGTGGTTGGTCATGAACGAATTGAGAATCCCGATTTTATCCATCAAGATGATCAATTCATGATTAATCAGAATATCCAACTTCAACTCTCAAGTGCACGTGTCGCCCTTTTACGTAATGAGCCTCAGGTATTTAAAGAGAGCCTCACCTTAGCCCGCCAATGGGTAGCTAAATATTATGCTGAAGGGGATCGTCATGCAACCGAGGCCCTTGTCGCTTTAGATGGGCTTCTTGCACTCGAGCTTACGCCTGAATATCCAGATTTAACGCCAGTCATTAATGCCTTTAATGCTGCACGCACACTACATGAGCAAGGAGGTCAATAATGAGACGTTCAACCTCAGTTATCCTTTGGGCGATTGGCTTACCATTACTGGCAGTAGCCCTCTTAAAAATCGTCGAGCAAGACCCTGGAATTGCTATCTTTTCAGGTGCACTACCCATTATCGGTGAGTTTTACTTTGCCGTAACCTTCAGTGGCTTAATTCTCTTTGCAGCACTTGGCTTTATCATCGCCTACCTAATCACACGATTAGTTATCAGAGTCATTCGGCTCCCAAAATCACTTGGAAGTTTCTCTCAAAGACGCCGAGAGGCTCGTGCTAATCGTCACTACTCACGGGGTGAGCTAGCACTCTTAGAAAATAACCCCCAACGTGCTGAATCCTTCTTTCTCTCTGCTGCGGAAGGCAATGCAAACCCTCATCTTTGCTATCTCGGCGCTGCAAAAGCAGCCCATTTACAGAAGAATGAGTACCGTCGCGATCAATACTTAAAGCAGATTGAGTTTGCAGATGATCGTAAAAATAGACGTTTAGCAGAAATTAAGCGGGGGGAGTTCCTTATTGAGATTGGTGCTTATGAGAAAGCAGAGGAACTTCTAGCCCCTCTTAATCAGAAGCGCAAAGATAATAATATCATTCTGCTACTGGCAACCATCTATCATAAGCTTGGCAAACTAAGTGATTTAGAAGCGCTTCTGCCAGATTTTGTTAAAGCAATGCGTAAGGAGCCCAATCAAAATGTAGCCCTCCCTCTCTACTGTGATCTCTTAGAGTATGCTGCTAAAGAGGATAACCTTGAACATCTCAATGCGCTCTATAAGCAACTGCCCCGTGAAGTAAAAGAGGAGGAGAAAATTCTACTCCAATACGCCTCTCTACTCCTTAAGGTGGGTGAGGGTGATGAGGCTGAAGCTGCACTAAGACGGGGCTTACGTCGAGGATTTAATGAGACATTAATGCTCGCCTATGGGCAACTTTATCGCGGAAATCTGCCCGCTCAGATTCGCCATGCCCGCAGACTCGTGGAGCGCTTCGCCGATCAGCCGACGGCTCACCTTGCTCTAGCACAGTTACTACTGCGCGCTAATAATCTAGCAGAAGCTGAACAAGCAGTTAAATCGGCATTAAGCCTTGATTCTAATCTCGCTAATGCTTACAAAGTACTCGGTGAGATAAAATTGGCACAAGAGGATGAAAAAGGGGCTCTTTTAGCATTTCGCAAAACTAATCAGATATTACTTCCTGATCGTCCTGAAGGGGTAAAAGAGGTAGATGGCGAATTGATCGCTCCATCAGCTACCGAGAAAATTACTCATCAAAAAGAGGCCGAAGAGGGTGACTTCACTGCCACTCATCACTCGGCTGATCTCAGTGAGACGAAAACAGAGGAGCGCCCCTCTTAACTTCTTAGAAGTCAGTCCTCTACACAATGAGCGATGCGATCGCTATAGAGTGTAGGACTGGCTCTTTTTTACTATCAAAAAGAGTGACGCCATTGCTATGAAAGTAACATTCAA
The DNA here is from genome assembly GCA_046462535.1 of Ignatzschineriaceae bacterium. Taxonomy (GTDB): domain Bacteria; phylum Pseudomonadota; class Gammaproteobacteria; order Cardiobacteriales; family Wohlfahrtiimonadaceae; genus JAAZCI01. Next base: position 2,905 of record JBKGVF010000005.1, on the reverse strand, counting down.
TGATAAAAGCCTTGACCTAACGACTCCTAAAATTATGGGGATCTTAAATCTTACCCCTAACTCCTTCTCCGATGGTGGGGATTTTTACGATCAAAAAGCAGCCCTTGATCGCGCCTATCAGATGATTGAAGAGGGCGCCGACATTATCGATATAGGTGCTGAATCCACTAACCCAAAAGCAACACCCATCACTAGTGATGAGGAGATTTCACGCCTTCTTCCTGTAGTGCGAACGTTAAGAGAGAAGCTCTCTATCCCCCTCTCTGTCGATACTTTTCGCGCAGAAACAATCCGTGTCATGCTTGCTGAAGGGGTCGATATCATCAATGATGTAACCGCTTTAGGAGATCATGATAGTCTGCATCATCTTGCTAATAGTAAGGCGGCTGTTGTTCTGATGCATATGCTAGGTGGCCCTCACAAAATGCATCTGAAAGGTGACTACCGCGCAGAGGGTGGCATTACTCGATCAGTTACCACACATCTACTCAAACGTGCTGAATACTGCTTAGCTGCTGGAATTACACCTGAGCGCATTATTCTCGATCCTGGCTTTGGATTTGATAAAAGTAATACTGACCAACTGACTCTTCTTAAAGAGCTCACTCATCTAACTGCCTTGAGCTATCCCCTCTTAATAGGTCTCTCACGAAAGCGGCTAATAGGTACCGTCACTCAGGTTGAAATTGCAAAAAAACGATGTTCCGGATCTGTTGCCGCTGCTCTTTGGGGGATTAATGCAGGCGCTAAAATTGTGCGTGTTCATGATGTGAAAGCGACAAAAGAGGCATTAATGATGTGGCAAGCTATTAAAGATGCTCCCTCCACGTAACGTAAAAACGCCGTAGTGAGCCCCACTGACGGCGTTACTAACAGAGAAGTACGATGCGTTTAATTCATCACTAAGCCACCATCCACCATAATATTTTGACCGGTCACCCCCCGACTCCATGGAGATGCAAAGAAAAGAACCGCATCAGCCACCTCTGCTGGTGTAGTTACTTCTCCTAATGGCGTTGTGCTTTTAATGATCTCAAAGACCTCATCCGACGTTGCACTACTTGCGTCCGTTGTGCGAAGTAATCCACCGCTCACCATATTGACATTAATCCCATAGCTCCCTAAATCTTTCGCCATATTCCGCGTAAATGCGAGTAGGGCCGCTTTTGCCGTATTATAGTCGTGATAAGCGACAACAGGATTCTGTACTAAATTGGTACCTATATTGATGATACGACCAAATCCTTCACGCTTCATCGACTCAAGAGCAAGCTGTGTAGTATTGAGTGATCCCTGTATTGCCCCTTCCAATTGAGCAAGGTAGGCACGCCAATCAATTGCCTCTGCATCGGCCCGATTAATAGGATCAAACTTAAAATTGACCAATGCATTATTAACAACTGTCGTGATAGAGCGCCCAAAGTGATTCTCTGCGGCTGAGAAGAGCTCTGTCATCTCATCGCGATTACGAATATCTCCTTGTAACGCTATCACCTGCTTGCCTAGCTCACCCGCTAATCTCTCTGCCTGCTCTTGGTTAGCAAAATAGTTGATCACTACCTTCGCCCCTTCTCGCACAAATGATCGGACAATCTCCGCACCAAGACCACGATTTCCCCCTGTCACGAGAACCAACTGATCACTAATTTTCATACTCTGCTCCTTATTCTTTCATCTGTTTATCGGTATAATCCTCTATTCTAAGCAATTTCCCAAATAAAAGACGAACCGCACAATGATTGAATTCTCTAATGTAACCATTCGAATGAATACTCAACTCTTAATTGAGCCCTTCTCCTTCACCATCACTCCCCGGATGCGTGTTGGATTGGTAGGTAAGAATGGTACTGGTAAAACAACCCTCTTCAATACAATTTTAGGGCGACATGAGCCTGATGGGGGCTCAATCTATATTCCTAAAGATCGAGTTATTGCCGAAGTATCACAAGAGATCACCACCGTTGAGCAATCAGCTTTTGAATATATTTTAGGGGGAGATGAGGAGTATCTCTCCTTAAAAAAAGCAGAAGAGAGAGCGCTTCAAAATGGTGATGGCATGAAGGTTAGTGAGATTCATCAACGACTAGAACAGATCGATGGCTATCGTGCAGAGAGTCGGGCTTATCAGCTTTTAGCAGGATTAGGCTTTAAAGAGGAGAACTATCACGATGCCGTCAATACCTTTTCGGGCGGTTGGCGAATGCGCCTCAATATTGGCCGTGCGCTGATGTGTCGCTCCGACATTTTACTGCTTGACGAACCGACAAATCACCTCGATTTTGAGACGGTTGTTTGGGTAGAAGATTGGCTTAAGCAGTATGCTGGCGTCCTCATTGTGATCTCACACGACCGCGACTTTCTCGATAATATCTGCACACACATTATCCATCTTCATCAGAAAAAAGCCACAAACTACACCGGCAACTACTCTGCATTTTTACGCTTACAAGCTGAACAACTGGCCCATCAGCAGGCGCAATATGAGAAAAATGAGAAGACCCGCGCCCACTTACAGAAATTTATTGATCGTTTCAGCGCAAAAGCGACTAAAGCCAAACAGGCGCAAAGCCGTGTAAAAGCGCTCGAAAAGCTGGAAGATATTGCGCCCGTTATTGCTGAAAATGAGTTCCGCTTTAACTTTAGAGAGCCCGAACGCTTGCCCGATCCGCTCATTCGGCTCGATCACGTTTCATTCCATTATGTTGCGAATAAACCAGTACTCGAAGATGTGAATTTAACCATTACGCCGGAGACACGCCTTGGTGTTTTAGGGCGAAATGGTGAGGGAAAATCGACACTCATTAAGCTGATTGCCGGTGAACATGCCCCCACTTCTGGCGAGATTATTGCTTCTGAACATCTTCGGGTAGGTTACTTTTCGCAGCATCAAGTGGAGTATTTAAAT
>JBKGVF010000004.1:0-8357 GCA_046462535.1 Ignatzschineriaceae bacterium | reverse complement strand
TCCAATGCTACAAGTAACGCGGGAACATACCGCTACACAGGCTCTGACAATACCTTTGCCCATAACGTAGAAGTTCAGGATGGCGCAACTTTTGCAACGAAGCTTACCTCTGCAGATAACGAATTCTCTTTTACTGGAGATGAGGTTGAGTTTGCTGATAATGCAAACTTTATCTTAGAGCAAGGTAAGATAAAAACCGCAGAAGGGAACAAGGCAAGTACAGCCAACTTTATCGTCAAAGCTGCAGGCACCGTTATTCATGATGCTGAAAATGGTGGCCGTTTAGATAACCTTACGCTCGATGGCGGAGCGATTCAGCTCACTGGAAAAGCAAATGCTCCAGACAACTGGAACGCAGCTCCTCTCAACATTGACGGCGACAAAGGCTTAACCATTAAAGGGGATGGCAATAAAATCATCTGGGATGAGATGCCTAACAATGGCGCTAATTATGATCAGCAAAAAAATATCCTTGATCAACAAAAGGTAACCTCCGCAATTTTAGTGGATTCTACTAAAGAGATTACTGTAGAAGATGGCGCAACTATGACGCTCGGCAAGAGTAAAGATGCGCAGAATATCACTGTTGATATGTCGAAAAAGTATGACTCAACAGAGGAGTACTTTAATAAAGGAAACTTTGCGAGCACCAAAATTGCCGATTATGAGCAAGATGGTGCGGTCATCGGTGAGGTGTTAGGAAGTACAGCCGCATCAGTTAATAAGCAAAATATTGGTGTTGCGAGCGGTATTTCGGCCCTCAGCGCTAACGAAGGAAAGCAGATTGCCCTTAAACCAAGTGATAGGAATAGTGACGTTAATATCAAACTCACCGGCGAGGGGGGCTTTGATTTAGCAGGTGGTGACCAACCCCTTATCCTAAACAACCCCAGCAACGACTTTAAAGGGGAGAGCCAAATATCCAATGGAACGGTTCAGCTCGGGGATAATAATACCTTAGGAAACGCCTCTAACTTAACCATTAAAGAGGGAGCAACGCTCGATCTTAATGATAAAGAGCAGATTATCAAAGAGGGTGATCTGATCGCCGATAAAGGATCTACGCTCCATACGGGCAGTGGGAGTGATGGCAAACTTATTATCGATGTTGGTGGCTCACTTACCCTTAATAATGATGGCATTACCGGTAAAGGGACGACCACAATCAATAAGCAAGGAAGTCTCTATGCACCGGGCAATACGAAGATCGAAGGGAATTTAGAGAATAATAGCCATCTCTATATCGGCGCAGCGGCGGATCGTCAAAATGGGAATGGTCCAAACCCCGATAGCGAGGCGTTTGGCACCCTAACGGTTGAGGGGGATTATATTGCCAATAATGGTTCCAACCTCCACTTTGCAGGGAATTATGCAAAAGATGACTCTCCCACCGATAAATTAGTCATTGGAGGTAATCTCGTTGGGACTGGCTCAAAAGTTCATGTTGAGAATATCAAAGGGGTAGGGGATCAGACCGATGAGGGGATTCTCCTTATCGATGCAGAGAACTCCAGTAATAAAGATGCAGGCTTCTTCACCTTAGAGGGGGATGGAGTCTCAGCAGGGGAGTATATCTACGACTTAAATGGGGCGGATGGGCAATGGCATCTACAATCGGTGAAGAAGAGTGACCCAAACCAACCAGGAGGGAGCGGAGGGGGCACGATTCCTAATCAACCAGGCGGTAGTGGCAATAATCTTCTCAACCCACAGACAGGAAGCTATTTAGCTAATCAGTATGCGGCCAATACGATGTTCAATCATAAGATTCATGATCGTCGCTACTTCGATACCGCTAAGCAGCTGTGGGGGCGGATCGATGGCCATTTTGGTAAGTTTAAGTATGCCGGTGGTGATAGTGCCAAAGTAGATTATGATCACTACGTCATTCAGTTAGGGGGTGATCTCTTCCGCCACGCCGAGCATCCCTTTGTTGTGGGTGTAATGGGGGCGTACGGACATACCAAGAGCAAGATTACCGAGCATGGCGCTAATGGCCGCTCCTACACCTCTAAAGGGCGAGGCAATGGTTATGCGCTAGGGGTCTACGCTACTTACGGATCGGTAGAAGATTTCTACCTTGATGGGTGGATTCAGTATGTTCATATGAGTAGCAAGGTGAAGAATGAGTTTGTCGCCAATCCACACCGAGAGGAGCGTTACAAAAATAAAGGATTTGTTGCTTCACTTGAAGCAGGTAAGCTCTTCCAAGCGACAGAAAACCTCTACATTCAGCCACAAGGGCAGATCACTTGGATGGGTGTCAAGCAAGATAGCCACACCGGTCGCGATGGGTTCCGTGTGGATGCCACTAAGGATAATGTTCAAATCCGCTTAGGGGCGCGCTTTATGGGGAACTATCAGCCCGATGGCTCATTAAATCCTTATGCTGAGCTCAACTATTTCCACAATACGAAGCCCTTTGGTGTTCGTTATGATGGTGGCCGCACCTATGAGATGAGTGGTAGCCGCAACTTAGGTCAGGTAAAAGTTGGGGTCAATGGTCATCTTAATAGTGATACCGCCATGTGGGGAGAGATCTCCCATGCACAAGGTCGTAAGAGCTACCGTGATACGAAGCTCTCTATCGGGATTAAGCATGAGTTCTAATCAGCTCCGATAGGTCTGAAGGATAAAATTAAAGGGGTACTCAATTATGAGTGCCCCTTTTCTATTGGGTAATGAATATACTGCATGTAAACAGATTTCATCTCTTTAGTCATCCGAGCAGTTAAAAATAAAACAGTGAGAAAGGGCTGAACTTGCGTTAATGCAATTCTGGTCATCTTTGCTTCCTTGAGTAACTTCGCACTTACTTATTACCGCTTCAGCCTCATCTAAGTTTTCAATATAGTAATCAACAGGCTTCACTTCTTCAGCACAAGCGGTAAGAAAAATAGCGGCAGATAATAAGATAATTTTTTTCATTGTAAATACTCCTTTTCGATTTAATCTTAACGCTAGTTCAGTTTATTCATTTTAAACAAATTAGAATCCATAAAATATTATTCTTATATATAAAGCCTTTAATTGAGTTCCATTAATATAAAAAATAAAACATTCAGCTGTTTAATTACTGTTGTGCCATGATTGCACACAATTTTTATGAGATATTAAGCAGTTTTTTACCAAATATGATATTTGATGCCTATTTGATAAAAGCACTTAAAATTAACTTATAGGGGGATAAATTTTTATAAAATCACTGTAGTATTAAGATTAATTATTTCTTAGAAAATCAATTAAACTACAGAGAGCTTTAATTGATTTAATTAACCTTTCGATTAGGGGGCGCTATATGTGGCAAAAACTTCTTTCTACGGTATTGGTGGGGGCATTGGGAGTAGCAGGTGCAGTGGATATTCCTCGGGGTGCGAGCATTACCCATACAGGGGAATATTATATTAATCGGGGCTATTGCAGTTACACATTTCTCCTCGATAACGGCAATATGGGGGGAGCGTTTGAAGATTTAGAGATTCTGCTTAATCATCGAGATATTTTTGGGCGATCCATTGGGCAATCGACCTTAAGTGTCGAGGCCTTTGGCGATTCGAATGCGACTCGCAGACAGAGTGCCTCTCTTGAGATCCCTTGTGAGGAGATGGAGGGGCATCATGAGTTTGAGGTGATTAAAGTATTTGAGATGATTGGCGGAAAAAGGCATGAGCTCCCACTCCATCTCTTTCAGGGTGAAAACCCTCAACTTGCACAGGTTTCGGTTGCCGCCTCCTCTGGATATGAGGCGATTCACCCTGCATTTTTAGGCACTTGGGTAACCGATCCTGAGCTCTGCCATACACCAGAGATAGCCTATGATGCGCACTATATTCTTACCTTTTCGGGCAATATGGCGCGAATCGTTGGTTGGCAATATGCCCGCACCGAAACCTTTACCGATCTTAATTCCCCCAATAGTGAGTCGAGCAATGGACCTACAGCCCTTGGGGGTTGGGTTAACTTTACACAATTCGCCCCCGATTACTCATATATCAAAGGATATGAAGAGAGCCTCTACCGCATTAACGATGAGGGGCGCCTAACCATTGATGGCTATAACCCTAACTTTAGCCTTATGAAGTGTGGTCGATAGATTATCAGTATGATGGGTAAGATGAATCGCTCTCTTATCAACAGAGGGCGATTTTTTTATGCCCCACTTTTTAAACTGAGCCTCTACGCTAACTAATTAAATTAGATAGAGATTTAGATGAAAATTGGGTATCTTATAAGGATTTTACCTGCCGACAGGTTCGCAAACCCGCCTATTTTTTGGGCAGATTGCCGCCACTATAACTTATTTTAAGGAGAGAAGAGATGATGAATCCCCAAAACTTTCGTGAGGTCTCTAGCTTTATCTGGTCCATTGCAAACCTTTTACGAGGCCCATTTAAGCAATCACAATATGGGCGGATCATTCTCCCTTTTACAGTGCTTCGTCGCTTAGAGCAGGCACTAGAGCCCACACGAGAGGCGGTATTGGAGACAAAGGCCCGTTTAGAGCAGGAAGACGCTATTTATCGGCAAGAATTTCCAGAAGGGTTATCGAGAGATTATATCGATAATGAGTACTATAAGGCCTCGGGGGTGAATTTTTATAATATCTCCCAATTCTCCTTAAGTAATTTGGGGCAGGGGGATATCCGTGCCAATTTAATAGAGTATCTGCACAGCTTCTCTGCCAGTGTTCGGGAGATTTTTGAGCGCTTTAAGTTTGAAACCTTTATCGATCAGCTCGATAGCAGTAACTTGCTCTACCGTATTGTGCAGGAGTTTGGGGTTATCGATTTAAGCCCCGATACATTAGATAACCATGAGATGGGGCTTGTATTTGAGGATCTTATCCGCCGCTTTGCAGAGAGCTCAAACGAAACAGCAGGGGAGCACTTTACTCCGCGGGATATCGTCCGTTTAACGACATCTCTCCTCTTTACGCCTGATGATGAAGCGCTTGCTCGTAGCGGTGTAATTCGCACAATTTATGATCCAACAGCAGGAACAGGGGGCTTTCTCTCTTCAGGCGCAGAGTATGTAAATGAGCTCAACCCCAATGCGCACATTATTCCCTTTGGGCAGGAGCTCAACCCCGAATCCTATGCGATCTGTATGGCGGATATGCTTATTAAGGGGCAAGATGTTGCAAACATTAAATATGGCAATACCTTAAGTGATGACCAGCTCCCCGCCGAGCGCTTTAACTATATGCTCGCTAACCCCCCTTTTGGTGTGGAGTGGAAGGGGATAGAAGCGCAGATTAAAAACGAGCACGAGCGAGAGGGCTTTAATGGCCGTTTTGGCCCCGGCGTTCCCCGTGTTTCTGATGGTTCTCTCCTCTTTTTGCTGCATCTTGTGAGTAAAATGCGCACCCCGAGCGGCAATGACCCCGGCAGCCGGATTGGGATTATTCTCAATGGCTCCCCCCTCTTTACCGGCGGGGCAGGTTCTGGCGAGAGCGAAATTCGCCGCTATCTGTTAGAGCAAGATCTGGTGGAAGCGATTATCGCCCTGCCCAACGATATGTTCTACAACACGGGGATTGCCACCTATATCTGGATTTTAAGCAACCATAAGCCCAAAGAGCGCAAAGGCTTTGTGCAGCTCATTAATGGGGAGAACTGCTTTGAGCGGATGCGTAAATCGTTAGGCTCTAAGCGCAATATTATCCCCGAGCATTATGCCGAGCTCCTCTTAAAAGAGTATGCGGAGTTTGATAAGGCTTCCGGCGTTGATCCTGTAACAAAAGCGCCGTTAAGCAAGATTTTAGCCACTACCGATTTTGGTTATCGCCGAGTGACGATCGAGCGCCCGCTCCGCCTCTCTGTTGCCCTTACGCCCGAGCGTTTAGCGACTCTACGTTTTAGCAGTAGCCGCACCTATAACGCCCCGATGCAGCGCATTGTGGAGTATTTGGCAGAGCTTGATATCCCCTTTGCCGGCACGCTGTTTGCTGACGCCTCTTCCGATGTAGCTTCTACCGATGTCGCCCCAGAGAGTGCCTTCTCTACGCTCGATACTCTGCCCGATGCAAGCGAGCTCACGGCGGAAGATTTTGCGGCGTTAGAGCAGGAATCCACCCTCCTTCGCGGGATGTTAAAAGAGGAGTTCCCAGCGCTAAAAGAGGCGCAGCTTAAAACGTTACTCGCGCCCAAATTATGGCTCGAGCAAGGGGCGCTCTTTACAAAAGGGGTGGCGATTGCCCGGGAGATTGTGGCGAGCACTCAAGCCCCCGAGAGCGATGACTTTAATACCTTTACCAAGGCGTTTGATGCCGCGCTTAAAACCCTCAATCTCAAGCTTGTAAAGAAGGAGCGCGATGAGATTATTAACGCAATTTCGTGGCGCAACCCAAACGCAGCGCCGGTGATTAAGCGCCAGCCGAAGCGGGGGGAGGCGAATCCCCTCTATGGGATGTTTACCGATGCCGAAGGCAACTTAGTGGAGTATGACACCGATAGCGAGCTGCGGGATACGGAGAATATCCCCTTAAACCCCGAGCTCACCACAGAGGCGCTGGTGGAGCAATATGTTACGGCAGAGGTGTTGCCCCACGTGCCCGATGCGTGGATTAGCCGTGCCAAAGCGCATTGCGACAAAACCGACGAAGCGGTGGGCGTTGTGGGGTATGAGATCCCCTTTAATCGCCACTTCTATATCTATGAGCCCCCGCGGGATTTAGCGGAGATCGATGCCGAGCTCTCTACCTTAAGTCGGGAGATTATGGCGCTCTTAGAGGCGGTAAAATCGGGGGAGCAGCAGTAATGGCAGAGCAGAAGATGTTACACCCCTATCCTGAATATAAAGATTCTGGCGTTGAGTGGATAAATGAGATACCGGCGCATTGGGAAGCATTGCAGTTAAAGAGGGTTTGCGTAATTCAAACGGGCTACGCTTTCAAAAATGATGACTATGTGGACTCTGGAATTCCTCTTTTACGAATTGGAAATATTCTGGAAGACGGGACAGTTACTATTGATGGAGGAAAGTATCTTCCAATAAGTTTTTTAAAAGAGTTTGGTCAGTACGCTATTAATCAGGGAGATATATTAATGGCAATGACGGGGGCGACTATCGGGAAAGTTGGCAAGTATACTTTTAAAAAACCTTCATTATTAAATCAGCGAGTTTGCAAGTTTCAGGTTGTAAATATTGAGCACCAATATTTATGGTGGCATTTGAACTCTTTAGCATTTATTGAATATGTTCGACTCACCGCAACAGGAGGGGCACAAGAAAATATTTCAGATGTTTTGATTTTAGAAAGCTTTACCTGTTTCCCCCCCCTCCCCGAACAACAAAAAATCGCCGATTTTCTCGATTACGAAACGGAGCAGATGGATCGGTTAATCGCCAAGCAGGAGCGCCTTATTGAGCTCCTCGCCGAAAAGCGACAAGCGGTGATTAGCCACGCCGTAACAAAAGGCTTAAACCCCGATGCCCCCATGAAAGATTCCGGCGTTGAATGGATCGGGGAGATTCCGGCACATTGGGAGGTGAAGAAGCTGAGTTATTGCAGTCGTTTAATTACAGAAAAGCGAGTAGCGAAGTCCGCAAAAGAGATCGTAGCCTTAGAAAATATTGAAGGTTTTACCGGCAAATTTCTTAACACAACCAATGATTTAGTTGGGGAGGGAGTAGATTTTCAGAAAGGAGATGTTCTTTTTGGGAAATTACGACCTTATTTAGCAAAGGTATATTTAGCAGAAATGAAGGGTGTAGCTTTTGGGGATTTACTAGTGTATCGGCCAAATCCTGAAGTTTTAAGCAAATATCTTTGGGCACAAATGCTGTCGCTAGAATTTATTAAGGAGGTTGATAGCTCAACTTATGGGACGAAAATGCCCAGAGCAGCTACAGAGTTTATTTCTAATATGCCGATAGTAACTCCTCCTTTTACGGAACAAGAAGAGATCGTCCAATTCCTTGAAACCGAACTCGCCAAAATGGACGCATTAACGGCAAAAGCGGAGCAGCAGATTGAGCTGCTCAAAGAGCGGAGAAGGGCGCTTATCTCGGCGGCGGTCACCGGCAAAATCGACCTGCGCCACTGGCAACCCCGCAGAGCCTCACAATCTTCAACCTCACAATCCTCAACCCCAGAGATTCATAAGGAGTAACCATGACAGATTCCACCCGTGAAAGACATTTTCAGAACGCAATCCTCCAGCATCTCACCCAAAATGGTTGGCAACAGGGCGATAACAGCGGCTACGACAAAGCCCGCGCCCTCTATCCTGAGGATCTTGTCCGCTTCTTACAAACCGCATGGCCCACCGAGTGGGAGAAGTTTACCCACCTCCACGGCGAAAAGAGCCAAACGGCGCTCCTAGATCTGGTCACCCAAAGGCTTACGGGGAAGC
>JBKGVF010000003.1:0-50109 GCA_046462535.1 Ignatzschineriaceae bacterium | reverse complement strand
ACTTAAACATTTAAAATCAATATATTGATTATTGAATGTTATTGATTTTAATACAGGGTATTAGGGAGATATCCCTAAGCACATGCGAAAGGTATCAGATTGCGTAGCAATTTGTATACATTCGCCATCGTGCCTCCCTTTGTAATCAGGTGGGTGGCATGCGATATCTAAATCCACAAAAAACCCACATATAATCCACAAAAAAACACTTAAAGCTTGTAATCCACAGAAAACCCACATAATATCCACATAAGATCCACAAAAAAAGAAAGGAACACTCCTTAATCCACAAAAAATCCACGTATAATCCACAAGAGGTCTATAGTGTAGAAATGATAAATAAACCTGAATATAAATCTTTAATTGAGAACTTAAAAATAAGTGTAAACGTGAATGGAAAGATCCAATATGCACAATTTGTTAGGCTCTCTTATGAACATTTAAAATACTTTTTAGATCGCTCTTTTAATCTAAAAGAGATGTCAAGATTACTAGGCAAAGATCTTAATTTGGAAATAAGATATAAATCATTATGGGAGGCTTATAATAGATACATAAAAAACATAGAGAAAAATAAAATTAATGTAATAGAAGCTAATCCAGAAGGAGAGTTTAAAGACAAAGAAGAAACAAGGAAAGAAAACAAAAAAACAGAATTAAAATCAGATTTAGAATGGATTAAAAAACCAGAGTTCGAACATCTGAATAAAAAACAAATTATAGAAACTATTATCAAATATGGAATAACTGAACAGGAAGTTATTAATCTAAATTTACCGTTATATACTTTGAAATGCTTAGATCTTTTAATTAACTACGGCGAAAAGAAAAAATCTAAAGAAATTGGTAAGCTTTATTTTGGAAATTAAAAAATAGCTATATATATAATCACTTTAAATACTGTATGAGTAATTAACAACATTTCTTTTTCATAAGATATACCCTCTTAGAGAGTACTAGCGAAAAATATATTACTAAAACCGAAGGGGTACTGATTACTCCAATTACTGCTCCAACTCAAAAATCTTATATAACAGTATATACTTCTAATATTTATCTATCTTGTTGATATTATTAGATATACTACTATATATAGATCCCTGAATTTCCGGCCCTAGGCACCATTACAAAGTCAAAAAGCCCGCTAAATAGCGGGCTTTTTGCTGTCTGGAATTTAGTTTGGCAAAAGACCCTCACCCACTGGCGGGTATTGTTTACAGTGTAAAAGAGCACATTAACAGCTCTATTGGCCCTCTAATCACCCCTTAAGCAAGAGATATCGGTATAATGAAGTATTCACTATCCTATTGAAGAGTAAGACTCTCTTTCGCTAGCAATGGCACGCTGCAATAACCTGCCACAATCGCTAACAGAGCCGCTCTTCATCAGCGATCCATCTCAACTAGAAATAAGGGAATAATCAATATGAGTAGTACCGGTATCTATCTAACTCTCCTCATCTCTCTAATCATTATTATTGCCGCCATCTTCTTTTGGATACTCCATAATCAAAAGAGACTTACAGCTACAATTAATCATGCACAGCGGGAGCTGTTAAACAAAGATCAAGAGCTAAACAGCCTCAAAGAGCGATTCAATCAGCTCCATAGTAGAAGTGCCCAGCTGGAAGTGATACAGCAGCGCCAAAATGAGGATGCCCATAAGCTAAGTGATGAGTTAGAGCGCAGAGAGAACCTTCTCGATATGATCCGTAAAGAGAAGGAGCGTATCTTAGGGGAGAATAGAGAGCTCTCAGCCACCCTAACTTCCGAAAGAAGACGGGCTGAAGAGATTCTCTCTGAAAAAAATCAGCACCAGAAGGAGCTAAAGGAGCTAAATACTCAATATAGAGCTGTGCAAGTGGCACAAAAAGAGGCTGAAGCCCGCCTAAAAGAGCAGCTACAGAGCTTCGAGAAGCAAAAAAAATATATTGAAGAGCAACAAAGAGCGATGAAGCTGGAGTTTGAGCAGCTAGCAACAAAGATATTATCGGAAAAAGGGGAGATCTTCAGTAAACAAAATAGAGAGGGATTAACCAATCTTCTCTCTCCGCTACAGACACAGATGAAGGAGTTCCGCGAAAAGATGGAGCGGATCCATAAAGAGGAGCTGCAAAAAGGGGCGCAATTAAAGACCGAGTTGAGCCATTTAAAAGAGCTCAACCAACAGATTACCCAAGAGGCAAAAGATTTAACTTATGCCCTTAAAGGTAATAAAAAGATGCAGGGCAATTGGGGCGAGATTATTCTCGAGAATCTTTTAGAGCGTGCAGGACTAACAAAAGGGCGTGATTATCATACCCAACTAACCTTAGAGGGTGAGGATAACTCCCGCCAAATTCCTGACGTTGTAATTGAGCTTCCACGTGGAAGACACTTGATTGTCGACTCTAAAGTCTCTTTAAATAACTTTCTGAATATGATCAATGCCGATGATCCCGACACAGAAGCACATTACCTCAATCTCTACATCGCCGATATTAAGAATCATATTAAAGATTTAGCGGGCAAACATTATAGCCGAGCTAAAGGGATTAAATCGCCTGAGCTTGTCGTTATGTTTCTCCCCGTAGAGCCTGCCTATATCGAAGCTTTTAAGAGTGATCAAACACTTTTCGACTTTGCTAATCGCAACAATATTATGGTTGCAACCCCCTCCTCACTCTTAGCAAGTCTCACCCTTATTCAAGAGCTCTGGCGCATTGAAAATCAGTCCCAAAGTACGGAGGAGCTCATCCGTTTAGCAGGGTCAGTATATGACAAGGTACGTACATTCTTAGAGAGCATGGATGAGATTGAGAAGGGTCTCCTAAGGGCTACCGAAAATTATCAGAAGGCGAAGGGGCAGCTTATCGATGGTCGCGGTAATCTTGTTAAATTAACGGATGATCTGGTCAAACTTGGGGTAAGTGTTCGTAAAGAGATCAGTGATGATTGGGTAGATCCAGCACGCCTTGAGTTGGAGAGACCGAAGGAGCGAGAAGACTCAAAAGAGCTTGAGCGCCCCATGTAACGGAACTATGTTAAACCGGGTGGCCCATCTACCCCACCTCCACTACAACGGTAAAGTGGTAATTGATGAGCCACCTGTCAAGAGGGGGTGGGACGCAGACTGCCCAATCTGTACCTAATCCACCAACTCTGGTAGCATAACAGGGGTCTGCAAATGGAGGAGAGAGTCATGGGGAGAGAAGAGAATCAGGTTCTTGGATTAGCTGGGGTAATACAGGCGGCGGCATTGATTCATACAATCGCCACCGAAGATCGCTCCATACCTAAATTTGAACGCGCATTGATCCATAGTATCTTTGCCACCGAGCCTAATAGTACCGCCGATATCTACGATGGTTACGATAATATTGCATTAGGACTCTACTCTCTAGCCAATGGCATCGCACAGCTCCCACCCCCCGTGATTAAATATACAACTCAGCTCCTCTCGTTACAGAAGAAGTGTGAAGGGCTGGAGGATTTTCTACAGGTGGTGGGGCGAGGAATCAGCAACACGGAAGAGCGCCTACAATATTATGATCTGATGCATGACAACATTATCGCTGGCCTCTCCGACCTCTACCAACAGACCTTTAGCCGTATGACCCCAAAGGTGATCATCCATGGTGAGGCGGCCATCTTACAGCAAGAGAGTCGCAGCAATCGCATTCGCGCCCTCTGCTTTGCCGCAATCCGCTCCGCTACCTTATGGTCCCAATCCAATGGTAAATGGTGGCACCTCCTCTTCTCTAAAAAGCGCCTAGCGGAGAGGGCTACCGCCATTATTCGGAACGAGTCTATCCCGCCACTTTAGCGCATAATCGGGACTTAAAAGAGAGCTATCTTCCCCTCCCCTTCGGGAATCTCTTGAATTAAGGTTGGAACCGCAATACCTGAGGCGGATGCGCGCAGCGCTCGAATTAACGCAATGGCCCGCTCCTGCTCCACCACAAAGTGGCTCGTGCCCCGTGCTAAATCCATCTGGTGTAGATAGTATGGCTTTACCCCTTGCGCTAAAAATTGCTCCATTAACGCCTGCAGAGCAGCTAATGAATCATTAACCCCTTTCAGTAATACAGATTGAGAGAGGAGCATCACCCCTGCACGACGCAACTTTAAGAGCGCTTCATTACTCTCTGATGAGAACTCAGCACTATGATTGGCATGTACGACAACAATGGGCGTCACCCCCTTATCAATCAGGGCAGCTAATAGTGCCACTAATGACTCATCAATTCGATGGGGGGCAACAATCGGAATGCGGGTATGAATACGAATAATCTTAATATGCTCAATATCTGACAGCTCCGATAAGACCCCTTCTAAGCGGCGATTAGAGAGAATTAATGGATCCCCCCCTGTTAAAATCACCTCCGAAATTCCCTCCTGCTGAGCAAAGTAACGATAGGCCGCCTGCAACTCCAGATCAGATAATGACTCCCCCTTATCACCAATCATCTCTTTCCGAAAGCAGAAACGGCAGTAGACCTCACAGAGCTGGGTAACCTTCAGCAGGGCACGGTTAGAGTAGCGGTGCACCACCCCCTCAACAGGGGTAAAGCGATGATCACCAATAGGGTCATACAGTTCACGCTCAAGGATCGTCTGCTCTGCTTCAGATGGGATAAACTGCATCCGAATAGGATCATCCCGCTCTGGACCGAGCTGCTTCTGCATCTGAGGGGAGACCCTTATCTGAAAGGACTTCGCTACCGCATCAAGCGCATCCGTTCGCTCAACCTCCCCCTTTGCGATAAGATGTTCTAAACTACTCCAAGCTCTACTCATAACCCCCTCTATCCCTCTTGATCACTCCGTACAAACCAAAAATTTTGTGTTACAGTTTACCATTTTAAAATGACTATGAAGAAGAATGTTATCTGCCTCTTAGGCCCTACCGCAACGGGGAAGACGGAGACTGCACTTATGTTAGCAGATCATCTCCCCATTCAGATTATCTCGGTGGACTCTGCCATGATCTATCGAGGAATGGATATCGGTACTGCCAAACCCAGCGCCGATCTACTTGCACAATATCCCCACGCTCTAATTGATATCTGCACCCCCCTAGAGCGCTACTCCGCCGTTGAGTTTGCCCGTGATGCCACTGCCATCATTGAGGAGAGCTTCCAAGCCGGAAAAATCCCCCTCTTAGTGGGTGGAACCTTCCTCTACTTTCAGACACTTTTAGAGGGGATCTCCCCCATCCCACCAACAACCCCTGAGGTACATGCTCAATTAGCTCAAGAGCTTAAGACTCTGGGCGCACCGACCCTTCACGCCCAATTGGCAGAGATCGATCCCGAAAGTGGCCGCCGCCTCAATCCCAACGATACACAGCGGATCACCCGTGCCCTAGCGGTATACCGCATGACCGGGAAAACGCTCTCCTATTTTTGGCAGCAACCTAAAGTGGGGGGACTCCCCTATCCCACCTTAAAGATTGCCTTACACAATAATGATGTTGAGGGGCGCAATCGCGCCATTGCAGAGCGCTACCAGAAGATGATTGCCGCCGGTTTAGTAGAGGAGGTGCAAGCACTCTTAACCCAATACCCACAACTTAATCTCGATTACCCCTCACTTAGAGCGGTAGGCTATCGCCAAATTTGGCACTACCTGCAGGGGGCGCTTACCCTGCCCGAGGCGATTGAGCGCGCTATTATCGCAACACGCCAATATGCCAAGCGGCAACGCACCTGGCTACGGCGAGAGAAGAATCTCACTCTCAAAGAGGTGAATACCCCCCACCTACAGCAGGAGATCCTCACCCTAATCGAGCAGTGGCTCACCCTCTAAATCATCAGAGTCGGTAGAGCCCTCCCCTAATAGCTTCTTAATATAGAGCTGCCCTAACTCATTGAGGGGGGTTTGTGAGTTCTCATAATTATGAAGGATACTCTTGATGGTCATCAAAAGTGGTTTACCCCCCTCTAAATCGGCACAGAAGTTATCTAACGTTAACCCTAAAAGGGGGGTGTTATAATCCTGCCGCATCGCCAAAAAGTAGCGTTCACTTAAGGTCTCAATATCCTGCTCTGTCCGCCAGTAATATGCCTTAGGAATCTGCGCTTTGTAAAGATAACGATTTCGCTGGAAGAAATCCTTCGGCAGCGCTTCGGTCACTGAGCGAATCTGCCCATCACAGGCGGTATTGATACTGCGAACAAAACTGTCGGGATGAATCCCCACCGTAAAGAGAATATCAAGATCAAAGTTGCAGAAAGCCTCCACAAGATCCCGCCGCGGAAGACGCAAAATCTCAAGCTGCTCCCTCTTAAGACCTATCGAATTGAAGATCGTTACGATCTTCTCAACCTGCAACTCACTATCAATAAGACCAATCTTCTGATCGGGGCTAAAGATCGACTCCTCAAAATCGGGCCGCGTTAATGCGATAAATGACTCATGATAGAGGGGAAGCACAAGTTCATACCCCTCTTTATAATCATGATTGAACCGCTGCTCCGAGAGGAGCAAAAGATCAGGAAGCTCACTAGGTGCCTCTTTGCTCAGATCAACTGAAGTACAGCGGTAAGAGGGATTAATCAACTCATAATTGAGACAGAGCAGAGAGGCAATTTCACGATTGATGGCGGTATTAGCAAAGTAACCCACCGAGAGCTCCATCTTTTTAGCTAACTCTGCAGGATCAGACTTTGATACCTGCGGCTGAGCATTCACTCCCCCAATCAGCAATAGGGCAAGCAGTAGCAATCGCTGTAACATTAATCTAACCTCCTATCGATTGAGATCCTCTCTATCTGCCATCGGCAACTTAAGGGATAAAGAGAAAAAGCCCAAGCATTGCTGCTTGGGCTTTTAAGATTTGGCTCCTCGACCTGGGCTCGAACCAGGGACCCCATGATTAACAGTCATGTGCTACTACCAACTGAGCTATCGAGGAACTAAGAAAGGCTATTATAGCCAAACATACCTAGCTGTCAACACCTGTCAGCAAAATGAGCTAAAATTAATCAGTTAAGCCCCATCCCCCTGTGGACTCCTCTGCGCATCCTTATAGACCAACTCCACCGATTCGATAAAGTTACCATGGTAGGGCAGTACCGTGAAATCGAAACGCCCCACCTGAATCACCTCCCCCTCTTGAGGGAGAGTGCCCGACTCTCGCATAAGCAATCCACTAATGGTCTCAACATCCTCAACATCAAGATCAACACTAAAGGCCTCATTAAAGTCCTCTAACGTGATTAGGGCGTTAACAATATATTTATGCTCCCCCACCTTCTTGATTTTAGGCTCCTCCGTTGCGATATCATGCTCATCATCAATACGGCCAACAATCTGCTCAATCAGATCCTCAATCGTAATGAGTCCAGAGACCGATCCATACTCATCTACCACCAGCGCAAGGTGGGAGCGCTTCATTCGTAGATCATTAATAAGGGAGATAACATCCTTCCCCTCAGGGACATAATCGACAGGACGAATCAGGGAGTGAATATCGATATCCTTCTCCCCTACATAGGGTAGGAGATCTTTCGAGATTAAGATTCCCATAATCTCTTCATGATTATCGGTAAGGACTGGAAAGCGGGAGTGCCCCGACTCTATTATCTTTGCTAAACTCTCATCGAAGGGAGCATCGATCTCAATCATCACCATCTTTGCACGGGGAACCATAATATCCCGCACCGTCAGATCGGTACTCTCAACAATCGCCTTAATCATCTGCACAGAGTCTTCATCTAAAAGCTCTTGCTCTTGTAGCTCATCTAAATCGTGTAATAGGGTGGAGAGGGTAGCCGTACGCTCTTTATCAAAACCTAAGCGTTGCAACCAAGTCTCACCCCTCCTCGACCCACTCTCATCCGTCATAAGCTTCTTTTTATCCTTATCTCAACAGTAAAATAATAGCGTTCGAATTGATCTTTTTCTCGTCTATAATAACACTGAACAAAGGGTAGCTTCAATTTCTCATTACCCCGCATATAAGATATAATAACTCCATTTTTCAGGGTGGATTCTTTTCCCTAAAAATTTAATCGATACATTAGGGACATTAGTAGAAACCGATTTACAAAACCGATTTACAATTTACCAATAGCAACTCCATTATCATCAGCTAAACAGGCTAACTTATATGAAACTTCTCCCAAAACGACTCTCATTTGGTGCCCGCGTCAATCGTGGCATTCGTTACCTGTTACGTCTTGTGGTCTACATTATTATGGGGGCCTCCCTCTTAGCGATTCCCATCTTCGCCCACTTTATTATTAAGGCGGATAAAGAGGTCACCCCCCTCTTTGAGAATCGACGCTGGGCACTGCCCGCTCGCGTTTATGCACGACCCCTTGAGCTCTATGTAGGCGCCCCTATTAAAAAAGCAGATCTCCTAACAGAGCTCGATCTTATTATGTATCGCAAAACAAATCGCCTCAATCAGCCAGGTACCTACCGCGAGCGGGATGGCGCACTTGAGATCTATACCCGTGCCTTTACCTATAGTGATGGCTTTGAGCCCTCCCAAAAAATCAAAATCTCCTTCGATAATCGCGGAATTAGCCGACTTGAGAGTCAGGAGTCAGAGCAGGAGCTCACCTTAACCCGAATTGAGCCAATGTTGATCGCCTCTATCTACCCCACCCATAATGAGGATCGAATCCTACTTAAGCGGGAGGAGATCCCCCCTATCTTAGTGGATGCCCTCTTAGCGATGGAGGATCGTCAATTCTATAATCATCATGGGGTGAATCCAAAAGCGATTTTACGGGCCCTGATTGCAAACTTAAAAGCGGGTAAAACCGTACAAGGGGGATCAACCCTAACGCAACAGCTGATTAAAAACTACTTCTTAACCAGCACTCAGACCTTAGAGCGTAAGTTTCAAGAGATGTTCTATGCGCTCGTTATCGATTGGCGCTTTAGTAAAGATGAGGTGATTGAGGCCTATGTCAATGAGATCTATCTCTCCCAAGATGGGGATCGCGCCATTCATGGATTTGGGCTCGCAAGCGAGTTCTTCTTTGGCAAACAGATCGATGAGCTCTCGTTAGGTGAGATTGCTACCTTAGTGGGGGTAATTCCGAGCCCCTCGAGCTACAATCCTCGCCGAAATCCTGAAGTCGCCCTAAAGCGGCGTAATTTAGTGATTGATGTATTAGTCTCCCAAAATCTGATCTCTGCCGAAGAGGGGGCACTGGTCAAGGCACAACCCTTAGAGATTTTAGAGAAGGCCCCCTCAGGCAAAACTCAATACCCCGCCTTTATCGATCTAGTTCATAAGCAGCTTCGAGAGCTCTATAGTGCCGATGATCTCAATAGTGGGGGGCTAAAGATCTTTACAACCCTCGATCCACTCGCCCAAAAATATGCTGAAGAGGCGGTAGTAGAACTCCTGCCAGAACTTGAGCGCTTCCGCAATCAGCCTGAAGGTGCGCTACAGGCCGCCTTAGTTATTGCCAAAAATGAGACTGGTGAGGTGGCGGCACTGGTGGGGGATCGTGATACCACCCAAGCGGGCTTTAATCGTGCCCTTAATGCGAAACGCCCGATCGGCTCCTTGGTGAAGCCCTTTATCTATCTGCGCGCTCTAGAGGAGCCCCACCGCTTCTCACTGGCTACCCCACTCGATGATCAGACCCCTTTTGAATTAACCATTGGGGGCAATCGCTGGGCGCCGAATAATTTTGATCGGCGCATGCATGGCTGGATTCCTCTACGAGAGGCTCTAGCTCGCTCCTACAATATCCCCACCGTTCGGCTCGGCTTAGCGGTAGGGCTCCAAAATGTTATCGATACCATCTATCGCCTTGGGGTAAGCTCTACTGAGAATGACTTTCAAGCCGTTCCCGCTGCCCTACTGGGCTCTGTCGATATGTCCCCTTTTGAGGTGACCCAAGCCTATTCAACCATCGCTAATGGTGGGTATAATATCCCTCTTCGTGCTATTCGTGAGGTGACAACCATCGATGGTGAGATCTTAGTACGTAATGATATCGCTCCCATTCAAGCGGTCTACCCCGGCCCTAACTACCTCATTACCCATGCAATGCAGAGTGTTGTAACGGGGGGAACGGCGGGACGAATTCGCTCCGATATCTCGGTACGGATGGCGGCGAAGACAGGAACAACGAACGATTATCGTGATAGCTGGTTCTCAGGCTTTACCGGAAATTACACCGCAACCGCCTGGGTAGGGCGTGACGATAATAAACCGACCCGATTGACAGGATCATCAGGGGCGCTAAGAATTTGGGGAGCAGCAATGAAAAAACTCCCACTTGAAGATATTAGCAATGAGCGTCCGAGTGATGTTGTCTATACCGATGTGGATCTAGATACGGGATTACTGCCCCCTCAATACCCATGTGGTGAGATGCGTGTGGCAAATATGCCCTTCATTAAAGGGTATCAACCCACCTTCTCCTCAGAGTGTTACGACTTCTTTGAGTATGAGGATGAGCAGAGCCCAATCTATTTTGATTAATCTATGCTACCCCACCTTTTTATGTTAAATTGTGGGGATAGTTTTAACTAAGAATATTTTGTTTTTAAGGATATTTTCGTGACCAAAAATACCGTTTTATCAGTTGCAGCATTAATCGTGCTCACCGCCTGTTTTGGGGGACCAAACCCCAATCCACAGGGTGCACGTGTAAGGCCATTACCCAATTATCCCGGGGGAGCGGTTCAGCCGCTTCCTCCACCACCCCCTCCTGGTGCTACCCTCCATCAGGGTGTACCGTTGCAAGAGTCGCCTGAAGCAAACTTTATTCAGAGTCAGACTCAACAGCAGATGGCGGCCAATAGTGGGACGCCAACCTTCCCTGGTCAGCCTACAACGGCTGCACCTACTGCACCAAAGCAGCCTGCTGCAAATAGTGCTCCTCCTGCCACCTATATTCCTCCGGCAGCGACAACTCAAGCCCCTAAAAAGGCTGTTACGCCGCCAACAACGGCAGCGAGCAATACCCAGCAAGCAGCAGCAAAGAGTAGTGCAGCTATTCCTAACTCAGGCAATGCGGTTAAGACATTACTTGATGATGCACGCAAAGCTGCTAGCGAAGGAAATCTCGATAAAGCGGCAAGCTCACTCAATCGTGCTGTTCAGTTAGAGCCCCGTAATGCTGCGATGTGGTATGACTTATCACAAATTCGTCTCCACCAGAAGCGTTATGCAGAGGCAGAGCAACTAGCCCAAAAGGCGATAAGCTTCTCTGGCAATAACCAAACAATCACAAAGCAGAGCTGGAATATTATCGCCGCAGCGCGAGCAGCACGAGGAGATAATGCGGGTGCCCAGCAAGCAAAGCAGAACGCACAATAATAACAATGACGCTACTTCACCCCTGAATCATCAGGGGTTGAGATTTTTTGTGACAACAGATAACCCCCACGGCAATCGACGTGGTGGTTTTTGTTGCTTGAATTCCTCTATTAATATCACCGAGCGCACTCTCTACCACTATTACGTGGTAGGCGCTGTAGTGGGTGAGATTTATTAGAGCTTTATAATTAAAGATATATTCGGAAGCGACAGGGGTTAGTCCACGTGCAGCTTTAGCATTACGAGATGCTTATCGGTGTGTAGCACTCATAATCCCCCCGCTTCTTTATGGAGAAAAGATGAAACGAATGTTAATTAACGCAACCCAGAAAGAGGAGTTGCGCGTTGCCCTAGTTGATGGTCAACATCTGTATGACCTTGATATTGAAAATATTGCCACTCAACAACGAAAATCGAATATCTACAAGGGAAAGATCACCCGCGTAGAGCCCTCTCTTGAGGCCTGTTTTGTTGATTATGGTACCGATCGCCATGGCTTTTTGCCCTTTAAAGAGATTGCAAAAGAGTACTTTAAGGAGAGCAGTGACCCCAACGCCTTAGTTAAAGATCTATTAGAGGAGGGGATGGAGGTTATTGTTCAGGTAGAGCGGGAGGAGCGAGGCACTAAAGGGGCTGCACTTACCACCTTTATCTCACTTGCGGGACGTTACCTAGTATTGATGCCAAATAACCCCCGTGCTGGGGGGATCTCTCGCCGCATCTCAGGGCGAGATCGCGCGGAGCTACGTGAAAACTTAAGCAAGCTCGATCTGCCTGAAGAGATGGGACTTATTGTCCGCACCGCAGGCTTAGGGCGTACCGCCGATGAGCTACAGTGGGATCTTAACTATCTTGTCATGTTGTGGGAGACCATTCTTAACGCCAGTAAAGCCCCCGCCCCCTTCTTAATCTTTCAAGATAGTAATATTATTATTCGTGCCCTACGGGATTACTATCGGAGCGATATTGGTGAGATCTTAATTGATAGCCCCGAAGTCTATAAAGAGGCTGAGGTCTTTATTAAAAATATCATGCCGCAGATTGGGGATAAGATTAAGCTCTATGAGGATACCATTCCGCTCTTTACCCGATTCCAAGTCGAATCACAGATTCAGACGGCCTATCAGCGGGATGTTCGCCTTCCATCGGGGGGTGCGCTGGTCTTTGACCATACAGAAGCGTTGGTCTCCATCGATATTAACTCAGGTCGCTCAACCCGTGGTGCCGATATTGAGGAGACAGCGCTCAATACCAATCTCGAAGCGGCAAAAGAGATTGCCCGTCAACTTAAATTGAGGGATTTAGGGGGGCTCATTGTTATCGATTTTATCGATATGTTAGAGAGCAAGCATCAGCGGCAGGTAGAGCAGCACCTACAAGAGGAGCTAGCAAATGACCGCGCTCGTATCCAAGTGGGGCAGATCTCCCGCTTTGGCCTTCTTGAGATGTCCCGCCAGCGATTACGCCCCTCATTAGATGAGACCTCCCATATCGTCTGCCCACGCTGTTTAGGGGAAGGCACCATCCGTGATACAAAATCACTCGCCTTAGAGATTCTCCGCCTTATT
Source organism: Ignatzschineriaceae bacterium (assembly GCA_046462535.1). Lineage (GTDB taxonomy): Bacteria > Pseudomonadota > Gammaproteobacteria > Cardiobacteriales > Wohlfahrtiimonadaceae > JAAZCI01. The sequence continues at coordinate 37,261 of JBKGVF010000003.1, read as the reverse complement.
GAAGAGGAGGGGCTGAAAGAGAAGACCTCCGAAATTATTATTCAGGTCCCCGTCGATGCCTCTATCTATCTGCTTAATGAGAAGCGAAAGGATTTAGATGAGATTGAAGAGCGGATCCAGGCGCGGGTTATTCTGATCCCTAATCCCAATCTAGAGACGCCACACTTTACCATCACCCGCTATCGCACCGATCATAATGGGGTTGGTGAAGAGAGTACCACCCATATTATTGAGGAGGAGCTCAGTACCGAAGAGCTACGGAAGATGGCCATTAATCAAAATCGCCAAATCCTTGCTAAGCCGGCGATTAGCGGCATCTCTCCCATGGCACCTCCACCGGCAGAAGCGTTAGGCAAAGAGGAGGAGCACTCTCCGATGGGATTCTTCCAGCAGGCAATTGCCGCCTTGAAGCGACTCTTTCAGGAGATTGCTGATCAAATTCAGGGTAGAGAGGGGGAGAAGGAGCAGGTAAAGAAGAAGCGCTCTGAGAAGAGTAGTCAGAAGAGTCGCGAGCGGAGAACCCAAAATAGTAACCGTCGCTCCAACAATAATCGTAACAATAATAACCGTAATAACCGCAACAATCGTCGCCGAAATAATCAACAGAATCAGAAGGTTGAGACAATTGAGCGTGAGGTTGATCTCAGTGCCGAGTTTAACCAATCTCAAGAGGAGCCCCGCCGTCAGCGAAATAATCAACAACGCAATGAGCGGAATGAACGAAATGAGAATGGACGCAACCGAAACTCCCGCAATCAGCAGCAGGAGCGCCGTGATCGTAACGAGCGAAACGAGCGTAACAATGAACGTCCCCAAGAGGAGCGTCGAGAGCGCAGTGAGCGTAACGAGCGTAACAATGAACGTCCCCAAGAGGAGCGTCGAGAGCGCAATGAGCGTAACGAGCGTAACAATGAACGTCCCCAAGAGGAGCGTCGAGAGCGCAATGAGCGTAACGAGCGTAACAACGAACGTCCCCAAGAGGAGCGTCGAGAGCGCAGTGAGCGTAACGAGCGTAACAATGAACGCCCCCAAGAGGAGCGTCGAGAGCGTAACGAGCGTAACGAGCGTAACAATGAACGTCCCCAAGAGGAGCGTCGAGAGCGCAGTGAACGAAACGAGCGTAACAACGAACGTCCCCAAGAGGAGCGTCGAGAGCGCAGTGAACGAAACGAACGTAACAATGAACGCCCCAAAGAGGAGCGTCAGGAGCGTAATCATGAGTCACCCCAACCGGTGTCACACCACAGTGATTCAACCGCAGAAAATCAAGCAGAAAAGAGTGAGAAATCTACACCAAAAAATGAGCCGAAATATGCTACAGTAGAGGTGAATGGGGAGCAGAAAAAGCGTCTCATTCATACGGGCAGACCCCGCATACCTGCTGAAGAGTCAGCAACTAATTAATTATTACTATAGGGCTATTTCAATAATACAATTAGGCAATCTGTTGTAATAGCCCTAAAAAGCTCTAATATAGAAAGTCTAAGATATTTAGCGATATCGAAAGGGAGATATTCTATAAACGTAGCACTTTTTCATTAATAAAAAGGAGTATTGAATATGTTAACAATTGATTCTGACTTTACTTACGGTAGCAGCAAAACTGTTGGTGATACTTTAGATGCGTTTGAAGTAATCGCAGCAAAGCCTGGTTTTAACGAGCCAGAAGAGAATGGTGAGTCTGCATTTGAAACCATTACCGAGAAATCATTCCCCGGTAAGTGGAAAGTAATCTACTTCTATCCTAAAGATTTCACATTCGTCTGCCCTACAGAGATCGTTGAGTTCGACAAGATCGCACAAGATTTTGCTGACCGTGATGCGGTTCTTATGGGTGGTTCAACCGATAACGAATTCTGTAAGCTTGCATGGAGACGTGACCATCCCGATTTAGATCGCCTCGGTCACTACTCATTTGCAGACCCTGCAGGTAACCTCGTTGATATGCTCGGTGTACGTGATGCTGAGTCTGGTGTCTGCTTACGTGCAACATTCATCGTAGACCCCCACAACGTTATTCAGCACGTATCAGTAAACCCTGATGCTGTTGGTCGTAACGTACCTGAGGTGTTACGTGTACTTGATGCTCTTCAAACCGATGAGCTCTGCCCATGTAACCGTCCTGTAGGTGGTGAGACTCTATAATATTGATGCATTGACGATGATCCTTACTCATTAGGATCCGATGCAAAAAGGCCGTTAGGAGTTGATCTCTTAACGGCCTTTTCTTATTTGATCGGATTATTGAAGGAAGGTTATTGAGCAAGGCTATGGAGCAATCGCTCATCTTCCCCCCCTCCTACTCCTCCTCTTCTCCCCCCTTACCCTGAGCTCGCGGGTGGGCTTGATCATACACCTTAGATAGATGCCCAAAATCGAGATGGGTATAGATCTGAGTGGTGGCAACATCGGCATGTCCAAGCATCTTCTGTACTAATAGAATATCCTGACTCGATTCTAATAGGTGTGTCGCCATTGAGTGGCGAAAAAGGTGGGGATGCATATTAATATTAACGCCGGCTATCTCAGCATAGCGCTTACTTCGCTGACTAATCTGTCGACTGCTTAATCGTCCACCCCGCTGTGATATAAAGAGGGCTCGCTCCTGTAAGCGACTCTGATCCCCTTCCGCTGCTGCCACTAACCACCCTTTACGAATCACTAACCATCGCTCTAGTGCCGCTTCTGCCGCACGCCCTAGGGGGAGAATACGATCTCGCCCCCCCTTCCCCTCATCAACCCGCACCTCATGTCGCTGCATATTGATCGATTCAAGATTGAGGGCTGCTAACTCTGATAGACGTAAACCACTTGAGTAGAAGAGCTCACACATTGCATGATCCCGAACCTCAAGCTCATCCCCTGGAGGATGATTTAAGATCCGCTCGATTAACTCCACCTCCACCGTTTTTGGCAGATGGTTACGCTGCTTAGGGGGGGAGAGGAAGCGGGCAGGATTATTGGGTAGATACCCCTCTGCCACAAGATAATCGAAAAAGAGCCGTAAAGTGGCAAGATGGGTCTTTAAACTACTGGCACTTAAGGGGCGATACCCCCCCTCCATCACCTCTTGTGAGCGCACCATAATATAGCGCCGCAATACTTTAATGGTGCACTCCTCCCACCGCTGAAACTGATGAAGTCTTAAATAGTGAATCAATTGGGCCAAAATATAAGCCCGCGTCTCAACAGTGCGCGGGCTTAATTGTGAGCGGCAGTGATCAAGATAGGCATCAACCTGCTCTTGTAACATCTCTCCTCTCCCTAAATAATACTGCTCTTGTTAATAATCGTTTACTCATCAATCCCAATGGTTTTCCGCAGGGCATCTAAGGTAAAGTGCTTATCAAACTCCTCTTCACTCATTAAGTTACGCTCTAACACCACCGCTTTAACGCTCTTGCCGGTCTTAACGCAGATCCGCCCCACAATATCCCCCTCACTATGGCCAATAATGGGATTGAGATAGGTGATAATACCGATAGAGTTAAGGATATAGTTGAGGCAGTATGCCTCATTTGCGGTAATCCCCTCGATACATTTATCCTGAAGGCTATAGCAGCTATTGATCAGCAGCTCTAACGATTCAAAGAGGGATTGAGCAATAACAGGCTCCATTGCATTGAGCTGTAGCTGTCCCGCCTCTGCCGCCATCGTAACGGTTGTATCATTACCAAATACTTTATAACAGGCATTATTCACCGCTTCCGGTAGAACAGGATTCACCTTGGCCGGCATAATCGAGCTGCCTGCCTGTAACTCAGGAAGATTAATCTCTTTTAAGCCTGCCCGTGGTCCTGATGAGAGGAGACGAAGATCATTAGCGATTTTAGCAAGCTTAAGGGCTAACGATTTTAAAGTGCCGTGAAACTTAACTAGATCCGTGACATCAGAGGTTGCGGCAATGAGATCATCGGCAAGACGAAACGGAGCGCCCGTAACATCTGAGAGGCGTTGCACAACCAGTTCTGCATAACCTTCAGGGGTGTTGACACCCGTCCCAATGGCGGTACCCCCAAGATTAACCGCCAATAGATCTTCGCGATAACGTTTAATATCCCGTACCGCTACTTTAATCATACTCGCAAAGGCATTAAACTCCTGCCCAAGACTCATAGGAACAGCATCCTGAAGCTGAGTACGCCCTAACTTTAAGATCGGTGCGAACTCTTTAGCTTTCGCTAATAATCCATCAATCAGATACTCCGCCGCCTCAATGAGACGCTCGGACACACTGTAGAGTGCCACCTTCATCCCAGTTGGGTATGAGTCGTTAGTCGATTGGGATTCATTGACATGATCATTGGGGTGGAGATATTGATACTCCCCCTTTTTATGCCCCATCAGCTCAAGGCCAATATTTGCGATCACCTCATTCACATTCATATTAAAAGAGGTACCCGCTCCCCCTTGAAAGGCATCAATGGGAAACTGCTCTAGATACTGCTCATCTGAGAGGATAAGATCACATGCTTTTATAATTGCTTTTGCACGCTCATCATTAATGGCGCCCAACTCACAATTTGCCAAGGCAGCGGCTTTTTTAACCTTAACAACACCATAAATAAACTCTGGGGTATCACTAATCTTTTGGGTGGAAATCGTAAAGTTCTGCAGTGCTCGCAAGGTGTGAATTCCGTAATATGCTGAATTCGGTAAACTTAATTCCCCTAATAAATCGATTTCCTTTCTACTACCCATGAGTCATTTCCTCTTATGTTGTTATTCTTCTTTCAAATATAACCCCTGCCGTAATTTGCGTAATTTCCGTTTATCACGGCTATCGGGATGTTTAGGTGCAGCAACGTAGGAGAGTCGCCGCAGTGAGCGCTCACGTTCCCGCTGCTCTCTACTTGCCTCACTCTCTTGATACATTGTTGCTGCAACTTTAGCAGGCCCTCTCATCTCTATCAGTTGCAGAACCGTTACTTCATAACGATCTTGCTTTTTATTGATCGAAATCATATCTCCTACAGCCACCTGCCGTGCGGGCTTTGCCACAACCCCATTCACCTTAACACGACCCCGTTTAATCTCATCGACTGCTATTCGACGAGTTCGGTAGAAGCGGGCGGCCCATAACCACTTATCTAACCGCATCACGATCGATCGACCTTCTGTGGGAGATATTTACTAAAATAGCACTATTTCTCACTGTTGTTCTGCTCAGATTTTGCCTTTTTCTCCCCCTCCTCCGCGGGGTCGAGAAGAATGTTCAATTCTAAGACATCACATTCCCCCTCTTTATCCATGGCAATATTGATCTGATCCCCCTCAACGGGAAGATACTTCTGCACCACGAGAAGAATATCACGCTGCAGATCCTGCATAAAATCGGGGTTGCCATCCTCATTACGCCTCCGCTCATGCGCCACAATAATCTGCAAGCGCTCTTTAGCAATCGAGGCTGTATTATTCTGTCGACGACGGCGACTAAAGAGTCGTTTAAACATATCGCTAACCTCCAAATATCCGCTGGAGCAGACCCTTCTTCTCAACATCAATAAAACGGTGTGGTCGATCTTCACCTAAAAAGCGAGCCACAATATCATCATACGCCTGCCCAGCATCAGCCTCCTCATCGAGGATAACGGGCATTCCGGCATTAGAGGCATGAAGCACTTCGTTCGATTCAGGTACAACCCCTAAGAGTGGAATGCCTAAGATATCTAACACATCTGATACTGAGAGCATATCGCCCGTCTCCGCACGTTCAGGGCTATAGCGGTTGATAATGAGATGTTGCTCCACCTCCTCCCCCTTCTCTGCACGAGCAGTCTTGCTCGCAAGAATCCCTAATATACGGTCGGAGTCCCGCACCGAAGAGACCTCTGGGTTTGTGGTAATGATGGCATCATCGGCATAATACATCGCCAGTTGTGCCCCCTTCTCAATACCTGCAGGCGAGTCACAGACGATATACTCAAAGCCCATCTCTTTTAGATCATCAATAACACCCTTCACCCCCTCCTGCGTTAAGGCATCCTTATCACGGGTTTGAGAAGCGGGAAGGATATAGAGCTGATCTAATCGCCGATCCTTAATTAAGGTCTGTTGAAGATTCGCTTCTTTATTGACAACATTAACAAAATCATACACAACACGGCGCTCGCATCCCATAATCAGATCGAGATTACGAAGACCAACATCAAAGTCAATAACGACAGTTTTATGGCCCCTCTGCGCAAATCCCGCAGCGATACTGGCGCTTGTTGTTGTCTTCCCAACGCCTCCCTTTCCGGACGTTACTACCACTACTCGTGTCACCTCTATGTACTCCTTTTATCTAAAAGATATTGCAAGATAAGATGCTTACCAATCTTTACCGATGGTGGGTATATGCTAAATTAATATGCGTCTAATCACAATCGCTCAATGCAGAGCTCCTCATTTTCATCGAGATAGATCTGCACAGCATGCCCTCGCCACTCCTCAGAAAACTCCTCAATCACCTTATATTTACCAGCAATCGAGACAAGCTCTGCCTCTAATGATTGACAGAAGATACGGGCATTTGTATCACCATTAACCCCTGCCAGCGCACGGCCACGCAGGGCACCATAGATATGGATATTGCCATCGGCAAGAATCTCTGCCCCAACATTGACGGTATTGATGATAATAATATCCCCCTGCTGCTGATAGAGCTGCTGCCCAGAGCGGATCTGGTTAGTGGTAACGGCGGTTTCACATGGGGGGGTATAGAGGGGTGGCTCCTCCACGGGCGTCGCTTGCACCTCCTCTTGAATCGGTTCTGATACCGATTCACTCTTCCGAGATGCAGCCTGCCCCTGATGGAGAATCCCCCAATCAGCCTCTTCCGCCCGCTGCGTTAAATTGGTGGGAACATTCTGCAAACCCACTGGGATAATTTTCTGTGCTAATAGGAGATTTTTTAGCCACTTCAGATCGATGACGCCACGCCCATCTAATTGTGATAGGTCAACAATAATCGGCATCTGTTTAAAGAGCATCGGAGATTGGGCGATCTTCTGTGCTAAATCACTCTCAAGCTGGTGTAGATCGGTTGTATTGAGGTGGAGCACCGTTAACGTAAAGGCACCCCCCTTAAACTGAAAACTCTTCTCCATTGTGACCCTCTTCTACCCTTCGCCCTCTCTATTGCCCTGACTCATCTGCTGCTTCACGTACTGAGAGAACCTCAACATCATAACGCAGCGTCTTCCCCGCTAATGGATGATTCGCATCTAAGGTGATCGTCTCATCGGTAACAGCGGCCACTATGTGATGACGCTCATTTCCCTCGGGGTCAACACCGGTCACAACAGCACCGACGGTAATCTGCTCTGCATTATTGATCTGGTCACGGGGAATATCAAAGACCATCTCTGCTAAGTGGGGACCATAGGCCTCTTCCGGCGACAGTGTGCAGCTAACACTCTGCCCCTCTTTGGCCCCCTCTAAAGCGGCCTCTAAACCGGGGATTAATTGCCCGCTACCATGAAGATAGGTGAGCGCCTCATCTTCACGACTATTGACTAACTCTCGCCCCTCTTCATCAAATAGGGAGTAATGAAGGTTAACTACACAATTTTTATTGATTACCATGAATCTATCTATCCAATTAATATTATAAATAAGCCTTATACTATACAATAACCAGCTCATTAAGATAAATATATTTGTCACTTAATATAGTTTTCATTTTCCCACTCTTTTACGGTAAAATCTGAGGATTAGTGATCATTTATAGATAAATTTTGTGGGAGAAGAGATGTTAAAACTAAAACAGGCCGTCGCCCGTGCCGCACTCGACTATATCGAAGAGGGGGAGATTTTAGGATTAGGAACAGGATCAACCGTCGACTGCCTGATTGAGCTTCTTCCCGAAGTGAAAGAGCGTATCACCGGTGTGGTCTCAAGCTCTGAACGGACCAGCAGCCAGATTCGCGATTTAGCGATACCCCTCCTCGATCTCAATGAGGTGAGCCACTTTCCTATCTATATCGATGGTGCCGATGAGATTGATCCCTCATTAGCGATGATTAAAGGGGGAGGGGGTGCACTCACCCGTGAGAAGATTGTTGCCGCCCATGCCGAACGTTTTATCTGTATTGCCGATATGAGTAAGCAGGTAGCACAGCTTGGCGCCTTTCCCCTACCGATTGAGGTGATTCCAATGGCTGCCCAATATGTGATGCGGCAGATGAAAGCCCTTGGGGGAGTACCTCGGATTCGCCCCAACTTTGTTACCGATAATGGCAATCTCATTGTCGATGTTCAGGGGCTCTCAATTACCGATCCTGTGACCCTAGAGAGGGAAATCAACCAGATTACTGGGGTAGTGACAAATGGGCTCTTTGCCCAAGCACCGGCAGATCTACTGCTTGTTGCCCATGATGATGGAGAAATTGAGACCATCCAACGCTCGAAGTAGTGGTAAGGAGAGGGCTCCTCGATGAGTAACAGACTGCGCACCTTGATGCTTCTTCCTCTATTGCTGCTGCTTCTCTATGTCTCTTGGTATGTTCATAGTTACGATCAAGAGGAGAAGAGTGATGCCCCCTTAGGGCCCGCAATAGAGACCACCCCCTTCACCCTCATTCGCTACTACAATGGGGGGCTTGCCGATGGGTATGCCCAATTCTATCTCGATGGCACCCATATGGTTCATTATGGGGATGAGCGGGGATCGATTATCGATAACCCCGATCTACTGCAGCTCGAGTATCAAGCTGAGGGGGTCCTTCTGAAGAGCTACCTTGCCATCGCCAAAACTGCCCATATCTCTGAGGATAAAGCACTCATTACCCTCAATCAGGATGTGGAGCTCTACCAGTATGATGAGGCGGGAGTGGAGCAAGCCTCCCTCTTTACCGATCAACTCTTTGTAAAGGATCGAGGGGAATCCCTCTATACCGATCACTTTGTGGAGATTCTCTCTGACCGTACCCGATTGACTGGTTATGGCTTAATTGGCTACCCCAACCAAGGGGAGTACACCATACTTAACGATGTTAAAACCCATTATGAATAATTTACGATATCCCACCTCTCCCCTTCTGCTTCTGTTTCTGTTTCTACTTCTTACCCCATTGACTCTATATGGTGAAGAGGCCTCAGGGCTCCCTATCGATATCACCGCCCGATCGGTAACCTTTGAGCAGGAGCGGGATATTATTATCTATCGTGACGATGTCATTGCCATTCAGGGAGCATGGGAGATTCAGGCCGACTATATGCAGATTCTTCTTGATGATGGGGAGGTATCTGAAATTGAGGGACGCCATAATGTAGAGGTCTTCCACCGCCCTGAAGAGCAGGAGGATTGGCTCGATGCGGAGTCGGAACAGATCTTTTACTACCCCGATCGGGAGCTGATTGTTTTAGTGAAGGATGCTAAGGTGACCCGCAATGGGGATACCGTCACCGCCGATCGCATCAACTATCATCTCGATACTGATCAGATCCACGCCATTAGTGAGGGGCAGCAGCGGGTCCATTTTCGCGTTCTACCGAAGAAGGGGAGGGATTGATGAAGCTAGAGGTTAAAGAGCTTGTTAAACGTTACAAGAAGCGTACTGTTGTCAATGGGGCCTCTTTTCAGCTCTCTCAAGGGGAGATTGTCGGGCTCTTAGGGCCTAATGGAGCAGGAAAAACCACCTCCTTCTATATGACTGTGGGGCTTATCTCACCCGATGAGGGGCATATCTACTTCGATGGAGAGGAGATCTCACAAGCCCCAATTCATCGCCGTGCACAGATGGGGATTGGGTATCTACCACAAGAGGCCTCCATCTTTCGTAAATTGACCACTCGGGAGAATATCCACGCAATTGCGGAAACACGGAGTGATCTTACCCGTGCAGAGCAGAAAGCATTAACCGATCAACTGCTTGACGACTTTAAGATCACCCATATTGCCGATTCTGCTGGGGTTGCCCTCTCAGGAGGGGAGCGGCGTCGAGTGGAGATTGCCCGTAGCCTCGCCCTAAGCCCTAAATTCCTCCTACTTGATGAGCCTTTTGCTGGAGTGGATCCCCTCTCTATCGCTGATATTCAATCCATTATCAAAGATCTCTCAGCCCGCAATATAGGCATCTTAATTACCGACCACAATATTCGGGAGACTCTCAGCATCTGCCATCGCTCCTATATTCTTAATGCTGGGCGGGTTATTGCCGAAGGGGATACCGAGAGCCTCCTCAATAATGAGGATGTGCGTCGCGTCTACCTTGGAGAAGATTTTCTACTATAAATTATGAGTAATACAACCAGTTTTTTCTTTTACGATTATGAGACCTTTGGGGTTGATCCCCGCCGTGATCGAATCGCCCAATTTGGGGGTGTGCGCACCGATCTTGATTTTAATATTATCGATGAGCCGATCAATCTCTACTGTCAACAATCCCCCGACTACCTTCCCGATCCTGAAGCTATCTTAGTGACAGGAATCACCCCCCAACTCTGTAATGAGCGGGGGGTCAATGAGGCCACCTTTGCTCGTCTCATTCATGAGCAATTTACCCATCCTAATAGCTGCATTTTAGGCTATAACAATATCCGCTTTGATGATGAGGCGACCCGCTTTCTCTTCTACCGTAACTTTTATGATCCCTACGCCTATAGTTGGCAAAATGGGAATACCCGCTGGGACTTAATCGATGTAGTGCGGGCTACCTATGCACTCCGTCCTGAGGGGATTGAGTGGCCCATCGATGAGAAGGGGCGTGTCTCGCTTAAACTGGAGGCCTTAACGGCAGCCAATGGATTGGAGCATCAAGATGCGCATGATGCCTTGAGTGATGTCTACGCCACGATCGCATTAGCGAAGTTGCTCAAAAGCAAGCAGCCTCGCCTCTTCCAATATTACTTTAGTAATCGCCGTAAAGAGGCGGTAGAGGGGATGTTACGCCTCCATCAACCGGAGCCTCTTCTCCATATCTCAGGCATGTTTGGGGCGAAGAATCATTACCTCTCGGTCATTACCCCACTCACCCCCCACCCCACCAATCGGAACGCCACCATCGTTGTGGATCTACGAAAGCCGATCACACCACTACTCACCCAATCAGCCGATGAGTTGCGGCGTTTACTCTATACCAAAGAGGAGGATTACAACGAAGGGGAATCTCGCCCACCAATTAAGTTACTGCACCATAATCGTGCTCCCATCTTAGCGCCATTAGGGGTCCTTCGTGATGCGCCACCGGAACATACTGAAGGGTTAGATCGAGCCACAATCGTCGCCCGCCATAACGAGCTGATGGCCCATCGTGATCCGATTAGTCAAAAATTGAGTGCTCTCTACCAACCAACTCAGAGGGGCTCAGCTCAACTGATTGATCCTGAAGAGGCACTCTATGATGGCTTCTTTAGTCATGATGATCGGGCTCAGATGGATCGAATTCCAACCCTACCGCCTGACCAGATCATGGCCCAGGAGTGGCACTTTACCGATGCCCGTGTTGAACCTCTTCTCTTTCGCTATCGTGCGAAGAACTATCCCGAAAGCCTCAATGAGGTGGAGCAGAAAATTTGGCAAACCTTCTCTCGAACACGGGCTAATAATGATCGCCTCCGCCATGAGGAGCGGCTAAAAGAGTTACAAGATCACTATCACGATCATCCCCAATATAGTGCACTGCTGGCTGAAATCGCTGACTACTACGCTCAATGAGTTGTATCATAACGGTCGCCTCCATCAATCTAGGCAATCTTGGAGAGTGGAGCAGTCAGGAGCGTGTGGAGCGACTTATCTACTCTATTCTCCATGATCTAACGATGCCAGATCTCATTGCTGTTCAGGAGATCGGCGCGCTACAACCCCACCCTAAGTGGCATGCTCCACTCCCCGCCTCTTTGCCCCTTCAGATCTGTCAGAGCCTCAACCGATACGCCCCCGACGGGGCATATCGCTATATTGAGCTCGCCCCAATTCCCGGCCAGAGTGGTGGTGATCCCCTCTTTAATATTCGCTCAGGATTCTTCTACCGCAACACCCTCACCCCTAAACGGCTACAACCCATTGCACCCAATACACCCCCCTTTTCTGGGGGGATCAATGGGCGCGGCGAACGCTACTCCCCCTCTCGCCTCCCCCTTGCTCTCCTTGTTGAGCGAGAGGGGCGCTCTTTTTGGGCCCTCAACCTCCACCTTAAATCGATGAATGCCACAACGAATCGAGCAAGCAAAGTTGCGAAGCGGCAACGTCATGAACAAGCAACATTAATCCAGAGATTTATTAATGAAAAGTGCTCACCACACCCAACCCTTATTATGGGGGATTTTAATGATACCCCTGGCTCAAATACGCTAAAGATCTTAGAGAATCGGGGCACCTTCACCCCCATCTGGGATTATGGTAAACGGGGTACCTACACCTATCGCCATCGCAACCGCCCCCTTGTGCTAGACTATATTCTGTATAACGCCCCATTTCGATTGATGGAGGCCTCTGTTTTCCATATTAATAGTGAGCAACATCCCTATCATGAGCGACGATATAGCGATCACGACCCCATTCTTGCCCGCTTCTCTCTGCCGTAAGGCACTGCTCCTTTGTGGGCTCTTGCTTCTTACCTTCACACCCCTTAAGGGGGCCAGTTTTGAAGAGGGGGTAGCTGCCTATGATCGAGGGCAGTATCATGACGCCTATACAATCTTCTACACATTGGCTGAACTCGGTCACCCCGATGCCCTTAATAATTTAGGGACCCTTTACCAGACGGGGAAGGGGGTAACAAAAAACTACCACTACGCCTTAAAGGCCTATGAGCGGGCCGCCCATGTAGGGCATATCAATGGGGCTTATAATGCCTCTAACCTAACCCGATTAGGGATTGGGACACAAAAGGCGATGGATCGTGCTTATGCATGGGCGATCTTAGCGGCACGGCATGGGGCGAGTGATATGATCGCCTACCGTGATGCGCTTGAGCAGAAACTTACAGAGCAGGAGAAGAGTAGCGCCTATCATCTAGCGGAGGAGTGGCTCGAGGCAATTGCTCCCTTGGAGTTAGCCGTCGCTTGGCTTCTCCCTAGTGCGCTCAGCCAACCACTACCAGAGCATCTTAAGAGGCTTGAGAAGAGGCGTACGATGAAAGAGGAACCCCCTCCTCAGATAGCTGCAACAGCGCCATCACTAGCCGTTCCCCCCGGTTTTACCGCCTTAACACCTCAAGGGGCTAGAGCTAAAACCCCCACCGGATTACCTCACCAGCCCGATCTTGCAAGGGAGACCCCTTCTCATAGCGAGGAGAGCACACCCCCACTTGAGAGCCCCTTTGGTGCCCTCTTTAAAGAGGGGTATACCGTCTTAAAACCGCTTCAGGAGCAGACGGATGAGCTTAAGGAGAGTGCCCCCACATCTCAAGAGGCCCCTCTCTCTAATGAGCGTACCTACCCCACCCGACTTGGGCAAGCAGGGGAGACCCTCTACCGACCACAGCGGGAAGGACTCGCCATTCCCGAGGGGGGCGTTGTACTTAAACCACGACGGGTAATCCCCCCAAAAGAGCTCACCTTAAATAGTGAGATTCCACTGCAGGATGAGCTCAATATTATTGTCACCAACCTAGCCCGTGCCTACAATCGCCCCTTTAGCGCTACCTTTGAAGCCTTAAAAGCACTCAATCCAGAGAATATTCGTTATGATGAGGAGCATGAATCCTATATTATCTCCGATCCTAATGCCCCCCTCCGCTTCCCTGCTGCAGAGGAGATTTAAAGGTCAACAGAGGGCCTTAAGGAGCAGCTGAAGATCGTAACAACACTTGAATTAATCGATAGAAGGTGAAGAGCAATGGATCTGACGTGGTTACAATCATCCCTTACCCTTCTCTTTCCTAACGAGTGCTTAATCTGCAGAGCCCCTGCACATACCGCTCTCTGCCAGCGCTGCCACAATACCATTGATGAGGATGCCAAAGCGCTCCAGAAACGCTGTTTTCTCTGTCAGATGTCAACAGGCGATGGGCTCAATGCTCTCTGCCCCTCCTGCTCTCGGAGTGCCACCCCCCACCTTGATGGGTTAATGGCCTATAGCTACTACCACTCCCCCCTTAAAGAGCTCATCACCATGATGAAGTATCAGAAAAATCCTGCTGCTGCGCGGGTAGTGGCCGAGCTAATCGCCCCACACTTAACGGCTCTCCTCTCCCTACTGCCCCAACCGCTCACTCTCCTCCCTATGCCGATGGACCCTCTCCGTTACGCCTTACGGGGCTATCACCCCCTCTACTTTATTCTGCAACAGATTTTGGGGGAGCGAGCCCCTAATATCTCCCCTAAATGGGTGAAGAAATCACCCCGTTACCAGCGGCAAAATAGACTCTCGCGTCACGAGCGGCTACAGAATCTTCAGGGTGCATTTACTGTAACCGAACCCCCATCAAAAACCGTTCTCATCTTTGAGGATGTCTATACCACAGGTACCACCCTCAACACCTTAAGTCAGAGCCTACGGCAGGCGGGGGTAGAGGAGCTCTACAGCTTTGTTATTGCAGTGGTTCCCCCACCAGATGGGAGGGCGATGCGCTAAGATACGCAATCGAAGAGGCGTGGTGAGAACGGGTAATCTTTACCCTGCCGATTGAATTAGTAAGGTGAGTATGCCACCATTGTTATTGAGCGTATTGCTGTTGTGTTCGAGCGATAAACACCATTAATTCTCTTGTTCCTAAGTATGATACTTTGGATCTCTTAAAGGAATCTGGTGTGCAAGCTGATTAGGTTCAGAAGCCTAAAAGAATCTGGTAGAGTTCCACTTGAACCGTTTGCGTTCAAGAGTCGTGGTGTAGGGGCTTCGGCATTTACGGGGTACGCTCCCTCAATCATTCTCTGGTGATGTTCAGAACCATCAATAATCAGATCCCTAAATCATCAGAGGTAAAAAAAAGCACCCTCAATTGAGGGTGCTTTTTCTTCATCTATCTACTCAATGCAATCGTGCAATTACTTACCGTTACCAGCGTTGATTACAACGTCTACACGACGGTTTTTAGCACGGTTTGCGGGCGTATCGTTAGGTACGATAGGGTTAAGCATACCGTGACCTTCAGTGGTAATGATGCTTGGTGAAACACCACGTGATACTAAGTACTCTTCTACCGCTTTTGCACGACGCTCAGAGAGGCCTTGGTTATATGCTTGTGAACCAACACCATCTGTGTGACCTGCTAAGTGGATACCGTTAACCTGCTTAACACGCTGGATCTGCTCAACGAGCTCATCGAGACGTGCTTTACCTTCAGGCTTAAGTGTTGCTTTGTCAAAGTCAAAGAACGCATCTGCTTCTAATGATACGTTTTGAACTTGTGGTTGACATGCGTTTGTACCATCTAAAGTAACAACACAGTCGCCCCAGCGATCCATAACTGCATCACCTTGGCGATCAGTAAGTGCTTCTTGTTGAGCAAATGCTGATGTTGCAACAAACAGACCAGCGATTGCTGTAATTGTTAATTGCTTTTTCATAAATTGAATCTCCGTTTTATAAAACATAAATTAAATACATATGTACTATTTTTATCTGCACAACCTGATTTTAGCAGAAATAATACAACTAACAAGGAAATAATGCCGTTTTTTCCCCTTAACTCTCCCCTCTCTTCTTAAATCGCCCTCTTTATGTATCTAAAAAACAACATATTTGCAATAAAACAACAGATTACTCCTCTTCGGAGCGGTTAATTTGGTAGAGTTTGGCATACTCACCTTCTGCCGCTAAGAGCCCCTCATGGGTTCCACTCTCAACAATCTCCCCCCCTTTGAAGACAACAATCCGATCGGCATGCTCAATGGTGCTAAGGCGGTGGGCGATAATCAGGGTTGTCTTATCGGCACTTAAGGCATTAATCGCCTCTTGAATAGCGTGCTCACTCTCATTATCTAAGCTGCTGGTAGCCTCATCGAGAATTAAGATGGGGGCATCCTTAAGGAGTGCACGAGCAATCGCAATTCGCTGTCGCTGCCCCCCTGATAGACGAGCCCCATCCTGCCCAATTAATGTCTCAAATCCATCGGGCATCTCTTCAATAAAGGTGCGTGCATTTGCCTGCTCTGCCGCCCAGATAATCTCCTCACGGGTGGCATTGGGGGTACCAAAGCCAATATTATTGGCAATGGTATCGGCAAAGAGGATCACATTCTGCCCTACATAGCTGATATAGGAGCGGTATTGATGAAGATCGATCTCATTGAGGGGGACCCCATCTAATAAGATTTGCCCCTCGGTCGGAAGATAGAAGCGCGCTAATAGATTGGCGAAGGTACTCTTCCCACTGCCCGATGCCCCGACTAAGGCAATGGTCTCCTTCTCATCAATGGTCAGATCGATTCCATCTAATGCCTTTCGCCCATCATCATTATAGGAGAAACTTACCCCTTCAAAGGTGATGCGCCCTTTAAAGTTCTCAATAGGATGGCGAGGATTATTCTCCTCAAGCGGGGCATCAATCAGGGCAAAGACACTCTCTGCCCCCGCCAATCCCCGCTGTAGCGCCTCACTTAGACGGGTTAATCGCTTGATCGGATTGAGCAATCCAATCATAGCAGCCAACATGGAGAGAAAGCCCCCCACAGTAAAGCTCCCCTCAAGTGCCTGTTGTGAGGAGTAGCGGATAAGAATCGCCACACACACCACTAAGAGAAATTGTGATAGGGGACTTGCGAGCTCTGTAAAGACCATAATCTTAAGATTGAGCTTACGGATTTTATGATTCACAGCACGAAAACGTTTAGCAACCGCCTCATAGGCTGAGAAGAGCTTAATCTCCCGATGGCCTCGGATCGTCTCTTCAGTAATATGGTTAAGCTCCCCCACTTCACTCTGCACCGTGCGGGAGAGGCTACGCAACACTTTAGCTAATGTTGTGAGCAGCAGAGCAATAAAGGGGGTGATTAACATAATGATGAGGCTTAGCTTCCAATTATGAATAAACATCACCGTCACTAACCCGATAATGGTGGCCACATCTCGAATCAATGTAACAAGCGCTGTTGAGCTAATGGTCATTAACTGATTCACATCGTAGGTCAATTTAGAGAGATAGGCCCCCGAGGTGCTCTTGTTATACTCCTTTAAGGGGAGGGTTAGGAGCTTATCGAACATCTCACTGCGCAGGATATTGACCACCTTCTGCGCAATCCACTGCATTCCTACATTCCCTAAAAAGCTAAAGAGGCTCATCAGAAGAAAGACCCCGACAATCAGCCAGGGCATAATCTGAATAAAGGCTCGATTCTGCCCTACAAATCCCTCATCTAAGATCGGCTTTAAGAGATAGAAGAGCCCTGCCTCCGATAACCCAGAGAGGGCAATAGCCAACATCGAGCCAATCAGAATAAAGGGATGACGGAAGGTATAGGAGAGAAGACGCCGATAGAGCGCCACACTTTTTGCTTTTTTAGCCACAGATATTCAACAACCTCATGAATAAGAAAAGCACTCAGAACCTCTTGAGTGCTTCTCTTTTATTAATTGTTAACGTCATTGATACGCAACAGTAGGGTTAATAGACCAACTCAACACGGCGATTTTGGGCACGAGCACCCTCATCATAACCAGAGACTGCAGGCAGCTCCTTTCCATAGCTACGTACCCGCAATTGATTAGGATTCACCCCATAAGAGACCATGAGATCCCGCACCGACTTTGCACGGCGCTCCCCAAGGCCCATATTATACTCATGGGAGCCACGATCATCTGTATGCCCCTCTAAGTACATCCCTCGGTTAGGATTCTGCTTCAGCTCTTGAGCATGAGCCTGAACAACGTTGTAGGACTCTTGACGGAGACGATCGGAATCAAAATCGAAGTAGATAATGCGATCAGCCGTTCCTCGCTGCCCATAGTCGGCATCGTAATAGGTACTATTAGCCACACCTGTTGCCGGATTGATATCACTACCATAACCACCCGCAGCCCCGGCACCACCACCGACTGAGCTACAGGCTGAGATAAAGAGCATCACTGCCCCTAAAAATCCAACTCTTGAAAATGCTTTTCTCATCTTAAAACCTCTTCTTTAAAACAATTGTATTTACGGTAAATTGGGTGACCAAGCGGGTTTACGAACATCTGTCCCTACACCTCTAAAGCGCTGCTCAACATTACCATCGCTAGAGATTGCCCGTAATCCGCCCTGCCCATCGGAATAGACGATCATATGCCCATTACCAGAAAAGCTTGGTCCTTCATCACGCCCACCGTTGGTTAGGCGAGTGACTCTTCCTGTTTCAAGATCCATAACGGCGATCCCAAAGCCACCTCCTGAGAGGCGTTGCATCATTCCAAGCCAACGCCCATCCCGTGAGATGGTGGCACTGCCATTATAGTTTCCTTCATAGGTGATCCGTTTAACATCCCCTCCAAAGGCATTCATGCGGTAGATCTGCGCTGTGCCTCCACGATCAGAGGTAAAGTAGATATGCCCATCGCTCGCCCAGACCGGCTCAGTATCGATTCCGGGATGATTGGTTAAGCGACGAAGATTTGCCCCTGTTGCTGATGCGGTATAGATCTCAGGATTACCATCCCGCGAGAGGGTAAAGACTAAATTCTGCCCATCGGGGGACCATGAGGGAGCAGAGTTGATCCCCTCCTCACTCACCACCACATGGCGACGCCCTGTTGCCACCTCATGCACCACGATATGGGCATTATTCCCCTCAAAAGAGGCATAGGCCAAGTAACGTGCATCGGGGGACCAAGCGGGGGAGAGGATAGGACCACTGGTATTATTAAAGACCACCTGTGGATTTGCTCCATCGGCATCGGCCACCACCAGTGCAAAGTTACGCCCTCCCCGATGGGAGACATACGCAACGCGGGAATCAAATGCCCCTGGCACCCCTAAAATAGACTCATAGATGAAGTCAGCAATCTGGTGCGCCTGACGTCGGGTTGTATTGTAATCGTACGCCCGTGCCGCAAGCACCTCACCACTAAAACCATCAGCGATCTTCACCTCTAGACGCCCCCCTACATGGCTAAAGAGGGTGAGATACTTCACTCCGGAAGCACGCCAAATCTCAGGCGAGACCCCTTCAATAGCCGTTAACTGCTGTGGATGCCCGGTAAGACGTGGTTTAAAGCGGCCCGAGCGCTCTAGATCATCATGAATAATCTGCAGATGGCTGCCACTATAACTATTATTATCGATTAATGAGATGGGCACCGCTTGATTGGAGGCCTTCACCACATCAATCTTAAGCTGCGCCTGACCTGTCATCATCGTCAACAACGAGAGGAGAAGAATCCCCACCCATTGAGCGATCTTCATTCGCTTCTGTTTAACCATATTCACTACTCCTTTGATTCCTTAACCGCCCAGATCCCTGGGAGATTACGCCAATACTCATTGTAGTCCATTCCACACCCAAAGATATATCGATCGGGCACATCGAGCCCAATAAAATCGACATTAAAGTTAGGTACTTTCCGATTATGAACCTTATTCACTAACGCTGCACTATAGACTGCTGCGGCTCCCTCCTCTTTAAGGCGTGTGACAATACTCTTAAAGGTATGCCCCTCATCGAAGATATCTTCCACCACCAAGACAGTACGCCCCGAAACCGGCAGACTCGGAGCGACACGCCAAGTCACCTCTTGCCCCCCTTCAAGGGCACCTTGAAAGCGTGAGGCATGGAGATAACCTAAAGTAAAGGGGAAGGATAAACGAGTAAGGAGATGCCCTGCTGGGATAAGGGCTCCATTTAATACCACAAAGATTAGGAGATCCCGCTCACTTAACTGTTGGGTGATCGCCTCTGCCATCTCATCATAGGCGCGAACTATCGCTTCGGGAGGGATAATCTCCTCCGATTGAGCCATAATTGCCTTCGCCTCTGAAAATGTTATTGCCATTCTGCTCCCTACTCAGATCTGATCGATAAATAGGGCTCAATTATAGCAAACCATAAAAATTGTTAATTAAATTCTTTCAATATCCGCTCAAGCATCTCCTGCTCTTGCTGCTGCTCAAGGCTCTTTAAGTGCTTGATAAAGGGGTGCATAATGCGATTAGTAAGCTGATTCGCGAGCTGGGTGAGTACCTCCTCTTCGGAGTCTCCCCTCTTTAGTTGATTCTTCGCGCGCTGAATAGAGCGGGCCTTCATCACATCGTTATAACGCTCAATCTGCTGTAGCTTATGGCCAAAATGGGCAATGGTAAGCCACTCCTCCCACCGCTCAACCCCTGCTAATACATAACGCTGCGCCTCTTCGGCCGCCTCTTCGCGGGATTTTTGGTTATCCGCCACAATCATATTGAGGTCATCTACCGTATAGAGGTAGAGATCATTGAGCGTCCCCACCTCCGCCTCAATATCCCGCGGTACTGCAAGATCCACCATTAAGATGGGTTGCTGCTTCCGTGCCTTAAGGGCTGCTTTCGCCATATTTTTTGTAATCAAAGCATGATCGGCAGCGGTGGAGCTCACCACAATATCAGCCTCTACCAAGAGTTCAGGCAGCTGTTGTAGTGCATGGCTCTGCGCCTCAATACTCAGCTCCTCAATGAGCTCTTTAGCACGCCCCTCACTTCGATTGGCTACGGTGATATTGCGCACGCCTGACTCAAGTAGATGGCGGGCCACCAGCTCAATGGTCTCCCCAGCCCCTACAAGTAGGACTCGATGATGCTCTAATCCATCAAAAATTTGGCGGGCTAACTGAACCGCTGTAAAGGCAACGGAGACTGCATAGGCACCAATATTGGTTTTGGTGCGGATCTCCTTAGAGATATTGAAACTTAATTGAAAGAGGTGGTTAAGATACTTATCGACCGTACCCGCCTCTGTTGCTTGGGCGAGTGATTGCTTTAGCTGCCCAAAGATTTGGGGCTCCCCTAAGATGAGGGAATCGAGCCCTGCGGCCACCCGAAAGAGATGCTTCGCCGCGGCACTGCCCGTTAACTCATAGAGATACTTAATCATCTCCTCTGGGGCTAAATCGGTATGTTTTGACCAAGCGTCAACAAGCGCTGCAGGTGTCGTATGCAGGCGATAGAAGTAGAGCTCGGTGCGATTACAGGTGGAGAGCACAACAACCTCATCTGCAATGCGCTGCTCTTTAGCAAAAGATAAGAAGGCGGCAATCTGATCGGGCACCAGTGATACTCGCTCACGAATATCCACCGAGGCCGTCGTATGATTGATCCCTAACGCGATTAATCCCATGAGTTAATTATCATCAAAATTATCTGAATTTCCGGAAATGAAGAGGGCAAGCATAGCAAATATCGGCAAAAATTTCACCCTCTTGAGTTGATTTAGATTCTTTATTACCCCATTTTCTCTCCCCCTTCCCCCACCTACTGCGGGGAACTTACCTCAAAATGGGGTACTCCTACAGGCCGATCCCAATCCCAAAGCCCCCTCTTCCGTAATATCCTCCACCTCCTCTACGAATGGCGTTATAGCCATCATCACGATAGAGGGGCTCAAAGCGGCGCTCATTGGCATACCATGCGGCTATCGCCTGTGGATCCTCCACCAGTAGTGTGGTGATCTGATAATGTTTTCCCCCTATCGACTGCTCTGTCACCTCTACCACCTCCCCAACGGCAGAGAGGTAATTGCCTAATCGGTAGAGCTCACCCCCTAATCGACGATTAGGGATAAGCAGAACCACCTTCGCCCCATCGATGGGTTGATGGATCATCGGATAGGCCCGATCGGTTAGGGTAAGCCGATTGAGCTCCACCCGTGTGCCCCCCCCTTCATGACTTAGGGTGGCAATTTCACCCCCCATCACCACCAGCGAAGCCTGTTGTAACCCCTCCTGCTCAGTCAATGGATCGAGATAGGCATCGGGATGGGTAGCAAGATGGCTGGCAGTGCATCCTGTTAAGAGGAGCAGAGTCAGGATGATTCCTAATCGTTGCAGCATAGTAACCCCCTCTAAATATTGGGCATTATCGGTTATACGTATGAGTTAAATTTCTTAATCAAAAATCTTAAGACGCTCCCAAAGGGCATCAATTCGGGCGATGGTGGCCTCATCTTGTACGATGGGGATGCCCCACTCCCGATCGGTCTCCCCCGCCCACTTATTGGTGGCATCGAGCCCCATCTTCGAGCCTAACCCCGAGATGGGGGAGGCAAAGTCGAGGTAATCGATAGGGGTATTCTCCACCATCACTGTATCCCGTGCGGGATCCATACGGGTGGTGATGGCCCAGATCACATCATTCCAATCCCGGCAGTTGATCTCCTCATCCACCACAATAATAAATTTGGTATACATAAATTGGCGTAGATAGGACCAAACCCCCATCATAACCCGCTTAGCATGCCCTGCATACTGCTTTCTGATGGAGACCACTGCCATTCGGTAGGAGCATCCCTCGGGCGGTAGGTAGAAATCGACAATCTCGGGGAACTGCTTACGCAAAATTGGGGTAAAGACATCATTGAGCGCCACCCCTAAAATTGCTGGCTCATCGGGGGGGCGTCCGGTGTAGGTGGAGTGGTAGATCGGATTGTGGCGATGGGTGATTCGCTCCACCGTCATGACAGGAAACTCCTCCACCTCATTGTAGTAGCCGGTATGATCACCATAGGGGCCCTCTGGAGCCATATCATCGGGATAGAGATAACCTTCAAGAATAATCTCTGCCGTAGCGGGGACAGAGAGCTCTGGGTGTAGGGTCGATTTTGCCACCTGTGTCCGCTTCCCCCTTAATAATCCGGCAAAGGCATACTCCGAAAGGGGATCGGGAATGGGGGTAACCGCCCCTAAAATGGTTGCCGGATCCGCCCCTAATGCCACCGCTACGGGGAAGGGCTCACCTGGATGTGCCAGCTGAAAATCTCTAAAATCGAGCGCCCCACCACGGTGGGCAAGCCAGCGCATAATGATGCGATTCTTCCCCACCACCTGCTGCCGATAGATCCCTAAGTTTTGGCGCCGCTTATGGGGACCTTTTGTAATGGTTAAGCCCCACGTAATTAGGGGGGCTACATCCCCTGGCCAGCAGTGTTGAATGGGCCATTGGGTAAGATCTACCTCATCCCCCTCGAGCACCACCTCTTGGCAGGGGGGGCGTTTAATCCGTTTTGGGCGCATCGATAGGACCTGCTTAAATTTAGGGGCCTTCTCTAACGCATCTTTAATATTCTCGGGGGGCTCTGGCTCTCGCAAAAAGGCGAGAAACTCCCCAATCTCGGTGAGCTTCTCTACCGATTGTTGCCCCATCCCGAAGGCAACCCGCTCGGGTGTGCCAAAGAGGTTGGTAAGAACAGGCTGGGTAAAGCCTTTTGGGTTTTCAAAGAGAAGTGCCGGCCCACCCCCTCGCAAGGTGCGATCACTAATCTCGGTCATCTCAAGATAGGGGTCAATCGCCTCTGTTATCCGCTTTAGCTGCCCCTGCTCCTCCAGATAGGTGATAAATGTGCGTAGATCATCAAATTGCATCGGTTCTCTTCCCCTTCACAAAGCTATGGTTGATAGGGAGTGATTTTATCACACTCCCCACCGAGAGCGGGGAGACAAATAAATAGCCTCCTCCCCTCCCTCTTTCCGCTGAAATCGGCTAGAATATGCTCTATTTTTTAATCTAGCTCATTGAGCTTAACTCTATTTACCGATTCGGGTCCCTCACGACCCACTATTGATTGAGCAATCAGAATGAAACGAACTCTACTCATTACCCTTAAAGTGGTCGCGCTCTTCGTTGCGCTCCATCATATTAATGCCCCTTTTGTCGTGGGAAAAGCGAATAACTACCTTGAGCTTGGTTATTATGGTCGCTTTTGGCGCTATCTCTTTTTTGTGGGGCTCTCCTACTCTATTGTGACGCTCTTTGCTTTTGCTCGTCCTTGGTTGCGCAATCTCTTCCTCCCCCTCTTTTTAATCAGCTCAATTGCCTACCTCGGCTACTATCGCGCTACCGGTATCGAGCCAGGTTATGAGGAGTTTCGACTCTTGATGGATGCTCGGGCAATGGCGGGGGATGCCTTTAGTGCCTATCTCTCCCTCTTTCTTGCTACCGTTACAACCCATCTCCCCTTTGTGGTGGCCTATCTTCTCTTCCCTTCGCTCCACTTTCGTCGCTGGGGGAATATGGTTCCTGTCACGCTCTACCTCTTAGCGCTTCTGGGCATCACCATTATGATCTTTAACAAATCGGGACGGGGCACTAGTGGTCGGGCCTCCTATATCACTCCGGTTGCCCATACCCTCTCCTATCTCTACTTAAGTCAACAGCAGGGGGCGATGTTTGACTTTCCCTATGAGGAGCGTACCCCCTTAAGTGCTGCAGATTTACGAGCCGAAGGGGATGCCCCCCCTATTGTATTGATGGTGATGGATGAGTCGATCCGGTGGAATTTTATAGAGTTTACCCAATCGAACGAGGGCACTACCCCGGCACTGGCCCACTATCCTACCGATCGCTACCTAAACTTTGGCCCCACCATCGCCTATGGTAACTGTAGTGATACCACCAATTTTGCTCTGCGTAAGCTAGCACGCCTTAATCATGAGGTGGGGGATATGTTTTTAAGTGAGCAGACCGTATGGGATGCCGCTATTACAGCGGGCTATCGTGTCCATCTACTGGATGCACAATATAATGGGAAGGGGCATAACTACTTTACCCAAACGGAGTTAGAGCGGGTTAATGTGATCCCTGCACAGGGGCTAAGGAGCGATGCCGAGCTGATCCCCCTTATTGAGGCGGCTGTTGCTGCCGCCCCTGAGGCACGTCACTTCTTCTATATTAATAAGGTGGGCTCCCACTTCCCCTACTATCGGGCCAATATTGAGACCCCCTTTACCCCCACTATGAGTAATGCCAAATTGGCCGACTTCTCCCCCCTAGAGGTGCGTAATGCCTACAAAAACCTTATTGTGCATAATACAGACCAATTTTTTGATGCGTTAGCGGGTTTTATGGTGAGGCATCCTGACAGTTTTATCCTCTATACCGCCGATCATGGGCAGACCTTTGAGCAGCCTGGCCGAAAGAGCACCCATTGCGATACCCGTAATCCTGATCTGCTAGAGGGGTTAGTGCCCATGGCACTTTTTGGGGCTCATGAGGCATTGACCGACCCCTTTATTGAGCACCTGTATCAGAAGAGCCATATTAAGCAGCATCATCTTTTAGTCCCCCTCTTGCTGCATGCTTTTGGGTATCAAGAGGAGGCGATTGCCCGCTATAGTGATTATCCCGCCCTATTAGAGGCCTCCCACCAGGGCTACTTTATCTACAATAATGCGATCCCTCACTTTAACCCAGAGGCGGAAGTTTATACCGTAACGGAGGAGGCGTTAGAGGCGCTAATCGAAAGTGAAAGAATATATACTTTTTGAGTTTAAATGTAGGTGAGCCTCCATCTGTAATCAGATGCAGATGGTGGTATCTCAACCATATTAATGCAACTAATATCGACTCAATTACACGATGCTTTTCTGAAGATAGAGGTGATCGACAATCTCACCTTGAGGTGCATAGCCTGAAACATTGCGGCGCAATAGCTTTCGAATCCGTTGGCAATCTTCATTGTCAGCAGCAGCGGCAAATTGGGTCAGTAGCTCTTTAAAGGATTCCCATGGAATCATCTCTTCATTTGCCCGCATAATCATGGGGTGATCAGTCGCTTCGACATTATCCCCGATTAGTAACTCTTCATAGAGCTTTTCACCGGGGCGTAACCCTGTATATTCAATCGCGATATCCCCTTGAGGATTCTCTTTAGTGCGCAGACTTAAGCCTGATAAATTCACCATCTTTTCTGCTAAGTCTGCAATGCGTACCGGTTTTCCCATATCTAAAACAAAGACATCCCCACCCTGCCCCATTGAGCCAGCTTGAATGACTAATTGGGCCGCCTCAGGAATCGTCATAAAGTAGCGGGTGATATTTGGGTGGGTTACTGTTATTGGCCCACCGTTTCTAATCTGCTCTCTAAAGAGTGGAATAACCGACCCTGAGGAGCCTAAAACATTACCAAAACGCACCATCGTAAAGCGAGTATTGTTTTCATAAATAGAGGCTCCCTCTCCCCCCTCTTGATATAGGCTTGGGGCTCGCTCTGCACTTAATGCTTGTAATACCAACTCTGCTAACCGCTTGGTTCCCCCCATAATATTGGTTGGGCGTACTGCTTTATCGGTAGAGATTAAGACAAAATTTTCAACCTGTGCCTTAATAGCCGCCTGTGCGGTATAGAGCGTACCAAATAGATTATTTTGAATCCCCTCGGTAGTGTTACTCTCCACAATAGGTACATGCTTATACGCTGCCGCATGGTAGATAGTATTCACTCGCCACTCACTCATCACCTCATATAGACGCTTAGCGTTACGTATAGAGCCTAAAATAGGGACAAGTTTAATGGAGAGCGCCTCTCGCCGAATCCGCTCCTCTAACTCGGCGGTAATTCGGTAGAGGTTATACTCACTATGCTCAAAGAGGATTAACTGTAGTGCACCACTATCTAATATCTGCCGGCAGAGCTCTGAACCGATTGATCCTCCGGCTCCAGTAACCATAACAACTTTATTGTGGATACATTGCTCAAAGAGTGCTTGATCAGGCTCTACACAATCACGTCCTAAGAGATCGGCAATATCCACCTCTTGTAGATCTTGCACTTTTACTTTACCACTTGCTAGATCCATAAAGCCTGGAATACTTCTTACATGTAACGGATAGGGCTCAAGCTGCGCTAAAATCTCCTGCCGGCGACTTCGAGAAGCGGAAGGAAGCGCCAATAACACCTGTGTAATCTCTTCCTTATCCACAAGCGTTTGAATCTCCTGAGGACTATATACCTTTAAGCCCGCAATATAACGGCGAACTAAGTTAGGATCATCATCAATAAAAGCAACAGGCTGCATTGCCCGCCCCATCTTTAAAGCTATAGCTAACTGATTTCCTGCAGAGCCCGCCCCATAAATCGCCACTTTAGGTGCATGATCCCCATAATGCGTCCCCAACGGAGCCCCCACACCGTGTAGCCAATCTCCAAGGAAATATTGCCGCATTGAGAGACGCAATCCCCCAATTAACAGAAGGCTAATCCACCAATAGTTTACAACTAATGATCTTGGAATAGTGTAAGGCGCATCTCTATACCAATAAACAGTAACACCAAGCACTAGAGCAGATACAGTAACCGCTTTGCTAATGGTGACTAAAGCTTCGCTACCCACATAACGAATAACCGCCCGATACATTCCAAAGTAAATAAAAATGGGGATTGCGATAATGGGAGCTGCAATAAATAACCAGCGGAAACTCTCTAGCGGATCTATTCCACTATCGAGCCCCAATCTAACGATAAAAGCCAAATAGATAGCCGCCCAAATAAGAATAATATCTGCGACAACTTGTGCAATTCGCTTGTAGCGTCTTGGCCAATTGAGTAGCTTTTCTCTAAGCATAGGATTTACCTTAAACTAATAAAAACCCAATCCCCCTCTTTAAATTAAATATAAAGAGGGGCATTAGGTTTTATAGAATAAAATTTGTTTATACAGCTGTTGCTCTTGTTACTACTTCCGTTATAACTGAGCATGTTTTTTCAATTTCCGCTTCTGTTAATGTGGGGTGTACCATAAACATCATACTTGTTTCCCCAAGCTCTTTAGCCACAGGAAGTCGCCCTTTAGGCCTAAAATCTGTTCCATCAAAAGCCTTTTCTAAATATACCTCTGAACAAGATCCTGAAAAAGCTGGTACGCCTTGCTCTGCAATTTCATTTAAAATACGATCCCGATCCCAACCCTCTTTTAGCTTCTCTGGTCTTACAAAAAAGTAGCATTTATATGCTGCATGGGTAATCTCTTCTGGAATCTGTGGTACACGCAATGCAGGTAGTTTTGCTGCCGCATTCCAAATTTTATTGGCATTCTCTAAGCGTTGTTTATGCCACTTTGGCATCTTTTGAATCTGTAAGCGACCAATGACAGCTTGCATCTCTGTCATACGCCAATTGGTGCCAAAACTCTCATGAAGCCAGCGGAATCCTGGCGCATGTTCTCTGTTATAAACAGCATCGAAACTTTTACCATGATCTTTAATGGACCACATCTTTTTCCAAAGATCAGTGTCATTCGTCGTCACCATGCCCCCCTCGCCACCGGTGGTCATGATTTTATCTTGGCAAAATGACCATGCGCCAACATGCCCTATAGAGCCAACTGAGCGCCCTTTATACTTAGCTCCATGCGCTTGAGCACAATCTTCAATTACATAGAGATTATGCTTCTCTGCTAATTCCATAATAGGATCCATATCACAAGGCCAGCCCGCTAAATGAACACAAATCAGAGCCTTTGTCTTAGGGGTAAGGACCGCCTCAATAGTATCTGCTGTGATGTTTTGAGAATCGGCATCTACCTCAGCAAATACCGGTTTAGCCCCTGTATTTACAATGGAGGAGGCTGATGCTAAAAAAGTGCGTGGGGTGACAATCACCTCATCCCCTGCACCAATCCCCATAGCAAGAAGGGCAACATCAAGGGCTACCGTACCATTAGCCAACGCTATAGCATGCTTTGACTCTGTATAGGTAGCAAACTCTTTCTCAAAGTTACGGGCTTCCTCCCCCGTCCAATAGTTGACTCGATTAGAGAGTAAAACCTTTTTTACCGCTTCTGCTTCCTCTTCAGTAAATGAGGGCCATGGAGAAAATGGAGTATTTAACATAAATCAGATCCTATAATTTTTAATCATATATCTTTAACCGAATGCTTTTTTAAACGTTGCGGGGCTTCCATAATAGACTCCCTGCTGCTCAATATCTTTTAAGACCAGTGAGCCTGCGCCTAAATATACATTTGGTACAATCGAAACTTGTTGGATAACTGTCGTCCCAACACCAATCCAACAATTATCACCTATTATTACACTTCCAGACATTGTTACACCAGGTGCAACATGAACATACTGGCCTATTTTGCAGTCGTGATCAATTTTTGCACCTGTATTAATAATGGAACCTTCCCCCACTTTAGTATCTGGATTGATAATAGCACCTGCTACCACTAAAACACCCTTTCCAAACTTTACTGTCGAACTTACTACTGCACTAGGATGAATAAGCGTTGCTAAGGTGCCCCCTTTCTTTGTTAGTTTTTGCATTAGCTTCTTTCGCACACTATTTGAGCCTATAGCGACAAAAATAGCGTCATACTCTTTTACTTTAAAAAAAAGCTCTTCTGTCCTTCCTATAATTGACCATGGATAAGTTTTATTAAGATCATCATCATAAAAATGAATTTCTGTATAGCCATTTAATTCTGCAATTTCTGCCGCTACTTTTCCATGTCCTCCGGCGCCTACTATCGCTAGCCGAGTCATTCTTCTTTACTCCCTGTAAATTTAGGCATCGTAACCTCTTCACTACTAGAGATTCCATCTCGTTTAAGTACTGTTTTGATGGTCAGAAAGAGAATTTTAAGATCGAGCCAAAAACTACGGTTCTCTACATACCAAGCATCAAGCTCAAACTTCTCTTCCCATGAGATTGCATTGCGTCCATTTACCTGCGCCCACCCTGTTATTCCTGGCTTTACCCGATTTCTTAAACTTTGACGCTCATTATAAAGAGGCAGATACTCCATTAGGAGTGGCCGGGGGCCGACTAAGCTCATCTCCCCTTTTAACACATTCCATAGCTCTGGCAGCTCATCTAAGCTAGTTGAGCGAAGCTTTTTACCAAAAGGCGTTAAACGCTCTGAGTCTGGTAAAGGATTACCCTCCTTATCATAAGCATCCTTCATAGTGCGGAACTTAATCATCTGGAAAGGTTTACCATCTTTACCTGGTCGCACTTGCTTAAAAAGTACAGGCGTACCTAAGTTTTTGCACACCTTCCACGCAATAAAGAGCAATAGAGGTGAGAGCAAAATCAACCCTATTGCAGAAGCGATAATATCGAATAGTCGTTTAAGCATATTAATCCGTCTCTAACCTCATCCCTTGCATCATTGCTGCATTTACTTTATTAACATCATATCGCTCTTCGGCAATTGCCCGAGAGCGCTTGCCCATACTCTTTATTAGCTCTGGTTGTTGAATAAATCTCTCCATTGCATGCGCTAAACTTTTTGCATCCTGTACGGGTACTAAAAATCCATTTTCGCCCTCTACTACTGTTTCTCTACAACCTGGCGCATCTGTTGTTATAATTGCTCTGCCCATTGCCATTGCTTCCAAAGTAGAGCGAGGTGTTCCTTCACGATAAGAGGGCAAAACAAAGACTGAGCAAGCAGCAATTTTAGGGCGCACATCATTTAAACGGCCATGATAATTAATGACACCACTTTCAATCCATTCATTTAGCTCTTCTTTTTGGATTGCATCGGGATTAATATCTAAAGGGCCTACGATATCTATCTCTACCTCTGGATAGCGCTCTTTTATAATCTTTGCCGCTGCTAAATACTCCCGAATACCTTTATCCCCCAGGAGCCGACCAATAAAGAGAAAACGAATTGATTTACTCTTGATCGGAGTCTCTGGATACTCTTGTAAATCTACACCAGAGCCATTGACAACATAGCTTAGAGTTGCAGGTGATAGGATTTCCCGCTCTTTAAAAAGCGCTTCATCATCTGGATTTTGAAAAAAGACACCATCGGTTCGCTTTAAAGCAAAGCGGTAGAGCCCTTGAAGAATAGAGCGGATAATTTTACGCTTGCGATTATCGGCACTCTCCTGAAAAGCGTAGCCCAGCCCTGTTATTAACGCATATCTGCGGGGAACTTTCGCTAACCATGCTGCAACAGTGCCATAAATAACAGGCTTAACGGTATAGCCTAATGTAACTTCGGGCTGGACTTTTTTCATCAGCTTGTAGAGTGCAAGCAATGTTTTTAAATCCGCAAAAGGATTGATCCCTGTTCGCTCCATAGGGATATTATGGGTAATAATACCGGCTTGCTCTAACTCTTTTGTAGCATCCTCATCTTGCTGTAACCCAGGCGCAGCTACATGTACCACTAGCCCTTTTTCCACCAGTGCAAGCAAAAGCGGCTTTCGGAAACCGATGAGGCTACTGGAAGAGTTAGCAATAACGAGGATTTTTTGGTTAGCCATTACACTATGCGCTCCAAATAGAATGATATTGTTTAATCATCTCTTCAATGCTGAAATTAGAGACTATATGCTCTCGGCAAGCGTTTTTTCTCAACTGCCATGATTGCATATCCTTTTTTTCTTTAATAGCTTCAACAATCGCATTAGCTAAAGCTTCTGGATTTTGGGCAGGTACGACCCAACCTGTATCACCCACAATCACTGAAGCATCGCCCACATCTGTAGTAATACATGGGGTGCCACATGCCATTGCTTCTGATAATACATTAGGAAAGCCTTCACTCCTAGAGCTTAGCAGATGCACATCTAATGCACTCATTATTTTAGGTATATCATTCCGTTGACCTAACAATAATATATGATCTGATAGCTGTAAATTATCAATCTTTTCTATTAACTCCCTATTGCTACCATCTAAACCAGTTCCAACTAACACACAAACAAAGTTAGGAATCTGTCCTCTTACGATACTCAGAGCTTGCAATAAATTATGATGATCTTTTAGTGGATGATATCTACTAACCATACCTAAAAAAACATCTGGATTAATTTCTAGCTCATTTTTTAATTTCGTCTGTGCGTCTTCGATAAATTTAAAGCTATCCAACTCATAACCATTATTAATAACAGTTAACTTAGATTTTTTATAACCAATTCTCTCATGCTCAACTCGCGCCCTATCCGCACAGCAAACGATTTTGGTTGGAATTAAATAACTTAAAATAGAATTTAATCTAGCTATTAACAAAGTAGAGCGTTTATTATGTTCCTTCTCCAAAGAGCTATGATGAACTCCCCAAAATATAGATTTAACACCCGCTAAGCGTGCAACAATTCCACCAATAAAGTCGGCATGGTACATCCATGTTTGCACTACATCTGGAGATATCTTTTTAATTAAACGGAAAAGCTTTATTAAACCTGAAAAAGATACCCTTCCTGCCGGCATATTTAAAGTATAAACATCGATGCCAATCTCTTTTAAAAGAGGTCCGTACTTCCCCTCATCCATCATAGAAATGACTACATGCTTATTTTCGCTATCATTTTTACAAAGACGATAGAGCACAGCTTCTGCGCCACCATCATTGAGGCCTGTAATAATATGAATCACTTTCACTTCTGTCTCCCCTTGAATATAAGGGGTGTATATCTTAGCAATTTGGATATAATTACGACAAATAACATAATTAATAACAACCTTTTTTGTAAGTTCAAAAGATACCCAAGATCATTCCTGTGAATATAAAAAACCCAATAAATAAATATTGGTGATAACGCAACAACATAAAATCGGCTTTTATATTTAAAAATATAATTTGCAACTATAATTAAAATATTGAAGACAAGTACCATATAAACAAATAATAGCCACCCACCTGCACTCCACATTTGCGCCCAAATATTAGACGCCATACCATAATTAACCTCTGAAAATAAATCTTTCTGAAAATATGAATTAAAGGTTGCGGCATTAACGCCTAAATTATTAGAAAACAATATGAATTGTTGAAATAAAGCAAGTACATGATCCAAAGGTGTATTATAATTCTCCTTTAATACAGTATTGAGATTCGCCTGAATGACGAAAGGTTCTGACTTTGTAATCATAGCAATATAATTATCTAAAGAAGTAACTCTCTCATAAACTAAATGCCAGTTTCCAGACTTTACAGCATGCCCAATCGTTTTATACAAAAACATTAGAACAGCAATCGATAAGGAGACCAAAAGGAATTTAAACAAACTTTTATAAGATATCTTTCTTTGTTGACCAAAATGGCATACCATCAAAGCCAATATAGCAATTGCAGTATTCGATCGAAATCCAATATAGGTATTAAAACCTAATAATAAAACAAATAAAATAAAATAACCTCTTAGCCCCATGCTAAAAGATATAACAAAACCCAACATAACCGACGAATAAAATAAAATATGACTTCTGGTAAGAGCATCCAAAACTAATTGTTTATCCGGTAAAAATAATGCTTCTCCTGAATCAAAAAGCATCATAACCAAAGCAGTCAAACTAAGAAGTGCCAATATCCTAACTTCTAATATACGCTCCTTACTTATTAAAACTCGTCCTTCCCTCCTTGGCGGAAAGCTCAAAAACATTGCATCTTGTAATAAAGAGAGAAAAAAAATACTGCTTAAAACAACAATAAAGACGAGATATGTTGAGTCAATTATTTGATCTTTTTGCCAAAATCCCCCCTCCCCTAAATAATTAGTATAGCCCCAAAAACCTGGCAAAAAGTATAAAATAGCGGAAAAATACGCTATAAAACTATAGTCTATTTTGCGACGGTATAATAGAAAATATCCTCCGTAAAAAGAACTAAGTAAATAAAATATAATCTGCATTTCATCTCTCTTTCAGAATCTGCATAAATAGCTTGCTATAACACTTTGTTATTTTTTCTGCCGAGTAATCATAGGCACGTTCAGAACCATCGGAATAAATTTTATTTCCCTTTAAGATATCTATTAATGCTCCAGCTAACTCTTCATAATTACCCACATCAACTAAGGCTCCCCATCTACCATGCTCCAAAATTTCATTAGGACCACTATCGCAATCTGTACTAACAATTTGTGATCCACATATAAGTGCTTGTACTAAAACATTTGGGAATCCTTCTTGCTTAGATGAAAGAACATAAACATCTGATTTTCTCATCCATCTAAAAGGGTTTATATCGAACCCACCTAAATGAACATTACTCTCTATATCCAGTTTTAATATTATTTTCTTAAGATAATCTTTCTCTTCACCTTCCCCTAAAATTAGCAAATGTGCATTCGAATATTCCTCTGTAACCAGTTTCATAGCTTTTAATAAAGTTGGATAATCCTTTGCCTCTGTCAACCGACCTACTGCTAAAATTAGCTTAACATCATCAGTTAACCATGGCTTGGGATCAATATTAACTAAAGATTTTTTCTTTATTTTTTCTATATCATAAGGATTAGGAATTACACTAATTTTATCTCTTTCAAAACCGTGGTTAATAATAAGGTCATCTCCTACTCCTTTAGAAACTGCTACTATATGATCTGCGAAGAAGTAGCTAATTCTTATTAAGAATTGTAATAACTTTTTTCTCGCTCGCCCTAACCGATCTAAACTGCGACTAAGATTCGATCTCTCACTAATAATTGTCTTAGTTTTTTTACAAAATAAACTAGATAATATTGATAAAACATTAATATGAGTGAGGGCGGATAATAAAATGGGGGGATGTTGTCTTCTCAAATATGCTATTAATTTAGGCAGAGCTAAAAGGCTTCTGCTACTAGCAAAATCATAGATTTTAACTTTAGAATTAACTTCCTCTAAATAAACTCCCTCCGCCTTTACTAAAAGTAAATCTACAGAATACCCCAATAATACTAGCTGATTTGCAAGTACAACAAAAGCTCTTTCAGCCCCTCCTCCCCTAAGTGAAGGTAAAAATATCGCAACATGTAATTTATTACTCATTTACTTCTATCCTTAACCTTCTTTATTTCTTCCTTAACTCCACCAATATCAAAGCCATATATCATTAATAATGTCATTGCTCCTCCACCTATCGTATTCATTACCAAACGCCCCCACCCTGGACTAAAAAAGTAAAGGTTAATAAAATACATGAATATTATGACGGGGAAAGCTGCCATACAAGATAATAATATAGTGCGTTTTATTTTTATCCCGCCAAAACATTTATAACTAACAGAATAACTAATTACGGAAGCCACTAAAAAAGCAATTAAAGTCGCTAAAACCGCACCAATTAAACCATATGAGGGAATTAACAAAATATTTAATAAAACATTTATAACTGCAGCAATTCCACCAGCTATTAATAATAAATAGCTTTTTTTCTCTAAAAAGAAGATTGTATCTAGGTAGAAAGATTTAACCCCAGAAGTTGCGGATGCTATTACTACCCAAGGCATCAGAGTTAAAACTGTAGCTCTATAATTTTCACCTATGAATATAAGAGCCACATCTTCAGCATTAATAATTAAATATCCAGCAGCTATTAAAGCTATTGTAATTATAAGCTCACCATTCAACTGTAATTGCCTCAACCCTTTCAGTCGTCCTTGCTCAGACATAGCTTTTATGGCCAAAGGCATTGCCGCTGTATTTATAATCACAAGCAACAAAGTTAAGCTTTGCTGTGCTAAATCGTAAGATACCGAATAAAGCCCAACAGATTCGCTATCTAAATACCACTTAATTAACAGTCTATCCGAACTAGTTACTATCCAAGACAAAGCTAAGCTCATAGTTAATGGTAAACCGTAAAGCACATATTCTTTCAAACGTTGTATTGGTATATTTTCCAAACGCAATGAGCATGAGTAAGAAATAAAAAGCTGATATACCACAGTTATAAAAAACGCTGCTACTACTCCTAATACCGCATAAACTCCCGTAGCATCTATAAATACTAAAAACAACACAGATAAAACCAAAGTCAAAAACGATTTTATTCCCTGCGATACACCATATTTTATAGGGTTTAAATCAGCCCTATAAAACTCTAAATTCAATTCAAATAGAGCTTGGACTAATATCAAAGGAGCTACAAGTATTGCGAGAAGTCTCCATTCAGCGCTGTTTATAATATATGCAGAAAGCCCTAAAGCTATTAAGACAATAAAT
Source organism: Ignatzschineriaceae bacterium (assembly GCA_046462535.1). Classification (GTDB taxonomy): domain Bacteria; phylum Pseudomonadota; class Gammaproteobacteria; order Cardiobacteriales; family Wohlfahrtiimonadaceae; genus JAAZCI01. The sequence continues at coordinate 1,570 of JBKGVF010000003.1, read as the reverse complement.
GCAATAGCAACGTAGATACTATAAAGTTCAGATATGAACTTTACCTCACAGCCCACATTCTCTGAAAAGTAACGTGTCGCCACCATCCTTATCCATTGAAAAAACAAAATATTCAATAGTCCTGCTGTTGCTAAAACTAATGCATATAAACCAAATTCTTGCGGTGTTAATAATCTGGTAAAAACTATAAGTATCAAAAAACTTACAATTCCAGGAACACCTCTAGCAAGTAAATAACTTAAGGAGTGTTTAATTAGCATAGAATCAAACTATGGTTACATACCAAGCCATCGCTAGTTTCACACCTTCCATAATTCGCTGCTCGGGGGAGTAGCCTAAATATTCACTAATCTTAGTGATATCCGCTTGGGAGTGGCGGACATCTCCGGGACGGAAATCTTGGTAAACGGGCTCTTTATTATATTCAACCCCTTGCTCTTTTAAGGCGTTTTTAATTGCTGCAAAGAGCTCATTAAGTGTGGTTCTATCCCCTACTGCTACGTTATAGACTTGATTGCGTGCTTCCTTACGCTTAGTGGTTGCTGCTAAAAGGTTAGCTTGAACGGTATTTTCGATGTAGCAAAAATCTCGGCTTGTTTCACCATCCCCATTAATATAAACATCATTGCCGGCAATCATGGCAGCCGTCCACTTAGGGATGACCGCCGCATAAGCACCATTAGGGTCTTGACGCTTACCAAATACATTAAAGTAGCGTAGGCCTATGCAATCAAATCCATAAGCTCGGGAAAAGACATCGGCATAGAGCTCATTAACATATTTAGTTACCGCATAGGGAGAGAGTGGGTTACCGATATTCTCCTCCACTTTTGGTAGTGCAGTATGATCCCCATAAGTAGAGCTACTTGCTGCATAGACAAAGCTTTTCGCTTCAGCATCACGAGCTGCCACCAACATATTTAAAAAACCTGTAATATTCGCGCTATTACTCGTAATAGGGTCATCAATTGAACGGGGAACCGAACCTAACGCAGCTTGATGGAGCACATAATCAACAGGCTCACCATTAAAGTTCATCGCAGTACGACAATCCTCTAAATTGCGAATATCCCCCTCAATAAAGTGGAAGTTAGCCCACTGCTCCGGGCCAACTAAACTCTTCACCTCATCTAAGTTTTTTTGGTAGCCTGTTGCAAAATTATCAAGCCCTACAACCTTTTGCCCTAAAATAAGTAGACGCTCTAATAGATTAGAGCCAATAAACCCCGCTACCCCTGTTACTAACCAAACCTTAGGATTATTTAACAACTCTTTTTCTAACTTCTTATATTGGCTCATCTCTACTATTTACCTATCTAAATTATTAATACAACTTTTACTCTAATCTACTTATTACAGGCGGATATCAGCCTCGTCAGTCTCAAGGATATATTTAAGATCATAGAGAATATGCTTCTCTTTCCCTAAAGCGCGAATCGCTTCTGCCCCCATCTCTTTAAACTCATCATGACTTACCGCTAAAATAATTCCATCGTAACTATTTTTAGCCGGTGTATTAATGGGGGAGATATTATATTCTGCCTCTGCTTCCTCTTTATTTACCCAAGGA
>JBKGVF010000002.1:0-8682 GCA_046462535.1 Ignatzschineriaceae bacterium | reverse complement strand
GGTTAATACCTCAGTATCACTCGCCTCCACTGCCCCTTTCTGCTCTTCAAAGTTCCGATACTTTCCCGTTCCTAAAAAGAGACGGGAGTTAAATTCAAAGTTACCAATTTTAAGGGTCATTTAGCCACCTCCTACAAAGTGAACAATCTCAAACTGATCATTAGGATTCACAGGCGTTGTGGCATATTGATCCTTCTGAATCACTTCTCGATTCTGCTCAATAATAAAAAATTTACGATGGGCAAGGTTAAGCTCCTGCACCAGCTTCTCAACGGTATTTACCTCAGGGCTGATGGTGATCTGCTCCCCATTAACACTGATTTTCATAATTTATACTCTCCTCTCTAATTAAAATGCTCTATCTCACGCCGTATAGCCTCTGCAACCTCTATCCCCTGCCGATTCGCCCGATCATGAGCAAAGAGGCTCGACATTAACGCAACCCCATCAACATAGGGGAGTACCTGAGTAATATTTTGCTGATTAATCCCCCCTATTCCGATAAGCTTACTCCCAACGCGTCGGGCAGCAGAAGCCGCAGCCGGAAGATGCGCCACCCCAAAAGGTGGGGTCTCCTTACTTGCTGTAGGGAAGAGATGGCCTAAGAGAAGATACTCATAAGCATGCCCCTCCTGCTCAATCTGCTCTATCGAATGGAGTGAGCGCCCAAAGCGCAACTGAGGGAATGCCGCCTGCAAGGGCTCGACCGCTAAACTCGACTCCGTCACCTGCAGTGTGGGTATCCCATAGGCAAGGGCAATATCGGCACGATCATTCATAATCAACTTCTCAAAGGGAAAGCCCCCATCTTTCAGATTATCTAAAAGAGTCCCAATTGCTCTTGGAGTACGCCCCTTTTCACGGATCTGAATAGCATCAACATAGGGCTCAAGAGCTAACATCTGTGCGGCTAAAAAGGACTCTGAATCTGCTAAACGGCCCGGCGTCACCGCAATAAGGCGATGTCGCTCACTTTTAGGGGGTAGATGTGATAAATCTCTCGGTGATCGCATATAGCTCCATTGAGCGAAGAGTGCGCACCGGCTCAGCTTATCTTAAGCTGCTGTCGCACTTCCCTCCGCTAGTATTAACTAGATCAGGTCTAAGAGTCCCGAAGTTGCACTTCAATCTCAGCTGTTCTCAACAGCACCTCTAGTGGATAATCTTTAAAAGTATAGAGGAGCAGCCCATTTCCAGCAACTTATATTCACTATCGATAATGCACATCAGAGTCAGATGGAGTAATCTATTAAAATCATCACACTAAAGGTAATGTTAATTCACTATGCTTAACTCCCTTCTCAATAAGCTTAAAGAGATTCTTCAATTGATCTTATCGGGACTACTTCTCTCTCTTCTTTTTGTAGTGATCATACCGGCAGCACTTCTCATCGATTATCTACGACTTAAGTAGCTTCACTGGAAGCAGGATCCCGAAGCTTGGATTCATAACCCAACTCTTCAGTGGCTCTTCACCCAAGGTGAACAGTTTCTCACTTGGCTCAATTGGACTGATACCCCTCTTCTTGCCAAAATTGGGTACCTCTCACTCCCCCCTCTTCTGCTCATTGGGGGAGTTAAGGTGCTACGTACTCTTTTTCGTACCCCTTAAGCGCGATACTTCGATAAAGAATTGGGCGCCATCTGTGCGACGAAATACTGTATAATACATCCGATCCATTGGAATAATGGGGGCTTTTGGTGAATCAATAGTGAGGTATTTCGTGCAAAAGGCTGTGGCTCAATTTATCAGGACACTCCTACTTGGGCTCTTTTGCGCACTCATTTTCTACTTTCATCCTAAAAATAATACGCTCTGGATCCTTCATGCCTTTCTGGAATTTATTCTCTTTTGGAGTCTCTTTTCAGGAATTGCTTATAGTTCTCTTCTCATACGCTACCTCTATCGATGGGGAAAGTATCTCCTCTTTAAGCTTTTTGCTCCTAATAGCTACTACACCATCACCTTAGAGGAGATTGATCAAATGACTGGAGAAGAGTTTGAGAAGTATATTCTCTACCTCTTAAAGCGCTTGGGCTATCGAGGGGTAAAAAAGACAAAGCAACAGGCCGACCAAGGGATCGATCTTTTAGCCAACAAAAGGGAGGTTCGCTACGGCGTTCAATGTAAACGATGGCAAAGCAATATTGGCAATAGCGCGATACAGGAGACCTACTCAGGAATCGGATTCTACCGCCTTGATGAGGGAATTGTTGTCACTAACCAATATTTCACCCCATCTGCTAAAGCATTAGCGCACAATCTAAAAATCACCCTATGGGATCGAGATGATCTCCATGCCTTAATTGAGAAGAGTCGGTAGCCCCTTTTAAGTGATCCCCCTAAAAGGGGCCTAACCAATTAATTAAGCTGTAAGCTTCGTTTCGCATTCATAATGGAATCCACCACATCCCCGGCTGTGATAATGGTCGCCCCAGCACGCAATGACTCAGGGGTAACACCATTTTGCTCCATACAAGATTTACATACTTTAAGAACCCCACCCTTCTCTAAAAAGGTCGCAAACATCTCCTGCACCGGCTTAAAGGGGGATCCCACAACAATATCATCTGCATACCCCTCCTGCGCTAATAAGACCGCCTCAGAGAGAAGCATTAACTCCACACGGTATCCCTTTTCAAGAGCAGCCAATCCCATTGTAAAGGCTACTGCAACCTTATTCTGCTCTTTAAAATCCTCTTTTGCAGCGGTTAGGGTCAATTGAAAATCAGCATAACTCATTGAGCAAACTCCTCTTAATCGATTTATTAAATAGTAAAAAGGCACCCTGTTAATAGGTGCCTCCTCTATAATATATGAATCTCTTAATTATTACTCAGTTACACACTAATATGCCTAAAAGGTCCGCTCTACAGCATATTGCGCTAAGGTAACAAGAGCCTCTTTGTAAGGTGAATCTGGTAACGGAGCGAGCGCTTCAATCGCCTTTTTCGCCTGCTCTACCGCCACTAGATGGGTGTAGTCGATAGACTTAGTCTTCTCAATAATGGCAAGAATTGCATCGAGCTTGCTAATATCGGCATTGGTAAGCGCCTCTTTAATGAGCGCTGCATCCTCATTACTCCCTGCCCGCATCGCATAAATTAAAGGTAGTGTTGGCTTACCTTCGGCAAGATCATCTCCAGTATTTTTTCCCATCTCTTCGGCACTGGCGGTGTAATCCAAAATATCATCGATTAATTGGAATGCTGTCCCTAAATACATTCCATAATCAGCGAGCGCTTTTTCATAATCCTGCTCTCCCGCTTCCCGAGCAATGATTGCCGCAACAGAACCGGATGCCTCAAAGAGTTTTGCTGTTTTAGAGTAGATTACATTCATGTAATTCTCTTCCGTTGTATCGGGATCTCCAATATTGAGCAGCTGCATCACCTCCCCTTCAGCAATAATATTCGTTGCATTAGAGAGAATCTGCATAATTGGCATTGAGTTTAATGAAACCATCATCTGAAATGAGCGAGTATAGATAAAATCTCCAACTAAAACTGCTGCCTCATTCCCCCAAATGGCATTGGCTGTATCACGACCTCGGCGCATATCGGAGTGATCCACCACATCATCATGCAGTAGGGTTGCGGTATGGATAAATTCAATTAGAGCCGCAGCCGTAATATGATCATTACCCTTATAACCAGCAGCACGCGCGCACAGTAGAGCGATCATAGGGCGCATCCGTTTCCCACCTGAGTAGACGATATATTTTCCAATCTCATTGATTAGCACTACATCAGATTTGAGTGCCTCTAAGATGGTTTCATTAACCTGCTTAAAATCCTCTTGAATTAATTGCTGCACCGCTTCAATCGACATCTTTAACACCTTGCCAGAATAAATGATTCGTATCTCAATGGCGCTCATTATAATGCTTATCCACCATAATGGTAAAACTTATCGGGATATTTCTTTTCCCCACAATTTGAGATAGAGCATCTTTCTCACTTTTATCCCCGATACTGATCAGCAGAGCGCCTATAATCAATAGTGAGGTGACCCTATGAATCGATCTAAAAAAATGCGCTTTCCAAAAGCACCTAAATATCCTGAACGCATCTGCTGGGGGTGTGACCGCTTCTGTGCTACCCATAAAATGATGTGTGGAAATGGCTCAGAGCGAGTCCAACATCCCGCAGAACTAATGGGGGCGTTGTGGTACGAATCCTTAACCAAGGAGGATCTAGATAAAATTGAGCTCATCTAAGAAGTAGCTCGTTTCTACAGAGCGCTCTAATCTACTCATTGCGAGTGTAAATCTGGCACTCACCCCTTAAAGGAAAATGCTCTATACTAAAGGCTCTTCTATTAATAATTACGATATGTGGATGCTGTGGAGACGTTAAAAAATAGAGCGATTACTGAGCTGAAAGGGGTTGGACCCAAAATGGCCGAAGTCTTAGAACGACTCGGTATTAAGAGCTATCTCGATCTTCTCTTTCATCTTCCTTACCGTTACCAAGATCGCACCCGCATTACCCCTATAGCAGCAGTCAAACCAGGGGAGATCTCAATCATTGAGGGGCGTATTATTAAAAAAGAGATGACTCGAGGGCGCCGCCCTACACTGCTTCTATGGCTTAAAGATGAGAGTGGTGTTCTGCCGGTCCGCTTTTTCAACTTCTACACCAATATGATTAAGCGCTTTGATGAGCTTCAGGTATTACGCTGCTATGGGGAGGTACGTTTTGGTCTCAACCGTCTTGAGATGAGCCACCCTGAAGTACTTAACTTTGCCGATAAAGATAGTGAGCTAGAGGAGCGTTTAACCCCCATCTATTCACTGACATCAGGAATCTCTCAACGGCAGATGTTAAAGTTGATTGATACATTGTTAGCAGAGCTTGAGACCCACTATTTCCCCGCTTATCTTGAGCCTGGCAAGCCCAATCTTAACGAGGCGCTCTATTTCCTCCATAAGCCCCCTACAGATGTAGATATTCCATCTCTAGAAGCAAAGCAGTATCCCCAACAGAAAATCCTCGCACTCGAAGAGATTGTAGCGCACCAAATTGCCCTTAAAAAATCGCGGGAGCACTTTAAGCGGGAGCGTGCCATCCCTATTCATATTGAAGAGTCCACCCTTGCCGATTTTAAGAGCCTCCTTCCCTTTACGATGACAGGTGCGCAAGATCGCGTAATCTCCGAAATTGAGCACGATATTCAATCCCAAAGCCCGATGATGCGCTTAGTGCAGGGGGATGTGGGTTCAGGAAAGACTGTGGTTGCCGCGGCGGCCCTTCTTCATGCGGCAAAAGCAGGGTTTCAAGCCGTTTTTATGGCACCAACGGAATTACTTGCCGAACAGCACTCTATTAATCTTAAAAAATGGTTTGATGAATTTAATATCCAGACCGAGCTGTTAACCGGTAAATTGACCGAAAAGCAGAAGCGGGAAGCGTATGCGCGCATCTCGAGTGGCGAATCGAAAATTATTGTCGGGACACACGCCGTTTTTCAGGAAAATGTGCAGTATCACTCCCTTAACTTAGTGATTATTGATGAGCAGCATCGCTTTGGGGTGGAGCAGCGACTAGCCCTTCAACGGAAAGCTGCCGAAGGGTTTACCCCCCACCAATTGATGATGACGGCAACACCCATTCCCCGCACGCTTGCGATGACCGCTTACGCCGATCTTTCAAGCTCGATTATTGATGAGTATCCCCCAAACCGCATTCCCATAACCACCTCTGTGGTGAGCGATCGCGCCCGAGATAAGGTGATTGATCGTGTTCGGGCACAGTGTGAAGCGGGCACGCAGGTTTACTGGGTCTGTACATTGATTGAAGAATCGGAGCAGCTCCCCGCAAAAGCTGCCGAGATGACACATGCCCTCCTTAAAGAGCGTTTGCCCCATCTTCGCATCGGGCTCATTCACGGGCGCCAAAAGCCTGCGGAAAAAGAGGCGATTATGGCGGAATTTAAGGCGCACAATCTCGATATTTTAGTGGCCACTACGGTAATTGAGGTGGGGGTTGATGTACCGAATGCCTCCATTATGGTGATTGAGAATGCCGAGCGCTTAGGCTTATCCCAGCTGCATCAGCTTCGTGGCCGCGTTGGCCGAGGGTCAAAAGCATCGTTTTGCTTGCTGATCTATTCGCCGCCACTCTCCAATATCACAAAAGAGCGCCTAGCAATCATGCAAGCGACCACAAACGGCTTTGAGATTGCCGAGAAAGATTTTGAGCTTCGCGGCGCCGGCGAGATTTTCGGCACGCGCCAAACCGGCGAGTTTCGCTTTCGGATGGCGGATCTGCTATACCACCAAGACTTAATAGAAGAGGCAAGCAAAATCTCAGATAAGTTATTACAAGAGCCCGAAACTGCCCAAAAGCTAATCGACCGCTGGATCGGCGAGAGTGGGGAATTTATTTGGTCTTAACCAAGTTTAAAGCTTGGAGAAGAGGCAAGAAAAAAGGAGCGGTTAAGCTCCTTTTTATTTTCATGCTCAAATAGAACTAATGGTTTTTAAAAAAAGTTTCTATCTCATCCTTTATCGCAATAAAGGGCTCATAAAGACGGTGATAAGCCTTTCCGACAGCTCCTCTGAATTGCGTAATCTTTGGAGAGTTATTTCCAATCTCTAAAATATGGTCTATAGCAATTCCAGGATACGGATCAATATAAACAATTTCTGAAATACCTAATTGATAGGCTTTTTTCGAGCATAATTCACAAGGGCTGGCAGTAGAGAATAATATTCCGCCTTTCACTCCTGTTGAACCTCTTTTCGCAAGCTGCATCATAGCATTTTCTTCTGCATGTAAAGCACGAGTATGCACTTGGTTTTTATCATCATCTAGCTTATTTTGGATGCTTTTGAAACAGTAGGAAATATTTCTACCTGCCTTACTCATTTCCGCACGATTAATCGAATCTAAGCTTAGCTTCGCTGTCTCTCTAAAACCTGCATGCTCCCTTTCATAAAGCGAATACTCTTCAGACGCTGGCTGGTCACCTAAAAGCTTCGGTAAACTTCGTAGATTACAAGGCACCTGCCCCTCTGCTACATCATTCCAACCAACAGAAATTATTGAATAATCTTTATCTGTAATCACAGCTCCAACTTGGCGAGAAATACATCCTGAGTTTAACTTTGCTGAAAAAGCTATTTGCATAACTCGCTCCATGGCAGTTGGAGATATTTGTCCTGGATACATCATCAAACTGATATACCAAATTAGCTGCGCTTTTAAGATATCGTGATTTTTAGAGTCTTCTCGCGGATTAAAAATATGAATATCTGAGATCTCAATGCACTTTTGAACATTGGGAGTCACCAACTCAGTATACTTTCCATCCCCTCTATTTCTCCCTGACTCCTCTCTATCTAGCTCTTTTACAGCATCATCAGTAAATCCTTTTCTCTGCTTTAAATGAGCACGTCTATTTTCTGGAGGTGCATCAATCGCCATTAAATAAAAACCCGAATATCGATCTTGAAAATACTTAGCTTCATATGGATTTCGAATTGAATCAATTGCTACTAAAGTTGGGTTTGATACCCCATTATTTTTACGTAGTGCTTTAATGATTGTATTAATAACTCTCGCAATAATACTGACATTATTGGGATGTTCATTATCATTAACTTTGCGACTAATCCCCCCTGTATATCGAATAGATTTTCCTATGCTTTGATAAATTTTCGTATATAAGTCAGTCTCTATATCAGGAAACTCATTGGAAACTAAGCTCTTTTTAAAATCTAGGACAAATTGATTACTCGCTTTTAAAAACTGTGGTAAAAGCTCATAATCATCTTTTGCTAATTCCTTATCAGCAATAATCTTGAAAGCTAACCTTTTATAATCAGGATTATTTAAATATCTATAACATTCTGTACTAACCGTTCTCTTTATATTTTTATACTCTCTTTCAGACTTGACATAGCACTGAAGGTCAATCTTTGAAGTAAACCAAAACATGCTTAAAATTCCCGCAGCCTTTATGACCGTAAAGTTACTCGCATTTTTATTGAAATATTGTGAAACAATTTCATAACGATTTTTATTTAAACCCTTGAAGAAGGGCTCTCCATTGATCGTTGGTATATCATGAATTGTTGGGCTTTTCGCCGTAGACACTTTTTCATTAGATAGGTTTTCCAAAATATGGGCTGTTGTCGTGCATCCAGATCCCGTTCTCCCCGTCAATCCTATTACAATAAACTTATCTCTCTCTAAAAAATCCTTATGTAATGGCTTATTATTCATAGCTCCTCCATCCATTGACCTATATTAAGAGAGAGCAACATACCACCGCACAACAAGAGATACATGGAGTTATATCAATTTACAGACAATTAAGGTATAGCTTAAATCCACTAGCATTAGTACCCTATAACGTAAATTCCATCCTCCAAAGCGGAATCATAAACAATTGCTCTGCCGGTTTTTAGGGTAAAGAGGATAAATTCAGGGTTTTCAGCGGATTGATACGCCTCTTTGAGATCTTCATTCTCATCTAAAATCGTGGTTTTGAGCTCGGCATCTTCAATCAATTGAACGGTGCCGGAAATTCTCGCCCAGCTGAAATCGGAAGCTAAACCACTAAACTCCACCTGCGGATTATGACTTATCTCCCTAAATACTGCTTTTGAGCGCCCTGTACCAAAAAGAAGTTGCCCCTGCTCTTCCCGTAAAAAACGAAAAGGGCGATTCTTC
>JBKGVF010000001.1:0-63273 GCA_046462535.1 Ignatzschineriaceae bacterium | reverse complement strand
GTTGCCTTCTCCCCTTTAAGGGAGATTTCCACATCTTCAGTTAACTTAACTCTCTCTCCATCTTCATTACCTACATCATCAAAACCTGCACCAGAGGTAACGAAAAATCCAGTTGCGCCATCCCCTAATACGTTAAGATTAATAGAGCCATCTGCTAACACTTTTGTCCCTGCATCAGCGATATAAAATCCACGAGACTCAGTTCCGTGAACGTTAATAGTGTATTCAGAGGGATTAGCGGTATTAGAATCAACACCAAAATAACCTTTACCATCAACACGGAAGACAGTCGATTTTTGTGCATTTAAGTTAAAGGTGGGATTACCTTCAGCAAAGGAGACATTGGAACTCCCCTGCTTAACATCAAAACCTGAAGTCCAAAAGAGCGTCTGATTCGTAAACTGATCCTTATTCCCTAAGCCTAATACTGTAGCCTGATCGGAGACCTCAATCTTTCCTCCATTACGAGCATAAACGCCAATTGCATTATCCCCAACTAGGTTGATCTTAGATTTGCCCTGCAACAGAATTCGTGAACCTTCCTCAACCTGTATACCTGTTCGACGAATATTCTCTTTTTTATCCTCACTATTGCCTACATTAATAACCCCCTCCCCTTTATGGTAAAGAACGGAGTTACTAAGGCCTAACATTCCAATACTATTTCGACCATGGACATTAATCGTTCCCGTATTACCTACATTACCTCTATCTTTACCATCACCTCGGGCAACACGAATCCCTAATGTCTCCTCTCCACCAAGATCAATAACACCACTATTGGTTACACTGCTGGTATCAACTACCCTCTTACCAATATTAATCGCAACTGCATTTGCAAAAAGTTCTTCATCAGGTGTGCCCGTCTTCGGCTTAACCCCAATCTGTATATGACCTTTATTATCAATATGTCCATTTCTAAAATCACCAGAACCATCTGCAACATGGATAATGTTATGTACATCTTTTGTTAAAAAATGCCCATCATCATTCTTACCACGCTTATTTCTTAACCCTATTTCTTCACCAGCATCGTTATATCCAATCCCTAATGTGATCTTTCCATGCTCACCATTAACAAATGTACCTCCCCAATTGAGTTCAATATTTTTTAAAAGTTTGTCATTTCCATTTTTATTACCGTTTTGATCTGTTGTATAAGCACTATAAAAATGCATCTCCCCATTATTGAGTAACTCACTATTGCCCTTATTTAATGAAAAGGTCTTCTCAATATTGGAAAAAATTTTACCCTCGTTGATATACTTCCCTGAGTCAATATTCTCTTCTACAGAAAAAACTCTCTCATTTTCATCTTCACGATACTTTCCATCAACTTGGTTATACCCAAAAACTTTAGTACCTTTTTGAGTGTAGGAAGAGCCACCATTAATATCGACATTCCCCCCCCTTCCTACAATATTATGTGCAGAATCGACGCCTGTAGCACCATCTTCGAGCTGGAGCACTCGCCCCGTTGATCTTCCATCAATCCTAGCCTCACTAAAGAGTTTTGCTCCCTCTTCAATAATGATGGAAGCATCCTTTCCTGATGCTTTAAAAATTGCATTTTTTCCAGTTAGCTTATGAGCATCGGTGAGATACTCCGCATTATTATTACCTCCACCGGTATAATGCTTTACATATAATGGAATAGAACTCTCTATAAAAACTTTTTGATTATCAACTAATTTCTTATACTGATCTTGATTAATCTGATTGGATCGGATGAGCTCGATAATAAAATCGTTATATTTATTAAAACTCTCTACATCCTTAACCCAAAACTTTTCGGTTTTGGTTATCCCGCCCTCACGATACGTTACTTCTAGTGGTGGCTTATCCGGATCAACATCATGAATAAACTTTCTAACACTATTACGTTTTATCTCGTCCGCATGAGGGTCTACCTTGAAATCCCCCTCTTCTAGTGTTTTTCCAGTAGTAGAGAAATCAACCGTAATATCTGTATTCTTAGAGACAATAATCGTTGCTTTTTCTCCACTCACAGTAGAATCTGCTGTAAAAAGAGCACTATTTTTAATTCCAGTGTCTTTAAAATCCCACTTAATCTCCTCTTTTTTACCGCTATCGAGCGTGAGAGTGCCATCGGTTACCTCAGCAAAGGAGAGATCATAAAAAGGCTCATCAGGAACCTTAGAAGCAATATCTACATTATGGTAAACACTTGTTCCGTCGTTATATTCTCTAACCCCAAGCTTCTCTACAACTCGCTCAGCACCACTTTCATCAATAAACTTAAAAGTTCCATTCTGCCCTAATTCATATCGTTGTATTGGAGGAGTCCCGTTTTTACCAAGTTCAAGAGCCTCCTCCTTGCTCAATGGAGTTGCCCCCTCTTTAGGTTGCTTTAACTTGCTATCCCAATCTTCTGCCTTGTAGACAACTAAAGAGCCCTCGTCAACCAAAGTGCCATATGTTTTGCGTGTCGTTTCAAGTTGTACATTCAAGTTCTCTTTATCGATCTGCGTATCAGAATGATTATAGTTATTGAGAAGATGCTCTCCTCCATCATTAACCTTTATCGCATGGTTCTTATGATTAGAGAGTGTCTCAAAAGTGACACTACCATCAGCATGATCAGTACGCTTAGAAGGACGGTACTGGTCCTGCAAAGAGTGCTCCGTTACTTGAGCTACTCCCACGCCTAAAAGAGAACCTGCCACAAGGGAGGCCGCAATGATCTTTTTAACCATTCCACGGCTATCACCCTTTTTTGCCCCTTTGGCCAATTCCGATGCCACTACCCACTGATTGGTTCCAGGTCTTCTGATCACTTTATATACTCTATTCATGTCGATTCCTAAATTAATAATCTAAATACTCGTATATTCCTTCCGGGCTGCATTACTTACGATACTTAACATTCGTTATTGTACAGAATATGGGTGGAAAGACCAATAAACAATCAAAGGGTCAAATTAGAGAGTTTATAAATTTCTGAAAGGAGTGATACTTCCTAAAAGGCAAAACAATCTATCCTATTGATTTAAATAGGGTGAAAGTTGCAAAAAAGACTCTACATATATCTAATATATTATTTTTTCATATAAGCTTATGTTTTCAGATACAGGTGAGTTATAGATCTGGTTAGGGATTAAAATAATAGAAAGATGTATAGATATTTACACTTCTTATCAGTTGAGTTTTTCCTGACTCAGCATATAAGCAAATATTTTAAATAGATAGCCTAATAAACAAATTAGTATGGAGATTCCGCAATAGGGTGATTAGTTATTTTAAATAACTAAGTAAAATCTTTAAATTATATTTTTTTATAGATGATAAGCGGCTGGACTGATTCCCACTCTTCAGTATTACAATACTTTTGAAATTCTGGCGATACCTTCTCTCTATGACGCGCAATTAAAGAGTGGACGGTAACATTGATAATCTCAGCTTGTTTAAAGTATTCGCTATATTCGTTTCTAAACTTATTAGAACTACGTGCCACTACCCTATTCTGAACGGGATCAATAAAATAACAGTGTCCATTTTCACGCCATTCCATTCTTAATGGATCCCCTTCTTTTAATGATAGAGAGGCTTCTTGCTCTCTTTTAGTGTGGCGTGTTGCTAAATAATCTAAATAGAGCTCATCTGGACTAATCAAGTGGTATCTCTGCTCTAAACTTGGATTATTAACCATTTTTTTATCAAAGGGAGTACTTCGTATTAGCTGGGTAATATTAGATGCAAAAGGATGATGATCTCTGAAAGAGTAGAGATAGAGGGTACATTTTGCTCGAGTCATGCCTACATAATAGAGTCGACACTCAACTTCTTGCGCCTCTTGAAAATGATTTAAGTGATCAATCAAAAATAGATGATCAAACTCTAATCCTTTTGCTGAGTGAATAGTACCAAGAAAGACTCCCCTCTTCTCTGCGATGGGGATATCGTGTGCATATTCTCGTATCCAACGAATTATACTCTCTACTGGTACTGTTAACTCTTGATACTCTAGTTTGAGTTGAGCGAGCATCTCTGCAAAGTACTCATTCCAACGATGTGGTAACTGTTGACGCTCTATTATCTTCTCTAACTGATCAATATCCTCAACCTCACCTAATGCTTCTATTTTCTGCAATAATTTGCGGAAATAGCGGTGTGTGCTGGTATGAAAGTTTCGTACTTTATCATTTTCATAATAATACTCTACATTTAGCTCTTCTAAGCCTCCAGCAAAAGGGAGTAATGCTTCATGTGTTCGTGATAATATTGCACAACTTGCTATAACTTTTGGATCAACCTTCATTAGATAAGCTAAATCTGAAAGCACCAAAAAAGCTTGGTTACGATAATCTGGGTAAGTGATCGTTCTTAAGACAACATTACCCTGCCCCTTATCATCTTTAATTGCCCAATCACCACCGAAAGGGGCATCAATTCGATCATGATTAATCTCAATAGGATGCTCTTTTTTAAGGCGATTAGAGTTTAAAGCAATAACCTCATTAGAGGCTGCAATAATTGCTTTTGTAGAGCGATAATTCTCTACCATATAACTAATCTCAGCGCTATAATCCTCCTTAAAGCGATCAATATATTCATTACTCGTTCCTCGGAATGAGTAGATATTTTGATCGTCATCGCCAACAGCTAAAATAGTTAACTTTCCACCATCATCTGGATTATTACGCCCTGCTAATGCACTAATTAAGTTATATTGATCCTCATCGATATCTTGATACTCATCCACCAATATATAGCGGTAGCCACGTAAAAGTTTTGCGCGCAACTCAATCTCATCCTCTTGCTCTTCAGCCTCTACCCCTACATTTTCGGTTTGATCCTCCTGCAAAAGCTCAATTGCATCTTTAATCATGAGCTTAAAATAATCCACCCCATTATTTTGAGTAAGGTTACTCTCCTCTACATCATAAATACGTCCCGTTAATCGCATTGAGAGAGCATGATATGTCATAACAACAATGCCATAAGATTCATTACCGACCAATTGATAGAGTCTTTGGCGAATCTCATTTGCTGCTGCGCGATTATATGTTAAGGCAATGATTGCATGGGCTGGTATTCGCTCTACACGTAATAGATAGGCAATACGATGAACGATAACTAAGGTTTTTCCAGAACCTGGTCCTGCTAAAATCAGGCGATTCTCATCCCCAGACTCAACAATCGCTCGCTGAACTTCATTAAGTGGCTCAGTAATTTTACGCCAAGACTCCTCACTCGTTGCAAGCTGTAAGATTTTTTCCCGCCCTCTAAAGTGCTTTTTATAAAAGTGCTGCTCAGGTAAGGTAAAATACTCATAAAGATAACGGAGAGCATTTCTCATCTTCTCAAGCCCTAGAACTGCATACTCTCTCATAACATGGATCTGAGTTCTCCGCTCTTTGTAGTGAAACTCTAATAACTCATAGTCACGCTTTAAATAACGACGATCACGATCTGTGGGAACCTTCAGAGTGACCGCATTACGCATAATCGCCATTCCATGATTTAGGGTTAAAATATCTAGCGTATGTAGATAGAGCAGAGCGCGCTCTACGATATCACTCTGTGCTTTAGGGCTCTCAACCTCACTTGCTAATAGCGGATCGCTAAAGAGATCACTACAGATCTCTTCAAAACTACTGCTCACTAAAATATTTTTCCCTCGTTGCCCACCCTCCCTAGCTCTCGCTAATAGATGGCCGAGAATTTTATCAGCTACCGTATGTCGCAACTGACTATATTCAGTCACTTCTTGCCAAGTAATTGCTTGCTCAACTAGTAGAGAGAGATAATCTTTCTGCTGCGCGATTTTTAGTGAAAAAAGCCGTCTTCCATAACCACGATCGTCTCGAACACCTTGCTCATCAGCAATCGCTTGTAAAATACGGCTGGTATGAAATGGTAATAGTAATCCATTTGCTAAATAGCGCTTTAGCTGTTTCGGTAACTCCTCTCCTTCAAGATGTTGATTTAGATAAGTAGTCATTGAGGCTAAATTGATTGAAAGAAGATCCCCCATATTTAGGTCGGGATGCAACTCTCTAAAATATTCAATAATCGCCTCTTCACACCGCTTATTTAGCTCTAGCCGCCGCTGTGAACTATCTTCAATTCCATAGCGTAGATAGACTGTCAATTGTGTATTGTTAATCAGCAAGCCAAACTCTTTTAACTGGTGTAAGAGATAGGAGACCTCCTCAATATCCCCACCAATCAATTCTGCTAATGTATCAGTATCTAGCGGCTCTTCTGGAGATGCATGGGCAATATAGGTAAGAAGTGAAATATACTTTAACTTACGCCGTTCACTCAATGAGTAGGCTTTAATCTTCTCGATCCCCTCTTCTAATGGGCAGGTTAAAGTAGCTGGAAAAATACGTACTATATTGTCAGTTCTCGAAAGATAACCACCACGCTCAAGCCAAGCAATTGCCGTATAGACTTTAGTTTTTGATTGAGGATCATCACGCTCAATACTCTCCACTAAGGCATCTTTTAGAATTTCACCAGGTGATATTACTAACTCCTCCTTACCTCTCTTAGCCTGCTCCGCACGAATCTTTTTATAAATCGCATCAATATCACTATGGGTTAATTTAGAGTGCTCTGTTAGACGGAATTGAATCTCGATATCATTTGGCTCATATAGCAAGATACAGGCCGCATTACCCTCATCGCGCCCCGCCCGACCTGCTTCTTGTAGATAATTCTCTAAAGAACCTGGTATATCAGCATGAACTACTAAGCGAACATCATCCTTATCGACCCCCATTCCAAAGGCATTCGTAGCGACAATAACTCGAATCTCTCCTCGGATAAACTGCTCTTGAATGTCTCGCTTCTCATTTCCTTTCATTCCCGCATGGAAGGCGTAGCTATCCCATCCATATCTGGTCAACTGCTCGGCACACTCCTCAGCAATACGACGTCGCGATACAAAGATGATAGCCCCACCTAATTGATGGTTAAGATATTCATTTAATAACGCTAATAGTGTTGGAACTTTCTCATGTTTCTCACAGTAACGAACATCAAAGCTAAGGTTTTCCCGCTCTTTATGGCTAATTCGCTCAATAAACGAAATATCTAAAGTAGAACGGAAATGGTGCTTAATATCTTCTAAAACATCGAGTTTAGCGGTAGCTGTAAAACAGCTAATCGGTCCCTCTCCCATCCCCTTCTCCCTAAACTCCTTAATCACCTTAGCAACATATTGGTAATCAGGACGGAAATCATTCCCCCATTTAGAGAGGCAATGGACCTCATCATAAACCCAAGCACTAATCTCCCGCTGCTTTATCGCCTCTTTAAATCGGCGACTTCTAAATTGCTCCGGGGAGACATAAAGCAATCCAATATCCCCCATCTGTAACTTTTCAAAAAGGAGCGATCGCTCAGGTAAGGTTAGAAGACCATTAAGTGCTGCAGCAGATTTAATACCCTTCTTAACAAGGCCATCCACCTGATCCATCATTAATGATTGTAGAGGCGAAATAATAATGGTTAAGCTGCCATTCATAAAGTAACGATGGAGTGCTGGTAGTTGATAGCAGAGCGATTTTCCCCCACCTGTAGGAAGAATCGCTAAGATATTCTCACCACGCATACCGTAAGTAACGGCATCTTTCTGAATACTCTCACCCCGTTCTAGATTCTCATATCGAAAATCATCATACTTAAAGTAGAATTGCAACAGACTTCTCGGATCATGAATAACATTACAATAATGACAGCGCTCATCATCACAAGGTTCTTCTCGCAACATATAGATTAAGTTAGCTGTCTCAGGAAACTGGTGGCGAACCCATGGTGCTAAAACTGAATTATCTCCTGAAACTCTTAACCACGCTAAAGTATAAAGAAGTGGAAAAGAGAATTCTGGCGTTAATAAAACACCACCGGTAAGCAGTTGCGCCAGCTGATTCATACAAACACGATATTTAAGACGGTTATTGAGACCGCTCTTCTCATCATGATGAGTTATTTTTAATATATTAGGCAATAAATGAGCAAATTCTTCATCAGAAATGAGTGGGCGCTGAGTAATAAATGAAAATAGTTCATCATAATTGGGATTAATATTAGCTAAGATTTTTTGGTAGACTTGTAACTCCGCAATTCCCCTCTCCTCCTTAGCAAAATGGAGTAACGCCGCTAACTGCTCATCAAATAACTTTAAGGTAGAGAAGCAATCTTCAAGAGGAGAATTTAACTCACTTCGTATTAACTTATAATCTTTAAGAAGTCGATGGTAGGGATTTTTAGGAAAAGCGAGGGGGGAGATCTGAAGGGTATCGAACACTCTCAAAGTTAGTAGTTGTGAAGCAGGAAATGCTTCTCGTAAAATCGGAAGATCATGCTCTACAAGATTATGCCCGATCAAATAATCAGCCTTTGAAGCGCACCGATCTAATCGCTCCATGAGCGACTGCAACTCCCCCTTCCTATTTACCGATTCTTCTATCTTCTCTAATACCTTCCAACTGCTCTCTTGCAATGTGTCATCATAAGTATATTGAAGAGCTAAGGCACCCACTTTGAAAATATCATTCGTCTTAGGATTAACCTCAAAATCGATAAATAGCAGCTGTAGATCGAGTTTCTGATTCATTGTTTGTTAGTTAATAGCGCAGATTATTAGTAAGCTTAGTAAGAATATAGTGATTAAGAGATCTGATTATACCACTCCCTAGAAAACCATCTTGTTATCTCTCAACCAACCTCTCTATCAGAAACCATCTAAAATAGATTAAGATCTTAAAAAGAGCGTAATACTCAATTATTCTTCTGTATATGGAGCAATTTTTCTAAGTTTAAGCTTCGTGCCATCGCATCAAAAATAGTGCGATAGAGCCCTCCTTGGTTAAAGAGATCGATATGAGAACCTACTTCAGCAACATACCCTTCTTTTAATACATAGATGTAATCGGAATCGATAATTTGTGGCAATGAATGAGAGATGATAATTACGGTGCGATCTCTCTTAATAGCGTCAAGACTATTCTTAATCTCTTCTGCTGCAACCGCATCTAAGCTTGCTGTGGGCTCATCTAAAAAGATTATTGGTGGATCTTTTAGAAACATCCGAGCGATTGCAATACGTTGCTGCTCTCCACCTGATAATGATAAAGCCTCCGTTTGATATCCATCCGGCAACGCCATTATCTGACTACTTTCCGGCACCTGATAATCCTACGATAGCTGTCATTTTATTCTTCGGAATATGCATAGAGACCTCTGTTAATGCCTCTGTGCCATTGGGATAGGTAAAACTTACCCCCTTAAGCAGAAACTCCCCCTCCAACGAGGTATCAAAACAGATTGCTCCACTCTCTTCCTGCTCATGCTCTGCATTGAGAATCTCAAAATATCCTTCAGAGTAGATCAACGCTTCACTCATATCATTATGAATACGCTGTAGCTGTCTGATCGGTGCTGAGACATTATTAAATAACAGAATGTGAAACATAATTGCACCAATGCTCATATACCCTTTTAAGACTAAAAAAGAGGTAAGAATGATCATAAGAACAATTCCAATTTGATCGACAAAAGTCCCTGACTCTGCTGCTCTCTAAAGCCTCGAATTATACGGCGTCGCCCTTTTAAACGTTTTGCCTGCTTAGTAGAGATGAGGTAGTAGAGAGGAAGAACGGAAAGGGCCAATAATCCCACATATAAATTCGCATTAAACATTAAGATTAATGCTAAAAGAGAACTAAGAGAGATAGGAAGAATATTGACAAAAAAGTTTTGGATTAAACGGGTAATACTCATCACACCACGATCTATTCGTGCTTGAAGGCGACCTGTTTCATTATCAGAATTTGAGAAGAAGCTTAATCGATAAGTTAAAACTTTACGAATAATCGCCTCAACCAAATCCTTAGAGAGAGTAATGCGCAACTTTTCACCATAATATTTTTGTCCAAACTGGACTAAAGCTGCTACTAGCTCTTTACTTAATAATATTGCTGATATCGTTACCAATAGTTTAACCCCAGCTTCAAAAGGTGCCCCCTCCTCCACTAAGCGGTTAATATTATCCACCCCGTAACGCAATACTAATGCGTTAACCTGCGCTGCAAATGCCCCAATTAATGTTAATAATAGTGTCGCCACTACTAGCCACCGATATGGACGTACAAAATGTTTTAATTGATTAAAGAGAGTTAATATCGACACTATATTCCTACTATAAATATTACTTTAATGAGCTTAAGCCACCTAGCATAGCTGATTGCTCTTCTGAGCTAAATCTATATCACTCCATATCATTCCGTTCTTAGAGTTGAGAGTAGGTATTATTCAACCACCCCTATATAGAGTACACCTATCAATGATTACTTAATTTTATCTAAGATTAGAATCCACCTTATTGAGCCTATTTTCTGCACATCTAACCCAATAATACTTGACTCTTGAATAGGAACTCTATAGAATTTTCATTCTCTTTGGACATATAGCTCAGATGGCTAGAGCACAGCACTCATAATGCTGGGGTCGGTGGTTCGATTCCACCTATGTCCACCATCCTTAAGAAGGCTTTAGATGGCATATCTAAAGCCTTATAAAATTTGGACATATAGCTCAGTTGGTTAGAGCACAGCACTCATAATGCTGGGGTCGGTAGTTCGACTCTACCTATGTCCACCATACATTAATCCCTCGGAGCATGAAGTTTCGAGGGCTTTTTTGTATCTGCTAAATTTTATGCTTCCCAAATTTTACGATTTAATTTACCTTTACCGGCAATCGGATTCCAACCTAATAAATGCCCTGATATTGGCTCGACTCTTCTTCTCGCCACTGGTTAAGGGGAGGAAGATCAGGCGCGGCGCTTTGATCGGGATAGATAATGAGCGCGTCAATGAGCTCATTTTTAGGGAGATTGAGTATCCGATAGATCGATTTTAAGCGCGCATAACCAGCAACTTGCCATGGCTTTATCCCTTGGATGAGCTCTAAAAATGTCATGCTATCCCCTCCTCTTTTAATACAATAGTCTATCTCTCGCTTTTCTCTACTATACGATAATTTGCTCTAAAAAAAGGAGATTGCTGATTTAACAGAAGAGTAATAAGCTTCTGCTGATTAATGATCCCCTCTGAATAAGAAAAGTGTTACAGTTTGTGGGCGAATTGCAATTTATTGTTGATCCATATTGAAATACTCATGCTGATAACTCCTTTACTACATTTGTAGTAATGGAATTACTATCACTATGGATGCCCAATACAACTCTTATACTTAAGGCTTCCCCTTCCCTTTAGATGGATAGAGTGACCTCTTCACCCAAAATAAGTTATTAATGATGTCGATTTCTAATCTATGAAGACTACTCTTCTCAATCGCTGAGCTACATCACCACTCACCTGTTAGTGGAGAGAGACTCTACTCCCTCTAACGCCAAAAACTGATTATTTTTTAACCACCTCTATAGGTAATCGATAAGAAAACACCAAGAAGAAACTCTCTACTATACTTAAGGTTCTATGATTTAAATCAGGTTATAAACAGATGGTCGATGCATTAAGCGTACATACTTAAGGCAAGCAACATAGAGGGAAATATACAATTTGACGATTATCAAAGATCGTGCGGTATGTTATGATGCGCGGCATTCAAAATTTATGCTGTATTAGGCAGCCAATCTACAGAATACTTTGGAGGTATAAGTGAAACTTTCACGCAGAAACTTTCTTCTTGGTACAGGTGCATTAGCAGTCGCAGCTGGAACCGCTACGGTTGTTCCTATGGTTCGACGTGAAGGAACATTAGTTCATAGTAAAACGCGCACCCTACCCGTTACTGGAACGGCTGGCCCTATTCCCGCAGAATCTGATGTGGTCATTATCGGCGGCGGAATTCAAGGAGTCTTAAGTGCCATCAATCTAGTAGAGCGTGGTCTTAGTGTTACCATATTCGAAAAGGGGGAGGTTGCTGGAGAGCAATCCGGACGTGCTTATGGCCAGGTCATCACCTATAAAACTGACCCTGAAATCTTCCCTCTTCACCACTACGGTAAAGTTGCTTGGCGCAAAATGAATGAGAAGATTGGTGCTGATACCAGTTACCGAACACAGGGGCGAGTCGAGGCGATAGCAGGCCCTGAAGACCTTAATGTTGTAAAAGAGTGGATTAAGCTCAATCAAGATGCTGGATATGGCTCACCTCTTAATGTACGAATTATTGAGGGTGAAGAGTTGAAAAATCGCCTACCTGGTGCGCAAACCGACTGGGTCGTAGCAGGTTTTGAAGAGGACTCTGGAAGTATCGATCCAGAGATTGCAACACCCGTACTCGCTGAATATGCTAAAAAAATTGGTGTCAAAATCTACACTCACTGTGCTGTACGTGGAATCGAAACATCAGCTGGTAAAATCTCTCATGTTGTAACTGAAAAAGGTTCCATTAAGAGTTCTCGTGTTGTATTAGCAGGGGGAATCTGGTCTCGCCTCTTTATGAAAAATATGGGCGTTGATCTTCCAACCTTGAATGTCTACCTCTCACAACAACGGGTATCAGGCGTTCCCGGTGCTCCTAAAGGAAACGTTCATCTACCCAATGGGATTCATTTCCGTGAACAAGCGGATGGTACCTATGCAGTAGCTCCCCGTATCTTTACCACATCTATTATTAAAGATAGCTTCCTACTTGCCCCCCAATTTGTTCCTCTTTTAGGGGAGATGCCGGTAGACTTTAAACTTGGAAAAGACTTTATCAACTCCTTTAAGATGCCTACCTCATGGAAACTAGATGAGAAAACCCCCTTCGAAGAGTGGCGTGTTGCTACAGCGACAGCTAATAACGATCACTTAGATGCTGTCTTCAATCGTATGAAGGCTGAATTCCCTATCTTTGAAAAGTCTGAAGTGATTGAGCGCTGGGGTGCGGTTGTAAGTCCTACAGCTGATCAACATCCAATTATCTCTGAGGTAGATAAGTACCCCGGACTGGTGGTAAATACTGCTACTACATGGGGGATGACTCAGTCTCCAGGAGCATCATTAATTACTGCAGATATTCTAACTGGCGAAGAATCGATTATTGATCGTCGTCCATACAGTTTAGATCGTTTCAAGTAATTAGAGACTACTCTACTCTTGTAACCACTTACATTAATACTATCAACTGAAAGGAGTATCTATATGCGTATTAAATCATTATTACTAACCCTCCCTCTTCTCATAGGAGTCGCTAACGCTGAACTTGAGCAGCGTACAGAAATCAATGGTGTTACCTACCATAAACTAGAGGGAATGCCGATGTCTGAATCGGTTGAAATTGATGCTAATAAGAGTATCGTCTTCTTAAGTGGTAAAGTACCTCAAGTGATTAATCCCGATGCGCCAAAAGATTCTCTTGAAGCTTACGGTGATACCGAAGCACAAACTATCAATATCTTAGAGCAGATTGACGCACACCTGGCCGAGCTTAATTTAAGCATGGAAGATGTTGTAAAAATGCAGGTCTTTTTAGTTGGGGGCGAGGAGAATGATGGTTTAATGGATTTTTGGGGCTTTATGAAAGGATATGAGCAATTCTTTGATGAGAAGAGCACCCGAAAGCTACCCGCGCGTTCTGCATTTCAGGTAGCAAAGCTAGCTCATCCCGCCTGGCGTGTCGAAATTGAAGTAACCGCTGTTCGCCCATAATTAATAGGTACTATAATCAGAGAACACCTATCTCTCTGATATAAATAATCGCTAATTGGCAAAATGCCCATCTTTATTAGATGGGCATTTTTTATTAGGTACGCTCTAAAGAATTATCGAGAGAGTAAAAAATAGTGGTTAGAAATCCCAACTATTATTTTTACGACGCAATTTAGCTACAAGCCAAGGCATAATAGCCGAGCCAAAAATAATACCAAAGAAGAGAATAACAGCTCCAATAATCCACTCTGTACTGCGGCTACTCTCTTTTAAGAGTTGGTGCTCCTCTTTTAACGCATTATGCTTTACTTTTAAATTATAATTCTCTTCATTCAACTCTGTATTACGACGATCAATATCTACCGCCTGGGTAGATACCTTAACTAACTGAGCATATTTTTGTGCAATCTCTTCTTTCTCCTCAGTCAGTTGCTCGATAACAGCTTCAAGCTCGGTAACATTCTCTCTTAATGATGCAACAGTATTATCAAGCTCTGCTACCTCTTTTAAGCGCCGTTGAGCCTCTTTTACCTGCTCACGGGCGACTGGCTCATCCATAACAAAACTTTTATGAATCCATCCTGTCCCGCCTGGATAACGAACATTAATATGTTGTCCACTCCGGCCTAGCACCTCTAACTTAGTGCCTGATTGAATCATCTTTTTGATCCGAGAATTATCACGTGCTTCAGTACGAATAGGGGCTGTTAATTGATCACTAACGTAAAGCTCTTGCCCATTAGCCACCATAAAGAGCGACAATATGAAACCAAATGTCAGAAGTCTTCTCATTGATCTAACCTATATTATTGTAAATAGAACTGCCCCAAACGAACTTCATCGAATGAGGATTAGATTTGTGAATAATATCCCAATCTCATATAAAAAGGCTCTAAATAATAGAGCCTCATATAGAAAATAGCAGCTTTACTTTACCATATTTTTGGGGATGATTACCCTCTTTTTGCCCTTTTTAATGCTTGCTGCATTGTTTCGCCGATCTCTGCTAGAGAACGGGTATAAGCAATTCCAGCACGATCAAATGCTCTAAACTTATCTTCTGCGCTCCCCTTTCCCCCCGATATAATCGCACCGGCATGCCCCATCCGCTTCCCTTCTGGTGCGCTTACCCCTGCGATATACCCTACAACCGGCTTACTAATATACTCCTGAGCATATTCAGCAGCCTCCTCCTCTGCTGTTCCTCCAATCTCCCCTATCAGAATAATCCCTTCAGTCTCTGGATCATCCTCAAAGAGCTGTAATGCCTCTATCTGACTCATGCCTGGTACAGGGTCCCCACCAATACCGATACAGGTAGATTGCCCCAACCCTAGAGCAGTAGTTTGTGCCATTGTTTCATATGTTAACGTTCCAGAGCGTGAGATAATTCCTATCGATCCCCGTAATCCCACATCGCCAGGAATTATTCCGATCTTGCACTCATCGGGAACTAAAATACCAGGACAGTTTGGGCCAATAATTCGTATCCCCCCATGCAAGGCCGCATATTGATTCGCCTTCATCATATCTTGAGTAGGCACCCCTTCGGTAATGACAACGATTAACTCAATCCCTCCATCAATCGCTTCTAATATAGAGTCGAGAACAAATGGCGCTGGTACAAAAATTACCGATGCCGTTGCCGCAGTCTCTTTTACTGCCTCTTTAACTGTATTAAAGACAGGACGGTTCAGATGAATACTGCCACCCTTTCCTGGGGTTACACCACCAACAATTTTAGTGCCATATGCAATGGATTGCTCTGCATGAAATGTTCCATTTTTACCCGTAAATCCTTGCACAATAACGCGAGTCTCTCGGTTTACTAAGATGGCCATAATCTAATGCCCCCTTCTTTGTTTTTCAGTCTTCTCAATGATCTGCTTAGCGGCTTCTGCTAATCCCTGAATTGGGGTTAGTGGAAGCGCTGCCTCTTTTAAGAGGGCAAGCCCCTCTGCTGCACGATTTCCTTCAAGACGAACAACGATAGGTAGCGTCACCTCAATCTCATCCATCGCCTCAATCAAGGCTTCCGCAATTAGATCACAGCGAACGATTCCCCCAAAGATATTAATAAAAATCCCCTCTACTTGCTCATCAGTTAAGATCAGCTCTAATGCTTTCACTACTCGCTCTTTGGTTGTACCACCCCCTACATCTAAAAAGTTAGCCGGTTCAGCACCATAAAGCTTAATAATATCCATTGTCGCCA
Source organism: Ignatzschineriaceae bacterium (assembly GCA_046462535.1). Classification (GTDB taxonomy): domain Bacteria; phylum Pseudomonadota; class Gammaproteobacteria; order Cardiobacteriales; family Wohlfahrtiimonadaceae; genus JAAZCI01. Next base: position 47,421 of record JBKGVF010000001.1, on the reverse strand, counting down.
TCGCTAATCCAGCCCCATTTACCATGCAGCCAATATTTCCTTCTAATGCGACATAATTAAGACCGAGCTCTGTAGCCCTTTGCTCCGTCTCATTCTCTTGAGTTCGATCTCGCCACTTGGCTAACTCCGGCTGACGAAAAAGCGCATTCTCATCCACAGTTATTTTAGAATCTAGTGCTATAAATGAACCATCACTCAAAACACCAAGTGGATTCAACTCAAGCAAAGAGAGATCAGACTGAATAAATGCATCGTATAACCCCTGAATAATATTAATAAAACTAGGGAATTGCTCCTCTTTAAGCCCTAACTGGTATGCTGCCTCTCGAATTTTATAAGGAGGAATCCCCACGAGAAAATCCGCCTTCACTTGAAGCACCTTTTCTGGCTGCTCTTGGGCTACCTTTTCAATATCCATCCCCCCTTCGGTCGAGAGAATAAAGGTAATGGCTCCCGTTGAGCGATCAATTAACAACCCTACATAGAGCTCTCGAACAATATCAGAGACCACTTCACTTACTAAAAGGTGATTAATGGGCAGACCACGACTATCCGTCTGTTTGGTCACCAAATACTGCCCAAGTAAACTTTGAGCAAAATCACGGGCCTCTGTCAGATTGTCAACGATCTTAACACCACCTGCTTTACCTCTACCACCAGCATGGATTTGTGCTTTAATGATTACCTTATCAGCTCTATAACGGCTATAGAGCTCATCTAACTCATCAAGAGAGCTGATGGCTCCTGCACGAGGAAAAGGAATACCATATCGTTTTAATAGGATTTGCGCTTGATACTCATGTAGATGCATAATTGCCTCCTCTACTTGATCAGTCATTCTTCTAATCAGAGTAGCACACCTATTGGGATAAGAGAGAAAAAAGCTCAGCAAGCAATGCTTACTGAGCTGATTTAACCTCAAAATAATTGAGTTTTAGAGGAGCTACACCCCCTAATTCTTAGCCATAAGACGATTAAGTCGTGCAACAAAGGCAGAGGGATCCTCTAGTGCAGCTCCCTCAAGAAGAAGAGCTTCTTCATAAATTAAGAGGGCAAGATCCTCTTTTTGCTCTTTATTATCACTCTCCATAAAAGCAGTAATCAGATGATGCTGAGGATTGATTTCTAACCATGGCTTAAGTTCTGGAATATCATGGCCCGCCTCTTTAAGCAGTTTCTCAAAGTGACCACTTAATGCATGCTCACTTCGTACGAGACATGATGCAGAATTTGTAAGGCGCTCTGAAATTTTAACTGCTTCAACCCGCTCTCCTAAGATCTCCTCTAATGCTTTAGTAATTTCTGCTTCCTCTTTTGTCAGCTCCTTCTCCTCACTCTTCTCTTCATCTTTCTCATCGCTAGAGAGATCGATATCACCCTTTGCCACATTAACAAATGGAATATCTTGATATTCATGAAGAAAGCCCATCATCCAGTCATCAATCACATCTGTCATAAGGAGAACTTCGATATCCTTCTCCTTAAAGATCTCTAAATGGGGACTATTTTTCGCAGTATTAAGAGAGTCAGCTGTAATATAGTAGATTGCTTTCTGCTCATCCGTCATTCGATTGAGATAATCATCTAATGAGAGAGTCTCCTCCTCATTTTTTGTCGATGAGAAGCGAAGGAGCTTTGCTAATTTTTCACGATTAGAGAAATCCTCACCAAAGCCCTCTTTTAAAACTCGACCAAATTGGCTCCAAACAGTCTGATACTTCTCAGGCTCGTTAAGACTTAATGATTCGAGCATACCTAATCCTCGGCGTACCAATCCCTGACGAATTGTATCAATTGTTCGTGAGCTCTGGAGAATCTCCCGTGAAATATTTAAAGGGAGATCTTGTGTATCTACAACTCCTCTCAAAAAGCGCAAATATCGGGGGATAAGCTTTTCAGAACCATCCATGATAAAGACCCGTTGAACATAGAGCTCTACACCATACTGAACCTCTTGATCCCATAATCCTGCCGGGGCTACCGATGGGATATAGAGAAGAGATGTATAAGAGGTATTCCCCTCTACCTTATTGTGTGACCAAGTTAAAGGCTCATTATAGTCATTACTTAATTGCTTATAGAAATCAACATACTCCTCATCGGTAATATCACTCCGATCTCTCTGCCAGAGAGAAGTTGCTGAGTTAACCTGCTCTATCGCAAGTTCAGTTGTTGTCTCTCCCTCATCCCCCTCTTCGACAGGAACGATCTTCTCTACTTCCATCTTAATCGGATAGGCAATATGGTCAGAATACTTCTTAATAATCTCCTTTAGTGACCACTCATTAATTAAATCGTGATGATCCTCCCGTATCGTTAAACGAATCTCTGTCCCAACAGCATCTTTCGAAGTTGCCGTTAAAGTGAAGTCCTCTTTCCCTTCTGAACTCCATAAAGTAGCTTCATTAGCCGCTGTTCCTGCTTTACGTGTTACTAGATCAATCTTTTCCGCTACGATAAATGCTGAGTAGAAACCGACGCCAAACTGCCCAATTAGATTAGAGGCATTCTTTTTATCCTCTTCTAACTTTTCGATAAATGCTTTCGTTCCCGATTTAGCAATTGTGCCAATATGCTCAATCACCTCATCACGTGTCATGCCGATACCGTTATCTGAGATGATGATCTCCCCCTTCTCTTTATCCATCTGAATGAGAATATGGGGCTCTCCTTGATCCTCAATCATCTTTTCATCGGTTAATCCCTCAAAACGACGCTTATCTAACGCATCAGAAGCATTAGAAATTAGCTCGCGAAGGAATATTTCTCGATTGGAGTAGAGTGAGTGAATCATTAAATCTAATAACTGATTAACTTCAGTTTGAAACTGCATCTTTTCAGGGGCATTATTCGCCATAATCAGGACTCCTTATCTATCTTGATTATTTAAAAATGATCAATAACCGGATACGAAGTGGATAATGGGGCTACTTCATAATATTTCAAGAGCAGAAAAAAAGAGATCTAACCTTCATAGATAGATCTCTCTCATTTCAAGCGATATAATTATTACTTACTTTAATTTTTCAGTAATCATCTGATTGATAGTAGCAGGATCTGCTTTACCACGACTTAACTTCATCACTTGACCGACAAAATATCCTAAAATTCGGGTCTGTCCCCCCTTATACTGCTCCACCTGCTTAGGGTTATTAGCTAAAACTTCATCAACCCATGCTTCAATAGCACCCGTATCAGTTACCTGCTTTAACCCCTCTTTTTCAATAATTTCATCAGCACTTAAATCATTATCGATCATTATACTGAAGACCTTACGCCCAATATTATTGGAGATCGTCTTATCAGTAATACGCTTGAGGAGCTTTGCCAACCGTTTCGGTTCTATTGGAAACTGTTCGATCGATATCTCTTTTTCATTAAGATAGGCAGATACATCACCTAATAGCCAGTTCGAAGCAATCTGTGGCTCAGCTTTAGCCATGATTAATGCCTCAAAATAGTCAGTCATTGCCCGCGACTGTGTCAGTGTATCAGCATTATATTGAGAAATTTTATACTCATTAACATACTTTTCCGCCAATGCTTCAGGCATCATCGGTAACTGTTTGCGTACCGATTCAATTAACTCCTCCTCAATAATAATGGGGAGCAGATCGGGGTCATGGAAATAACGATAATCATTAGCCTCCTCTTTAGTCCTCATCGAGCGAGTTTCATTTTTGTCAGAATCATAAAGACGAGTCTCTTGTGTAATCGTTTCCCCCGCCTCAAGTAACTTAATCTGCCTTGCTACCTCATAATTGATGGCTTGCTCAACAAAACGAAAAGAATTGATATTTTTCAACTCTGTACGTGTCCCCAACCCTTCACCAGGACGATTAACCGAGACATTAGCATCACAACGGAATGAGCCTTCTTGCATATTTCCATCGCAGATTCCCAGCCAAGTTACTAACGTGTGTAGCTTTCTTAAGTAGGCAATAGCCTCTGCTGCAGAACTTAAATCAGGCTCAGTTACAATCTCTAAAAGAGGGGTCCCTGCCCGGTTAAGATCAATTCCCGTCATACCAATAAAGTCTTCATGGCGAGAGCTACCAGCATCTTCCTCTAAATGTGCACGATTAATTCGAATCTTTTTTTGCCCCTCATCTCCCTCAATCTCTAAATAACCATCATACACAATAGGTCGATCCATTTGGCTCGTTTGGTAGCCTTTAGGAGAATCGGGATAAAAGTAGTGCTTTCGCTCAAAAATTGTCTTCCGCTCTATCTTTGAGTTAGTGGCCAGCCCAAAGAGTATAGCTTTTTCAAACACCGCCTTATTAACACTCGGTAACGTCCCGGGCATTGCTAGATCAATTAAGCTTGCCTGTGTGTTAGGCTCATGACCAAAAGCAGTACTCGAGCCTGAAAATATTTTGGATTGTGTGGTTAATTGAGCATGAACCTCAAGACCGATAACAACTTCCCAACTCATAAATTAATCCTTCTTCTAGTTTTGATCGCTTCTTTGTAGATGACTTTAAACAATAGGGGGTAACTGCTGGTGCCAATCGGACTCTTGCTGATAACGATGAGCTGCTGCAAGAATCGTTGCTTCATCAAAAGGGCGCCCAATGAGCTGTAACCCAACCGGCAGATCATTTACAAATCCTGCAGGATGACTTAAGGCAGGAAGCCCTGCTAAGTTTGCTCCAATTAGATTTGCGTCAAAGAGAGAATTTTCAATACCTGTCATATCCTGCCCCACCTTAAAGGCAGTAGTAGGAACGGAGGGTCCTGCAATAAAATCAACGCTCGATAAGATCTCTCTATACTCTTGAGATACTAAACGGCGAATTCTCTGCGCCTGTCGATAGTAATCTTCATAATGCTCTTCAGTTAAGGCATACGTTCCTAACAGAATCCTGCTCTTAACTTCTGCCCCAAAAGCTTCTCCACGGGTACGCATATAGAGATCTTCTAAATCTTTAGGATCTTTACAACGATAACCATAACGAACCCCATCATAACGAGCGAGATTACTGGAAGCTTCTGCCGTAGCGATAACATAATAGATGGGAGTAATGAGATTATGATATTTAAATGAGACTTCAACTAGCTCAGCCCCCATTGATTGGTAAAGCTTCAGCGCCTCCTCTACTCTATTAGCCACTTCAGTATCAATCGAATCATCGAAAAACTCTTTCGGAACTCCTATCTTTACTCCATCGAGTCGATACTGATCTAACTTAGGAGAGATAACCGGCTGCTCCATAGATGTAGGGTCTTTCTCATCAAAGCCAGCAATCGCTTGATAGAGTAGTGCACAATCTTCTGCACTACGTGCCATTACCCCTACCTGATCTAATGAGGAGGCAAATGCAATTGCACCATGTCGAGAGATACGCCCATATGTAGGTTTTAGCCCTGTAATTCCACAAAAACTAGCCGGCTGACGGATCGATCCTCCTGTATCTGAAGCCGTTGCTCCTAATACTAACCCTGCACTCACTGCAGTTGCGGAGCCACTTGATGATCCTCCAGCAACATGCCCTTTATTCCAAGGATTCCTACTCACTCCATAATAGCTTGTCTCTCCTGTCGAGCCCATAGCAAACTCATCTAAGTTGAGTTTCCCTAAGGAGACCGCCCCTAATTGAGCCATCTTATCAACAACGGTTGCATTATAGGGAGGAATAAAGTTGCTTAACATTTGTGATGCTGCGGTTGTGAGTAAGCCCTCAGTACACAAGAGATCTTTATGTGCTATAGGAATTCCTGTTAGGCTCTTCTGCTCCCCTTTTGCTATTAACTCATCTGCCGCTTTAGCTGCTGCTTCGGCTTTTTCAAAATCAGTAGTGATAAAGCTATTTAACTCTTTATCATATTTCTCTATACGCTCTTTAAAGTATTCGAAGAGTTCAAAGCTAGAAATCTCTCTATTATCTAATTTTTCTCTTATTTGAGTAATGGATTCTCTATTCATAATCTCTCTTTATTCGATAACCTGTGGAACGAGATAGAGCCCCTTTTCGGTATGCTCTGTCATCTGCTGATACTTCTCTCGCTGATCTACTTCTGTCACAACATCATCCCGAAGACGTTGTATCGAGTCAAACGGATTGCATAGCGGCTCAATGTTCGATGTATCTACCTCTTTAATCCGATCTATAGCATCAGTCATCTTAGTTAAGCGTCTGGTGAATTCATCATACTCCTTAGCTTCAATCTTTATTTGAGCTAAAGAGGATAATCGCTGTAACGTCTCATTACTTACTTTCATCAATTAACTCTCTTTCTCTTCACTATTCTTCAACTCTTCTCCAGTATCGGAGATCTGCTTACTATCAAGCTTCTCTTCATCCTCTTTCTCTAAAGGAACTATATCTTCATCATAGAGAATACGATAAGCAGGACTATCTAAATCATCAAATTGATTGGCTCGCACTGCCCATAAAAAAGCACCAACGATTAATATCAGGGAGAATCCCGTTAACGGGAGTAAAAATAATAATACATTCATTTAGCGCTCCTTCTCTTCTCTATGATCTCGGATTCTTACGGTGTTCACCACCACTAAGACCGAGCTTAAACTCATTCCCAACGCAGCCATCCATGGTTCTAGATAACCTAGCATAGCAACGGGAATCGCAATAATATTATACGCTAAAGCCCAAGTTAAGTTTTGAACAATAATGCGATCGGTCCGCTTTGCCAGTGTAATTCCTTCTACAAGTGGTTTCAATTTCTGATCTTTCATTAAAATCATATCAGCCGTCGACTGTGCGATCAGTGCTCCTTGCCCAATAGCAATAGAGACATCCGCCTTACCTAAAACGGGTCCATCATTAATCCCATCACCAAGCATAGAGACAATAGCGCCATTAGCTTGTAATTGTTCAACATAAGCTAATTTATCTTCAGGCGAGAGATCCCCCTTAGCGACAGGTATCTCTAATTTCTCATTAAATTTGGCCACGGTCTCACTTCGATCACCACTTAAGATATGGAGATTATAGTTCTCAGCTTTTAAACGATTCACCACCTCTTCAGCATCACTCTTTAATCGATCATGTAGAGAAAATGCAGCATAAAGCTTATCTCCTACCCCTAATCCAATCCAAAGGTTATCATCTATAACAGCCTCATACTCACTATTAGGAAACCAATCTAAGCGACCGATACGATACTCAACCCCATCAATAACCCCTTTCACCCCTTTACCAACAATATTTTCTAAATTCTCGACAGGATAAGACTCAATCGATTCTTCATATCCTAGCTGCTGAAAGCCATGTGCTATAGGATGACTTGAGGTTGCTTCAAGTGACACAGCAATTTTTTTTACCTGCTCTTCAGTTATATCAGGATTAAAGAGCTCTACTCGATTAACCGTTAACTTCCCTTCGGTTAAGGTGCCTGTTTTATCAAAAACAATATCGGTAATTTTCCCCAATGTCTCTAATGCACCAGCACGAGTTGCTATGAGCCCCTTCTCAATAATCGCTTGATTACCAATGCTCAATGCTGATGGTGTAGCTAATGCTAAGGCACATGGACAAGAAACGACTAAAACTGCTAACGTTACTGCAAAGGCTTGTGTGGGATCAGCAATATAATACCAAACAGCAAAAGTACCAAGACAAGCCACAATTAATCCGAGCACAAACCAGGTAGAGATAATATCCGCTAACATTGCTATTCGCGGCTTTTCACTCATTGATCGATCGATCAAGCGAGACATCTGTGATAGAACGGTATCCGCACCGATATTAGTCACCTCTATCGTTAATGCCTGCTCATAGTTTACCGATCCTCCTATTAGCTGATCCCCTTTATGCTTCTCAATGGGGAGACTCTCACCGGTCAATAGTGACTCATCCACCATAGCAATCTCATCTAATAGAATGCCATCGAGTGGAATACTCTCTCCGGGACGAATTAATAACTTATCCCCAATATTAACCTTGTTGGTGGCAACATGCTCTGTTGACCCATCTGGATTAATCCGCTCTGCTAAATTTGGGGTCAGCTTTAAGATATGGTCTGAGATTAAGAGTGCCTTATGTCGTGAATTTGTCTCCAGTACTCGAGCCCCTAATAGTAAAAATGCAAACATAGAGACCGACTCATAATAAGTCTCACCGATTCCAAATACTGTATTCCATGCACTCCATAATGTACCAAAAATCAGTGCTAACGAAACGTTCACATTCATGCTCAAACGCTTATTTTTAAGATCATAATAAGCGGACTTATAGAAGACCCAACTTGAGTAGGTGACACAGGGTATTGTCGCAACAAGACTTGCCCAACGTAGTGCCTGCTTTGAGAAATCACTCATCTCCGATCCTTCTGCAGCACCAAAGTAGAGAGCAACAGTAAGCGTCATCACCTGCATAGAGAAGAGTGCCGCAACACCAAACGCTTTAAGTAACGAGCGCCACTCCTCTTTAAGTTGTCGCTGCTGTTCTTGCTCATCAAATGGGGTTGCCTTATAACCTAAGCGCACCACCTCCAATAAGATCTCAGAGATATTGATCTCTTGTGGGTTAAAACTAAGATGAGCTCGATGCGTTGTATAGTTAACATCAAAACGATGAACTCCAGGAACACGATTAATCGCTTGCTCTAATAGCCAGACACAGGCGGCACAGACTATATTATCGACAATTAAGTATGCCTCATATTCCGTCTCACTCTTTTGGGTAACAAACTGTCGAGCAATATCTGGGTGATCGTAAAAATGCATCTCTTGTCGCAATTCTTCGGGAATAATTTCACCAATCGAATCTGGACGAATTGCACAAGCTTCACGATGATCATAATATTTCGTAAAGCCCGAGTTGACAATCATTTCTGCCACGGCTTTACATCCGGCGCAACACATAGGTTGCTCTTTCCCATCAATTGTTGCATAGAAAGGGACATGCCCCCTCATCTCTTGATCACAGTGGTAGCAGTGAACTATTTTACTCTCACCCATCGATTATTAACCTCGTCTCTTTTTCCGTGTTTCTGGCTTGTAGCAATCCTCACCCACAGGGCACTCAACATGAGTTGAACCGACAATTTCGTGACGATCATCCCCCTTGGTAATCTCTAACTCTAAATTCCAAGGTCCTCTTCGCTCAAACGTTATCGGTACCTCATATAGACCTGGGGCTGTCATCTGTAACTCTAAAAGCTTATTTAACTCTTGCTCTGCAGAGCGGGTAAAATGGGCGACCACTTGAGCGTCCTCAAGTGGCTGATTCTTCTTATCTAAGACTTGAACCATAAAAAAGTTTTCTTGATGCTGATGGGCCTTACGATCAAATCCAAATTTAACCTTCCACCCTCTTAGCTGTTGCTCTGCTAAACGATCTTGATACTCATTGTAGTAAGCCTCTTTCTTATGATATGCATTGGGAACTTCTCCTGGGAAACGGGTATTAACATCAATTACATGCCCATCCTCTTTCACTCGCTTATAACTTAACCCACGCTCTGCCATTACAACGAAAGAGCCATCTACAATCATCAAAAATAGAAAAAAGCCTAAAATAGCAATAGGTGCCCAATGTATCTTACGCCCACCATCACCACTTAAAGCTTTAATACCCCCACTACCAATTAGGTAATAGGCATATGTTGTAATTAGTGCGCTACTGATATAGAGCGCAAATTTGTCCCCTCCGGGCCAGAAAGCGATAGAGTATGGGATAATCACGGCCAAACAGATTAGCGATACGATACTCGCCGCTTGCGCAGGTGAAAATTTTATAACCCTATTTAAGAATAGACATAAAAGAAAGACAACTACGACGCCTATCGACATTACAATTAGAGCATCCATATAATCAACACCATCCTATTGAGATCTCAAGTGAGATATTATTAATTGAGTTTAGAAAAAAGTAGGAATACCTAATAGTATTCCTACTCTATTCTACATGAGTTTACTACCGATTTTATGCTTACTTATCATCAAATCGAGTAGAGATATACTCTTCATCCACTACCTCTCCTGTTATTTGATCTGTAACCGTGATCTTAAAGGTAATGGTTCCTTCTGTTTCCACATGTGGCGCTTTTTGTACCCGTGCACCTAACGTGATTCCATTACTGCCAGAGGGTAATTCCACTGTACTATGGCGCATTCTTAATTGATATTCAGCTGGATCTTCATCGAGAGTGATCTCAAATCGTTGTGGATTAAGCGATTTATTATTGAGCTTAATATCATATCCATTTTGAATCCAGCCAGTCGACTGAACAACGGCACCACGACGCTCATGTTCAATAGCAATAGAGCTCACTTCACGGTGGAATACACTCCACAACAGAATCGTAGTAACGATAATCATAACTACAGCATATCCAATATTTCTGGGGCTGAAGTAGTTTGTCTTCCCACCAGCTAAACCACGCTCAGAGTCATATCGGATAAGCCCAGTAGGATATTTAATACCCGACATCACATTATGACAGGCATCAATACAGAGTCCACACGTGATACATTTATAATTGATTCCATCACGGATATCGATTCCGGCAGGACAGACCTGAACACAGAGATTACAATCAATACAATCCCCATAACCCGCCTCTTTACGTGCTTCATACTCACGAAGATCACGCATAGGCTTAGCTCTCCCCTTCTCACGCTCACCACGTTTTACATCATAGGAGACGATTAAAGTATCAGCATCAAACATTACACCCTGAAAGCGAGCATATGGGCACATAAATGTACAGACCTGCTCCCGCGCAAACCCTGCCATAGTAAAAGTTGTAATGGTTAAAAGTGCTGTCGTCACATAAGCGGCAAAAGGAGCCTTGCCTACAAAAAAGTCTAATAATAATTGTGGCGCATAAGTCCAATAGGCAGTAAAAGTAAAGCCTGACCAGAAGGCGAAAATAAACCAAGCTAACCACGTACCACCAACTTTAATGATCTTCTCTCGATTCCACTCCGATTCTTGTAGACGTAATCGTGCATTCCGATTGCCTTGAATCCAACTCTCGATAAAGATAAATGCATCAGTCCAGAGGGTTTGGAAACAGAAATAACCACAAAAAACCCGCCCTAATACCGCCGTCACAAAAAAGAGTGCTAAAGCAAAGAGGATTAATACCCCCGCCAGCCACATAATATTTTGAATATGAACAGGGAGATTAAAGATGTAGTAGATTCGGTTAGGAATATCAAATAGAACCGCTTGATTTGGAATATTTCCCGGACGCTCCCATGGAATCCATGGCAATAAGAAGAAGACACCAAACGCTAGTAGTAATACAGTTGATTTAAATGTTCTAAATTTCCCTTTTACACTGCGTGGATGAATTGGTTCCCGTTTTTGATAAAGTGTATCACCATTATTTTGCGTGCTCACAACTCTCACCTTAACTTTCTAATCACGATAGTTTATCTATCAAATTGTAAATTTTTTTAAAGAGCTAAAGAAAAAGGGAGGACTTTTCCATCCCCCCTTCCCTTTTATTCCCCACTATCTCCAAGCTGGTGGACATAGATTGCTAGGGCTCTAATTAACTCAGGAGTTAATCGATCCTCCCAGGCGGGCATTTCTCGGTTTGTGGTCAATGGATTAACACCATCTCTCACCTGTGGAATTATTGCTGCTAATTTCTCTTCTTGTGTCTCATAAGAATTAACATCAACAATCTCCCACACCTTATCCGTTAAATCCGGAGCCCCCATGCTTGGGTTTCCTGTGGCTGGCTGTCTAGCTGTCGGATCATTCATATCTAACTGTGTATGACAGGTATAACAGGTTCCTTTGCCATAGAAGAGCTCTTCACCTCGACGGCTTCCCTCATCAGGCACATAGTTAGGATTATCATTTAGATCCTTAGAGAGTGTTAAAACATAGCGCGAGACATCTGCAATCTCCTCTTCATTCATCAAGAGGCTGCCCGCAGTCATGTTTCCACGACGCCCTTTAGTGATTGTCTCTTCAATATTTTCTAACTCTCCACCCCATAACCAAGCATCATCTACAAGGTTAGGATAGAATCCTACATGTCCTGTAGCGTCATAACCATGACAAGTAGCACAGTTATCAGCAAAAGGTACGGTTGCCGCTTGCTTCGCAAAATTCAGCATGACAGGATCATCAAGAATTTCATCATAATCCATAGTCATCAACTGTGCGAATCGCTCCTGACGCGTTAATGCCTGTTTAGAGTTTTGCAGCTCATTAGTTAGACGAGAACGGGTATTCCAGTTAACTTTTTTACTCTCCGTAATGTAATGACCATCCTCATCACGCAGATAGTTCCCATCCTCATCTACCAGTTTCTCACTCACCTCTACCTTATAGACACCTTTAGTAAAGGAGTTTGGTAGTGGCCAAGTTGGAAACAGTATCCAGTAACCTAAACAGAATACTACTGTCGCATAGAAGGAGATAAGCCACCAACGAGGTAGGGGATGGTTATACTCACAGAGCGTTTCATCCCATACATGACCCGTTATCTGTTCACCTTCTGGCTTTTTCTCATGTTTATCTTTTAAGTTCTCACTCATAATTTATTCCTCAGCTTTGTACAGAAGCAATCTATTTATGATCATCGCGATTCTTGTCGAGCTCTTGTTTAATCTCGTCAAGATCTTTCGTCTCATCATCCATAAATGGAATATATCGATACTCATCAAATCGCTTCTGTCTCTCTTTCCCAGTAAAGGCATAGATGAGGATCATGACAAATGTTGTGGAAAAAATCACAGCAGCTGCCATTTTGCTATTTCCCAGATCGGTAAACCATCTTAAAAACTGATAAATACTCTCCATCATCTATCCCTTTCCTATTATTTGATTAACGGAATTCGCTAAACTCTAAACCTTGGTCATCTTTAAACTCAACCATAGTTCCGAGTACCTGAAGGTAAGCAATCAATGCATCCATCTCAGTTATGACACCTTCACGCTTCTTCTCATGCGTGTAGTTCTTTCTGATATCTGCAGCTTGCTCTTCAAGATGCTTTTTAGCTAACCCAATTTGAAGCATATCGGCAACATCCTCACCAAAACGCTTAACGTTAGCTAAATACTCCTCTTCAGTTGAAGAGTATGGCACACCTAACATTCTTAATGTTTTAAGATGTTGCTCTACACCTTGATAATTTAGCTCATTCTCTAATAACCATGGGTAAGCCGGCATTATCGATTGCTCAACACGATCTTGTGGGCGGACTAAGTGGTCAACATGCCACTGATTATCCATTTTTCCACCAACCCGCGCTAAATCCGGTCCAATACGTCTTGAACCCCACTGGAATGGGCGATCATATTGGGATTCAGCTGCTAATGAGTAGTGACCATAACGCTCAAACTCATCTTGCATTGGGCGAATCTGTTGTGAGTGACAGTTATAGCAACCTTCTGATACATAAATGTTGCGACCTAACTGCTCAAGCGGAGTGTAGGGACGAATTGCATCGACCTTACGAGTTGCTTGAATCTTACGATTGCGACTATCAAGAATAAACTCCCCATTCTCATCTGTCATATAAAGAGGAATCTTCTTCCCATTCTCGTCGAGAACTAGGCGTCCATCCTCATCCATCTCATAGGCGGGGATCTCCTTCTTCACCTCTTCGATTGTGCCATCGATATAGAAGAGGGGAACAACTTCGATTAAGCCACCGATACTAATGATGACAAATACGAAAAGGAGTAATAGACCGCTATTTGTTTCTAAACGTTCATGTTTAATCATCTGTATTATCTCCTATATTCCTTATGCGTGTGCAGCAACTACAGGAATGCGTGCATTACTGTCTGCTTGCTCTTTAGTGCCTCTAATCATCGTCATTGCAAAGTTATAAATCATAACTACTGCACCTAGAAGATAGAGAGCTCCACCAATCGCTCTAAAGATATAAGGGATATGCATAAAATCTACTGTCTCAATAAATTTATAAGCTAACGTCCCTGTCTCTTGGTCAAATGCTCTTAACATCATTCCTTGACCAATACCAGCAACCCATAAAGATGCGATATAGAGTACGATTCCAATTGTTGCCAACCAGAAGTGAGTAAAGATTAAACGCTCACTATAGATCTTCGCACCAAATACTCTAGGTACTAAATGGTACAACGATCCAAATGTAATCATGGCAACCCAACCTAACGCACCAGAGTGAACGTGTCCTACTGTCCAGTCCGTATAGTGAGATAATGCGTTAACTGAGCGCAAGCTCATAAGCGGCCCTTCAAAAGTACTCATACCATAGAATGAGAGCGCTACAACCATAAAGCGAATTATTGGATTGGTGCGGATAGAATCCCATGCACCTGATAGCGTCATGATTCCATTGATCATACCTCCCCATGATGGTAACCAGAGCAATACTGAGAATGTAGCTGCTAAGGATGAAACCCAGTCAGGGAGTGATGTCCAGTGTAGATGGTGCGCTCCTGCCCACATATAGAGGAAGATTAGTGCCCAGAAATGCACAATCGATAGACGATAGGAGTAAACAGGACGACCTGCCTCTTTAGGTACGAAGTAATACATCATCCCTAAGAAAGCAACAGTAAGAATAAATCCTACCGCATTATGTCCATACCACCATTGAACCATCGCATCTTGTACACCAGCAAAAACGTTGTAGGACTTAATCGTACCTGCTCCAAAAACTGGGATAGTTAGGTTATTGAAGATATGAAGTAACGCTGTTGCCACAATAAACGCTAAGTAGAACCAGTTCGCAACATACATATGACGCTGCTTACGACGCCATAATGTGTTAATGAATACCCAGAAGAAGAGTACCCAAATAATTGCTACTGGCCAGTCAAAAATCCACTCAAACTCTGCATACTCTTTACCTTGAGTGAATCCCATCATGTAACTAATAGGTACTAAGGTAAACACAATCGTCCATCCCCAATAGACAATCCATGCAAGTGTTGGATACGCAAGGCGCACATGGTTCGTTCTCTGTACAACATAGAGTGCAGTACCAATCAGTGCAGAGCCCCCCATACCAAATATAACCATAGAGGTATGAACAGGTCTTAATCGACCAAATGTTAACCAAGGTAAATCAAAGTTGAGCGCTGGCCACGTAAGCTCTAATGCTGCCCATAAGCCAGCAGACAACCCCCAAGCACCAAAGAACAACGTGCTTATGATAAAGGCGCGAATCACGCCATACTCATATCGTTGCTCTGTATGAAGACTATTAGTTTGTCCCATAGTTCCCCCAAAACAAGAAATAATAAAATACTACCCCAAAACCACAAATTGTGTTGATACCCATTTTACTGCAATGCAGCGCCCTCTACTTGATAGATATCAAGAGAGTAGATATCAACAGAGATACCCGCATCAAAACGACGCAGATCGTGCGCCTACATTGCACTATATTCAGCCTTTTAAATCAACCCCAGATATCATGTTGAACACTTTTACAGCATAGCGATCAGTCATTCCTGAGATAAAATCAGTAATTTTAAGTAAACGCAGATAAGGATCCTCATCCACTCTGCGTCCCTTACCTAAAAATTGATCTGGTAAAAAATTAACCAGCATTCGGGTTTTAGAGCTCCCAACTCCTCTCGCCTCTGCCGTAACAGCAGAGATGAAGGCCTCTAAAAGCGTCTCAAGAACCTTAAATCCTGCTATCCCTACTTCCAATACCGGTTGTGATACATAGACATGCTCATAGGCATAATCTTTAATTGCAGTAATAGCTTTTGCCGAGGGGATATTCTCTAAAAGTGCCTCTGTATAAGAGCCTGCTAAGATCTCCCGTTCATGCTTAATAAAAAGCGCCATTACCTCATCAACTAAATAGCCAATAGTAATTGCACGCAAATACTCAATCTGATCCTTTTCTCGTGCGATTTTAGCAAAGCGTCGAGGTAGTCCACCATGATGATCGGCAATATTGCGATAAAAGTCGATCACCTCATCCCCCTTAAGCAGCTTTAAGCGGTAAGCATCTTCAATATCTACCAAGCTATAGCAGATATCATCAGCCGCCTCTAGAAGATATGCTAATGGGTGCCGATGCCATACCCCCTCCTCCCTCTTGTAGGGTAACAATGCAGCCTCATTGGCAAACTCTGCGAAAAGCTCCCTCTCTGCTTGGAAGTAGTTGAACTTCTTATAGGCTATATTATTGCAAGCAGAAAAATTACTGCTGCAGGGGTATTTAATCAGGCTTGCTAGTACTGGTAATGAGAGCTGTAACCCTCCAGAGTTATCTCGATTCTGGAGTCGAGTTAAGAGTCGAAAAGCTTGAGCATTACCCTCGAAGCGATAGAAATCATTCCGTTCTGTCTGATTAACCTCAAGTAGCCCCTCTTGCCCGATTGGATGTGCTAAGAAGAAACGACGAATTGTCTCTTCCCCCGCATGGCCAAAGGGAGGATTCCCAATATCATGAGCTAACGCTGCAGCTGCCAATATCGCCCCAATACTTGAAGGGGTGATCGGCTGCTCAAAGTGATAAGTTGAGACAAGATGTTCCCCCAGCATTGTTCCAAGACTTCGACAGACACTGCTCACCTCTAGACTATGAGTTAAACGTGTGCGTACATAATCGGTCTGCGCTAGAGGAAAGACTTGTGTCTTATCCTGTAATCGACGAAAAGCAGCTGAAAAAATGAGTCGGTCAAAATCTTTTTGATAAGTTGTACGATAGCTTGGCGCATCTTCACGTCTAGAGACACCCAATCTCTTTGTGGTAATTAACTGATTCCAACGCTCTTCAGCACTCTCCATCACTCTTTCTCATCACTCATTAACTCTTCTAACGACCAGCGCGCCTTCAGATTTACCTTCTGTGTACTCTCTTGCCTATAATAGAGGCGCTGATGTCCTACATAAGCTACCATTGCACCATTATCGGTACAAAATTCAGGTCGCGGAAAATAGACCTGCAATCCCTTGTTACTGGCTATTTTATGCAACTCCGATCTAAGCTTCTGATTCGCACCCACACCACCAGAGACAACTAATTGATTGCAATTAGTCTCATCTAGCGCTCGCATTGATTTCTTCACCAATGTCTCGATAAGCGCAGCCTGAAAGCTTGCTGCAATATCGGGGTAATCCGCCTCGAGAGACTCCTCAATCGTCAACATGGCTTTTGTCTTAATACCGCTAAAACTAAAATCTAGCCCCGGCCGATCAAGCATTGGTCTAGGGAAGGGAAAACGAGTCTCATCCCCCCCTTCCGCTAAACGTGATAATTCAGGTCCTCCAGGATAAGGAAGACCCATTAGCTTTGCCGTTTTATCAAATGCCTCACCAACAGCATCATCAAGAGACTCTCCTAATACCTTATATTGACCAAAGCCTTCAGCATAGACTAACTGTGTATGCCCTCCCGATACTAAAAGAGTCACAAAGGGATACTCAGGATGCTCCTCTTCTAACATAACCGCCTGCAAATGAGCCTCCATATGGTGAACGCCTAAAATGGGGCAATCTAATGCTAGACTCAACCCTTGAGCATAAGAGGCAGCTACCATTAGTGCACCTATCAAGCCTGGCCCCTCTGTAAATGCAATACCATCAATGTCGGAAAAGCTAATCTTGGCTTCATCGACAATCTGATTGACCAGTAGAGGCAGCTTACGTGTATGATCCCTAGAGGCTAATTCAGGAACAACTCCACCATACTGAGCATGGAGAGGAATTTGGGAATATAACTGGTGTGCCAACAATCCCCGCTCCGTCTCATAAAGCGCTACTGCAGTCTCATCACATGAGCTCTCTATACCTAATACAATCAATGCATAACCTCTTATATCAATATTAAATTTCAAATAATATACAAAATACTACCCGACCCCCTTTTAATGCATTAAGCGATAAAGAGGAGCGCTCCCCAGATGATAATAGCGTTAACAATCGCAACAAATACAACAGCAGAGCCTATATCTTTAGCTCTACCAGATAGCGCATGACGCTCTAAACTGATTCGATCTACTACTGCCTCTATAGCAGAGTTGAGAAGTTCAGCAATTAAGATAAGAGCATAACTACCAAGATAGAGTGCTAGATGCACACCATTCCCCTTACCAAGATAGAGCGCTAAAGGGATAATAACTACCAACCCCCAAACCTCGATACGAAATGCCTCTTCTGTTTGATAAGCGCCTTGAAGACCTCTAAGTGAATATCTAAACGCCGCTAGTAAACGCCCTAACCCCTTACGATTAGGTTTATTCATCTTCACACTCTAGCCCAATCACTCTTTAGGTAGTGTCAACTCAATTACCAATGGATAATGCTCATCACTTGGCCCTTCATCTAACATCACCCATATAATAAAGGCGACAAATAGAACCAAATAGAGCCAATAGAAGGAACGCTTTTTTTCTCGTTGTTCAAAATACATGTGCAACTCACAATAAAATACGTTAGTTTATAAAAAGAATTTTAGAAGTAGGGACTCTTCTTGTGATACCTCTACTTACTTAAATATTGGATGCTAATGGCTAACCTAAAGCAGAGTAACCTCCCCGCTTAGCTATAAGTAAGAGTATAGCAAAATTGAACGCTTCAGCCATTATCTTTATTCGAGCTAACCAATCAATATTTATATAGATATTGAAGGAATTGAAATAATTTATGAGCAAATCATTAGTAATAGTTGAATCACCTGCAAAAGCTAAAACCATCGAAAAATATCTAGGTAAGGATTTCACTGTTCTTGCCTCCTTTGGTCATGTACGCAACTTAGCCTCAAAACAGGGAGCGGTCGACCCCGAGAAGGATTTTGAGATGAACTATGAGGTGATTGAGCGCAATCGTAAGCATCTTGCTGCTATAGAGAAGGAGCTCAAAAAAGCCGACAACTTAATGTTAGCAACGGACCCTGACCGAGAGGGTGAAGCTATCTCTTGGCACCTTCTTGAATACCTTAAAGAGAAGGGCGCGCTTGACGGAAAAAAAATCTCTCGTGTAGTATTTCATGAGATCACAAAATCAGCCATTCTTGATGCCGTAGCCAATCCTCGCGATCTTGCAATGGATCTTGTAGATGCTCAACAGGCCCGTACAGCACTCGATTATCTATTAGGATTTACCCTCTCCCCGCTCTTATGGAAAAAGATTAGCCCTGGCCTATCAGCTGGACGAGTTCAATCCCCTGCCCTCTGCCTCATTGCTGAACGTGAAAATGAGATTCGCGCTTTTGAGCCACAAGAGTATTGGTCTATCGAAGCTGAGCTTAATAAGGAGAAGAGTCAATTTAAAGGGCGTCTTACTCTGTACGATAGTGAGAAGGTAGAGCAGTTTACGATTACTGATGGGACGGAAGCTTCCAAGCGGGTTGAGCACTTAAAGGAGCTATTTGGTCGTCAAATTCCTGTAGTTAATATCACAAAAAGGCAACGCCGAAGAAATCCGGCTCCCCCCTTTATAACCTCAACTTTACAACAGGAAGCATCACGAAAGTTACGCTTTAATGCGACTCGTACCATGCGTACAGCTCAAGCCCTCTACGAAGGAGTCAATCTCGGAAGTGAAGCAATAGGGTTAATCACTTATATGCGTACAGACTCAGTTACTCTCTCTAATGATGCCTTAACTGAAATTCGTAAATATATCAGCGAGCATCAAGGCAGCGAGTATCTACCCAAATCACCCCGCTTATATAAGTCGAGCTCTAAAAATGCTCAAGAAGCGCATGAAGCTATTCGTCCAACCTCTGTCTATCGAACACCTGAGTCAGTGAAAGCATATCTAACCTCCGATCAATATCGTTTATATGAGTTGATATGGAAACGAGCTGTCGCTTCTCAAATGGCTTCTGCCATCATGAATACAACTGCTGTTGATCTAGGGGTCGAGGGAGAGTATCTCTTTAGAGTCAATGGCTCCACTATCGCCTTCCCTGGCTTTATGTCACTCTATCTTGAGGATAGTGATGATGAAAATAGTAAAGAGGAGGACCGAATTCTACCTGATATGGAGAAGGGAGAGCTCATTGCGCTCAACGATTTACTCTCAAATCAACATTTTACTGAACCCCCTCCTCGTTATACTGAAGCATCGTTAGTAAAAACTCTAGAAGAGTATGGAATCGGACGCCCATCTACATATGCCAGCATCATCTCAACACTGCAGCAAAGAGAGTATGTTACGATGGATGCCCGCCGCTTCTTTCCTACCGATATGGGGATGATTGTCGCTAAATTCCTAATGGAACACTTCACTCAATATGTCGACTACGGCTTCACCGCTGAACTTGAAGATGATCTCGATGAGATCGCACGTGGTGAGCGTGAGTGGAAACCCCTACTACATGAGTTCTGGGGACCATTTATCGAGCTTTGTGAAGATAAAGAAGAGAATGTCTCTCGGGCAGATGTAGCACAACGCCGTGTATTAGGGGAAGATCCAAAAACGGGTCGGGTCGTTTCGGTTCGTATTGGTCGCTTTGGCCCCTTTGCCCAGCTAGGTGAAAAGGAGGAGGAGGAGAAACCTAAATTTGCCTCCCTACGCCCCGATCAGCGCATCGATACCATTACATTAGAGGAAGCGCTCGAACTCTTTAAGCTTCCGCGAGTACTAGGAACTGATAGTGAGGGAAATGAGATTCGTGCTAATATTGGCCGCTTCGGACCTTATATCCAATATGGTCCAAGAAAGTTTGCCTCACTTAAAGAGGATGATCCTTACACCGTTACTCTAGAGCGTGCCTTAGAGGTAGTTGAAGCCCATAAAAAAGCAGAAGCGGCAAAGTTCATCAATACTTTCAAAGAGGGTGATCTTGAGATAAATGTCATCAATGGTCGCTATGGTCCCTATGTTACCGATGGCTCAAAAAATGTAAGTGTACCCAAGGATCGTGATCCTGCAACACTCACCTTTGAAGAGTGTAAAGAGATGATTGAGAAAGCACCTGCTCGAAGAAGACGGGGCGCCTCTAAGAAAAAGAGTACCAAGAAGAGTACGGCAAAGAAAACCTCCTCAAAAAAGAGTGAGTAATCTCATCGAGATAGAGTTTGAATAACCAGATATTTAGCGGCATTATGAAGAGTTCATAGATGCCGCTTTTACCCTTAGAACGGGTATATTTAGATATAACAGGAGATTACATAGAGTTAATGAAGAGTCAAAAGCATATATTGATCGTTGATGATGAGAAAGATATCTGTGATCTTGTCAGTGAAATTTTAGAGGATGAAGGGTATCAGGTAAGTGTTGCCTACAACGGAGAGGAGGCACGCGCTATAAAGAAAGAGGTGAATCCAGACTTAATTCTACTTGATATCTGGATGCCTGATGTCGATGGAATCTCACTTCTGCAAGAGTGGCGCTCGGAAGAGAACCTCTCTCCGGTCATTATGATGAGCGGTCATGGAACGCTAGAGCATGCTATCGAAGCTACAAAACTAGGTGCATCCGATTTTTTAGAGAAACCGCTAACACTCGCTAAGCTGCTGATGGTTGTAGAGAAGACCCTTACTGAAAGTGTGACTCAATCACCAATCATTATTGAGCCTTCAGAACCCAACCTTAACGAGAAGCCCTACCCTTTTAAGCCTATTGGGCGAAGCCTCTTAATGGATGAACTCAATAAAAACTTAATGGCGATCGCAGAGAGCACTCCGCAACATCTTCTACTTCTCTCAGAATATGGTTCTGAGGTTGATGGTATTGCAAGCTATCTTCATGATATCGGTTCCCGTAATAATGAACCATTTATAGAGCTCAATCTAAAAGGGGTGACAAGCGAGAGTCTTAATGCCCTCTTTTATGGTCGCTCTGGTGGGGCAGGACTCATTCATCATACCCCTAAAGCAACCCTCTATATAAAACAGCTAGAGACACTAGATAGTGAGCCTCAGGAGGCTCTACTCTCTCTACTCAACCAGAGCACCTTTATCAATAAAGAGGAGAATCAGCTTCAAGCATTCGATTATCAATTTATCTTCTCTGCCCATAAAAATCTTGATCGAGAAACTAAAGAGGGGGATTTTAATCTTGCGCTCTGGCATAAAGTGAGTGAAGTTATAGTCGATATCCCACCCTTGTCAGCACATTCAGAAGATGTTCCCGATCTGATCGCATACTACCTCCACTACTTCACCAATGAAGAGCATCTTACCTATCGCCACTTCTCCATCGCAGCACAAAATCGACTTCGGAACCATAAATGGTTAGGAAATCATCTCGAACTGCGTAATTTGGTTAAACAGCTGCTGCTCTTAGGAAAGCATGAAGAGGTCACTCTTGATGAGGTTAATCTTGCCCTTGAAAAAGAGTATAGCAGCCAACAGCTTGTTCAAGGAGAACAACACCCGCTTCCACTACATCTCTCCTTACGCAAAGCACGTGAAGAGTTTGAGCGTAACTACCTCATCGCTCAATATGAGCGCGCTGAAGGAAATATCGCCAATCTTGCTGACTTAGTCGGCATGGAGCGTACAAATCTCTATCGAAAACTTAAATCTTTAGAGATTGATCCGAAGACTGGTAAAGTCAGAAAATAACTATAGAGAGGATGCCTCATAAATCATGAGGAGTTAATCGATCACTTATTAGAGAGATTTATGAAACAGATTAGAACCAATCTAGAACAGATCAATGCCCGAATTGAGAAGGCGGCCCATCATGCTAAAAGAGATCCTTCCGAAATAACGCTGTTACTTGCAACAAAAACACGCTCGATTGAGGAGATCAATTATGCAATCACTCTTGGCTATGGGCTTATTGGAGAAAATCGTGCACAAGAGCTAAGTGCTAAAGCACCCCATCTTTTGAATACCGAAACCTCTATTACACCAAGGGAGAACCACTTCATTGGCACATTGCAAGGTAATAAAGTTAATGAGGTGGTTGCCCATGCGCACTGTATTCAGAGTGTAGATCGATTACGAATTGCGCGAAGAATTCATAACTATTGCCAAAAAAATCACCTTAAACGATCGATTTTAGTGCAAGTTAATACCTCTAATGAAGCTAGCAAACATGGTGTTGCACCTAATGAGCTCTATGCTTTTTTAGAATCACTTAACTCCTTTAATAGCTTTACGATCGACGGATTAATGACAATCGGGCTTAATAGTAAGGATGAGACTAAGGTACGCAATGGCTTTGCTACATTACGGAAGCTTAAAGAAGGTGCACAACAACGGGGCCTTTTAGGAAAAGAAGCCAATCACCTTTCAATGGGAATGAGTAATGATCTTGAGCTCGCTATTATAGAAGGTGCCACCATAATTCGTGTAGGGAGTGCCATTTTTGGTGCTCGAACCTATCAATAATCATAATAAAGATAGCCCAAGAGTGGGTAAAGATACCCAATTTATAAAAAAGATCTCCTCTTCCCCTTGAATCTTAAAAAGTCATCTCCATATTACCTACTAAGAAATCGAAACGAGAAAATATTATTTCAATTCACACTTATTTTTTATTTAGTTAAATAGAGGTATTTATATGTCTAAAATTATTGGTATTGACCTAGGTACAACCAACTCCTGTGTAGCTGTTATGGATGGTGATAAGCCCCGTGTTATAGAAAACGCTGAGGGTGAGCGCACTACCCCTTCAATTGTTGCTTACACAGATGATGAGGTTCTTACTGGCCAACCTGCTAAACGCCAATCAGTCACTAACCCTAAAAACACACTCTTTGCTATTAAGCGTCTCATTGGTCGCCGTTACGAAGATAGCGAAGTTCAAAAAGATAAGGGTATTGTCCCCTACTCTATTGTTAAGGCTGACAATGGTGATGCATGGGTTGAGGTTCAAGATGGTAAGCGTATGGCACCTCAAGAGGTCTCTGCCCGTATTCTTATGAAGATGAAGCAGACAGCAGAAGATTACCTTGGCAGTAAAGTAACCGAAGCCGTTATCACTGTTCCTGCATATTTTAATGATGCTCAGCGTCAAGCAACAATTGATGCTGGAAAGATTGCCGGCTTAGATGTTAAGCGTATTATTAACGAGCCTACCGCAGCAGCATTAGCCTATGGGATGGATAAAACCACAAAAGATGAGACCAAAATTGCAGTCTATGACTTAGGTGGAGGAACATTCGATATCTCAATTATTGAGATTGCTGACCTCGATGGAGAAAAGCAATTTGAGGTTCTCTCTACTAATGGAGATACCTTCTTAGGTGGTGAGGATTTCGATAATGCTGTTATCGACTATCTAGTAGAGGAGTTCAAAAAAGAATCTGGCATCGATCTACAGAATGATCCATTAGCTCTCCAGCGTCTAAAAGAAGCCGGTGAAAATGCCAAAATAGAACTCTCTTCAGCGCAGCAAACAGAGATCAATCTCCCCTATATCACTGCAGATAGTACAGGCCCTAAACATCTTAATATTAAGATGACACGTGCAAAGTTAGAGTCTTTAGTCGATGACCTCATCGAGCGAACATTAGAGCCTTGCCGCACTGCGCTAAAAGATGCTGGTCTCTCCATATCACAAATTGATGATGTGATTTTAGTTGGTGGTCAGACACGCATGCCGAAAGTGCAAGAGAAGGTGAAAGAGTTCTTCGGTAAAGATCCTCGTCGTGATATTAATCCTGATGAAGCAGTTGCTTCAGGTGCCGCCGTACAAGGTGGAGTATTAGGTGGTGATGTTAAAGACGTTCTCCTTTTAGATGTTACCCCCCTCTCTTTAGGTATTGAGACGATGGGTGGTGTAATGACTAAACTTATTGAGAAGAATACAACAATTCCTACAAATGCAAGCCAGATCTTCTCTACCGCTGCAGATAATCAACCTGCTGTAACGATCCATGTTCTTCAAGGTGAGCGCCCACAAGCATCAGAGAACCATTCATTAGGTCAATTTGATCTAACCGATATTCCACCAGCACCACGTGGTGTTCCGCAGATTGAAGTGACTTTTGACATCAATGCCGATGGAATTATGAATGTCTCAGCAAAAGATAAAGCTACAGGTAAAGAGCAATCAATTGAGATTAAGTCAGGCACTGGACTCTCTGATGAAGAGATCGAGAAGATGGTAAAAGATGCTGAGATGCATGCGGAAGAGGATAAGAAGTTCCAAGAGCTTGTAACTGCACGCAATACGGCTGAGCAGATGATTCATGCTGCAGAAAAATCTGTGAAAGATCTCGGTGAAAAAGCAACAGATGAAGAGAAAGAAGCGATTGAAAAGGCTGTCAAAGAGCTGCAAGAAGTTGTTTCTGGCGATGATATCGATGCGATCACTGAAAAGACAAATGCATTAACTGAGGTAGCCGGTAAGCTTGCTGAAAAGATCTATGCTGAGCAAGGTGCGGAAGCGGAAGCAGAAGCAGCAGCTGAAACCGGTGGTGAGGATGTTGTTGATGCTGAGTTTGAAGAAGTTAAAGATGAAGAGAAGAAAGATTAATCCTCTCTTCAATCTATAAATAGAGGGTAACCACTATGAAGGGATACTCCATAGTTAATATGGAGTATCCTTTTAATTGAAAAGGACATTTTATTTATAGATCTCCTAAATAAAAGATAGGTATCTATAAATAAAATGTCTTATGTAACCAATAATTCATCAGATAGATAAGTAAGGTAAGAGAGAATGGCCCAACGAGATTATTATGAAGTTTTAGGAGTAGAACGCTCAGCTACAAAAGAGGAGATCAGAAAGGCTTATCGACGCCTTGCTATGCGTTATCACCCTGATCGTAATATCGATAATAAAGAGGAGGCGGAAGAGAAGTTTAAAGAGGTTCAAAAAGCCTATGAAGTCCTCTCAGATGAAGAGAAGCGTGCCGCTTATGACCGCTTTGGTCACGAGGGTGTAAATGGTCAAGCTGGAGGATTTGGTGGCGCTGGAGGATTTAGCGGTGATTTCGGAGATATCTTCGGAGATATGTTTGGTGATATCTTTGGTAATCGCGGTGGACGCGCACAAACCCGAGCCTATCGTGGTGATGACATCGGATATCAGCTAGATATCACACTCGAAGAGGCTGTCTTTGGCACCACCTCCCGTATCACCATACCCACTAATGTTCATTGTCATCACTGTAATGGCTCAGGAGCAGCACCTGGTAGTGAACCAGTCACTTGTGGTACTTGTCATGGTCAGGGGCAAGTACGAATGTCTCAAGGATTCTTTTCAGTGCAGCAGACCTGTCCCGACTGTTATGGTAAAGGTAAAAGAATTACTAATCCCTGCAATAACTGCCATGGAACAGGGAAAGAGCGAAAGAAGAAGACCTTAGAAGTCAAAGTCCCTGCTGGTGTCGATAATGGGGATCGCATCCGCTTAGCTGGCGAAGGTGAGGCGGGCGAAAATGGGGGTCCGAATGGTGATCTTTATGTGCAAATTCGGGTTAAAGAGCATGCTATCTTCACACGTGAAGATCAACATCTCTACTGTGAGGTGCCAATGAGCTTTGTAACAGCCGCCTTAGGGGGAGAAATTGAGGTTCCCACTCTTGATGGACGGGTCAACTTAAAAGTGCCCCCCGAAACACAGACCGGTAGAACTTTTAGA
The DNA here is from genome assembly GCA_046462535.1 of Ignatzschineriaceae bacterium. Taxonomy (GTDB): domain Bacteria; phylum Pseudomonadota; class Gammaproteobacteria; order Cardiobacteriales; family Wohlfahrtiimonadaceae; genus JAAZCI01. The sequence goes on along the minus strand of JBKGVF010000001.1, from coordinate 21,030 downwards.
CTTCGCGGCAAAGGTGTTAAACCCGTCCGTGGTGGTGCACAAGGAGATCTCTTCTGCACGATCAATGTTGAGACGCCTGTCAAACTCAATAATGAGCAAAAAGAGCTTCTACGTAAATTTGGAGAGAGTCTTGGTGAGAAGCATGCACCAAAAGAGAATAGCTGGATCGACCGTGTGAAAGGTTTTTTCGAAGAATTGGGAAAGTAATTGCCGACTTTTTAAAGTCGCGCTAAATTAATAATATTAATTATCCAGAGACCCTCGATGCCCCCTTTAAGTAAAAATAGGGGGCATTTTTTATCTCTACTCTTTTGCCAGAAAAAGATAGGAGAGTAACGCTAATAATGCACAGCTCCCCATAATAATACTTAAATAACCATATTGAGTAACAAGAAAGCTTGCAGTCGCGCCAATCGCAAATTGTGATGATGAGTTAAGAGCCATCGCTGCACCTGCTTGATGATAATTCTCTTCGATAATACGTGCAGATAAATTATTGCCAACAAATCCAGAGACACACATGAGTAGAAAGATTGAGAGCACAAAACTCCAAAGGGCATAATCAGCAATTAATATTGTAATTATACCTGCAGCCGCCATCCAGCTGAGGCCAAAAAGAATTAAGGCATTGACGGAGTAGCGCTTTAAAAACTGAATATTTAAGAGTGCACTAATAATAACCCCAACAATATTTAATCCAAATAGAAGGCTATACGCCTGCTCGCTAATACCGTAGTGCTCTTGATAGAGGTGTGGTGATCCAGTGATATAAGCAAAAACAAAACCGGAAGGGAGTGCACAAGCTAAAATCAATCCTAATGAAGTAGGATTTTTTAGAATACGAAGGTAATTGAGCACCGTATCCAGCAGACTCATCGGACGCCGCTCATCTGATTGATAAGTTTCAGGGAGTGCAAAAAAGGTGGCGCAAAAGGTGATAACTCCAAAGAGTGCTAATAGTAGAAAAAGCGCACGCCAAGTACCAAAAAGAAGCAATAATCCCACACCAAGCATTGGAGCCAATAGTGGTGCAATCATAAGAATCACCTGTACGACCGACATCATAGTAGCGACCTCTTTGCCAGTAAAGAGATCCCGAATAATCGCTCGGCCGAGCACCATACACGCACCGGCCCCTATCGCCTGAAAGAAGCGCGCATAGAGTAGAGCCTCAATTGAGGAGGAGTAAGCGCCTATGATACTAGTAACTGTATAGATTAACGAGCCTAGTAGAATCAGTGGGCGGCGACCATATTTATCTGATAGAGAGCCGTAGAAGAGCATCCCTAAGCATAAGCCTAATAGAAAGGCCGTTAAGGTCTGTTGCACCTGAGCTGAAGTAGCTCCTAACCCCTCCTCTATCTGTAAAAATGCCGGCAGATAGAGATCTATAGAGAGTGGCCCAAAAGCTGCCATTAATGTTATTAGTGCTACTAAAAATCGAGTTCCAGGTAGATTTTTTGGGGTCATATCTCACTCTAATCGTTAGGTTTCTCTTGAACAAAGGGGCATTATATCAACAAACAAGAAAGGCTCTCATTAATTAATGATTCTTAACCATACAGAAGAGGGCTATAGATGCTTTTTTCCCCCTTTTGCGCTAATATGAAGGGCTATTTATTCTAAAATTTTCTTTAGTTGATAACTCATTGGAATACAACAATTATGATCAAAATATTCAATAGTCTTAGTGGCAAAAAAGAGGAATTTATCCCCCTTAATGGTAACCGTGTCAATATCTACGTATGTGGAATGACTGTCTATGACTATTGCCACATTGGGCATGCCCGCTCGTTAGTAGCTTTTGATCTTGTGAATCGTTATCTACGTTATCGTGGTTATGATGTAACATTTGTTCGTAATATTACTGATATTGACGATAAAATTATTGCGCGAGCAAATGAGCGCAATATCTCAATCCAGACATTAACCGATGAGTTTATTAAGAAGATGGATGAGGATTGTGCTGCACTTAATATCTTAACACCCGATCGAGAGCCCCGAGCAACTGACCATATCGATGAGATGCTTGCGATGATCGAAACCTTAATGGAGAAGGGATTAGCTTATCAGGCCGATAATGGGGATATCTACTATCGCGTTCGACAATTTAAAGAGTATGGCAAGCTCTCAAAACAGAATCTTGATGAGCTTCGCTCAGGTGAGCGAGTCTCAATCGATGAGATGAAAGAGGATCCTCTCGATTTCGTTCTCTGGAAGCGGGCTAAGGCCGATGAGCCTTACTGGGACTCCCCATATGGTAAAGGGCGTCCTGGTTGGCATATTGAGTGCTCAGCAATGAGCCGCAAAACATTAGGTGAGCACTTTGATATACATGGTGGCGGCATGGATCTTAAATTTCCCCATCACGAGTGTGAAATTGCCCAATCAGAGGGATGTCACGATAAACCAATGGCCAATATATGGATGCATAATGGCTTTATCAATATCGATAATGAAAAGATGAGCAAATCTCTTGGGAATTTCTTCACTATTCGTGAAATTATTGCCCAATACCCCGCAGAAGTATTGCGCTTCTTTATCCTTAGTGCTCACTATCGTAGCCATATTAATTATAGTGATGAGACATTAACCCAGGCAAGTAATGGGCTACGTCGTCTCTATACTGCCTTAAGCAAGGTCCCAACAGAACCTCTGCCCTCCTTTGATCAGGCACATCCATTAGTGAAACGCTTTGAGGCAGCTATGGATGATGACTTCAACTCCCCATTAGCCCTCAGTGTGCTCTATGAGATTGCATCAGATTATAATCGAACCGATGATGCAATCTACTACACCCTCTTAAAGGAGCTAGGTGCTGTTTTAGGAATTTTACAAGCAGATCCACAAACCTATTTACAAGGTGGCGATAATAACGATTTAGACTTTGATATTGAAGCTCTAATCAAAGAGCGCAATGAGGCACGCGCAAATAAAGATTGGGCGACTTCCGATCGTATTCGCAATGAGCTTGCTAAAGCAGGTATTCTTTTAGAAGATAGTGGTGGTAAAACAACATGGAGAAGGCAATAAATTATGATTAATCCTGAAACAGGTGAAGCATTAGTAGAATTTCCCTGCCATTTCACCTATAAAGTAACTGGGAAGAATAGTGATGACTTTGAGGAGCGAATCATCGCACTAATGCAACAAGTAGACCCAAAGCTTGATCATGACCGTATAAAGCGTAAACTGAGTCGTTCTGGGAAATATCTCTCATTAACGATTGATCTCTATGTAACAGAACAGCGGGAGATCGATAAGGTTTATGAACTTCTACAGAATGAAGAACGTGTTATCTGGGCATTATAGATAAACCATAAAATAGATGGGACGCTTAGAGCAAATCGCATCTAAGCGTTTTTTTATCCAAAAAATAGAGTTAGTGAATAGACGAATTTTATATTTAATATAAAGAATATATTCCCACCAATTTCCTCTAGGAGGATTTATGTTAAAAAAGCTAGCACGCTATACCTCATCCCTCTCCATTCTCATTGGTATTATTATAGGGGGTACACTTGGGTTACTCTCTAATGATTTAGCTACATCTCTAAAGCCAATTGGGGATCTCTTTTTAAACTTTATGTTTATTACCATTGTGCCCCTAGTCTTTTTTAGTATTACTCATGCTGTGATTGATACAGCCCACGGCGATCGACTTAGAAGAATTCTTCTTAGCGCCTTAGTCGTCTTCTTAATTACTGCATTAATTGCTGCTCTATTAGGTTACTTTGGCTTTATTCTATATGATCCCTTAGCTAATATTGAGCTGGCAACTCTCCTTGATAATCATGAGCTGGCAGCTCCACTAGAGCAGCAACGCCCCTTAGCAGAGCTCTTGGTCAACACCCTATCCGCCTCTGACTTTCTTAATCTCTTTCGTCGCGATAATCTCTTAGCACTCATAATCTTTGCTCTAATTTTAGGGGTAGCTATTCGCACTGCAGGCGATAAAGGGGAACCTCTTGCAAAACTTATTGTGGCCGGCAATGCCGTTATATTACGACTGATTACCATGATTATGTACTTTGCCCCAGTTGGCTTAGGTGCCTATTTTGCCGGAATGATTGGAGATTTAGGGAGCCAAATCATGGGTGCTTATGGGCAGACCTTTCTGCTCTATCTCCTTTTGACAGCTCTTCTCTTCTTTGGGGCAAATACTCTCTATGCCTACTTAGCAGCTGGGTCGCTCGGTGTCCATATTTTTTGGAAAAATATCTTAACTCCCGCCCTTACTGCCTTAACGACAGCATCAAGCGCAGCATCGATACCCGCTAACCTACTTGCAGCTCGGGCTATGAAGATTCCTCATGATGTTGCAGAAGCAACAATTCCACTTGGGGCAAATACCCACAAAGATGGCTCTGTCATTGGTGGCGTCTTTAAGATACTCTTCCTCTTCTCCCTCTTTAATCTCGATCCAACAGGGATTGAGCTCTTTTTTGCAATCATTGCAGTCGCTCTGCTTGTTGGAATCGTTATCGGCGCTATCCCAAGTGGTGGTTTAACCGCAGAAGTGATGATCTGCACACTCTTTGGTTTCCCTATCGAATATGTTGGGGTTATACTGGTTATCAGTATTATTATTGATATTCCTGCAACACTTCTAAACTCAGTAGGAAACCTCTCATGTGCAATGTTAGTCGCTCGCTTAACAGAGGGGCGCGATTGGCTAAAGAAGGAATATAATAAAAATAAACAGATCATTGTATCGAGCTCATCGAACTAATAATTTAAGGAATAGATTATGTCTGGCAATACTATTGGCAAACTCTTCTCGGTTACCACTGCTGGCGAGAGCCATGGCGATTCATTAGTGGCTATTGTAGATGGATGTCCTCCTGGCATTCCTCTCTCAGAACAAGATCTTCAAGGTGATCTTGATCGCCGACGTCCTGGGCAATCTCGCCATACTACACAGCGGCGCGAACCAGATCGGGTGAAGATTCTCTCAGGTGTTTTTGAGGGAAAAACCACAGGAACTGCTATCGCACTTATTATCAAAAATGAGGATCAACGCTCTAAAGATTACTCAGATATTAAAGATCTCTTCCGTCCAGGTCATGCCGATTACACCTACCACCATAAGTATGGCCTACGGGATTATCGTGGCGGTGGACGCTCAAGTGCTCGGGAGACAGCTATTCGTGTAGCAGCAGGAGCAATTGCAAAAAAGGTTCTTAAGGAGCTCTATGGAACCGAAGTTTATGGATACCTATCACAATTAGGACCCAATCGCCCCACAACGTTCAATAAAGAGGCCATTGAAGCAGACAATAACCCCTTCTTTTGGCCTAACTTAGAGGAGATCGCTCAGTTAGAGTCCTATATGGATCAGTTAAGAAAATCTGGCAATTCTGTTGGTGCTAAAGTAACGGTCATTGCCAATAATCCTCCCCTTGGATTAGGCGAGCCTGTATTTGATCGCCTCGATGCAGAAATAGCTCATGCACTTATGGGGATAAATGCAGTAAAAGGGGTAGAGATTGGTGATGGCTTTGCTGCCGTTGAGGCTTTGGGAACTGAGTTTCGAGATGAAATTACTCCTGATGGCTTTCTCTCTAATCACGCTGGTGGAATTTTAGGTGGCATCTCTACCGGACAACCTATTGTTGCTCATATTGCCCTAAAGCCCACCTCAAGCCTACGTCTTGAAGGAGAGACAATCGATACCGCTGGTAATCCCGCAAAAGTTATCACTAAGGGGCGTCACGATCCCTGTGTTGGTATTCGTGCAACACCCATTGCAGAAGCGATGCTTGCCATTACACTCCTCGATCATGCCTTACGAGACAGAGGCCAGATAGGAATCGATCGGTAATGGACCCTACCCCCTCTAAGCAACTTAACAATAGTAGAGCGCTAATTATAAGAGTTCTTCTATTCATTACTCTTTTACTGCCAACGCTGCTCTTTGCCAATCTGTATGAGGAGGAGCAGCTAACAGAGGAGGCTCTTGAGAGTAATATTGCAACAACCCAATCTCTAACCTCGATTGAGCAGCTCAAAGAGATTGAAGGAAATATTGAGACCTTAAATCAACGAAAAGAGAAGATCCGCAGACAGATAGCTTTAGAGGAGGATCCTAAAGTTGTAGCCTCATTAGAGGAGCGATTAAAGCTACTACAGAATCAGCGGCATGATTTTGAGACACTCTTCGAGAAGATCTCTCTTGGTGGGCTCGATACTCAACGACTCGACCCTTTTGTCGATGAAGATATCCAAGCATATGATTGGAAAAATGAGCTGATTCAAATCATTCAGCCTCTCTTTAAAGAGATGCAGCGGATGACTGACAAACCACGAAAGATGGAACGCCTCCGGAGTGAGTATCTCTACAATCAGAATCATATTGAACTGATTGATGGCGGATTAGAAGAGTTAGCCAATATCAATGGCCAAGAGCTATCTGAAGCCAGCCAAGAACGTCTTGAGGCTCTCCATCTCCACTGGGAGTCTGTTCGTAATGATCTGCGCTCACGACAGGAGATTGTTCAGTATGAGATGAATGAGCTCCAAGATGATGCCCTACTTTATGAGAAGATCCAACGCACCCTTATAACCTTTATTACCGGGCGTGGTGCAATCCTATTTACAGCTATAGCCACATCCTTAGGGATCATCTATACCTTATCGATTATTCTTAACTATTTCGCTAAGCGTCGTGAGCGGTTAGGGCGTACTCGTAGGGTAAATGTAAAATGGCGTCTACTCGTACTCTCTTATCGCGCACTAACCTTTCTCATTGCAACTATCGCTTTTCTTGCAGTACTCCACTCGATGGGTGATATGGTTCTTTTTGGCTTAGCGATGCTGATTCTTTTTACTCTGCTGCTAAGTTTTCGCACCTATGTCCCTCGCTACTTAAGTGAATTTCGAATATTTTTAAACTTAGGACAAGTGCGACAGGGAGAGCGAACGCTCTATATGGGGATTCCCTGGAAAGTGGAACGAATTAACCTCTACTCTAGCTATCTAGTCAACCCCTCCCTAGATAATGGTCGTATACGATTAACGATGAATCTAATGCGGGGTTTAGTCTCTCGTCCATTAGAGCATGATGAGCTCTGGTTTCCCTCTCAAGTTGGGGATTCTTTAATTCTCCCAGATGGAACATATGTTGAGGTATTGCGACAGACACCTGAGGCGGTCTACTTAGATGCGTTTACTAGTCATATCATCTACCCTACCGCCGATTTTATTCAAGCTAAGCCTAAAAATATCTCTAAAGGGTTTTATGCTGTCGTTAATTTTGGTCTTGCTTATGAGCATTTCTCTCTACCTACCGAAGTGGTCTTTGAAAAGATAAAAGAGAATGTCACTGCTATGCTCCTAGCGCCTCACTCCGATATTCGCGATAGTGTCAACAATATCAATGTTGAATTTAGACAGGTAAATGAGGGGATCTCACTCCTCTATACAATCATTGTGGAGATGGCAGGCAGTGCTGCCCCCTACTACTATCGCACTCCTAGAATGATTCAAGAAGCTTGTCTTAAAACCGCACAACAGGAGGGGTGGAACATGCCCTTTACTCAGATCGCCTATGAGAAGAGCACTCCCTCCACCAATCTTAAAACCGCAATAGCCAATAACAAACGGGGATAGAGAGAGGAAATCTCTCCCGCTTGTTCCCATTAAATAAATCAATAATGGAATCTATAGATTATTTATTAACCCTTTGTTAGGCTATGCAGCACTATAATAATTGAACGTATAACCCCAACCCCTAGTGAGGATCTCGTTGATGTTTTACCGAATTAATACCCTATTTCTTCTTCTTCTACTCCCCCTATCACTCTCATTCTCTCAAGAGATTCAGGATCCAATTAGCGCTAGTGAGCATCAGCAACTTAATGAGATCGGGCTTAATATACAAAGCTTAATGGCTCAACGAGAGGCCTTAGAAGCTCAACTTAATGGATTAGAAGATCCTGAAGAGATTGAAGAGATTAATAAAAGTATCGACACGCTTACTCAAAGAAAACATGAATATGAGCGGGTATTTGAAAAGATCTCCCTCGGTGGATTAGATACTGCTCGTTTTGAAACAGCAACAGGCATTACTGATGATACAGAAGGGTATGATTGGCAAAAAGAGCTGGTCATTATTATGCAGCCCGTTTTTAGTGAAATGCAGCGTCTTACCGAAGGGCCAAGAAAACGAGAATTATTACGAGTAGAACTGAAAGAGATTAGTGAACGGATCACCTTGCTTAAAGAGGGATTAAATTATCTTACACAGCTAAAAAGTGATGAGCTAACCTCTGAGGCTTTAGAGAAGATTAATCGACTAGAAGAGGAGTGGCAGTTACGCTTAGAGAATCTTCAGCATCAGAAGACCTTAGTCTCCTATGACTTAGAAGATTTAACGGATGATCATACCTTTTTTGAGCGTATTTCAGCTAGCGTCATTCGCTTTGCTACTGGCCGCGGCTTAATTCTACTCGTCTCTTTTTCTGCCTTCTTTGGTGTCTTCTACCTCTTTTCTAAAGGGCTGAAATTAATGGCGCGTAATCGGGAACGACATGGTAAAGCGCGCCCTATCTCTATTCGCTGGCGGGTTGCACTCTTAGCATATCAGTTAGTCATGGTGATCGCTTCCCTCTTTGTGCTACTCACATTACTCCACTCCTCTGGCGATATGGTGCTCTTCGGATTAGCGATCATTATTCTGCTCTTAATTCTTATTAGTATGCGCAACGCCATTCCCGCTTATCTACAGAAATTACGTCTCTTCCTAAATTTAGGTCAAGCTCGTGAAGGAGAACGAGTCATCTATAATGGAATCCCATGGAAGATTGAATATATCAATCTCTATACTGTCTATCTACTCAATCCGGCACTCGATAATGGACGTATCCGTCTAACTGTAGATATTCTCAATGGAATGGTTTCACGCCCAATAAAACATAATGAAATTTGGTTCCCCTCCAAAGTAGGTGAATCTTTCATTATGCCCGATGGTTTACATGTTGTCGTAAAGCGGCAGACTCCAGAGTCCGTCTATCTTGACTATTTTGGGGGGCATATCATCTATCCTACCGCTGATTTTATAAAAGCAAAGCCGAATAATATCTCTCAAGGATATAGTACAACGGTTAACTTTGGTTTGGGATACGAGCACTTCTCTCTCTCTATTGATGACGTTATTGCAACAATTCGCACTAAAGTGGAAGCAGCTCTCAAAGAGCGAGGAATGCTTGAGTATACAACGGGGGTTACTGTAGATTTTCGTCGAGTTGAAGCTGGAGAATCGTTACTCTACACCATTATTGTTGGAATGGGGCATGATGCTGTGGGATTCTACTACTCTCTCCCCCGGCTTATCCAGAAAGTTTGTGTCGAAACTGCTCAAGAGAATGGTTGGAATCTCCCTTTTACAGAGGTTTCATTACGAAGAGATCACAAAATAACTCTCCCTGAGGGAGCAAAGATGATTACAGCTGATCAAAGTGGTAGTAAAAGTGATATTAATATAGATGGAGAGGTCTCATGAGTCACCCATTTAAAGATGCAAAAAGATATCTAGCACTTCTACTCCTACTCTTTTTACATCTTCCTCTTTACGGGGTTGAAGCAAACCAACTTCAGACCCGTTCAGAGCAGCTTAATGAAATTCGCAATAATATTAATAGTGTCACTGAAAAGCGAAAAGAGTTACAAAACACCTTAAAAAAATTGACTGACCCCGAAGAGATTGAAGAGGTTAGTGAACATATTGAGCAGTTAACAACACAGCGACGTGACTTTATCGCTCTCTTTGAGCAGACTTCACTAGGTGGGATCGACACCTCCCGCTTTGTCGCCATCAAAAAAGAGGATGAGGCAACACAAACATATAATTGGCAACAAGAGTTGATACAGATTGTGCAGCCACTCTTTAATGAGATGCGTCGAATGACCGATAAAGCGCGAAAGCGTGATCAGTTGCGTGAAGAGAAGCAAGAACTTGAGGAGCTGCTCTCACTTGCCTATGAGGGCTTTAACCACCTTGAGGCACTTCCTGAAGAGGCGCTAGAACCTCAATCACTAGAAGCTGTCTTAATACTAAAAGAAGATTGGCAAGAACGAATCGCCACCTTAGAGCGTCAAGAACAGATTATTCGCCTGAAACTGCAAGATCTCTCTGGCAATGAGCATATTTTAATTAAACTTAAAAATAATACTCTTCTTTTTTTAAAAGGAAGGGGCTTAACCCTCTTAACCGCTCTTTTAGCCTCTACCCTCTTCTACTACCTCTTCTCGACCATTGCGACACGCTTTATCTCAATCTATGAAGAGAAGAGACAACGTGCAATCAGTTTCAAATGGCGCCTCTCTCTTCTTATCTACCACGCCTTAGTTGCGATCTTAACATTAGCAACATTTCTTTTAACACTACACTCATTTGGGGATACTGTTCTTTTTGGCCTCTCTATTCTTATTCTTCTTACCTTACTTTTAAGTTTCAGTAAGGTCCTACCCTCGTATGTACAGAAGTTAAGAATCTTTCTAAATCTAGGCCGTGCACGAGAGAGTGAACGATTGATCTATAATGGTATTCCTTGGGAGGTGGAATCGATCCACCTCTATAGTGTCTATTTAATCAACCCTGCACTCGATAATGGACGCATCAGAATTACTATCGATCAACTCGATACACTTACCTCTCGTCCTCTACGTATGGATGAGCTCTGGTTTCCCACTCGTCCTGGCGATCTGATTCTAATGCCAGATCGACGTCTGATGACCGTGATTCGACAAACACCCGAGGCAGTCTACCTCAATCACGAGGGGGCAACTTTAGTCATGCCAACACCCGAATTTTATAACCTTAAATTTAAGAATCTCTCTCAAGGTTACTCGATTACTGCTTCTATTACGCTTCAAGTGCCACTCGATCACCCAGTTACAGCACTGAGTCATGATCCAGAAGATCGTTCTGAGATATTACCTGATAACTTAAGTTGCTCAGTACCAGAGATTCTCCATCATCTAGAACATGAAGTGCGAGCCTACTTTGAAACCTACTACCCCGAAATCTCTGAAGGAATTCGCTCAGTTACTGCAACCTTACAAAAAATTACTGATCAGAAGAGCAGTAATTATCAAATCACCCTAAGAATGGCACAACACTCTGCAAAATATTATTCTAAGCTCCTTAATCATCTACAAATTTCTCTAGCTCATATTGCTACTGAACATCACTGGAATTTAAGTGTCAGTGAAATTTTATAAACCTTAAAAAAGCCGCCCACTTCTCTTAGGGGCGGCTCAATATATCTATATAAGAGTACTAATCGTTATTTAGAATTGGTGATTAGTGATATAAATAATAATACCCAATACTCTTAAGCACTCTTCTCCTCTACCTGCTGTGCACCATCCTTAAATGGGTTATGAGTAGGAGTAATATCTAGCTGTGCAAATAACTCATCATCACTCACCTGATCAGCATTGGGAGTCGTTAAGAGCTTATCGCCATAGAACATCGAGTTAGCACCAGCCATAAAGCAGAGTGCCTGCATCTGCTCATTCATACTCTCTCTTCCTGCTGAAAGACGAATCATCGATTGTGGCATCATGATGCGCGCAACAGCAATCGTTCTTAAAAAATCAAAATCGTTGACATGGTCAACACCACCAAGTGGTGTCCCTTTGATAGGGATTAAACGATTAATGGGTACACTCTCGGGAGGTGTCTCCATATTTGCTAATTGAACTAAAAGGGAGGCGCGATCCCGAACTGATTCCCCTAATCCGATAATTCCACCGGAGCAGACCTTAATTCCTGCATTACGTACATGATCAAGCGTATCTAAACGGTGTTGGTAGGTGTGTGTGGTGACAATATCGCCATAAAACTCAGGAGAGGTATCTAGATTATGATTATAATAATCCAGACCTACATCGGCTAACTCAGCCGCCTGCTTCTCATCTAAATGACCTAAAGTCATACAGGTCTCTAATCCTAACCCTTTTACCTCTTCAATCATCTTTTTCAGAAGGGGCATATCACGAGCTTTTGGATTTCTCCATGCAGCTCCCATACAGAAGCGAGTCGCCCCTTCAGCCTTAGCCTCTTTCGCCTCTTTAATTACCTTCTCTACTTCTAATAATTTTTCAGGCTCTAATCCTGTATCATAGCGGACACTTTGTGCGCAATATTTACAATCTTCAGAGCACGATCCAGTCTTAATTGAGAGCAATGTGCTTACCTGCACTTTGTTAGGATCAAAATATTGACGATGAACAGTCTGTGCCTCATATAAAAGCTCAAAAAGGGGCTTCTCAAAAAGGGCAACAGCCTCATCGACTGACCACTTATTCGTATAATATTGCATTAAGTCTCCTCCATCCGCTGAAAACATTATTATAAAATATTTTAATATACCGTTAAATAGCCCTAATAACCAATCACTAAATAGTAATGTGATAACTTCTCGATAATGATTATTAATTGCATGCAACGTATATTAAAAGCATACCACCCTAAACAGGGGCATACAACCTCCATTCTGCTTATAAAATAGGGCTCCTAGCAAAGGGTAAGCATAAAAAAAGAGCACACCTAATTTAGCTGTGCTCTTATAGAGATCAACCTCTCGTTCGTCAAATCTTACAGATTAGATCTCAAAGATCTCATCTTCCACATCATCCATAACACTATTAAGACGGTAGTTGGTATTATCCATCTCTTGGTTAGCATTCTGTGTTTTATTAAGATCAAACCAGTTATCCATCCATGTTAATGGATTCTTCTCAATTGTTGGGTAAGGATTTTGAAGCCCTAAAAATGCATATAACTGCTGAGAGTTCCACAATACCCACTCATTAAGCAATGTCTTATTTAAACCAACGATCGAGCGTCCCTCACTAAAGAGATAGTTATTCCAATCAAACTCCTGCTCTATAACGGTCTTAATAATTTCATGAACCGCCTCCTCATTCTCTTTAAGCAGGTCAACCCACTCTTGGTCCCTAAAGAGAATTTCGAGTACCGCTTCATCCATCATCACATGGACTTGCTCATCTTGGGCAATTTTTTGCACTAACTTTGCAATGCCTTGGAAGATATTCTGCTCTGCTAAGGCAAACGTACATGCAAATGAGCTCATAAACTCAATCTTTTCTAAGCAGTAGAGGGCTATAAATGCCTTAAGAATGACAGACTTAAGCTCTTTAGATTCCCGATCAATCTTACCTAATTTATAGAGTGCGCCATATCGGTCTAACTCATCAAAAGCATCAATGACTGTTGTTGAACGATTGAGTACTTCATCATTACGCATTACCTCTTTAAAAACCTCTTGAGGATCTGAGATACATTGGCGAATAATCTCAGAATAGGTGAGCGCATGAAGATTCTCCATCTCAGACTGCTTAGATAACATCACCCATAACTCACTATTGGTAACAAATGGCGCAAATAGTGGCGCTATTGTTCTTGAGGCCACAGAATCGAGCTCCCATTGGAAAGCAAGTGTCTTTACCATAATGTCGTAATTATTACGGCTACAATTGAGCAAGTCCATGCGTGACTGCTCTAAATTGACCTCATCTTCAGTCCAATCCATCGATTTTTGAAGCTTATACAGATCAAAAAGACGTGGATACGGAGTATTAATAGAGTCATAAAGTGCTAAAGGCTCTCCTAAAAAGAGTGGATACTGACCTGTTTGCCAGTTATCATTCTTCTGATTAAAAATTGATACTTCTGTCATCGTTACCATCCTTTATAAAAAGCATAAAGTGGCTGTAGTCACTCTATGCTGATTAACTTTAGAGTGTACACGCACCGCCAGCGCATGAGGCGTCTTCTACAGACTCATACCCTTCATGAAGGATACCGGACGCACTATTTAAATAATAGCGAGTTTTACAACCTAGTCTCATCATGTAGATAAAATCTGTCAATAATTGACGTGACGAGATTGTCTGTTGATCTTTAAGATTGAGATAAAGATCGGCACTAATAGCCTGCCCCGTAAACTTCTGAATAATGGCATACATCTCAATAAGATCTTTCGAATCCAGATTCCATGCAATATCGTAATAAGGTGCTAGCTCATCCATATCGGGTGCTAGGAGTAGATTCTTACCTGTACCGCTCGTCTTCATTACCTTAAGGTTACGGATCGGATAGAGTCCATTGGTTGTATTAGTCAGTTGACTAGAGGACTCCACCGGCATCATCGCTTCTAATACCGAGTGACGAATCCCCCCCTGCTCGATAATCTCCTTGCGTAAGCCTTCCCAATCGTAGATAAGCTCCTGATCATGAACCTCATCAACATTTCGGTTATAGGTGTCAATAGGTAACCATCCTTCCGGATACTTAGTTCGATCGATCCACTCGGCATTCCCCTTCTCTTTCGCTAGGCGTAAGCTTGCACGATGGAGATAGTATGAATGTCGCTCTGCAATCTTATGAATATAGTTTTTCCCTTCACGTGATGCATAGCTTAACTTCTGCATCGCCATCTCATGAGCTAGATTTGTGATTCCCACACCAATTGAGCGACGTGCTTTTGCTGTCCGCTCAAGTGAAGCAAATGGATACTCCATAATCTCGATCACATTATCGATCATCAGGGCGCAGTAGTAGGCAACCTCTTCATACTCCTCTTCCGTCACACGGCCTACTACTACCGATGCCAATGAGCAGAGTCCTATCTCACCTTCAGGATCAGATGAGTAGAGATCGGGCATATCTTTAAATGGCTTAGTAGGTAATGCAATCTCTAAACAGAGATTGGAAGAGTAGATTGTATCTTTAAAAGGGGTATGGCGATTCATCTCATCTATATAGGTAAGATAGATACGCCCCGTCTCTGCCGATTCTGTTAAGGCTTTTAAGGCTATATCACGCGCTTTAACAATCTCTTTCTTGATAGAATCATCGGCAAAGATACGATCATACTCCGCTTTAAATGCGTCATAATCTTCACTATAGAAGAGCTCATACAATTTAGGTGCATCAAGCAAGCTGACCAGCATCCAATCTTCATTTTTAGCAACCTTCTCTACAAAGAGACGATTCACTAAGAGCGCATAATCGATATCACGAATACGCTTCTGCTGTACCGTAGTGGGATTCTTCAAAACTAATAGATCATAAATCTCTGGATCTAAAACACCAAAGTAGACCGTTGCTGAACCACCACGAGATGCCTGCATATTGGCATGAACCGCAGATTGAATCATTCGGTAATATGGAAGTTTACCTTGATGGACTACCCGCCCTTCTTTTACCGGATCCCCCTTAGAGCGTGTTAATAGATGCGAACCAATTCCGGCAGAAGCGCACGTCATCATATAGGCGATATGATCCCCTACTGCTAAGGACTCAACACGGTCATCGACCGTATAGACACAGCAAGAGGCATACCCTTTGTGGGGGGTTCTCATATTTATAAGCATTGGCGTAGGGGTATTTATTTTAAGCTCATTAAGATATTTATAGAGCTTTTTAATATCCTCCATACGGCGCTCACGGGGCTGATTTTGCATATTCTGCATCGCCATCCCCATAAACATAAATTGGGGCGATTCTAAACATTGGCCTGTGATACGATTGCTAATAAGATAGCGATCTTTCATCTGATGCAGGGTTGTATAGTTATATTCAATATCGATTGTGTGATCGATAATTTCGTTGAGTGCTTCAAGCTCCTCACGAGTGTAATCCATCCGCTCCCAATGATTGAGCTTAATCATCCGCTCATAAAACTCTGGTAGTGTCGGAATTTGACGATAACCACCAAACGCTTCTTTATAGATAGAGCCGATAAGCAGACGTCCTGCCATATTTAGGTGTGCATGATCCTCACGCTCAACGCAGGCATCAATCATCGCTTTATGGAGCTCTAATGTCGTACATCCATCATAACATTTACGATATGCTTCAAGAGCTATTGAGCTCCAATCAACCTCATAATGTGCGGCAAATTCTGCCCATTTATTTAGTTTCTCAGCGTCAAACTTCTCGCGCTCTCCATTGCTCTTGATAACATAATTAATCATGATGCTTAAACTAACCCCGTCTTTATAATGCTGTTTCTGTCGATTAAAAATAGAAATTTATATAGTCGTCTCTCTTAAGCAACTATGAAAAAAGCAACCAATTTATCGATTGGGATCCACTTTTTTGAATAGAGAATAGCAGAGAGATTTACTTATGTTTACATTTAAGAGAGTGGATTTTTAAGAGGAGCTTAATGATCATATCGGTAATAAAAATAAGCATTCTATTTAACACTCTCTCTAAATGACTCTTACGTATCATCTCTTTCCCACAAAGAGATTATACAGAAAATAGTGATAAGAGATACAAACTCTTTTATAGCATTCAAAATCTAATCGAAGGCTTCTCTTATCGATCTCATACATCCAACTGCTCTTTGTGGTCTACATACTCTCCTATCAAATGTTTTGATAGGAGAGTATGTAGACCATGAATGGTTGATTGTAATTGATTATAGCAAAAGGAGAAAAATTAGGGTGCTAAGATTCAATCCAACTCGGATGGAGAAATCTCTATCCTAGCTGTAACCCATTGTTTTATTTTTGCTATTTTTTGTATCAAAGCTGGCATCCATCAGTGATTAGAGCCTATTTCAAATAGGAATCACTCTTAAAGGATAGATGTTAAAAAAGGGCAACAATCATTCAAATATAGGCTTCATATTTATTTAACTGATTATGGTTAAATGCGTGCCGATAATTTAAAATCACCCTATCACTCTCTCCATCTATAGTTAACAGTAGATAACTTGGTTCGCTTCCACCCCGTGGATAGGCAATACTTCCCGGTGAGGCTAATAGTAACCCCTCTCTATTTTCATAATAGGGGCGATGCAGATGTCCATAAAAAGCAATTGCTGCGCCTTGTGATTTAGCTCGCTCCCGGACACTATTTTGCACCTGTGAATAGGGTGCAATATGGCCATGCGTTAGATAAATCTTTACATTTTTTATCTCAATCAGCTCCTCTAATGGAAAGCGGATTCCATTACCTTGTTCACGATAATCATTATTACCGGTTACCCCGTAATATTTTAAATTGGGATAGAGATAAGAGAGCTCTACCAACTCTTCTGCTCCATCACCTAAAAATAAAATCCCATCAATCTCACTGATACAGCGCTCCACCACCTCAAGAACCGAGTCCAGTGCACCATGAGAATCGGAAAAGATAAGATATGTTATTTGTGAGTTCATTTTATTGATCTAATTTGATTATGACTAATTCACAGAGAAAAATGGATGTAAATCCGTTAAACCTTCCCCCAACTGCCTCTGTATAACTAAGGTCTATATTAACAGTATTAACTAACTACTGCTCACTCATCGGTAGATGATCTATACCGCCTTTACGGCGGGTTACTTTTTTAATGCATATCGAACGCTTTGAACGATTTTCTAAGCCGCCTGTGCGGCGGGTTACTCTGCTCTCTGCCATGGGCGCAAGCCCCCTTTTTTCTAAGCCGCCTGTGCGGCGGGTTACAGCCTCTCTAAGCTCTTTGTAGACCTTAATGATTTCTAAGCCGCCTGTGCGGCGGGTTACAATAACATACGCTCGCATCTGCTCTTCTGTTATTTCTAAGCCGCCTGTGCGGCGGGTTACTAATGAATGCAGATCATCTGGGCACAGTGCTATTTCTAAGCCGCCTGTGCGGCGGGTTACTGAGCAGAGGTGTAAATAAAGCAATTATTGTTTTTCTAAGCCGCCTGTGCGGCGGGTTACCGTGCGTAGCTCTTTGGCTGATAAAGCATTAATTTCTAAGCCGCCTGTGCGGCGGGTTACTTGCATTGCCCACCAGAGTGGGCCAGAGTATGTTTCTAAGCCGCCTGTGCGGCGGGTTACTAACAATTTGGATATAAAGAAAGCTCGATCTATTTCTAAGCCGCCTGTGCGGCGGGTTACTAGTTGCGAAAGTGGCTACGCTAGGATTCGGTTTTCTAAGCCGCCTGTGCGGCGGGTTACAAGGATATCCATCCCGATAATTGAATGGCACTTTTCTAAGCCGCCTGTGCGGCGGGTTACCTTTGAGAAGCGCTATGCAGGCTATATGAATCTTTCTAAGCCGCCTGTGCGGCGGGTTACAACAAAAAAAGGCGGGTAATATAGGTGGCGATTTTCTAAGCCGCCTGTGCGGCGGGTTACGATCAGTTACGAGTAAAAGCTTTAAAAAATAATTTCTAAGCCGCCTGTGCGGCGGGTTACTAGATTTTAGACAATATTTTGACCGAGTCAACTTTCTAAGCCGCCTGTGCGGCGGGTTACATTAATTAAAAACTGATCTATAAGCCCGCTAATTTCTAAGCCGCCTGTGCGGCGGGTTACGCTTGTAGTTGCGCAATAACTCGCCAAACTCATTTCTAAGCCGCCTGTGCGGCGGGTTACCAGAGCAATTATTCAAAGAGCACGTTTTAAGTTTTCTAAGCCGCCTGTGCGGCGGGTTACTAACTCTTGTTTGTAAACGTAAAACTTGCTGGTTTCTAAGCCGCCTGTGCGGCGGGTTACAAGCATGTAATATAGGTGGGGATAGTTAAGCAATTTCTAAGCCGCCTGTGCGGCGGGTTACTACGATATCATGAGCATTATATTGATGAGAATTTTCTAAGCCGCCTGTGCGGCGGGTTACTAATAAAGCCTCGAAAGCCTAAACCTGGCGAGTTTCTAAGCCGCCTGTGCGGCGGGTTACTGCAGAATAAAACCCAAGCACCGTGCCTAAGTTTTCTAAGCCGCCTGTGCGGCGGGTTACAATAGTTGAAGAAGAAGTAGGAGGGGGGGAAATTTCTAAGCCGCCTGTGCGGCGGGTTACTCTTAAATCTTGCGCGATAGTTATCTGTCAAGTTTCTAAGCCGCCTGTGCGGCGGGTTACGGTGGGTCTATGATCTTTTTAGGGGGGTAAGTTTTCTAAGCCGCCTGTGCGGCGGGTTACTATACTGCAACTCTAAGCGCAACCAATCAACCTTTCTAAGCCGCCTGTGCGGCGGGTTACAATGTCTATAAGTTTGAGAAGGAGTTTGATTGTTTCTAAGCCGCCTGTGCGGCGGGTTACGATGATGAAAGAAAGAGAAGAGAGAGGGGGGATTTCTAAGCCGCCTGTGCGGCGGGTTACTGATGAAAGAAAGAGAAGAGAGAGGGGGGAAATTTCTAAGCCGCCTGTGCGGCGGGTTACTTACCGTAGGTGACACTGACTATCTGATTGAATTTCTAAGCCGCCTGTGCGGCGGGTTACACTATCAGGCTATAGATCGCAGAGATTGCAGATTTCTAAGCCGCCTGTGCGGCGGGTTACAAACATCGCCAAGAGATCAGAAGAGAATAAGCTTTCTAAGCCGCCTGTGCGGCGGGTTACGTCCCCGAAAAGAGAGAAAGAGAGAGGGGGACTTTCTAAGCCGCCTGTGCGGCGGGTTACAAAGTCCCTCATGAGATAGAGAGGAGGGGGACTTTCTAAGCCGCCTGTGCGGCGGGTTACGCTTTTGGCTTTAATCTGAAGATGAAACATCTTTTCTAAGCCGCCTGTGCGGCGGGTTACATGGAGCCACCGACAAACTCCATGAGATCTCTTTTCTAAGCCGCCTGTGCGGCGGGTTACAGGGAAGAGAGAGAGGGAGGGGGGGAAAGGTATTTCTAAGCCGCCTGTGCGGCGGGTTACTGTTACCAGTCAAACCAGAAAGAGCTGGCGGGTTTCTAAGCCGCCTGTGCGGCGGGTTACATACATACTCATAGATTCAAGATTCCAAAAAATTTCTAAGCCGCCTGTGCGGCGGGTTACTATTATCTCTCTTCTCTTTTTGTTTTAGAGATTTTCTAAGCCGCCTGTGCGGCGGGTTACGTATTCTGAATTTAGATACTCACCGCCATTCATTTCTAAGCCGCCTGTGCGGCGGGTTACTGGGTCGATGGAAGATTTTGCAGATGTATTGTTTTCTAAGCCGCCTGTGCGGCGGGTTACGGCAAAACTTATTTTATGATCGAAGCATGGGCTTTCTAAGCCGCCTGTGCGGCGGGTTACACACAACCCCATAGAGATAGCAATGGGAAGGTGTTTCTAAGCCGCCTGTGCGGCGGGTTACTGCTTGTTGTCTTGAGTGTTATTTTCTATAAATTTCTAAGCCGCCTGTGCGGCGGGTTACTGTCCACTCTTTTAACTCTGATGATTTTGATTTTTCTAAGCCGCCTGTGCGGCGGGTTACGGTCTCCGACGGGTCTCCGACGGCACCATTTATTTCTAAGCCGCCTGTGCGGCGGGTTACGGGGGTGTTCGCTGATCAAGTGCGAGGCCTTCTTTCTAAGCCGCCTGTGCGGCGGGTTACAGGGCTGGTGTTGGTAGGGTTGGTGTTGGTGGTTTCTAAGCCGCCTGTGCGGCGGGTTACTAAATAATGATTATATTGATTACTGGAACACCTTTCTAAGCCGCCTGTGCGGCGGGTTACTCTGCCTCCGGCAGTGTTGTTATGCCTCCGGCTTTCTAAGCCGCCTGTGCGGCGGGTTACAGAGCACGATGAGCAGCTGATAAAGAAGGGTATTTCTAAGCCGCCTGTGCGGCGGGTTACGGATTTTATAGGAAGGGTAAAGTGGGCTTACATTTCTAAGCCGCCTGTGCGGCGGGTTACTGCTTGTTGTCTTGAGTGTTATCTTTTATAAATTTCTAAGCCGCCTGTGCGGCGGGTTACTTGTTGCAATTGTTTTGAATGCGAACAAGCAGTTTCTAAGCCGCCTGTGCGGCGGGTTACGGAGTGTATTAGATTTCAGCTGATCAAGTGCAATTTCTAAGCCGCCTGTGCGGCGGGTTACAGCTCCGGCGGGCAATTGCATTGCCCACCAGATTTCTAAGCCGCCTGTGCGGCGGGTTACGATAGCCGGCCTCGGTATTGAATCGGTGGGTGTTTCTAAGCCGCCTGTGCGGCGGGTTACTGAAGTAAAAACTCCAAGACACCCCTATAATATCCAAATTGTTAAAGAACTGAAAGCATAAACCCTCTTTTTAATCAAAGTATAAAAAGCCACAAAAACAGAGGCTTAAATAA